>NZ_JAALDK010000001.1:2662500-3993750 GCF_013366925.1 Paraburkholderia youngii
GGCGGCGAGCAGCCGCGACGACGGCAGCAACGACCCGGCCGGCAGACGGCCAGCGTGAATCGCCTGCTGCAGACGTTCGATCAGCTGCTTTTGCAGCGGCGCGGGCCGAGTGGCCCCGCTGGCGCCGCTCGCGGCGGAAACGTCGTTCGCATGGACGAGCGGTCCGATAATTTCGATCATGGCGGCTGGACCTATCGAATAAGCGTGTCGTGGATCTTTTGAACATACCACGTTTGCCGTATCGTTCCTGCATCGACGACCAGGAGAAAGGACATGGAACCCACACGTAACGCCTACGGCCAGCCGATCGGCGCGCCCATGCCCGGCTGGCACGGCGCGCAGCCGCCGGGCCGCGAGCCGCTGAGCGGCCGCTATTGCCGGCTCGAAGCCGTCGACGTCGAGCGCCACGCGGCCGACCTGTTCGACGCGTACCGCTCGGCCACCGACGGCCGCGACTGGACCTATCTGGCGGTCGGCCCGTTCGACAGCCTCGCGGCCTATCGCGAGCACCTGACGCGAATGGCGGCATCGAAAGATCCGCTGCACTACGCGGTGATCGACCTCGCGACGGGCAAGCCCGTCGGCACGCTGTCGCTGATGCGGATCGATCCGGCCAACGGCGTGATCGAAGTCGGCCACGTCACGTACTCGCCGCGGCTCAAGCGCACGCGCATCGCAACTGATGCCATGTACCTGCTGCTCGGCGAAGTGTTCGACAAGCTCGGTTACCGCCGTTTCGAATGGAAATGCGATTCGCTGAACGAGCCGTCGCGCAAGGCTGCGCTGCGCTACGGGTTCACGTTCGAGGGGATCTTCCGGCAGGCGATCGTCTATCGCGAGCGCAATCGCGACACGGCGTGGTTTTCGATCATCGACAGCGAATGGCCGGCATTGCGTTCGTGTTATCAGCGGTGGCTGGACGCGGGCAATTTCGATGCGCAAGGGCAGCAGGTCGAGCGGCTTGCCGATCTGATCGCGCAGCGGCGAGCGGCGGACGAGGCCCGGTAAAACCAGGCGATCGCATCGGCGCGCCGCCGATTCCCCGCACGCGGCGCGCTTGCGCCAGCCTTTCGCTGCGCGCCGCCAACCCCGGCAACGCGCGCAACTTCGCCCTACACTGGCTCCATACGTTCGTGCGCCGCTGCCGAAGCGCGATTGTCACAGCGCACCAGCATGTGCCGCGCGTGCCTCCGTCCATGCCGTTACAGCCCAGCCGATGAAATCCCGTCTGCGCTACCTGAGCGCATTGCTCGTCAATCTCGCGCTGCCCTTGCTTGTCTACCGGCTCGCGTTTCCGCACTGGGGGCAGACGGGCGCGCTCGCCGCGTCGGCGTTGCCGCTGATCGCATGGATGACGGTGGATCTGCTGCGTTACCGGCATTTCGACGCGCTGAGCGCACTCGTGCTCGCTGGCGTGCTGCCAGCGCTCGTCACGAGCCTCGTGTTCGGCGACGCGCGTCTGCTGTTGATCGAAGATCCTATGGTGTCGGGCTTTATCGGCATCACGTTTCTCGCGTCGCTCACGCTGCGCAAGCCGATGGTGTTCTATCTGGCGCGCTCGACGATGTCGCGCGAAGATCATCGCAGCGTGGAAGTGTTCGAGCGACATTGGCGCGATCGTCCGATGCTCTCCACCTATATTCGCCTGATGACACTCGTGTGGGGGATTGGCATGATCGGCGAGAACATCGTGCGAAGCGCGATCGTGCTGCATTGGCCGAACGACCCGCGCTCGGCGCTTGCATCCACTGCGCTGCGTTATGGTGTGTACGTGTCGCTGACGCTGTGGACGATCCTGATTCGCCGGCGTATCAAGAGGGACGCGCAGCGCTATCCGGCGGATGAGGCGGCGGCGGAGAGTTCGGCGGCTGGTGCGTGAATGACCGCGCCGGCGGTCCGTTCATGCCAACTCCTGGAACCTGGCCAAACAAGGATTCCGGTTCGCCGGCCACCAGGCGAGCACCGCCGCAGACAGCGCGGAGCTCCAGCCGTTATCACCGCCCTCCTACGTGATCTCGTATCCGCCTTCGGCGGTTAGCGAACGCGAGGCCAAACGCGGCTCGCGCCGTGCGTGGTAAATTCCAGCGTCGGCAAGACAACTCCAAGAACGTTCGGGTGCCCTGAACATCTTCGTCCGGTCCACCCGCCCCTGGCGTACAAGGTAGATCGATGATCGACGTGAGTCAGCGTATTGTCTGGCGGCGCCTCTCCGTTGCGCTGTGCAGTTGCATCGCGCTGGCCGGCTGCATGGTCGGCCCCGACTACCACGCGCCGCCCGCGCCGGCCACGAACACTTTCACCCCCACGCCACTGCCCGACCAGACCGCCTCCGCGCCCGGCCCCGCCGGCCTGCCGCAGCGTTTCGCGCCGGCCCAGGACATTCCCGCCGCATGGTGGACGCTGTTTCATTGCGAGCCGCTCGACGCGCTGATCCGCGAGGCCATCGCCAATAGTCCGAACATGACCGCGGCCCAGGCCGCGTTGCGCCAGGCCCGCGAAAACTACATCGCGCAGGCGGGGGGCACCTTGCTGCCGAGCGTCGACGCGCAACTCAACGCCACGCGCGAAAAGATCAACGGCATCGCGTTCGGTCAGCCCGGCCTCGTCGAAGAATTCAATCTCTACAACGCGTCGGTCAACGTCTCGTACAAGCTCGACGTGTTCGGCGGCGCGCGGCGCGAACTCGAAGCGCTGCATGCGCAAATCGACTATCAGCGCTTCCAGCTGCAGGCCGCCTATCTGACGATATCGGCCAACATCGTGACCGCGGCGGTCAAGGAAGCGTCGGTGCGCGCACAGATCGACGCGACCGAGCGGATCGCCACCGAGGAAGAGCAGCAGCTGAACGTGCTCGACCAGCAACTCTCACTCGGCGGCGTGAGCCGCGCGGCCGTACTCGCGCAGGAAACGCTGCTCGCGCAGACCCGCGCGACGCTGCCGCCGCTCTATCAGCAACTCGACCAGGCGCGCCACCAGCTTGCGGTGCTCGCCGGCAAACTGCCGAGCGACACCGGCGTGCCCGAATTCACACTCGACATGTTCTCGCTGCCCGACACGCTGCCCGTGAGCCTGCCGTCGTCGCTGGTGCGCCAGCGCCCCGACATCCTCGCCGCCGACGCCACGCTGCATCAGGCGAGCGCGCAGGTCGGCGTCGCGACCGCGGCGATGTATCCGCAGATCACGTTGTCCGCGAGCTACGGCGCCGAGGCGCTGACGCCCGCGCAGGTGCTCAGGGCGGGCAGCACGATCTGGAGCATCGGCGCGGGCTTGCTGCAACCGGTCTTTCACGGTGGCCAGCTGAGCGCGCAGAAGCGCGCGGCCGAGGCCGCCTACGAGCAGGCCGGCGCGCAATACCGCGAGACGGTGCTGCTCGCGTTCCAGAACGTCGCGGACACGCTGCGTGCGCTCGAACACGATGCGACCGGCCTCAAGGCGCAGACCGACGCGTCGCGCGCCGCGAGCGATTCGCTCGAACTGACGCGCGGGCAGTATCGCGTCGGCGGCGTGAGCTACCTCGCGCTGCTCGACGCGCAACGCCAGTATCAGCAGACAGTGGTGAGTCTCGCGCAGGCGCAGGCCGCGCGTTACGCCGACACGGCCGCGCTGTTCCAGGCGCTCGGCGGCGGCTGGTGGAATGGCGCGGCGCCCGAGTCGGCCGCCGCGCCCGCCGCCGCAACGCCACATTGACCGTGCCCTGACACAACCCTCAGCCCTCGCCCCAAGCCGAGCAAGGACATCACGATGGCCGAAAGAGAACCGATGACGAAGCGCATGGTGATTATGTTGATCTGCGTCGGCCTGCTGCTCGCCGGGCTGGTCGGCTTCAACCTGTTCCGCGCGCACATGTTCGCGAAGTTCATGGCGGCCAACACCACGCCGCCCGCGACGGTGTCGGCGGTGGTGGTCCACTATCAGTCGTGGCAGCCGCAGCTCGCGGCGGTCGGCAGCCTGCGCGCGGTGCGCGGCGTCGACGTGACGACCGAAGTCGCCGGCCTCGTGCGCCAGGTCGCGTTCGTGTCGGGGCAGGAAGCGAAAGCCGGGCAGATCCTCGTGCGACTCAATGACGACAGCGACGTCGCGCTGCTGCAATCGCTGCAGGCCGCGGCCGACCTCGCGCAGACGGTCTACGAGCGCGACCGCGCGCAGTACGACATCAAGGCGATCGCGAAAGCGCAGCTCGACGCCGATGCGGCGGACCTCAAGGGCAAGAAGGCGCAGGTCGCGCAGCAGCAGGCGCTCGTCGACAAGAAGACGATTCGCGCGCCGTTCGCGGGGCGCCTCGGCATCACGACGATCAATCCGGGGCAATACCTGAATCCGGGCGATACGATCGTCACGCTGCAAGCCATCGATCCGATCTACGCCGACTTCTCGGTGCCGCAACAGCAGCTCGGCCAGCTCGCGATCGGCGCGACCGTCAGCGTAGATACCAACGCGTACAGCGGACGAAGCTTCACCGGCAAGATCCAGTCGATGAGCCCGAAAGTCGACAGCGCGACGCGCAACGTGCAGATCGAGGCGAGCGTCGACAATCGCGAGCGCAAGCTGCTGCCCGGCATGTACGCGAACGTGAAGATCGACTCGGGCGCCGAGGAGCGCCACTTAACGCTGCCGCAAACGGCGATCACCTACAACCCGTATGGCGCGACCGTGTTCATCGTGAAGCCCGGCACGCAGCCCAACGCGCAGGGCAAGACGCTGCCCGTCGCGCAGCAGGTGTTCGTGACGCCGGGCCCGACGCGCGGCGACCAGGTGGCGATTCTGAAGGGCGTCGACGACGGCACGCAGGTCGTGACGAGCGGCCAGCTCAAGCTGAAGAATGGCACGCCGCTGATCATCGACAACCGCGTCCAGCCGTCGGACAGTCCGGATCCGACGCCGCAGGAACAATAAGCGAGGCCGCCCGATCATGTTCACGGACATCTTCATCCGCCGGCCGGTACTCGCTTCGGTCGTGAGCCTGCTGATCCTCGTGCTCGGGCTGCGCGCGCTCGCGGTGCTGAAGGTCAGCCAGTATCCGCAGACCGAGAACGCGGTCGTCACGATCACGACGGCCTACTATGGCGCGAACCCGGACACCATCGCCGGCTTCATTACCCAGCCGCTCGAAGCGGCGATCGCGCAGGCGCAGGGCATCGACTATATGTCGTCGACGAGCATCACGGGCGTGTCGACTATCGTCGCGACGCTGCGTTTGAATTACGACGCGAACCGCGCGCTGACCGAGATCAACACGCAGATCGGCTCGGTGCGCAACCAGTTGCCGCCGCAGGCGCAGCAGCCGGTGCTGACGGTTCAGACCGGGCAGACCACCGACGCGATGTACATGGGCTTCTACAGCAGCGTGCTGCCGAGCAACAACGTCACCGACTACCTGTTGCGCGTGGTCAAGCCGAAGCTCGACTCGATCCAGGGCGTGCAGACCGCCGAAGTGCTCGGCGGCCGGCAGTTCGCGATGCGCGCGTGGCTGGATTCGGCGCGGCTCGCCGCGCACGGCGTCAGCGCGAGCGACGTGTTCACCGCGCTCGGCAACAACAACTATCTCGCGACGCTCGGCACGACGAAGGGGCAGATGGTCAGCGTCGACCTCGAAGCGGGCACGGACCTGCATACCGTCGACGATTTCAAGCAGCTCGTCGTCAAGCAGAAGAACGGCTCGATCGTGCGTCTCCAGGATGTCGCGAACGTCGTGCTCGGCGCCGACAGCTACGACTTCAACGTCGCGTTCAGCGGCAAGCGCTCCGTGTTCATCGGTATCAAGGTCGCGCCGGACGCGAACATTCTCGATGTGGCCAAGCGGGTGAAAACCGTGTTCCCCGATCTGCAGAGGCAGTTCCCGACCGGTATGACGGGCGACATCGTGTATGACGCGACCGACTTCGTGAACACCGCGATCAGGGAAGTGATCAAGACGCTCGTCGAAGCGCTCGTGATCGTCACCATCGTGATCTTCCTGTTTCTCGGCAGTTTCCGCGCG
This sequence comes from Paraburkholderia youngii, assembly GCF_013366925.1. Lineage (NCBI taxonomy): Bacteria > Pseudomonadati > Pseudomonadota > Betaproteobacteria > Burkholderiales > Burkholderiaceae > Paraburkholderia > Paraburkholderia youngii. The sequence continues at coordinate 2,668,478 of NZ_JAALDK010000001.1, forward strand.
GTGATCGTGCCGTTGATCGCGATGCCGCTGTCGCTGATCGGCACGTTCTTCGTGATGCAGGCGCTCGGCTATTCGATCAATCTGCTGACGCTGCTCGCGCTCGTGCTCGCGATCGGGCTCGTCGTGGACGACGCGATCATCGTCGTCGAGAACGTCGATCGGCATATGAAGCACGAAGGCAAGACGCCGTTCGACGCGGCGCTGATCGCCGCGCGCGAACTCGGCGGCCCGATCGTCGCGATGACCGTCGTGCTGATCGCCGTGTACGCGCCGATCGGCTTCCAGGGCGGGCTGACGGGCGCGCTCTTCACCGAATTCGCGTTCACGCTCGCGGGTGCGGTGACGGTATCGGGCGTAATTGCGCTCACGTTGTCGCCGATGATGTGTTCGCGCTTCTTTCGCGCCGAGCAGGAATCGGGGCGTTTCGCGCGTTTCGTCGACCGTCAGTTCGAGCGCGTGCATCGCGGCTATGGCCGGCTGTTGCATGCGACGCTCGATACCTGGCCCGTGTTCGTGGTGATGGGCGCGCTGCTGCTGTGCGGCACCGTGTATCTGTTCATGACCTCCAAGTCGGAACTCGCGCCGCAGGAAGATCAGGGCGTCGTGCTGTCGCAGATCATCGGGCCGCCGAACGCGACGATCCAGCAGATGCAGACCTATGCGGACCAGGTGTTCGATGCCTCGAAATCGCTGCCCGAGTACTCGCAGATGTTCCAGCTGACGGGTTCGCCGACCATCAACCAGGGCATCGGCGGGGTGCTGTTCAAGACCTGGGATCAGCGCGGCAAAAACGCGACCGTACTGCAGGAGGAATTGCAGCAGAAGTGGAATCAGATCGCGGGCGCACGCGTCGCAGCGTTCCAGTTTCCCCCGCTGCCGGGCTCGCAGGGCTTGCCGGTGCAGTTCGTAATCAGCACGACCGAGCCGTTCCAAAACCTCAACGAGGTATCGCAAGCGGTGCTCGAAAAAGCGCGCGCGAGCGGCATGTTCTTCTTCGTCGATACCGACCTGAAAATCGACAAGCCGGAAGCGGTGCTCGTCGTCGATCGCGACAAGGTGGCCTCGCTCGGGCTATCGCAAAGCGACGTCGGACAGGCACTCGGTTCGGCGCTGGGCGGCGGCTACGTCAACTATTTCTCGATCGCGGGGCGTTCGTACAAGGTGATTCCGCAGGTGCTGCAGACCGATCGGCTCAATCCGTCGCAGGTGCTCGACTACTATCTGCGCACGCCGGACGGCAGCGTGATTCCGGCCTCGACGGTCGCGCATATAAAGCACAGCGTCGTGCCCGAATCGATCAATCACTTCCAGCAGTTGAACTCGGCGACGATCTCCGGCGTGATCGTGCCGGGCGTGTCGCAAGGCCAGGTGCTCGATTTTCTGCGCAAGGCGACCGCACAGGTCGCGCCGGCCGGATATTCGGCCGATTACTCGGGAGCGTCGCGCCAGTTCGTGCAGGAGTCGGGTGGCTTCGTCATTACGCTGCTGCTTGCGACGATCATCGTGTTCCTCGCGCTCGCGGCGCAATTCGAGAGCTTCCGCGATCCGATCGTGATCCTGATCTCGGTACCGATGGCGCTGTTCGGCGCGCTGATCTTCATCAACATCGGCCTGACTACGCTGAACATCTACACGCAGGTCGGTCTCGTCACGCTGATGGGACTCGTCAGCAAGCACGGCATTCTGATCGTGCAGTTCGCCAACGAATTGCAGCGCGCGGGCCGCGGCAAGCGCGAAGCGGTCGAGGAAGCCGCCGGCGTGCGGCTGCGTCCGATCCTGATGACGACCGCCGCGATGGTGCTCGGCGTGGTGCCGCTCGTGATCGCGTCGGGCGCGGGCGCGGCGGGCCGCAACGCGATGGGGCTCGTGATTTTCACGGGGATGTCGATCGGCACGCTGTTCACGTTGTTCGTCGTGCCGGCGATGTACATGTTTCTGGCCGCCGATCATCAGCGGCATGCTCAGGCGCCGAAAGCCGGCGAGGCGGGTCAGGCGGGTTAGGGCCTGGGTGTTCGCGTACCCGCTGCGCGTTCGTCACCTAGACTACGGAGCATTCGCTGCGCAACGCGGCGCAAGACCAACCGGAGCCACGCACGATGAAAGCGATCCAGTTCAAATCTTTCGGCAACCCCGAAGTGCTCGAATACGTCGATCTGCCGACGCCGCAGGCCGACGCGGAGCATGCGGTCGTGCGGGTCATGGCGGCCTCGGTCAATCCGAGCGACGTGAAGAACGTGGCCGGCCGTTTCGAACATACGGTGCTGCCGCGCATACCGGGGCGCGACTTCAGCGGCGTGGTGGTGGATGGCCCGGCCGCGTGGCGTGACGCCGAAGTGTGGGGCACCGGCGGCGACATCGGCTTCACGCGCGACGGCACGCACGCCGAGTACCTCGGCATTCCGGTCGCGGCGCTGTCACGCAAGCCCGTTGCGTTGAGCCATGTCGAGGCGGCGGCAATCGGCGTGAACTTCGTGGTCGCGTGGCTCGGCACCGTCGAATACGCAAGCTTGCAGGCCGGCGAGACCGTCGCGGTGCTTGGCGCGGGCGGCGGTGTCGGCGGCGCGGTTGCGCAGATCGCGAAGGCACGCGGCGCGCGCGTGATCGCCGTCGACCGCCGGCCGCTCGATCCGGCCACGCCCGCGGGCCGCCTGATCGACGCCTACGTACCGTTCGACGAACACGCAGCCGAACGTGTGCGCGAGCTGACCGGCGGCGCAGGCGCGGAAGTCGTCTACGACACGGTAGGCGGTGTCGCGTTCGAGACCGCGCTGAGTCTCGCGAAGCGGCGCGGCCGCGTGCTCGAAATCAGCGCGACCGGCAAGCGCCGGGTCGAGTTCGATCTGATCGATTTCTATCACAACGAGACGCAATTGCTCGGTGTCGACAGCGCGAAGCTCGGCGTCGCGCAATCAGCGCCGCTGATGAGGTCGCTCGTCGAGGGCTTCGACAGCGGCAAGCTGAGCGGCCCGGCGATCGCACAGGAATTTCCGCTCGCCCGCGCGCGCGAAGCCTACGACGCGGTCGCCGCCGGCACGCGCGGGCGCGTCGTGATCCTTATGCAATAACCAACCTCCGACACAGGTCTGCGCAACCCGCTGGCGGCGACACTGCATTGAAGCCGCGGCCTCAGGCCGCCCGCAACACGCTAAGATTGAGGCCGCCGGGCGCCCGCGCCGCCCGGCGAGAACGACAAAAGCATTGCCTCGGAGAATCTGATGTCTGATGAATATGAAGTGCACGGTCCGCACGACCACGCCGTCGAACACGCCGGCCACGCCGGGCATCACGACGCCGATCCGTTCGCGAGCCGGATGGCCGTGATGACCGCGATCCTCGCGACGATCGGCGCGCTGTGCGCGTACCAGAGCGGCAACGCCGAAAACCTCGCGCTGTTCTTCAAGAACGAAGCCGCGATCAAGAAGACCGAAGCGTCGAACCAGTGGAGCTACTACCAGGCGAAGGGCGAGAAGGAGAACCTCGCCGAACTCGGCGCGGCGCTGTCGGCGCCCAATACCGACGCGCACGCGAAATTCGTCGCCGACGTCGAGAAATACAAGCAGCAGAAGGAGCCGATCCGCGCGAACGCCGAAGCGATCGAAAAACAGGTCGTCGCCGCCGACACGCGCAGCGAAACGCTGCTGCACGGCCATCATCGCTGGGCTCAGGCGACGCTGCTGATTCAGGTCGCGATTGCGCTGTGCGCGATCACGCTGCTCACGCGCAAGAACTGGCTGCGCAATGTGTCGTACCTCGTCGCGGGAGCAGGCGTCCTGACCGCAGGCGCGGCGTTTTTCGGGCTATGAGCGAGGTACATCGCTTGCCTTCTTCGAGCCGGAGCTTTTCAACAGGGAGTGTGTCGTGATCGATGGGTCCGCCGTGGTCGGCGTGTTTTCCGTGTATATCGCGGGCGTCGTGAGTCCGGGCCCGAACTTCGTCGCGGTCGCGCATAAGGCCGCTTCGGCGACGCGCATCGAAGCGCTCGCGATGGTCGCCGGCATCGTGCTCGTCAATCTGTTCTGGGCAAGTTGCGCGATTCTCGGCGTCGGCATCGTGTTCGCGGCGTTCCCGTGGCTCGCGCTCGTGGTCAGGATCGTGGGCGCCTGTTATCTGCTGTGGTTCGGCGGGCGGCTGATCTTCAATGCGTCGGCGGCAAGGCAGGCGGTGCTCGTCAAAGCACCGGCGGGTGGCTTCAGGCAGGCGTTCGCGCAGGGTTTCGCGACCAACATCGCGAATCCGAAGTCGATGGCGTTTTTTGCCGCGGTGTTTTCGTCGGCCGCACCCGCGCATGTGAGCACCGGCACGTTTGCCGCGATGCTCGGCATGGTGTTCGTCGTCGCGAGCAGTTGGTACGGGTTCGTCGCGCTGGCGTTGTCGCATGCGCGGATCGCGTCGGTGTATCGGCGCGGCAAGATGTGGGTCGATCGCGTGTGCGGCGGGTTGATCGTTGCGTTGGGAGTGCGGCAGCTGATTCGTTGAGGCGGCACTCGGAGGTGCCCAAAACTCAATGCGCAAGCCCGCGCGCACGCTCCAGCAACAGCTCGCGCTCGCGCGTATTGCGCGTCATCGCCGCGGCGCGCTCGAACTCAGCGCGCGCTTCGTCGATGCGTCCGAGCTTGACCAGCAGATCGCCGCGCACGCTCGGCAGCCAGTGATAATTCTCGAGCGCCGAACCAGCCGCGAGCGCATCGACGATCTCGAGTCCGGCCGTCGGCCCGAACGCCATCCCCACCGCGACCGCGCGATTCAACTCCACGACCGGCGATGGCGCGACCTGCGCCAAAGCATCGTAGAGCGCGACGATCTGCGCCCAGTCGGTGTCCTCGGCGCGGCGTGCCCGCGCATGACACGCGGCGAGCGCCGCCTGCAACGCATACGGCCCGCTTGCGCCGCCGAGTGCATGCGCGCTGTCCAACGCCGCGAGGCCGCGGCGAATCAGCAGCGGGTCCCAACGGCTGCGATCCTGATCGAGCAACAGCACCGGCCGCCCCTGCGCATCGGTGCGCGCATGCGTGCGCGACGCCTGGATCTCCATTAGCGCAACCAGACCGTGGACCTCGCTTTCGTCGGCGACGAGTCCGCTCAACACGCGCCCGAGCCGCAGCGCCTCCTCGCATAGCGCCGGGCGCATCCAGTCGTCGCCGGCAGTAGCCGAATACCCTTCGTTGAAAATCAGGTAGATCACCTGCAGCACCGACGCGAGCCTCGCCGCGCGCGCGTCCGCCTGCGGCACCTCGAACGGCACGCGCGCCGCCGACAGCGTGCGCTTCGCGCGCACGATCCGCTGCGCGATGGTCGGCTCCGGCACGAGAAACGCGCGCGCGATTTCGTCGGTGGTGAGGCCGCCGAGCAGGCGCAGCGTCAGCGCGACGCGCGCATCGGTCGACAGCACCGGATGGCACGCGGTGAAGATGAGCCGCAGCAAATCGTCGCCGATGTCGTCGGCGCGCGCGGCATCGAGCGCATCGACGAAATCGGGCACCACGTGCGCCTCGATCGCGTCGAGATCGTGGCCGAGCTCCTCGCGCTTGCGCGCATGCAGCGCTTCCTGGCGCAAGCGATCGAGCGCGCGGTTTTTCGCGGCCGTCATCAGCCAGGCTCCGGGGTTGTCGGGCACGCCCGCGTTCGGCCAATGCTCGAGCGCGGCCACCAGCGCGTCCTGCGCGAGTTCCTCGGCGAGCCCCACGTCGCGCACGATCCGCGCGACGTGAGCGATGACCTTCGCGGATTCGATCCGCCAGACAGCGTCGATCGCACGATGGGTGGCCTGTATCGTCACGGCGTCAGCCTTCACCTCAGCGGTGATCTTCTTCGAGCTTGCGAAAGCGCTCGACTTCCGGTCCCGGCTCGAAGTCGTCGATCTCGAACAGCTGCCGCACTTCGATTTCGCCATCGGCGTGCTCACCGAACGGGGCCGGGAAACGCCGCGCCCATTCCATCGCCTCGTCGCGCGAGCGCACCTGGATCAACGTGTAGCCAGCAATCAGCTCTTTGGTCTCCGCGAACGGTCCGTCCACGACGCTCCGTTTGCCGCCGCTATAGCGCACGCGCCAGCCTTTCGAGCTCGGCTGCAGGCCGGTTGCATCGAGCAGGACGCCGGCCTTCGAGAGTTCTTCGTGGTAGGCGCCCATCGCGGCGATCAGCGACGGTTCGGGCATCTCGCCGGCTTCGCTCGCGGCCGTGGCTTTTACGATGATCATGAATCGCATGTCGTTGCTCCTTGTTGTTAGTGGTTCGTGGTGAGTGGATTCGCGTGAATCGCTTGGAGAGGCCACGCCGGCTAGCCCCTTACTCACACGACGCGCGATGCAAGGTCAGATCGACACCCGCGGCGGTCCCGGCATCCCAGGGAAAACACGAAGCGGATGACGCGAGAGCCACCCGTGGCTAGATGAAGCACGGGCCGAGCTTGCGGACCTCGACCGTGCACCACGCCGCCGCCGGACAGGTTTGCGCGATCGCCACGGCCTCTTCGCGGCTGTCGCAGTTCAGCAGAAAGAAGCCGCCGATCATCTCCTTCGCCTCGGCGAACGGCCCGTCGACGAGCTTCGACTGGCCATTGCGGACCTGCACGCGCACGGCGTCCTTCTGCGAAGTCAGCGATTCGACCGCGAGCAGCTTGCCGCGCGCTTTCAGGTTCTCGGAGAACCGCACCATCTGGTCATAGAGGTCGCGACCGGCGGCTTCGCCGCGCTCCTCGCGTTGGTCCGTGGGTTCGACGATCAGCAGCATGTAGGACATGGGGTCTCCGACAGGGCTCGGTTGTATGCGCGGGTCGGCATCGCAACGACGTCAGCGACGCCCGGCCTCGGTGCCATAGCAGGTAGGCAGGCAGATAGGTGGCAATCAGGCGCAGCCAGTCTAGCAAGCGGGAACCTCAGCGGCAAACGCGCCCGGCGGGACTTCTACGGACACTCGTAACGAGCCACGCGGCGCGCATCAGCCGGCCGCGCGCGACACGTCGATGCCGCATTCAAGCATTCTCCGGAATCAATTTACGTCCGCGCCGAATGTGAAAAGCGCCCCTATAGGGGCGTTTTGCATGTTGCGGGACGCTCAAACTGGCGCTTCCGCCAGCGCTCTCAGCCGCGCGGAGCGCATCAGACCTTCGATCATTTTCGCTTCCGCGCTCGCCAGCTCGCTCAGCGACGCGGCCGACAGTTGTCCGTCGAAGATCGCGAGCGCCGTGCACAGACGTGCGTAGTCGTCGTCTTCGAGCGACCAGCGGCCGGTCCTGCGCTCGCGCATGTCGAGCCGCACCATCGCCGCATGCGCGCTTTCGATGTCCGCGAGCGCGTCGGCGCCCAGTCCGGCGCGGGTCAGTTCCTGCGACACCAGCAGATGCCGGCTCAGCGTCGTGTGCAGCATGCGTGCGCCGTGGCCGCGGCGAAAGGCATCGAGCGCGGCGTAGGCCTGCAATAGCATGGTCTGAGTGACCGGCGCGTGCGCGGTGCGGCTCTGCGTGAGGGAACGCAACAAGGGGGACATGGCCGTGCGGCCGGGCTTGCGAACTCGCGATTTGCTAGACATCGATTCAACCTCCTTCTTTCGGCAGCGCGCCCGGACTTCGGCACGCGACGGCGGCAAACGCCGCGCTCGAACGTCCGACGCATTTCGCGCCCGACAGTTCACGCTCTGCGACGTGCCGGTTCTTCGACGTATCGAAGAACGCACTGTCCCCATATCGGTTCGAAGCCGCCGGAAACAAGCAGCGCGTTTCGTTGCGACGAAAAAAAGCCCTGTTCCGCGAGGGAACAGGGCTGACAGGATGGAACAGTCGAGCAGGCGCGTGGAGTGCCTGCAAACCTATAACCACCTAACCTGCAAAGCTATTGCTTACGTGTACTGCAACGGCAATTTCTACCGCTCGACAGCACGTTTCGAACTGTCGATTCAATTCACTTCCAAATACCACTGCATGTGGGCCGGTCCTCGTTATTTCCTACTGCTGGCCGCTACCCCTTTTGCTTCGCGCGCGTGTTCAATGCATTGCGCGCTTCATATTGCGTCAACTGCGAACTGCGAACTGCGGACTACTTCATCAACGGTACGGTTCAAATCCGACACGAGGGGAAGTCGCATCGATGGAGTTCGGTGATTTGTCGCTCCATGGAAAAGAGTGTAGGCGCGCACCCGCGAATGCAATTGCGCGAAGCGAGGGACATTGGCGGCTTAATTTGGCGAATCGATGTAACAACGGGCTTTTCGGCCCGCCGCGCCACGCACGTCAACCGCGTGTAGAGAAATCGTCGATCGTCAGCAAGACCTTCTCACCGGGACGCGCGAGCATTTTTCGTTCGGCGATCGCGGTAATGCGTTGGCGCCCATCCGCGAACGTCTTCAGAATGCGCGCCTCACCCGCGCCGCGTTGCAGCCAGAAGTGCTGTTCGAGCGCCTCGCGCGTGACCGCGCATTCAAGGTCTCGTCCCCGCGACGAAAGCTGGAAAATCACCGCCCGTCCATCTGCCGAGACGCTGGGTACCGCCTCGATCATCGCCATAGCACACCTCGCAACGTTGATTACGACGTTCGCCGTATGACGCGAACGTCCCCGGAAAATCATCTGACGCTCGCAGCATCGCGAGGCCCGTTTTGTCTGTTCGTACAGGGGTGCGGATAGCGTGGCCGCGATGGAGCCAGACGTTAGAGCAAAGCGCATGCCACCCAACGCCGATAGCGACACAGGCACTCACGGGCACCGGCAACGATGACCGCATCGCAAAGTGGGAAGACCGCAACATAGCCGCGTGGTAATAAAAGCGCAGCGGACGCGACAATCGACGACAATTCTTACTCGCGCTTCGCACGATCATCGCGTGCCCGATCGCGCGCTACCACCTTGCCGACATGACCGCCCAACTGCCCGACCAACGATCCGGGTTGACCTTGCGCCCCGCGCAACCCGACGACGAACCCTTCCTGCTCGAACTGCGCAAGGCGACGATGACCGAACACCTGGCGCGCGCCGGCGAGCCGACCGACGAAAACGCCCATCGCGCGCGCCTGCGGCATCGCTACGACGCCGCGCAGTGTGATCTGCATCGACGGCGCGCCCGCGGGCCTGTTGAAGGCGCATCGCAACGACGACGAATGTTTCGTCGCGCAGTTGCAGATCGCGCCGGCGCTACAAGGCCGCGGTATCGGCGAGCAGGTGCTGCGCACGATCCTGCGCGCCGCCGCGGCCGAAGCGCTGCCGGTCAGCTTGCAGGTGCTCAAGGGCAATCCCGCCAAACGGCTGTACGATCGTCTTGGCTTCGCGATCGTCGGCGAGGATCAGACACAGTTTCACATGCGCGTTGCAGCGCGCGCGCCGGCGGAAAACGAAGCAGAATGAATGTCGGATAAAGACTGATACGGAACGAGCCTGGCAATGAACTCTGATATGAACTTTCGCGATGCTTCAGCAATACAAAGCTGGCACGCGCACATTTATTTCGACGCGGCGAGCCGCGACGCCGCGTGGGCGTTTCGCGAGCAGATCGACGCGCATTGGGGCGACAAACTGCAGATCGGGCGCTTCCATGAACGGCCGGTCGGCCCGCATCCGATGTGGTCGTATCAGCTCGCGTTCGCGCACCAACAGTTCGCCGACGTGGTCAGCTGGCTCACGCTCAATCACGGCGCGCTCGATGTCTTTCTGCATCCGAATACCGGCGACGCGCTGCGCGATCATCGCGACGCCGCCGTGTGGATCGGGCACTCGCACGAGCTCGTGTTAAAGGCGCTGCTGTAGCAGCCGAGAACGATGCGCCGGCGTGCTTACATATTCGTGTACGCGCTGCACCAGCCGCGCGACGCGACCTGTTTGGCGCCGAACAGCGTGCAGCCGCCGTACGCATCCGACGCCTTGCCCTGAAACAGCGAGCAGTTCGCGCACGATTGCCCGGCCGCGAAGTTCGGGAATTTTGCCTTGTCGACCTTCGACGCATCTTCGGTATAGCCGACCTTCTGCGCCTGCGGATCGCTCTCGCTCAGCGCATTGGGAACGGTCGCGGCGAACGCGACGCGAGACAGCGCGAGCGACGAGCCGACGCCCGCGCTGACCAGCAGGAAATGGCGGCGCGATGTTTTCATTTTCGTTTGCCTCTGGGTGGGGACTGAGGTCTGCGGTCAATCGAGAAAGCGCGTGAAGCGCTCGACCGGCTCGCGCTCGGGGCGCAGCGTATTGACCAGCGCGTTGGGGTCGGCGAAGCCGAGCGACATGCCGCACACGAACTGCTCGTTCTCGGGCAGGCCGAGATGTTCGGCAATCAGCCGATGAAACTGCATGAACGCGGCCTGCGGACAGGTGTCGAGGCCGCGTCCGCGCGCTGCGGTCATGATCGCCTGCAGGAACATGCCGTAGTCGAGCCAGCTGCCGCGCTCGAGGCTGCGATCGATCGTGAACAGCAGGCCGACGGGTGCGTCGAAGAAACGGAAGTTGCGCGAGTGCTGTTCGTGCATGCGCGCCCTGTCGCCCTTCTCGATGCCGAGCAGGCCGTACATATCCCAGCCGATCTTGCGGCGCCGGTCGATGTACGGCGACTGCCATTGGCGCGGGTAGTACGCGTACTCCTCCTGGCACAGCTGGTCGCGCTGCGGATCGTCGTAGGCCGCGAGCAGATCGCGCGACAGACGCGCGAGCGATTCGCCCGTCAGCACGTACACCTTCCACGGCTGCGTGTTGGTGCCGGACGGCGCGTAGCTGGCGGCTTCGAGAATGGCTTCGATGTCGGCGCGCTGCACCGGCGTCGGCAGAAAGGCGCGCACCGCGCGTCGCGTCGTCAGCGCGGTGTCGACGGGGTTCGCGGGAGAGGTCATCGGCGAATGGCGGCAGAGCCAGCGAAGTAGGTCAGCGACGATTCTAGCGCGTACCGCTCCAAGCCTGCCCGCCAGCGCGCAGGCTTCGTCCAGGGCGTTGCGCTGCGCCCTTACATCGTCCCCAACGCCACCGCCGCCACAATCGAACCCGCCACGAGCACGAGCCCCACCGTCTTGCGCTTGTTCAACTCGGTCCACAACAGCACGCCCGTCAGCGACAGCAGGATCAGACTGCCCGCGAGCGTATCGATCAGCAGCACCCAGCCGACGCTCAAGCCCACGCCCTTGTGCATGTTCGTCAGCATCGCGAGAAAGGTGTTCGCGCTGCGCTTGACCGTCACGGTGTTATTGCCCACCCAGTATTCGGCCAAGGTATTTTCTTTCGGCGACGCGAAATTCAGCTGCCAGTGCTCGGGCTGCACGACGCTGCGATCGCCCCATGCCACCGGATGCTCGGATTCCTTCTGCACACGCCCCGGATTGCCGGCGACCTTCAGCTCCTGCTTGAGCCACTTCGCGAGTTCGCGCGGGGTTTCCGGTGCCGGTTGCGGCAGCGGCACCTGCATCACCGAGACCTGCGGTTCGCCGGTCGACACACGCAGCGGACCGCCGCGATGGTTCAGGAAGAAGCCCGTCGTGCCGAACAGCAGACCGAGCGCCGCGCCCCACAATCCAACCCAGCCATGCACGTTGCGCAGCCACTTGATGAAAGTCGCGCGACGCGAGCGCTGCTGGCGCGCCTTCAGTTCATCGCCATCGAGCCGACGCGGTTCGTGCGCGCCATGTTGGCCGGCCGCCGGCGGTTGCATGTCGAGGGTGTCCGATTCGCTCACGTTTCACTCCAGGTACGCAGCAGATTGTGATAACAACCGACGAGGCTGCGTCGCGCAGCCTCGTCGGCATGGGTTGCATTGAGCCGTTGAATCGCGGTGTCCATGTCGAACAGCAGCGCGCGATGCGTGTCGCTGCGCACGAGACTCTGCACCCAGAAGAAGCTCGCCACGCGCGCGCCGCGCGTGACGGGCGTCACCTGATGCAGACTCGTCGCCGGATAAACGATCATGTCGCCGGCCGGCAGCTTTACCTGCTGCACGCCGTAGGTGTCTTCGATCACGAGTTCGCCGCCGTCGTATTCGTCGGGCGCGCTGAGAAACAGCGTCACCGACACGTCGGTGCGCAGCTTCACGCCGTTCGGCAGCACGCGCACCGCGCCGTCGACGTGGCTGCCGAACCGCATGCCGCCCTCGTAGCGGTTGAACAGCGGCGGATACACCTGGTTCGGCAGCACCGCGCTGATGAACAGGGGATTGCGCTCGATCGCCGCGACAATCACGTCGCCGAGTTCGCGCGCAATCGAAGAGTGCTCGGCGATCTGCTGATTGCGCTTGACCGGCGCGCCCTGATAGCCCGCGGTCGCGCGGCCATCGACCCACGCGTCGCCGGCTCGATCGAGCCGCTCGCGCACGAAGCGCAATTGCCCGGCGTCCAGTACCTTCGGAATGTGCAGCAACATAGTGTGTCCTTCGAGTCGGCTTGCCGTTTGCAAAGCGGCAAGCCTAACGGATGCGCCCAGTGCGTCGCAAAAGCGGCCATCAGAAGCGGTAATCGAACGTCGCGAGCAACGTACGGCCGATGCCCGGCACCGAACGGCCGCCGTCCGACGGAATCAACGCGTCGTAGTAGTACTTGTTGGTCAGGTTCAGCAGGTTCAGGCGCACGTCGTACTTCTTCGCGTGATAGGCGGCGGTCGCGTCCCAACGCGTGTAGCCCGGCACCTTCACGTAGTTCGTATTCGATGCATAACGCGACGACATATAGATCGGACCGCCGCCGATTTCCCAGTGCGGCGTGATCGCGTATGTGGTCCAGAACGTCAGCGTGTTGCGCGGGGTGTTGGCCGGCGTGTGACCCTGCGTGCCGTCGGCCGCTTTCAGGATCTTCGCGTCCATGTACGTGTAGCCGCCGAAAATCTGCCACTTGTCGGTGATGTGCCCGGTCACGCTCGCCTGGAAGCCGTCGACGCGAATGTCGCCGGCCAGCTCGTATTCGGTCGGCGAGACCTGGGTGCGCGCGTTGTCCTTCTCCTCGCGGAACAATGCCGAGGTCAGCGAGATGTTGCCGCCGAACAGATCCCACTTGCCGCCGACTTCATACGACTTCGTCGATTCCGGTGCGAGGTTCTGCGTGAGGTTCGTGACCGTCAGGTTTTCGAGCGACGGGTTGAACGACGTGCCGTACGACACGTAGTACGACTGCCAGTCGGTCGGCTGATAGATGAGGCCCGTGCGCACGCTCGTGAAGTAGTTGATCTGGCTCGCGAAAGCCGGCGCGCTGACGGTGTTGTGGATCTCGGCCGAGAAGCGATCCCAGCGCAGACCGCCGATCAGCTTCCAGTGCGGCGTCAGCGTGATCGTGTCGTTCAGGTAGGCGGCGATTTCGTTCGCGCTCGAATCGGCGTAGTTGCCGACCGTCGTCGTCACGTTCGACGGCGTGCCGATGATCGGCGGATTGAGCATCGGCACGATCGGCAGGTTGTTGCGCGTATATGCCTGGTTCGTATAGCTGTCGTGGCCCACTTCGACACCGGCAATCACGTCGTGCCTGACCGGCCCGGTGTCGAATTTGTATTCGACCATCGTGTCGTTGTAGATCGCGTGATTCTGGATCACGCGGTCATGGCTCTGCAGCTTGATGAACAGGGCCGACGGCGGCAGCGTCGTGAAGTTGCCGTTGCTCAGCGCAGTGCTCGACGACAGCGGTCCGGTCAGCACCGCTTGCGGCGCGGTTTCGCGCGCGTCGGTCATCGAATGCGAGATCTGCGTCTGGTTCGTCAGCGTCAGGTCGTCGGAGAACTTGTGCTTGATCGCCCCGGTGAGGATCTGCACGTTCTGGATCGTGCGGTCGCTGGTCAAACCGTAGAACGTGTTTTTCGGCACCGGCGACGGGCGGCCGTTCAGCGCCTGGATGCCGTAGTCGGGCATGTCGTTGTTGCGCTGGATCAGCGCCGACAGCGTGATCTCGGTAGGCGTGCCGATACCGAAGCGCAGCTCCGGCGCGACGCCGAAATCCTTGTTCTTCATCACGTCGCGCGTCGAGCCGAGGCTCTGGCCGAACGCGTTCAGGCGGATCGCCGAGGTGTCGGTGAGCTTGTGGTTCACGTCGACGGTGGAGCGGTAGCGGTCGTTGGTGCCGATCATGCCGGAGACTTCCGCCGAGTCCGTCAGGTTCGCCTTCTTGCTGACCTGATTGATCACGCCGCCCGTCGAGCCGCGGCCGAACAGCATCGACGACGGACCATATAGCACCTCCAGCGCTTCGAGATCGAACGTGTCGCGGTAGTACTGGTTGCGGTCGCGAAAGCCGTCCAGATAGATGTCGTTCTGCGCGGTGAAGCCGCGCAGGTTGATGTTGTTGCCGATCTGGCCGCCCTCGGCCGCGCCGATGGTCACGCCGGGTGCGTTGCGCAGCGCGTCCGTAAACGACGTCGCGCCCTGCGAAGCGAGCAGGTCGCGATTGATCACGGTGACGGTCTGCGGAATGTCGCGCAGCGCGGTCGGGGTCTTCGCACCGACGCTCGCGCGCTCGGCCTGGAAGTCCTGTTGAACGGTCTGAGCCTGCACGCCGATGGTCGGCAGCGTCTGCGCGGCGGCGGGTGTGTTGTTCTGTGCGTTGGTTTGTGCGTTGGTTTGTGCGGTCTGCGGCGCGCTGGAGGCGGCCGGTTGTGACGCGCTTTGCGCGAGTGCAGGCGTCGCATAAGGAACGGCAAAAGCGAGCGCCAGCGCTGTCGCGAGCGGCGTGTGATTGAGCATGGAAATCCCGTCAGAAATGCGCTTTGTCGAATTCGCATCAATGACGTCGAATTCATGACGAAAGCGCAAATGGCTGGCTGCCGCTCTCCGTTGTGTGAGATGGAGATGACGGGATGGCTGGCTGGTTTAAATGAGAATCGCTATCATTTCATAAGCACAAGAAGGCATCAATCGCGGCGTACATTACTTCGCGTAATGGATTTGTTTCTGTTTTTTACTTTTCGAAAGCAATACGTAAACGTAAGGGCGCTACTTACGCAGATTCATTACTGTTTGTAATTCTATGCTTGCAAAAGTCTTATCAATGACGCACTCGAGGGCCAATTCAACCTTACGCGATTTCTTTCATTTAAATAACATTCTATCGCGGCGGTCGTGCACATCGAATCGCGAGTCCGTTTATCCTTTTTACAACACCGCATACAACATGAAAGTCCCACCCTTCCGGCAAACGCTTTCGTCCCCTCTGGAGTCGACTCTATGCAATATCGCCAATTCGGCCGCACCGGCCTGACCGTTTCGCGCCTGTGTCTCGGCACCATGACTTTCGGCCTGCAAACCGAAGAAGCCGCATCGCACCGCATCCTCGACACGGCCGCGGACGCCGGCGTCAATTTCATCGATACCGCGAACGTCTACCCGCTCGGCGCCGGCGAAGACCTGTCCGGACGCACCGAGGAAATCGTCGGACGCTGGTTGAAGGGCAAGCGCGAGCGCTTCATCGTCGCGACCAAGGCGGTCGGCAAGATGGGGCCCGCCGCGTGGGATCAGGGCGCGTCGCGCAAACACCTGCTCGATGCGATCGATGCGTCCTTGCAGCGCCTCGGCACCGACTACGTCGACCTGTACCAGCTCCATTCCGACGACCCGAAAACCCCGCTCGACGAGACGCTCGAAGCACTCGATACGATCGTGCGCTCGGGCAAGGCGCGCTATATCGGCGTATCGAACTTTCTTGCGTACCGGCTCGCGCGAGCTTTGGGACGCGCGGACGTGCTGCGCGTCGCGCGCTTCGTGTCGGTCCAGCCGCGCTACAACCTGCTGTTTCGCCAGATCGAGCGCGAGCTGCTGCCGCTGGCCGCCGAGGAGCAGCTAGCCGTGATGCCGTATAACCCGCTCGCGGGCGGACTGCTGACGGGCAAGCATCGGCTCGATGCGACGCCCACCGAGGGGCGCTTCACTGAAAGCGTCGGCAAGGCTGGCGCGATGTATCAACAGCGCTACTGGCACGAGCGCGAATTCGACACGATCGAAAGACTGAAGGCGATCGCCGCGCCGACCGGCGAATCGTTGGCGAAGGTATCGCTTGCGTGGGTGCTCGCGAATCCGCTGATCACGTCGGCGATCATTGGTGCGAGTCGCGCCGAGCAGTTGAGCGATACGCTCTCGGCGGCCGAGTTCACGCTCGACGACGCAATCAAGACTCAGCTCGATGACGCGAGCGTGCAGTATCGATGGGGGGATGCGGCGCGCTAAGCGCCCTTCTGCAGATCAAGCGCGGCCCGGTGTTCGGCCGCGCGACTTCATCGTCCGTAGCGCAGCACGGTGCTCGTCGCGGCGAGCACGTGATCCTTGATCGCGGCGAGGAACGCATCGCGCGTCAAGCCGGCCGGCAATGCGTCGGGCGGCAGATCGAGCGCATAGACCTGCGCGACGTAGTGATGCGGCACATCGCCGACTGCCGGACACGGGCCGTAATAGCCGGGGCCGCCGGTGCGATTCGTGCCGGCGACGCTGCCCGCCGGCGCCGCTTCGCCCTCGGCGAGTCCGGTCGTACCCGGTGCGATGCCGTAGACGATCCAGTGCACGACGCCGAGGCCTTTCGCGCCGTCGGGATCGAAGATCGTCACCGCGAAACTCTTTGCGCCGGCCGGCGCGTTATGCCATTGCAATGCGGGCGACACGTTGCCGCCGCCGCAGTTGTTCGCGCTCGCCGCGTGGCTCGCGTTGAGCGTGCCGCCATCGGCCAGTCCCGGTGACGACACTGCGAAGGACGGTGCCGCGTAGGCATGTGCGCTCGCGTAAGCGAGCAGCGCGCACGCGACAGCGGAGAGGAGGTGCCGCGCGAGGGCCAAGTGGATGCGACTCATGGGGCGTCTCCATTGAGAGTTTATGCATCAACTATAGCGAGAATGTTGTTTCGAGATGGAAGAGGCGGCATATTGCGCATGGAGCGAACTTCTGGAGTTTGCCGTGAAGAAGGTTTGGGTTTGCATCGTAACTGCTTCTGCCATCATCTTCGGTACGTCTGCTTGCTATGCGAAAGCCGATCAAGTCGCGAATCCACAAGCTGGAGCACGCACTCATGCACAGAATTACAGAGACATGGTTCTGGCTACTTGTATCGCGAACGCCTACAAAAACGACAAAGATGCTGCTATCGATGCCGGAAGCAGCGTCAGTGCATTGCGAGACTGGACTTACTATGACTTGGAGAAGGCTCCAGACGCGATCAAAACCTTGGTGGACAATTATTTGGCTCGAGACTATCAAAACCCGCTGGTCGAATCGGAAACTGAAGGTATCCGATTCGACTTCCTGAAGTGCCTGGACCTGTATCACAGTAAGGAATTGGACGAACAGGTAAAGCGCTTGGCCGTCAACCCCAAGCGCACCTACAGGCAAGATAATCCGTTGCCGGCAAGACCGAAGTAACTCCCCCTCACTTCGGCTTAAACCGCCCCGTCTTCTCCGTCGCCTCCGGATACTGCCGCGTCTCGCGCACCGACAGCGGATGCCACAATTTCGCGCCGCCCTCGATCCCCGCGTCGTTCGATACGGTCGCCACGTTCGCCGGCAGCTTGAACTTGATGCGCGCCGCGTTGCCGCCGCCGATCCACAGCTTGTCGTAATTGACCAGTGACTCGAGAATGCCGATCACCTTCTCGACACGCCGGCTCCAACGCTTGTTGCCGACCTGCTCGCGCGCGGCCTCGCCGATGTATTCGTCGTACGCGACACCCTTCTTGCTGACCGGATGATGCGCGAGCTCCAGATGCGGCATCAGCTCGCCATCGCGAAACATCGCGGTGCCGGCGCCGGTGCCGAGCGTCAGCACGAATTCGAGGCCGTGGCCTTCGATTGCCGCGAAGCCCTGCATCTCGGCATCGTTGATCATTCGCACCGGCAAACCGCCCAGGCGCCGCGCGAGCGGATCCGCGAGCGCGATGTCGTGCCAGCCTTCGATGCCGAAATGCGGCGCGGTCAGAATGCGGTTATTACGCACGACACCCGGAAAGCCGATCGAGATACAAGCGGGCTGCACCTGCTCGATGAGCGGAGCCACGAGTTGCGCGAGCGCGTCAACCAGTTGATCCGGCGTGCACGGATGCGGCGTCGCAACGCGCACGCGCTCGGTTTTCATCTGCCCGTTGGCGTCGATGATCGCGGCCTTCAGGCCGGTGCCGCCGACGTCGATCGCGAGGATGTGCTCGCTGCCGCTTTTCGGCGCATTCCGTTTCACTGCGTTCTTGTTGCGTGTCGCCACGATGTCTCCCGGTTGTGGTGAAGCGGTTGTGATGCGTGTCTGCGGGTTGGTTCAAAGGTGCCGCTACGACTTGCGACCGGGCGCTTTCTGCTGCAACGGCCGCCACGCGTGGCCATCGCGCGCGAGCAGCGCGTCGGCTTCGGCCGGCCCGTCGCTGCCTGCCGCATAACCGTGCACGGGCAGAGCACCGCCACTCTTCGGATGCAGCACGTCGTCGACCGCACACCAGGCCGTCTCGATGCCATCGGCGCGTTGGAACAACGTCGCGTCGCCTAGCATGCAGTCGTATAGCAGCGTCTCGTATCCGACGTTCGCGCGCTCGTCGAAGAAGTCGCCATAGTTGAATGACGACTGCACCGCACCGACCTGCATCACCGGGCCCGGCGCCTTCACGTTGAAATCGAAACTCGAGCCGTGCTCGGGATCGATGCGCAACGTCAGCACGTTCGGCGTCAATGCGTTGACCGGCGTGTCGCGGAACAGGCGGAACGGCACCGGCTTCAACTGCACCGAAATTTCGGTGCGGCGCACTGAGAGCCGCTTGCCGGTACGCAGATAGAACGGCACGCCGGCCCAGCGCCAGTTCTCGACGAACACGCGCGCCGCCGCGTAGGTTTCGGTCGTGCTGCCGGGCGCGACGTCGGGCTCCTCGCGATAGCCCACACCGGCGGACCCTTTTTCGTACTGGCCGAACACGACGTCGTCGGGCTTGAGCGGCTGGATTGCGTCGAACAGCTCGACCTTCTTGTCGCGGACGGCTTCGGCGTCGAACGAATTCGGCGGCTCCATCGCCACGATGCCGAGCAGCTGAAACAGATGGTTCGGCACCATGTCGCGAAACGCGCCGGTCTGCTCGTAGAATCTGCCGCGCCCTTCGACGCCGATCGTTTCCGCCGCAGTAATCTGCACGCAGTCGATGTACTCGCGCCGCCAGACCGGCTCGAACATCGCATTCGCGAAGCGCACCGCGAGAATGCTCTGCACGGTGTCCTTGCCGAGAAAATGATCGATGCGGTATACCTGCGACTCCCGCGCATACGACAGGATGTGCGCGTTCAGATCGCGCGCCGATGCGAGATCGGTGCCGAACGGCTTCTCGATCACGAGACGCCGAAAGCCGCCGTTCGCGCCGTCGCCTTCCTTCAGCAGGCCGGCTTTGCCGAGCCGCTCGGCGATCGGTTTGAAAAAACGCGCGCCGACCGCGAGGTAAAAAATCACGTTGCCGACTTTCGACTGATCGAGTTTCTGTTTCAGCTTCGCGAACGTGTCGTCGGATTCGAACTCGCCCGCCATGTATTCGAGGCGCTGCGCGACCCAGCTCCACGCGTTGTCGTCGAGCTTGCCGGCGTGGAAGGTGCTGGCTTTGTCGGCGGCGAATTTCTGCAGCGACGTATGCAGTTCGTCGCACCATTCGCGCGTTTCGCGCTCACCGTGATTGACGCCGATGATCTTCATGCCGTCATCGAGCAGGCCATCGACCGAGAGGTTGTAAAGCGCCGGCATCAACAGACGTTTGGTCAGATCGCCCCCCGCGCCGAAGATCACGAGCGTGCACGGCGGCGCGGGCTTCTTGCCGGCCGGCGACGACAGCGTGTCGTATCGGTTCGAAATGAGCTTGCAGCTCGAGGCGGGCGTTGCGTTGGGTTGATCGGAAGAGGCGGAAGAGTTCGGTGTAGTCGACATGAAATTCACCTGGAACTTGGAAAGCCGAGAGAACGAACGTGGCGATACATGAAAGACCACGCGCGCTGCCGCACAGTTCAATCGCCTTCGCGCGCGAGCGCGCGGCGTGCTTACTTCGTCGTCGCGGCCGCGAGCGACGGTACCGGTTCATTCACCGGAATCGGCGCGGGCGCCGGCGCCGGTTCCCCCGCCAGCGGCACGTTGCCCGATGCCGCCATCGCGCGCGGCTGCAACAGCAACGCGACGAGCCCGGTCCAGCCGGTCTGATGCGAAGCCCCGACGCCACGACCGTTGTCGCCATGAAAATACTCGTGGAACAGGATCAGATCCTGCGAACGCGGGTCCGCCTGCAACAGCGGATACGCGCCCATCACCGGCCGCTCGCCGTTCTTGTCCTTCAGGAACAGCGTGGTCGCGCGGCGCGCGAGTTCGTCGCCGATTTCGCTCAACGAGAACTTTTGGCCCGACCCGGTCGGATACTCGACGCGGAAATCATCCCCGTAGTAACGATGAAACTCGTACAGCGATTCGATCAGCAGATAGTTGACCGGCATCCACACCGGCCCGCGCCAGTTCGAATTGCCGCCGAACACACGGGTATCGGATTCGGCCGGCAGATACTTCACACAGAAGCTGTTGCCGTTGTGTTCGAACACGAACGGATGGTCGCGATGGCAACGCGACAACGCGCGCACGCCGTGATCGGAAAGAAATTCGCTTTCGTCGAGCGCGCGCCGTAGCAGCGCCTTCATCCGATGCCCGCGCAGCAGCGACAGCAGCAGCGCGTTGCCCTTGCCGGGCTCGTTCCAGCGCGACACCAGCTTCGCGAGATCGGGCCGATGCTCGAGAAACCATACGAGGCGCTCGCGCAAGCCCGGCAAGCCGCCATGCAAACGCTCTTCGAGCACGTGCACGGCGAACAGCGGTATCAATCCGACGATCGAGCGAACGCGCATCGGCATGTTGCTGCCGTCCGGCAAGCGCAGCTTGTCGTAGAAGAATTCATCCGCGCTGTCCCACAGGCCCGTGTCGCAGCCGTCGTCGCAACTGACCGCTTCCGCGATGTACAGGAAGTGCTCGAAGAACTTCACGCCGATATCGACGAACACGTGATTCGCGTAGGCGAGTTCGAGCGCGATACGCATCAGGTCGAGCGCATACGCGGCCATCCACGCGGTGCCGTCGGCCTGGTCGATGTGGCCGCCGGTCGGCAGCGGCGATGAGCGGTCGAAGATGCCGACGTTGTCGAGACCGAGAAAACCGCCCTGAAAAATATTGTGGCCGTCGGCGTCCTTGCGGTTCACCCACCACGAGAAATTCAGCAGCAGCTTGTGAAACACGAGTTCCAGAAAATCACGGTCCGCCTTGCCGGTCAGCGCGCGATCGATCTCGTACACGCGCCATGCGGCCCACGCATGGACAGGCGGGTTTGCATCGCTGAGTGCCCATTCGTAAGCCGGCAACTGACCGTTCGGGTGCTGATAGCGGTCCTTCACGAGCAGCAGCAACTGCTTCTTCGCGAACGCCGGATCGATCAGCGCGAACGCGGCCGCGTGAAACGCGAGGTCCCACGACGCATACCACGGGTACTCCCACTTGTCCGGCATCGACACGATGTCCGCATTGCACAGATGTCGCCAGTCCCTGTTGCGGCCCTGCTTGCGCGCGGCGGGCGGGCTCGGCTGCAGCGGGTCGCCGTCGAGCCAGCGTTGCACGTCGTACTGGTAGTACTGCTTCGACCACAGCATGCCGGCGAGCGCCTGACGTTGCACGAGGCGCGCATCGGGGTCGGTGATCTCGTGCTGCAATGCGCCATAGAATTCGTCGGCCTCGGCGAGGCGGCGCGCGATCAACGCGTCGGCATCGAATGGCGCTTCATCGCTCGCCGCTTGCGGGCGCCAGCGCAGATACACGACCGCGCGTCCATGCGGCCCGAGTTCCAGCGGTGCATGTGCGGCGGCCTTGGTACCCGCGTCGCGACGGATCGCGTTCGCGTCGCCGTGCACGAGGTAATCGTTGAAGCCGTCCTTGAACGGGCCCGCGCCGTCCATGCCGAACAGCCGCTTCACGTTGGTGTCGTTCTCGCAGAACAGCCACGCGAGTTGCGGTGCGTCCTTCGACCACGCGGTCACGACGATCGGTTCATGCACATGATGATGGCCAAGCAGACGCACCGCGCCGTCGTGGTCGGTGCCGGCGACGAGCTTCGGCTTGTCCTTGTTCTCCTTCCACGACCACGAGTTGCGCGCCCAGATCTGCGGCAGCACATCGAGCGACGCCGCCTCGTCCGCGCGATTTTCGATCGTCACGCGCATCACGATGTCGTCGGGCGTGTGCTTCGCGTATTCGACCTGCACATCGAAATAGCCCAGATCGTCGAACACGCCGGTATCGAGTACTTCGTACTCCGGCATGTCGCCGCCGCGGCGCGCGTTTTCGTCGATCAGGTTCTGGTACGGATAAGCCGCATGCGGGTACTTGTACAGCATGCGCATGTAGGAGTGCGTGGGCGTGCCGTCCAGATAGAAGTACAGCTCCTTCACGTCCTCGCCGTGATTGCCCTGCGCGTTGGTCAGGCCGAACAGGCGCTCCTTGATGATCGGGTCCTTGCGGTTCCACAGCGCGAGCGATACGCACCAGCTGAGCCGGTCGTCGCCGAACCCGGCGATGCCGTCTTCGCCCCAACGGTAGGCGCGGCTGCGCGCATGGTCGTGCGGAAACGAGTCCCAGGCGGTGCCGTTCGCGCTGTAATCCTCGCGCACCGTGCCCCACTGGCGCTCGCTCAGATACGGCCCCCAGCGCTGCCAGTGGCCGCATTCGGGCGAATGCAGCCGGGAACCTTCGATCGTGGCAAGCAGATTGGCAGCGCGCAGCGGTGGCATGAGAACGTCCTTGCAACAAGCCTGGCGGTAGGACCCAACATCGTAGCGCGGTTTACGCCCCGTCGCGCTCGAATCGGGCAAGCAGACTTTCGACGCGCAGCATTTCACCGAGCGACCATGCCTGGAACGGCGTGCCGGCGGGCGCGTACGGCGCGTCGCCGTCGGCGATCTCGGACAGGTGGTCGAGGCCCGCGTGATCGAGATGCGCGTACAGCGGGGCGAGAAAACGCCTCCTCGCCTGTGTGAGATTCGTGGCGCTTGCGCCATTCACTCGCAGCCACGCTTCGACGAACGGGCCGATCAGCCACACCCACACGGTGCCCTGATGATAAGCGCCGTCGCGTTCGAGCGGCGCGCCGCCGTAGTGGCCACGATAGGCCGGATCGGAAGGCGCGAGCGAGCGCAGGCCGAGCGGCGTCAGCAATTGCGCTTCGACCTGCGCCACCACCGCGCGCGCCGCCGCGCCTTCGAGCAGCGGAAACGGCAGGCCACCGATCGCGAAGATCTGGTTCGGCCGGATCGAGCGGTCGACCGTGCCCGGCACATGATCGACGTCGACGTTATCGAACAGCGTCTGCGTGGCCGGATCGACGAAGCGCCGGCGAAATGCGAGCGCCGCGCGCTCGCCAGCCTGCCGCCACTGTGGGTTCCATGCCGACGCGATTCGCAGTGCGTTGATCCATAGCGCCTGCACTTCGACCGGCTTGCCGATGCGCGGCGTGACGATCCAGTCGCCGACTTTCGCGTCCATCCACGTCAGTTGCACGCCGGGGATGCCGGCGCGCAGCAGACCGTCGTCGGGACAGCAGCCGATGTTAAAGCGCGTGCCGTTCGTGTAGCCGGTCAGGATCGTTTCGGCGGCTTGCTGCAGATGCGCGCGCGTCCGCGCGCTTGCATGGGGCGTAGCCAGATAGTCGTGAACGGCGACGATGAACCATAGCGACGCATCGACCGAGTTGTATTCGGGCGCGTCGCCGTAGTCGGGGAAGCGGTTCGGCAGCATGCCGTCGGACAACGTGCCCGACCATTCGAGCAGGATCGCTTCGGCGTCGTCGAGACGGTTCGACGCGATCAGCAGGCCGCGCATCGCGATGAAGGTGTCGCGGCCCCAGTCGGTGAACCACGGAAAGCCTGCGAGGATCGTGCGGCCTTCGTTGCGCGTGACGACATAGGCGTCGGCCGAGCGTTGCAGGCGCGAGCCGAGTGCGGCCCGACGTTGTCGTTCGGTGTCGGCGAGTTCGGAGGCGCGGGCGGTGGTCCGGGGATTGTCGTTGATGCTCTGGGTGGCGGCAGTGCTCGCTGCACTCAGAATCATCACCGCTTCGCCCTCGGCGAGATCGAAGCTGAACACGCCGGGCGCCGCGAGGTCTTCGCTGCAATCGAGACCGCGCTCCTGCTCGCGCACGTAGCAGAAGTTGCGATACCAATCGGGCGCATGCGTATAGGTGCCGTTCGTCGCCGCCCGCACGACCGGCAGTCCGCCATAAGGCCGCCAGCTCGCGCACGATTGATCGGCGCTGACCTGCGCGCCGAAGTCGAAGGTCGGATTCTCGTGATGCAGCGCGTGATAATCGCGGCCCGACAACAGCGGTCTGACCTTCAGCACGGGCGCATCGAGTTCGCCGCCTTCGAGCCGCCAGCGCAATACCGTTTCGCACGTCGCTTTGCTGACGAACACGTCGGCGATCATCGCAGTATGCGTATCGAGTTGAACGCGCCAAGTCGGCCAAGGCGCGGTATCGAAACCGAGCAGGTTGCCGCGCAGATCCGGATAGATCAGGTCAGGCCCATAGCGTTGCATGGTCAACGGGAAGCGCTCGCCGCCCGCCTCGACCCACGCCTCGATGCCGTTGACGAGCACCATGCGTCCGCCCGGCGCGCGCGTCGCGGCTAGCAGCAGCGCATGGTAGCGGCGCGTGCGCAACATACCGACCGTGCCTGACGCAAAGCCGCCGAAGCCGTCGGCTTCGAGCCATTCGTCTTCGAGTCGCGAGATGTCGATGGGTGGATCGATGCGAGTCATTGAATCGTGCTCATACGCGAATCGTAATGCAGCAAACATAGCGCAGATGGCAGCGCAATGAACATTGATCTTCCCAATACTTTCCGTTTTCTTTCGATCAACCGACGACTAGCCCGCAACTGATCGGCAAGAGCAACGCGTCACCGACAGCGAAACACCCCAACGGCACGTTCACCCGCTATTCTTCCTTTACGCAGAAGGTGATATTCGATGACATCAACTAGCCGTCGCCGTTTCCTGCAAACCGTGGCTTCATCCGCGGGCGCCGCCGCCGCGATGACCGCATTGCCCGAGTCGATCCGCAACGCGCTGGCAGTGCCCGCGTTTTCGCGCACCGGCACGATTCGCGATGTCGAGCACATCGTCGTGTTCATGCAGGAGAACCGCTCGTTCGACCACTACTTCGGTCATTTGCGCGGCGTGCGCGGCTATAACGACCGCTTCCCGATCCCGCTGCCGAGCGGCCTGCCGGTGTGGAATCAGCCGTCGAAGGAAGACCCGGCGAGGCCGGTGCTGCCGTTCCATCTGAACACCGCGACGACGAGCGCGCAGTGCGTCGGCGAACTCGATCACACGTGGTCCAAGACCCAATCCGCGATCGACGGCGGCCGCCACGACCAGTGGCCTGCCAACAAGACCGACATGACGATGGGCTACCACCTGCGTAGCGACATCCCGTTCCACTACGCGCTCGCCGACGCGTTCACGATCTGCGATGCGTACTTCTGCTCGCTGCCGGGCCCGACGCACCCTAACCGCGCGTATCTGATGACCGGCATGGTCGACCCAAGCGGCACGCTGGGCGGCCCGCTGCTCGACAACAACGATTGGGCGGACGGCGATCGTCCGCCGAACTATCAGTTGCTGTCATGGACCACGTATCCGGAGCGTCTGCAGGCAGCGGGCATTTCATGGCAGGTCTATCAACAGGGCACGACGGGCTTCGATCCGCTGTACGGCAACTACGGCACCAACATCCTGCAGAACTTCACGAACTTCATCAACGCGCGGCCGGGTTCGCCGCTCCACGAGCGCGCGCAAACCGTGCGCACGATCGACGACCTGAAGGCCGACGTGCTCGCGAACCGGCTGCCGCAGGTCTCGTGGCTGTGCCCGCCGGCCGCGTATTCGGAGCATCCGCGCTACACGCCCGCGTACGGCGCCGAATACACGTCGCAGATTCTCGACGCGCTGACGTCGAACCCCGAAATGTGGAGCAAGACCGTGCTCTTCATCATGTACGACGAGAACGACGGTTTCTTCGATCACCTCGTGCCGCCGCAACCGCCGACGAAGTCCGCGCAGGGCAAGTCGACGGTGACGACCGACGGCGAGATCCACGACGTCGTCAATCCGCTGCGCGGCGGCAGCTACAGCGCCGACGGCTGTCCGTACGGACTCGGACCGCGCGTGCCGATGACGATCGTGTCGCCGTGGACCAAGGGCGGCTTCGTATGCTCGCAAGTGTTCGATCACACGTCGGTGATCCGCTTCATCGAAACGCGCTTCGGCGTGCATGAGCCGAACATCACGGCATGGCGTCGCGCGGTGTGCGGCGACCTGAGCACCGCGTTCGACTTCCGCACGCCGGATTCGAAGATGCCGACGCTGCCGGATACCAAAAGCTACCTGGACATGGCCGACAACCAGTGCAGGACGCAACCGAAGCCGACCGTGCCGACGACGTCGACTCCGATCGAAGCGCAGGAAGCGGGCATCCGCTTCGCGCGCGCGTTGCCGTACGAACTGCATGCGAACGGCGCGGCGAACGTGGGCAAGAACACGTTCGAAATCACGCTCGGCAATACCGGCGAGCAGGGCGCTCACTTCTGCGTGTACGCGACGAATCGCACCGACGGTCCGTGGCGCTACACGGTCGAAGCGGGCAAGTCGCTCAGCGATACGTTCGACCTGAGCGCGACGAACGGCGTGTATGCGTTCGACGTGTTCGGCCCGAACGGCTTCGTGCGCAAGTTCGCGGGCCACACGCGGGCGAGTGCGCAGAACGGACACGGCAACGACAAGCCGGCTCAGCCTGAAGTGACCGCGCGATACGACGTCGCGAATGGCAACGTGTTCCTGAAGTTCACCAACAGCAGTGGTGGCATCGCGCATCTGACGGTGATCGACAACGCATACGGCGCGCGGCCGCGCACCGTGGTCGTGCCCGCCAATGCGCGTATCGAAGAAGGCTGGGTGCTTACGTCGAGCCATCACTGGTACGACCTGACGGTGACGAGCAGCGACGACGCACGCTTCTCGCGCCGCTTTGCCGGTCACGTCGAGAACGGCCGGCCGAGTATCAGTGATCCGGCTGCGGTTGCGCCGGTGCTGACGGCGAGTTGATGTCTGCGCTCGCGGTTGGGTTCGGCATCCTGTTCCCCTCCTAGGCGGACAGGATGCCGATGTCTTTCAGGCGTTCTTAAAGACCAACGTCCGGCAGCGTCGGACGCGTAGCGAGCGCCTTTGCGACGATTTCTTTGACTTCGGCGAGCGTATCGCCTTGCAGCGCGAGGCGCGGCGGACGCGTGACGGCGCTGCCGCGCCCGAGCAGTTCCTCGCATAGCTTGATGCATTGCACGAGGTCGGGGCGCGCGTCGAGGTGCAACAGCGGCATGAACCAGCTATACAGCGCCAACGCCTCATCGAAACGCTTTTGGGTGGCGAGGCGAAACAGCGTCTCGCCTTCCTTCGGGAACGCGTTCGACATGCCCGACACCCAGCCTTCCGCACCCACCGCGATGCTTTCGACCACCACGTCGTCGAGGCCGGCGAACAGTACGAAGCGGTCGCCCACCGCGTTGCGCAGATCGATGAAGCGCCGCGTATCGCCCGACGAATCCTTGAAGCAGACGATGTTCTCGCAGTCCTGCAGCGCGATCAGCACGTCCGGCGTCACGTCGTTCTTGTAGATCGGCGGGTTGTTGTAGATCATCACCGGCAGGTCGGTGCTGGTCGCGACCGAGCGGAAATGCGCGGCGGTTTCGTGCGGCTTCGCGGAATAGACGAGCGCCGGCATCACCATCACGCCGTCGACGCCGACACGCGCGGCTTCACGCACCGTCTGCCGTGCGAACTCGGTCGTGAACTCGGCGACGCCCGCGACGACCGGCACCTTGCCGCCGGACGCGTCGCGCGCTGCCTCGATCACCTGAAGCTTTTCCGACGTGCTCAGCGAAGTGTTTTCGCCGACCGTGCCGCAGACCACCAGACCCGACACGCCGTCCTTGACGAGATTGGTGACCACGCGGTGCGTCGCGTCGATGTCGAGCGAGAAATCCGTCTTGAACTGGGTGCTGACGGCGGGAAACACCCCGCTCCATTGGATAGCCTTGCTCACTTTATCCGTCTCCTTCAAAAAGCCGGCCGCGCCGACACACGTTGAGTATGACGACGAGTATCGGCCTTTGTCCGGAAGCGGGCTTGGGCTTTTTCGCGGCTGAAAGAGATTAAATCCGCACAGTCGGCGAGACGCGGAATGGCCGCGTCGGATCGCGCAATCCAACTTCACGGCAACGCGGCTGCGGCGCATGTGAGCGCCGTCGCGCGAGGCGTTGACGCGGTCCTGGATGCCGAGTCCGGCATAGCGGCACGCGATGCGTCGTAACTCGTGCCGCCGGCGCGCAGGCGGTGCGACGAAGAGCGCGGGCCCTCCGTCAATCGATCAGGCGCCCAGCAACACGCCCGTTCTGATCGGCCGCGTGCCGCTCACGCGACCGAGCGGCGCACCGGCCGTCACGAAACGGATCGCGCGTCGCATATACAGCACCCCTTCGGTCTGGCTCGCGATCGTGGTCGTCTCGTCAGTCAGCGGATCGACGATATCGAACAGCGGCTGGCCGACGCGGATCGTGTCGCCGATCTTCGCGCGGTGCACGAGAATCCCGCTTACCGGCGCATAGAACTGCTCGCTGCCCGCGAGCGGCGTCGCCGGCGACAGAAGCGGCGGCAACGGCTTGGCCTCACCGCGAATCGCACCGCGCCACACCAGATAGTCGACGAGCGCGTCGGCATCCTGCTGCGCGACTTCGTAAGACACGTCGCGCTGGCCGCGGCATTCGACCGTCACCGCGATCGACCCGGTCGGCACCGGCTTGCTCGCCGGCATCTGCTGCTGCAACTTCCACCACAGCAGGCTGTGGGTTTCGTCGAACGCGCCGCCGCCCGAATCCGTCGCGAGCAACGAGGCCTCGGCGCCGAGGTAGCGCGACAGCGGCTCGAACTCGGCCCACGCGGCCTCGCTCGTGTACACATGCATCGCCGCTTCGAGCGAGCAATGCAGATCGATCACGACGTCCGCGTCGCATGACAGCTTCAGCAGCGCCAGTTGCAGCGACTCGAATTCGGTCAGCGGCTTCTGTTGCGCGAGTTCGGCCGTGAGCAGTGCGCGCACGATGCGGCGGTTCGCGTTCGCGTCGGCTCCCAGCGCCTCCTTTGCATCCTCGACGAGCTTCGTGAACTGCACGAAATGCCGGTTGAAGTTCTTGCCGCTGCCGAGATCGAAGCGGCCGACGAACTGACCGAGCACGTATTGACTGAGCCCGACCGGATTCGACACCGGCACGAGCACGATTTCCGCATTCAGCGCGCCGGCCTGTTCGAGGTCCAGCAATCTCCGCTTCAACAGCACCGTGGTCAGCATCGACGGCGTTTCGTCGGCATGCAGCGACGCCTGGATGTAGATCTTCTGCCCGCTATTGGCCAGGCCGAAATGAAACGACACCAGCTCGCGGTGCGTGCCGATAGCCGGCGACAGAAGCGGAATCGATTGCCTGTTCATGAAGGGAAAGCCGTGAAGAAAAGTTGGAAACCTGGATCAATTGCCGTACGGATCGAAGTCGAAGTACTTCTTCGCAATCTGCGCATAGGTGCCGTCCTGGCGCATCGACGCGATCGCCGCGTTGATCGATGCCTGCACTTCGGTTTCATCCTTGCGCAAGCCGATGCCGACGCCGCGATCGCCCATCGAAAGCGGCTCGCCGACAAACGCGAAGCCCTTGCCCGCCGGCGTACGCAGGAAGCCGTAATCGGCCTCGACGGTGCCGAGCAACGCGCCGTCGAGCCTGCCGTTGCGCAGATCGGCGAACACCTCGTCCTGGCTCTTGTAGGCGACCACGTTCGCGCCGAGCGGCGTCCAGTTCTTCAGCGCGTAGCCCTCGAACTGCGTGCCCGACTGCACGCCGATCTGCTTGCCGGCAAGTCCGCTCGCCGTAGGCGCGAGCGATGAGCCTTGCCGCGCGATCAGCCGCGACTTGAACTGGAACAGCTTCGACGAAAACAGGATCTGCTGCTCGCGCTTTTCGGTGATCGCCATCGACGACAGCACCGCGTCTATCTTGCGTGCCTGCAGCGCCGGAATCATGCCCGAAAACTCGAGTTCGACCCACTGACAATGCGCGTGGATGCGCCGGCAAATCTCGTTGCCGAGATCGACGTCGAAGCCCTTCAGACTGCCGTCGGGGGCCTTCGAGTCCATCGGCGGATAGGTCGGGTCGATGCCGAGGCGCAACGTGTTGGCGTCAGCGGCGAACGCGCCGCTGCTGAAAGCCAGCGCGGCGCAAAGAGTCATCAGCGAAGTTTTCATGGACGGCGACGTGAGCGGATCAGGACAGCGCGATCGTAAGCTGCCGCCGTGCCTCGAAGAAGTCCCGTTCGGACTATCATGATCACTTTTACCGATCACCAGTCCCTGACGCCAATGGCATTGACGATTTCGCAGTTGCGCGCGTTCACGGCGGTCGCCGAGCATGGCAGCATCCGCGCGGCGTCGCGCGCGCTCGGCATTGCGCAAAGCGGCATCACGCAGCAGTTGCAGAACCTCGAATCGATGCTCGGCGCGACGTTGTTCACGCGTACCAATCGCGGCATTGCGCTGACCGCGCTGGGCCAGCGGCTGCTCCAGCGGGCCGGCGCGATCCTCGGTGAATGCGAGCGGGCCGAGGAGGACGTGCGTCAGTTGCGCGGCGACTACGTGGGCGAGGTCACGTTCGGCATGACGACCGAGCCGCTCGTCGACGCGTTCGCGCCGGTGCTGATGGAGTTTCGCGCGCGCTTCGAGCGCGTCGCCGTGCATCTGCGCACGGGCACGTCGCGCATGATGATTTCGTGGATCCGTGAAGGCACGTTGGATTTCGCGGTCGCGCTCGTCTCGAAGCAGACCGATACCGCCGATCTGTCGGTCACGCCACTCTATCCGTCCGACCCGGTGATCGTGTGCCGGCGCGGTCATCCGAAGGCGGATGCGAAGTCTCTCGCCGAGCTCGTCGATTGCACGTGGGTGACGACGCGCTCGCCGAATCTGACCGAGGAGCCGCACGTCAACCGCTTGAGCCATCTGTTCGACAGCCACGGTTTGCCGCCGCCGAAGATCGTCGCGACCGTCGAGGGCTTATACGAGACGTTGCATCTGGTAGGCGCGACGGATTGCCTGTCGCTCGAATCGTCGGTCATCACGAAGCGGGGACCGTTCGCGGACATGCTGACGACGATCCCGGTGCGCGAGCGCGCGTTGCAGCAAAACGTCTGTCTGCTGCAACGCGCGGCGATTCCACTGACGCCAGCCACGCAGGAGTTCGCGACGATGATCGCGTCGTACACGCGCACGGTGCGGGCGCGTTGAGCCTTGAACTTCAACCCGCCGTTTCTTCGAGCGCGATCAATTCTTCGATGCGTTGTCTGCGCCGGATCAGCCGCGCATTGCCGCGCTCGATCAGCACCTCGGGAGCAAGCGGCCGGCTGTTGTAGTTCGATGACATCGACGCGCCATACGCGCCCGCATCGTGAAACACGAGCAAGTCGCCCACTTGAGGCGCGGGCATCGAGCGGCTCGTCACGACACCGCCTTCCGCCTGCGTAAACACGTCGCCGGTCTCGCACAACGGCCCCGCCACGCTGAACGAGCCGACCGGTGCATCGCTCGGCGTACCGTCGCGCCGAAGCACGCTGATCTCGTGATGACTGCCGTAGAACGACGGCCGCACGAGGTCATTGAAGCCCGCGTCGAGCAGCGCGAATTGCCGCGACGGCCGCCGGTTCAGCGCGTGCACTTCGGCGACCAGCACGCCTGCCTGCGCGACCAGAAAGCGCCCCGGTTCGATTTCGAGCCGCACACGATGCCCGACCTGTGCTTCGATGCGCCGCCGCGCATCGTCCCACAGCCGGAAATAATGCGCGGTATCGACGCTCGGCTCGCCATCGCGATACGGAACCGACAAACCACCACCCGCGGAAATCGCCTCGATATCCTGATCGAGTTGCGACACTGCATCGACCATCGCGTCGCAAACTCTCGCGAGATGCGCATAATCGACACCGGAGCCGATATGCATGTGCAGCCCGACGAGCTTCAGCCGATAGCGCCGCACCAGTTCGAGCGCGCGTGGCAGGTCGTCGCGCCAGATGCCGTGCTTGCTGTGCTCGCCGCCGGTGTTGGTCTTGCTGCTGTGGCCGTGACCGAAGCCGGGATTGATCCGCAGCCACACGCGATGGCCTTCGCTCGCATGTCGTCCGAACCGTTCGAGCATGTCGAGCGAGCCGGCGTTGACCGTGATCCGCTCGTGGAGCACGGTGGCTAGCGTCGCGTGGTCGAGCACGTCGGCGGTAAATACCACGCCTTCGGGTGCGTCGTGCGACCTAGGTTGAGTCGCAAAGCCCGCCGCAAAACTGCGTGTCAGTTCGCCTGAAGAGACTGCATCGACCATCACGCCTTCGTCGCGCATCAGCTTCAGGATGTGCACGTTCGAACAGGCCTTCTGCGCGTAGCGGATCGTGTCGAAGCTGCGCAACTGCCCGATGCGCCGGCGGATCGCGTCGGCGTCGTACACCCATAGCGGCGTGCCGTGCTGGCGCCCGAGATCGGCGAGTTGATGGGGGTTGAATGGCGTCACGGTCGGTTGCATGTCGAAGCTTTGCGAAAGCGTTAGCCGACATGATGAGCCGCGGCGATCATTCAGTAAAATACCAATCTATCGCTGATCTATTCACTTCTGATATACCCCGAACCACAATGGCGCTCACGCACCGGCACATCGAAATCTTCCGCGCGCTGATGACAGGCGGCAGCGTCACCAAGGCAGCCGAGATGCTGTTCACGTCGCAGCCCACTGTGAGCCGCGAACTGGCGCGCATGGAACAGAGCATCGGCTTCGCATTGTTCGAGCGCGCGCAGGGCCGGCTGCGTCCAACGCAATCCGCGCTGACGCTGTTCGACGAGATTCAGCGCGCGTATGTCGGGCTCGAGCGCGTCGCGTCGACGGCGGCCGCGCTGCGCGAATTCAAGGGCGGCCAGCTGTCCGTGATCGCGCTGCCGGTGTTTTCGCATTCGATCCTGCCGGGCGCCGTCAAACGCTTTCACGATGCGCAGCCGGGTGTCAGCGTATCGATCGCGACGCAGGAGTCGCCGTTTCTCGAAGAATGGCTGACCGCGCAGCGCTACGACCTCGGCCTCACCGAGCACGACGCGCCGCCGCCCGGCACGCGGCTCACGCCGCTGATCGCCGTCGATGAAGTGTGCGTGCTGCCCGACGCTCACCCGCTGCTCGCGAAACGCGTGATCGCGTTGAAAGACTTCGCCGATCAGGCGTTCATCAGCCTGTCTGCCAACGATCCGTACCGGCTGCAGATCGACGAAGCGTTCGCGCGGGCTGGCATCGCGCGCCGCCTGCTGATCGAAACGCCGACCGCGGTATCGGTGTGCAGCTTCGTGCGGCAAGGGCTCGGCATCGCGATCGTCAATCCGCTGACCGCGCTCGATTTCGCGGGCCGCAATCTGCATATCCGGCCGCTCGCGTTATCGCTGCCGTTTCGCGTCGGCGTGATCCGTCCCGAGCACCGGCCCGCGCATCCGCTCGCGGACGCGTTCGTCGGCGCGCTGCAAAGCGAAGCCGCCGCGCTGCGACTACAATTGAAACGTCACACCAGCCCCACGCGGTCCTCGCAGTCATAGCAGTCACGGCGGCGCCCGTCGTCATCCCCCGGCGAATCCGCGCAGCAGCACGCGCGCTCGCGCGGGGCCACCGCCCGAACCGTCCGCCGCGCCAACCGGGCACGCTTCAAGCTGACATCACCCGCATACCGATTACCGACGCGCCGCGCGTTCGCGCCGCATCGGCGCGCCGTTTTCGAGTCCTCACGTCATAGACCCTCAACAGGAGTGTTCCACATGATGAATCGAGACAATCCCGTCTGGCTGATCACAGGCTGTTCCACCGGCTTCGGCCGCGAGCTCGCGAAGCTCGTGCTCGAACGCGGCTGGCGCGCGGTCGTCACCGCGCGCGATGCATCGAAAGTGAAGGACATTGCCCAGGGGCACGGCGAGCGCGCGCTGGTGCTGCCGCTCGACGTGACCAATCGCGCGCAGATCGAAACCGTGGTCGCGCAGGCGAAGCGCCATTTCGGCCGTATCGACGCGCTCGTCAACAACGCGGGCTACGGTTATCTGGCCGCGATCGAGGAAGGCGACGACAGCGAAGTCCGCGCGATGTTCGAGACCAACGTGTTCGGTCTCATCGACATCACGAAGGCCGTGCTGCCGATCATGCGCGAGCAGCGCAGCGGTTTGATCGTCAACGTGTCGTCGATCGGCGGCATTACGAGTTTCGCGGCGACCGGCTTTTATCATGCGACCAAGTACGCGGTCGAGGGGCTGTCGGAATCGCTCGCGCTGGAAGTGAAGCCGCTCGGCATCGGCGTGCTGATCGTCGAGCCGGGGCCGTTCCGCACCAACTGGGCGGGGCCGTCGATCAAGCAGTCGGCGACGCTGATCGACGACTACGCGTCGACCGCCGGCGAGCGCCGCAAGCAGACCGAAGCGCGCAGCGGCAAGCAGGCTGGCGACCCGGTGCGCGCCGCGCAGGCGATCATCGATGCGGCGTTGTCGGACACGCCGCCGCTGCGTCTGCTGCTCGGCAAGGCCGCGCTCGATCTCGCGTACAAGAAGCTCGATTTCATGCGCGGCGATTTCGACACATGGCGAGCGACGACCGAGGGCGCGGACTATCCGGAACGGACGGCGTAGAGCAGGTTTGTCAGGCGAGCCTCGGCGCGTGCCTTAAAACTCCACCAGCGCAAAATCGTCCTTGCCCACATCGCACAGCGGGCAGCGCCAGTCGGCCGGCACATCGGCCCAGCGCGTGCCCGGCGCGATGCCCTCTTCCGGCACGCCGGCGGCTTCGTCGTAGACCCAGCCGCAGATCACGCAGACCCATTGCTTGAACTCCTCGGCCGTGGCGGCGTTCGCGGCCGACGGCGCATCGGGCTTAGCGGACGCGGCGGCATCCGCCGCGTTCGTGCGCGCCGTCGGATCGAGGCTCACGACGAGCGGCGCGACCATGCCGCTACCGGTTCCCGCGAGCCGCGCCTGCAAGCTGTCGAGCAGGCGCTGCGCTTCGTCGTGGGTCAGATCGATCCAGTACGGATCGCCGGCGCCATCGTTGAGCCGCTCGGGGGAAAACTGGATTTCTACGGCTACGCCCTTTTTGTACATGGCAATCGGAAACTCGAGAAAGCCGGCGACGCGCGCCGGCGTAAGGCTGCCCGCGCGACGCGGGCGCTGCTTCAGTGCGCCTGTATCAGCAGGTTCAGCGCGTACGACGCGATCAGGCCGGCGGCGCCGATCAGGCCAAGCAGTTGCAGCAGAGTGAGGGATTTACGCGAGGCGGCGGGGGTTTGTTGCGTGGTCACGAGTGAGTCTTGAAGTTTGGAAAAAGCGCAATGGTACACGGGTGCGGACGCGACGAATGTCGATTGGCGCAAACTCGCGAGCAATAACAGTACCGTGCGACATTATCGCCGCTTGCACGCCGCGCATTGTCTACCGTGCGGAGATGGATTAATTCCCAGCGAGGGAGAAAGCCGTGGCGGGACGGGTTGCGCGGCGCCGGTGAACACACCCGCGCCGCGCTGCGTTCAGGTCTTCGCGAGCGGATTGCCGTGACGCGAATCCCAGAAGCGGATCACCGAGGTATCGCCAGTGCCCGCGCCGACCACCTGGTCCGGCGCGCCGCACTCGCGCAGCAGCGCGCGCAGGTCGTTGATGACCGGGAACACCTCGTGATTCCAGTCGGCTCCCTGCGAATCGTGGGCGCGCTGCTCCGCTTCGACGATCTCGCGATCCTCCTTGAAAATACGCTCGGTGAACCACACCAGCAGCGGCCATGCAAGATTCATCACACCCGGAATGCCGGGCTTGCGGATGGACAGCAGCCCGAAGGTTCGGTTGGTGCGCTGCTCGCGATCGAGCGGCACATAGACGATCCACAGGTCCATCACCAGCGTCTTGTCGTCGTTGCGGATCTGCAGGGTCTGGTATGGGTATTCGGTGCGGATCGTCATCACGTCTTTATGGTTGAAGCCACCGGTCTTGCGCCTCTCGCCGAACACCATCGCTTCGCCAATCGGCTGCTGGCCCGCCATCCGCGCGAACGTATAGTCGATCTCGACCCAGCCCTCACCGCGCCGCCGCCCGAGCGAACGCGCGCGCATCTGCCCCATCTGGCGCCGATGCAGGAACTGGTGATTCATGTCCATCAGGTTCTCGTGCATGAACGAATAATGACACTTGACCGGACGGCCGAAGCGGCGCGTCTTGTACTTCGGGTCCGACACCGAGCAAAAGCCCGGCAGCGGCCGTTCCTCGGCGAGCGCGGCATCGCCGGGAAACACGAAGATCAGTCCCTCCACTTCCTGACACGGATACGAACGCACGCCGTTCGGCAGACGCTCGCGGCCGAGGTAGGGCACATCGATGCAGGTGCCCGAACAGTCGTAGGTCCAGCCGTGATAGCCGCAGCGAATCGATTCGCCGTCGACCACGCCCTGATGCAGCGGCACCTGCCGATGCGCACAGCGATCTTCGAGCGCGAACACCTTGCCGCTCTCGGTGCGCGCGAGCACGATCGGATCGCCGGCGAAGGTCACGCCGAGCGTCTTGCCGCGCTTCACTTCATGCGACCACGCGAGCGGGTACCAGTAATCGGGATGAATGGCGACGCGGCGCAGATCACGCACCGGCGCGTCGTGAGTGGCTTGAGCAGGCGCGGCGGCAAGCGCGGCGCCGGCGATTTCCTGTTCCTGTTCTAGCGGGGGAACTGCATGCATAGGTCAAGCCTCCGTGCACGAGCGGATAGAAGGTTGCCGCGCTGCATGGCAGTGCGGCATCTTTACCAGTCTACTTGATGCAGCCGCCGCATGGCACTGTGGCGGGCATGCGCGATGCGTCGCAGCACACATTGCGCATCGGCCGCATCGGCGTGAAGGATCTACCTTTACCACACCCGCCCTACAGAAACATTGACCTGGGTTATGAGCTGTCCATCGACGTGCTCAATCGTCGTCGCGAGCGACGAGCCCGGTGCGCCGTTGCACGCCCCATGCGCGGCCGCCGCGCAAAAAGTGCAGCCAGCCGAGCGCGGCACCCAGATGACGCGCGAGCTGGAACGTGAACGGCTCGGCGACGGCCGCGAGCATCGCCATGCCGAGGCTGTTGCCGCTGCGCTCGCCGGTCCAGCGCCGGTACAAATGGATGCTCCAAAGGTAAAACGCCAGATCGATCGCCGTTTTCAGACCGATCACGCTGAAGATCGACACGACGATCGCGCCATGTCCGCCGAATAGAAGACCGAGTAGCAATGCGAATGCCGTGAGGCCGTAGATCGGCTGCATCGTGTCGACCGCCTTGATCGGCAGCATCAGCATGCCGAGCGTGCCGTAGCGCGGATTGCCGGTCATGTCGCGGTTCCAGTACTGCGTCTGAAGGAAGCCCGCGAACCAGCGGCGACGCTGGCGCAGAAAGCTTGCGAGGGTGTCGGGCGCATCGGTGCGCGCATGCGCTTCGCCGACCACGCGCACGTCCCAGCCGAGCTCGTGATCGACCGAATAGCGGCGCAGCCGGTGAATCAGCTCGTAGTCCTCGACCAGACACTGCGGATCGAAGCCGCCGACCGCGACAAGCGCATCGCGGCGGAACGACGCGAATGCGCCCGAGATCAGCAGCAGGCTGTCCGCGCGCATCCACGCGAAACGCGCGATGAAGTTGCGCATGTACTCGTAGGTCTGGAACCACTGGAACACGCGGCCCGACAGCGACTTGCCGCAGACCGGCACGAGAATGCCCGCCGCTGCGACGAGCGACGGTTCGCTCGCGAACGCGGCGCGCATCGCGTAGGTGGCGTCGTCGTCGAGCAGCGTGTCCGCGTCGACGGTCATCACGGTGTCGGTCGTCATCACGGTGATCGCGGCGTTCAGCGCGCGCGCCTTGCCGCCGTGCGGCACGCGCAGCCAGAACAGATTCGGATGCAGCGAACTCGGCGCGCTCAGCACGCCTTCGGCGGCGGGCGTGAGGCCGAAGCGTTGGGTGAGCAGGTCGGCAGTGGAGTCGGTGGAGCCGTCGTCGGCGATCACGATCTGCGCCGGGCCGTGCGTTTGCCTCAACAGCGCGGCGAGCGTCACCGGCAACACGGTGGCCTCGTTATGCGACGCGACGATGACACCCATGCCCGGCAGTTCGCGCCGTTCGTAGTCGGCTTCGAGCGGCGCCGCGCGGCGCGTGAGCGGCAACGATTTCCACGTGACGAACGCGAGCAGCAACGTGTCATAGACGACATACGCAATTCCGGTTGACCACGCAAGCGCACCGCGCAGAAAGAACGCGCGCGCGAACAGCAGCGCCCACAGCACGACGACGCTGGAATGGATCAGCGTGCTCCAAAGCGTCGCGCGACGCGGCAGGATGCGTGGTGACGCGGCCGCGAGTGCCTGTTCGAGGGTCTTCTTCAAAGCGAATATTTCAGGTTGGAGCTGGTGGCGGTTGGTTGATGAAACCGTGTTCGTGCCGCGGCTTTACGGCTTCATGCGCTTCAACACCGATTTGCGATCGAGCCATTCATGCTTGAGCGCGCCGCCGATATGCATCGCCAGCAACGCATAAAGCGTATAGCCGAGCCACGTATGCAGCGCGCCGAAGCGATCGTGCAATGTCTCCTTCAGCGTCGGGTCGAGGTGCATCACATAGCCGATACGCGGCCATTGGAACAGGCCAAACCACTGCATCGGATGCGTGGCCGCGCCCTTCCACGCGGAATCGTGCAGCCAGCCGGACAGCGGCAACGCAATCATCAGCAAATACAGCGCGAAGTGCGCGAGATGCGCGGCCATCTTTTCCCACGACGGAAACTCGCGCGGCAACGGCGGCGGCTTGTGCGACAGGCGCCACAGAATGCGCAGCACCGCGAGCCCGAGCACCGTGATGCCGATCGATTTGTGCGTGTCGATCACAGGACGCACCCAGTCGTCGGGCAGGGAATCAGCGGACAGAGCGAGCACGACGTTGACGATCATCAGCAACGCGATCAGCCAGTGCAATGTCATCGCGGTGCGCGTGTAACGCGGCGGGTAAGTCGCATCGGTCGAATCGGCCAGGGAGTTCGCTTGGGTGTTCATAGGGGTTCCGTTCACGAAGGCGATGAAAGGCGCGAAAGATGTTTGAAAATCGACGCTGCCGGTATCAGGCAAACGCCCAAGTTTGCCGTCTTATTCCGTAAAGCGCTTAACGTGCGTGTTTCAGTTTGTTTCGGGCTTTTGATTTCGCGCACCGACTCGTTTCACGGGATGACGCGGGTCCTTGTTCCGCTCATCGCTCAACTGCCGCTCGCCCCAAGCGCGCACTGCTTCGGCGAACAAACGCAGCGCGGTCGGCGGATGACGGTTGGCCGGGTAGTACAGGCACAAGCCCGCGAAGGTCGGGCTCCACTCCGGCAGCAACTGCACGAGCCGGCCGCTCGCGACGTGTTCGGCCACATGGTCGAGCGGCACCCAGGCGACGCCGATGCCGGCCAGCGCCGCTTCGACCATCAGGTTCACATTGCCGAGCGTCATCGGTCCATCGACGTCGATGCTCGCGCTCTTGCCGCGATGCGTGAGGTCCCAGCGATACAGCGTGCCGCTTTCAAAGCGAAAGCGAATGCAACGGTGCCGCATCAGATCGTGCGGCGCCTTGGGGGCGGGATAACGCGCGAGATACTCGGGCGACGCGGCCGCCACCAGACGCATGTCGCGCCCGAAGCGGACCGCGATCATGTCGCGCGGCACGTCCTCGAGCACGCGGATGCCCGCATCGAATCCTTCGGCGACGATATCGACGAGCCTCGAATCGACCACGAACTCGACGTGAATCTCGGGATAGCGCGCGAAGAAATCGGGCAGCACATGCCGCACGAGCTGTTTCGCGGACGCCTCCGAAGCGCTGATGCGGATCGTGCCCGACGGCCGGTTGCGCGCGGCCGTGACTTCCCCGACCGCGTCGTCGAGATCCGCCAGCGCCGGACGCACGCGCCGTAGCAATTGCTCGCCAGCTTCCGTCAACGCGACTGAACGCGTGGTGCGATTGAAGAGCCGCACGTCGAGGCGCGACTCCATGTTGCGCATTGCGTGACTCAACGCCGACGGCGACAGCCCGAGCACGCGCGCGGCGGCGCTGAAGCTGCGCTGCTCGGCGATCGTGATGAAGGCGGTCAGTTCGGCCAGGCCCGCGCGCGGCAGTCGGGAATTCGCCATTTGTGAATTCAATTCAATACGTCATGCAAGTATAGAGATATTGTTGAGCCGCACACAGCAACCTAAACTCGCTTCCAGTGCCGCGACTCGCGTGGCGCGTGTCGCATTCAAAGCGTCGTGGTCCCGGCAGCAGCCGGGGGCCGGGCGCATCAACTGGAGCATCGTATGCAAACACGTCAACTCGGTAAAAGCGGCCTCGAAGTATCCGCGCTCGGCCTCGGCTGCATGGGCCTGAGCTTCGGCTACGGCCCTGCCACCGAAAAAGCGGCCGGCATCGAACTGATCCGCGCGGCCTTCGAGCAAGGCGTCACGTTCTTCGATACCGCCGAGGTCTATGGTCCGTTTGTGAACGAAGAGCTGGTCGGCGAAGCGGTCGCGCCGTTTCGCGATCAGGTGGTGGTCGCGACCAAGTTCGGCTTTCAGGACGGCGACACCAAAAAGCCGCTCAACAGCCGGCCCGAAAACATTCGCGCTGTCGCCGAGGCTGCGTTGAAGCGTCTGAAAACCGACCGCATCGATCTGTTCTATCAGCATCGCGTCGATCCGAACGTGCCGATCGAGGACGTCGCCGGTGCGGTGAAAGATCTGATCGCCGCGGGCAAGGTCGGGCACTTCGGGCTGTCCGAAGCGGGCGTGGAGTCGATCCGCCGCGCACACGCGGTGCAGCCGGTCGCGGCGTTGCAAAGCGAGTATTCGCTGTGGTGGCGCGAGCCCGAAGCCAGCGTGCTGCCGACGCTCGAAGAACTCGGTATCGGCTTCGTGCCGTTCAGCCCGCTCGGCAAGGGCTTTCTGACCGGCGCGATCGACGAGCGCACGACCTTCGACAAGAGCGATTTCCGCAATATCGCGCCGCGCTTCTCGGAAGAGAACCGCAAGGCGAATGCCGCGCTGGTGGACGTGCTCGGCCGGATCGCAGATGGCAAAGGCACGACGCGCGCGCAGATCGCGTTAGCGTGGCTGCTCGCGCAGAAGCCATGGATCGTGCCGATTCCGGGCACGACGAAGCTGCCGCGCCTCGCGGAGAACGTCGGCGCCGCCAGTGTCGTGCTGACGCCGGCGGATCTCTCCGACATCGAAGCGGCGCTCGAGCAGATCAAGGTGGTGGGCGAGCGCTATCCGGCGCAGCTTCAGCGGTTCATCAACCGCTAGGCGGTGCGCGGTCGCGGCGCTTCAGGTTTTGGACCTGTGCCGCGGTTTGCCTGGCTTTTTGCCCGGCGCCCCGCAGATCAGCGCGACGCCAGCCTGCGCCGTCGCGCGCAGCGACTCGCGCGAGTCGCCCGCGCGCGAGCGCAGCGCGAGAGTATGCAAAATCGCCGATGCGACTCGGCACGGCGGAACGCGCGAAATTGCAGGAGTGGCTTGGCTTCATCAGCACGGAGCTGCACAAGGGAGTATTCGTGCCGCTGCTCGATCCGGACGCGGCCGCCGACGTTCTTAGCTATACACACAAGAAGGTGGCGTTGCGATTGAACGTGCTGGAGCAGCATTTGCATGGACGCGAGTTTTTGCTGGAGCGGTTTTCCGTCGCGGATGCTTATCTGGTCACTGTGTTGAACTGGGCGCGCTACAGCGGCGTCGAGCTCGCGCAGTGGCCATCGGTGCAGCAGTACTACGAACGCACCGCGCGTAGACCATCCGTTGCAAAAGCGATGGCGGAGGAGTACGTGCTTTATCGCGAGGAACAGGACAGACGCAAAGCCGCGGCCATGTAGTCTTGTTCACTAGCTCGACCGCAAACTCCGCAATACGTCGAGCACATACTGAGTCGGACGCTCCACCATACCCGCGCGATAGGCCAGGCCCAGCTGCCGCCATAACGCCGGGCGCAGCGGACGTGTGACGATGCGAGTGTCGGCCGTTGAGCAGCGCGCTTCCTGCGGCAGCAGCGCGGCGCCGTATCCCGCCGCCACGAGACTCTTGATCGCATCCGAGTAGTTGAGCTGGATGCGCGGCGTGGGATGCTGCCCCGCCGCGCTGAACCATTCCGTCGTCAAACGGGAAAGCCGCGTGGTGGCGTCGTTCAGGATCAGCGGCTTCGCGGCGATCCAATGCGGCGTGATGCGCGCCGGACATTGCCACCCGGCCGGCATGAATGCGACCACCGGATCGCGGCGCCATTTTTCGATCGATAGCCCGCGTATCGGCGCTTGCGGCAGCGCCACGATGCCCACGTCGAGCGACTCCTCCGCGAGTCGCGTCAGCGTTTGCTGCGAAGTCAGCACGGCGATTTGTACGTCGATGCCGGGATGGTCCTCGGCCAGCCGTTCCAACGCCTGCGGCAGCAGATTCGCGATGGCTGCGGTGGAAGCGCCGAGCCGAACCCGTCCGCCGAGCCCTTCCACCTGCCGCCGCACGTCTTCCAGCGCCTGCTCCGCATTCGCCAGCAATTGACGCGCATAGGCCACCAGCGTCTCGCCGATCGCCGAAGCGCGCACCTGGCCGCGTTTGCGCGACAGCAGCGGCGCACCGACGCGACTTTCGAGATCCGCGATATGCAGACTGACCGTGGGTGGCGCGAGATGCAGAACGCCAGCGGCCTCGGCAAAAGAGCCGAGGTCGGCGACGACAACGAGGGTGCGCAGGCGGTCGAGACTGATCTCTCTCATCGGAGTCGGAATGGCATTGGTCAGAAAAACTGAATCACATGGTCAGTAAACTCAACTTTTCCAATCTTACGTGCTGATGGAACATGGTGGCGCTGGTTTTTGAACGCTGACTATCGGGACATCGGCATGAACTCATCTTCAACAAGAAGTTGCGAGCCGGAAGACGCTTCTCATCCGCTAGACGCAATGTCGGACGACGCCAGGTCGTTGCTGCTCGGGTTCGTCTTTACAGGCGTCGTGCTGGCCCTCGGCGTGATGGCGATGATCTGGACGGCGTCTCGCCCCCCGCTCAAAGGCAAGGACTGCTCGGACCGCATCGCAAACGGCGAACACGCGAGCTTCGTCGCGTTCTTCCAGGACCCGGCGGACCAGGGAGCGTTGCTGCGGTCGATCGAAGATTGCGCGAGATGAGCGCCGTTGCGGCGGCATAGCGCGCTGGTCGGCTGCGCCATCCCACACCCTCGCCAGGAATATCCCACTTCCCGCGATACCACGGGCACAATACCCGGCGATAATGCCGGGGCACCCGCGTCTTTTCCGTTCGATATCCGAACGCGCCGCTGCCCGCGCCGTCAGTGTTCCCTTTCGATGCACCCATGAGCCACGCTACCGCCGACCAACCCGCCTCCGCCGACTCCGCTCCGAACTCGCCGCGCTTCCTGTTGTTCCTGATCTGCCTGTTCGCATCCGCCGGACAGCTCGCAATCGACATCTACGTGCCCGCGCTGCCCGCGATGGCGCACTACTTCGGTACCTCGCCGCAAGCGATCCAGACCAGCGTCACCGGCTACATGGCCGCCTACGCGTTCGGCCAGCTGATCTTCGGTCCGATCGCCGACGCGTATGGCCGCAAGCGCGTGCTCGCGTTCGGCCTGACCGTCTACACGGTCGGCTGTCTGCTGTCGCTCGCGGCGCCGAATCTCGAGACGTTCATCCTCGCCCGTGCGTTGCAGGGCTTCGGCATCGCGAGCACGAACCTGCTCGCGAAGGCGATCATCACCGATTCGTTCGCGGGTCAGGCGTTGCTGCATGCGTTCACGTACATGTCGATCGCATGGGGGCTCGCGCCGATCGTCGCGCCGGTGATCGGCGCGCATCTGCAGACGGCGTTCGGCTGGCGCGCGTGCCTCGTGTTCCTGCTGATCTATTCGCTGGTGATGTGGGCGCTCTTGTGGCGTTATCGCGAGACCTTGCCGAAGCCCGTGCATCTCGAACCGCGCACGCTGACCGCGAACGCGCGCAAGGTGCTCGCGAGCCCCGTGTTCCAAAGCTGTTTCCTCGCGCAGGGCCTGTGCTACAGCATCCTGCTCGTGTTCAACATCGTCGGGCCGTTCATGGTGCAGACCACGCTGCACAAGCCGCCGACCTTCTTCGGCTATCTCGCGCTCGGCATCGGCATGATGTACTTCCTTGGCGGTCTGTCGAATCGGCTGCACGGTCCGCGTCTGCCGAGCGCCGAGCAGCGGTTGCGCATCGGCGCGCGGCTGATGGCGGCCGCGTCGGTTGTGATGCTGCTGCTCGCGCTGACGGTCGGCCTGCGCGTGTGGACGCTCGCGACGCCCGTGCTGGTGATGGGCTTCTGCGCCGGCGCGATGTATCCGACGCTGATGGCGAAGGGCAACTCGCTGTTCCCTCACATCGCGGGCCTGACGAGCGCGATTCTCGGCTGCGCGCTGCTGCTGGTGTCCTCGGCGATGATGGGGCTGGCCGGCTTCGTGTCGGTGCAGGTGCTCACGCCGCTCGCGCTGTTCTTCGTGGTCCTCGCGTTCGTCGTGGTGATGATGGTGA
This sequence comes from Paraburkholderia youngii, assembly GCF_013366925.1. Lineage (NCBI taxonomy): Bacteria > Pseudomonadati > Pseudomonadota > Betaproteobacteria > Burkholderiales > Burkholderiaceae > Paraburkholderia > Paraburkholderia youngii. The sequence goes on from NZ_JAALDK010000001.1 coordinate 2,713,102, forward strand.
CGAAGCTGCTGCGTCATCTCGAGCAGGTACAGCCCGCGGCCGCGGCGACCGCGAGCGGCAACGCAGCGTGAGCCGGTACATGAGCCTGACCGAGCGCCAGACCTTCATCCGTACACGCGCGGACCGATGAGCGGCATGCGCGAGCACATCTCCGCGTCCGCTTCCGAGCGGATCGATCCCACCGTCTGGAAGGTCGCGGCGGTCGTGTCGATCGGTTCGTTCATGTCGCAGATGGATTCGACGCTCGTCAACGTGTCGCTGTCGACGATCGGCCATACGCTCGATGCGTCGATCGCCACCGCGCAGTGGATCGTCAGCGGCTACCTGCTCGCGATGGCGTTGATGTTGCCGCTCAACGGCTGGCTGGTCGACCGCATCGGCGCGAAGCGGCTGTACCTGTTCTGCTTTTCGACGTTCACGATAGCGTCGATGCTGTGCGGCGCGGCGCAGACGATCGGCGAGTTGATCGGCGCGCGCATCTTCCAGGGCCTCGTTGCCGGTGTGCTCGTGCCGATGGCGCAGATGATGATCGGACGAGTGGCCGGCAGGAACCTCGAGCGCGTGATGGGCTTCACCGCGCTGCCCATTCTGCTCGGTCCCATTCTCGGCCCGGTGCTGGCCGGACTCGTCCTCGCGCACGCGAGTTGGCCGTGGCTGTTCTTCATCAATGCGCCGGTGGGCGCTGTCGGCATCGCGATGGCGGTGTTGCTGCTGCCGCGCGATGCCCCTGCGTCGCAGAAGCGGCCGTTCGATTTCACCGGCTTTGCGCTGATCTCCCCTGGGCTGGTCGCACTCGTCTATGGACTTCAGAACGCGTTGCGCGCGGTGGGCCTCGCGTGGCTGCTTGCGGGCGTCGTGTTTCTCGCCGGGTTCGTACTGTACGCGTTGCGCAAAGGCGATGCCGCGCTGATCGACGTGCGCATGTTTGCAAGGCGTACGTTCTCGGTCGCGGCACTCGCGCAGTTCTCCGCGAACGGGATCATGTATGGACGACAGCTTGCAGTGCCGCTGTTTCTGATCGCGGGCTGCGGTTTGTCGGCCGCGCACGCGGGCGGCCTGCTCGCGGCGACCGGCGTCGGCATGATGTGCTCGTTCCCGCCGATCGGCTGGTTGACCGAGCGGCTCGGTTGCCGCGCGCTCGCGGCGGCCGGCGCATTGCTGGCGTTTCTGAGCACGCTCGTGTTTCTGTGGATGAGCATCGCTTCGTTCTCGGCCGGATGGGCCGCTGTCAGTCTGTTCGTTGCGGGCGTCGGTCAGGGGACGATCAGCGTGCCGTCGATCTCGGCCGCGTATTCGTCGATCGCGAGAGAACGGCTCGCGGTCGCGAATACGGCGTTGAACATCGCGCAGAGAGTGGGCGGTCCGTTCGCCACGACGCTGCTTTCGATGGCGATCGCGTTGACGCTGCATGGTGCTTCGGATGTCCAGCCCAGCCGATTTCTGCCGATGTTCGTGCTGCTGGCCGCGCTGCATTTGCTGTGCTTCGCAGCGACGATGTGTCTGCCAGTTCGGGTTCGGAGGGCGTAGGATGCCTCAGCGCATATTCCCGCGCCCGTGCTTCACAGTAGTCGCAAGCCGCCGTCACACTCGATCACCGCCCCCGTCATGAACGTGTTCTCCAGCAGAAACTGCAGCGCGTGCGCGACATCGTCGGCCTGGCCGACGCGCCGCACCGGTAGCGTTTCGCTTTGCTGCCGAAACAGCTCGCTTTTCACGCTCGCCGGAAATCTGTCCCACCACGGCGTATCGATCACCCCCGGCGACACCGCGTTCACGCGCAGCGGCGCCAGCTCTCGCGCCAGCGTGCCGATCATGCTTTCGAGTGCGCCGTTGATCGCGCCCAGACCCGCCGTACCCGGATTCGCGATGCGCGCCGAAATCGCGGTCAGAAACGTGATGCTGCCGTCGCGACGCAGCGCGGGCAGCGCGGTCTGCGCCGCTTCGAGCTGCGGCCAGAACTTGGCCTCGAAGCCGCGCCGCAGCGCGGCCAGATCCAGCTCCGCAAACGGCCCCGCGCCTTCGCCGCCCGACAGCGTCATCACCAGATGATCGATCCGGCCGAGGCCGCCGAAAAACCGTTCGAGCGCCGCGCGATCGGTGCAATCGAGCGCGTCGCCCGTCACCTGTGCGCCGATGCCGCTCAGCGCATCGTCCAGCTTGGCGCGGTCGCGCCCCACCGCGACGACGCTCGCGCCAGCCGCCGCGAGCCGCTTCACCGTCGCGAGCCCAACACCCGACGAACCACCCAGCACCACGACCTTCTGATTTTGCCAGTCCATTTCATTGCTCCTGAGAGTGAACGGAAGACCCCGTGGCAGTAGAATGCGCGGTGCACGCCCATCATTCAAATCGTTTAATGTCATGGCCAACATCATTGAAAATGATTTTCGGCGCTTCGACCTGAACCTGTTGCTGACCTTGCGCGCGCTGCTGGAAGAGCGCAGCGTCACGCGTGCCGCGCAGCGGCTGTTTCTTGGCCAACCGGCCGTCAGCGGCGCACTGAAACGCTTGCGCGAGACCTTCGGCGACGAGCTGTTCGTGCGCACGCCGCAAGGCATGACGCCGACGCCGCGCGCGCTCGAACTCGCGCGGCAGATCGAGCCATTCCTGCAATCGCTGCATCAGGCGCTCACGCAGCCGTCCGTGTTCGATCCGGCCCGCGCGCAGCGGGTGTTCCGCATCGGCCTCAGCGATTCGCTCGAACTGCTGCTGATGCCGGAGATCATGGCGCGCCTCGCCGTGGCAGCGCCCGGCGTGAAGCTGATCGCACGCTCCACCGATTCGACGCGCGCCGCCGCGATGCTCGACGACGGCGCGATCGAACTCGCAGTCGGCGTGTTCCGCGAGTGCGTGCCGTGGCAGCGACTCATGCCGCTGTTTTCATGGCGCTTCGTGAGCGTCTACAACCCGAAGCTCGTCAAGACGCGTCGCAAGCATCTGTCGAGGGACGAATTTCTGCGCCACCGCCACGTGCTGACTTCGTTCAGCGCCGAGCTGCGCGGCTTCATCGATGAACGACTGGAGCTGCAGGGACTGAAGCGCGAGGTCGTATTTTCGAGTTCGAACTTCGCGACCAGTCCGTTCATCGTGCAACGCACGGCGGCGATCGCGACCGTGCCGGAGTTCATCGGCCGCGTCTGGCGCGATACGCTCGGTCTCGCGCTCAGCCCGTTGCCATTCGAAGTGCCGGGCTACGAGGTTTCGTTGATGTGGGCCGCGGCGCACGATCAGGACCCGGCGTTGGCGTGGTTGAAGCGCGAGTTCGCGGATGCGTTCGGCACGGCTGACAGCACGGCGCGTGCGGCTAATTAACAGCGACGTGTGCTACGGTTCACCACCGTCACATTGCGTTGCGTCTCGTTTCACCGCTTCGCCATCGCCCGTTCAAGCCAGGAGGAAATCCCGATGACTCAGCACATCGCAAAAGGCACCTTCATCGTCTCCCTTCAACCGATGCCGTTCGAAAACGCGGAGGCCGAATCGAAGCTCGGCCGCATGTCGATCGACAAGCAGATCTCCGGCGATCTCGTCGCGACCACCCAAGGGCAAATGCTGAGCGCGATGACGAACGTCAAAGGCTCGGCTGGCTATGTCGCGCTCGAACAGGTGAGGGGCACGCTGGCGGGCAAGCAGGGCACGTTCGTGCTGCAGCATATCGGCGTGATGAATCGCGGTGCTGCGTCGCTGGCGGTGACGGTCGTGCCCGATTCGGGCACGGGCGAGCTGAGCGGCATTGAAGGCGAGTTCAAGATCGACATCGTCGATGGCGCGCATTCGTACGAGTTCGCTTATCGGCTGCCCGGCGGTTGACATGCCGAAACCCGAGCGGCCACGACACGAGCTAGCCGGGCAGGCAGGACACGGAGCTAGACCCCGTACCCTGCTGCCGGGCTTGCGGGTTCAACACCTCGGCGCTCAATGCCCCGCGATCGTCAGCGATGCCGTCAACGCATTCGGATCGTGCGAAGAAGCCCCCGCGATCATTTGATAGACGCCGCCGTTCAGCTTCCACACGTGATTGGTCGCGTCCCACGTCGACAGCAGCTTCGGCGCAATCGATACGCTGATCTGCTGCGACTGCCCCGCCTGCAACGCGACCTTTTGCCAGCCGACCAGGCGCTTCGGGGGTTCGCCCAGACCGCTCGGCAACGCGGCATAAACTTCGGCGATTTCCGCGCCCGCGCGTGAGCCGGTATTCTTGACGGTAAAGGTCACAGTCACATTGCCACTCGCATCCACTTGCGCGTTGAGGCCCGAGTAGCTGTAGCTGGTATAGGACAGCCCATAACCGAAAGGGAACAGCGGCGCGATCTGCTTGCCGTCATACCAGCGATAACCCATGAAGAGCCCTTCGCTGTAATTGACGGTCGTATCGGTGGCCGAGATCGTCGGCTGCGGCAGATCCGCGTCCTGCATGGGGAACGTGATCGGCAATTTGCCGGATGGATTGACGGCGCCGAACAGCAGATCGGCAATTGCCTGGCCGCCCTGCACGCCCGGATACCAGGCTTCGAGCACGCCATGCACGTTGCCGAGCCACGGCATCAGGACCGGGCTGCCGTTTTCGAGCACGACGATCACGCGCTTCGCTTGCGCCGCGACCGCGGTGATCAACGCGTTCTGATCGTAGCTCTGGTTATAGCTGTCGGTCGCATTGCTCGGCAGGCTCAGACTCGACAGATCCGCGCCTTCGCTTTCCCATTGCGTCGCGAACACGATCGCCACGTCCGCCTTCGCGGCCGCGGTGGCCGCCGCCGCCGCGTTCGTGCCGTCGACGAAGGTCACGCTCGCGTTCGGCGCCTTCGCCTGAATCGCGGCTAGCGGTGCCGACTTGTACCATGTCGCGCAGGTGCTCAGCAGCGGCGACGGCGACACGCAACCGGACACCGCGTTGCCCGCGGCCGCTGGCACGGCGCCCGAGCCGCCGCCCGATAGCACGCCCGCATCCGCGTGACCGCCGATCACCACGATGGACGACAACCCCGCCGCATTCAGCGGCAGCACCGGCTGCGAATCACCGTTCGCCACCGCGTTCTTCAACAACACCGACGATTGCTGCGCGACCTGCAACGCCAGCGCATTGCCCGCGGTTTGATCGACACTTCCGCCCGTGGTCGGCGGCGAATCGAAGACGCCATAGCGGATCATCGTGCGAAGCTTGCGCTGAACCATGTCGTTGAGTCGCGACATTGGCACGCTGCCGGCATTGACCGCGCTCGTCAGCGCGGTGTTGAAATAGGACGTCAGCGTGAAGCCTGGAATCGACGCTCCGCCGCCGAGATCGCCGGGCTCTTCTTCCTTGCGTGACGCCGAGTTCGAAGGCGAGCAGTTCGGTCTCGCGCATCGTGCGTTCGTCGACGACCGAGTTGCTCGTCATGCGGTTCGTTTCCTGATCGCGCCATAACCGAGCACGCGCAGCTCCGTCGCGATACGCGCGCCGTACTCGTTCGCGAGCGCCGGGTCCCAGCTTGCCGCGAGCGCCACCGGCGCGGGCAGCGCCGTCGCATTCGACTTGACGACATTGACGCCGCCCGCCGAATCGGCCATTGCAAGGCCCGGAATGCCAAGCCGCGCGATGCCCGGAATGTAGCCTGCTCCGTTGACGCCGGCCGGATACGGACCGCCCAGTCCCGCGTTGGGGATGCCGACACCGTGCACGAGCTGGATCTTTTCGGCGGTCGTCATTTGCTGGACCAGCGCGGCGGCACGCGCATCGGCGCGTGCATCGGGATCGCTCGGCAACGGCGGGTCACTGAGGCTGCTGCCATTGCCGCAGGCGGCGAGTACCACCGCGACACCGCAGGCGATGGCGCCTGCGGCAAAGGGTATCGTCAGCTTGCTTCTCATCGTCTCGCTCCGAGTTGTCGTTGTCGGTCATGTGATTTGCATTGCATAACGTTGTCGTCCTGTTACGCTTAGCGCTCGCGGTAATGCGCCGAAAGAAATTCTAGGGATGCGCTCGAAACGCGCTTGACCGATGGGTGCAGCACTTGACCGATGAAGCGTCAGGAAAACCCGCAGACAGGTTTCGACCGGAGGAGGGCACAGTGGATTTGCGTCAGAAGTCCGTATCAGCGCGCATCTATCGAGGATTGCTCGACGCGGCGGAGCGTGAGGGTCTCGATCGCACCAAAGTGGCTCACGATATCGGCATCGCGGAGGCTGACCTCGCCGCGGCGGATGCGCGAGTCCCGGGCGACAAGCATGTCGCAATGCTCCAGCTCGCGGAACGCTGCCTGATGCGCGGCGCGCCCGAGGGCGACGCGCTCGATGGTCTGCTGTATTTCCCCGAGCTCGCGGGCGTGCTCTGCAATAGTCCGACGCTGCGCGATGCATTGCGTAATTACGTCACGTACCGCGACCTGATCGGTAATGTCGACTGGCTCATCATGCAGGAGGATGGCGACCAAGTCGCATTCGAATACGTGACGGAAGGCGAAGGGCGCAACGCCTCGAGCGCGCTCGGCAACTTCACGCTGATCGCGCGCGTGGCCAGGCTCTACGACGCGCGCCTGCGCGTGCGCGACGCGGGCATCACCGATGCGCGGCTCGGTGCGCTCGGGGCGCTGTGCGGGACGTTGGGCGTGCGCGTTCAACTCGATCAGGCGTGCAATCGGATGGTGTTGCAGTCGTCGGCGCTGGATCGCGCGTTCGAGGTCTACAACGCGCCGCTTTCGAAAATTCATATGCATGCCGCGCATGGCATCTTGCAGCGGATTCGCGAGCAGGGCCGCTTTTCTCCGACAGTCGAGCGATGTCTGCGTGACGTGCTGCGCGAGCAGGCGGATGCGATCGATCCCAAGAGCCTGCAGACGATCGTCTGCGAGAGGCTGTCGCTGACGCGCTGGACCTTGCAACGCAAGCTCGCCGCGGAGCGCAAAACCTTCACCGAGGTGCTGACGCAAACGCGCATCGACGAAGCGCGTACGCTGCTCGCGCATACGCCGATGTCGATCAGCGAGATCAGCGAGCGGGTCGGCTTTGCATCGACGACAGCGTTTACTCGGTTCTTTACGCGCGCATGTGGAGCACCGCCGGCACGATATCGAGGACAGTGCCGGGTGTGATCTTCCTATGATGCGCATCTTTCAGGACATGACCCGACTGTTCGGCGTCATGGGGGCGATCGTTTCGCTGGTCGCGTTTCTGCCTTATGGACTTGCGATCTGGCGCGGCACCGTACGTCCGCATCTGTTCACGTGGCTGGTCTGGTCGGTCGTCACGGCGATTGCGGCGGTCGGACAATTCGTCGCCGGTGCAGGCCCTTCGGCGTGGTCTACCGGGGCGATCGCGGCCACCTGCTTCTTTGTTCTCGTCGCGAGCGTCTTTCGGGGTGAACGGCGGCGGACCGCTTTCGATTGGCTTTGCCTCGTCGCTGCGTTGTCGGCTATTCCGCTCTGGATACTCACCAATGATCCGACTTGGTCGATCTGTCTTGTCACGCTGATCGAACTCGTCGGCCTCGGGCCGACGGTGCGCAAGACCATCCTCGATCCGTGGAGTGAGAGTCTTTTGTACTTTGCGCTATGCGTTCTTAAGTACGCGCTCGCGATTCTCGCGCTGCCGAAATGGAGTGTGGCCGTGGCGTTTTATCCGGCCGTGAATATCGTGGCGTCCATCGGGGTCTGTTCGTTGATGGTGGTGCGTAGGCGGCAGGTGGGGGCCTATTGCGCGCGGTCGCAGTGAATCAACCCGATTCACCTTTGCGCGCCGCCCCCAAACATCGTCATGCGCTGCAAGATCCACGCGAGCAGTTCGTGCGCGGCCGCGACGAGCGGCCGCCCGGATTTCACCAGCACGCGCGCCTTCGTGCCTAAAAACAGCGCGTGGTCGATCGGCACGGTCGCCAGCTCGCCAGCCTGAATCTCGCGCGAGGCCGCGAACTCTCCGATCAGCGTCGCAAAGTTTTCATCGGCGACAAACCGCTTGAGTGCCGTTAGCGAATTGGTGGTGAGCGTCGCGCGGATCTCAACGTGTTCGACGAACGCCAGCATCGTTGCGAGGTGCCCGATGCCGAACGTGCTCGGCATCAACGCCAGCGGCCACGCGAGCAGATCGTCGATCGTGGCGGGCTTGCCGCGCCGCGCGAGAGGATGGTCGCGGCGCACCAGCAACACCACGGGCTGCGCGGAACTCGCGCGATATTCGACGCGCGGATGCGGCGGCGGATTGAACGCGAGCCCGATATGGGCGCGGCTTTCCGCAACTGCGTCGAGCACGTCGTCGACCGGCAGCACGGTGAGGCCGATATCGACCTTCGGGTATTGCACACAGAACGGCGTGATGACCTCGGCAATCAGCGCATCCACGTAACCCTCGCTGACGGCCAGATCGACGCGGCCTTGCTGCAAGCCGCGCAACGCGTGCAGCTGATCCTCGAACTTCTCCTGCTGCGCGCGATAGCCGCGCCAGAACTCCAGCAGATGCGCGGCGGCCTCGGTGGGCCGGACGCCGCGCGCCTGCCGCTCGAACAGCTGCACGCCCAGTTCGTCTTCGAGCAGCTTGATCTGCCGCGTGATCACCGAGGGCGACGTGTTGAGGCTGTCCGCGGCACCGCGGATCGTGCCGTGCCCGAGCACCTCATGGAAATAGCGCAGCCGCTGCTGATTGATTTCGCGCATCACATCCCCGTTAGCCTGTGGCTCCGTTGCTGTGTGAGGAACGATATGTGAACTTTGTTGCTCTTGCTAGCAAGGATTGCCCTGGTCAAGATGGTGTTGCGCACGCGCTTCCTCGACCCGCCGAACTCGCGGCCAGTAACGGTGCGCGGTGATTTCGACGAGTTTCGTATCGTTATGTATCCACCGGGCTGACCGACAAACACCGTTGCAAAAGTCGGGGTTCGCGGAAACAGACGGGATACATGAGGGGGTTCAAATATGTCCATGCCAGTCGGCGGTGCCGCAAAGCAAAGCGGACGTCGACGCGACTGGATGCACGGGCCACGCAACCGTGGTCTGAACCAACTCAATTGCTCTCAGGTGGATGCCATGAAACTCGTCAAGTCGCTGATCGTTGCCGCTGTTGTCGCTGTCCCCGTCGTTTCGTTCGCGCAGTCCAACGCGCCGGTTACGCGTGCCCAGGTTCGCGCGGAACTGGTCCAACTCGAAAAGGCGGGTTACAACCCGGCTGCGGATTACAACACCTATCCGCAGGATATCCAGGCCGCCGAGGCACGCGTGAGCGCGCTGAACGGCGCGGCGGCGTCGGCATATGGCGGGGCGGCGAACGGGTCGTCGGCGGCCGGAGCTGGCGCGGTTAAGGTCCCGGCTCTGTCGCAGCAACAGGACGTTGCCGCCCTCGCCTCGGTCTACGCGCATCATTGACGTTTGGCGAGCGCTGCCCATGTGGGCAGCGGCAATGGAAGACGGCCCGCTTCGAGCGGGCCGTTGCGCATGCACCGGATATCGGCAATCGCGAGGCTACCAGGCACCGACCAGAGATACGTCGTGAGCCCGAGCGACACCGCGCGCCAGAAGCCGAAACGTTCGGGACCGGCGAAACCATGCGCGGCCAGGCCGCTGCGCACCATATATCCGGCGATCGGCAGACTCACCAGCAGGTAGATCGCGAGCGCGACGATCGCCGGCATCGCCGCAATCACCATCGACCATGCCGGCGAACTCCTCGCGACATCAGCCGTAATCACATGCTCGGAGAATCTCATCAGCGGCACCGCCGCGCGCGGCACCAGAAAGTGAAACGCCACCACGGCGACGATGAAAAGCAGCGTACTCGCGAGCCACTGACGCCACGCGCACGACCACCACACGTAAAGACGCCGCCCGAAACTCATCGCGCGGTTGACGCTGAACAACGCGCCTCTATCCGTGAGCGCCGCAACGCACACCAGCACGACGAACAGCACAGCAGCGAAAACCAGCGTGTAGGGACTCCAGATGAACGCGACCGCGTGCTGTCCCGTTGAGGCCGCAGCAGTGGCGGTGATCGCCCAAAAAGTTCCGCCAGGAACATGAAGCGGCCGCTCAAGCTTTCAATCAGCTCGCTCTGTCGTCTCGTTGTCGCGCACGCTCTTTTGCCGGGCGTGACGACGTTGCACATTAGCCACGCGGAACCCCAAAGAAAGCGCAATCCTTCGCGGCGCGCGATCTGATTGTGCCTTCCTTTTGTCCGATATTCATCAGGTCTGCGCAAATAGCGTGGATTACACTGGTTTTCGCCATGCGACTTTAAAGCGTGGCTGACTCACGAAGTCACCATTGCGCGGACTTTCGTGCATCCTTTCCGCACGTATCCGCCGACACCGGGCGAAACACGACTGCCCGGCGAAAACGTTTCGTCATTCACCACTTTGGCCCCACCTCTGGTCCTTCAACCGACGGCGACCAGGCATCGCTGCGGCCATTTCATATCGACTATTTTCGTTTGATTGATCCAGGCCCCGATCCCGGCAGCCGAACGGCTGTTGCACGCCGCGATTTCATGCGCCTGATTTGCTAACAAGGAGATGAAGATGAAGACCCGGCATATAAGCGTTTGGACGGCGGTAGCCGTTGCAATTCTGTCGCTGAGCGGCACCGCGCAGGCCGGCGGCAGGGGTGATGGCGACGGTGATGGCGACGGTGGTCGCGGGGGCCTTTGCTCCAAGGCAACGCTAAAGGGACCCTATGGGTTCATCGGTCACGGAGAGATTCTTGGATTGCTCGATTCGACGAACACGCTGCATCCGTTCACGAGCCCGTTGATTTACGATGACGTCGCCCTGGTGACGTTCGACGGCAACGGTGGTTTCACACGCACTGACGTTGGGAACATCAACGGCGTGCCGAAAGCCGGCTCGACTACCTTCAATCCTCACCAGACCGGCACCTACACGGTGAACTCCGATTGCACCGGAACGATGTCGGTCCGCTACATTACCGGAGGACCTGTGGCGGCTGGCGTCGAGACTGACCTGAACATCGTGATCACTTCGGACGGGACGCAGATCGAATCCGTGGTCTATCGGGCGAGTGTCCCGACAGCCTCGTCGACTCCCGACTACAGCTGTCCGATGAATTGCGTGCAAGGTGTGCAGGAACACTTTGAAGGGAAGAAGGTTCTGGTCTACGGGTTCCGGTAGTCGAGTGCTAACGCATCGGATGAGTTCACGTTCGCCGCCGGCCTTTCAGCCGGCGGCTCTCCCGTATCATCGATGTTTCGCTCAGTGCCCTTGCCGCTCGCCCACCGCGACCGGCGCATGCCTGGTCTGGCGGCTCAGCATCAGCGTCACGACCGCCGACACCGCCAACGTCGCGCCGACCACATAAAGCCCCGCCGAATAGCCGCCCGTCACGTTCTTGAGCCAGCCGATCGCAAACGGCCCGACGAAGCCGCCGAGGTTGCCGATCGAGTTGATCATCGCAATCCCCGCGGCCGCCCCGGCGCCCGACAGGAACATGCTCGGCATCGCCCACAGCGGCGCCTTCGCGGCGCTGATGCCGACGTTCACGACGACGAGCGCAAGCACGATCATCAACGCGGTGCTCGCATTGCCGGCGAACACGAAGCCTACGCACGCAAGCGCGCACGGAATCACGACGTGCCAAGTACGTTCGTCGGTACGATCCGAGTGCTTCGCCCAGAGCACCATCGCGATCACCGCGAGCACGCTCGGCACACCGGCAAGCAGCCCGGTTTCGAACGTGCCGAAACCATATTGGCGGATGATCAGCGGCGCCCACAAGCCGAGCGTATAAAGTCCCGCCGAGGTGCCGAAGTAGATCAGCGCGAGCGCGAGCACGCGCGGATCGCGCAACGCGCTGAGCGCGCCGGCCGTGTGGCCTGCATGGGCGTGCCGCGCGTCGGCTTCGAGCTTCAGCTTCGCGATCAGCCAGTCGCGCTCCTCGGGCTGCAGCCACTCGGCTTGCGCGGGCTTGTCGGTCAGATACTTGAGCACGCCGAAGCCGAGGATGATCGCCGGCAGGGCTTCGAGTATGTAGAGCATCTGCCAGTCGGCGAGTCCGGCGATCGGCGGCAGTTTCATGATCGCGCCGGAAATCGGCGAGCCGATCGCGGTCGAAATCGGTGCGGCGGCCATGAACCACGCCGCCGCGACCGCGCGCTGCCGGGTCGGAAACCACAGGCTCAGATACAGGATGATGCCGGGAAAGAACCCCGCTTCCGCGACGCCGAGAATGAAGCGCAGCGCGTAGAAGCTGTTCGGCCCGACGACGAACGCGGACGCGAGCGACACGAGCCCCCACGACACCATCACGCGAGCAATCCAGCGGCGCGCGCCGACCTTGTGCAGGATGAGGTTCGACGGTACTTCGAACAGAAAATAGCCGATAAAGAAGAGGCCGCCGCCGAGGCCGAACGCGGTCGGCGAAAGACCGATCGCCTTGTTCATCGACAACGCGGCGAAGCCCACATTCACGCGATCGAGAAAGCTCACGAAGTACAACAGCATGACGAACGGGATGATCCGCAGCATCAGCTTGCGGGACACCCGGCTTTCGAGTTCCGAAGTCATTGTCTCCTCCTGCTGCGCGCGGCAGTGGACCGCGCGCGAGCCTCGCGCCGGCCGACGTTGGGCCGAGCTAGTCGAGTCAAGGTTGGGTGCCGGCCACGTGGTGGCCGGGGCGTAGACCGTGCGCCTGAGTTGCGCGCGGTTCCCGCTTGGTGCCGGTCAATTCAAGCGAAGCCGGCGTTCAAGCCGCGTTCTCCGCGGGCGTCGCCGCCTGCTCGATGAACGCGCATACGGCCGCCGTCACCTGCGCGGTCGTGGCCGTGCCGCCGAGGTCGCGGGTATGCAGCGACCTGTTCGCGGTGACCGCTTCGACGGCCTGCATCACACGCCTGGCCGCGGCGAATTCGCCGAGGTGTTCGAGCAGCATCACGACCGACCAGAACGTGCCGACCGGATTCGCGAGCCCCTTGCCCATGATGTCGAACGCGGAGCCGTGGATCGGCTCGAACATCGACGGATAGCGGCGCTCCGGATCGATGTTGCCGGTCGGCGCGATGCCGAGGCTGCCCGCGAGCGCGGCTGCAAGGTCGCTGAGAATATCGGCGTGCAGATTGGTGGCGACGATCGTGTCGAGCGTGGCGGGGCGATTGACCATGCGCGCGGTCGCAGCATCGACGAGTTCCTTGTCCCACGTGACGTCCGGAAACTCCCTGGAGATTTCGAGCGCGATCTCGTCCCACATCACCATCGCGTGACGCTGCGCGTTGCTCTTCGTGATCACGGTCAACAGCTTGCGCGGACGCGACTGCGCGAGCCGGAACGCGAAGCGCATGATGCGCTCGACGCCGGCGCGCGTCATGATCGACACGTCGGTCGCGGCTTCGATCGGATGGCCCTGATGCACGCGGCCACCAACACCCGAGTATTCCCCCTCCGAGTTTTCGCGAACGATGACCCAGTTCAGGTCTTCGGGCTTGCAGTACTTCAGCGGCGCGTCGATGCCGGGCAGGATGCGTGTCGGGCGCACGTTCGCGTATTGATCGAAGCCCTGGCAGATCTTCAGACGCAGACCCCACAGCGTGACATGGTCGGGAATGTCCTTGTCGCCCGCCGAGCCGAACAGGATCGCATCCTTGTTGCGGATCGCATCTAGCCCGTTGGCCGGCATCATCAGGCCGTGCTGGCGATAGTAGTCGCCGCCCCAATCGAAGTTCTCGAACTCGAACGTGAAGGCGCGCGTGGTCTTCGCGAGCGCTTCGAGCACCTGCGCGCCGGCCGGCACGACCTCCTTGCCGATGCCGTCGCCTGGAATGGTTGCGATGCGATAGGTCTTCATGTCTGCGTCCTGTGCTTGGTGAATGGCGTGAGTGGACTCTAGCGCGGTCGCATGGGTAAAAACCGGTGCTAAACTCAAAGCATCTTTAACTTGCATTCACAAATGCGAAGGCGTGGAAACGACGATGCGCGACACCGTGCAGCCAGCGGATCTGAGCTTTTTCTCGACGCTCGCCGCGAGCGGCAGTCTCAGCGCGGCCGCGCGCGAACTCGGGCTGACCGCGGCCGCCGTCAGCAAGCGCCTCACGCAGATGGAACAGCGCGCGGGCGTCGCGCTCGTGAACCGCACGACGCGCCGCATGATGCTGACGCCCGAAGGCGAGCTATACCTCGAACGCGCGCGGCGGATTCTCGACGAGATCGACGAGCTGGCCGAACTGCTCGGCTCGGCGAAGAAGACACCGAAGGGTTTGCTGCGCGTAAACGCGACGCTCGGCTTCGGGCGCAGCCATATCGGACCGGCGATTTCGCGCTTCGTCGCGCGGTATCCGCAAGTGTCGGTTCAACTGCAGTTGTCGGTCACGCCCCCGCCGCTCACCGACGACAGCTTCGACGTCTGCATCCGCTTCGGCGAGCCGCCCGATACGCGCGTAGTCGCACGCCGGCTTGCGCCGAACCGGCGTCTGCTGTGCGCGGCGCCGTCATATCTCGCGGCGCACGGCACGCCGCTCACTGCGCACGATCTGACGCGCCACAACTGCATCGGCATTCGGCAGGGAGACGAAGCGTATGGCGTGTGGCGGCTGACGTCGGGACGCGGCGCCGCGCGCAAGACCGAGGCGGTGCGCATCAAGGGAACGCTGACCACCAACGACGGCGAGATCGCCGTCAAATGGGCGCTCGAAGGACACGGCATCCTGATGCGCGCGGAATGGGACATCCGGCAGTATCTGGCGGAGGGGTCGCTCGTTCAGTTGCTGCCTGATCACGACACGCCGAATGCGGACATCTTCGCGGTGTATTCGCCGCGGCAGCAGATGTCGAATCGGATTCGCGCGTTTGTCGAGTTTATTGCGCGGGAGTTGGGGGGTGAGGTGGGGGTGGTTGGGTAGTGCTGCGGAGCGGTTAACTCGTCGCGGAGCTACTCGACACATTGCGACACATTGAGAAGGAGGCTGTTTCTGGCTCGCGAGCAGCTGAATCACAATCTGGACGGCCTTATCAGCAGATCGGCATTATCTGAAAATTGAGTACTGCTTGTTTTTGCACGATTGCCTCGATAGTGTGTGCTGAGTCTTATCCCCTTTCACTGGCTGAGGAGAAGTAGAAAAGATGCGCTATGTCGCTGATACGGAAAAGGCAGATGACCTGATCAACCAAGGGCATCTGATTGGGAATGGCCAGTGCGTTACACTCGTTCATGCTGTTGTGAGTATTCCGCCGTCTTCCTTATGGAAAAGGGGAGACCGAGTCCAAGGCAATTTCCTCATCGCCAAAGGAACCGTAATAGCCACATTCGACAGCAATGGACGCTATGGAAATCACACGAACGGAACCAGCCATGCGGCAATTTATCTCGGGCAAACACTGGATGGAATCACTGTAATTGACCAGTGGAATGGCCATACCAAACAACCTCCGCATCGGCGTACTATCCATTTCCGTCGCGGCCATGGAACGCCTGTTAATGATGGCAGCCGATATTATGTTGTCGAATAAGGCGCTCTTCCTGGCAGTTTGCCTCGTGGCAACAAGCGCCGCGTGTGCGTCGCCAACACGGATCCGATTCAAATGCCCAAGCGTTCTTTCTGCGGGAGGGCAACATCATGTTCTGGATAACGCATCCCTGTTCGATGGCCCTCCAGAGGAGGAGGCGGACCTTATTCCTGAGCCAGGAAAAACATCTGACCAGTGGGATTTAACGGGCGTCGACCCCTATCTGGTATGCCGCTATCACGGCACTAACAGCACTTTTGTGATTCATGCTGTTGGTGCTCGGACCTGCGAAGCCACCAGCAAACCCTTTGCTGTTCACTGCACCTCTCGTTAAATGGACTGGGATAACCGCAAAATGGCGGCGCTGCTTGTAGCTGCTGCTATTGCTGCGTGGATGCCGTTGGCATACGGCAAAATTTGCCCGGAAAAAGATGCTTTTGCGGCGGACGCGATGGTGGATCAACTCGATAGCTGGGCTCAGGTAAATAGCGCATTCAGTCAGTATGGTCACTGCGACGATGGTGGGATTGCTGAAGGCTATTCTGAGGCAATCGCGCGATTGCTGATTGACCACTGGAAAGCACTGCCGGAACTCGATGCACAAATCAAGCTCGATCCGCCACTAGAATCGTTCGTGCTGCGTCACATTAACTCAACGCTTGATACTGACGACCTTGCAAAGATCGCTACGCTCTCTACCAGATCTTGCCCAAAAGGCATGAGTTCACTGTGTAAAGCATTGGCTAATGCCACATCGCAGGCTGAACAGTAACCGCTGCGACGGCTACGCGTGCTTGCATATGGGCTGCGCCCTGCTAATGGGATAGAAGGTGCCTCCAACACCGCAACTCCCTCTGACTGAACGAACGACGCGCGTGTTCGTACGCCGGAACGGCCTGTACGACTGGAATCTGTAGCACGAAAATCGCGATCCCCACAGTCTGTAACAGACCCGCCTCTTTTCACTGCACATCACTGGCTATCGAATAAAACTCCCCGATATCGTAAAGTTGAGGAACCAAACCCCGATCCCACTCCTTTACTCACCAAGGCCGGACCTGACCAAACCGGGTAACGATGCCGAGACCAGACCCCGCGCCGTACCGCAGCCCGAGAACCCCGATGACACGGCGGCGCCGGCGTCTTCTGATCATCGGCGCCATCGTGCTGGTCGCCGCGTTCGGCTGGATGGTCGCGCTGATTCTCGAGCCCGCGTTCCAGCGCACGATCGTCATCACTTCCGGCGCAGACGGCGGCATTTATCGCGGCTTTGCCGATCGCTACGCGCCGCTGCTCAAGCGCGAAGGCATCAAGCTCGACATCCGCAGCTCGTCGGGTTCGGTCGAAAACTACCAGCGCCTCGCTGACCCGGACAGCGCCTATCAGGTCGGCTTCATCCAGTCGGGCACGACCAGTCCGAAAGACACGGACAATCTGCAAACCATCGCCGCCGTGTCGTACGAGCCGATCTGGGTGTTCTATCGCGGCGACGCGACGATCGACCGGCTGTCGCAACTGCGCGGCAAGCGCATTTCGATAGGCGTGCCGGGCAGCGGGCTGCTCAACGTCTCCCAGGTGCTGCTCGGCTACAGCGGCGTCACGAGCCAGAACTCGACGCTGCTGCAGATGGACGCGAACGCCGCATACGAAGGGCTCGAAAGCGGTCAGATCGATGCGGCGTTCTTCATCGGCCGGCCCGACGCCGACATGCAGCACACGCTGCTGACCAGCAACCTGAAGCTGATGAGCTTCGCGCAGGCCGATGCACTGGCGCAAAAATTCCCGTCGCTGTCGAAGATCGTATTGCCGCGTGCCTCGACGAGCGTCGCCGACGATCTGCCGCGCAGCGACGTCACGCTGCTCGCGGCGACGGCGCTGCTGGTGTCGAAAGACACGCTGCATCCGGCGCTCGTCTATCTGCTGCTCGACGCGGCCCGCACGGTGCACGGCGGCGAGGACTACTTCACGCCGCTCGGCACGTTCCCGAACCTGAACACTGAAGAATTCCCGATCTCCGACGAAAGCGTGCGCTACTTCAAATCGGGCCGGCCGTTTCTGTATCGCTACCTGCCGTTCTGGCTCGCGAGTCTGATCGAGCGACGGCTGCTGATTCTGGTGCCGTTCCTTGCGCTGCTGATCGGCCTCGCCCAGGCGCTGCCGAGCATGCTCGAAGCGCGTATGAAGAAGCGCCTGTTCGTGTGGTACCGCGCGATCAAGGCGCTCGAGGACGAAGTATGGAAGAACGCCGAGCCGACTCGCGCGCAGGTCGCGCAATGGAGTGACGAGATTGAAAACATCGACGCGAACGCTAGCCAGATCCGGATTCCGTACCGCTACTTTCAGGACGTTTACGCGCTGAAGCAGGCGATCGGCGTCGTGCGCGACCGGATCGCGCACGTAGCGCAGAAGATGGAGAAGTAGAGACGCCGCTCCTTACCCCTGCACGTTTCCCGGGTATTCACCACCGCCGTACCGGTTGATTTTGCGCCCGCCCTCACCGCATGGTCGATTGCCGCAGCGCAAGAAGAAAATCTCTGTGAAATCGGTCGGACGATAGGCCGATTTAATTGGCGTGCTCGCGAATCGCATCCTGTAATGGACTCCTGCCGTGCGCGTACCGTCCATCCAGTCCGCCGCACACTAACCGGAGAGCGTCCATGTCGCAGCCCGAGCCGAATGTAGACGAAATAGTCCGCAGCATCGCCGAAGAAACCGACACGCCGACCGAAACGGTGTCCCGCATGTACGCCGATACGCTCGCCGAATTCCGGAGCGAGGCGCGCGTGTTCGACTACGTGCCGCTGTTCGCCGCGAAGAAGGTCCGCAACGAGCTTCGCCAGAAGCATCCTCGCAAGCACTGACTCGCTGCAGGCGGTGATGCATCGGCTCACCGCACTGCCGCAAGCGTCGTGGCTCCAGATTTGTCGTTCATGGTGGAGCTAACAATCACGTCGCAAATTTTCTATGCTGGCGGTTCCACAGCTTTCCACAGGAGCCGCCCACATGTCCGCCCCGCTGCAGATTCGCGCCGTCACCCGCGACGATTTCGATGCATGGCTGCCGCTATGGGACGCCTACAACGCGTTTTATGGCCGCTCGGGCGAGACCGCGTTGCCGCGCGAGATCACGCAAATCACCTGGAATCGCTTTTTCGATGGCTACGAGCCGATGCATGCGTTCGTCGCCGAACGCGCCGGGCAATTGCAGGGCATCGTGCATTTTCTGTATCACCGCCATACGACGATGGCGGGACCGATCTGCTATCTGCAGGATCTATACACGCTCGATAGCGAGCGCGGCAAGGGTGTCGGCCGTGCGCTGATCGAGGCCGTCTATGCGCGGGCACAAGCCGACGGCGCGCAACGCGTCTACTGGCAGACGCACGAGACGAACCGCACCGCGATGCAGCTCTATGACAAGGTCGCGGACAAGTCCGGCTTCGTGGTTTATCGGAAAACGCTTTGACGCCTGATCGCGGCTCAGCGGATGCGTGCCGAGTCCGATCGCGTCGCGCTATGCGGTTCATGCGATTCAATTCAGGACGATAGCGCGAAGCATGCGGCGATTCGGCCACGCGGTGCTATGCTTTGATCCGGTCCAGCGGCGCGGTGTGTCCCAGCCGCGCGCTCGCGCCGCCCAAGCGTAGGAGGCCACGTCATGCCCAACGCGATCCAGATTCAGGTTGCCGACTCGCATCTTTATCCGGGCTGCGCGGTGCGCATCGCCGAACTTCCCGAACCGGCCGGCGCGCCGAACCTCGCCGAGGCGCGCGTCGAGTTCGCGGATGGCTCCGGCGCGCACGCCACCTATCATCGGCGCGCGCATGACGAACTCGAATTGACCGTCGACCGTTACGCGACGCAAAAGCGTCATCCGATCGACGCACGGCACTGGCTACTATTGGCTGTCGATGCCACGCATCACAGCTGGCGCGTGAAGCGTCGGCTGCCGTAAAGCCGCGAGGCCTGCCGGCCTCGGCGGACCCATAACCGGTGTCGCGCGCGCCGCCTCCAGCGGCGCCGAAGCGACCGTCACGTCTCCTTCGGAACTCACCGATGACCGACCACGATCCTCACCTGCCACCGAAACTGGACAACCCCGATTCAATCGACAACACCAACGACGCCCCCGACGATCCCGAACGCCGGCGCGTCCTGACCGGTCTCGCGGCGGTCGGCCTCGGCCTCGCGCTGCCCGGCTGCAAAACGGGCGAGGCACTCGCGGGCAACGGCCCGCCGCGCAGCGCCGCCGACTTGCGGCTCGACGCTGCGCTGCACGATCAGGTGAAGAACATCGTGGTGATTTACGCGGAGAACCGCAGCTTCGCGAACCTGTACGGCAACTACCCGGGGGTCCAGCATCCGCTCGACGAGGTCACCGCCGAGCAGTACGTCCAGCTCGACCGCGATGGCAAGACGCCGCTGCCGCGGCTGCCGGCGATCTGGGGCGGGCTCGTGCCGCAGGCGCAGGAAGTGGACGGCAAGCGCTATATGATTGGCGAAAAGGATCTCGATCATCTGCGCAACCGGCCGTTCCAGATCGTCGATGCGCACGGCGCGCCGCTGCCGACCGGCGTGATCACCCGCGATCTGATCCATCGGTTCTATCAGAACCAGATGCAGATCAACGCGGGGCGCAACAACCAGTTCGCCGCGTGGGGCGATTCGGGCGGCCTCGTGATGGGGCACTACCGCAATTCCGCCGACTCACTGCGTCTCTGGAATCTGGCGCAGCAGCACACGCTGTGCGACAACTTCTTCATGGCCGCTTTCGGCGGTTCATGGCTGAATCACATCTTCCTGATCTCGGCGCAGGCGCCGTACTACCCGGACATCCACAACAGCCCGGCGAGGAAGATGGTGTCGGTCGTGGAAGGCGACGATCCGACCGGCACCCGTTTGAAGCTCGCGCCCAATTCGCCCGCGTCGGCGCTCGACGGTCCGCCAAAGTTCGTCAATGACGGCGCTTTCACCGCCGACGGCTACGCAGTCAACACGATGGCTCCGCCGTATCAGCCGAGCAGCGTGCGTCCGGCCGAAGGCGGCGACCCGGCATTTGCTGACCCGTCGGACCCGCGCGTGATGCCGCCGCAGAATTACGCGACGATCGGCGACCGGCTGACCGCCAGGGGCATCGACTGGGCGTGGTACAGCGGCGCATGGCAATTCGCGCTCGATCATCGCGATACGGGATCGATGCCCGACTTTCAGTATCACCATCAGCCGTTTAACTACTTCGCCAATTACGCGCCGGGCACGGCCGCGCGCCGCCGGTATCTGCGCGACGGCGGGATGGGCAACGACGCGTCGACCAATCGCCTGATCGCCGACATCGACGCGGGACGTTTGCCGACCGTCACGTTCTACAAACCGCAGGGCGACCTGAACATGCACGCGGGCTATGCCGACGTCGCCTCGGGCGACCGTCACATCGCGACGCTGATCGAGCATATTCAGCGCGGGCCACAATGGCAGAACACGGTCGTGATCGTCACCGTCGACGAGAACGGCGGTTGGTGGGACCACGTCGCGCCGCCGATCGGCGATCGTTGGGGGCCGGGTTCACGCGTTCCCGCGCTGGTGATCTCGCCGCTCGCGAAGAAGGGTTACGTCGATCACACGGTGTACGACACGAACTCAATTCTGCGTTTTATTAGTCGTGTGCATGGACTCGCTCCGCTCGATGGCGTGGTCGCGCGCGACAAGGCATTCGCCAGCAACGGACTCGCGCCGCTCGGCGATCTGACCGCTTCGCTCGATCTCGCTTGACGCCTGTCGGCTGCGTTGATTTGCCGCGCCTCGCGGTGTGCATGTGCTCATTCCAGCATGCATATCGCGTACGGCGCGCCGCTTCGAGCATGCATCGTACCTCGCCTCACGGTTTGGCGAATTATTTTTCCATTCGCAAATCATGCCTTTGTCTTGCATAAAGCGCCGCGCCGCCTAGACTGGTAAAGCCCTTCGCAAATTATGAACGGAACTGCTATGCGACTGACCATCCTGATCAACGGTTCCGATCCCACCGTAAGCCATGATTACGCTGTGCTCTGGCTCGATACTGATGAACATCGGTGGTCGAGAGAAGCGCATCAAGGGATCGACTTGCCCCCTTGGGGTGAACTGCGCGACGAGAACGGCGTGACCACGCTGTGCGCACCGAGCGCCGACGCGCCGCTCTGTACGTTGCGCGGTCTGCACGTCGATCGCAAGGAACGAGTGAGCGCCGCGCAAGGCGCCGCAGCATGGACCGCGCTGCGAACCCGCAAGGCGACTAGCGGCTTCTGGCGTTTGCAGGCGGTGGATCGTCAAAAAACTCGCGCTGAAAACAGCGTGTTCGGTAATTAATCTCCGGCGCGCTTCGCCGCGCTGCCTCTTTTCCGGTCGAAACTTCCGGCTCGTTCCGCGAGCACTGCTCGAGCGCGTAAATCTGTTCGTGCGCAAACGAACATAACGTACCGCGAGAACGCAGGTCTTAAGACCTTCTTAAGATTGCGTGAGTAGAGTCGGAAGTCCACGCATTCGGGTCGCTGCAAAGCGGCCCACTTTTTTGTGCGGCGCACGCCGCCTCTTCTGTTTCCCATCCCCTTTCTTTGATTCGCATGGTGCGGTCGCTCGATGCGGGCCGCGACGCTATACTTGCGTCCCCTTTCATCGAACCACCGACACATGAAGAAGTGGCTTGCCTGTCTGTTCCTCGCCGTCGCCGCCCATGCGGGCGCGGCGCCCTCCTGCACCAGTTTCACGCCGAATGCGCAATGGCCCGTCCTCACCAATCAGAAGATGGCGCCCAAAACGCGCATGCTTTGCTATAGCGATTTCGCGGTGCTGCATTCGGGTATCACGCACGGTCCGCTGTGGTCGGCCGAGCATCTGACACGCGAGCACATCGAAGAAGCGAAGGACATGGTGCGTACCAACAAGTTCTTCGAAGACGCGCGTCTGCCCGAAGGCGAAGGCGCGACCCTCGCCGACTACAAACGCAGCGGCTTCGATCGCGGCCATATGAGTCCGGCGGGCAATCGCTGGAACAATGAGGCGATGGCGCAATCGTTCTCGCTCGCGAACGTCGTGCCGCAAGACCGTCAGAACAACCAACGATTGTGGGCACGCATCGAAACCGCGGTGCGCAAGATCGCACTAGCCTACGACGACACGTACGTCGTCACCGGACCGCTGTTCACCGGACAGCAATTGCAGACGATCGGACCGACGCGCGTGTTCGTGCCGACCCAGTTGTACAAGGTCGTCTATGTGCCGTCGCGTCAACTGGCTTTCGCAGTCGTGGTTGACAATGTAGCGACCAACCGCTACGACATGCGCACGATTCACGAGCTCGAAGCAATGTCGGGCATCCGCTTTCCGGGCATTCCGGATAACCTGAAGGACCAGCGGCCAGGAGGACTAAAAGGTGTTTAAGCCCTATTCGAACGATGACGACGTGCTCAACATTCAGGGCGATGCGCTCACGCTCAGCAACGGCACGACGCGTGTCGTGCTGAACGGCACGCTCGAATTGACGCGCGACCAACGCGGCCTGAAGGCGGCGCTCGCGCTGAAGGAAGCGCTCGATGCAATCGTCGCGAGTCTTCAGGCGCAGAAGGATTTGCCGGCGAAGGTGCAGGACGAGCCGGATGCCAAGCCGGGTGTCGTGCAGAACCCGTTTGAATAACCGGACCCGTCGGCGTTGCATTTGCGCAACCTCGCAGCCCGCAAGTTTTACTGATGTCGGTCACGCAAACCTTTGCGTGACCACTCGTTTTCTAATCTCGCGCCAATCGAGCGGATCGCCTCCGCTCTGTCACATAAAGTACATGGAGAAACCTTAGCGTGCGAGGTTTCCTCATACATCGACTGGCGTCGCCATGCATCCAGCGTTCTCGAGATTTCGCCGTTCTTCCGCACAGGGGAATCCGCGCACAGCCGGAGACTTGTGCCACGAAGTTCCATCCGTAGACGTTGAAGACCCCAACTCCGTGGTCATGGAGATCTTCTCGGCGCGCCGCGACATGCAGAGCCTCGCTGTCATCAATGAGCACCGTCCCATCGGCCTGATCAACCGCGACATCTTCATGTCGCAGATGAGCAAGCCGTTCCATCGCGAGCTTTACGACAAGAAGAGTTGCATCGCGTTCATGGACAAGGACCCGCTCATCGTCGATGCCGACGTGAGCATCGAAGCGCTGACGTTCAGGACCGTCGAGGCCGGAGAAAAAGCACTGGTCGATGGTTTCATCGTGACACGCGACGGACTCTTCTCAGGTCTCGGCAGTGGTCTGCAACTGATCAGCGCGGTCGCGGAAATGCAGGCGGAGAAGAACCGCCAGATCATGCAGAGTATCGAGTACGCCAGCGTGATCCAGCGCGCCATGTTGCGCGCTTCCAGCGAGACGCTGTCGATGAAGCTGCGCGACGCGGCGATGGTCTGGGAACCTCGCGACGTAGTCGGCGGCGACTTCTATCATTTCGCGGCCTTTCCGACCGGCTGGTTCGGCGCTGTTGCCGATTGCACCGGACATGGCGTTCCCGGCGCCTTCATGACCTTGCTTGCTTCGGCGTCGTTGTCGAAGGCGCTCGAACAGATCGGGCCGCGCGACCCCGCCGCGCTGCTGGCGGCCGTCAATCGCAACGTCAAGGCCTTGCTGGGGCAAGTGAACAGTGCCGACGAAGGAACCCAATCCAACGACGGCCTGGACACGGCACTCTTCTGGTTCGATGCGACGGAGAGCATGCTGCGTTTTGCCGGCGCGAGGATCGCGCTGCATATCCTGTCACCCGATGCCGCGGAGTTCGAGACGATCAGCGCCGACCGCATGGGCGTCGGTTACGTGGACAGTCGCGCCGACTATGCGTGGAGCTTGCGCTCGATTCCGGTCACGACGGGTAGCCTGCTGTTCATCTATACCGACGGCCTCGCCGATCAGATCGGCGGCCCGCGCAACATTTCTTTCGGCCGGCGCCGTGCGCTCGACCTGATCCTCGAAAACCGCGCCGAAACCCCAGCGACGATTTGCGAGCGCGTCCGGCTCGCGCTCGCGCAATGGCAAGGCAATCAACCGCGCCGTGACGACGTCACGCTTTTCTGTGCCCGCATTTAGTGAATTCCCAGAATGTCTCAACTACTAGAACAAGACAGCGCCTTTTTCGAACTCGCGCAGCGGCGCAATGTGCTCTTCTATCACAAGGGCTACTTCTCCCATAACATCGTCGCGTCGATGGGCGAAGTCGTGAAACTGCAACTCGAAGTCGCCGGCGTCAGCGGTCCGACCCGCCGCAAACTCTTCTCGTCTTTTATCGAGCTGGCACAGAACATCGTTCATTACTCGTCGAACGCGCTGGAGCCAGGCGGCGAAGGGACGGGCGCGATACGCGAGGGCGCGGTGTGCATCTCCAGGCACGGCGAGCATCACGTGATGTTGTGCGTCAATCCCATCGCGACCGCCGAGGTCGAGGGCCTGCGCAACAGGCTGGAGCCTCTGCGCAGCATGTCGCTCGAAGAAATCAAGCAGGCGTACAAGGTGACATTGCGCGCCGACGCGCCGAAGGACAGCAAGGGCGCCGGCCTTGGCTTCCTGACGATGGCGCGCGATGCGAGCGCGCCGCTTGAATTCGCTTTTCATCCGCGTGCCGACGAACCCGGCACCACGCTGTTTTGCCTCATGGCCATCATCTGAGCAGGAAGGCACAAAAACAATGGAAAACCTACACATCCCCGCGACGACGACGTCGCCCGAAGTCGACTTTCGCTTCGACCAACACGCGTTGTCGATCAAGGGTGAGTCCTACCCGGAAAACGCAGCCGCTTTTTACGCGCCGATCATCGAGCAGATGCGCAAGTACCTCGCAGCGAATACCGGGGCCGAAATCACCATCGACGTCGCGTTGACGTACTTCAACAGCTCGAGCACCAAGATGCTGTTCAGCATCTTCGACGCGCTCGATCAGGCGGCGGAATCGGGAAGCCGCGTGTCGATGAACTGGTATCGCGACGAGGAAGACGAGACCATTGCCGAATTCGGTGAAGAACTGAAGGCCGATTTCCGCGCGATCGAGTTCACCGATCGCCCCATCGCGCAGCAAGGAAAATAAGGTGCGTTCGACCTCTTCCCGTGACGTGTCCTCGGGCGGCGCACCCGATCTGTTCCAGAACGAGAGCACGGCGCTGGCAAAGGCCCGCGCGATGCATTCGATCATCGATGCGGATGCCGCGGAGTATCGCCAGTCGCTGGGCGAACTGATCGAGCACTTCCAGCGCCTGATGCGCGAAACACGGCGCCTGATCGGCCGCAGCGACCGGGCTGAACGCGAGATGCAGGTGCTGGCTCAGCAGTTGGCGTATCGCGCCTCGCACGACGCGTTGACGGGCGTACTGAACCGCAGCGCCGTGATCGAGCGGACCACCAAGGTCTTGCGCACCAGCAGCGCGGTGATGATCATCCTCGACATCGACGAATTCAAGCGGATCAACGACGACTACGGCCACCCCACTGGAGACGCGGTCATTTCGGGGGTCGTCGATTGTCTGCGCGGAATCGTGGGGGAACAAGGCTTCATCGGGCGAGTGGGCGGTGAGGAGTTCACGGTGCTGCTGCCCGGTCATGAACCGGCCAGTGGCGCCATTCTTGCCGAGCGCATGCGAGAAGCCATCAGTGACTCGCTGGTCGTTCCGCCGGTCGAGCGCCGCATCACGGCCAGCTTTGGCGTCAGCATCAACGCAGTCGGAACCTGTTTCGACACCGCATACGGTCTCGCCGATGCGGCTCTGTACCGCGCCAAGCGAAGCGGTCGCAACCGCGTGGAATTTGCCGATCGATAGGCGGATAAGCAGAGCCATAGCGCGCCATTCCCGGGTAGATCCCCAGCGCCCTAAGGCAAGTCATGCAGCCACCTGAACATTCACTATCCGGGCGGGCCGGTTTTCGCCCGCGCCGGGTTGACGGAAAGGAAGCGCCTTGGGACAGGAAGCAACGCGCAAAGCCGGTACTGTCATAGCCGTGCTTGCCATTCTCGCTGTCATTGCGACGAGTACCTTCCTCGCAATCCGCCAGAGCAGCGAGCAGGACAGTTCGCTTCGGACGATCCAGGCTTCCGGTCGGCTGCGCCACGACCTCGACCAGGTTCAGCATGTCATGCTCGACGAGCATGCGACGCTCTACACCTCGATAGCCACGGTGCCGCTATACAACCGCGCGGCCTATAGCTTTCCGATGCTGGAACTGCTCGCGTTGACGCGCGACGCGCGCGAGAGCTGCAGCGAGAATCAGGAATGCATATCGCGGCTGTCGGACCTGGACGACATGATCGGCAGACTCAGCGAGCAGAGCTTCGGTCTTGCGCGCATGATCGCGGAGCATCCCGGCAGCGTGGCAGTGGACGACCCCCGACTCGAGGAAATCGACGCCTATTTCTATAGCGTCCTCGAACGGGTAGTCGACGTACGACTCGCGGCCGATGCCAAGGTCGCTTCAGTCGTCAGCAAATCCTCGCTGGACGGGAAGTGGTTTACGCGCATGCTGTTGGGCTGCGGCGTCGCTTCGGCCTTGTTGCTGCTTTCGCTGATTCACTGGAACGGCCGCATTGGAGCGCATCTTCGCCGCTCGCTCAAAAGACTCGAGCATCAAGCCAGATACGATGCCCTGACCGAGCTGCCGAACCGCGTGCTGCTCGGCGAACATCTCTCGGAGTCGCTGGTGCGCGCGCAAGCGACAGGCCAGAACGTTTCCGTCCTGTTCCTCGATCTCGACCGTTTCAAGGACGTCAACGATTCGCTCGGACACCGCATCGGCGATTTGCTGCTGCAAGCCGTGGCGCGAAGGCTTCAGCGCCTGCTGCGCGCGACGGATTTCGTCGCGCGCTACGGGGGCGATGAATTCGTCATCGTCGCGGAACGAGCCGACGCGACGCAACTCACCGAAATGCTGGACTCGCTGATTCATGAGATGAGCGAGCCGTATGGCATCGGCGAGCACGAGCTTTATCTCGAAGCAAGCATTGGCGTCAGTACGTTTCCACAAGACGGCGCGAAGCCGGAATTGCTCACGCGCAATGCCGATGCCGCGCTGTACGTGGCGAAATCGCGCGGGCGAAACGGCTATCAATTCTACGAGCCGGAGTTGAGCCGGGCGGCCGCCGAGAAGTTGCGGCTCACGACGCGACTGCGGCGCGCGGCGAAAGCCAATGAGTTGTATCTGGCGTATCAGCCGCAGATCGACATGAAAACCGGATGCATCGTCGGTGCCGAGGCGCTGTTGCGGTGGCACGACGACGAACTCGGTGAGGTGTCGCCGGCCGTCTTCATCCCGCTTGCCGAAGAAACCGGTCTGATTCAGAGCATCGGCACCTGGGTATTGCGGCAGGCGTGCCTGCAGGCGAGCGCGTGGGTGCACTCGGGGCTTCCCCCGGTGCGCATCTCGGTCAATGTTTCGCCACTTCAACTCGAACGGGCGGACCTCCCCGGCGTGGTGCGCTCGGCACTCGAGGACGCCAACTGGCCCGCCGAACTACTGGAACTCGAAGTCACCGAAGGCACGCTGATGCGCAACGCGGAAGAAGCGCAACGGGCTTTTCGCGAGCTGCGCGGACTCGGTGTTTCCATCGCTATCGACGACTTCGGCACCGGTTATTCGAGCCTCAGCTATCTGAAACGCTTTAGCGTCGATCGCATCAAGATCGATCGCGCCTTCGTTTGCGAAATCGGCAGAGACAAGGAGCTCGAAGCGCTGTCGCTTGCGATCATCGCGATTGCTGAAACGCTGAGCTTCGATGTGGTCGCGGAAGGGGTCGAGCTCGAGGTCCAGCGCGAGTTTCTGGTCCGCCACGGATGCACGGTGGCCCAGGGTTTCCTGTTTAGCCCGGCGGTCTCGCCGGAGGCTTTAGCGCAATTGCTCGGCAAGACCGCGGTCGCGTCTTCATTGAGCGTGGCGAGTTTCCGTGGATTCGCTTTGTGAGCCGCAAGATGTATCCGCGCTGACGCACTACTTACGTTTTGTCACCAGCGCAGCGTCAACTCCTGTATTCCGCCCTACGTTAAACCGGCAGCGCTGAAATAATTCAGCCGCGACAAACGAATCCACCGATTCAACCAGGAGTCACATCATGAAGACGCTTTTCGCCGCTGTTGCTTCCGCACTGCTCGTGTCGACCGCATTTGCTCAAACGGCCGCACCGTCCGCCGCACAACCTGCGCAACCCGCGCAAGCCACGCAGCTGCCGACTGCCGGCCAGGCGAGTCTGAAAGCAAGCACCGCGGTACAAGCCGGTGCGACGGACGACAGCGCGGCCGCAGCGAAAGCGCCCGCCGAAGCCGCCACGCAAAAGCACGTGAAAAAGACTTCCGCCCATACGAAGAAGGCCCACAAGTCCACGGGCAAACATGCCGTCGAAACGAGCGCCGCGAAGACTAAAACGGAGAGTGCGAAAGAGGCCAGCACTGCCCCGGCGAAAGCCGACGGCGCACAAGCCGACACGACCAAAACGCAATAACACGTGATCGGTTTCGGCGCTGACCGGCCATCCAGGTGCTGTTCAAATAGAAGCTGATCGAAGCCGGGCCGTGCCGTTCAGGGAGGGCGAGTCTTATGACTCGCCTTTTTTTACGCCGTGTGCCATGCCGTGTCGTATCTTTTTGTCGACAGACCCGCGAATTTTTGCACCGTCTTTACCCGCGGGCGATTACGCTCGAATTGTTCCAATTCACCATCGCGTTACACGAACGCCGCATCACATGGCTCTCATGCAATCGCTCGACACGCTCTCTGCGCAACCTGCCAGCAAGCAGGTTCAACACAGCAACGTCATTCCGTTTCCGTCGGCGCGCTCGCTTCTACTCGTGACGCTGCCGCGCCCTCACCTGCGCGCACTGCTTCATTCGCCGCTCGGCGTCTATGTCATCAACACGGAAACCGTGCGCGGAGAAGTCCGCGTGCAACTCGACATCGCGCGCGAAGACCTCGACTTCACGTTGCACACGCTGCTCACCACGTTGCCCGCCGCGACGATCGGCGCATTGAAACGTCGCGCAGGTCACCCGGGCGCGCGTTAAACGCGCTCGACGAGCGCCGTACAAACCATGGACAGCATCCGCGGGCGATCGTCGCTGATCGCCGGCTACCCGATGGTTTGAAAATCCGCTGCGCGCGATTATGCTGACGTTGACATAGGAGCGGCACTGATGAGAACACTGACGCAGCAACTCACGCAATACGCGGCCTACCACCGCGACCGGCGCAATATCGCCACGCACTTCGTCGGCATTCCGATGATCGTGCTCGCGCTCGCGGTGTTGCTGAGCCGCCCGTCGTTCGATGCCGGGATGTTCCCGATCACGTTGTCGCCAGCGTGGCTGTTGTTCGTGGCGGCGACCATCTATTACCTCGCGCTCGACGTGCCGCTCGGCGTGCTGATGGCCTGCATCTCGGCGCTTTGTGTCGGGTTCGGCGAGTGGATCGCCGCGCAAACGACGCTCGTGTGGCTCGCGACCGGCATTGGCCTCTTCGTGATCGGCTGGGGGTTCCAGTTCGTCGGTCACGTCGCGTACGAACATCGCAAGCCGGCCTTCGTCGACGATGTGATCGGCCTGTTGATCGGCCCGCTATTCGTGCTCGCCGAAGCGCTGTTCGGTGTCCGCTGGCGTCCCGAACTGCGCGACGCGATCGAGGCGCAGGTAGGCCCGACGCGCATCAATCCACAGCGGACCGAAGCGCATCGCTGAGCGGGCGTCGCCGTTCAGCTCTACGCAAACCGCACGAAGCGCACGCTGTGCAGCGCGGTCAGCGCAACGGCGATCCAGATCGGCACATAGGTCGCGAGTTGCGCGACGCTCAGCGTTTCGCGCAGCAGCGTGATCGATACGAACACGAGCAGCACCGGCTCGACGTAGCCGAGGATGCCGAACAACGCGACCGGCAGCAGGCGGCTCGCCTTCAGATACGAAGCGAGCGCGAGCGTGCTCAACGCGCCGAGGCCCGGCAATAGCAGAAACCACATTTCCGCGCGTCCGGCGATCGCTTGCAGCGAACCGCCGACGAGAATGAACACGATCGCCACCGGCAGCAGCAAGGCCATTTCGACGGTGAACATCGCGAGCGAATCGTGATTGATCTGACGGCGCAGCATGAAATAAGGCGGATAGCCGAGCGCGACGACGAGCGTCGGCCACGAAAACGCGCCGGTCACCCACAGCTCGTGCGCGACGCCAACCGCAGCGCAGGCGACCGCGAGCCACTGCAACGCGTCGAGCCGCTCGTGATAGTGGAAACGCGCGACCAGCACCATCACGAGCGGCAGCAGGAAATAACCGAGCGACACTTCGAGCATGCGCCCATGCAGCGGCGCCCACAGAAACAGCCAGAGCTGCACGCCGAGCAAGCCCGCGGTCACGCTCATCGCGATGCCGAGCTTCGGCTGCTTCATCATTCGGACAACCAGCGCGCGCAGAATCGGCAGACGCTTGCGCAGCGCGACGAGCAGCAGCGCGCCGGGCACGGTCCACACGATGCGCCACGCGAAGATGTCGAGGCCCGAAAGCGGTTTCAGCAGCGTCGCGTAAGCGGACAGCAATGCGAACATCGCCGACGCACCGACCGACAATGCGATCCCGCGCCTGAAGTCGTTGTGAGTCATTACGCGGTCCGGAATCGATGTGACGCTTGGGCTTGTGGCGCGCGACCCGGGCTCGCGGCGTTCGTTGTCGTCATGAATATGATGTCTCGTGAGCAGGCAGGCATGCGGGCAAAGCGGCCGACGCTGCATTGTTGTTCTGAAGCGGCTCTGCAAAAAAGCCGGAGAACGGGCATTCTAGACGGGTTAGTCGCCGATGGGCCTGCGCTTTTTCGTCAATCGGCTGCAATTAGTCGTGCGCATTGCGCGTCAATGCACTAAAACATAACTTCATGCGCGCGGCCGACGAACACATGTACGTTCGTCAGCGCCGTGCGCGAATCTTGCTACCAAGTTTTGCACGCTGTGGCCGCATCACTCGCGACAACGACGGCCACGGCGGCACGAAACCAGCAGCACCCACGAGCCGGGTCGGCGAATGCAACTCCGAGCGTAGTTTTGGAGGCCGCCATGAACCGACGTCCGCGCATCTCGCCCACGGCACGCGTCAACCGCGTTTCACCGCGCATGCCACCACCCGGCAGCAATCCCGCTCATCGAATGTGACTACTGGAGCCAGCATGACCCAGCCAGCCCTATCGCTCAGCAACTCGCCTTCCGAACTGCGCCGCGCCTTCGCCGCCGCCGTATACGCCGGCCTCACCCACACGCCGCAAAAAGAGCTGCCGTCGAAGTATCTGTACGACGAAGTCGGCTCCGCACTTTTTGAAGTGATTACCGTATTGCCCGAATACGGCGTCACGCGCGCCGAAGAACGGCTGCTCACGAAGCACGCGGCCGACATCGTCGAGCATTTGCCGCATGACGTGACGGTCGCCGAACTCGGCAGCGGCAGCGGCCGCAAAACGCGGCGCATTCTCGAGGCGCTGTGTAAAAAGCGCCCCACTTCTTACTGCCCGATTGAAATTTCGCGCAGTGCCTTGCAGTTGTGCCGGCGCGAACTCGGCGACATCGAGCGGATTTCGATCGTCGGCTATGAGCGTGACTATCTGGCTGGTCTCGCCGAGGTGAGCCGGCAGCGCGCGCCCGGCGACCGCTTGCTGGTGCTGTTTCTCGGCAGCACGATCGGCAACTTCGGCCGGCTCGCGGCCACGCGTTTTCTGCGCGACATCCGCAACATGCTCGCGCCCGGCGACGCGCTGCTGCTCGGCACCGATCTGATCAAACCGACCCCCGTGCTGGTCGCCGCGTACGACGACGCGGTCGGCGTGACCGCGTCGTTCAATCTGAACCTGCTCGCGCGCATCAACCGCGAACTCGACGGCGACTTTCCGCTCGATGAGTTCGAGCACGTCGCGCGCTTCAATCCGGACGCGCGCAGCATCGAGATGCATCTGCGCGCGAAGCGCGATATCACCGCTCACGTGCGCGCCGCAAAGCTGACGGTGTCGCTGAAGGAAGGGGAGACGATCTGGACCGAAAGCAGCCACAAGTATCGCGCGGACGAATTGCCCGCGATCGCCGATGACGCCGGCTTCGTGTGCAGCCATCAATGGATCGAGGATGAGTGGGGATTCGCTGAGAGTTTGCTGGTGGCGCGCTAAGCGCTGAGCACGCGGTGAACCGCGGCCGATCAAGGCATCAACGAAAAAGCGGCGCGCCCTCCTCTGGACGGCGCGCCGCTTTTTTAACCCGCTTAGCTCGAACTCAATGCTGCTCGAAGCGCTCGTACCGCTTGTCGGTTGCGCGCTCCTCGCCGCTCACCTCGGTCACGCGCGCCGCCGGCGGTCCGTGACGCAGCCACGAGAGCATCCGGTCGATCTGATTGGCCGATCCCTGCAACATCGCTTCGACCGAACCGTCGTCGAGATTCGCGACCCATCCCTTGATGCCAAGGGCGTGCGCCTGGCGCACCGTCGCCAGCCGAAAGCCAACGCCCTGCACGGTGCCGCGCACCCGCGCGTAATACGTTTCGATCCGCTCATCCAGATCCGGGGCCATGCCGCTACCTCCTTTTAATGCCTGACAGTCTTTCAAGCCGGCATTCTAGTCGTGTCGCGGCGAGCGTGCTCGACAACACCCATCCCCGCGCGCGACACGTACAATCCGTCGACCGTCACGCAGGAAATGGAAACACAATGACCGAACAGAATCGCGATCTCGTGCTCGTGACCGGCGCATCCGGCTTCGTCGGCTCGTCGGTGGCCCGCATCGCGCAGAGCAAAGGCTTTCGTGTGCGCGTGCTGGTGCGCGCGACGAGTCCGCGCAAGAACGTCGAATCGCTCGATGCGGAAATCGTCGTCGGCGACATGCGCGACGAAGCATCGATGCGCAATGCGCTGCGCGGCGTGCGCTATCTGCTGCACGTGGCCGCCGATTATCGGCTGTGGGCGCCGGACCCCGGCGAGATCGAGCGCGCGAACCTCGAAGGCACCGAGGCGACGATGCGCGCGGCGTTGAAGGAAGGCGTGGAACGCATCGTGTACACGAGCAGCGTTGCGACGCTGAAGGTGACGAGCTCCGGCCAGTCCGCCGACGAAACCTCGCCGCTTCGCGCCGACCAGGCGATCGGCGTCTACAAGCGCAGCAAGGTGCTCGCCGAGCGCGCGGTCGAGCGCATGATCGCCGAGGACGGCCTGCCCGCGGTAATCGTCAATCCGTCGACGCCGATCGGCCCGCGCGACGTGAAGCCGACGCCGACCGGCCGCATCATCCTGGAGGCGGCGCTCGGCAAGATTCCCGCATTCGTCGATACGGGGCTGAACCTCGTGCACGTCGACGATGTCGCCGCCGGCCATTTCCTCGCGCTCGAACGCGGCAAGATCGGCGAGCGCTATATTCTCGGCGGCGAAAATCTGCCGCTGCAGCAGATGCTCGCCGACATCGCGGCGTTGACGGGCCGCAAGGCACCCACACTGAGCCTGCCGCGCTGGCCTTTGTATCCGCTCGCGATGGGCGCGGAAGCGGTCGCCAAGTTCACGAAGCGCGAACCGTTCGTCACCGTCGACGGATTGAAGATGTCGAAGAACAAGATGTATTTCACGTCGGCGAAGGCGGAACGCGAGCTGGGGTATCGCGCGCGGCCTTATCGCGAGGGTCTCGGCGATGCGCTCGAATGGTTCCGGCAGGCGGGGTATCTGAAGCGGTAAGCGACACCGGTAAGCGACAGCGGTAAGCAATTTGTTACAAGTCCCGCGCCGGCGACGGGTCCAAGCCCGCGTGCAGCGGGTAAAATCGCGGGTCCTACCTGAGAAACCTCGCATGAATCTTCACGAACAGCTCGGCGCGCTGGAAATGGGCGTCGATCAGCTCATTCAGGCTGTCGTGGCCACGCAGGCCGAGAACACTCCCGAGACAAACGCTGACGCGGCGGCCTCGCCCGCGGCGGCGGAGCATGCCGCGCACGACACACGGGCGCAAGCGGCCGCGGAACAGCCCGCGAGCCCCGCAGCAAACGCCGCAGCGATCGATAAGCCGGCCGCCCCGCAATTGCAGCCGACGCTCGAAATCAACCGCCCGGCGCGTGACGAAATCACGATGACGATCGGCAACCAGACCGTCGCGCTGCGCCCCGAGCAGATCAGCCGGTTGATCGAGGAACTGTCGAACGCGCGCGCGTCGATGACGCCGGAGCAGCCGCAGGGCATCCCGCCGGGCTGGCAATTCGTGTCGACGAAGAATCCGATGATGGCCGTGCAGAAGCAGTCGAGCGGCGACCGTTTGCTCGTGATGCGCCACACCGGCCACGGCTGGGTGCCGTTCACGTTCTCGCCGGACGTCGTGATCCAGATGTACATGATGCTGACGAACGCGTGACGAGAAGCGCGTGACGTAAAAAAAGCGGCCTGGAGCCGCTTTTTTTACGTCTGCATTCTGCCGGGAGCATCATTGGCCTGCGCCAAACGAATTCACCGCTCCTGCATCGGCGCCTGCACGCGCGCCTTCCACTGTCCACCCTTGCCACGCCAGTAACGCACCGCCGACGCGAACGTTGCGCCGACATAGAACAGCGCCACGAGCGGCAGAAACGGCGCCCACAGCGGCGAGCGCCGGTAGTAGACCAGCATCGGCGCATACGCGCAGCACATCGCCGCCCACGCGATCCAGGCCGGCCAGCCGAGCGGCCCGAGAATCAACGCCGCGAGCGGCGGCAACAGATAGATGATCGCCATTCCCACCAGCGTGCCCGCGAGCAGCAGCGGCGAATAGCGCAACTGCGTGAACGCGGTACGGGCGATCATGTTCCAGATGTCGCGCCAGCTATCGTACGGACGCAGCGACACGCTCTTCGCCGCCACGTCGAGGCGGATCGGATGACGCCCGGTGCCGCGATGCTTGATGCGCGCGGCGAGACTGCAATCGTCGATCAGTTCGCCACGGATCGACTCGATGCCGCCCGCCTCCTCGAGCGCCGCGCGGCGCACCAGCATGCAGCCGCCCGCCGCGGCCGCCGTACGGTTGCGCGGATTGTTGACCCACGCGAACGGATACAGCTTCGCGAAGAAGAACACGAAGGCCGGAATCAGCGCTTTTTCCCAGAACGAATCGCAGCGCAGCCTGACCATCAGCGAGACGAGGTCGCGCTTTTCGGCATTCGCGCGCGCGACGAGCTGCGTCAACGCCTCGGCGGGGTGGCCGATGTCGGCATCGGTCAGCAACAGGAAATCGGCCGGCAGATCGAGCGTGCGCGCCGCCTCGATGCCCTGTGACTGCGCCCACACCTTGCCGGACCAGCCCGGCGGCAACGGCTTAGCGCTCAGCACGGTGAGGCGCTCCGGACATTGCAGCTGCAGCGCGGCGGCACGCGCGGCGTCGGCGGTGCCGTCGGTGCTGTGATCGTCGACGACGATCACGTGGAACGCGCCCGGATAGTCCTGCTTGAGCAGCGACGTCACCGCCTCGGCGATCACATCGACTTCATTGCGCGCCGGTACGACGGCCGCGACGGCCGGCCATGCTTCGCGCGCCGCGATGGTCAGCGGCGCGGCGGGGCGCGCGCGCCAGAAGCCGCCGCGCGCGAACAGCAGCACGCACCAGATCAGCAGGGAAACACACGAAAGAATGAACAGGACCGCCGCCATTAAGCATTACCCTCGATTGAGCGCGCCGCCATGCCGACGCGCCTGGATAGTCGCATTGTCAGAGTGCGTGCCGCCACCACGCACCAGTCGAACAGATTGAGCACCGGGCGCTTGCGGAACACATCGTAGCCCGCGCGCTCGATGCGCTCGAGATACCGCAGTCCGGCATGCACCGCGCCGCTCAGCTCGATGCCGAGCCGCCCCGGCATGCGCAGCGCGAGCGGCGCGCCGCTGATCAGCGTGGCACGCACGAACGCGATTTCGTGGGCCATCAGCGCGCGCCACGCGTCATCGACGACCCCCTCGGCAATCTGCGCCTCGGTCACGCCGAAGCGCCGCAGATCGGCTTGCGGCAGGTACACGTGCTGTCGTTGCCAGTCGGCGGCGACGTCGAGCCAGAAGCTGATCAGTTGCGACCCCGTGCAGATCGCGTCGGCGTCGGCGAGATTGTCCGGCGTCGCCGCGCCGACCAGATGCAGCAGCAGATGCCCGACCGGATGCGCCGAACGACGGCAATAGTCGACGAGCGCGGCGCGATCCGCATAGCGATTCGTATCGATGTCCTGCGCGCAGCCGTCGAGCAGATCGTAGAACGGTTCGAGCGGCAGCTCGTATTGCGCGATCACGCCAGCGAGCTTGCCGAACAGCAGCGCATGCACGGGCGCGGCGCGCCGTTGCGCGATCGCGTCGAGCCCGGCGCGGAAATCGGCCAGACGGGCGTGCCGCTCGGCGGCGTTCCACTGACCTTCGGCGGAGATATCGGCCGCGGTGCGCACGACCTGATAGATAATACCGACAGGCGCGCGTAGCGCCTGCGGCAGCAACACGCTCGCGATCGGAAAGTTTTCGTGTTGATCGACGTCCATCCAGCGAGCCTCGAAACCATTCTGTAATACAGCGCGATGTCCGCGCAGCAAGGATCGGTAGTTTAAGGGTTCCGCGGTGACGGTGCAGTGTGCGGTCATGGCCGGGCGCATAACGGGGCGATCTGGCGCTGGCTCCTTACATCGTTGTAACGCTCCGTAGCCCCGCTCCTGCGCAAGGCCCAGCGGATGCGGCAAGCGCCCAACACGCGGGCCGCACCAGAAAGCAAAGCGGCCCCGATAGCGTTAGAATGCGCGTTTGGTTTTGCTGTACCGGCCGGTCGCCGGGGCTCAAGACGTCAACTAATCATGATGAGCGCGGCGATAAAGTCAGCTTCACGACTTCTTCGAAACCCGCGTTAGTCGGAGTTCGCCAACTTATGCGAGTCATCCTTGCCCAGCCGCGCGGCTTTTGTGCGGGCGTTGTCCGCGCAATCGAAATCGTCGATCGTGCGTTACAGCAACACGGCGCTCCCGTGTATGTCCGTCATGAGATTGTCCATAACCGTCATGTGGTCGACAATCTGCGCCAGAAGGGCGCGCGTTTCGTCGAGGAGCTCGATGAAGTGCCGCAAGGCGCCGTCGCGATATTCAGCGCGCATGGGGTTGCGCAAACCGTCGAACGTGATGCCGAAGCGCGCGGCCTCGACGTGCTCGACGCCACCTGCCCGCTCGTGACCAAGGTGCATGTGCAGGGTCGCCAGTACGTGGCCGCCGGCCGCACGCTGATCCTGATCGGCCACGCCGGCCATCCCGAAGTGGAAGGCACGATCGGCCAGATCCCCGGCACGGTGCTGCTGGTGCAGAGCGAGGCAGAAGTCGCGAAACTCGAGTTGCCGGTCGATACGCCGCTCGCCTACGTGACGCAAACCACGCTGTCGGTCGACGACACGCGCGGCATCATCGACGCGCTGCTGCGCCGCTTTACCGACATCGTCGGTCCCGACACGCGCGACATCTGTTATGCAACGCAGAACCGCCAGGCGGCGGTGCGCGAACTGAGCAAGGAGGTCGATGTGCTGCTGGTGGTCGGCGCAACCAACAGCTCGAACTCGAACCGGCTGCGCGAAATCGGCAGTGAGAGCGGCGTGGCGAGCTACCTCGTCGCCGACGGCTCCGAAGTGAAGCCGGAATGGTTCGCCAACGTGCGGACGGTCGGCATCACGGCCGGCGCGTCGGCACCCGAAGAAATGGTCGAAAACGTAATCGATGCGCTGCGCGCATTGGGACCCGTCGATGTCACGACGATGGCGGGCCGTGAAGAAAAAGTCGAATTCAAGTTGCCATCGAAGCTCATGCAACCTCTCGCTGCACGCGAAGTTTAAGGAGGACGCCTTGTCTATTCCGCTGCTACAGAAAGTCCGCGTCGGCGCATACATCATGCGCCAGCATCTCTCCGGCAACAAACGCTATCCGCTCGCCCTGATGCTGGAGCCGCTGTTTCGCTGCAATCTCGCCTGCAATGGCTGCGGCAAGATCGACTATCCGGATCCGATCCTGAACCAGCGTCTGTCGCTCGAAGAATGCCTTCAGGCAGTCGACGAATGCGGCGCGCCGGTCGTCTCCATCGCCGGTGGCGAGCCGCTGCTGCACAAGGAAATGCCGCAGATCGTCAAGGGCATCATGGCGCGCAAGAAGTTCGTGTATCTGTGCACGAACGCGCTGCTGATGGAAAAGAAGATGGACGACTACGAGCCGAATCCGTACTTCGTGTGGTCGGTTCACCTCGACGGCGACAAGGAAGCGCACGATCACTCGGTGTCGCAGGAAGGGGTGTACGAGAAGGCCGTCGCCGCGATCCGCGAAGCGAAACGCCGCGGCTTCCGCGTGAACATCAATTGCACGCTGTTCAACGACGCAGAGCCGGAGCGTGTGGCGAAGTTCTTCGACACGCTGGGCCCGATGGGCGTCGACGGCATCACGGTGTCGCCGGGTTATGCGTATGAGCGCGCGCCCGATCAGCAGCACTTCCTGAATCGCGACAAGACCAAGCAGCTGTTCCGCGAGATCTTCAAGCGCGGCAACAACGGCAAGAACTGGTCGTTCAGCCAGTCGGCGATGTTCCTCGATTTCCTCGCGGGCAACCAGACCTACGAATGCACGCCGTGGGGCAACCCGGCGCGTACCGTGTTCGGCTGGCAAAAGCCGTGCTATCTGGTCGGCGAAGGCTACGTGAAGACCTTCAAGGAACTGATGGAAACCACGGACTGGGACAAGTACGGCACCGGCAACTACGAGAAGTGCGCCGACTGTATGGTCCACTGCGGCTTCGAAGCGACGGCCGTGATGGACACGGTCGCGCATCCGCTGAAGGCGCTGAAGGTCAGCATGCGCGGTCCGAAGACCACGGGCGCGTTCGCGCAGGACATCCCGCTGGATAAGCAGCGTCCCGCCGAGTACGTGTTCTCGCGTCACGTCGAGATCAAGCTCGAAGAAATCACGCGCGCCGGCAAGGGCAAGAAGGTGGAGACCGCGACGGCCACGCACTGACGCGTTGCACAGGAGGCGCCCGGGCGCCTCCTATCGAGCATGAAAAAAGCGCAGTGGCCAATCAAGGCCACCGCGCTTTTCTTTTACCGGTTAACGCTTCTGCCGACCGACCCGCTTATGCGCCGCGCGCATTATGCTCGGTCAGGAATTTGATCAGCCCGTCGATGCCGCCTTTGGCGATCTGATCGGCGAACTGCGTCTGATACACCTGGATCAGCCACGCGCCCATCATGTTGATGTCGTAGATCTTCCAGCCCGACGGCCCCTTGGTGAGCCGGTAGTCGATTGCATCGTCGCCGCCGGTGCTGATCACGTGTGATTGCACGACGATGTCGGTCGCGCCGGCGGGCGCGCTGACCGGCGCAAACTGGAACTTCACTTCCTGGTCGCGCAATTGCGATAGCGACGCGGCGTAGGTACGCGTCAGCAGCAGCGTAAACTGCTCGTACAGTTGCTTCTGCTGTTCCGGCGTCGCGGTCGCCCACGGCTTGCCGACCGCGATACGCGTGGTGCGCTGGAAGTCGGTGGCGGGCAGGAAGTGCGTCTGGACGACCTGGGTGATCTTCGCCATGTCGCCGCCGCGCGCCTGCGGGTCAGCCTTCATTGCAGTCACCGTGCCCTGGACTGCACTTTTTACCACCGCGTCGGGTGCGCTCTGCGCAAACGCCGCCGTGGATACCACGGCCGCAGCCACAAAAGCAGTCAGATGTCGTTTCATACGCTTGTCATGACTCGAAAGAAGTAGCGCCGGCGGGCCGCAGCCCCCGCGGCTAAAGAGGGTAGACCAGTATAGCGGGGATTACGTTCCCATCCTGGCGAAGCTGTCGGGAGTCGTACTTGCTACCGAAGTCGGGCTTGCTTGCCCTGGCTCTGTATACTTATGCACCTTCGTCAAAAACAACATCCGTGATAAGGCCACGTCCGCCTACATGCTGAAGCCATACATCGTCCGTCTCGTCGCGTACTCGGTGCGTCATCCGCTCAGGATCATCGCGCTGTCGATCGTGCTCGCTGTCCTGAGCGGCATATACGTCGCGCATAACTTCAGGATCAACACGGACATCAGCCGTCTCGTCGAGACCAACAAGCAATGGGCGGCAGCCCAGAATGCGATCGACGCAGCCTTCCCCGACCGCGGCAACACCATGCTGGTGGTGGTCGAGGCGCGCGCGCCCGAATTCGCCGACGCCGCCGCCAACGCGCTGACCGCCGCGCTCAGGGCCGATCCTAAAGAGTTCACGTCGGTCTCGCAGCCTTCCGGGGGCCCGTTCTTCGAACACAACGGCCTGCTGTTTCCGTCCACTGACGAGGTGATGTCCACCACCTCGCAACTCGTGCAGTCGCGCCCGCTCGTCAATCAGCTTGCGCATGATCCGAGCCTGACCGGTCTAGCCGGCACGCTGACCACGAGCTTGCTGCTGCCGCTGCAACTCGGCCAGGTCAAACTCTCCGACATGAGCCGGCTGCTTGCGCAAAGCGCGAACACGCTCGATCGCGTGCTGGCCGGCCAGCCCGCCGCGTTCTCATGGCGCGCGCTCGTCGATAAGAGCGCCGCCACCGATCCGGCGCGTTCGTTCGTGGTCGTGCAGCCGGTCGTCAACTACGATGCGCTGGAGCCGGGCGCAAGCGCATCGAGAGCAATTCGCGCGACCGCGGTGTCGCTGCATCTGCAGGAGCGCTACGGCGCGACGATCCGCCTGACCGGCGAACAGCCGCTCGCCGACGAGGAGTTCGCGTCGGTGCAGGACGGCGCCGTGCTGAACGGCATCGGCACTTTCATCGTCGTGCTGATCATTCTGTGGCTCGCGCTGCGCTCGGGCCGCATGATCGCGGCCGTGTTCATCACGCTGTTCGTCGGCCTCGCGATCACGGCCGCGCTCGGCCTGTTGATGGTCGGTGCGCTGAACATGATTTCGGTCGCGTTCATGGTGCTGTTCGTCGGGCTCGGCGTCGATTTCGGCGTGCAGTTCGGCGTCAAGTATCGCGAGGAGCGCAACCGCGACGACCGGCTATCGGCCGCGCTGATGCACACCGCGCACAGCATCGGCGTGCCGCTCACGCTCGCGGCCGTGGCAGTCGCGCTGAGCTTCTTCTCGTTCCTGCCGACCGCGTATCGCGGCGTGTCGGAGCTTGGGCAGATTGCGGGCGTCGGCATGTTCGTCGCGTACTTCACCAACATGACGCTGCTGCCGGCGCTGCTGAAGCTTTTCAATCCGCCGGGTGAAGTCGCCTCGCCGGGTTTCAAGCAGCTAGAACCCGTCGACGACTTCCTCGATCGCAATCGCAAGCCCGTGCTGATCGGCACGCTGCTCGTCGTGATCGGCGCGACGCCGCTGCTCGCGCACCTGCGTTTCGACTTCAATCCGCTGCATCTGAAGGACCCGCATACGGAGTCGATGGCGACGTTGCTGTCTTTGAAGGATTCGCCCGAAGCCGCGGTCAACAACGTGCAGGCGCTGGCGCCGTCGCTTGCCGACGCCGATGCGATGGCCGAGCGACTGCGCAAGCTGCCGGAAGTGGGCCGCGTCAACACGCTGAGCACCTTCGTGCCGGCCGAGCAGCAGCAGAAGATGATGCTGATTGCGAGCGCAGCGCAGCAGCTGCTGCCGGCGCTGCAACAGCAGCCCGCGCCGCAGGCCACCGACGCGGTGCGCGTTGCCGCCTTGAAGCGCGCGGCGAATCAGTTGTCGCTTGCCGCCGAGGACCACCCGGGAGCGGGCGCGGCGGAGGCGCAGCATCTATCGGCGACCTTGCAAAAGCTCGCGGCCGCCGACGCCGCCACGCGCGAGCGCGCCGAGGTCGCGATGTCCGACACGCTGCGCATCGCGTTGAAGCAGCTGGAGAACCTTCTGCAGCCGACCGAAATCACTCAGGAGACGCTGCCTCCCGGCATCACCGCGATGTGGATCGGCAAGGGCGGCCACGCGCTCGTCGATATCGCGCCGAAGGTGCTGCCCGGCGTCGATCCGAACGACGACCAGATGCTCGCGCGCTTCGCGCGCGCGGTGAAGCAGGCCGAGCCGGGCGCGATCGGCGGACCGATCTCGATCATCCATTCGGCCAACACGATCATCAAGGCGTTCTTGCAGGCGGCCGTCTATGCGCTGCTGTCGATCGCGGTGCTGCTGTGGATCGCGCTGCGCCGGATCGGCGACGTGCTGCGCACGCTGGTGCCGCTGCTGGTCTCCGCGTTGGTCACGCTCGAGTTGTGCGTGGTGTTCGGGATGCCGCTGAACTTCGCGAACATCATCGCGCTGCCGCTGATGCTCGGCGTCGGTGTCGCGTTCAAGATCTACTTCGTGATGGCGTGGCGCCACGGCCAGACCGGCCTGTTGCAGTCAAGCCTCACGCATGCGGTGCTGTTCAGCGCCGCCACAACGGCCACCGCGTTTGGTAGCCTGTGGCTGTCGCACCATCCGGGCACGTCCAGCATGGGGAGGCTGCTCGCGCTTTCGTTGTTCTGCACGCTGATCGGCGCGGTGGTTTTCCAGCCGGTGCTGATGGGCAAGCCGCGTCAACGTCGCGGGAAGCAAAAAGGAATATAAGCATGAAGCTGCGTAACGCCGCGCTGGCGCTCACCGCCGCGGGTCTCATTTCGGGCTGCGCGACCGCCCCGGACCGCAAGCCGGGCGATCCGTTCGAGCCAGTGAACCGGGCGATCTTCACTTTCAACGACGGAGTCGATCGCTATATCGCCGTGCCGGTCGCGAAGGGCTATCAGAAGGTGACGCCGCAGCCGCTGCGCACCGCCGTCAGCAATTTCTTCTCGAACCTCGGCGATCTCACCAACGCAGCGAACGCGCTGCTGCAACTGAAGATCACCGACGCGACCGAAGACATCATGCGGTTCGCGTTCAACTCGGTGTTTGGGATCGGCGGCCTGCTCGACTGGGCGACGCCGGCCGGCCTGCCCAAGCATCATCAGGACTTCGGTCTGACGCTCGGGCATTGGGGCATTCCGTCAGGTCCGTATCTGGTGCTGCCGCTGTTCGGGCCAAGCACGGTGCGCGACAGCATGGGGCTCGTCGTCGATGTGAAGTTCAATCCGCTGAACTATGTCGAACCGGCGACCCGCAATCCGCTGTACGTGCTGCAGTTCGTCAGCACGCGGTCGGATCTGCTCGGCGCGACCAGCCTTCTGGAGCAGGCTGCGCTCGACAAATACTCGTTCGTGCGTGATGCCTATGTGCAGCAGCGCCTTGCGCGTCTGCGCGGCACGAGCAATAACCCCGCGCCGCTGCCGGAGTACGACGATCACGGCGATACCGGCCCCGCTGCTGCCCCCGCGGCAGGCGCGCCGGCGGGCGGCGTGCCGAATTACTCCGATCCGGGCGATGTGGGCGAAACGCCGAATGGGGCTTCGGGAGCCGGTGGCGCGACCAAGGGCGCGCCCGGCGCGCTGCCGAATTACAACGATCCGGGTGAGTCCGCACCGGCGCCCAATGGGGCTTCTGGCGGCGCGACCAAAGCGCCTGGCGGGGATCTGCCGAACTACGCCGCTCCGGGGGACAGTGGCGCGGGTGCAATGCCGCCTGCGCCTGCTGTGCCGGCGTCGTCCCCGCAATAGCGCTCCAAAGCACAACGGGGCGCCCTCGTTGGGCGCCCCGCGCGGAAGTGCAGCAAACCGTCGCCCGACAAAACCCGCGGGCTTTACTACAGCCCGCTCAGTGCAGGCTCTCGACCTCGCTGCGCGCCGCGCCCCGATCTTCCTCGACCGCAGCGACTGGTGCCGGTTGCGGCACCGGCTTGGAGTTCGCGCGATAGTGAGCGAACTGCTCGTCCGCATAACGGATACGCGTGCGGCCGTGCGGCGCCGGGTCGCCGTTTTCATCGAGATTGACGAACACCATTTTCTCGACCGTCAGAATGCTCTTGCGCGTGATCTTGTTGCGCACTTCGCAGCGCAGCGTGATCGACGTGCGGCCGAAATGCGTCGCGGTCATGCCCAGTTCGATGATGTCGCCCTGGCGCGCCGAGCTGAC
Organism: Paraburkholderia youngii; assembly: GCF_013366925.1. Taxonomy (NCBI): domain Bacteria; kingdom Pseudomonadati; phylum Pseudomonadota; class Betaproteobacteria; order Burkholderiales; family Burkholderiaceae; genus Paraburkholderia; species Paraburkholderia youngii. Next base: position 2,757,475 of record NZ_JAALDK010000001.1, read on the forward strand.
GAAGTTGATCTCTGACATGAACTTGGTCACGACCCGCTGGTTGTCCAGCTGAGAGATCGCGTAGATCGCGGCTTCTTCGTCGATCCAGCGCAGCAGGCTGCCGCCGAACAACGTCCCGTTGGGATTCAGGTCTTCGGGCTTGACCCATTTTCTTGTGTGGAAATTCATTTGGTACTCCGTGTTCGAGGCTCCCCGGGCGGCGCGTCATGCGCCTGAACCTAGGGTTAACACTAGCATTGTACCAAAGGTAGGGGTTTTCCCTAGTATTTCAAAGATTGCATAATTAATCGTGCTGATAGTCGGCGGTTCTTTTAAAGGACTGGCGCTGGTTGCGACGGTCAGAAAAAGCCCGCTCGAGAGCGAGCGGGCAGGTCAGGTCAGGTCAGGTCAGGTCAGGTCAGGTCAGGAAGGTGCTCCCTAATCCATCGGGTCATACTGGTGGAATCCTTGGTAGCCGGTTGTGTCCTCTACCTTGGTTATCCGCCAGTGTCCGTTTTCCTTTGCGACGAACACGACGAGATCCTGCTTTTCCTCTAAGCCGAACGTCACTGGGATTACCGCCGTCTCGCCGAGCGCGATCGCTGGGTGCAAAGTCATCGTTTTGAGCCATATTTGTGGATCGCGGTCTTGCACCCGCGTGAAGTAGTCCGCGCCGCCAGGCAAGCGTTTGTGACGATAGTCATCCCGCAGATTATCGGCCGTTTGTTTTGCCACATAGTTGTAAATGCGGCTATCCGTCAATTGATAAACGCTGCCCCGCTGCTGCAAATACCAGCTGTAAAACGCCTTCACAGCGGCTTCTGGTGTACCCGGAGTCGCTGCGGTGGCGACACCCGGCTCAAATGCCAAGGCAACCGCCAGTGACGCAAAAACACGCAAAATAAATTTAATCATTGTCAGCCGTGCCGGAATATTTTGTATGCAGATTTGATGGATCGTAAGCACCCGGGGAAGGCATCTTGACTGGGGCGATCGCTCAAACGATCAAACGATCAAGCAGCGGTCGGCGTCCAGCGATGAGGAAGCAGTTGCGCTATGTCGGCGGCACGATGTGTCGGCAAGCGCGTCAACACGTCCTTCAGGTAAGCCAACGGATCGTGTCCGTTCAGTTGTGCAGAGCGGATCAATGTCATGATCGCGGCCGCGCGTTTTCCAGCACGCAGAGATCCTGCGAACAACCAGTTCGACCTCCCCAGGGCCCACGGCCGTATTTGATTCTCGACCCAGTTGTTATCGGCTGGCACATGTCCATCGTCCAGATAGCGCGTAAGCGCCTCCCAACGTTTGAGGCTGTAGTCGAGTGCCGCGGCGATCCCGGATCCGTCCGGCACACGCTGCCGTTGCGTGAGCAGCCATGCATGGAGTTCGTCGGCGATGGGGCGAGCCCGCTCCTGACGCACAAGACGTCTTCTATCGGGCTCGAGTTGTGCGGCGTCGCGTTCTACTTCGTACAACGCACCGAAGTATCGCAGCGCGGGCTCGGCCAGCTCGCTCTGGTGCTTGACGTGTAAATCAAAGAATTTACGGCGCGCGTGGGCCAGGCACCCGATCTCTGTGACCCCACTCCTGAAGCTGGACTTGTAGCCCCCGTAATCGTCGCACGCCAGCTTGCCGCGCCACTCGCCCAGGAATGCGCGTGCATGTTCGCCGGCGCGGCTATCGGCGAAGTCATAGATCACCGCCTTCAGATCGGCGAACTGCGTGGTGCTGTACGCCCACAGATAGGCTCGATGGGTCTTGCCCTTTCCCGGGGCAAGCATCTGTACCGGCGTCTCGTCGGCATGCAGTACCGCGTGCTGCAATACCTCTTCGCGAAGTGCATCGACCAGGGGCTGCAGGCGCACGCCACACGCGCCAACCCAGCCGCCGAGCGTCGATTGCGCGATCGCCAGACCCGCCCGCGCAAAGATGCGCTCCTGTCGATACAACGGCAGGTGATCGCTGTACTTGGCGACCAGCACCTGAGCGAGCAGACCGGTGGTCGGGATGCCCTTGTCGATCACGTGCGGCGGCACCGCAGCCTGCACCAGCGTCTCGCATGCCTTGCACGTCCATTTACCCCGGATGTGCCGCTCAACCGTGAACACGCCGGGCGTGTAATCCAGCTTCTCGCTGATGTCCTCGCCGATGCGAACGCGCTCGCAGCCGCACGTACAGATCGTACTGTCCGGCTCGTAATGAATGTCGGTACGTGGCAGTTCGGGAGGAAGCGGTTCACGCTTTGGCTGTTGCCGTGGTGTCCCCTGCCTGCTCGCCGGACTTCAGCCCCCTGCAGCTCGAGCCCGATTGCCGCCAGATCCGCGTCGAGCGCTTCCTCGAGCAGGCTCAGTTGCTCCTTGTTGAGCTGCTCACTGCGCCTGCCGAACTGCTGCCGCTTGATGACCGAGAGTTCGTGCGTAAGCTGGTCGATACGTGTTTGCCGGTACTGCAACTCTCTTTCTTTCTCGGCGATCTCTGCCATCAGCTTCACGTTCAGTTCGCGTATCTGTTCGGTACTGAGGGCGTCGAGATCGGCGGGTATGTCCATGGCGACCAGTCTGCCAGAGCGGCGCGCCATGCAGCAAGGGAAACAGTTTACGTACTTACGGGGCTCAAACCACCGTGATCGCGTGATCCGGCGCGAGAGTGCGCCACGGCAGTCCCATCACCAGAGCCTGAAGCTGTTCAGGGCTCAGCCCCACGCTCACCGCCTGCTCGCCGTTCGTCCAGACGAAGCGCCCCTTGTTCAGCCGCCGTGCGGCAAGCCATATGCCCAGGCCATCGTAGACCAGCACCTTCATTCGAGTCGAGTGCCGATTGGCAAACAGGTAGGCATGATGGGGCCTCACTGACCCGAACACCTTGACCGCGCGTGCGAGCAGCGTATCGACACCGGCGCGCATGTCGACCGGCTCCGTCGCGAGCCAGATGGCATCGATGCGAATCAACGCAACCACCCCTGCAGCCACGTTGCGCAGTCGCTCGCGGCCGACAGTGGCCAGCGCACCGTGATCGCCGTCGCGCCCCTGCGTACCTCGATCTCGATGTGCGTCGCCGCTGCAACACCATTCTGCATCTGCAGCGGCACAAATTCCGGCGACGAGACATTCAATTCCTGTCGGGCCGCTTCAGCGGCATCGCGTTCCTCCCGCGCCGCAACCCAGCTACGCAGCAGGTTGGCGTTCAACCGGTAATGCAGTGCCACGGCCGCAATCGACACATTCGGCTGCATTGCCGCCCGAATGACCGTCTCCTTGAATTCCTTGCTATGCCGCCGGCGCCGTGTCGGCTGCACCACATCCTGGACAACCTCGACTTCGTCCGTCATGTACACCTGTCCATTTAAAATTTGAATGGACATGATCGTCGGGCGGCACGACTTGGCGATCAAGATGACTTGGCCGGGTGCTTACGATGGATCGTAGGTCTGCCCCGGATATGCGGTGTATTTTTCGAAAGTCAGATATTAATGTCTGACCGTCAAACATCGCCTGATATTTATCGCGACGCGCTGATCATGTCGATTAGTCAAATTTAATTTGACCATAATTTACAATTAGACCCACCATTTCTATGATCAAAGAGGCTATCCCAAAATAAAAACGAGCATTCATCGGCTAGAATTTTCTCGTTTTATAAACGGGAGAACGCAGTGAGCGATAACCGGTATTCATTCGGCATACACAAAAATATTCGGGCCGTAGATTTGTTCACGTACGTAGCGCTGGACGAAACGGCTAAACAATTCGGGATAAGCGACCTGACAGCCGCCGCAGTGGTACTTTTAGGACAGGCGGATATACCGGTGTCGGGCAAGCTAGCGGGCGCGACTGTGGGAACGTCTGTTGCATCCCTCGCCGCTCGCAAGGTTCTCCCGTTCAGGGTCGCTGTGCGCTTGCCGATGATTACATCGGTCGGGCTGAAAGGAGTTCGGATTGCTTTCACACGGAATCTTGGTGCATTCGTCGGCCGTATGGCCCCAGTAATTGGGGAGTTTTTTCTCGCTGCGGACGCGATACAGATTATGCGTCGCACCGTGACGACCTATAACCGGCTGGTGCTACCCGAGGACAGGCTGCTGTGATTGACACGGATATCTGGGAACGCCTTGAGGCTTTCACTCGCGAAGAACTAGGAAGGCCAATCTTTGGTGGCCCACTGAAGTTGACCCCATCTACCAGGCTTGAACGGGACCTGGGGGTAACCGGACTTGATGGTGTCGACTTTATCGACAGGTGGGCTCTCACGTTCAACGTGCGGGCGGACGGCTTTCCATACAGGCGCTACTTCGGCCCGGAAGGGCAAAAGCTCCTTTCAACATTGATCGGTCTTTTCTCAACGCGGCATCGCAAACCGGACCTCGTGCCGCTGACCCTAGGCATGCTGGCAGAAGCCGTGCGACTCGGAACATGGGACACCCAAGCCATTGAATCTGCGATCGCCATCCGAAGCGCTGACAAATAGGCCGGCGCGCCGACACTACGCCTCCCTGGGGCTCCACCGAACTGAACTGTTATGAATTGGATCGTCGATAAAGCGGCGCTTCTGCTCGCCGCCATTGCCTGTGCGGCGCTCGCATGGGCGCTGATTCACTACAGCGGCCAGTGGTTTGTGGTGCTGCTGTTCATACTGGCAATTGCGGGGCTTTTCGCGGACAACCAGCGGCTGCGCAACCTCCTAAGAGACTTAGGCGAAGACCCGAGTCGCCGCTCCAGGGGCGGCTCACGCACACGCTAGCGACTTGCTGCCTGCCCCGGACGCGATCGGGATGACTAACCACCCTCCCCCGTCGCTCAACCGGCGACACCCGTGATCCGCAGCACGCCGCCCTTCCCCAACGCCTCCCGCGTCTCGACCAGCGTCGTCCGCGCGGCGCGCGCATCGCCGGCGAGTCGCAGCAGCGCACCCAGTTGCGATGGCTGCCGGAGCAATTCGCGCAAAATCGGCCCGAGCGCGGTGGTGCCGTCGTCGCGCAGGCCCGCCGTCGCGGCCGGCGGCAGCGTGCGCCAGGCCGGATCGACGACCGCTCGACACACGGCGAACGGCAGACCGCGAGCGGCAGCGGTCGCCCCCGCGATGTGCGATTCCATGTCCACCGCTAGCGCGCCGGTCGATTCGTACAGCCCGCGTTTGTCTTCAGCGGTGATCAGCGGCGCGGCGACCGCCGCCGTCGCGCCACGGCGCACACGTCCCGCGAGCCCTTCGGCGGTCCTGACGTCAGTTACCGCGGCGGCAATCCGCTCCGACCACTGCCGATCCGTGTCGATGCGTCCAAACGGTCCATGCACCGCATCCGCGACGATCAGCGTCCCCGGTTCCAGATCCGGCGCGAGTCCGCCCGCCGTGCCGAAACTGACGATCCCCGCCGCGCCGCGAGCGACCGCAGCGCTTAGCGCGCGCTCGAGCAGATCGGCCCGTGCCGCGTACACGACCTCGACGCGCTCGCTGCCGTCGCCACGCGCGATGCGCGCCTCGAACGCCATGCCCGTCACGACGATCACCGGCAAACGGCTATCGCCCGTTCCGACGGACGGCGTCATCGACACGGACATCCGTCACATCCCGACCGTGACGCGCGTGAGCCCATTGCGCTTCAGATGACGGAAGCGCGCGAGCGCCCACAACGGGAAGAACTTGCGATAGCCGTGGTAGCGCAGATAAAACACGCGCGGAAAGCCCGTCGCGGTAAAGCGCGTTTCGTCCCACAGCCCATGCTCGCGCTGCTCACGCTGCAGATAGTCGATCCCACGCGCCACCGCGTCGTGATCGACCTCGCCCGCCGCCATCAGCCCGAGCAGCGCCCAGGCGGTCTGCGACGCGGTGCTCGGCGCGCGCTCGTAGCCGCGATAGTCGAGCTTGTAGCTCTCGCCGCCCTCGCCCCAACCGCCGTCCTCGTTCTGGATCGACACGAGCCATTGCACCGCGCGCCGCATGCGCGGGTCGTCGTGCGACATGCCCGCCGCGTTCAGCGAGCACAACGCGGTCCATGTGCCGTAGATGTAGTTCAGGCCCCAGCGGCCGTACCAGCTGCCGTCCGACTCCTGCTCCTGCAGCATGTAGTCGAACGCGCGCTGCGCCGGCTCGCTGTTTTGCGGCAACTCACCGATCTGCGCGAACATCGACAGACAGCGGCCCGACACGTCCGCGGTCGGCGGATCGAGCAGCGCGGCGTGATCCGAGAACGGAATGTTGTTCAGGTAGTACTGGGTGTTTTCCGGCTCGAATGCACCCCAACCGCCTTCGCTGCTTTGCATGCCGACTACCCATTCGCGCGCGCGGGCAATCGCTTCACGATCGACATCGGACTTCGTGAGCGCAGCCGAACGATGCATCGCCATCACGACCACCGCCGTATCGTCGACGTCCGGGTAATGCGCGTTGTTGTACTGGAACGCCCAGCCGCCCGGCCGCACGTTCGGACGGCGCGAAATCCAGTCGCCGCGCACGTCGAGAATCTGCAGCGGACGCAGCCACGCGAGCCCGCGTTCGGCCGCCTGTTCGGCGCGCGCTTCGCGGGTTTCGAGCAAAGCGTGCGCGGCGAGCGACGTATCCCACACCGGCGACAAACACGGCTGGCAATACGCTTCGTCGTCCTTGATGACGAGCAGCTTGTCGAGCGACTTGCGAGCGATCGCGCGGTTCGGATGATCGGCCGGATAGCCGAGCACGTCGTACATCATCACCGAGTTGGCCATCGCCGGGAAGATCGCGCCGAGGCCGTCCTCGCCGTTCAGCCGTTCGTCGACGAACGCGACAGCCGCGCGGATCGCGCGTTCGCGGCTCGCCTTCGGCAACAGGCCATCGACCGCGCGCAGCACTGTATCGACACAGCGGAAAAAGCCGAACCAGCCCGCGTGCTGATGCGGTGCGCGCTCGTTCATGCCGGTGTTCACGGGCGCGCCGCGGAACAGCTCGTCGATGCGCACCTTGCGCGGGTTACGCGCGAGCGGCCGCTTCGCGTTGAGCACGAGCAGCGGCACGATCACCGTGCGCGCCCAGTACGACACCTTCGACAGGTGGAACGGGAACCACATCGGCAGCAGCATGATCTCGACCGGCATCATCGGCACCGCGCGCCACGACACCACGCCGAAGAGGGCGAGCAGAATTCGCGTGAACACGTTCGCGTGTTCCGCGCCGCCGTGCGCAAGGATCGCGTCGCGCGCGCGCACCATGTGCTCGGCGTCGACCGGGTCGCCGATCATCTTCAGCGCGAAGTACGCCTTCACGCTCGCGCTGATGTCGAGCGCGCCATCGGTGAAGAGCGGCCAGCCGCCATTCGGCAACTGGATGCGGCGCAGATAGCGCGCGATCTTCTGTTCGAGTTCGAGGTTCGGCGTCTCGCCGAGGTAGTGCACCAGCAGCACGTATTCGGCCGGAATCGTCGCGTCGGCTTCGAGTTCGTAGATCCAATGGCCGTCCGGCTGCTGCGCGGCCAGGATCGCATCGGTCGCGCGCGTGATCGACGCGTCGAGCGGGCTCGCGCCGGCAGTTTGCATGGCCGACGGCGTTGCGGTTGCCAATGCGTCCGCCACGGCGGGCGCGTTGGCAACCACGGCAGCTTCGGCCAGGTTCGGCGCCGCATCGGCGGCTTCGGGCAGCACCGCGTCGAGCGGCTGGGTTTGAGATAAGTCGTTCATCGGCGTTCCATCTGTTGATTCAGCAGTGTATCCGCGGCCTTCTGGCCGGAGCGGATGGCACCTTCGAGCATCGCGGGCAGGCCGGTGGACGTCCAGTCGCCTGCGAGCAGCAAATTGTTCCAGCGAGTGCGCGTGCCCGGTCGCAGCGTCTCCTGCTCGGGCAGCGCGGCAAACATCGCGCGCGGTTCGATCACGACCTGCCAGCGCGGTAGCGGCGCGAGCGGCAGTTTCACCGCCGCTGCGACCTCGGCCCAGACGGTCGCCGCGAGCGCGTCGTGCGGCATGTCGAAGAGCCGCTCGTCACCGTTGAGCGTCACCGACAGGCGGTCGTCGAACGCAAACAACCATTCGGCCGTTCCGTTCAGCAGCGCGCTGATCTGCGGCAAACCGACCGGCGGCTCGACCGCGAAATGCACGCTCAGCGCGGCCGCGAAACGCGTCGGCGCACGCAGCCCCGGCACCAGCGCCGCTGCGGCTTCGGGCGGCAGCGCCAGAATCACCGCCTCGTTGGCGCCGAGCGTGATGCTCTCATCGGCGAAATGCAGCGCCTGCACACGCGCCGGGTCGGCCGCGAGCGCGATGTCGCGCAGACGCGAACCGAGCCGGATCGTCGCGCCGCCGTGCTGCAGGAGCCGCAGCGCCGGATCGACGAACGCACTGCCAAGACCATTACGCGCAACGAGCGGCCGGCACGCGAGCCCGCCCGCGAACAGCGTTTCGCGCACGAGCGCGCCGGTCAGCTCGGCCGACGCGTCGCGCGGCTCCAGGTTCAGCAGCACATGCAGCAGCGGCCGCAGCAGCCGGTCCCATAGCGGACCGTCACAGCGCATCGTCTGCGCGACGCTGCGGCCGGGCTTCGCGAACAGCAGCGGCACGAGCGACAGGTAATCGGTCGGTACCGTGTTCGGCACGCGCGCATGCGCATCGAAAATCCACCACGGCAAACGCCCCGGCGACAGACGCACGCTCCAGCGCGAACGCGTGGCCAGATCGACGAACGGATACTCGGGCTGCGCGGGGCCGACCAGTTCGTCGGCGGCGCCGATCGCACGCACGTAGTTCAGCGTCGCGGCATTGGCCGACAGCACGATGTGATTGCCGCTGTCGAGCGTCGCACCGAGCCTCGAGTCGTAGTACGAACGGCAGCGGCCGCCCGCGTAATCCTGCGCTTCGTGCAGCACGACCCGCGCGCCGCGCCGCTGCAACTGCACAGCGGCGGCGAGCCCGGCCACGCCCGCGCCGACCACGTGGACGAGCTTCGGCATCAGCTCAGAAAAGCGCGTAACGCGCGACGATCCACAGCAGGCGCAGCTTCGGCTTGCTGACCTTCGTGCGCGGAACGTCGAAGCCGCGCTCCAGCGTACGCTCGAGCAGCACGCGATAGACGCCCGACATGATGCGCGGCGCACGCACTTGAGCGCGCGGCTCGCGATCCATGATCGCATCGGATTCGGCGAAGTGCTGCTTCGCGCGCTCGGCGAGCGTCGCGCAAACGAGCGGCAGCGTCGGGTCGTCGGCGATCTGCCGCGGGTTCGTGGCCGCGATGCCTTCGCGCGCGAGCAGCTCGCGCGGCAGATAGCAGCGGTTGATGTCCGCGTCTTCGTCGATATCGCGCAGGATGTTGGTGAGCTGCAGCGCGCGGCCCAGATGGTGCGCGAGCAGCCGGCCCGGCTCCTCACGCATCCCGAATATCCTCACCGACAGACGGCCGGCCGCGCTCGCGACGCGGTCGCAATACAGGTCGAGCGTGGTGTCGTCGGGCGCGCAGATGTCGGCGGCGGCGTCCATCGCCATGCCGTCGATCATCGCGTGAAAATCCTCGCGTTGCAGATGAAACGTGTGAATGTGCCGCGTCAGCGCGCGCAGCGACGCCCGCGGCTGGCCGGCGTAGCACGCGTCGATGTCCGCGCGCCATTGCTCGAGCCCGGCCGCGCGCTCGGCGCGCGGCAGGCTGCTGTCGGCGATGTCGTCGACCGCGCGGCAGAACGCGTAGACCTGGTACATCGCATCGCGCTGCGCCGCCGGCAAGATGCGCATCGCGAGATAAAACGAGCTGCCGGACGTGGCGGCAGCCGCGTCGATTTCAGTATCGTCCACGACGAGATTGGAAACAGCCAAGACGATCTCCGCTGGAGGCGCCCGCTGAAAGGCGTTCAAAGAGGTTTTTATGCCGACCCGCAAGGCAGTGTGCCCGCGCGCGCGGACACGCGCGAAACATCCGGCTGGGCGGCCGGAAACGGCGAAAAGTATAGCAATCTTTGCCGGTGACCGCAGATTGGGCGGCCAATGAGGACGCAAAGAAAGGCCGCCGGGCGCGGCGAGCTGGAACCGCACCGCCCTCGCTAGCGAATCAGGCCCCCGCGAGCCGGAACGCGACCGCGCAGTTGCGGCCCTGGCGCTTTGCTCTGTAGAGCGCCGCGTCGGCCTCGTTGATCAGCACGTCGTACGCGGGTACGCCCTCGCGCGCCGACGCGCCGCCGAGGCTCGCGGTGACCGGCACGCTGGTGCCGATCAGCTCGACCGGCGTTTCCTCGATCACGCGACGGATCTTCTCCGCCACCAGCATCGCGTCGTCGAGCGGCGTGCACGGCAGCAGCAGCGCGAACTCCTCGCCGCCGAAGCGCCCGAACGTGTCCTGCGCGCGCACCACACCCGCGACACGCTGCGCCATCACGCGCAGCACCGTATCGCCGACGCCGTGACCGAACTGGTCGTTGATCCGCTTGAAGTGATCGAGATCGAACAGCAGCATCGACATGTCGCCGCCGTAGCGCTGCCAGCGCGTGAACTCGTCGCGCAGCCGCGCTTCGAAAAAGCGCCGGTTCGCGATGCCGGTCAGCCCGTCGCGATTCGCATACTCCTGCAGCTTCGCAACCGCCTCCTCGCGCTCGCGCTGCACAATGCTCACATGCGTCACGTCGGAGATCGTCACGCACACGGCCACCACTTCGCGGCCGCGCATCAGCGGCATGAACGTGCAGTCCTGCTGCATGAAGTCGACCCCACCGGTGATCGGCCGGTCGTGATCGAACTTGAACAGATAGGGGCGCTGCTCCCACGAGCTGAACGCGAAGCTGCCGAGCTGGAATACGCTCTCGATCTTGCGCGACAGCCACACGCGCGGCAGCTCCGGAAAGTTCTGGTAGATCGAGCGGCCGACCACCTGCTCCGCCGACAGGCCGCTATGGTCCTGCATGAAGCGATTCCACATCAGCACGTTCAGTTCGCGATCGAGCACGAAGATGCCAAAACCGACCCGCTCGACCACGAGGTCGCTCAACGATTCCACTGGGACATTCATAGACTGGACAGCAGCGCATCGAGCGCTTCGTTCATGTGACGGATTGAGTCTTCGGCCATCAGCATCACGAGATGCGCGCGAAAACTCTGATGTTCGAGCGCGAAGTTCACTTCGACGAGCAGCGCCACCTGCCATTGCAGCACGCCGGGCTGGAACACTTCGTCGAGCGTCAGCGTGTCGCCGAGCACGCCCGGCGCGGAAAACACCGGCGTGCGGCCGAGCTGGTCGAGTATCGACGACACGCACGCGCCCGACAGCAGGTTCGCGACGTCGAGCATCAGTTCGCGCTCGCCGATCGCCTCGTAGCTCGAACGCGCGTACGGGTCGCTGACCAGCGAACACAGCTGCGCGATGCTGTCGCTGCGACAGATCACCAGCACCTCGCCCTTGATATCCGAGCGAAAGCCCTGACGCACCGCGCTGACCGTGTCGTCGATGTGGGTCATCTCGCGCAGCGTGCGCGCCGCATCGCTCACCGCGACCATCTTCACGCGCGGCACCGACAGCTCGATAAACGAATCGAGCAGTCCCGCGAGCCGCGTCGCGGCCCGGCCCATCGCAAGGTTGGCGATTTCCTGTAGCGCGTCGCGCTGGTCTTCGGTGAAGGCGGGCTCAGACATACAAGCCGTACTCCTTGAGGATGGGCAGGACCGCCTCCGGCGTCACCGGCTTGGCGATGAACGCGATCGCGCCGAGCTCGCGCACGCGCTCCTGGGCGAGCGGCTGCACGTCGGCGGAAACGACGATCACGAAGGTATTGAGGTCCTCGTGCTGCAACGCCTCGAGGACCTGGTAGCCGGTCATGTCCGGCATCGTCAGATCGAGGAACATCACCGAGGCCTTGCCGTCGCGATAGAGCGCGAGCGCCTCGCGCCCGTTCGTCGCGTAGGACACGTCGACAGTCCAGTCGGGCGGCAGTGCCTTCGTGAGCAACTTGCGGGCGAGCAGCGAATCGTCGGCGATCACAATGGGCAGCATGGCAACGGCGGGTCGGGCGGTTTTTTAGGCGGGCGGATAAAGGAATCGGCTCGTTCGTTTGCGCGCTTTCCGCGCCTGGTCGTTTGCGTTTTGTTCGTCCCGACAGCGGAGGACAGCACGCCTTCACGTGATGCCGACCGATGCGCGACCAGGTACAGTGGCGCCTGTCGAATTGCAATTGCCTATGGCGAGAGGGGTGCTAAATGCAGCAGGACGCGTTTTGGCGGACCTCGACGATCCGGCGCACAGAGGCGGCAACGGCCTTTTATCGTGGCGAGGATTGTCGAAGCAAAGCCGCGCAAAAGCAACTCGCCGAAATCGCCGACGGTAACGATCTGTTTCCAGACTAGGTTAATTTGAGAAATAGTTTTATCGTCAGGACCGGCAATCTTTTAAGTTTATCCTTTTGTGTACGTTTGCGCTTCCCGATTCGTCGCTGTTTTAAAACCGCTCTTAAAGAACGGCCGGTACGGTGGACGCGCGTCCCCGACGCTTTGCGGCAAGTTTTTCCGCGCTCCGTCTATGCTTGTTCTGAAGGCGGCATGGTGCCGGCAATGGCCCGATACGGGGCTGCCAGATTCGAACGACTTTTCGCGTCAACGACAATGACATCAGACCAGGTCGACTCCGTGCGAGCGGGCCGCCTTTCGGGTCGTCCTTCCCGCGAGCAGGACGACGCGTCGTTTCCCGCCGTACCGGAACAGAACTTCCAGGTACGTCGCATCACACTGATCGCGCTGCTGGTCGCGGCGATCGTGCTGCCGTTCGTCTACGTCGCGGCGATGGCATTCAGCGATCTGCGCTCGCGCGAGGCCGATGCGACCGAGCTGGCGCTGCGTACGGTGCGGATCGCCGAAGAACACGCATTGAAGGTGTTCGACATGAACGAGACGCTGAACTCGCGCATCGTCGATCTGACCGAGGGCCTCGACGACGACGGCATCCGCGCGCGCGAACACACGATTCACGACAAGTTGCGCACGATGGGCGGCGGCTATCCGCAGGTGGCTTCGGTGTCGATCTACGGCGAACAGGGCGCGCTGCTGGTGAGCAGCCGCCTGTATCCGGCGCCGGAAATTTCGGTCGGCCAGCGCGACGATTTCGTCGGCATCCGCGACGGCAGCGTGATCGAACGCGTGTCGAAAGTGATGACGGGGCACGTCAGCGGCGAGCAGGTGTTCAACATGGGCGTCGCGCGCCAGCAATTCAACGGTTCGTTCGCGGGAACGGTGTCGATCGCGCTGCGGCCCAGCTATTTCGATGCGTTCTATCGCGAGTTGCTCGGCAACAGCGACGACACGCCGATCATCATGAGTCTCGTGCGCACCGACGGCGCGGTCCTCGCGCATTACCCGCGCGGCCCCCGCGAGCCGACCGCGCTCGCACCGGATTCGCCGTTCGCCGAAGCGGTTTCGCACGGGCAGCGCTCCGGCGTCGTGCGGATGCACTCGAGCTTCGCCGACGGCAACCTGATCGTCGCATTCCGGCACGTCGGCTCGTATCCGGTCTACGTGCTGTGCGGCTATCGCACGTCGGCGATCTGGGCCGCCTGGTACAGACACCTGAGCGTGCTGATCCTGTCGATGTTCACGCCGTCGATCGCCCTGTGGTGCGTGATCTGGCTGTCGCTGCGCCGCCTCGGCGCCGAAGAGGAAGCGTGGCAGCGCTGGCAGGCCGAGGCATCGATGCGCCGCTCGATCGAATCCGCGTACCGCCAGTCGCGCAAGATGGAAGCGCTCGGCACGCTGGTCGGCAGCGTCGCGCACGACTTCAACAACCTGCTGATGATCCTGTCGGCCAATGTGCAGATCGTGCGACGGCGCGGCGTCGGCGGACTGGAGCGCGAACTGTCGGCGATGGAGCGCGCGTTGAAGAGCGGCCAGTCGCTGACGCGGCAGCTACTCGGCGTCGCGCGCAAGCAGCCGCTGCGCACCGAGACGCTGTCGCTCCAACGCTGGCTGCCGTCGTGCCGCGAGCTGCTGCGGGCGTCGCTCGGCGCGAAGGTGTCGCTCGTGATCGATAGCGGCGTCGACACCTGGCCGGTGCGTGTGGATGTTGCCGAGCTCGAGCTCGCGCTGATCAACGTCGCCGTCAATGCGCGCGACGCGATGGCCAACGGCGGGCGCTTCACCGCGCGCGCGAGCAACGTCGTGTTCCGCCACGAGGACGGCTTTCCGCTGACCGGCGAGTTCGTGCAGCTGTCGCTCGAGGACACCGGCGCCGGCATGGCACCCGACGTGCTCGCGCACGCGTTCGAGCCGCTTTACACGACCAAGTCCAAAGGCATGGGCACGGGGCTCGGGTTGCCGCAGGTCTTTGCATTCTGCGAGGGCTCGGGCGGGCTCGCGGCAATCGACAGTGCGATCGGCGCGGGGACCGCGGTGCGGCTCTATCTGCCGCGCGCGTCGACCGAGCCGCAGACGGCTGGACCCGCCGAAGCGCTCGCGCCCGCAAGCGACGCGCCGCACGGTCTGCGCGTGCTGCTCGTCGAGGACAACGAAGAAGTCGCCGCCGGCACCGAGGCGCTGTTGCAGATGATGGGCCACCAGGTGAGCTGCGTGTTCAACGCCGACACGGCGCTGCGCGTGCTCGACGACGCCCGCGCGAAGCGCGCGGACACCGGCGAGCCGCTGCCGTTCGATCTGGTGCTGTCGGACATTCACATGCCGGGCAAGATGAACGGCATCGATCTGGCCGAAGCGGTGCTCGGATTCGACCCGCCGCTGCCGGTCATTCTCGTCACCGGCTACGCGGAAGAGCTCGACCGCGCGCGGCACGTGAACGTGCGCGTGCTGTCCAAACCATTCGATATCGGACTGCTCGAACAGCTGCTCGAAACGATCCAGCACAACACCGTGCAGACGAGCGCCGATACCGCCACGGATCCGGCCGATACCTGACGTCCGCGTCGTCCCGGCGTCATTTACCAGGCCTTGTAAAAAGCGCGGCGCTCGCACGCCGCGCCTTCTTGGTCGCGAGCCCGCGTGATGCGTAGCGCGGGGGGCATCGCGGGCGCGCACGGGACGCAGCGCCGCCGCGCGTCGGTGCGGGGGCATGATCGTTGCGTGCCCAAAGACGGCAAGGGGACGGCGCCTCGGGCGCCGCCCGTTCCAGCAGAACATGTCGGGAGACAACCATGCAACATCTCGTGATTGGTTTATTCGACACTTACGTGCAGGCCGAAACCGCCCGCGACACGCTCGTGCAGACCGGTTTTGCGCGCGAGAAGATCGAGTTGCAGGCGAACGCCGAACCATCGGTTGGCTCGGCCACCAGCGAAGTCGCCAACGCGGGCGTGCTCGCGAATATCGAGCGCTTTCTCGCCAGCCTGTTCTCGACCGGGCCGCGTCCGTCGGACACCGCCCGTTATGCCGAGGCGATGCGGCGTGGGGCGGTGCTCGTGTGCGTTCATGCCGCGAGCCAGTCGCATGCGGAACTGGCGCGCAACACGCTCGTGCGGCTCGGCGCGACCGATATCGGCGACCGCCTGCCCGAAGCGGACGCCCCGGTCGCCTCCAACCGCGACCACTCGGTGCTCGATGAGCTGGGCATCGGCGCGGTGATGCCGGGCACGCCGCGTACCTCGAGCGTAACGACCGAGGCGGGCGCGACGCCGGGCATGCGGGACACCACGGCAACACCGGGGGCGGGTGCGAGTTCGAGCAGCGGCGCAACGGGTGCGGCGGGCGTCGGCGAATCGACTGGAATCGCCGGCGCGACGGGCGCCACTTCGGCAACAGGGACGACCGCGCCCGACACCATGCCTCCTCCTGCGACTCCGCGCCCCGATCCACTGACCGCCATGCCGCCGCCGGACATCGGCGCGGCCGCCGAGCCGTTCGCGCCGCCGCCGGTCAGCGAACGGCCGATGAGCGATCCGGTCAACGAACCCATCGCCGATCCTCTCACCGGCGATGTGGGACGCAGCGCCATCGCCGCCGGCTCCGTGCCGGGTTCGGGCGCGGTGATGCAGCCCCAGCCGTCCGACGTCGTCCCGGAAGGCGGACAGCCGGGCACCGGACCCGGCGCGCAGATGCCGAACGAATATCTGGAGTACGAAGAAGACTTCCGCACGCACTATGACGAGCAGTACGCAGCCGCGAACGCGCGCTACGAAGACTACGTGCCGGCCTATCGCTACGGCGCGGAGATCGGTCGCGACGCGCGCTTTCGCGATCGTCCGTGGGAGGAGATCGAGCCCGAAGCTCGCCGCCATTGGGAAACCACGTCGCCGGAGAGCACGTGGGAGCGCTTCAAGCTCGCGGTGCGTCATGGGTGGGAGCGGGTGACCGGGCATCACCACGTGTAGGTGATGCGGCGGGCGAAACGGGCGCGGCCGCCTCGCGCGGCGCGCGCCGTGTCCTCGTTGCTTCGGCGGACGGTCAGGGCGCGTTCGGCGCCGCTAAGTCTCGATTACGCCACCGCCCCATGCCGCTTGATCCACGTGACGTAGCGGTCCATGAACGATTGAAGGAACTTGCGCGTGCCGTCGTTGACGATCTCGCCTTTTTCGTTGATCACCGACGGATCGTGCTTGATGAATACTTCGGGCTGCCCCATCGTCGCGACGTCGAGATAGGCGAGCACGTTGCGCAGATGCTGTTGCGCGAGCGCCGTACCGGTGGCGCCGACCGAGGTGCCGATCACCGCGCCGGGCTTGTTGCCCCACGAATTCGTGCCCCACGGCCGCGAGCCCCAGTCGAGCGCGTTTTTCAGCACGCCCGGCATCGAGCGGTTGTATTCGGGCGTCACGAACAGCAGACCGTCCGCGGCTTGCACGCGCTCCTTGAGCTTCTTGCCGGCTTCCGGATAGTCGGCGTCGTAGTCCTGCGAGTACAGCGGCAGGGAGCCGATATCGATGTATTCGAAGGTGAAATCGGCTGGAGCGAGAGAAATCACCGCCTGAGCCAGTTGGCGATTGAACGAATCCCGCCGCAGGCTGCCGACGACCACTGCAATGTGATAGGCCATGTTCGCTTCCTCAGTTAGTGCGCTCGACGCGCAAAGAGTAGGACTGTTCATGATAGGCAAAAGCCGCGTGAAACGCCTGGGCACTGGCGGATTTGGCTAGGCGATAGCGGATCGGGAAGGGTTCTTGCGGCACCTCTCGGTGGATAACCTCGCCACTCGAAAAGTTATCCACAGAATCGCTGAATAACCTTGTGGATAAGTTGAACTTTTACCTTGTCAATCAAGCATGCCTTCGGGCTAGGGCGATCTGAGGCAAATGGACACCATCGACCTTCTGGAGGACCGGATAATGAGTCTCGACTACGCAGGAAAATCCCACGACGAAGCGGTTGCCGCACGCAAGAAAGCGCGGCAGCGCGCGCAGGAGCCGGCGGGCGGCAAGATGGCCGTCGACGGCGTCGAAGCCGACGCCACGCATAGCTGCGGTGAGCTGTCGGAGCAAGGCAAACAGGTGTGGCGTACGGGCGCCGGACTCGATGGGGGAGGGAAGGCACCGAGCCGCTAGGGCTGAGCGCTGAATGCAAAAAAAGGGCGCCGTTGCCGGCGCCCTTTTCTTTTGCTTGCTTGCTGCGTATGTCGACGTGCCGATCAGTTGCCGAAAAATACATTGCAGTACGACTTCGGGCCGTTGCAGGCCGAAGCCGGAGCGTCGGCGTGAGCGATGCCCGAAGCAGCTGCGAACAGTGCGGCCGAAGCGATCAGGGCGGAGAAAATGCGTTTCATGGTCCGGTCCTCGTTTTGCGTATGGTTGCGCGATCTCATGCGATCGATGGCGTGAAGAATAGCGAGCGGGTCCGCGTCCACAAACAGCGAAGATGAAAAGACATTTTTTTATAAATTGAAATAATCGTTATTGCCTGAGCGCATGGAACCGGTGATTGACCGCGACGCGTTGAGTGACCGATGCGGCGATTCAAAAACCTTCTCGCGCGCAGGCCGAAATATCATTTCTTGCAACAATTAATTTCCGGTGTCATAAGCCGCCGCGCCGCGCGACCAAGCTCCTCGGGCCATCGATTGCCAAGGGATATATGTTCAATACCGATTCGTTAGGGCAGGAACGTGGGGGAGAATGGCGCACACATCCGCAAATCGCGCGAGGACGACCATCCGCTCATGAATCACGACGTTTCAGCGCAACACGCGCAGCCGACAGTACAGCGACGGAGCACGCCGTGACGCAGCCAGGCGGCCCGTCGCTCGACGATCCCATCTATCTCGCGCAATTGCGGCGCGACCTCGTCCGCTTCGCCCGTCTGCAATTGCGCGATGCCGCGGCCGCCGAGGACGCCGTGCAGGAAGCGCTGACCGCCGCGTGGACTCAGGCAGCGCGTTTTTCCGCGCAGTCGGAGCACAAGACCTGGGTATTCGGCATCTTGCGCCACAAGCTCGTCGACACGCTGCGTGCGCGCCAGCGCACGGTCAATCTGTCGTCGCTCGAAGCCGAACTCGACGGCGAGGCGTTACTCGATCGCGAGCTTTTCAAGGACAACGGCCACTGGTCGCGCGAGACCAAACCGCGTCCATGGCCGACACCCGAAACCGCACTGCGCCAGCAGCAGTTCTGGACGCTGTTCGAAATGTGCCTCGAGCATTTGCCCGAGCACATCGGACGCGTGTTCATGATGCGGGAGTTTCTCGACCTCGACATCGCGGCGATCTGTGCCGAACTGCAGATCAACGCGAATCATTGCAGCGTGCTGATCTATCGCGCGCGGCTGCGGCTGCGCACGTGCCTGAGCGAAAAGGGCCTATCCAGCGAGGACGCGAATGGGGAAGTGTAAGGACATCACGCGGCTGCTATCCGACGCGCTCGACCGCTCGCTGTCGACTGGCGAATGGCTCGCGATCCGCCTGCATCTGCCGACCTGCAGCGGGTGCCGGAACTATCGCAAACAGATCCGCCTGCTGCGGGTCGCCGCGCATGTGGCGAGCGGAGTCGCGAGCGCCGATGGAGCGGTGAGCGGCGAGGAGTGATTTGCCGCTTTGCCACCTCGCGGTTCAGCGCTCACCGGGCGGCGCGTCGCAATAGCGTTCGAAAAAGCGGGCATGCGACGCTTCATCGATTCCGACGGTATGCGCATCGGCACGCGCGGGATGTTTCGCGAGTTGCGCGCGAGTGCGAATCGGGCGATGCGCGAAATTGCCGCCGCAATTCGGACACACGTTGCGCAGCCTCGTCAGCGGGCAGACCTCACAGAACCTGCATTCGTAGGTGCAAATCGTCGCGTCGGGCGCGTTCGGCGGGAGTGACTTGCCGCGCGAGTCGCTGGCCGACGCCGCTGTAATGCCGGTCGATTGTAGCGGGAGGGGGTGGGTCGGACCTTCGGCGTTACGCAATGCTTCGCTAGTGCCGAATGATTTGCTTATGCGAATTTATCGGTTCGTCCAGGCGGACGGACGAATTATCGTCGGAGCCAATCGGACCAGCCTTGGTGTCCGTTAAATTCTCTTTCGACGAGTATTCTCATGCACCGTGATCCGCTGCTGACGCGCCGTACGTTTCTCGCCGGCGTAGGCGCAACGCTGGCCGCCGCCGCGTTGCCGGTCTTCTCCACTACCGCATTTGCCGCCGATGAACATGCAAAAGAACTTCGCATCGGATATCAGAAAGCCGCGAGCACCCTGGTATTGCTGAAGGCGCACGGCACGCTCGAAAAGCGCCTTGCGCCACTCGGCATCACGGTCAAATGGACCGAGTTTCCGGCTGGGCCGCAACTGCTGGAAGGGCTGAACGTCGGCGCGATCGACTTCGGCTATGTGGGCGAAGCGCCGCCCGTGTTCGCGCAAGCCGCGGGCGCCAATTTCGTTTATACCGCGTATGAAATTCCGACCCCGCACGCCGAAGGCATCCTCGTGCATCCGGACGCGCCGATCAGAAGCTTGGCCGATCTGAAGGGAAAGAAGATTGCGCTGAACAAGGGCTCGGATGTGCACTGGTTTCTCGTCGCCGCGTTGCAAAAAAACGGCGTGAAGTTCAGCGAGATCCAACCCGTGTATTTGCCGCCTGCCGATGCACGCGCGGCCTTCGAGCGCGGTGCGGTCGATGCGTGGGCTATCTGGGATCCGTTTCTCGAAGCCGCCAAAAGGCAGACGAACGCGCGGCTGCTTGCCGATGCGGAAGGTATCGTCAGTCACCACCAGTTCTTTCTGAGCGCGCGACCCTTCGCGCAACATAACGGCGACGTTCTTGCGATCGTGATCGATGAAGTCGGCAAGGAAGGGGAGTGGGTGCGCGGCCATTACAGCGAGGCCGCCGCACAACTCGCGCCGATTCAAGGGCTCGACGCTAGCGTGATCGAATCAGGCTTGCGGCATTACGCGCATATCTATAAGCCCGTCGACGCGAACGTGCTTGCGGAACAACAACGCATTGCGGACACGTTCACCGAACTGCGCCTGATCCCGACGAAGATCGTGACCAAGGATGCCGCGCTGTCGGGCAAAGCCTAGCGCAGCGGTTCGAGGTCGCATCGCGCAGATCGGTTGACTTCGACGGTCGCGCGATCAGTCGAAAAGCGCGGCGACATTTTCGGGTGGGCGGCCGATGACGCCACGCCCGTTTCTCACGACGATAGGTCGTTGCAAAAGAATCGGATGCTTCGCCAATGCTTCATAGACCTGGGCGTCCGTCAGCGACGGGTCGGCGAGATTGAATTCTTTATATTCGGCCTCAGTGTCGCGGATCATTTCGCGGACCGCACAGCCGAGTTGAGCATTGAGATTCTTGAGCTCCGCGACGGTCAGCGGCTTCTTCAGATATTCGACGATTTCCGTCGGTTCGTTTGCGGAGTTGTAGGTGTTCGCGACGAGTTCGCAGGCAGCGCGCGATTTGGAGCAGCGCGGGTTGTGGTAGATGGTGATCATGGCTGGGTTGAGGGCTTGCGCCGTTGAAGGTTGCTGTGACGGTTAGAAGGGTTCGGGAATTTTAGCGGGTGACTTGATGGCGTGGCGCGGGATGATTGCCCGGCATGCGCGTTGTTTGAACGATCGGTAGGGTGGGTCGGTTTATGCGCATAAACCGATGCTGCCTTCCGAGGTGAGCCGGTATCGTTTAATGCTCGCAGCGTCAGTTCTCATCGAGCCTGCGATTTGCTTGCGCGGGCGCAATACCCTCTACAACCTATATTCACTTGCTGATGAAGCGCCGCCTCCACGTTTGCCGCTTGCTGCCGCGACGGCGAAGGAGCCGCCTCGGACGACTCGATGGCGAATGCTCCACCGGGTCAATTGCCGCGCGAACTTTATGCGCATAAAGTCTGGCCTGCCTTGGGTCGCTAGGATGTGTGGGCGCACTCCTTTTCTCCGCGAGATCAGCTCGCGAATCGCGACTAGTTGCCGACGACTGGGTACGCAGCACGCGAGCACTCATTCCTCTCGTCCCGTCCCCTCCGAGAGATAGCGATCAGCAACGCTTAAGCCTCAGTCCATTCCTGCCCTGACACCCCACAAGATCCCGGGGCAACTGCTGATGCCTCTTTATGCGCATAAACCCTTTGCCGAATGGCCTATTTCCGAATTTCCCTTACTCAAATGATTTGAAATAGCAATTCAACCAGGTAAAATCCATTTGCGTCTAAAAAGAGGAGGTGAAATTTGGCGGCAGAAATCATCGCGGTAACACAGCAGAAGGGCGGGGTCGGGAAGAGCACCATCGCGATGCATCTCGGCGCTGCATTTCACGAGAAAGGCAAACGCGTTCTCGTCGTCGACGCGGATGGCCAAAACACTCTGATCCACTGGGCCAGCGCCTCCGACGGCGACGTTGGTATTCCATTCGCCGTCGTCAACCTGTCCGAAGCAGGCAGCCAGATCCATCGCGAGATCAAGAAGTTCGTGGCGGACTACGACATCATCGTCGTCGACTGCCCGCCCTCCATCACCGAAAAAGTCTCCGGCGTCGTCCTGCTTGCAGCGAGCGTCGCGGTGATCCCAACTTCGTCGTCCCCCGCCGATTACTGGTCGAGTATCGGCCTCGTCAAGCTCGTTCAGCAGGCGCAGGTCATGAACGAAGACCTGCGTGCCGTGTTCCTGCTCAATAAGACAGAAGAGAAACGGATGCTGACGCGCGAGCTGAAGCGCGCGCTCGAAGAACTCGGCTTCCCTCTCCTCAAGACCCAGATTCCCACGCGCGAAGCCTACAAGCAGGCAATGGCGTTGGGGCAAACGGTGCTTCAGATGAACGACCGCGGCGCGAAGCTCGCCGCGCTCGAAGTACGGGCGTGCGCCAACGAGATCGCCGCCTTGCTCCCGTGAATTTATGCGCATAAAGGACCCTGAATGAAACCGTCCCAATTCGCCAAAGGCTTTCAAGCACGTCCTGACACGACTAGCAGTGAAAAGCGCACCGCACTCGACCGTCTGAATGCGATCGACGGCCTGGTTAAAAATGACGCGAAAAACTCCGCGATCGCCGGGCGTCCGATTCCGGCCGTCGTGCCGTCGCGTCTGCAGGACGCCGAGATCCCTGATCCGGACAACGAATCGGCGGCCTACCGCGCATGGCGGCTCGAGCACGGCTATCGTCCCGGCCAGATCATCGAACTGGCGCTCAAGACCATCAAGCCAAGCCCGTTCAATCCACGGTACTTCTATGTGAAGTCGTCGATTGCCGAGCTTGCCGTCAATCTGGCGAAGCAGGGGCAGCAACAGGCGATTCACGTCATTCCCGACTACGACAACCCTGGCACCTACTTCGTCAGTGACGGCGGCCGACGCGTGCGCGCGCTGAAAGAAGCGAACAAGGAGTCGGTGAAAGCGATCGTCATCGATCTGCCAATCGGCATCCAAAGCTACAAGCTCGGCTACGACCTCAACGTGCAGCGCGACTCGCAGACCGTGTTCGACAACGCAATCGTGTGGCGACGCTTTCTCGACGAGCGGCATTTCCAGAGCCAGAAGGAACTGGCCGAACATCTCGGGCTCGACGAATCGACGGTCGCAGTCGCGCTGTCCATCGCCAAGCTGCCGGAAACCGTGATGCAGGAGATGGTCGCGCGCCCTGACCGCTTCGGCTCGAACATGGCATACCAGGTCGGCCGCTATCACACGGCTCGCGGCGCGGACGCGACGCTGCGACTGATCAACCGGATCCTTTCCGACGATCTGAGCACACGCCAGGTCGCCGACATCGTCAAGGGGCGCGCGACCGCGCAGGAAAGCACCAAACCGGCGGGCCGGCAGCGCTATGCGCAACGTCTGGAAATCAAGCTTGGTGGTGTGTCGGTCGGCGATCTGAAATCATATGGGGACGACCGACTCGAGTTGCGCCTGAAAGGCCTCACGCGTGAAAAGCGTGACGACATCCTGCGGCAGATTGAGAAGATGCTGAAGTAAAACATGAGGGGCGGTGCGCTTGCACCGCCCCTTGTCTTTCAAAGGCCGTTATCGACCCATCAGGCCGCGCGCGACTGGTTAAGGGTGAAGGCGAGCAGATCGCCGTCGGTGGGTTCGCCCCAGGTCCTGCGCGCGAGCCAGTCGAAGAACGCCGTTTCCACGATCTTCGAATCGAGCCCGCGACGCCGCCAGTCGTCGCGCATGTGCGTGCCGAGCCCCGGCAATTCTTCTTCCTCGAACGATTGCCGTGCGATATCGCGCTCCGACTCCCCCTGTTCGTTGTACAACTCGTAGGCCTGCTTGCGACGGTAAGCCGAGTATTCGCCGAGCAGACGCGCCTTCAGATCGTCGGCCGGCGATGCCATGGCCTTGCTGGTGCCGCCACCAGCCGGCAGCGCCTCGACCGGCGGCGCATAGCCCTTCTTCAACGCATCCTTGAACAGCGCCGGCGCGCTACGCACCGGCGGCAGCGACGTGCTGCGCATCCGCTGCTCGGTCATCTGCAACGCGGCGCGGATCCGGTTCTCTTCGCTGTCCGCGTAAAGCGTCTGCGCTTCCTTCAGCGGAATGCCGATCTTCACCATCCGGTCGACCAGCGTGCTGTCGAACACGTTCGGATGTTCGTCGAGCGCGAGCATCGGCTGCTTGCGCTCGGTCACGCGGAACTGGATTTCGGCGACGCGCCGACCCTCGCGATGCTCGATCAGTTCGACGAAAATGTTCGTGACCGCGTTGACTTCGGCGATGGCCGGGCGCAGGTAGTCGCGCTTGAAATACTTGTACTCGCGCTTCGCCTCGTCGCCGGCTTCGGTATCGGGCGTGCCCGACAGAATCGGCCGCCACCATTCCCAGGTCTCGCGCATCGTCAGATGGCTCGGGTTGGTCAGGTAGCGCACGCAGATCTCGTAGAGCGCGAGGCCCGCGCTGCTGCGCAGCTGGCTCTGGAACTGCAGGCTTAGCCGCGCATACTGAACCGGATCGAGCAGCTTCTTCTTGATCTTCGGCGCAAACGAAAACTCGACCCAGACGCGACGCGTGGTCGGATCTTCGAGAATTTCCGCGTCCGCGATCAGCGTCGAAATACCCCATTTGCGGCCGGGCTTCTGACTCGAGGTGCCGGTGCTCCACTCGACCTGCACCGACACCATGCGCCGCAGGTGCTCCTTGACGAGCGCGGTGTCATTGGAATCGAACGCGGAATTAGCGACGATGTCGGACAGCAGCGCCCGATAGGTGTCGCCCGATTCATCCGCTTGCTGGGCCACCGCGAGCAGAACGTTAAAGAGCTTGCGCGTGAGCAACGTGATCTTGCCGCTCTTGGGCTGGATCGCAATTGCCTCGACGGCTTTGCGCAGCTCAGCCGAGCTCGGGCTGACAACATCGGTCTTTTTCGCGCGCTTCGTGGCCATGCGTCGAGGTGAGGGAGGGGATTTCGCGAGAGCATACCGGCTGTGGTGATACGCGTCTATAGCGCGCATCTCACCATTGCCGGTGAAGCGAGTTTACGAAGCGCACCTCACCTCGAGCAAGTCCCGAAAACCCTCACCTCGCCCGCGCGCCACGAGGATCGGGCTCTCCTTGCCGGTCGCGGCGTTTGCGAATCCAGCCCGTTTCGCTGCGTACCGGAAGGGGGAGCACCTGATCCCGAATCTTCTCACCTCAAAAATTTTCGCGGATTTTTCGGGACGTCGTGTAAACGGACGGTGTCTGGAGCCGGTGGGACTTCGTCGTGCGGCCTCGCGACGGTTTCGTCGATTCTCGCGTGCTGCCGGGCGACGCAAACTCCGCATCAATAAATGGAATTCACGCACGGTATCGGACCCGCGGCGCGACGGGGGCGAGCAACGTTCGACTGCGCGGCGCCTCTACTGACGACTCAACCGGCACCGCCGAGACACCCGCCCCCGTTAACCATCGTTTGCGACTTCGAGCTTCGACCGAACTGCCGTAGAAGGGGAGACGAGCCGTAGGCAAATCCTCACCACTCCGGTGCTCCCGAAAACTCTCACCGCAGCACCGCCGAACGGGACAACACGACACGTGTTTGTGTCGCGCCAGTACCGCATTTCCCAAATGTGATCTCCTGAAAAGCCTCACCTTTGAGGCTGCTGGAGGTCCAAACGTCCCTGTCCTGAGAACTCCTGAAAACCCTCACCTTTGCTGTCGGAAAGGAAAAATTTCCATAATTTCAATAGCTTGCGCCAATTCCACCGAATGTTCGAACCGGGGGTGTCCCCGTAAAATCTCACCTTAAGCCGGCTTTTTCGCACCGCAGTACTTTTCATCGCCTTCCACAGACCTCCCGAAAAGCATCACCTTTGCGATCAGAGACCAGGTATACCTACTCCCGTCAAGTGCCATCAGCCGGGCATCTCCGGCCCGCAGCCTCCATTTCGGTCCCGAATTTCCTCACCTTAACGCTCAGAACCAAAGCCAGAGTGTCCCGAAAAGCCTCACCTTCGGCGAAATCGCCGGCTAAACCAGCTCGCGGATCCGCCTCATCAGCCGCGCCCCGAATCCCCTCACCTTTCCAATCGCGAGCGATTCCAGCCAGGCGGTCTTTTGGGTCGTCGACGCGTGACAATTCATCTTCGCTCCCGTAAAACCTCACCTCAGCGGTCTGGATGCTCAAAAAGAAAGCAAAACTGGCCACCGGGCCCCGAAAAATCTCACCTTCGTTTCATATTCTCTCCCGCCAGCGCTCACCTAAGGGGTTAACCACCCTAAAAAAGCCCCCAAAAACCACGCTCGCGAGCGTCCCGAAAACCCTCACCTTGGTGGCCCCCGAACCGAATGGGTACTTTTGAGGGCTGTCGGGCGCTTCACGGTCATGAGGTCCCGCAAAACCTCACCTTTGCCCGAACCCCACGTATACGGCGTTTCCTGAACCCGCTCACGTTCCATCCCGGACCCGCTCACCGAGTTCCCCGAACCTCATCACTCGAGTTTCCCGCAGACCCTCACCAAGTCTCCCGCAAAGCTTCACCTTGCCGGGCTGAAAGCCCCGCCAGACAAGGGTTTGACGTGGCGTTAACGTTTTTAACAAGGGTTCAAAGGTGTTTACTTTTATTACTCTCAAGCCTTGGACCCCGCGAGTCCCGTGAGACACGGGTCTTACAACCCACAGCCACCGGTGATCAATCGTGAAACAGTGCGCGATCCCGGAAGAATCTAACAAAGCGCTTCTAATACAATGGCTTATTGGCTATTCTTCGTTTTGTTTCACGATAAAAAAGGCACGGACGTGTTTACTATCGCGATTTGCCTGCAAAACTCCGCCTGTATACCGCAATCCGTCCGCCACTGATAAATCGGTAGCAAACACTACGTAAATTGTTATGATCCATCCAATTCGAGCCACATCGAGGTAAACATGAATCTGGATCAGGAGCGGCAAGCCATTCGCAATGAGCTTGAATCGATGCGTGCGCAGGGCGTGCGCCGCCAGGATCTTTCACTGCATGCATGCAAACGGCTCTTTTTCGATCTCGGCATCCGGCCATCGATGGCGGCCGTGCGCGATCTCACGCAAACCGGCAGCGCGAGCGACATCCCGAAAGACATCGATCATTTCTGGGAGCGCATCCGCAACGTTTCGCGGGTCAAAGTTGGAGCAGGCGCAATACCGAAGGCACTTGAAGATCGCGCCGGCGAACTGCTGGGCGCGCTATTCGAAGAAGCGGTCGTGCAGGCCAAAGCGTCGCTCGATGCCGAACGTGAAGAGATCCGCGCGCAGATCAGCGCCGCCGAAGTTCGCGTACGCGACGCCGAAATTCGCCGGGATGCGGCCGACGACTCTATCAGGCGCAGCGAAGCGCGCGCCGAAGCCGCGTGGGAGCGGGTTCGCGCGCTCGAAGCTCAGTTATCGAGCGCGACTACGCACGGCAGCGTTCACCTTGAAGGTATGCAGGCAACCACGCGCCGGCTCGACCAGGAAAACGAGGCGCTGCGGCAACGGCTCGAAAACGAACAAGCCACCAATGCGGCGTTGCGCGACCGGATCGACGCGTTGCACGTCGAATTGCGGCAAAGCACCGAGCACTATGCGCAGCAGATCAAGGATGCGGTCGCCGAAGCGGAGCGGCGGGTCAAGCCGATGCTGGTCGAACTCGATTCGCTGCGCAGCATGGCCGCGACGTATCAGTCAGGCGTGCGCGACGCGAGCCGCAAGGAATTCGAGTTCATTCAGCAGATTGCCGCCGCCAAGGCGCGCGGCGACCGGCTCGACGCGCAGCTGCGCGAGCAGTCGGACGAAGTCGATGCGCTGACCAAAGAAGTCGCCGCCCTGCGTGGCCAGCAGGGCATCGATCCGGCCATCGCCGTGCTGCTTTGCTCGCTGGTCACCGAGGGGCGGCTCACGAGCAAAGAGTTGAGCATGATCGGCACCGCGGCCGACGGCCACGTGACGCTGCCCGCGCGATGCCCGAAATGCGAGGAAGGTGAACCGGAGCTGTCGCAGGTCGATCACCGTTTCGAATTGTTGTGCCCGGAATGCGAGCACTCCTCCGGACTCGGCGAATCGCGGCTCGCGGCGGTGAACCAGTTTCTGTCGAACGATGCGTCCACCGCGCCGTCGTCCCGC
This sequence comes from Paraburkholderia youngii, assembly GCF_013366925.1. NCBI lineage: Bacteria > Pseudomonadati > Pseudomonadota > Betaproteobacteria > Burkholderiales > Burkholderiaceae > Paraburkholderia > Paraburkholderia youngii. The sequence goes on from NZ_JAALDK010000001.1 coordinate 2,785,262, forward strand.
TCCGTGCACACGATCCGTTAACCAGAAACGGCCAATCCAACGGAAAAACCGTCAAAGGTGAGGAAATTCGGGAGCGTAAAGGTGAGGTTTTTCAGGGCTCGCCGGCTCCCGTTTGCCTCGTCAAACGCCCGTCACGCCGGGGCTCGGCCAACGGCGCCGCCGCCGGATCGGGCTCCTCTGTCGCGGGCGAATCCTGCTGATCAATCCACGTTTGCCACGCGCGGTACAGCCGGTTCGCGGACACCGCCTGCACGAAGCCGAGCCATTGACCGACCTGTTCGGCCTCGACTCCGCTTTCGAAAAGGTCTGCCGCAAACGTGTTGCGCAAGGTCTGCGGACTCGCGCGCGATTGGCGCGATGCGGCAATTCCCGCTGCGTCGACGAGTGCATCCACCGCGCGCAGCATCGTGGCCTTGTGCATCGGCCTGCCGGACGGCGACGCGGGAAACACGAGATTGCCGGCCAACTCCGTTAGCCGACGTTCGGCGAGCCAGGCGTCGAGAATCGCCGTTGCGAACGGCGCGAGCCGTGTGCGCCGCGTCAGCACCGGATTCGGCGACTCGATCGTGACCCACGGCGAGCCCTCTCTCACGCAACTAACCGTAAGCGCTCCCGCTTCGCCCGTCTTCAGTCCTCCACCCAGAAACACGGCGATCAGCGCGCGATCGCGTCGCTCTCTCCAGCGCTGTGCGGTCGACAACGCCGGCAACGGCGCGAACAATCGCGCGATCAACGCTGTGCGTTCCGCATGCGTGAGAAACCCGGTCGGCTCGTTGTCGCGAGCATTGCGCCACGCGGCTTGCCCATCCTGAGCAATGAAACGCGCCGGGTTGGTCGACGCCGATTCGATCTCGCGCACGTGATCGAGCACCCGCTCGATAAGCCGTAAATAGCGGACCCGTTGCGTTTTGCGGATCTCGAGGCCGGCGACGAATTCGGCGATCGCGGGCGTGTCGACCGTCGCGAGGCTTTGTTGCCGCGCGCCGAGCCAATCGAGAAACTGCCCCCACTGCGCCTGATAGACCAACGCCGAAGAGCGACGGAAATGCTGCTTCGCGAGCCACGCATCGAACGCGACCTGCGGGTCGCGACGCCAGTCTTCGCGTTGCTGATCGAACAGATCGGTAGAGGGCGCGGGACGGGGAACGGGGTCGGACAGATGGGGAGGTGACATGGGCATCCTTCTGTTAGTTGCTCCGTTCAGTCCGCGTATTGTAGGCGCTCACCGCAGCACGGCCGACTTCGAGGAACGGATGACAATCCGAGCCATTCCGACATGGCGCCGCCATCAGCCGCCCCATGCCCGGGCGCGCTTCAAAGGCGCATCGACCGGCCGTGGCAGCGCCGCGCAGCGCGCGGCTTCCTCGTACGCATTGACGGCAAACGCAAAAACGGCGGGCAAAGCATTGGACGTGCCGAAATCCACGCTGTCATCGGTTTCGGGATAAGGCAGATCGGACGGGCGCTGGAACAGCCCGAGCATCAGCGCGTCGTGCCGGCTGGCAAAACCGAGATCGGCCAGCGCCTCGGCTTCGATGGCATGGAGCAGACGCCACGTGAGCGGCACCTGCTTGACGATGTAGCGCCCGGCGATGCTGCGCACGATATGTTCGAGATCGCGCGCGGCGGTCTGGTAGCGCAGCGCGGCGAGCGTTTGATCGGTAGGGTCGGTTTTCAGGTTGTTCATTCTCGGCTCCAATCGACACCTGATACTGTACAAACATACAGTATCAGGCGCAACCTGGCCGAACGGCCTAGCCGTGAATCACCACTAGCAGCGCCTTCGCCTCGCTCTTGCCGACGTTGCGGATCGCGTGCGGTTCATCCGCGACGTAGCGCGCAGTGTCCGCGACCTTGAGCCGCTTCGTCGCGCCGGCCGCCTCGATTTCGATCGAACCGTGCAGCACGGTCAAATGCTCGCGCGTGCCGGGCTCGTGCGCGTTCGACACCAGTGCCCCGCCAGGCTGCAGCGTCAGCTCGTACCACTCGAACTTGCCGGCCAGCTCGATGGGGCCCCACACACGCAACTGGTATTTCGCTTCATGACCGCTTAGCGTAGGAATATCGTGCGGTCCCGAAACGGCGATCGCCTCGGGCGACTTCGGCGGCGCAAACAACGAATCGAGGCTCACGCCGAGCGCGTTGGTCAGCCGCCAGGCAACCGCGATCGTCGGATTGGCCTTGTCGCGCTCGATTTCCGACAGCATCGATTTCGACACGCCGGCCGCTCGCGACAGATCGTCGAGCGTCATGCGCCGCTCGGCGCGCAGCCGCTGAATCTGCTCGCCGACGCGCGGCGGCGCCGCAATCGCCGCATTCGGCGGCAATGCCGCGCTAGCGGGGGTGGACGCCGCAGTGGCCGCGGCGCGGCGTGTACCCGAACTTGCCATTTCCTGACCCATCGTTTAGAGTTGTTCGATATATCGGATTTTAGTTCGGAAAAACGAAAAAATCCGATAAAGCTGACAACCGACTATAACAGGCCGCCCTTCCCGCGCCCAAGCGAACGCGGGCGCCGTCACCCTCAGGAGTCCCGTTCATGCGTGACCAATACCTTGCCCATCTGCGCGGCACCCTCGACCAGATCCGCGCCGACGGCTTCTACAAGAGCGAGCGCGTGATCGCGAGCCCGCAGTCGGCCGACGTGCGTCTCGCCGACGGCAGCGATGTGCTGAACTTCTGCGCGAACAACTATCTTGGTCTCGCCGACGACCCCCGGCTGATCGAAGCCGCCAAGCAGGGCCTCGATAACGACGGCTTCGGCATGGCGTCGGTGCGCTTCATCTGCGGCACGCAAACCGTGCACAAGCAACTCGAGGCGGCGCTCGCCGCGTTCCTGCAAACCGACGACTGCATTCTCTATTCGAGCTGCTTCGACGCGAACGGCGGCCTGTTCGAAACGCTGCTCGACGAAAACGACGCGATCATCAGCGACGAGCTGAATCACGCGAGCATCATCGACGGCGTGCGGCTGTCGAAGGCGAAGCGCTTTCGCTACAGGAACAACGACCTCGCCGATCTCGAAGCGCGTCTGCAGGAGGCCGATGCGGCGCGCGCGCGCTTCAAGCTGATTGCGACCGACGGCGTGTTCTCGATGGACGGCATCATCGCTAACCTCGCCGGCATCTGCGACCTGGCCGACCGGTACGGCGCGCTGGTGATGGTCGACGATTCGCACGCGGTCGGCTTCATCGGCGAACACGGCCGCGGCACGCCCGAGCATTGCGGGGTGCTGGCGCGCATCGACATCATTACCGGCACGCTCGGCAAGGCGCTCGGCGGCGCATCGGGCGGCTATGTCGCGGCGCGCAAGGAGATCATCGAGTTGCTGCGGCAGCGTTCGCGCCCGTACCTGTTTTCGAACACGCTGACGCCGAGCATCGCGGCGGCATCGCTCAAGGTACTCGAATTGCTCGCCAGTGATGAAGGCGCGCAATTGCGCGCACGGGTGCGCGAAAACGGCGCGCATTTCCGCCGCGCGATGAGCGCGCTCGGCTTCACGCTCGTGCCGGGCGAACATCCGATCATTCCGGTGATGCTCGGCGACGCGCAACTCGCCGGAAAAATGGCCGATGCGCTGCTCAAGCAAGGCGTCTACGTGATCGGTTTTTCGTTTCCGGTAGTGCCGCGTGGCCGCGCTCGCATCCGCACGCAGATGAGCGCCGCGCATACGCCGGAGCAGATCGATCGCGCCGTCGACGCGTTCGCGCGCGTCGGCCGCGAGCTTGGCGTGATCCAGGCCTAGTCGCCGCGTGATTGGAACGGAGAAGCAGATGAAAGCATTGGCAAAACTCGAACGGGGGCCGGGCCTCACGCTGACCGACGTGAAGAAGCCCGAAGTCGGGCACAACGACGTGATGGTCCGCATCACGCGCACCGCGATTTGCGGCACCGACATTCATATCTGGAAGTGGGACGACTGGGCGCAAAAGACGATTCCGGTGCCGATGCACGTCGGCCATGAATACGTTGGCGAAATCGTCGAGATGGGGCAGGAAGTGCGCGGCTTTGCGATCGGCGATCGCGTGTCGGGCGAAGGACACATCACCTGCGGTTTCTGCCGCAACTGTCGGGCGGGCCGCCGTCATTTGTGCCGTAACACGATCGGCGTCGGTGTGAATCGCGAGGGCGCGTTCGCCGAATACCTGGTGATTCCGGCCTTCAACGCGTTCAAGATTCCGCCCGAAATCTCCGACGATCTGGCCGCGATCTTCGATCCGTTCGGCAACGCGACGCATACGGCGCTGTCGTTCAACCTCGTCGGCGAGGACGTGCTGATTACCGGCGCGGGGCCGATCGGCATCATGGCGGTCGCCATCGCGAAGCACGTCGGCGCGCGCAACGTCGTGATCACCGACGTCAACGACTATCGCCTCGACCTCGCGCGCAAGATGGGCGCGACGCGCGCGGTGAACGTGTCGCGCGAATCGTTGCGCGACGTGATGCACGATCTGCACATGGCCGAGGGCTTCGACGTCGGCCTCGAAATGTCGGGCGTGCCGAGCGCGTTTACGGACATGCTCCAAGCGATGAACCACGGCGGCAAGATTGCGCTGCTCGGCATTCCGCCCGCGCAAACCGCGATCGACTGGACTCAGGTGATCTTCAAAGGCCTCGAAATCAAGGGCATTTATGGGCGCGAGATGTTCGAGACCTGGTACAAGATGGTCGCGATGCTGCAAAGCGGCCTCGATCTGTCGCCGATCCTCACGCACCATTTCAAGGTCGACGACTATCAGGAAGCCTTCGCGACAATGCTTTCCGGCGAAAGCGGCAAGGTGATTCTCGACTGGACCGCTGCCTGAGTCGGCATCTCACTGTCTGAACGCCAACGCCCGCAGCGCGCTCACGCGCCTGCGGGCGTTTTCACGAATTCGGCCTGGATGCGCACGTGAATATCGTCGCCGACGGCCGGATACCAGGTCGTCAGACCGAACTTCGCGCGGCTGAAATGACCGTCGGCGGAAAAGCCGAGCGTGTCTTTCTTCGTCAGCGGATCGGGCGCGAAGCCGTTGAACGTGACGTCGAGCGTGACCGGCTGCGTGACGCCGCGGATCGTCAGGTCGCCGCTCAGCGTGCCGCGCGCTTCGCCGGTGCGCTCGAAACGCGTGCTCGCGAAGCGGATCTGCGGATAACGCGCGACATCGAGCATGCTGTCGCTTTTCACCATCTTGTCGAGCAGCGGCACGTTCGTGTCGATGCTCGCGGCGTCGATCGCGACCGACGCCGTACTGCGGTCGAGGCCGCCGTCGTTCCAGTCGAGTTCTCCCTGCTTGCGATTGAAACGCATCGTAAAGCGCGTGTATTTCAAGTGATCGATATCGAACGTGATGCTCGTATGGTCCTGATCGATGTCGTAGTGTCCGGGCGGCACGCGCGCCTCGTTCTGACTGACCGAATGCGTGAGCACCTGGATCGGCGTGCAGGCCATCGCGCCCAGCAGCGTTGCGCCGAGCAGCGCGCGTAGCCATGCGGTGCGAACGGGGGATGTTTTCATCGGAGCGATTCCGGTTGAGCGGTGTCAAGCGATCTCCATCAAGATAGCAGCAAGCGTACCCATCGCGCGGAAGCTCGAAGAAAAACTTGACGAGAGAGAATGATCGTTCTACCTTTTTGTCGATGACACACGATACGAATCCGACTGCCCAAAACGACGCGGCCCAGCCCGGCACCGCGCGCGACCGCCTGCTCGATGCCGCGGAGGCGCTCATTTACGCCGGCGGCATCCACGCAACCGGCGTCGATGCGATCGTGCGGCAGTCCGGCACCGCGCGCAAAAGCTTCTACACGCATTTCGAATCGAAAGACGCGCTGATCGCGGCCGCGCTCGAACGGCGCGACGAGCGCTGGATGAACTGGTTTATCGCCAGCACGCAACGGTACGGTAAGAATGCGCGCAAACGCCTGCTCGGCATGTTCGACGTGCTGCGCGAGTGGTTCGCATCGGCTGATTTTCATGGCTGCGCGTTTCTGAACGCGGCCGGCGAAATCGAATCGGCCGACGATCCGATCCGCGTCGTCGCACGCAAACACAAGGCCCGTCTGCTCGATTTCGTGCGCGCCGAATGCGACGCGTTCGCGGCGCAAGCGCAAATCGATGCGCGTCGCGCGGCGCCGCTCGCGCGGCAATGGCTCGTCCTGCTCGACGGCGCGATCGCGGTGGCGCTCGTCAGCGGCGAAGCCGCTGCGGCGCTCGACGCGCAGACCGTCGGCAAGACCTTGCTCGACGCGGCAGCGAAACCCGCTGCCATCAAACGGCCGCCATCCCGGCGCACCGCACGACCTGACTGAGGAACCATCATGGCCGATACGATCGAAACCCGCCCGCCGCTGCCGCCGTTCACGCGCGACACCGCGACCCAGAAAGTGCACGCCGCGGAAGACGCGTGGAACACGCGCGAACCCGAGCGCGTCTCGCTCGCGTACACGACGGATAGCATGTGGCGCAACCGCGCCGAATTCGTGCATGGCCGCGCGGAGATCGTCGGATTTCTGCGCCGCAAGTGGGCGAAGGAGCTCGACTATCGGCTGATCAAGGAGCTGTGGTCGTTCACCGACAACCGCATCGCGGTGCGCTTCGCGTACGAATGGCACGACGATTCGAACAACTGGTTCCGCTCGTACGGCAACGAGAACTGGGAGTTCAACGAGCACGGTCTGATGGCGCGTCGTCACGCAAGCATCAATGACCTGCCGATCCGCGAAGCCGACCGCTTGTATCGCTGGCCGCTCGGCCGGCGGCCCGACGATCACCCCGGCCTGTCCGATCTCGGTCTGTAGACGTTCCCAACCACGTTCATCGCCGAGGGCGCGCCCGCTGCGCGCCGCGAACTTCTTCACCGCGTGTTCATCAGGACGCCATCGGTTCTCCTTTATCCTGGCGGTTGCGGGTGCGGGGCACGTCGCATGCCCGCCCGGGCCGAGCGAGTCCTCAACATCGAGCGCGCGGCTTCAGGTACAGTGCGCGTCGGGCGGCACGCGGATCGCCAGAACACGATGACACCGGCGCTCGACCGGTGACGGAGAAGAAATGCACTTCAGGCAGATGAACAAGAATATCCGGCGCGCCGCGGTGGCGCTTTTCGCAAGCTTCGCGGCGGTCTCCACGGCACACGCGAGCTGGTGTGACGGCGGTGTATGGGTCGACGCGATGCTCGGCTCGTATCACATCAATCCCGATCCCGATACGCACTTCGAGCAATTCAACCCCGGGCTGGGCGTCGAATGTTGGCTGAACAACCAGTGGGCGCTGACGGCCGGCGGCTTTCGCAATTCGCTGCGTCGGCCGTCCTACTATGGCGGCGCCGTGTGGGCGCCCGAGTTCGCGCATTGGGGCATCGTGCGGATCGCGGCGATCGGCGGGATCATCTCCGGCTATAACTACGGCAACTGGGGTCTCGGCAGCAATCATACGATCGGCCCGGTGGTCGCGCCGATCGTGATGCTCGAATACAAGCGCGTCGGCGCGAACTTCATCGTCATTCCGCCGATTCCTTCGGATAATCTGCCCTTTACGATTGGTTTTCAGGTGAAGGTGAAGTTCTGACGGAGTTGTGCGTTGTCAAAAAGGTTGCGACTTTGGGAAATCACCTAAATCGGACAACGAAGTTGCGACCTTGCTTGTCGCATAGATCTCCCGAGGTGATTCGTACGTGACGTTAGGGAGCTCAACCCGACTGCACGTTCGTCTCCATTTCGGTTGGGTCAACGGGAGATATGTCCGAAACTCACTTCGGTGAACTGCTGAACTGGCATCCGTTCACCGTCTCAAAATCTTCGCGGATAGCTGAGCTGTTCCAGGATAGTGAGGACTTCCAGGAGGCAAAAAAAGAGTTGAGAAATAAGCTGAGCGCTTTCAGGTGCCAGCGGCGCAGCACGAAGTGGCGAATTGAACGCATGTCCGGTGGCCGGTGATGAATCTGGCTCACGCGCTCCCAACAAAACCTGCATGTGGGTGTCAAGGACGGTGAAGGAGTTCGGGACGGTGAGGATTTCCAGGAGCTAAGAGGATGGAAAAATTAGTATCTCCCGAAAAGGCTCACCTTGCCTCCGGCGGCTGCAGCGAAATGTGTGGTACGCGCGAATTGGCGTGAGGAGATGCATCTCATGCGACGTCGCCGCAGGCGTTGACCGATCGCATGAGGCCGCCGATTTATTCGAACCGGCAACGAACGCGGGCGTGTAGTCCGAAGAGGGCGAGAGGCTCTGGGATACGGCGCACGTGGTGCCAAGGGGCGCGGCGCGTCATTCAGCGCGAGCGATAGCGCGACAGGAATGTGGAGACTGCGCTACCGATGATTCTTTCAACATCATCGTTGCGGATCGCGTAGTCAATCTGCATCAGACGGGGAAAATAAAGCGATTCGCCCAACATTCCTATAAATTCGGCGCGGGCAAGTTGCACGTCGCCGATCGCCAGCCAGCCTTCTTCCACCCGCTTTGTCAACCAGGCATCTGTCACATCGCTGAACAGATCTTTCGCGCGCTGGAGGCGAAGTCCGATGTCGGGAAAGCATTGCACTTGTGCAATGACGAGCCGCATTGCGGCAATCATGTTGGGATCAGAAACAAGCTCGTTGTATGCGCGGGCAATCTCACGCAAGCCCGTCTCGAGCTCCGGCGGCACGGTGTGATCCTTCCAGCGTGCGAACAGCTGATGGAAGAGGTGGTCCATCGCTTCGCTGAAGAGGATCTCCTTGCCGGGAAAGTGCTTGTACAGGGTCGCATATGAAACGCCCGCGCCGTCGCCGATGGAGTCCATCGTCGTCGTGTCGTATCCGTTCGCCAGAAACGCCCCGATTGCGACCTCCAGGATCAGCCTGCGTTTTTCCTGGCTGACACGCTGCTGATACGCCTGCAGTCCTTGCGCCGGGCGATTGCCAGTCGTCGCGATGGTCCCCTTTCGTTGCGTTTGTGTCGTTCCCACGTTTTGAACCATCCAGGTAAGCATCCAAAGTTTTCGGTTCCATTCTGCCCGCGGTCGGTGGAATCCGCCAGCCGCGAGGCAAATGCCCAAGCGGGCGAATCCAGGGTTTACCCATCTTTTCAGCTTCAATTGACTGCATAGACTATAGTGTAAATGACACTACAGTATGCAGGGCATGAGTGAGGGATCAAAGGTGACTGGTTTCAAGCGAATAGGCACAGCCGCAGTGGTGCGCGGAGAGGACAAGTGGTCGCTGATGGGGGCGAAGTGTGCGGATTGCGGGGCGCTGCTCTATCCGGTCCTGACTACATGCCCCGAGTGCGGCAGTCAAAGCTTCGTTGCATCGCCGCTGCAGACGTTCGGCAACTTATACAGCTACAGCGTCGTTCATACCGGTCCGAAGGGTGTCACCGTGCCGTACGTCGTTGGTTACGTGGACCTCTGCGATGGTTTGCGGATGTTTGCGCGCATTGAAGTAGCGCCTCACACAGTCGAGATCGGGCAGCAGCTTGAGTTGTGTGTGGTGCCGGCAAACAAGCAGGCAAGCCAATTCACTTACTTCTTTACCGCACCCGGCGGGCTATCCCAGCAGGTTAATTCATGAGCATGGCGAAGGGTTTGAGAAATGTGAGCGTCGTGGGCACTGGCATGATCCGTTTTGGTCGTTTCCCGGAAGTGACGCTTTCCCAGCTCGCAGCGCCAGCGGTCGTCGAGGCTCTTGATGAAGCCGGAATCGATCGACGACGCATCGGCGCTATTTATTGCGGTACGGTATCCGGCGGTCCGTTGGCTGCCCAACGTATCGGACGTGAGACGGGGCTGACCGGCATCGAAGCGGCGAATTTCGAAAACGCCTGCTCGTCGTCAGCGAGCGCATTCCGGCAAGCCTGCCTCGCGATTGCCGCGGGTGCGGTGGATTGTGCAGTCGTCGTTGGAGCAGAACAACTGACGCGACTCGGGGGCGGGCCACTTGACCTTGGCGATGAGGATGTCGAAGCGGCTAATGGTCTGACGATGCCGGCGCTGTACGCCATGCGCGCACAGCGATATATGCACGAATACGATCTATCGCCCAGAGATCTCGCGCAGATCGCTGTCAAGGCCAGGGCGAATGGTGCGCTCAACCCCTATGCACAGATCCGCAGCACCATCTCGTTGGATGAAGTGCTCGGCAGCCGACAGGTGGCCTCGCCGCTGACTTTGCATCAGTGCTGCCCGCTCGGCGACGGCGCAGCGGCGGTGGTGCTTGCGGCCTCCGACCTTCCGGTGGCGAACCGGCAAGGCGCCGTGACGATACTTGCGTCCCATCTGACCTCGGGCCGCTATATGCAGGGCGGGCGAGACATGACCACGCCGGAGGTGACGGTTCGTTGCGCGAGTGAAACGTACGAGTCCTGCGGTATCGGCCCTTCTGACATCGATGTCGTCGAGTGTCACGACGCGTTCACCATCGCCGAACTGCTTTACTACGAAGCACTGGGTTTTGCCGCCCACGGAGACGGCGCTCGCTTGATCCGAGATGGGCAAACGTCCATTGACGGCCGCATTCCGTTTAATCCGTCCGGCGGATTGCTTTGCAGAGGGCATCCTCTTGGAGCCTCGGGAATCGCGCAGATTGTCGAATTGACTCGCCAGTTGCAGGGGCGCTGCGGTGCGAGACAGATTGCACGAGACAGCCGGGGTGGCCCACGAATCGGGCTGGCGCACATCACCGGCGGAGGCACCTACGGCTTCGATCACGGTGCGTGCGCGATACACATTCTTGGAAGGTGAAAAGTGAAATCAGCACCCTTTACCTGGCACCGTCCGGAAAGCGTGGCGCGTGCCGTTGAGCTACTTTCCACGCTCGACAACGCACGCATCATCGCTGGCGGTCAGACTCTGATGCCGATGCTGGCCATGCGCTACGCCTATGTGGACCACCTGGTCGACGTGAACGCGATACCTGGCCTCAACGGGATAACGCTGGAAGGTGACGAGGTATGCATCGGTGCACTGGTTCGCCAGCGGGATATCGAGCAATCTCCTTTGATTCAGCAATACGCACCACTGATGGTGGAGGCCTATCGATTGGTCGGCCATATTCAGACGCGCAATCGGGGCACTTTTGTCGGAAGCGTTTGCAATCTCGATCCGGCCTCGGAGCAGCCGGCTCTTGCCGAAATCTTCAATGCGACGATCGTCGCCGTGGGACCCAGCGGAGAGCGGCGCATCCCATTTCATGAATTCGCGTGCGGCTTCATGACTACTTCAATCGAGCCGGACGAAATGGTGACGCAGATTCGCCTTCGTATCTGGAATGAGCCGCACGGATATGCGTTCGAAGAATTCGCGCGCAGGCATGGGGACTTTGCAATCGTCGGCGCCGCGGCCATGGTGTCGGTCGACGTGAATCATGCGATCAGGCGCGCTGATGCGGTCCTGTGCGGGATGGGAAGCAAACCTTGTCGTCTGCAGCTTGACGACGTCCTCCATGGACAGCAGCCCAGCGCCCGTCTGGCAAAGGCAGCAGCCAGCAGGGCAAGCTGGATTGACGCTCTTAGCGACACGAGCGCCAGTGCCGCATATCGGAAACGTCTCGCGTGGACCGTGACCGAGCGTGCGCTTGGGCGCGCGTTCGCTCGCGCATTGAACGCAAGCTGAGGGCATCATGGATCAGAGAATCGAATTCGTCGAACAGAGAAAGATTGCCTTCGAACTGAACGGACAGGCAACGACCTGCGACATCGACCCCAGAGTGACGCTCGGCGATTTTCTTCGTCACCAGCTTGGCAAGACAGGCACGCATTACGGCTGCGAGCATGGTGTTTGCGGGGCATGCACGGTACTGGTGGATGGACGTTCCATGCGCTCCTGCCTCCAGCTTTGTGGGCAGGTCGACGGGCGGAAAGTCACAACCGTGGAGGGGCTCGCGAATACCGACGGCTCGCTCGGCATCCTGCAGCAGGCGTTTCAGGATCGCCATGCATTGCAGTGCGGATACTGCACCCCAGGCATGTTGACCACACTAACGGAGTTTTTGCGAACCAACCCCGGCCCGTCCGAGGTCGAAGTTCGCGATGCGATCAGCGGGAACATCTGCCGTTGCACGGGCTACCAAGCCATCGTCGAAGCGGCGCTGCTCGCGGCCGCCCGAATGCGCGGCGAGCCCGATCCCGTTTTCGGCGTGGTTACCGCACACTCGATAGAAAGCGATTCCCCGTCGGATTCAACCGTGGGTGCGCGCTATGTCGGCAAACCCGTCAAACGCACCGAAGACCCTGCGCTGCTCAAAGGCGAGGGGCAATTCGTCGACGATATCCACCTTCCCGGAACATTGCATTGCTGTTTCGTGCGATCGTCTCACGCGCACGCCCGCATCAAACACGTCGATAAGCAAGCAGCAGAGGCCGTACCGGGCGTACGGCATGTCTGGACATTCGCTGAACTGGATGAAGCACATCGGCGGCCATTGCCGGTCCTGGCACCCACTCACATGCTGACGGAGCCGCGCATGTGGTCGCCGTTGGCCTCGGACGAGGTGTGCTACGTCGGCGAGGCGATTGCCGTTGTTCTTGCAGAAAGCCGGTACATCGCCGAAGACGCCGCCAACCTGGTGCAGATCGACTACGAGGTACTGCCGGTCGCAAGCGACATCACGAAGATATTCGATCCGGATGCGCCACGGGCTCACAGCGACGTTCCGACCAATCTCCTCCTCGACATGCCGTTTGCTTTCGGCGATGTCGACTCGGCCTTCGCGCGCGCCGCGCACGTGGTCAAGCGCGAGATATTCCATCATCGCGGGACTGCGCACCCGATGGAGTGCCGCGCAACCCTCGCGCGGCTCGATGGCGCTACCGGCGAGTTGACCGTCTGGAATTCGGGCCAGGCACCGCACCTCGAGAGACGTCTTCTTGCGCAAGCGCTCGGCTACGACGAAGCGAAAATCCGGGTCATCATGCCGGATGTCGGGGGGGCTTTCGGTCCCAAGGGCATTGCCTATCCGGAAGAGTTGGTCGTGGCCTCGGCGGCACTCAAGCTGGGTGTGCCGGTCAAGTGGACCGAAGATCGGCGCGAGCACTTCCTGTGCATTACCCAGGAGCGCGATCAATTGTGGAATCTCGAGATGGCGCTCGACAAGGACGGAAAGATCCTCGGCGTGCGCGGCTCCGTGGTCCACGATAACGGTGCGTACGTGCCTTGGGGCATTGTTGTGCCGATCATCGCGGTGACCTCGTCGCTGGGTCCGTACGTCGTCCCGGCATTCGACGTGAAGCTGAAAGTGGCGAGCACGAACATGGTGCCCACCACGCCGGTGCGTGGCGCGGGGCGGCCAAAAGCGGTATTCGCGATGGAGCGGATGCTCGATGCGGCAGCCGACCAGCTCGGCCTCGCCCGTCTGGAAATTCGACGCCGCAATTTCGTACAGCCGGACCAGCTGCCGTACAAAACTGGCCTGATATTCCGCGACGGTTCGCCGATGGTGTATGACTCCGGCGACTATCCGCAGACTCAGGAAAAGGCAGTCGAGCTTGCCGGTCTGGATGCGTTTCGCGCCCGTCAGGAGGGCGCGCACGCGCAGCAACGGTATCTCGGGATTGGCTTTGCCAACTATGTCGAGGGTTGCGGCCTCGGTCCCTATGAAGGGGCGGAAGTCACGTTGCAAAACGACGGACGCATACACCTGGACGTCGGTGGTGCCGGCGCGCAAGGGCAAGGAATGAAAACCATCTTTGCCCAGATCGCTGCCGATCAGCTCGGTGTCGAGATGGATGCCATTACGGTAGTCGTCGGCGATACGAGCAGGCTCGCCATGGGCATCGGGACATTCGCGAGCCGGATCACCGTCAACGCCGGCAATGCCGTTCACATCGCATGCGGCAAGCTCGCCGGAAAAATCAGGGGGCTCGCCGCACACGCCCTGCGTGTACCTCTGGATCAGATCGAGATCGTGCGTGGCGCCGCACGCGTGCGAGGCCAGCCGGACAAGGCGTTGCCGCTCGGGCAAATCGCACGAATTTCGTATGGGATAGCTGGGTTCACGCTACCTGACGGACTGGATGCGGGCATGACGGTCACCCATTATTTCTCCCCGAGAGCCAGCGTCTATGCCAACGGAACGGCATTCGCGGAAGTCGAGGTGGATATCGGGACTGGCTACGTAAAGGTCTTGCGCTATGGCGTTGCACACGATTGCGGGACCGTTATCAACCCGATGCTCGTCGAGGGGCAGGTGATTGGCGCGATTTCCCATGGGATCGGAAATACGCTGCTCGAGCGCCACGGCTACGACGAGAATGCCCAGCCGCTTGCGACGAATTTCGCCGAATTTCTGCTGCCTACCGCACTCGACATGCCATCCCACATAGAGATGGCGCATCTTGTTTCTCCGTCACCGAACAACCCTCTCGGCGTCAAAGGGGCCGGGGAGGGCGGGACGATTCCTGCCTCCGCTGCGATCGTCAGTGCCATCGAGGATGCGCTGAGCCGATGGTCGATTCGCTTTGACGAAACACCTGTGCTGCCTGAAATGATCTTTGATCGTCTGCATGCCGCCGGCGCGTACAGCGACGCCGCCCTCGACACACCTTGAACGAAGAACTTGCTGGGATAACGATATGGACTCTGGAAAAACTGGTCCGCTGAGCGGTGTGAGGGTTTTAGACCTCACGCAGTTCCTGTCGGGCCCCTTCGGAACGCAAATCCTCGGTGATCTCGGCGCTGAGATCGTCAAAATCGAGCCGCCGGGGGGCGAGCTCGCGCGCGGCGTGCCGCCCCATTTCGTCGAGGGGGACAGCGCCTACTATCTCGCGGTCAATCGCAACAAGAAGAGTGTTGTCATCGACCTCAAGACGGAGAAGGGAGCCGAACTCGTTCGGGAGCTGGCCGCGCATTTCGATGTTCTTGTAGAAAACAATCGCCCGGGGGTGATGGAGCGACTCGGACTTGGTGAGGCGGAGCTTCGCGCGCGTAATCCACGGCTCGTCTATTGCAGTATCAGCGGGTTCGGACAGACGGGTCCGGACAGGGATCTACCCGCTTATGACATGATCGTGCAGGCGATGTCGGGGGGCATGAGTCTGACCGGGGAACCCGGCAGTGCGCCCGTTCGCGCCGGCATTCCGATTGGCGACCTGGCGGCCGGCATGTACGGCGTGATGGGAATTCTCGCTGCGCTGGTCGAGCGCCAGACTTCTGGCGCAGGACGGTTCGTCGATGTGTCGATGCTCGACGCGCAAATCGCGATGCTTTGTTATCAAGGTGCCTATTACCTGATGTCTGGCGAAGTACCGGAACCGCAGGGACGAGGCCACGATTCGATACCGACCTACCGCGCTTTCGAATGTGGCGACGGTGTTTCACTGGTCGTGACCGCCAACACGGAACGCATGTGGGCGGACCTGTGCAAGGCCATTGGTTTGCCACACCTTGTACACGACCCGCGATTCAAGGATTCGGCCACACGGCTCGTGAACAAGGTGGCGCTATGGGAAATACTGGAGGCGCGCTTCCGTGACGAACCGGCGCAGAGTTGGCTCGATTCGCTGAATTCGGCCTCAATTCCGGCCGCACTGGTCAAAACAGTCGATAAAGCACTGAATGCCTCTCAGGTCGCGCATCGAGACATGATCGTCGAGCTTCGCAGTCGAGCGGGATCTTATGTGCGCGTGCCCGGCAATCCAATCAAGTTTGATGATCCGGGGCGTACCGACGCGAGTTACCCGCCCCATCTGGGGGAGCACACGAGCATCGTACTCCGGGAGTACATCGGCCTTGATGCCGAGGCACTGAGGACACTTCAGAATCAGGGGGTTGTTCGGCAGTTTGTACCGGGCATGCCATCACCCGGCGTGAAATCACGATGAACGAGGAGATCGGCATGCATGAAAATCTTCTGCTGAAGATGAAGGGTAATGTTCTGCATATCACCCTGAGCAGTGCTGACGGCAAAAACGAGTTAGATGACTCGATGATGCGAGCGCTCACGCAGGTGATCAGCGATCCTCCCGAGAGCACCGTGGCCATTGTTTTGTCCGGGGAGGGCGAGAACTTCTGTGGAGGGCGGGCCGCATCGCCACCGCCGGCGCTTTCCCCAACGGAAGATCCACGCCCCGCAATCAAGGCACGGGGTGCGGCGCCCATTCTCGCACTCTACGAGGCAATCCGTTCGAGTGCGGTACCTGTTGCCTGCTTCGTCAAAGGGCTCGCTTCGGGTATGGGTTGCGCAATCGTTGCAGCGAGCGACTATGCGGTCGCCGAAATGCGTAGCCAGTTCGAGGCCGATGAACTCGCGAAGCAGTTTGCTCCTGCACTGCTGATGTCCGTTCTCGTCGCGCGTGTCCATGTCAAAGCGATTTCGCGTCTGGTTCTAACGGGCCAGCCCATCGACGCAGCGACCGCCTTGGACTTTGGGCTCATCGGCGAAATGGTCGCTCCTTGGGAACTGGACAAAGCGCTGGACGATTTCATTGCCTTCATGAACAGCCGGGCTCCGCAGGCATTACGCGGAGTCAAGACTTTCCTGCGCGAGTCGCCCGGTCTGCATTCGCCAAAGCTTGCCACGCTTGCTGCCGACGTTCTGGCGGAATCGATTGCGGCACGCCTCGACGTGACAGCGCCGTTCGTGCCGTCCCACGAGAAGCGGTCTCTGACCGTCGACGGCGAACGCATTGCCTATATTGACGTCGGCAATGGGCCCGCGGTCGTTTTGCTGCATAGTCTCGGCACATCGAGCGCGCTGTGGGACGACGTTCTGCCCGCACTCACCGCGAAATATAGAGTCGTTGCAATAGATGCCCGAGGTCATGGCGACTCGACGAAGCGAAGCGCGTGGAATGCGGACGCGGTCGCCAACGACGTCGTCGCAGTGGCGGAGGCCATTGGTCTCGATTGTTTTGGCCTGGTGGGTATCTCGATGGGGGGACTGACTGCGGTACGCGTTGCCTCGAAGTTGGGTCGACGCGTTGCTGTGATGGTCTTGTCGAGCGCTTACGCGGGCGTTTCGGGACCCGCGGTGGAAAAGCGGCTCGCCGCAGCCGAAGGGATGCTGAAAAAACTGCCTATGCATCTCTTTGCGCGCATGTACGTGGAGCAGACCCTCCACAGGAACACCGCGTATCCGAAGCGGGAACGACTCGCCCAGCAGATTGCGGCTATGGCTTCAACGGATTATCTGGAAATCTTGCGCGCCATTTGCACGGACGACGTGTCCGGACTTTTGCGCGACATCGAGGTGCCGACGCTCGTGCTGAGCGCCGAACTCGACATGAGCATACCCAGAGCCGTATCGGCGAAGTTGGCACAGGGAATCCGGGGCGCGAAGGAACGAACGCTGGGCGCTGCCGCGCACCTCTCATGTGTCGATACGCCCGATGCTTACGCGGAAGTCTTATTAGGGTTGTTTGAGAAATACACGGACGAAGGTGGGGAAGTATGGAAATCGTAAATCGCTTTTCGGTCGACTCGACTATCGAGAACACCTGGAAGGTACTACTCGACGTGCCGCTGGTCGTGTCCTGCTTTCCCGGGGCGACGCTGACCGACACACTCGGCAAGGATTCGTATAAGGGGCTGATTCGCATCAAGCTGGGTCCAATCGCGATGGAATTCTCGGGCATGGTTACCTTGAGCGCTCCGTTGGGCGACGCGTATGCGGCGACCGTTGAGGCCACCTGGCAGGAGACCAAAAACCGCGGATCGGCCACTACGGTGACCACGTTTTCTCTATCGCGACTCGGTGACGTCGCCGGAACTCAGGTCGACGTCCACACCGCTGTGAAGATGGCGGGGCAGGTGGCGCAGTATGGCCGCGGGGTTGGAATCATCAACGCCGTATCGGAACAGATGGTCCGTCAATTCGCGGCAAATTTGCTGAAGAAACTCGCGGATCGTCCGGCTGCAATAGCGGCGTCCTTAGCCGGCGCGGACGCGTTCGCCTCAACGTCCACTGGAGAAAGAGAACCCGTGGCGGCAAGACGCAGCGACAACACTGCGGGCTCAACGAACGAGATTTCCGTGCTCGGCCTGGTGTGGGCAACGGTGGTTGCAAAATGCAGGCAGTGGTTTGCCAGCGCGCATTCATCATAGTTCTCTTCGTTGATTTTTCTGTTCAATTTGGCCCGGTTGGAAAAAGGCAGCAGCTTCTACTGAGCCTTGCGATGCACGGCACACGATGGCATCGAAGTGCGGGCGAGTGCTTCGATAATTATAAGCAGTACAACGAAGGAGATGAGCAGATGGAGACGAACTCGACTACGTTCGAGTCGACAGACCGTAGGAGCAATTTCGGTGCTTCTGTCGTGGGCAAGGCAGCCTGGATTGTCCTTGCGTCCGCGTTTATAGGGTGGATGTTCGATGCGATGGATCTCTACCTTTTCACCATGATCATGGTGCCGGCCCTTCACGACCTGCTCGGGCCTTCACAAGGCAGCGCCCTGCAGATCGGAGCGCTCATTGTCGGCGCGAAACTGGTTTGCTGGGGCATCGGCGGCATTCTGTTTGGCGTCCTGGCCGACCGATTTGGGCGAGCTCGAGTCATGCTCGGCACGATGCTGATCTACTCGGTATTCACGGCGGCCGGTGCCTTGGCGCAGGACTGGCATCAACTCCTCGCGTTTCAGATGCTGGCGGGTTTTGGAATAGGGGGTGAATGGGCCGCTGGCGCCGCGCTTGTCGTGGAGACCTGGCCGGAAAAACACAGGGCGAAGGCTGTCCAGGTCATGCAGGTTGCCAATGTGGTAGGGCTGATTGCCGCGTCCGCGATTGCGATCCTTCTGTCAGGTGCTGGATGGCGTTGGGTGCTCGGCGTGGGGGCGGTACCGGCAATCGCGAGCCTGGGCCTGCGGTTCATCACACCGGAATCGGCTAGTTGGGAGCAGTCGCGTGCGGCCGAAATTCGTCACGCAGGTCCGAGAATGGGCTCGATTTCCGAGATATTCGGCCGTCAATTGCGTCGTCGGACCGTGGTGGGCACGCTCATTGCCTCGGCAATGATGATCGGTAGCTGGGGGGCATCCATCCTATTTCCCGCATTGCTGAGAGAGTTCTTCCCATCCGCCGGCAACCCGGAATTCACCAGGCAGACCGGCATCGCGTTCATGGCGACCAACCTCGGCGCGGTACTTGGATTCGCTTCGATTCTGCTCCTCGTCACTTTAATACCGCGTATCTCCAGACGGGCCGTCTATGCGGTGTTTTGCGCAGGCGCCTGGATTGCAGGCGTTGCACTTTTTGGCGGCGCGAAAACACTGGGGACGTTGTATGTCGCGATGCTTGGGTTCGGCTTTTTCGGATTGGGCGGGTTTGGGATAGTCGCGCTGTACCTGACGGAGCTTTATCCGCTCCATGTTCGCGCCACGGGCCAAGGCTTCGCCTGGAATATGGCACGTCTGTTCACCGCGCTTGGACCGTTGATCGTGTCGTCTGCGTCGGCAAATCTGGGATTTCGTGTGGTGGGAATCGCTCTCGCAACCGTATTCGGAATCGGACTGGCCGCTATATTTTTTGGCCCGGAAACTGGCTGAAAAAACGCCAGCATGTTTTCGCTCGGGGCGCGAGGTCGCCGCATTCCTGGGCCTGGTGCCCCGACAAAGCGGCACGGGAGGCCGCGTGAAGCTCCTGGGCATCACCAAACGAGGCGATGTCTACTTGCGAACCTTACTGATCCACGGCGCACGCTCAGTGCTCACCCATTCGAAGCACCTGAGCGACTCGCTGCAACGTTCGCTCGCCCGACGACCCTTCAACGTAGCGGTCGTCGCACTGGCCAACAAGATGGCACGCACGATCTGGGCGCTACTTGCCCACGCTCGTACGTATCAACCCGACTACGTGGCGCATGCCACATAGAACATCAACTCACTAAGGAGACTGGTCGCTAATAGGTTGCGCAGGTTGAGATACATGTGATGGCAAAACAGGTAGGACCGCGGGAAAGCAAACCTGAATCTTGTCCTTCGAGGGCACAGAGGAGTTGAGCCCTTCCCCGGCAGATTCCATCAGGGCCAGCGGACCGCCATCCGCGTCACAGGCGGGATATAAGTCTGCATCCTCATCCTGTCCGCCGCACACCAAATATCACCTGACAAACCGGGAGGCGTCCATATAAGACAACATGAATTTGAAAGTGATCGTCGCGTCGACGCTCGTTGCTTGGGCGGTCACGGCACACGCGCAATCATCTGTGACGCTGTATGGCGCCATCGACACCGGATTGCTGTATCAAAGCGCGAATGCGCCTAATTTCCAGTCGAAAGTGAATCTCGGGCACGTGTACGAACTCAAGGACGCGGGGATCTTCACCAGTTTCTGGGGGCTCAAGGGTACCGAAGACATCGGAGGCGGCTACAAGGTCAACTTCAGGCTCCAGGGAGCATTTACCAGCACCAATGGAAGGTTCGGGCTGTCCGACACGCCAGGCTCCGCCGCAATCTTCAGCCAGCAATCGACGTTGGGCGTCTCCGGTCCTTTCGGCTCGATCGACGCGGGCCGTCAGTTCGTGCCGATGATATTTGCGATGGCCGACACTGACGTACGGAGTGCTCAATTCTTCGGCAGTATCCTCACCGCGTGGCTTGGCATGAATCAGGCTGCAGGCTGGCAAGGCACCAGTACAAACGGAGCGATCGGTGCGTTGTACGACTCCAACGCGATTGTTTATCAGTCGCCGAAGTTTCACGGTATATCGCTTGGTCTCGAATACGCGCCGGGTGGTGTCGCTGGTCAATTCCAGGGCGGCACGCGCGAGTCGGCAGTGCTCCGGTATTCGAACTACGGTCTGAACCTCTCGGCTGTCTACTATAACGGCCACGACACCAATCCGTTCACGACGACGGCCACCGGCGGGATCATCACGGCGCCACCCACGGGGCTCAATAACAACCGTTTCTACTATTTCGGCGCGATGTACACGTTCCACGATCTGTCAGTGTCGACGTCATACAGCATCGGCAGGAATCCGGCGAACAGTGGTCAGAACGACTTCGAGATGATTTCCGGGGGGCTCGGCTACAAGTTCACGCCTTCCCTCAAGGTCACCTCGGGCTTCTATTACCTCAAGGATCGCAACGTTTCATCCAATCAATCGGATTCGTACGCGGTGGGTGCCGAATACAGTTTGTCCAGGACCACCATCGCCTATGTACAGATTGGCCATGTCAATAACCGGGGCAAGATGAGCCAGACGATCGCCTATGGCGCGCCGGTTCCCGAGGGTACTTCAAGCACCGCGGCGATGCTCGGCATCCGCCACGCGTTCTGATCTCACGCCGGCCGAACTGGAGCATTCGATGAAGACAAGCAGGGCACTAAAGATCGCTGTTGGGATACTGGTCGGATCAACATCCATGCACGTCTGGGCGCAGGTCAGCGAGAGCGAAGCGCGTAGCGTGTCGAAAGGCACCGTGACCGAAGCTTCCGGGGGCATGACCGCGCCGATCAACCCGAAAGACAATTTTGCGCTGCGCCGCAGGGTCTATGCAGCGATCGCGCAGCACAAGGAGATCAACGCCGGCAACATCAGCGTGGTCGTGAAGCGTGGCGTGGTGACGCTCGACGGGACGGTGGCGGATGCCTCCCAGGTCGGCGAGGCCACGGAGATCACGAAAGGAGTTCCTGGCGTGACGTCCGTGACCAACAGGCTGACGGTCAAAAAGCCGTTCGGCAGTCAGTAGGCGCGCGTGCATGACGGTGTTTGACCACGTACCGAAGGAAAATGTGAGCATGAACAGTGTCGATTTTGAGGTGCTGGAAGCTACGATGCGCTGGCTCGATGCAGGCCACCGCATGCTGCTCGTGACGGTGGTGAAGACTTGGGGGTCGTCGCCTCGCCCGGAGGGGGCGATGCTTGTCCTGCGCGACGATGGTCAAGTGGTGGGCTCTATTTCGGGCGGCTGCATCGAAGATGACCTCATCGACCAGGTGCGTCGGTGCGGCGTCGCGCAAAGGACACCGGAAGTGGTTGAATATGGCGTGAGCGCCGAAGAGGCGCGTCGCTTCGGGTTGCCTTGCGGAGGGACGATGCAGCTCGTGCTTGAGCCGATTACGCGGCAAAGCGGCATGCAGACCCTGCACGAAGCGCTCAGTCGCGGCGAACTGATGGCGCGCACGCTAGACTTGGCAACGGGTGCTGTCACACTTGGTCCAGCGAGCACGACTGATGGCGTGAACTTCAACGAGACGCGTCTGACGACGATTCACGGGCCCCGCTACCGTATGCTCGTTATTGGCGCGGGGCAGCTCTCGCGTTACTTATGCCAGGTCGCGATAGGACTCGATTATCAGGTGGTGGTGTGCGACCCGCGCGAGGAGTACGTGCACACATGGGATGTGCCCGGCACGACGCTCGTGCGCACGATGCCCGACGATACGGTCCTGGATATGAAACTCGACGAACGCAGTGCGATGATTACACTTACGCACGATCCAAAGCTCGATGATCTCGCGCTGATGGAAGCGCTGAAGACACCCGCGTTTTACGTCGGCGCGCTTGGCTCGCGGCGCAACAATGCTGCGCGGCGAGAGCGGCTTAAAGAGTTCGATCTGAGCGACGCACAGCTTGCACGATTGCGCGGTCCGGCCGGAATCTATATCGGTAGCCGCACGCCACCCGAAATCGCGATATCGATTCTCGCTGAAGTGACGGCGGCGAAGAACAGCGTGTTGCTACCGGCAATCCTCAGGGTCGAGCGTGGCAAGACGGAAAAAGAAGTCACGAATGACACAGCAATAAATGCGGGGCATCTCACATGGTTGGATGATGCCTGACTTCCCGGTGTACAGCCACGAGGCGGCCGAGCGCAGCTTCCCCGCATGATTTCACGCAGTTCGGAAAGGTCGGTCTGGGAATGGCCAGCCGCTGTCACCGCGGACAGGTCGCATCTTTTTTGTGCTGCGATAGGAGCCGGAAGCAATGAGGGCGATGGCCCTAAGGTGAGGTTTTTCGGGAGCAAAAGGCTCCCGCTTCACCCGGACCGAGCAATTGCCGCGAGTATGAAGCCTCGAATGCGGGGTTGATCTCCTGGAATTCCTCACCTTTGCGAACCCGCGTCGTTCTCCTGACTCCTGGAAATCCTCACCACCCCTGGAAGATCTCACCTTAGCAGGCTCGCTTCGACTTTTAGCCCTGCATTCCAGCGTACTTTTCTCGCACTGAACGCCGACACGCTCCGCGCTGGCTGCTCCGAAACGCCGCTATTCACAATGCTGAAGCCAGCGAAGCGCGTTTCGCGCGCTTCGACGCGTCTCCTCTCCATCGCCATTCCGACGCACACGGCGCGAGCCGTCGCAAATCACGCCCGCCGCTCCCGTAAATCCTCACCGTAGCGCCACCTCCTGGAACTCCTCACCGTTCGCGAGTCGCCCGATGCGGCCCTGGCCCATGCACGCCGCTCATATGACCATTTTGGGCCCAATATGACCGCGTTTATCGCCGCTCATATCGTGCAGCCATGTCGTCCGGATGTGATTCCGGGCACGCCGGGCACATTTTGCGGGCATGACCGGTCTTTCGATGGAGGATCGCTTCAAGCTGCCCGTATGGGATCAGGGCGAAAACGATGTGCCGGTGCTGCGCGGCGCGCTAGCGAGCTTGCAGGGGAAGATCGTCGAAGCGAAGAAAGTCGGCTCGCACTCGGTCATGTTCATGGAGACCACGCAGATTCGCGTGCGCGCCGATGGCGACAGTCTGATTTACTTCGACCGGGATTTTCACCGGGTCCCGCGCGTGGAAGGGGCAATGAGTTCAATGAGTTGTTCGAAGCGCTGCCGGCCGGCTCAGGCTCCGGCAGCGTTTGCGTTGTCGCTCCGGACGTGGCTCCCGTAAAACCTCACCATTGCCCGGACCTCCTGGAACTCCTCACCTTTCGCACTACTTCAGCAGCGCCATTTGCACGACCTTGACGATCACGAGCGCGATCGCGAGCAGCAGATAGCCCCGCAGCACGCCCATCCATACGCGTTTGGCGAGCGTCAGGCGCGGCGGCGGCAGTTCGTCGAGCGGCGGCATGCGCCATGTGTTGCGCGCTTCTTTCGTATAGACCGAAGCCGGCTCGGCTGCGGCGGATTCGCCGCGCAGTTTGCGAAGCCCGATGCTCGCCGCATACCCGACGACCGCGAGCAACGTGCCACCCGCCAGTACTTCGATGATCGTTTCCGCGGCGATGTCCGGATAGATCACCGACGCGGTCAGGATGATCGACAGCATCACGAGCACCCAGATCACTGAGCCGGTAAACAGATTGAGCTTCTTCGAGTTGGTCCACGGACCGAGCACCGCGCGGTCGTTGCACAGCAGCAGCAGGAACACGGTCGCGCTCGGCAGCAGCACGCCGGCGAGCGTTTGCACCGCTTCGGTCAGCAGACCGAGCGGGCTGCCCGGAATCAGCACCAATACCGCGGCGGCTGCGACGATCGCGAAGTACACGACGTAGAAGCCCTTCGCGTCCGACACGCTACGGTGCAGCGAATGACGGATCTTGAACACGTCGCCGATCGCATAGGCGGTCGATAGCGACACGGCCGCCGCGCCGATCACGCAGGCGTCGAACAGCGCGATCGCGAACAGCACCGCCGAGGTCCGTCCCGCGTATCTCTCCAGACCGGCGATCACACCGCCCGCGTCCGTGAAGTTGCCGAAGCCGGGCCGGCCGTCGAACAGCGCCGCGCTGAACGAGATCATCGCGACTGCACCGATCAGCACGAACACGATGCCGATCCACAGGTCGGCTTTTTCGTAGTTCATGAAGCGCGGCGTGATGCGCTTGTCGACCACATAGCTCTGCTGGAAGAACAGCTGCCAGGGAGCGACCGTCGTACCGACGATGCCGATCACGAGCAGCATCACGTCGGACAGCTTCGAATGCGCGGGCCAGTTCGGAATGAAGAAGTCGCGCGCGATCTGGCCGACCGGCGGATGAATCGACACGAGCACCGGCACGAGCAGCAGGCTCAACACGCACAGCGCGACCGCGAAGCGCTCGAAGCGGCGGAAGTCGCCGGTGCTGACGGCGGCCATCGTCAGCGCGGCGGCGATGCACACGCCCGCGATCTTCGAGACGCCGAAGAAGTCGAGCACGAACGTGATGCCGATGAATTCCGTCACGATGGTCAGCGCGTTCAGCAGGAACAGATCGACGACGCTGAACGCGCCCCAGAACTTGCCGAAGCGCTCGAAAATGAGCCGCGCGTGGCCCACGCCCGTGACCGCGCCGAGCCGCAACACCATCTCCTGATTGACGAACAGCACCGGCACCAGCAACAGCATGGTCCACAGCAACGTGGTGCCGTAGTTCTGGCCGGCCTGCGTGTAGGTGCCGAATGCGCCCGCGTCGTTGTCGCCGACCATCACGATAAGACCGGGGCCGAGGATCGCGAGCAGCGTGCGCACGCGCGCCCACCAGCTGGTGCGCGGTGCGATGTCATGGTGAGCGATCGTGCCGAGCGCGCCCTTGATATCGCCTACGTGTGCCGAATCGAGCACGGCGCTGCGCGCGGAGGAAATGTTCGTCGGAGTAGACATGTCGTTCTCTCCCGGTTGTAGTTGTCGGAGGTCGGGTCGCGAAACGCTATGCCACGCGCGACATCACGCGACGGCAGAAGGCGATGAACGGACGCGATTCGCGCGGGTGCAGCACGAGCAGAGCGTCGTAAAACGCGCGCGATTCCTGAACGCGCGGGAACTTCGAAAGAAGGAGGCCGAATTGCATTGGGTATCTCCGTGCGCCGGTTTCGACGCGCTGGTGGAAAGCCAGCAGACACGGAGGCCGCGTATGTCCGGGCGCGGCGGTGGAGGTCTACTCGCTTTCCTCAGTTAATAGAACAGGGAAGCGGCATAAGGGATAACTGTCACTGCCAGGCATGGCGGCTCCTTGTTGGCGTGTAGCGTGTATGAGCGATTGATACGTTCGCTAAGCACGTTGCTACACACGTGTTTATCCACGCGTTCGCGCGCATTGCGTTGAACTGACTGCGTTGACTGACAACGCGCGCGCGAACGCGACCGCAAGCACGAGGCTCGCGATGCGACGCCGTATCAGCGCAGGGACGCGTTTGAACGCGGCGTTCCTGTCATGCGGAGACGACGTTACGTTAGGTGCACGGGAAAAGACTGTGGCGCGCACCGTCTGCCTGCTGGCAAGACGGCGGCTGATGAAGAGAGCGCGGACGTCCTGCCGGTCAGGCAGCGAAACTGTTCGAAAGTCGGCTACTGCAGGTGTCCAAGGCGTGAGCCCCATTGGTGACGATTCTTGAATTCTAGGGTTCGGTTTCCGCCGAGGTCAACCTGTTTCTCGAGCAGAGCGGAGAAAATGTGCGGCGCGCAACGCCGCGCATTGTGAACGACGTGCGGATCGACGCCGATAGAGGGGGAAGGTCGAACAGGCGGCATCGATCCATCCGGCCGATGCCGCCACACAGGCTTACTGATTGGCGCGCCGTCGCACCGTCAGCCGGTTATGCACGCTTCTGACGCCGCGAACCGATCGCGCCGCGTTGCCGGCTCGCCCGATTTGCGATTCCCGCGGAACCGTGCCGCTCAGCGTGACGATGGCGTGGCGCGATTCGACACGGATGTTCGCCGAATTGAGGTTCGTGGTGCGCGTGAAAGCGCGGCGGACGTCGCGAACGATCGCGCTGTCGGACCGGTTAGCGTGACGGTTCGAGGCCGCTGGGGCCGGCTGGCTTTGCATCGACGCATCGTTCGGCATCTCGCGCGTCTGTGCGTTCGCATAGGTCGCGCAAGTCGCGATGGCCATCGCGACCATTGCGCCGAGGATTCTTCTCGCGCCGTTTGTTTTCATTCTTCCTCCTTTGCCGGTTTGCCAGGAACTGCCGTTCGAGCCGCGTGTTGCCAGCGTGGAAGAGGCGACGCAACGCACTGCCGCCTCGCGACGAGTAATCGACCGTCGGCTCCGATTATATTCTGCGGCGCAGGCGTCGATATCGATAGGTGAGAAGATTCGGGAGCGGCCGAGGTGAGAATATGCGCACCTGTACGCGCACTTCAAAACTAAAGGTGAGGGTATTCGGGAGTCGCCTCGACGGTGCGATAAGTTGCGAATGGCTTCTTGAGAAGCATGGTTCCGGTCGGAAGCGCAATGCGGTGAGGCCGTCTCGCAGGAAGCCGGCGATGGCTCACGTCGGTTACTGGTTGTGCCTGATCGAATGATCGTGGCGGGTGCGGCACGCGAAAGGTGAGAACCTTCGGGAGTCGCGCGGCGGCGGCTCTTTTGCAACTAACCGGCCGTGCCAAAAGCGAAATAAGCCGTGCGGCAAGCAGCGTGCGGCAGTGCACGTATTTTGCCTATCAGCCATAGGTGAGGAGATTCGGGAGTCAAAACGCGTCTCACGCAGTCGCCAATCATTGCATCCATCGCGTTGGCCGCTCGGCGGCTGTGTAACGTAAGTCGTTGAATGTCCAGGCGATCTGCCGCTTACGCGGCCCGCATCGGCGACGCGAACCGACTGCGTTCGATCAATGGTGAGGATTTTCGGGAGCAGTGTGTAAGAGCCACGCCGCGCGCGCTGAAATGCCCCCGCGAGCCCTCATTTCACCGCAAAGGTGAGGATTTTCGGGAGCACTGACGACGCTTCCAGACGCCGATTCACCGCCACTCCGTGCCAAAGGTGAGGCTTTTCGGGAGCGGCAGCACTCGCCCGCGATCACCCGTTCAGGCCGGTTTCGCGATCTCGCGAATGTCCGCGACCGGCGTCTGCCCGAAAGCATCGCTAAGCGCGTAGTCGATCAATCGCTCCGCGGATTGCTCGGGCGTTGACAGTTGGCCGTTGCGCTTCAGGTCTTCGAAGCGCTGGCGCATCGGGAATTGCTCTTCGCCGCTACCGCGAATTTGCGCCTGCATGTCCGTATCGATCACACCCGGCGCGAGGCTGCAGATGCGCAGCGCGCAAGTCGCATCGAGCGCGACGGCGCGCGCGTGATGATCGAGCGCGGCCTTGGTCGCGCAGTAGATGCTCCAGCCCGGATACGCGTTGCGCGCCGCGCCGCTCGAAATGTGCACGATGCGCCGGTCGGTTGCGTCGACGGCCGCAGCGGCGAGCGCGCTCGCGAGCATCAGCGGCGTCGCGACGTTCAGGCTCACCGCGTCCGCGACGTTCGCCGCGTCCTGACCTTCGATGGGCCCGATCGGTTCCACCGTGCCCGCATTGTTGATCAGCAGCACCGTCTGCGCGCCGCGCACGAAGTTGCTCAGCGCGTCGGTAGCGATCCATTGTGCGACGCGTGCTGGCTCGGCGAGGGGCAGCTCGATCTCTTCGAGCTGCGCGGCAAAGCGCGCCTTTAGCGCCGCATTGCGCGAGCGCGACAGACCCAGCACTGTGACGTTGCGCGCGAGCAGTTGCTCGGCGAGCGCCGCGCCCAGGCCGCGCGTATGGCCGGTGACGATCGCGCGGATCGGAGAAGATGAGGTCATGTCGTTCCTTGTGATCGTTGTCTTGCAGAATCGTCGATTTTCTCACGCCGTATTCAGGCCGACCGAAAGCGCTCGCGATACTGCATCGGCGTCACGCCAAGCCGCTTCGCAAACACGAAGCGCATGCGGTCGGCGGTGCCGAAGCCGCAATCGTAGGCGATCGTCTTCAGCGCCGCGGCGCTGCTTTCGAGCAACTCGCGTCAAAATAGGCGCATCGCACTTCTGCGCCGCCGCCCCATGGCCATCAAAAACCTTCTCCGCAAGCTCGATCTCACCACGCTGCAGCTCTTCCTCGCCGTGTTCGAAGAGGGCACGCTCACGCGTGCCGCCGAGCGCGAGGCGATCGCGGTGTCCGCCGCCAGCAAGCGGCTGGTCGAACTCGAACAGGCGGTCGGCGCGTCGCTATTTCAGCGCAACGCGCGCGGCATGACGCTGACGCCGGCCGGCGAAACGTTGCTGCATCACGCGCGCCGGGTGCTGCGCGACATCGAGAGCATCGGCATCGAACTGGCCGGCCATGCTAGCGGCGTGCTCGGCTACGTGCGGATGATGGCGAACCTGTCGGCGATCGTCGAATTTCTGCCCGAAGATCTGCGCGCGTTCCAGTCGCTGCACGAACGCGTGAAGGTCGATCTCGAGGAGCGGCCGAGCGGCGGCGTCGTCAAAGCCATCGACGAAAGCCTCGCCGATCTCGGCATCTGTTCCGGCGACGCCGACACGCGCGAGCTGCACGTCGAGCACTACCGGCGCGATTCGCTCGTGATCGTGATGCGCGATGATCATCCGCTCGCGGCACGCACGAGCATCGCGTTCACCGAAACGCTCGATGGCGATCACGTCGGCCTGCATTCGGCAAGCTCGATCAACGCGCGCACGCACCTCGCGGCGCGCCAGGCCGGCAAGCCGCTGCGGTTGCGCATCCACGTGCCGGGCTTCGATGCGGTTTGCCGGATGGTGCAGGCGGGCATGGGCGTCGGCGTGCTGCCGCAAAAGGTATATCAGCTGATGGGCCGCCCGCTCGGTCTCGTCGGCATGCCGCTCGACGACGACTGGGCCGAGCGCAGCCTCGTGCTCGTCGTGCGCGACGTCGATGCGTTGTCGCCGGTGAGCCGGCTGCTGTTCGATCATCTGCGCACGGTCGAAGCGCGCGAAACGGCAGCGGACGCTCAACCCGAACCCGCTTCCATCACCACCGAAACACCGCGCAGGTCCCGCGGCCGCCGCTGAGCGTTCGCCGTTCGCGAACGGTCGTTGGCGAATTGCGGTTGGACGCCGCCACCACGCCGCTTCTAAGCTGTCTTCCAATACGAAACGAGTTCGGAGACAGCAACATGGATGGACCACTAAAGGGTATTCGTGTCGTCGAGATCGGCACGCTCATTGCCGCGCCGTTCGCCGCGCGACTGATGGCCGAATTCGGCGCCGACGTGATCAAGATCGAAGCGCCCGAAACTGGCGATCCCCTTCGCAAATGGCGCAAGCTGCATGAAGGCACGTCGCTGTGGTGGTATCTGCAGTCGCGCAACAAGAAGTCCGTCTGCGTGAATCTGAAATCGGCCGATGGCGTCGAGGTCGTCAAGCGCCTCGCCGCCGATGCCGACGTCATCATCGAAAATCTGCGTCCCGGTGCGCTCGAAAAGCTCGGCCTCGGCTGGGACGTGCTGCACGCGCTGAACCGGAGACTGACGATGGTGCGCATTTCCGGCTACGGTCAGTCCGGCCCGTATCGTGACCGTCCGGGCTTCGGTGCGATCGGCGAGGCGATGGGCGGCATCCGATACACGACCGGTGAAGTCGACGGCGCACCGGCGCGCGTCGGCGTGAGTCTCGGCGATTCGCTCGCGTCGCTGCACGGCGTGATCGGCGCGCTGATGTCGCTGCTGCGCGTGAAGACCGGCCAGGGCGAAGGGCAGGTGGTCGATGTGTCGCTCGTCGAGAGCGTGTTCAATCTGATGGAAAGCCTCGTGCCCGAATACGACCTGCTCGGCCATGTGCGCGAGCGCAGCGGCGGCGCGCTGCCGGGCATCGCCCCTTCGAACACCTATCGCACCGAGGACGACGGCTATGTCGTGATCGCCGGCAACAGCGATCCGATCTTCAAGCGCCTGATGCATCTGATCGGCCGCCCCGATCTCGCCGACGATCCCGCGCTCGCGCACAACGACGGCCGCGTGAAGCAGGTCGCGCTGCTCGATCAGGCGATCACCGAGTGGACCTCGCATCACGCGACCGAAGACGTGCTGGCCGCGCTCGAACGCGCCGAAGTGCCGGCGGGCCGCATCTATTCGGTGGCCGACATCGTCGCTGATCCGCACTACCAGGCGCGCGACATGTTGCTGCAGGCGCAATTGCCGGGCGGCGCGTCGGTGAAGATGCCGGGCATCGTGCCCAAGCTGTCGGACACGCCGGGCGAAGTGCGCTGGCAAGGGCCGACGCTCGGCGAGCACACCGGCAGCGTGCTCAGCGAACTTGGATTCGCGAGCGAAGACATCGAGCGTCTCCGTCGCGAGGGAGCGGTGCAATGAATTCCTCGATCTTTTCCACGCGCGAGGCCGCGTCATTCGACCAGCTGATCGTGCAGGAAGTCGCCCCGCGCGATGGCCTGCAGATCGAACCCACCTGGGTTGAAACCGCCGACAAGATCGCGCTGATCGACGGGCTATCCACCTGCGGATTCACGCGTATCGAAGCGGGCTCGTTCGTGTCGCCGAAGGCGATTCCGGCGTTGCGCGACGGCGAGGCGGTGTTCCAGCGGATCGAGCGGCAACCCGGCGTGATCTATGTCGCGCTGGTGCCAAACCTGAAAGGCGCCGAGCGCGCGTTGTCCGCGCGCGCCGACGAACTGAACCTCGTAATGTCCGCGAGTCAGACGCATAACCGCGCGAACATGCGCATGAGCTGCGAGTCGTCGCTCACGGCGTTCGACGACATCGTGCGTCGAGCGCTGGCCGCGGGCGTGCGGCTCAATGCGACCGTGGCGACCGCGTTCGGCTGTCCGTTCGAAGGGCGCATCGACGAAGACCGTGTGATCGGCATCGTCGACGCATATCGCGAGATGGGCATCGAGGGCATCACGCTCGCGGATACGACCGGCATGGCGAATCCGCGCCAGGTCGCGCGGCTCGTCGCGCGCGTGCTCGAAACGCTGCCGGCCACGGCGCTCACGCTGCACTTCCATGACACGCGCGGCCTCGGTCTCGCCAACGTGCTCGCCGCATATGAAACCGGCGCGCGCCGCTTCGATGCGGCGCTCGGCGGCCTCGGCGGCTGCCCGTTCGCGCCGGGCGCGTCGGGCAACATCTGCACCGAAGACCTCGTGAACCTGTGCGACGAAATGGGCATCCCGACCGGGATCGACCTGCCGAAGCTGCTCGCGCTGTCGCGCGGCTTGCCTGCATTGCTCGGCCACGACGTGCCGGGGCAAGTCGCCAAAGCAGGCCGCAATTGCGATTTGCATCCGGTGCCCGACTACGTTCGACAGATCTGAACCGAACCCCGACAAACAACCCCTCAACCGATCAAACGACCGGACGGCACCGCCGAATCCGGCATTGGAGACAAGCATGAGCGACCTGGGCGTAGCGGCGGGCAGTACCCGCGAACATGGCGCGGACGATCTCGCGGCGATCGTCCGCAAAGTTGCGTGGCGGCTGATGCCGCTCATCATGATCTGCTATCTGTTCGCGTTCTTCGACCGCATCAATATCAGCTTCGCAAAGTTCCAGCTGCAAAGCGATCTGGGCTTGTCCGATACCGCGTACGGTCTCGGCGCGAGTCTGTTCGTGATCGGCTACGTGCTGTTCGAGGTGCCGAGCAACCTTTTCCTGTACAAGGTGGGCGCGCGACGCTGGATCGCGCGGATCATGATTTCGTGGGGACTCGCGACCGCGGCGATGGTGTTCGTCAACAACGAATGGCAGTTCTACGGGCTGCGCTTCGTGATCGGCGCGATGGAAGCGGGCTTCGCGCCCGGCGTGCTGTACTACCTGACGCTGTGGTTTCCGACCGAATATCGCGGCCGCATCACGTCGATGCTGTTTCTCGCCTCGGCGTTTTCGGGGCTGGTCGGTGCGCCGCTCGCTGGGCTCGTGATCGGCCATATGGACGGCGTGCTCGGCATGCCGGGCTGGCACTGGCTGTTCCTGCTCGGCGGCTTGCCGTGTGTGGTGCTCGGTTTGCTGGTGCTGAAGCTGCTGAAGGATCGCATCGACGATGCAGGCTGGCTGTCCTCGGCGGAGAAGAGCTTGCTCGCCGGGCAGATCGCGCAGCAAAGCCGCCCGGCGCCGACCGGCCATTCGCTGCTGGGCGCGCTGAAAACGCCGGGCTTCCTGACCCTCGGACTCGTGTACTTCCTGATTCAGATCGCGTCGTACGGTCTGAATTTCTGGGCACCGCATCTGATTCACGTGGCGGGCACGAAGAATCCCACTGTAGTCGGCCTGCTGACGGCGGTGCCTTATGTGTGCGGCGCGATCTGCATGGTGGTGGTCGGGCGCCTGTCGGACGCGAGCGGCGAGCGGCGCAAGTTCGTGTTCGGGCTGCTGTTGATGTCGGCGCTCGGCTTCTTCGCCGCGGGCTACTTCGACAAGCAGACCGCCCTGCTGGTGGTCGCGCTTGCGGTGATGGGCGCGGGCGTGGTCGCATCGATTCCGGCATTCTGGGCGCTGCCGCCCAAGCTGCTGACGGGCGCGGGCGCCGCGGGCGGTATCGCGTTGATCAACACGCTCGGGCAACTCGGCGGGATCGTGAGCCCGGTGATGGTGGGCCGTGTGAAGGATCTGACCGGCAGCACGACGCCGGCGCTGTATGTGATCGGCACGATGAGCGTGGTATGCGCGCTGATCGTGCTGTATGGGCTGCCGGAGTCGCTGCGCAGCCGTGAAACGACGCAGTGAAATCGATGTGGACAGCGCGGTCGTTCGCTTGCATCACACGACGTGCCGCGCCGCTGCCCGCTCCCGCATCCGCGAGCGATAGGCCTGCCGCATCAATCACTTGGCAGGCCTGTGCGCAGGTTGTCCACAAGCTTGTTCCCAAATTATGTGGACAACTGGTCTTCGAGGTTGGTCCGACTGATACGGCATCCTTGCCAAGCCCGCTCTCCGCTATCACGGACTCCGTAGCGACGCTCGCTGCCTACGCGTGCACCGCGCGCGGATAGTTCTCACGCTTCAAGCACTTAAGCTCGCTGTGCGAAGGTTGTCCACAGGTTTGCCAACAATTTAGGTGGACAAGTTTTGTTTGCCGATGGGGTGACGAGGAGCGGGACTCGGCATCGGTTGGCCGCATCACGCCTTCAACACGGAGGCCGAAGCGACCACTTCCTCCTGCACCGGCACCTGCAAAACCGCATCCCGCTTATCGAGCAGATGTTGACGCAAAATCGCGCTGAGCTTCTTGCCGTCGCGAGCCTCGAGCGCCTTCAGCATTTCATCGTGATCGTGAATCGCTCGGTCCCACTTCGGCGTCTGATAGTTCGAGCGAAAGCGCAGCGCCTGCAGCCGCCGGTTGACCGACACATAGGTCTGTCGCAGCGCTGAATTCCTCGCCGCTTCGTTGATCTTGTCGTGAATCGCCTGGTTGCGGCTGTAGTAGCCCGGCAGATCGTTCTGCGCGCGGCACGCGAGCATCGCGTAATGCAGGGCCTTGATTTCGGCGAGTTCGGCCGCCGTGATGCGTTCGGCTGCGAGTTCGCCCGAAAACGCTTCGAGGCCGCTCATCAATTCGAAGGTTTCGCGCACTTCCGCCTCCGACATTTTCGACACCGACGCGCCCCGATTCGGCGAAATCTCGATCAAACCCTCGGCGGCCAGCACCTTCAGCGCCTCGCGCAGCGGTGTGCGCGAAATGCCGAGCGTTTCGCACAACTCGCGCTCGTTCAGTTTCTTGCCGGGCTCCAGCACCCCCTCGACGATAAAGCGGCGGATGTGCTCCACCACCGTGTCATGCAGGCGCTGACGCTCGACCTTCGGCATCAGCGGGGCAGCGGTCACACCCGCGTCGACATCCGAATTTTGCATACAAAAATCCTAAGCGTTACATGATGTGGGATTTTATCGGAACCATATCGATTAGTTAATCAAGCGCAAACGCGGGTAAACACGGGCCTCAACGAGCATATTTCGTCTTGGGGGCGTCACGGTTCTTCTGATACAGTTTTTTGAATGCAAAATTCAAATCGGAGGAGCCCGATGCTGAAGCTAGATTTTCATCCCGCTGGCCGTCACTTCCTGCAGATTCCGGGGCCGAGTCCGGTGCCCGATCGCATCCTCCGCGCGATGAGCTATCCGACCATCGACCACCGCGGCCCCGAGTTTGGCGAACTGGGTCTCAAGGTGCTCGACGGCATCAAGGAGATCTTCAAGACGCAGCAGCCGGTCGTCATCTATCCGGCGTCCGGCACGGGCGCATGGGAAGCCGCGTTGTCGAATACGCTGAGCCCCGGCGATCACGTGCTGATGTTCGAGACCGGCCACTTCGCGACGCTCTGGAAAAAGATGGCCGAGAAGCTCGGCCTGAAGCCCGAGTTCCTGGGTCTGCCAGGCATCGAAGGCTGGCGGCGCGGCGTGCAGCCGCAGATGATCGAAGAGCGCCTGCGCGCCGACCCGCAGCATGCGATCAAGGCGGTCTGCGTCGTGCACAACGAAACCTCGACCGGCGTCACGTCCAACATCGCCGCCGTGCGTCGCGCGATCGACGCCGCGGGTCATCCGGCGCTGCTGCTCGTCGATACGATCTCCGGTCTCGCGTGTGCCGATTACCGCCACGACGAATGGGGCGTCGACGTGACCGTGTCGGGCTCGCAAAAGGGCTTGATGCTGCCGCCGGGCATCAGCTTCAACGCGATCTCGCCGAAGGCGATGGCCGCCAACCAGCACGCGAAGCTGCCGCGCAGCTTCTGGGACTGGTCGGAAATCGTCGAAATGAACAAGACCGGCTACTGGCCGTACACGCCGAACACGAACCTGCTGTACGGCCTGCACGAAGCGATCGAGATGATTCTCGGCGAAGGGCTCGACAACGTGTTCGCGCGTCACGAGCGGCTCGCCGAAGCGACTCGCCGCGCGGTGCGTGCGTGGGGGCTCGAAATCCAGTGCGCCGATCCCGCCGTTTATAGCCCGGTGCTGACGGGCGTGATGATGCCCGACGGCGTCGATGCCGACGCGGTGCGCAAGCTGATCTACGAGCGCTTCGACATGTCGCTCGGCACGGGCCTCGGCAAGATGAAAGGCCGCATGTTCCGCATCGGTCATCTCGGCGATTGCAACGACTTGACGCTGCTCGCGACCCTGGCCGGCTGCGAAATGGGTCTGCGGCTTGCTGGCGTGCCGATCAAGCAAAGCGGCATGCCGGCCGCGATGGAGTGGCTGAGCCAGGCACCGAAGACGCCGGGGTTGAAGGCCGCGGCATAAGCGCCAGCAGCAGGAAACAGCCCGCAACACCAGGGAGCGCATTTCTCATCGAGCCGCGCGCAGAACGCGGCCACAACCACATGCAATGCGTCCATAACGGCTGTCGCGGCCGACGGGCGACGACGCAGCGCGCCACTTCAGGCGCGCCGTCGACACATGCCACGGAGAGAGAGAGACGATGAAACGGTTTCGTTTGACCAGTGCGACCAGTATCGTTCTAGTGATGCTGTGCATCATGTACTTCATCACGTACCTCGATCGCGTGAACGTCAGCACCGCGGCCGCGGGTTTCGGCAAGGAATTCAATCTCACGCATACGCAGGTCGGCCTCGTGTTCTCGGCTTTCGCGTATCCGTATCTGCTGTTTCAGGTGATCGGCGGCTGGGTCAGCGATCGTTTCGGCGCACGACGCACGCTGCTGTTTTGCGGTGCGATCTGGGGTCTCGCGACGGTGTTCACGGGCCTCGCGGGCGGCCTCGCTTCGTTGCTCGCCGCGCGGCTCGTGCTCGGTTTCGGCGAAGGCGCGACGTTCCCGGCGGCAACATCGGCGATGTCGCGCTGGGTCGCGAAAGAAAAACGCGGCTTCGCGCAGGGCATCACGCACGCGGCGTCGCGAGTCGGCAATGCGGTCGCGCCGGCCCTCATCGTGCTCGTGATGACCACGTGGGGCTGGCGCGAATCGTTCTATATCTGCGGCGCGCTGAGCCTGGTGTGGGTCGCCCTGTGGGCGATCACGTTCACCGAGCATCCGAAAGATCATCCGCGCATCACGCCCGAGGAACTCGCGGTGCTGCCCGCGGTGAAGCCGAAAGTCGCAGGCCTGCCGTGGGGCAAGCTGTTTCGTCGCATGACGCCGGTCACGATCGTCTACTTCTGCTACGGCTGGACGCTGTGGCTGTTCCTGAGCTGGATTCCGCTGTACTTCCTGCATAACCATCATCTGCAGTTGCAGAAGTCGGCGATCTTCGCGTCGGTCGTGTTCTTCGCCGGCGTGATCGGCGATACGCTCGGCGGCCTCGTCACCGATGCGATTTTCAAGCGTACCGGCAGCCTCAAACGCGCGCGCAGCTGGATGGTGTCGGTGTGCATGCTGTTCTGCCTGCTGTCGCTGATTCCGTTGATGTTCACGCATGACCTGACGCTGTCGATCGCCTGTCTCGCGTCGGGCTTCTTTTTCGCCGAGATGACGATCGGCCCGATGTGGGCGATCCCGATGGATATCGCGCCGGAATTCTCCGGCACCGCGAGCGGCATGATGAACACGGGCTCGGCGCTCGCCGCGATCATCTCGCCGGTGATGGGCGGCTTCCTGATCGACCATTTCGGCAACTGGGATCTGCCGTTCGTCGGCAGCATGTTGCTAATGGGCATCGGCGTCGTGCTTGCGTTCCGCATGCAGCCGGAGAGCCGCTTCGAACTCAGCGCGTCGGAGAAGGCGCAGGTTTCCACCCGGTTAGGCGCGTAAAACATGACTTCGTCACTGAGCCAGCTTCTTGCCGATGCGCGTCGCAGTCGTATGTTGCTCGATACGTTGCAGCCGGAACAGCAGCCCTCCGATGCCGACGCGGCCTACGCAATCCAGCACGAAATCCTGAGCGCGTGCGGCGCGCGAATCGGCGGCTGGAAGATCGGCGCGAAATCGGCGAGCGGACCGATTCAAGGCGCGCCATTGCCCGACACCGATCTGCACGCCGATGGCGCGCGTCTGTCGCGCGAAGGTTTCGCGCCGCTCGGGCTCGAACTCGAGGTCGCGTTCCGCTTCGGCCGGCGCTTCGAGCCGTCCGCGACGCCGTACAGCGAAGACGAAGTGCTCGCGGGCATCGGCTCGATCGGCGCGACCATCGAGCTTGTCGCGAGCCGCTATGCGGAGTGGCCCGCCATCGACAAACTCGCGCAGCTCGCGGATCTGCAGAATCACGGCGCGCTGATCGTCGGTGAATTCGCGCGGTATCGGGAGGACTTTCCGTACGTCGCGCCGTCGCTGAGTTTCGAGTTCAACGGACGCAATGTCGTCGCAACGACGCCCGCGAATCCGGCCGGCGATCCGCGGCGGCTGTTGACGTGGCTCGTCAATCACGCGAGTGCGCGCGGCATCGCGGTGACCCCGGAGATGGTGATCACCGCCGGTTCGTACACCGGCATGTTCTTTCCGCGCGAGGCAGGCAACGTGGGCGGGCATATCGAAGGACTCGCGCCGGTGCATCTGACGCTGTACTAGATAATTCGAGCCGCGCGGCTCACGCGCGCTCCTCATAGGCCGATGAAATGACGAATCCCACTGCGGGCTTGCTCGTCAAGCCGATCCATCTGGTCCCTTCCGCCGCGCGCGCCACGAGTCCGCTCGCGCAGCATCTGCGCAAAGCGCTGCGCGGCGACGTGCTGTTCGATCTCGCGAGCCGCGGCCGCTACGCGACCGACGCGTCGATCTATCAGATCAAGCCGGTCGGCGTCGTGGTACCGCGCGATCAGGACGACCTGCGCGTCGCGCTCGAGATTGCGCGCAGCGAGAAAGTACCGCTGCTCGCGCGCGGCGCGGGCACGAGCCAGTGCGGGCAGACGGTCGGCGAAGCGCTGGTGGTCGATACGAGCAAGTGGCTCAACAACATCGTCGCGTTCGATGCCGACGCGCGCACCGTGACGGTCGAGCCCGGCGTCGTGCTCGATCATCTGAATGCGTGGCTGAAGCCGCATGGACTCTGGTTCCCGGTCGATGTTTCGACTTCCGCGCAATGCACGATCGGCGGCATGGCGGGCAACAACTCGTGCGGCTCGCGCTCGATCGAATACGGCAACATGGTGCACAACGTCGACGCGATCGACGCGATTCTCGCCGACGGCAGCGAAGCGCGCTTCGCGTCGCTGCGCGAGACGCCGCAAGGCGAGCGCTTGCAGCAGATCGTCGCGGGAGTCACGCGGATCGCGCAGCGCGAGCGTGATGAAATCGTCGCGCGCGTGCCGAAGGTACTGCGCCGCGTGGCGGGCTACAACATCGATCTGTTCGACTGCCAGAACCCGCGCGCCTATACCGATGACGGCAGCGCGAACCTCGCCCATCTGCTGGTCGGCTCGGAGGGCACGCTCGCGTTCAGCCGGCAGATCACGCTGAAGCTCGCGGCGCTGCCCGCGCACAAGGCGCTTGGCGTGGTCAACTTTCCGACCTTCCGGCAATCGATGGCGCTCACGCAGCACATCGTCAAGCTGAAGCCGGTCGCGGTCGAACTGGTCGATTGCACGATGATCGATCTCGCGTTGAGCAATCCCGCGTTTCGTCCGGTGATCGAGAAGGCGCTGGTCGGTGAGCCGCAGGCGATTCTGCTCGTCGAGTTCGCGGGCGAGGATCGCGACGCGCAGCTAGCGTCGCTGAAGCAGCTCACCGAGTTGATGGGCGAGCTGGGCCTGCCCGATTCGGTCGTCGAGATGCCGGACGCGAATGCGCAGAAAGCCCTGTGGGAAGTGCGCAAGGCCGGGCTCAACATCATGATGAGCATGAAGGGCGACGGCAAGCCGGTATCCTTCATCGAAGACTGCGCGGTGCCGCTCGAACATCTGGCCGACTACACGAGCCGCCTGACCGACGTGTTTCATCGCCACGGCACCGAAGGCACCTGGTACGCGCATGCGAGCGTCGGCACGCTGCATGTGCGGCCGATTCTCGACATGCGCCGCGACGGCGCGACGAAGATGCGCGCGATCGCCGAGGAAGCGGCCGCGCTCGTGCGCGAGTACAAGGGCGCGTATTCCGGCGAGCATGGCGACGGTCTGTGCCGCGGCGAATGGGTCGCGTGGCAATACGGGCCACGGCTTAACGAGGCGTTCAGCGAGATCAAGGCGCTGTTCGATCCAGACAATCGCTTCAATCCCGACAAGATCGTGCGTCCGCCGAAGATGGACGACGCGCGCAATTTCCGCTTTGCGCCCGGCTATCGCGAACAGCGCATCGAAACGATGCTCGACTGGTCGACGTGGAACGTGAAGCGCGATCCGCTGACGGGAGAAGAAAGTGCGCCGGGCAGCGGCGACGATCTGAGCGGCGGCCTCGCGAAAGCGGTCGAGATGTGCAACAACAACGGCCACTGTCGCAAGTTCGACGCGGGCACGATGTGCCCGAGTTATCGTGTGACGAAGGACGAGCAGCATCTGACGCGCGGGCGGGCCAACACGTTGCGGCTCGCGATTTCGGGCCAGCTCGGCGAAAGCGGACTCGCGAGCGATGACGTGAAGGAAACGCTCGACCTGTGCGTGTCGTGCAAGGGTTGCAAGCGCGATTGCCCGACTGGCGTCGACATGGCGAAGTTCAAGATCGAGGCGCGGGCGGCGCGCGCCAAGACGCATGGGTTGCGGCTGCGCGACCGACTCGTCGCGTTCATGCCGCGCTACGCCGGCGCGGCGAGCCGCATGCCGGGATTGATGGCGCTCGCGGACAACGTTCCGGTGTTGTCGGCGTGGTTCAAGCGTTCGCTCGGATTTGCGACCGAGCGAAGTCTGCCGCGGTTCAAGAGGGCGTTTCTCGCCGATGCGGTGTCGGCGAGGCCTGCACGCGACACTGAGCAAGCGTCCACGCTGAAAGAAGTTTTGCTGTTCGTCGACACCTTCAACAACCACCTCGAACCCGACAACGCGCGTGCCGCACAACAGGTGCTCGAAGCCGCGGGCTACAGGGTCCACTTCAACGCACGCCCGGGCGAGCGTCCCGTGTGTTGCGGCCGCACGTTTCTCGCGGCGGGTCTCGTCGATGAAGCGAAACAGGAAGCGCGGCGCATGCTCGAACTCTTCAGGCCGTTCGTCGAACGCGGCGTGCCGGTGGTAGGGCTGGAGCCATCGTGTCTGCTGTCGTTGCGCGACGAATTCCTGCAGTACGGTTTCGGCGACGAAGCGCAGCGCCTCGCGCAGCACGCGTTTCTATTCGAGGAATTCCTCGTGCGCGAAGAAAAGGCCGGACGTTTGGAGCTCAAATTGAAACCGCTGCCAATGCGGCAGGCGCTCGTGCACGGCCACTGCCATCAGAAGGCGTTCGATGCATTCACGCCGGTGCAGACCGTGCTGAAGTGGATTCCCGAATTTAAGGTATCGACGGTCGAATCGTCGTGCTGCGGTATGGCCGGCAGCTTCGGCTATGAAGCGGAGCATTACGCGACCTCGCAGGCGATGGCGGAGTTGTCGCTGCTACCCGCGGTGCGCAAGCTCGACGCCGCCACGGTGATGGTCGCCGATGGCACCAGCTGCCGGCATCAGATTCACGATGGCGCGGGCGTCGACGCGATCCACGTCGCGCGCGTGCTGGCGATGGCGCTGCAATGACGCGGAGCTAACCGGAAAGCGAAACTCGAACGCGAGACTCAAACGCCGATAGCCTGCCGGAACCCGCTCGGCGTCACCCCGACAGCCTCGCGAAACCGGTGGCTAAAGTGACTTGCGTTCGCATAGCCGCATTGCGAGGCGATCTGCGCAAGCGGCAACGTCGTCGTGCGCAGCAGCGTGCGCGCGCGATCGAGCCGTTGCCGCGCGATCCAGGCGGCCGGCGGCAACCCGAACGACTCGCGAAACATCCGCGCGAGATGAAACTCCGACAGCGCCGCGACACCGGACAACTCACCGAGCGTCAACGGCTGCGCGAGACGACTGTCGATATAGTCGCGCAGGCGGCGCCGCGTCGCGGCCGACAGCCCGCCCTTCAGCGCCACGTTCGCGCGCCGCACGCCTTGTCCGTGCAACAGCAGGCTCAGCACTTCGTGCGCGGTCTCGTTGGTGCGCAGCAGGCCGTCGGGACTTTCCCACTCCTCGTCGACGAGCGCCTGGCACAGACTCGCAATGCCCGGGTCTTCGAAATAGGTCCGATCGGCGAGCGTCAATTCGCGCGGCTCGCGGTCGAGCTCCTGTACCGCGCGTCGCGTGAAGTGCTCGGGCAGGAAGTACAGGTGCATGAAGTGCATATGGCCGCGCACCCACCAGCGCGATTCGTGATCTCCGGGCAGTGCGCACAGCCGCGACGGCGCGCCGTAGTGGCCCGGCATTTTCTGGCGCTCGGTGCGATAGCCGCCGTCCAGATAGCACGACAGCGTGTGATGGCCGGGCCGCTCGTAGATGGTCTCGGCTTCCTTCGTGTCGCGGGTCCATAGCGCGATCGCGAGTCCGTCGCCGAGCCACGCGAAGCGGTCCAGATGCGCATTCGCACTGGCGAGCGTGTGACAGACCGACTGCAGGCCAAAAGGCATGCCGGCGGCGGCTATCACGGGGGCGGACGGGCTGGTGGTCACGGCGGCGAGCGGAGGTTTTCCGGTGATGCGTAGGGTTGAGCGGCCAGTATACGGCGCGGCCAGTCTGGCCGCTCATTGCCACGAAAAAGTGCGCAATTTTGGACAATTGCGGGCGGCGGCGCGGTTGCATAGTCGAACTATGGTCAATGCTGCGCGTTATGGCAGCCTTTCATTGCAGTCCGAGGCCCGACCATGAATCTTTTGCTTTATGCCGTCACCGTGCTGATCTGGGGCACCACGTGGATCGCGATCAAATGGCAACTCGGCGCGGTACCGCCGCCGGTATCGATTGCATGGCGTTTCTGGATCGCCGCGCTGCTGCTGTTCGCGCTGCTGCGCATCATGCGCCGGCCGATCTGGCCGCCGCTCGGCGCCTGGCGCTACCTCGCCGCGCAGGGCCTCGCGCTGTTCTGCCTGAATTTCCTGTGCTTCTACTACGCCGAACAGATCGTGCCGAGCGGGCTCGTCGCGGTGGTGTTCTCGACCGCGCCGCTGCTGAACTCGATCAACGGACGGCTGTTCATGGGCAGGCCGCTGCAGCCGAGTGCGATTGCGGGCGCATTGCTCGGGCTCGTCGGCATCGTCTGTCTGTTCATGCAGCAGATGGCCGGGCATCTCGGCGATCACACCGCGTGGCTCGGACTCGGCGTCGCGTTTCTCGGCACGCTGTGCTTCTCGGCCGGCAACCTGCTGTCGAGCCGCATGCAGTCGATGGGCCTGCATCCGTTCGCGACGAATAGCTGGGCGATGCTGATCGGCGCGGCTGTCCTGACGCTCGGTAGTCTGTTCGCCGGCTATTCGTTCGCGGTTGAACCGTCGGCGCGCTATCTTGGCGCGCTCGCGTATCTCGCGGTGTTCGGCTCGGTGATCGGCTTTACGGCGTACCTGATGCTGGTCGGCCGCATGGGCCCGGAGCGCGCCGCCTACTGCACGGTGCTGTTTCCGATCGTCGCGCTCGCGGCGTCCACGCTGTTCGAGAGTTACCGCTGGTCAGTGCTCGCGGTGGTTGGTCTGCTGCTCGTGCTGGCCGGCAATCTGGTCGCTTTCGATCTGACGCGACGGATCTTCGTGCGTCGCCGGGCGGCGCGAACCTGATGCGCATCGCGCTCGAGGTGAGGATTTGCAGGAGCAGAAAAAGCGCCTGAATCTCCGGCCGGTGAGCTTTTACGGGAACCGGTTTTTACCGGATTCGTGAAGTAAAGATTTTGTTGGAAACGTAAATCGATGCAAATGGAATGGAATGGGATGTGGCGGCATTCAATTATCATTTTTGATCAATAAGTTTGCTATTTTTATGTGCGAGGATAAAACGCCAACTCTGATGTACGCGCATCGTGACTCTGCCGGCAACGATGCGCGTACAGGCGAAGCACGCCGGTCTGCCTTACCGTGCGTGCTTCGCGCCTAGCAAGGATCGACGGCCGTGAAGCTTTTGCCCCGTCTTGGCCTGGCCGTGGTTCTAATCCATAGGCTGATTTCCCCGAATGTCTCCGCCCAATCCCAATTGAATTACACGACTTCATGGATCGGTAATAGTTTCGGATTTGGCGACGGCAAATGGATGCAGCAGGATATTCAGGCCATTAGCGTCGATGCCAATGGCACCGTTTATACGAATGCGCCGTGGGACGAAAGCGGCAGCGAAATCGCCGCCTATCGCGCGGGCGACAAGCTCGCGGTCGCCGGTTCGACGCACGGCTGGGGCGCGGCCGGCGGCGACGCGGTGGCGGTGAATCACACGTACCTGTACGCGGCGATGTCGATCGGCAACGAAAGCAATGCGCTGGTCGGCGCCGACTATCCGCCGGCGAATCAGACCTGGTACGGCATCACGCGACGCACGCTCGCGAATCTCGCGGACGGCGCGCCGTTTTCCGGCGGCATCGGCAATAGCGCGAACGCGACGAAGAACAGTTTCGTCGCGGTACAAACGGTGAAGACCGGCATCGACGCGGGCATTCGCGGCCTCGCCGCGACAGACAGCGAGGTCTATGTGGCCGACACGTACGGCAACCGGATCGTCGTGTACGACGCGCAATCCATGCAGCCGCTGCGATCGTGGAGCGTCGCATCGCCCGCGCGCATCGCGATCGACACCGACTCGACGCTGTGGATCATCAGCGGCTTCGGCACAGGCAGCCTGAGCGTCCTGCACTACCGCGCCGACGGCACCGCGCTCGCCGGTCCATTGGCGCTGCCCTCCGGCACCGTGCCGACCGACCTCACGGTCACGCCATCCGGCCAGCTGCTGGTCGCCGACAACGGCGTTTCGCAGCAGATTCTCGTGTTCAACAAAGGCGGGGGCGGCCAGATGCACGGCGGCACGTCGATCGGCACGCGCAATGGCATCTTCCATCCGGTGCGCGGCGTGCCCGGTGACACGCGTTTCAACGGCATCACCGGCATCGGCGTCGATGCGGCCGGCAATCTGTACGTCGCGCAAAACGGCGAAGGACCGCGCGCGCTGGGCTCGGCATCGGTCGGGCAAGGCGCGGTGCTGGAGAGTTACGTGTACGGCACGCGCGTGCTCAACTGGCGGCTCTACGGCCTGAGCTTCGTCGATAGCGGCGCGTTCGATCCGGCCACACCCGCTTCGATCTACACGGGCTCGAAGCGCTTCACGCTCGATTACCGGCAGCCGGTCGGCCACGAATGGTCATATGCGGCGTTCACGCTCGATCGCTTCGATTACCCCGACGACCCCGCGTTTCACCAGCCGCGCGGCGTGCGCGGCGAACCGATGGTGCGCAGATTCAAAGGCCAGCGTTTTCTCTATACGCTCGATCCGGGCGCGCACTACCTGAACGTCTATCGCTTCGATGCCGCGCATGGTGAGATCGCGATTCCGTCGGGGATGCTCGCGCAGAATCCGCTGCCGGGCAGTTGGCCCGCCGCGCAACCAACTTACGGCGAATGGTTGTGGCGCGATAGCAATGGCAA
Source organism: Paraburkholderia youngii (assembly GCF_013366925.1). NCBI lineage: Bacteria > Pseudomonadati > Pseudomonadota > Betaproteobacteria > Burkholderiales > Burkholderiaceae > Paraburkholderia > Paraburkholderia youngii. The sequence continues at coordinate 2,830,200 of NZ_JAALDK010000001.1, forward strand.
TGGCACCGTCGACGCGAGCGAGATCAACGGCAATCCGTCGACCGGCAGCACGGTCGGCAACGGCTTCTGGTGGGTCGACGATCCCGGCAACGTGTGGCTCGCCACGCCATTGAGCGGCGTGCGCGAGATGCCGCTGCAAGGTCTCGACTCCGCCGGCAATCCGATCTACACGTACGCGAGTGCGAAGCTGTTCGCGATGCCCGCGCCGTTCACGCGGCTCGCGCGGCTCGTCTACGTCGCAGCGACCGACACGATGTATCTGTCCGGTTTCACGAGCGCGATTCCGTGGGACCCGACGCACTGGAAGGAAGCGGGCCCGATGCTTGCGCGCTACGACAACTGGAGCAGCGGCACGCCGACCCTGACTTACACGGTCTCGCTGCCGTGGAACACGCAAAGCGATCCGCAGACCACCACGGTCGGCGTCGCGGTGGCGGGCAACTATATCTTCGTCGCCGAGCTGTACACCGATCGCATCGACGTCTACGACGCGCGCAACGGCACGGCGGTCGGTTACATGACGCCGGGCGCGAGCGTCGGCGGCACGAGCGGCTGGGTCGACGTGTATCTCGGCATCAGCGCGGTGCAGCGCGATAACGGCGAGTACGTGGTGCTGGTCGAAGACGACGCGCGCGCGAAGCTGCTGATGTATCGCTGGACGCCTTAACGTGGATCGCCGTCGCGCCGAACACGAATAGACGGCGGCGCACGATCGGTATATAACAACTTTACCGATGCACTTAAAGGAGTGGTGTTCGATCATGACGCAAGACGTTCCTCCCAAGCCGCCCTCCGACGATCGTCCGGAGATCGAGCAGCTCGACGCGGCGCTCAGTCACGTCGATCAGCAGATGTCGTCAGGTGGCATTGCGTCGGGCGCGGCGAAAGGCATTGTGTACAGTCTGATCGAAACGCTCGGCGCGCTGGTCGGTGATCCCGATCTGCCGGAGCACGCGCGTTCGGGGTATGAAGGACTGCTGGAGGCCGCGCGCGAGCTGCGCGCGAAGCTGGAGCGCTGAGCGGACCGCTGAACCGACGGGTCCGCTTCGGCGCAGCCATCGGGCTGTCTGTGCTACAAAGGCGCACTGTGTAACTCACCGTGCGCTTTTTTTATGCTCTCTGCGACCGAGATCGCGTTGCTGGCCACCGGCATCATCGTGGTACTGGTGACGCCCGGGCCCACCAACACGCTACTGGCGGCGGCCGGTTTGCGCGCCGGTTTGCGCCGCGCGCTGCCGCTGATCGCCGCCGAACTGGCGGGCTATCTGGTGTCGATCTCCGCGTGGGGACGCTTCTTCGCGCACGCGGCGCAGGCGTGGCCGTGGCTGCCGTCGCTGCTGCGCGTGGCCGCGAGCGTGTATATCGCGTGGCTTGCGTTCGATATGTGGCGCGCGGCGGTGGCACTGCCCGGCTCGACGCAACGCGCTGGCAACGTGCGCGCGCTGTTCGTCGCGACCTTGCTCAATCCGAAAGGGCTGTTGTTCGGCGGCACGATCTTTCCGGCCGCCGCGTTCATGCACTTGCCCGCTTATCTGCTCACGATGGCGATGTTCGCGTGCCTCGCCGCGCCGATCGCACTCGCGTGGATCGCGTTCGGCGCAGCGCTCGGCAGAGGCCGACTCGGTTGGCTCGAACCGGCGAGGGTGCAGCGCGGCGCGTCGATCGTGCTCGGCGTGTTCTCGGTGTCGCTCGCGTGGGCCGCGTTGCACTGAAGACGGATGCGGTAAAGACGATGCGCTAAAGACCGCACCGAGACTCACGCACCGAGCGCCACCTCTTCCCCGCTCATCTGCGCCAGCAACTGGTGAATCTGCGCGACTACGGCCGCGCCTTCGCCGACCGCCGCGGCCACGCGTTTCGTCGACCCGGCGCGCGCATCGCCGATCGCATAGACCCCTTCGACCGTAGTCCCGAGATCGCACGCGGTGGCCGAGCCGTCCGCGCTAATGCCGGTCAGCACGAAGCCTTTCGCGTCGAGCTGCACGCCGCAGGTGCGCAGCCATTCGGTGTTCGGGTCCGCGCCGGTGAAGAGAAACAGATGCCGCGTGTCGAAATGATCGACGCCGTCGGGCAGCGGCCGCTTCAGCGCGACCGACACGAGCCCGTCCTCATCGCCCTCGAGCCGGCCCACTTCCGAATTCGGATGCACGTACACGTTCGGCAGCGAGCGGATGCGGTCGATCAGATAGCGCGACATCGTCGCCTCGAAACCGCTGCGGCGGATCAGCACGTGAACCTTGGCCGCGTGCGTCGCCAGATAGACGATCGCCTGGCCGGCCGAATTGCCGCCGCCCACCAGCACGACCTCCTGGCGCTTGCACAGCTTCGCCTCGACCGGCGACGCCCAGTAGTAGACGCCGCGTCCGTCGAAGCGCTCGAGCCCGTCGAGCGCAGGGCGCCGGTACACGGCGCCGCTCGCGATCACGATCGCCCGCGCGCTGATGTGACCGCCGCATTTCGTTTCGAGCCGATAAGGTGACTGCCCGCAATGCAGCGCCTGCACGCTGACCGGAATTGCAACGTGCGCGCCGAACTTCTGCGCCTGCACGAACGCGCGGCCGGCAAGCGCCTGGCCCGAGATGCCGGTCGGAAAGCCGAGGTAGTTTTCGATGCGCGAGCTCGCGCCCGCCTGGCCGCCCGGTGCGCGGCTGTCGAGCACGATCACCGACAGCCCTTCGGAGGCCGCGTACACCGCGGCGGCGAGTCCGGCCGGTCCCGCGCCGACGATCGCGACGTCGTACACGTACGTGTCGTCGAGATCGGGCAGCAGACCTAAGCGAGTGGCAAGCTCCGGCATGCTCGGATGACGCAGCACCGTGCCGTCCGGGCAGATCACGAGCGGCAGGTCCTCGCGCTGCGCGGCGAACTGCTCGATCAGCCGCAGCGCGTCTTCGTCGCGTTCGTCGATCACCGAATGCGGATGGCCGTTGCGCGACAGGAAGCCTTGCAGCATCACGAGCCGCGGGTCATTGCTGTTGCCGACGAGGATCGGGCCGCCCGCGCCCTTTTCGATCAGCGACACGCGCCGCAGAATCAGCGCGCGCATAATGCGCTCGCCGAGTTCCGCTTCGGCGACGATCAGCGCGCGCAGCCGGTCGGGCGGAATCAGCAGCGCTTCGACGGCGCTGGTCGCGAGGCCGTTCACCAGCGAGGGCTTGCCCGACAGTTGCCCGACCTCGGCCAGGAAATGCCCGGCGCCGCGCTCGCTGATCACGTGCTCGCGGCCGATGCCGTCACGCTGATAGACCTTCACGCGCCCTTCGAGCAGCACGAACATGCCGGGGCCGGTGTGGCCGGTCTCGAACAGCAACTCGCCGGACTTCCAGCGACCGATCTCGCCGAAGCGGCGCAGCCGGTCGATCTCGGCGCAAGTGAGCTCCGGAAACATCTGATGCAAACGCGTCGACAGCGAAGAAAACGGCGCGTCGGCGACGACTCCCTGCTGTCCTTCCACTTCTTGAGTCGAAACGTCCTGAGTCGAAAGCATTGAACCGCTCCTTCGATGTTCATAGCACGATTGAACGCGAGGCAACGCAATGCGCGCTCACACGCCGGGACGAGCCGTGCCGCGCGCGTCAGGCGGACGATGCCGCCGCTGATTTCTACTAGACGGCTTTGGGCGCGATATCGTCGACGGTGACTTCTGGCGGCGGCATTTCGGGCAGCGAGTCGACCGGCTTGCCCGAGTCGCGCCAGGCTTCCATGCCGCCGCGCAGCGGCAGCACGTCGGAAAAACCGGCTTCGGTGAGTTGCTTGGCCATCCATGCCGCGGAAATCTCGTTCGGGCAGGAGCAGTAGATCACGAGCTTCTGATCGCGTGGATAGCTGGCGACGATGCCGTCGAGTTGCCGTTCGTCGGCGAATTGCGCGCCTGGAATCACGAACGGATCGAGCTTGCGCTTCTCCTGCGAACGGATGTCGAACACGACCGGTGCCTGATTAGCCTTGTACAGCTTCGCGAGTTCGTCGACCTCGATGCGCGCGGACGCGAGCTTCGCGATCAACTGGCGGCGGCGGATCCACCGGTACGCCGCGTACAGCACCAGCAACGCGACCACGACCAGCGCCGCCGTGCGCCCGAGCCGCCCGGCGATCGCGAACAGCATGTCGATCTGCCGCGCGAACAGCGCGCCGATGATCAGCCCGGTGCCGGACCACAGCGCGGCGCCGACGCCGTCGTAGGTGAGGAAGGTGCGGTAGCGCGTGCCCATCGCGCCGGCCATCGGGATCGATACGATCGACAGTCCCGGCACGAACTTCGCGACCGCGAGCACGCGCACGCCCCAGCGGCCGAAGAAACGCTCGGTCTTTTTCACACAGGTGTCACGCGACAGCGACAGCCGGCAGATCGTCTTCAGCGTATTGCCGCCGTAGATGCGGCCCGCGACGTACCACGCGCTGTCACCGATCAGCGTCGCGAAGATCGACAGCACGAGGACCGGCAGCAATTGCGTGCCGACCGAGCCGGGGTGCATCGCGGCCATCGCGCCGAACAGCACGAGCGACGGCATGGCTGGCACCGGCAGCCCGAGCGCGGCGGCTAGCACGTTCGCGAAGACGAGCGCCGGTCCATATTGCGCGACGAGGTCATGTAGCATCGGTTTAATATCCGCGGCCCTTGCGGGCGCAGCGCGGTAAGGAACGCAAAGGGGAATGCAAGGATTATGGACGTATTTTCAAGACGTGCAACCGACCTGGAAATCGGCCCGTCTTGTGGCTGCAGTCAGCTCTGCATATAAGGCCACATGCCCCGCTACACAAGCGTGGCAACCGCGTGTGACAAGTGGTAGAAGGCCGGGTAAGAAGGCTCGACGAGACGCGCGAAAGCGCTTGCAAAAACCCGTAGGAAAGCGGGGATTGGCGTTCGAGCGCAACAAGCGGAAGCACGGCGACGCACGCGGGCGCGCCCAACGCGAACAATTCCACGCTGCCGCGTCGAAGCGCGACGCCACCGGCGCGAGGAGGCTGACGAGTCACGCGACGGTAATACGCCGCGCGCCTGCTTCACTGACGATGGTTGTGCTGCTCGCCCGGCAACTCGGCCCCATGCGCGCGGATCGCGGCGATCAGCTCCGCGGGCGTGATTTCGTAGCGCACTTCACGATGTATGCCCGGCTTGCGCTCATCGACCTCGATCAGCAGGATGCCTTTGCCGTCTTCGGTCGATTCGAGGCGCAGCGAGCGAAGTTCGCGCGCCGTTGCGTCGTCGTATTCGGTGAGCAGGGCCATTGACCCGGAGGACCCGGTAATGCGCATCGAAGTTGTCCTTGTTGCGTTGGTGATGGAGCCATTGTACGGGGCGGATGGCGTGCCGTCTGCCGCGTCGTCGTGCCGTGTTGCGTCTGCCTCTGTCTCTATCTCGCCCGGGTTTAGCGCATTCGCGGTTGCGGAGCGAGCAACCAGTTTAACGCGACTCCTCGTTGCGACGGCTGCATTTTTCATGCCCCTCGGCGGCGCGGCTTGCGTTCGGGTTTTGTCATGCGGGTGACGCGGGCGCGGGCTAGGCGGCGTCCGGCGGCACTCTCGCTGTGGTTGGCGTCGCGCCCGGATTTCCTCACCTTTCGCGCACTAATCGGGCACTGAAAAAAATAGCCCGTCCGGATAGGACGGGCCGTTAAACGCCGTTGTTACTCGGGTCAGCCTGCCCTTGCAACATTGGGCGCTGACGCCTCCATCCTCGTGCTTCGTCGGCGGTCTGTCGAGGTGGGACTAATGCGGATCTATCAGATCAAAGTGCTGCTTTCCGGTTCGACGTTCACACGAGGCCGGTCGTGTAATACACCAGGATCACGAAGAACACCGCGAGCGTCTTGATCACCGTGACCGCGAAGATGTCGCGATACGACTGCCGGTGCGTGAGACCCGTCACCGCGAGCAGCGTAATCACCGCGCCGTTGTGCGGCAGCGTATCCATGCCGCCGCTCGCCATCGCGACCACCCGATGCAGTACTTCGAGCGGAATATTCGCGGCCTGCGCGCCCTTGATGAACGTATCGGACATCGCGGCGAGCGCAATGCTCATACCCCCCGATGCCGAACCCGTGATACCCGCCAGCGTGCTGACCGACACCGCTGCATTGACGAGCGGATTCGGAATGCTTTTCAGCGCATTGCTGACGACGAGAAAGCCCGGCAGCGCCGCGATCACACCGCCGAAGCCATATTCCGACGCGGTATTGAGCGACGCCAGCAGCGCTCCCCCCACCGCTGCCTTGGTGCCGACCGCAAAGCGGTGGCTGACGCGGCCGAACGCCGTCACGATGACCATGATGATGCCGAGCAGCAGCGCGCCCAGCACGGCCCAAATCCCCACCAGAGCCTTGACGTTCGTTTCGACCGGTGCATGCAGGCCCGGCAGGATCTCCGGCGTGACCGTGAAGGACGGGCCGTACCAGGTCGGAATCCAGCGCGTCAGCAAGAAGTTCGCGACGCCGACCACGATGAGCGGCGCGATCGCCAGCAGCGGATGCGGCAGTTCTTTCGATTCGACGCGCTCCGGCTCGTTGACGAGTTCGGTGCCGTAACCCTCGCCGGTCGCCATCGCGCCGCGGCGGCGCCATTCCAGATACGTCAGACCGACCACGATGATGAACAGCGAGCCGAGCACGCCGAGCGTCGGCGCGGCCCACGAGGTGGTCTTGAAGAACGTCGTCGGGATGATGTTCTGGATCTGCGGCGTGCCGGGCAGCGAGTCCATCGTGAACGAGAACGCGCCGAGCGCGATCGCGCCGGGCATCAGCCGCTTCGGAATGTTGCTCTGGCGATACAGCTCGGCCGCGAACGGGTAGACCGCGAACACGACGACGAACAGCGACACCCCGCCATAGGTGAGCAACGCGCACACCGCGACGATCACCGCGTTCGCGCGCGAGCGACCGATATAGCGGATCGCGGCCGCGACGATCGACTCGGAGAAGCCCGACAGCTCGATCACCTTGCCGAACACGGCGCCGAGTAGGAACACGGGGAAGTACAGCTTCACGAAGCCGACCATCTTGTCCATGAAAATACTCGTGAAGACCGGCGCGACGGCGGCGGGCTCGGTGAGCAGGACGGCGGCGAGCGCCGCGATCGGCGCGAATAGGATTACGCTGTAGCCGCGATACGCGGCCAACATCAGAAACGCCAGCGCGGCGATAACGATGAGAAAGGTCATTGAGTCTCCATAGCCTGGTTGTTCTACCTTTTTTGCCGTCCTGATCAAGCGACGGCGCGGCGCGGTCGAGATGCAGATTCCATGCCATGCCCGGCGTTTGTCCGCTGAAGCGCTGCGGCGCCTGGCGCGGGCGGGCAGCGGTGGCCCGAGGCATCGTTGGCGGATTGTACCCGGGTGTCTCCGAAACGGGACTTCAATCCGGCTAAGATCACTTGAAACCAGGGTAAGTCACGATGCATAAGGCCTGTCGCCTGTCTCTGTTTGGAGATAAATTTGTCTAGCAATTGAGATTGATTGCAAACAAAACGATAAGCGGAGACAACGACAGCATGATGACCGACTGGACGGGCCTGCCCGCCACCTACGACGACGTGCTGCGTCGGGCGATGGAATCGCTGTTTCGCACGTTCGAAAACTTCAGTGAAGGCACCTTCATCGTAGACGGGCAGGCGCGCGTTGTCTGGATCAATAAACGGTATGCGGCGCGCTTCGGCTTTTCGGACCCGCAACAGGCGATCGGCCGCGATTGCGAAGCGGTGATCCCGAACAGTCTGATGCGCGAAGTCGTCAACACTGGCAAGCCGATCCTGCTCGACATCATGGAGACCGATCGCGAGCCGCTCGTCGTCACGCGTCTGCCGCTGAAGGACGATGCCGGCGCGACGATCGGCGCGGTCGGCTTCGCGCTGTTCGACGAGCTGAAAGCGCTGTCGCCGCTGTTTTCGCAGTACTCGCGGCTGCAGCAGGAACTGATCGCGACGCGCCAGTCGCTCGCGCAGGCGCGCCGCGCGCGCTATACATTCGGCAGCTTCGTCGGCACGAGCGCGGCGTCGCTCGAAGTGAAACGCCAGGCGCGGCGCGCGGCGCAACTCGAAGCGCCGGTGCTGCTGCTCGGCGAAACCGGCACCGGCAAGGAACTGCTCGCGCATGCGATTCACGGCGGCTCGGCGCGCGCGCATAAACCGCTCGTCAGCGTCAACGTCGCGGCGATTCCCGACACGCTGCTCGAAGTCGAATTCTTCGGCGCCGCGCCCGGCGCGTACACCGGTGCGGATCGCAAGGGGCGGGTCGGCAAGTTCGAACTCGCCAACGGCGGCACGCTGTTTCTCGACGAGATCGGCGATATGCCGCTGCCATTGCAGGGCAAGCTGCTGCGCGTGCTGCAGGACAAGGAGTTCGAGCCGCTCGGCTCGAACCGCGTCGTGCGCGCGGATGTGCGGATCATCGCGGCGACCTCGGCCGATCTACCCGCGCTCGTCGCGGCCGGACGTTTTCGCGCGGATCTGTACTACCGGCTCAACGTGCTGACGATCCTCGCGCCCGCGCTGCGTGAGCGTCCATCCGACATCGAGGCGCTCGCCTACGCGATGCTCGAGGATCTGGCCGCGCAGGCGGGCGGCGGCAGCCACTTCGAATTACACGACGACGCGTTGCGTCTGCTGTGCGCGTACGACTGGCCCGGCAACGTGCGCGAGCTGCGCAACACGATGGAGCGCGCCGTGATGCTGTCCGACAGCGAACGCATCGATGCGCGCGTGCTTGCGCCGTTCATCGGCTCGGGGCAGGGTGGCGCGACGGCGTCGACGCGGACCCCGTCTGTCGCGGCTGACAGCGTGGACGTTGCGGCCGCCGCGGAACCCACTTCGTGGAGCGACGCGATGGCCGCCTTCGAAAAGCGCTTTCTGTGCGACGCGTTGCGCGCGAATGGCGGCCGCGTGATCGACACTGCCAAACAGATCGGCATGGGCCGCGCGACGCTGTACAAGAAGATCGCCGCGCACGGCATCGACGTTTGACGCGCCGCGCCCGCCGGCCGCGCGGCGCGAACTGACGCAGCACGAGGGCAGCGTGGCACAATCGCGGGATCGAAAAACAAGACGTGACCGGGGTCTCCATGAAACGCCTTTCCTTCTTCGCGCGCCGCTCGAGCATCATGCTGGCCGTCGGCGCGATCGTCGCGCTTGGCGGGTGTAGCAGCAGCGCGCCGCTGTTCCTGCCGGACGGCCGCTTAACCACGCTCGTGCAATGCCCGGTCGGTTCCGACTCGTGCTCGCAACAGGCGGCCGCCAGTTGCAATGGCGCGTTCGACGTCGTGCGGCAGTCGAGCCAGGGCGGCACGCTGAGCCTGATCTACGCGTGCCGCGCGACCGCGAAGTAAGCACCTTTAGCCGCGCCGGTGCAACGCCGGCGCGCGCGGCAGTTTCATTCGCAGGCGGCATTGGTCTTTTCACCTGTTCCAGGTGATTCCCTGCCAAGTCCCGATACGCTTGCGGTTACCACATGGCTGTCATAAATTCATGCCTAATGTGGGTCCGATCCGCGATTAGCATGCGAATTGAGTTAAGTACGCCGCACGCGGCTTTTTTACAACGTTGAGTCGCCGTACACCGATTATCCTTTGCGCCCCGACAACGACTTATCTTTACCTTCGGGGTGTCCATCGAAGTTCAGTGCGGCAGGCAACGGAACGTGAAATTTGACAGCAGTATTCTTTTTAAACCGTTGGGAATTTAACCCCGGCGAGAAGAAACTGCCGTTTTTTTCCGGCGCAGAAAATGAAGAGGAAGGTTTTCCCGCTGCTGGCGGGCATTAGTTCGGGTCGCGCGGGCCAACGCGACTTATGCTTTCGATTTTTTTGCTTCAACACTAATTCAATAGAATCCGGGGAAAGCAATGAATCATCAGCAACTCGAAAAAGATATCGAGCATCTCGAACAGATAATTTCCCATATTTCCGCAGAAGACCGTATTCCGTTGTCTTACTGGCGAAACCGCCTCCAGCACGTTTCCGGCGCGGTTATCGTGCCGGCGCAGGCAACCCGTGTCAAACGCCTCGATGCCGCGCTTTGCGCATTGGAAAAACGGCAGAAAGCCTGAGTGTCGTCACTAAGTCCGCCAATCGGAATCGGCAATCAGGAAAGCCGTCGTGTGCGCTTTCACCGGACCGGTTATATCTATCGGTTGATCGCCAAAGTGACATGGGCGCGCGCACGCTTTCTTTTACCGACACAGGACGAACATGCAGATAGCAGGGCTTGCCGCGACCCGGCTCGCGAGGGTGACGACCACGATGCAGGGCTACGTGGAGCGCGGCGAAGTGGCGGGGGTGGTGGCGCTCGTATGGCGGCGCGGCGAACTCGGCTACTTCGAACCGATAGGCCTACGCGACGAAGCCGCGCAATTGCCGATGGAGCGCGACACGCTCTTTCGCATCGCTTCGATGACGAAGCCGGTGACGAGTGCCGCGATCATGATGCTGATCGAGGAAGACCGCCTCGCGCTCGATGCGCCCGTTTCGCGGTGGCTGCCCGAGCTTGCGGCGCCGCGCGTGCTGCGTGATCCGAGCGGCCCGCTCGACCAGACCGATCCGATTCGCGCGCCGATTACGGTGCTCGACCTGCTCACGCATCGCGCGGGCTTCGCGTATCACTTCACGGCAACCGGTCCGCTCGCCGAAGCCTACTCAGCGGCTTTCAACGGCTTCGAGGCCAGCGGCAACAACAGCGCGTGCCTCGCGCGCATCGCCGCACTGCCGCTGATGTTCCAGCCCGGCTCGCGCTGGCACTACGGCGTGGCGACCGACGTGCTCGGCGTGCTGATCGAACGCGTGAGCGGCATGCCGCTCGGCGAGTTTTTCCGCACGCGCATTTTCGAGCCGCTCGGCATGCGCGACACCGCGTTCTGGGTGCCCGACGCGCAGCTTGCTCGCCTCGCCACCGCGTACAACATCGATCCGGGAACGCGGCGTCGCGTGGTCGAGGATCATGCGGCGGCGAGCCGCTGGGCCAATCCGCGGCGCTTTCAGAGCGGCGGCGGCGGGCTGGTCTCGACCGCCGAGGACTATCTGCAATTCGCGCAACTGCTGCTCGGGCGCGGTCGCGTCGGCGGCACGCGGCTGCTGTCGCATCGCTCGGTCGACCTGATGCGCAGCAATTTCCTGAGCCGCGACCAGCGCCGCCTGCCTGCGTTCGGTCACGTGATCTGGGCGGGGCAGGGCTTCGGCCTCGGCCTGTCGATCGTCGATGATCCGGCGCAGCAATTGCCGTTAGGCTATCGCTCGCTCGGCTCGTTCGGTTGGCCCGGCGCGTACGGCACGAGCTGGTTCGCCGATCCGGTCGAGAACATGATCGGCCTCATGCTGATCCAGCGCCGCTCGATCGACCCGTTCCCGATGGCCATCGACTTCGAACGCCGCGTCTACGATGCGATCGACGATTGAGCGCGGCCTTCGCGCCTGCGCTCGGCCGCGTGATTCACTATCCTGTGATTTATTCGTCTGATAGTGTCCGCTAACCATTCATCGCGATTCATCGCAGTGCGTCCAACCGAGGGGGGAACACCGGCATGGCCTCTTACAAACAGTTGACTGCGCAACTCGAAAAACTTCACAAGGAAGTCGCAGCCGCGCGCGACAAGGAAGTCGCGCAAGCTATCGCCGATATCAAGCAGAAGATTGCCGAATACGATCTGACCGCCGAAGAACTCGGCTTCACGAGCGCCGCGTCGAAGCCGCGCCGCAAGTCGTCGGCGACGGCAGTCGCCAAGTACCGCAATCCGAAGACCGGCGAAACCTGGAGCGGCCGTGGACGCTCGCCGGCCTGGCTCGTCGGGAAAAATCGCGAGCGGTTTCTGATCGAAGGTTGAATTTCGCCGTGGATGCCGATGCGTCCGTGTTCTCTGAAGTGATGCGTCGTTTGACTCGTTCCGCACCGTTGCGAAGGTCCCGAAAACGCTCACCTTTGCGTGACGCCTGAACGTGTCCAGCGAGATTCACCGATGCGTTCGAAGCTCGCGGGATGCTTCGGTGAGCCAGGCTTTGTCGCGCGACGCACCGCCGCGGGTGCGAATCATCATCGTGTCGCGCCGCTCCTCACAGCTCGCCGCAAACCCGCGCCAGCCTTTGCCGGCGGGCGTTTCCAGGCGTCGAGCCGGAGCCTGTTCGTAGCGTTGCGACGCTTTGCCGCGGTTTTCCCGCCCATCGCGGTTGTGGTGCGTGCGCCGCGACAGGTGCGTGCATGCGCTTCGCGATCCTCACCTTTGGCCGCGAATCATATCCACTGCCACAAGTCCCGAAAACACTCACCTTTGCGCGCGGGCATGCGCGGCGCGGGACGCTTGCGCGGTCGCCCCGTCCGGTGCCGCGGCCCTTTCCCCCGGCCGTCGCGCCAGACGTGTATCATTCGCACCTTGCGCCGTTTTTGCACCAGCGATTCCCGCATTGTCGAACCAGTGCCGGCCGATTCCGGCCCGCGCCCGACTCCCGCAGCTCGACGCCGCCGCGCCACGCGCGGCATACCGGCCGCCCAAAGCCGCCGGGAACCGCCCGAACCCCTTTCCGTGACCGCCAGACCCGATGTCAGTCTCCGAACTCAAACGCCGCCGCACGTTCGCGGTCATTTCCCACCCGGACGCGGGTAAAACCACGCTCACCGAAAAGCTGCTGCTGTTTTCGGGCGCGATCCAGATCGCCGGTACGGTGAAGGGCCGCAAGAGCAACCGCTACGCGACGTCCGACTGGATGGAGATCGAAAAGCAACGCGGCATTTCGGTCGCGAGCTCGGTGATGCAGTTCGAGTACGGCGATTGCGTGATCAACCTGCTCGACACGCCGGGCCACGAGGACTTTTCCGAAGATACCTACCGCGTGCTGACCGCGGTCGACGCCGCCGTGATGGTGATCGACGGCGCGAACGGCGTCGAAGCGCAGACGCTGAAGCTGCTCGAAGTCTGCCGCAGCCGCAAGACGCCGATCGTCACGTTCATCAACAAGCTCGACCGCGAAGTGCGCGAGCCGCTCGAACTGCTCGATGAAATCGAGCAGCACCTCGGCGTGGCGGCAGTGCCGTTCACGTGGCCGATCGGCATGGGCAAGGATTTTCAGGGCGTCTACGACGTCCAGCGCGATCAGGTGCGGGTGTTCCGCGCCGGCCAGGATACGGCCGGCGGCGCGGTCGAAACGCTGCAGGCACTGAGCGACGAGGAAGGCGAGCGCCGTTTCGGCCACGCGTGGGTGCGTGCGAAGGAAGAGATCGATCTGATCAGCGGCGCGACGCCCGAATTCGACCGTGAGCAGTTTTTGGCCGGGCAGCAGTCGCCGGTGCTGTTCGGCTCGGCGATCAACAACTTCGGCGTGAAGGAAATTCTCGACGCGCTGGTCGACCTCGCGCCGCCGCCGTCGATGCGTATGACCGTGCAGCGTCCGGTGCAACCGGAAGAGTCGAAGTTCACCGGCGTCGTGTTCAAGGTGCAGGCGAACATGGACCTCGCGCACCGCGACCGCGTCGCGTTCATCCGCGTGTGTTCGGGACGTTTCGAGCGCGGCATGGCGGTGAAGGTCACGCGCTCGAACAAGACGTTCCGCGCGAACAACGTGGTCACGTTCCTGTCGCAGCGTCGCGAGACGGTGAGCGAGGCGTATCCGGGCGACATCATCGGTATTCCGAATCACGGTACGCTCAGTCTCGGCGATACGCTGACCGAAGGCGAGCAGCTGCAGTTCGTCGGCCTGCCGTTCTTCGCGCCGGAAATTTTCCAGACCGTCGAAGTGGTCGATCCGATGCGCGCGAAGCAGCTCGGCGAAGCGCTGAAGCAGCTCGGCGAGGAAGGCGCGATCCAGGTGTTCCGTCCCGAAGCGGGCGGTCTGATGATTCTCGGCGCGGTCGGGCAACTGCAGTTCGAAGTGGTGTCGCACCGGCTGTCGACGGAATACAAGGTCGACGTGCGGATGGCGCCGGCGCGCTACCGGCTGTCGCGCTGGGTGACCTGCGACGATCCGGCCGAGCTGCGCCGCTTCACCGACTCGTACTCGGCGCGCATCGCGCTCGATGCGTCCGATGCGCCGACCTACCTGGCTTCGCACGTGTCGGAGATCGAGGTCGCGCAGAAGGCGTGGCCGAAGATCGTGTTCAACGAGTTGCGCGAGCACTCGGGGGCGCCGTTCAGGAAGGCGATGTAAAGCGGCGAGTCCGCTGGTTTCGAAGCTAAAAAGCCGCGTCGATCGACGCGGCTTTTTTCTTTTCGGTCGCCACGACGTCCCGGCGGCAGCGCGCGACTTCGCCTATGCTGACGGAACCACCCGCCCCGCCGCGAAGCCGGCTCCAATTCCTGTCCAACCGCATGGAGCGACCGTGACCGTTCGCAATCTCGACGCCCTGTTTCGCCCGAAATCCGTCGCCGTGATCGGCGCGTCCGAACGGCCGGGCAGCATCGGCGCGATGGTCTGGGCGCGCGTGCTCGAAGGCGGCTTCGACGGCCCGCTGTGGCCGGTCAATCCGAAGCACGCGAAGCTCGGCGTCCACCCGGTGATCTCCGACGTCAGCGATCTGCCGCAGGCGCCCACCGTCGCGGTGATCTGCACGCCGCCCGCGACATGGCCCTCGTTGATCCACAAGCTCGGCGGCATGGGCACGCGCGCCGTGATCATCGTCGGCGAGGCGCGCAGCGATGAAGACCGGCTGGAGCTGCGGCACGCGCTGTCGGCGGCGCGGCCGCATCTGTTGCGCATCGTCGGGCCGGGTAGTCTCGGCGTGGTGTCGCCGGCGCTCGGCGCGCATCTGGGCGCACCGTCTTGCACGGTCAAGGCGGGCGGCGTCGCCTGGGTGTCGCAGTCGAATGCGCTGACCAACGCGGTGCTCGGCTGGGCTCGAGCGCGCGGGCTCGGTTTTTCGCATGCGGTGGCGCTCGGAGCGGAGGCCGACGTCGATGCCGGCGACGTGCTCGATTACCTCGCGAGCGACCCCGGCACCCGCGCGATCCTGGTCGAACTCGACAGCGTGCGGGCGGCGCGCAAGTTCATGTCGGCCGCGCGCGCGGCGGCGCGCAACAAGCCGGTGCTCGCGCTGCGCTCCGGCCGCGACGATCCCGCCGACGGTCTCTATACAGCGGCGTTCCGGCGCGCGGGCCTCGTGCGCGTCGACGCGCTCGACGATCTGCTCGACGAAATCGAAACCCTCGGCGTCGGCCGTGTGGCGGCGGGCGCCACCGCGACGCTGATTACCAGCGACCGGGGTCTCGCGACGCTCGCGCGCGACGCATTCAGCGCCGCCGGCGGCCTGCTCGCGCCGTGGCCGGCCGCGGCGTCGGACGCGCTGCGCGAAGCGCTGCCGCTCGCGGTGGGCGGCAATCCGCTGCTGCTCGGCGACGGCGCTCGTCCTGAGCACTTCGGCACCGCGCTGAAGCTGCTCGGCGAGTATCGCGAGACCGGCACCGCCGTCGTGGTGCACGCATCGACGCATGGCGCGCCCGTCGACGACGTCGCGCAGGCGCTGATCGAGCATCAGCGCTTTGCGTATCGCGGGCTGCTCGCATGCTTCTTCGGCGGTGTCGATGCGGCGAGGCGCGACGCGCTGCATGCGCAGGGCATCCCGGTGCACACGACGCCGCAGCGGCTCGCGCGCGCGTTCGCCCGTCTGGTCGATTACCGGCTGGGTCGCGAATTGCTGATGCAAACGCCGGAAGGCCTGCCCGCGCAGATTCCCGAGTCGATCGACGCCGCCCAGGCGCAGGCTCGCGAAGCGTTGGCGGCGGGCGAAAGCGAGCTCGCCGGGGACGCGGCGGCGCGGTTTCTGGCGCGATTCGGGTTGCAGGTGGAGGGTGTGGAAGAAGGGGGCGCCACTGCGCCCGGCCCCGCTGCGCCGTGCGCCGATGCCGACAGCGCGACAAAACCCATCGTCGACGTCGCCGTTGAACTGCACGACGACGACAACTTCGGCCCCGTGTTCCGCTTCGCCGCGCCGCCGATCGACGGCGTTTCCAGCGGGTTGCACGTGTACGGCCTGCCGCCGCTCAATCCGATGCTCGCGCGCGATATCGTCACCCGTTCGCAATACGCGAGGCTGGTCGCGCCGGAGCCGACGCTCGCCGCGTTGACGGCATTGTCGCAAGCGGTTTGCGACGTGCGCGAGATCGTCGGCCTGTCGTTGAAGCTGAGGGTCTACCCGGACCGCGTGACGGTGGTCGATCCGGTGTTGCGGGTCGGCGGGAAGCGCAGCCGTCTCGCGATCGTGCCGTATCCGCGCCGCTTCGAGGAAACGATCGACTGGCAGGGTATGCGTATAACGGTACGGCCGATTCGCCCGGAAGACGAAAACGCGCATCGCGAGTTCGTGAACGCGATGACGCCGGAAGATTTGCGGCTGCGTTTTTTCGGTGCGGTCGGCGCGTTCGACCACTCGCAACTCGCGCGCATGACGCAGATCGATTACGACCGGGAAATGGCGCTGATCGCGACGGTCGAGAACGAAGACGGCGTCGCGCAGACGCTCGGCGTGGTGCGCGCGGTGGCCGATCCCGACAACGAGACAGCCGAATTCGCGGTGACCGTGCGCTCGGACCAGAAGGGGCGCCGCCTCGGCCAGTTGCTGATGCAGCGGATCATTGCATACGCGCGGGCGCGCGATACGCACTGGCTGATCGGTGAGGCGCTGCGCGAGAACACCGCGATGATCGCGCTGGCGAAGGCCAGCGGCTTCACGATCACGCGGACCGAAGACCCCGGCGTGGTCGGCTTCCGGATGGCGCTCGACGAAACGGCGGGGGCGGAGCCGAAGTCCGCCGCGCAGAATCAGCCGGGGGTTTGAGCGGCTTAGGTCGCGAGCCGCTCAACGCACGGCTTCATCACCTCACGCCGCCAGCTTCTGCGCCGCCTCATCGACTTGCGCGCGCGTGACCGACAGCTCATCGAGCCATGCCTGCGCATACACCGCCCCGGTTTCGCGCTCGAGCCGCGCGATCGTCGCGGCGCAGCGGTTCGCGTCCTTCAGCGTCGAAATGAACGATTTCACCGACTCGCCGCCCTTGAACGCGTCGAACAGCGGCACGCGAATTTCATCGGGCAGCGGGCGGGTGGTCCATTGGTACGGCTTGCCGTTGAACGTCAGCGACGGCGGCAGCACGCGCTCCTTGCGCGCGGCCGGAATCAGGCCGTAGGTGCGCGCCGCTTCGCCGATCTGCTCGGGCGAAAACAGCTCGTCGGGCGTGATGTCGAATTGCTGGATGAAGGTCTCGATGCTTTGCATCGCGGCGGCGCGGTCGTCGCGGCGCTTCTGCGCGTGAGCGACGATGTCGCGCAGTTCGTCGGCTTCTGCCGCGGTGATCGTGAAGCTCGACTGCTTCTGCTGGAGTTCGGAAAAACGCTGGAATTCGGAATCGGTCAGAAGTTTGGCCATTGCTCAATCGATGCGCGCGCATGAGCCCGTCATGCGGCGATATTTTGGAAGGGCCGCCATTCTAAACCAAGTGCGCGTGCGTGCAGCCGCACGAACGTCGTCGCGCAACTTGCCGCGCACCTTGTCGATCACGCGGCCTGCTCGCGGAACATCGACAGCGCTTGCACCGTGTCGCGCAGCAGCGTGGTGGCCGCTTCGAGCGTCGGCGCGACATATTCGTCGATCCGCCGCAGATACGGACAGGTGAGCACCGCGATCGCCTGTCCCGACGGCGCGAGGATTGGGAACGTCACGTCGGTGACGCCGAAGGTCTGCTGGCTGTCCTTCTGCCAGAAGCCCGCCGCGCGGATGCGTTCGCAGGCCTCCTCCAGCGCGTCGCGATCGAGCGTCACTTCGCCCTTCACCTTGGTGTGCTCGGCAAGCATCTGCTGACGCTGCTCGACGCTCTGGAACGCGAGCATCACGCGTCCCGAGCCGGTGTCGATCAGACCGACCCGCGAGCCGAGCCGCACCGACATGCCCCAGGAGCCCGGTCCGTCGACCTGCGCGATCACCAGCAGGTTGCCGCGGTCGTAGACGACCAGGTGGCACGACTGTTCGGCCGCGTCGGCGAAACGCTGCATCAGCGGCAGCGCTTCGGCGATCAGCCGGTTCATCGGCGGATGACGGTGCGCGAGCGCGAACAGCTTCAGGCTCAGCGAGTAGCGGTCGCCGGCCGCCGAGCGCACCACGTATTGACGCGCGACGAGGCGTTCGAGCATCCGGTACATCTCGCTCGCATTGCGGCCCAGGTGGCGCGTGATTTCGGCGCGCGTGAGTCCTTCCTTCTGCTCGGACAGCAGCTCGAGAATGTCGAGGCCTTTATCCAGTGCGGGGGCGCGGTAGCGGTCGTCGTCTTTGTCTTCGGCGTCCATCGTGAGGGTAGGGGATCTCGTCGGGATTTCTTATTATCTGGCGCGCGCGCAGCGTTTCGCGAACTGAATGTCTGCTGTCCAGGGAAAACCCCGGGCATCGCGTCGCGCAGTTTTCTTGACTTGGAAAAATTCGAATATGAATAATACGTTCATTGGTGAATGAATGTACGGGTGAGCGAGGCGCGCCTTTTCTGGCTGCGCATTGGGCCCGTCGCATGGTAAAAACACCACAAAATAGGGAGACACGCTCATGTCGGCATCGATCGGATCCAGGATCGGGCAACGGCGCCGGATCGGCCGCGGCTCGTTGCAGGTGAGCGGACTAGGGCTCGGCACGGCGCCGCTCGGCGGCCTGTATCGCGACCTGTCCGAGGAGGAGGCCCATGCGACCATCGCCGCCGCCTGGGACGCGGGCGTGCGCTACTTCGACACCGCGCCGCACTACGGCAACACCAAGGCCGAGCATCGGCTCGGCGCCGCGTTGCGCCACTATCCGCGCGGCGAATATGTGCTGTCGACCAAGGTCGGCCGCCGCTTCGTGCCGCGCACGTCGCCATTCGACGACCGCGAAGGCTGGCAGAATCCGCTGCCGTTCGAAGCGATCTACGACTATACGCACGACGGCATTCTGCGTTCGTTCGAGGACAGCCAGCAGCGCCTCGGCATCGTCGATATCGACATCCTGCTCGTGCATGACATCGGCCGCGTCACGCACGGCGACCGGCATCCGCACTACTGGCGGCAACTGACCGAAGGCGGCGGTTTCCGCGCGCTGGAGCGCCTGCGTTCGACCGGCGCGATCAAGGCGGTCGGCCTCGGTGTCAACGAAGGCGCGGTGATTCTCGACGCGATGGCCGAGTGCGATATCGATTGCGCGTTGCTCGCGGGGCGTTATACGCTGCTCGAGCAGACCACCCTCGATGACCTGCTGCCCGCCTGCGAGGCGCGCGGCGTCAGCATTCTGCTCGGCGGCGCGTTCAATTCGGGCATTCTGGCGCGCGGCGTCGAAGGCGATCTGAAATTCAATTACGGCGCAGCGCCGCCCGAGGTGATCGAGCGCGTCGCGCGTCTGGAGGCGGTATGCCGCGCGCACAATGTGCCGCTCGCCGCTGCCGCGTTGCAGTTTCCGTATGCGCATCCGGCGGTCGCCACCGTGCTGACCGGCGCGCGCAGTGCCGACGAATTGCGCGAGAACGTCGCGTCGTTCGAGCAGCCGATCCCCGCGGCCTTGTGGTCCGCATTGCGCGACGCGGGCCTGCTCGACCCGCGCGCGCCCGCGCCCGAGGACTGAACCGACCATGCCGATCGACGCTCACCAGCACTACTGGGACCCCGCGCGGGGCGACTACGAGTGGCTGACACCGGAGCTGAAAATTCTCTACCGGCCGTTCGGGCCTGATGATCTGAAGCCGTTGCGCGAACAGGCCGGCATCGAGCGGACCGTGGTCGTGCAGGCCGCGCCGACGCTCGACGAAACCCGCTACCTGCTCGACATCGCGCGGCACGAGCCGTCGATCGCGGGCGTGGTCGGCTGGGTGCCGCTGCTGTTGCCGAACGCGCCCGATCTGATCGAGGCGCTCGCGCGCGAGCCGAAGTTCAAGGGCGTGCGGCCGATGCTGCAGGACCTGCCCGACGACGGCTGGATCGCGAACCCCGACCTCACGCCGGCGATCGACGCACTGATCGCGCACGACCTCGCGTTCGATGCGTTGATCTACGCGCGTCACGTGCAGTACGTCGAGATTTTCGCGCAGCGTTTTCCGGCGTTGCGCATGGTGGTCGATCATGGCGCGAAGCCGCCGATCCGCTTCGGCCCGGCGGGCTACGATGTGTGGCGCGATGCGATTGCCCGGCTCGCCGCATTCCCTCAGGTGCACTGCAAGCTGTCTGGTCTCGCGACCGAGGCGTCGCCCGGCTGGACCGAGGACACGCTGCGGCCCTACGTCGAGCATCTGCTGAACACTTTCGGCCCGGCGCGGCTGATGTGGGGCAGCGACTGGCCCGTGCTCGAACTGAACGGCGACTATCTGCTGTGGCATTCGGTGGCGACCACGCTGCTCGCGTCGTTGAGCGACGCCGAGCGCGACGCCGTGTTCGGCGAGAACGCCGCCGCGTTTTACCGGCTTTGATTTCGTTAGCAGCCCATTCAACTGGAGTCGTAGATGACACAAAGACTGGCCGGCAAAACGGCCCTGATCACCGCGGCGGGACAAGGTATCGGTCTCGCCACCGCCGAACTGTTCGCGCGCGAAGGCGCGCGCGTGATCGCCACCGATATCCGCATCGACGGACTCGCTGGCAAGCCGGTCGAGGCGCGCAAGCTCGACGTGCTCGACGGCGCGGCGATCAAGGCGCTCGCCGCGGAAGTCGGCACGATCGACGTGCTGTTCAACTGCGCGGGCTACGTGCATGCGGGCAATATCCTCGAATGCAGCGAGGAGGACTGGGATTTCGCGTTCGACCTCAACGCGAAGGCGATGTACCGTATGATTCGCGCGTTCTTGCCAGCCATGTTGGAGAAGGGCGGCGGCTCGATCATCAACATGTCGTCGGCGGCGTCGAGCGTGAAGGGCGTGCCGAACCGCTTCGCGTACGGTGCGTCGAAAGCCGCAGTGGTCGGGCTGACGAAGTCCGTCGCCGCGGATTTCGTCACGCGTGGTGTACGCTGTAACGCGATTTGCCCGGGCACGGTGTCCTCGCCGTCGCTCGAACAGCGAATCGCCGCGCAGGCTCAGGCGCAGGGCGCGTCGGTCGATGCGGTGCAGGCCGCGTTCGTCGCGCGTCAGCCGATGGGCCGCATCGGCAAGCCGGAGGAAATCGCCGCGCTCGCGCTGTATCTCGCGTCCGACGAGTCGTCGTTCACGACGGGCCAGCTCCATGTGATCGACGGCGGATGGTCGAACTGATTCTGATTGGTTGACGAACCGAACACTACTGAACGTAAAGGAAAGTGCAACGATGAAACTGCTTCGTTATGGGCCGAAGGGCCAAGAAAAGCCGGGCCTGCTGGACGCGCAAGGCAAGATTCGCGATCTGTCGAAGGTGGTGGGCGATATCGACGGCGCTGTGCTCGGCGATGAAAGCCTCGCCAAACTGCGCGCGCTCGATCCGGCAACGCTGCCGCTCGTCGAAGGAAATCCGCGCGTGGGCCCGTGCGTCGGCAAGATCGGCAAGTTCATCTGCATCGGCCTGAACTACGCGGATCACGCGGCGGAATCGAATCTGCCGGTGCCGGCCGAACCGGTCATCTTCAACAAGTGGACGAGCGCGATCAGCGGCCCGAACGACGACATCGAAATCCCGCGCGGCTCGAAGAAGACCGACTGGGAAGTGGAACTCGGCGTCGTGATCGGCAAGGCGGCGAAGTACGTCGACGAAGCGAACGCGCTCGAGCACGTGGCCGGCTACTGCGTCGTCAACGACGTGTCGGAGCGCGAATGGCAGATCGAGCGCGGCGGCACGTGGGACAAGGGCAAGGGCTTCGACACGTTCGGCCCGATCGGCCCGTGGGTCGTCACGCGCGATGAAGTCGCCGATCCGCAGAACCTGAGCCTGTGGCTGGAAGTGGACGGCCATCGCTACCAGAACGGCAGCACGAAGACGATGATCTTCAGTGTCGCGAAGCTGGTGTCGTATGTGTCGCAGTGCATGAGCCTGCAGCCGGGCGACGTGATCTCGACCGGCACGCCGCCGGGCGTCGGCATGGGCGTGAAGCCGAACCCGGTATTCCTGAAGCCGGGGCAGACGGTGCGTCTGGGTATCGAAGGGCTGGGCGAGCAGACGCAGAAGACTTACGCGGCGGAGTAACGCGCTTTCTCTTCCTGTCTTGTCGCTGTGAAATGCGAGGCCGTTCCTGTTACGCGCAGGAGCGGCCTTTTTCATGCCGCGCGGCTTTAATTGCCCGCCTCCTGCTCTCCATTCTCCCCAATCCGATTGACGGTCCCCTGCGCAACCGCCACCAGCTTCTCGCGATTCCCCTCCATCACGAACACGCTGCACTGGCAGGTCGCCTGATGCCGGCCCGCATAGACGACGCTGGCGCGCGCGATCAGCGTGCCCTTCACCGCCGGGCGCAGATAGTTGATCTTGTATTCACCGGTCACGACTCGCGGACCCAGCGACAGCGCGCCCGCGAACGTCAACGCATTGTCGGCGAGATAACTGATGACGCCGCCATGCACGAAGCCATGCTGCTGCCGCAGTTCATCGCGAATCGGCAGACACAGGGTGAGCTCTTCGCTGCTGGCGTGCATCAACTCCGCGCCTAGCAGCATGCTGAACGGCTGGGCGTGCAGTGCGCCGCGCGCCCGGTCGAGTAGGTCGGTCATCGTGGTTCCTTCGTGCAGGGTCGGGGTGGTGCATCGGTGCAGCAGTACATCCGCACGGCGAGCGCCACGCGGTCCCTACCCACTCTAGGAAGTGCCGCTGCACTGCGCAAGGTGATTCCTCGCGATGAACGGAGCATTGTTGCGCAAAACGACCACAATCGCGACGATCGCCGATGAAACGTGCACGTAGGGCGCTTTTTGCGGGATTTGACCTCAAGCCATTAATCGGGCTGCCGTTAACCCTGGTGTAGCCTCCGTCATCCTTTGTTCCCAGGTGTCCCCGATGTTCAGCAAGATCAAGGTCGCATCCGGCCTGCTATGTGTTCTGGCCGCGTTCTGCGTCTTCCAGCTCGTCACGGTAGGGTTGGGGTTCTGGTCGCTGACCCGCACGCACGACGACGTCGGCGATCTGGCGAGCATCGCGCTGAAGCAGGTCGACGCGGTCAACCAGACGACGCAGCGCCTGATGGACGCGCGCATCAACCTGTCGCGCGCCGGCACGCGCATGGTGCGCGGCGGCGCCGAGCCGACGGACATCGTGCAGCACGCTCGCGAACAGCTCGCCGCCGCCGATCAGTCTTTCGCGGGCTTCATGAGCGCCCAGAAGACCAGCGACGAAGACAGCGCGCGCGCCACCGCGCTCGCCGAACGCTACAAGACGCTGCACGGCGCGCTCGCGGAGCTCGTGCAGTATCTCGACTCGAACAACATTCAGGCCTTCCTCTATCAACCCACGCAATCGTTTCAGGACGCCTATCTGGCGGAAGTGCACAACTTCGAGCAATTCGGCGACGCCGCGAGCCGCGCGTCGCTAGCTTCGATCGATGCGCGCGTGGCGGCGTTTCGCATCGTCAGCGTGGTGATTCTGCTCGTGCTGGTCGCCGGCACGCTTGCCGTCTATACGGCGCTGCGCCGCGGCGTCGTGGCACCGCTCGAGGAGGCGGGCCGCCACTTCGAGCGCATCGCGCAAGGCCGTCTCGATCAACCGATCGCCGCGCGCGGCAGCAACGAAATCGGCCGCCTGTTCTCCGGCCTCGCGACGATGCAGGCGAGCGTCGCACGCACCGTCAGTAGCGTGCGCGAATCGGCCGACTCGATCCATCTCGGCGCCAACGAAATCGCGACCGGCAACGCCGATCTGTCCGCACGTACCGAAAACCAGGCGGCATCGCTCGAGGAAACGGCGTCGAGCATGGAAGAACTGACGGCGACCGTGCGCCAGAACGCCGATCACGCGCGCGAAGCCAACGCGCTCGCCGAGACCGCGCTCGATGCAACGTCGCGCGGCAGCGAAGTCGTCAACCAGGTGGTCGACAAGATGCGCGGCATCGCGCAGAGCTCGGACAAAATCGCCGAGATCATTTCGGTGATCGACGGTATCGCGTTCCAGACCAACATCCTCGCGCTCAATGCCGCCGTCGAGGCGGCGCGTGCCGGAGAGCAGGGCCGGGGCTTCGCGGTCGTGGCCGGCGAAGTGCGCGGCCTCGCGCAACGCAGCGCGCAATCGGCGAAGGAAATCAAGACGCTGATCAGCGAATCGGTCGCGGAGATTCAGGGCGGCTCGGCGCTGGTCGAGCGCGCCGGCGAAGCGATGAGCCATGTGTCGGCGTCGATCTCGCGCGTCACGCAGATGATGGCCGAAATCAGCGCGTCGTCGCTCGAGCAGAGCACCGGCATCGAGCAGGTGAACCAGGCGGTCGTGCAGATGGACGAGATGACGCAGCAAAACGCGGCGCTCGTCGAGCAGGCCGCAGCGGCGGCTGCTTCGCTGCATCAGCAGACCGAGCAATTGAAACAGGCCGTTTCCGTGTTCGAAATTTCTGAAAGTGTGTTGCGCACGCAACAGCGCAGTCCAATGTCCGCAGTAAATGCTGAATTCGCATTAACCGGAATGCATGCGCTTTAAGCAGCGACGCTTGAAAACGCGACGCGGAAATAGAAAATGGCCCGCGTAAAGCGAGCCATTTGCATTAGACGCAGGGGCCTTTAGAGGCCTATCGTGACGCCCAAGTCTGTCTCAAAGTACCTGAAGGTACTTAGATCGACTGGATGTTTGCAGCCTGCTTGCCCTTCGGGCCTTGCTTGACTTCGAACGACACTTTCTGGTTCTCCTGCAGGGACTTGAAGCCCGATGCCTGGATTTCCGAGAAGTGTGCAAACAGGTCTTCGCCGCCGTCGTCCGGGGTGATGAAGCCGAAGCCCTTTGCATCGTTAAACCACTTAACAGTACCTGTTGCCATTTTTGATCCAAATAAATGTTGTGTATTGCATCGCGACCGCATTGCTCGAATGCAAAGCGAGCGCGAGGGAAGAGTTGTATCACGTCTTTATGACAGACGCCAATCAACATGCATCCGGGTATTCCCGGTTTGGATGTTTTTTCGCGCTTTGGGAACGTTTGGCGAGAACTTTTTTCGCGCCAGGGTTTACCAGCGGCATTAATTTCCTCGCGACCCGGCGGCGGATCGTCGTCCATGCATGCGGCTCTTTATTGAGACGATCGAGCGTTCAATTTCGTTTATCGATGTCCAAATTCGGCTAAGTTTCCGCGCCCGATTCGGCACCCTCGGGCAGCGCCGCGTAGGCGGTAGCCAAGTGATAAGGCGTGGTTGACGGCATGTCGGCGCGCGCAACTTCACCGCTCGCCGTCTTGCATTCGAACCACCCATGTTCATGCAAAAAGCATCGCTGAAAACGCGCGATCTGTTGCGGTAGCGCCGCGCGCACGGCCGGATCGTCGTGAGAGGCGAGCGCACGCAGGTATTCCGTCTGCGCCCAGATCCGCTGAGTCGCGTCGCTGACATTGCCAGCCTCGTCGAGCGATGCGCACACCCCGCCGTTGTTCGGGTCCACACCATGCTGCTGCGCGAAGGCGAAAGCGCGCGCCAGCGCTTCCGTTAGCCCCGTTCCGTCGAACAGCGCGCCCGCCTGCCTGACCAGCCAGTACCACTCGAACTGATGTCCCGGCTCCAGACGATTGCCGCTCGCACCGATCGGCAGTTCGGCGATGCAGCCGCTCGGCGCATGCACGAAGTGTCGCGCGACCGCGCCAGCGAGGCGGCGCAACGCGGCGCCAAAGACGTTATCGCGCGTCGCCTGGCAGGCGGCGAGCCACGCTTCGGTCAGGTGCATCAGCGGATTCTGCAGCGGCGTGGCGGTGACTTTCGAAAAGTCGACGTTCAGCGCGGCGTTGAACAGATCGCCGTCGGCCGCGAAGTTCGACTGGATCAGCGCGGTCGTGCTGTGTACGAGCTTCAGCGCGTCGACGTTGGCGGAGCGCCGCGCGTATTCCGCGCAAGCGAACACGACGAACGCGTGCGTGTAGAGGTCCTTCGTCGTGTCGAGCGGCACGCCGAGCGCGTCGACGCTATAAAACCATCCGCCGTGGTTGGCGTCCCGAAAGGTGCGCGTCAGCGAATCGAACAGCACGCGCGCGTGTTCCATGTCGCCCGCTTGCGCAAACGTGAACAACTGCCGCGCGCACGCCATCGCCCGATAGCGTTGCGCGGGCAAAGGCTCGGCTCCGGTGGCGTCAAGCGCTTCGTAGGGCAGCTGCAACGCGTGGTTGAAGCCGGGCCCGCGCCACATCGGCAGCACCACGTTCGCGAAGTGCTCGCGCAGCGCGTTCGCGGCGGTGGTCGTCGAAGCGGGGGGAGGGGTCGTGCTTGGCATGGTCGGTTGGTTCGGGCGCGTAACGTGCGCAGTGTATCGAGGCGGCGCTCAAGGTGGCGGCTCAGGGGTCCGCTCGGCCGGGTCGCTGTGGTCTGCGGCCTAGCATAAAGCAAACGCCTCGCGCTGACACCTCGAGTCAAGCATCCGGAATGCTCGACGCCTACGAGGCGTGACGTGCGTTGAGCCTTCGCTGCCGCTCATTTCAAATAAGGAGGAACGACGATGCTCGGTGATCTGATACGGGTCGATCTGCGCGCGCCTTCGGCAATTGCACGTGCGGGAATTCCGCAGCGACGACGCGAGGTCGTGAAACGCGCGAGGAGCTCGAAAGCGCGCAAATCGTCGGGGAATGGCTTCGGCGCGGGCGGAGCGCCATGCGACAATGCTGGCTCTAAATATTCCAACGGCAATGACGAGCGGCATCCGGCGCCCGTTCCTGGCGACGACCGCTTTTTCCTCTATGGCAGATTCCGCAGCATCCCCTCAGTCCAGGCCCCGGCGCGTCGCTTCGAAGAAGCAGCGGCAGGGCGCCGTCTCCACTGAAACCGAAAACAAGCTGGCGCGCGCGGCGCGCTCGGCGCAACGCCTCGCGCAACTGAGCGGCGTCGCGCGCGACGACAGCACGCTCGACCTGTTCCCCGACGATCCCACCCGCGCGACGCTCGAAGCGATGAACATCGACGTCCGCCAAGGCACGCTGCACGGGTTCGAATTGCCGGACGTGGTGCTGCAGGCGGTCGGCGCATTCGATGAACACATGGCGCTCGACAAGACTGCGCGCCGCGCACCGCGTGCTGCGAAACTGGATGTACCGATGCCGGTGAACGAGCAGTTGAGCGGTTTTGACGTCGAACCGGCGATGGCGGCGGCGGATGCGCCCGCAAGCAAGCCCGCGAACGGCGCCTCCGACGATGCAACGCCGAACGCCGGAGCAAACACCGACGACAAACTCACCCCACCTTCGCGTGAGTCATCCGCGCCGCTGAGCTCGGCGATGGCCGCCGCGACCGTCGCGCGCAGCGTGACCGCATTGCGTCAGGCGGCTGAAGCGGAGTCGGCAGCGACGGCGGGCGCGGGCAAGCCGCAGCCGCGTTTCGCCGCGACCTTTGCGAAAGCCGCGACGGCATCGCGCGATGCGACTGCGGCTGCGATTCCAGCCTCGTCCGCAACGTCCGCCGCGACCGACGACGACAGTAGCGCGCGCAAGTCCACCAACGAGTCCGTGACGCGTACTCAGTCCGCCTCGCCAGAGGCTGTGACGCCGAAACAGGACGACAAGTCCTCGACCACCGCGCCGTTGACGACACCCCGGCCCGCGTCCGCAGACAACCACACCGGATTCGCCACGTCATGGCGTGACGCGCGCCGCACCGACACGGCTGCCACCGCGCTACGCTCGGAACCGGAACTCGACCGCGCGCGTGCCACCGCGTTCGCCGATACGGTCGATGCGCTCTATGGCGTGATCGCCGATCAGCGCCGCGCCGCGACCGATCATTCGCGGCGCGTGAAATGGATGCTGTCGATCGTGGTCGGTGCACTGCTGGTGACGGTGGCGATCGGCATCGCGCAGACGCTGCTGCTGATGCGCCTCACGCACGAGACGACGGCCCAGCAACAGCGCATCGAACAGATGATGCAGAACCAGCAAGCGGCGATGGTGAGCCTGCTCGACGCGCATACGGCGATGGCCGCGACGGCGAAGGCGGCGTCGGCGACCGCCGCCGTCACGCCCCCCACCGCCGCGCTTCCCAACGCGCCCCTACAGCCCAGCGCTGCGCCGACACACGCGAGGCATGCTCGCGCTCAGCACGGCCGTCCACCCGGTCGTTGAATCGGGGGATGTTGTCGCGATGCAACACCTCCCGGCCCCGTGACACCGCGACAACGACCGCACCGAAATTTTGCTGCATTGCACTAGCTTTTTCCTAGGGAAAACCCCTATAATCATGGCTAAGGGAAAACCCTAGCAATGCAGTCACTAACCGGGAGTCGCCATGAGCTTCATCTTTGCACTGTTCCAAAAGATCAGCGACCTCTTTGCGTCGCCTCATCTGCCGCTGGATTCGGACTATTCGTATGCGGCGCGTGCCCGCGAAGCGGAGCGTCTGCGCCGCGCGCAGTCCACGCTATTCGGCATCAAACTGACGGACTAAGTCCAGCCGTACAGTCCTCAGCGCGACACGACGCGCTGGGGCGCGCACCTCGGGTGCGCTATTCATTGAGCCACTATTCGCGAAATGCGAATCGTGGCTTTTTGTTTTTTGGGCGGCGTTTTACCGCGATGCACCATTGCGCTTGCGGAATATTTCGGGGCCGAAATGAATGTAACCGGCTTTCATGCTGGTGTGGCGGGTAGAACGACAGCGACGCCGTGTAAGCCTTGTTCAATGCAGTGAGAAAGCGAAATCGAGCTTCCGTCAGCCGCCTCCGACTATGAAATGTGCGCTTACAAGTGCTAACGTCTTCACGCGATGCGGGCCGCTAAAGTGGGTCTCAAGCGTACGGCGTCTGGTTCGGAAGTGAATCGCACGATCCGGGCAAACACGGACGCTGGCCTGGAATAACACTTTGACGGGAGGTCATTATGAAAACCTTTGGCAAGGCATCGCGCTCGCTGATCGCAACGCTGCTCGCGGGCGGCGCGCTCGTCGCGGCTGGTAGCGCATTCGCGCAAGACCGCGTGATCGTCGAGCACCGCCCGGCGCCGGTCGTGTACGATCAACCGCACATGATGCCGGCGGGGGTATCGGTCAACATCGGCTGGCACGGCGATCGTTATTGGGACGGCCACCGCTACTGGGCGCACGACGACTGGATGCGCCGTCATCCGCGCGACTACGATCCGCACCATCGAGACGGCTATCACGACGATCACCGCCCGCCGCCCCCGCGCTACTAATGCGCACCTGACCGCGCCGCAACAGGCGGCGTGAGTCCACGAAGCCGGTCTTCCCTCCACGGAAAGACCGGCTTCGTCGCATTTGGCCTTGCAAGTCCCACCGGGGGAATGCAGCGTGCTGCGCTATGCTTCGGGACTTTGATCGATGGTAGCGGGGAGTGCGTGTGGACAAGACGACGCAGGACGTGGCGATAGGGGTGGTGGGCACCGGACTGATGGGTGTCGGCATTGCGACGCAGGCCGCGCTGCATGGATACCGGACGATCGTTCACGACGTCGATCCGGCCCGGCTCGCGAGCGTCGCGCCGAAAGCGCAAGCGGTGCTCGACGAGCTGATCGACGCGGGCCGGATCGACGATGCCGCCAAACAGGCGGCGCTCGCGCGCATCGAAACGCATGCGCAGCTCGCCGCGGTCGCGCAAGCGCGCTTCGTGATCGAGGCGATTCCCGAGGTGCTCGAACTCAAGCATCGCCTTTACGCGACACTGACCGGCCTGCTCGCCGACGATGCGATCCTCGCGAGCAACACCAGCGGCTTCCCGCCCGACCAGCTCGCCACCCCGCTGCGTGCGAAGGAACGCTTCGTGATCGCGCATTTCTGGAACCCGCCGCACATGATTCCGCTCGTCGAGGTCGTGCCGGGCACCGAGACCGCGCCCGAAGTCGTGCAGCAAACCGCCGGGCTGATGAGCGCGATCGGCATGGAGCCGGTCGTGCTCGCGAAGGCGATTGCTGGCTTCGTCGGCAATCGGCTGCAGTTCGCGGTGCTGCGCGAGGCCTTACATATCGTGCGTTCGGGGGCGGCAACGCCCGAAGTCGTCGATCGCGTGATGAAGTCTTCGCTCGGACGCCGCTGGGGCATCGTCGGACCGTTCGAAAGCGCGGATATGGGCGGGCTCGACACCTTCGTCGACATCGCGTCGCATCTGATGCCGCAACTCGCGAAGGACGAGGACGTGATCGATCTGCTGCGCGCGCAGGTCGACGCCGGGCGGGTCGGCGTGCGCAGCGGCGCGGGTTTTCATGACTGGGACGAAGCGCGGATCGCGCGGGTCAAGGAGGGGCGCAAGCGCGTGATCGGGCGCGGCTAGTGCTGTATAAGTAGCCGTTCCGGATCTGCTTCTGCGCCGCTTTTTGTGCTGACCATCACACGAGTCTCAAGTCATGTCTCACTACTTCTACGATCCCGCCGCCGGTCACGGCCTGCCGCACGATCCTTTCAAGGCGATCGTCGCGCCACGGCTGATCGGCTGGATTTCGTCGCGCGATGCGCAAGGCGCGCTCAACCTTGCGCCATACAGCTTTTTCGGCGCGTTCGCGACCTTTCCGCCGATCATCGGTTTCAGCAGCGAGGGCCGCAAGGACAGCCTCGCCAACATCGAGGCGACCGGTGAATTCGTGTGGAATCTCGCCACCCGGCCGCTTGCCGAGCAGATGAACCGCTCGTCGGCGCCGGTCACGCCGCACGTCGACGAGTTCGCACTGGCCGGGCTCACGCCCGCGCCGGGCCGCAACGTGGCGGTGCCGCACGTGGCCGAATCGCCCGCTGCGCTCGAATGCAAGCTGCTGCAGATCGTGCGTCTGCATGATGTCGACGGCAAGCCGCTGGACAACTATCTGTCGCTCGGCCAGGTGGTCGGCGTGCATATCGACGAGGCCTATCTGAAGGACGGCCTGTTCGACACGCACGCCGCGCAGCCGATCATGCGCGCGGGCTATCGCGCCGACTATGCGCAGATCGGCGAGATGTTCCAGATGATCCGGCCAACGGCCTGAACGCTCAGGACGTCACGGACGGCGGTTTGCGTGACGGCTGCCCGGACGATTGGGCCGAGGAATCGCCGTTGCCGCTCCCGCCTACGGGCGCATCCACCTCCACTCCGACAACAGAGGCCGCGACCGGCGCGGCCGCCGTGACTTCGGCCGCGGTCGCCGCGGGCACCGGCTGGATCGGACGCGCGCGTGAACTGACGAGCACCGCGCGCGGTTCGTTGTCGTAAATCACGGCCCGCACGCGCGGATAAATGTGCCGCTCCCAGCGACGTCCGCTGAACACGCCGTAGTGGCCGACGCCCGTCTGCACGTAATGCGTCTTCAGGTACGGCCGCAGACGATCGCAGATGTCCTGCGCGGCGAGCGTCTGACCGACCGCGCAGATATCGTCCTTTTCGCCTTCCACGGTCAGCAATGCGGTGCGGCGAATCTTCGACGGCTCGACCAGACGCCCCTCGACTTCGAGCGCGCGCAACGGCAGCGCATGCTGCTGAAAGACCGTGTCGACGGTTTCCAAATAGAAGTCGGCCGTCAGATCCATCGTCGCGAAGTACTCTTCGTAGAACGTGCGAATGGTGTCGGCTTTTTGCGGATCACCCTTGCCGCGCTCGTAGTACATCGTTTCGAACGAGTCGGCGTGGCGGCCAGGATTCATCGCCATGAACGAGGCCAACTGAACGAAGCCCGGATACACGCGACGCTGCGCGCCCGCAAAGCCGAACGGCACCGCGCTGATCAGGTTGCGCTCGAACCACTCGATCGGCCGGCTCCTCGCCAGTTCGTTGACACGGGTCGGATTGATGCGCGTGTCGATCGGGCCGGCCATCAGCGTCATGCTGGCCGGCTGCGCGGGATGGTCGTCGGCGGCCATCAGCGCGACGGCGGCGAGCGCCGCGACGGTCGGTTGGCAGACCGCCAGCAGATGCGTGCCGGACCCGATCGTCGCGGTGAAGTCGATCACGTGGCGCACGAACTCGTCGAAGCCGAAGCGGCCCTCGCCGAGCGGAACGTCGCGCGGATTGTGCCAGTCGGTGATATAGACGTCGTGCTCGGGCAGCATCGTGCGCACGGTTGCGCGCAGCAGCGTCGCGAAGTGTCCCGACATCGGCGCAACCATCAGCACGCGTGGCTGCGGCGTCGACAGCACGGCGTCCTTGCGAAAATGCAGCAGCGAGCAGAACGGCGTGCGCGCGACGACTTCCTCGACCACCGCGACCGGCCCACCTTCGGTGACGACGCTGTCGATGCCGAACGGTGGCCGCGTCGGCGTGAGTCCGCCGAGTATCAGCAGTTCGCAGGTCGCGCGCAGCGAGCGTCCGTGGGGCGTAGCCGCGAATGTCGGCCACGCATCGAGCGAGTGGTTCGCCAGCGCCGCGCCGTGTCGCAGCGGCAGCAGCATGTCGGCGCAGGCCTGATAGGCGGGATAGGCGAACAGATTCATACTTTCACTCGAATGCGCCAGAAAAACAGGAACCCGAATAAAAGCAAGCGGTGCGCCAGGCGCTGGCGCGCGTCGCCCGGTGTGCCGCGGTATGTCGCGGCATGTCTCGCGTGCGTCGGCATATCACTTGCGTACGTAGGCGAAACGGGCCGGCCTTGCCGCGCTTTGGTGCGCGCGCGCACCGCGGCGTGCATGAGTGCAGGCACGCGCGGCGCGATACCCGATCTGGAGGACACACGCATGGGAAATACTACGCTCACGATCAGCAGCAGGAACTATTCGTCGTGGTCGCTGCGCGGCTGGCTGCTGACGAAGTTCAGCGGCTTGCCGTTCGAGGAGCTCGTCGTGCCGATCGACGACCCCGCGACGCGCGCCGAACTACTGCTGCTCTCGCCGTCGATTCTGGTGCCATGCCTCGTGCACGACGGCGTCAAGGTCTGGGATACGCTGGCGATTGCCGAATATCTGAACGAGCTGAAGCCGCAAGCCGCGCTGTTGCCGCATGAGATCCGCGCCCGCGCGCATTGCCGCTCGATCTGCGGCGAGATGCATTCGGGGTTTGCGTCGTTGCGCTCGGCGCTGCCGATGAACCTGAAGGCGCATTTCCCGGGCTTCAAGGTCTGGGCGCGCGCGCAGTCGGATATCGAGCGGATCGTGACGATCTGGCGTGAATGCCTGAAGGAGTACGGCGGTCCGTTCCTGTTCGGCGAGCGGACCGCGGCGGACGCGATGTACGCGCCGGTGGTCACGCGTTTCGTGACCTATGACGTGCAACTCGAGCCGGATATCGTCGAATACGGGCAGCACATCATGGCGCTGCCCGAAATGCGCGAGTGGATCTCGCTAGCGCGGCAGGAGGTCGAGGAGATCGACGAACTGGATGTCGAGTTCTGAGCGCGGCGGGCGCCGTGCGCCGCCGCCCGCAGTAGGCAGATCCGTCAGCCGCGCTCGCCTTCCAGCTTGAACACGCTGACCAGCTGCGCGAGCCGCGCAGCCTGCTCGCGCAATTCGGCCGCGGCGGTTTCCGCATCGACGACGATCGTCGCATTCTGCTGCGTCGCCTCGCCGATCTGCGTGACCGCCCGGTTGACCTGCTCGATGCCGCCCGACTGCTCGCGCGACGCGACGTTGATCTCGCTCATGATCGCGCGAACCTGACCGACCTGAGTGACGATGCCTTGCATCGTCGCGCTCGCTTCTTCGGCAATCCGAAAACCGCTGTCGACGTTCGCGCCCGACGCCGCGATCACCCCCTCGATCTCCTTCACTGCCGCCGCGCTGCGCTGCGCGAGCGCGCGCACTTCCGACGCGACGACCGCAAAGCCCTTGCCGTGCTCGCCCGCGCGCGCCGCTTCGACGGCCGCGTTCAGCGCGAGGATGTTGGTCTGGAAGGCGATGCCCTCGATCACCGTCGTGATCTCGGCGATTTTCTGCGACGAGCGGCCGATCTCGCCCATCGTCGACACCACGCGTTCGACCGCCCGGCCGCCTTCGAGCGCGGCGTCGGCGGCTTGCGTGACGAGCGTGTTCGCTTCGGTCGCGTGATCGGCGTTCTGCTGCACGGTCGACGTGATCTGCTCCATGCTCGCGGCAGTTTCCTCGAGGCTGCTAGCCTGGGTCGCGATGCGCATCGCGATGTTGCCGCTGCCGGCGGCGATTTTCTCGGTACCCGCCGACATGCCGGCCGACGCGTTGCGCACCTGCGCGACGATGCGCGCGAGCCCTTCGCCGATGCCGTCGATCGCCTGCATCAGACGGCCGATCTCGTCGGCGCGCGTGCGGCCGTGTGCCACGCGCACGCTCAGATCGCCCGCGGCGAGGCGCTCGGACGCACGCGCGGCTTCCTCGAGCGGACGGCTGACGAGCCGCCGCACCGCGATGAGGAACACGATCGCGAACAGGCCGACCAGCGCGAGGCCGAGCAGCAGGAACGCGTTGCGGGTGCGCACGACGTCGGCCATCACTTCGTCGCGCGGCGCGACGCCGCCGACGAGCCACTGCCACTCCGGCACCGTGACGAACGACACGAACTTGTCGCCCGCGTCGCTCTCGCCGAGGGTCGCGTCGGCCGAGCGGTAGTCGAGCTCGCCCTGCTTCATGTCGAGCATGCGCTGATACGGTGCATTCGCGTCGTCGGCTTTCTGGCCGGCGGCGGCCGGATGCACGAGCAGCTTGCCGCGCTCCGCGCCGCTCGACGCGTCGAGTACGAAGTAATAGCCGCTCGCGCCGATCTTCAGCGCGCGGATGCCGTCCTGGACCGACTGGATCTCCTTGTCCACGTCGACGCCGACGAACAGCGCGCCGATCACTCGGCCGCTCGCGTCGGTGATCGGCTTGTACTGCGTGATCATGCGCTTGCCGAACAGCGAGGCGAGGCCGGTGTACGTGCGGTTCGCGAGCAGCGGCGCATAGGCGGGCCCCTTGCGGTCGAGCAGCGTGCCGATCGCGCGGGTGCCGTCCTGCTTCTTCAGCGACGTGGTCACGCGCACGAAGTCGTCGCCGCTGCGCGCAAAAATGGTCGCGATCGCGCCGCTGCGCTGGAGGAACTGGTCGGGAATCGTGAAGTCGAGGTTCAGCACCTTGTCGCCGGCTTTGAAAGTCGGCGTCGCGGTGCCGCCGATGTCGACCTTCTGCGTGTCGTCGAGCGAGAAGTCGGTGGGCAGGAAGCTAGCGAATAGCGCCATCGATCGATCGACCTCGGCCGACAGCGCCTTGTCGAACAGCGCGATCATCGCGGCGATCGAGCGGTCTTTGTCGGCGATGCGCGCGAGCACCTGGTCGCGCACCTGGTCGCCGGCGGCCCGTGCGAGCGCCCACGCGAAGGTGCTGAGAATCACTGCGACCAGCACGCACGAGAGCACGGCAAGCCGTGCGCCGACGCTGGCGCGGCGCGAGAAGAATGAGTTCATGGGCAGGCGTGAAATGGGGATTGGGCGATGCTCGTCGGGCGTGGCCGCGATCGGGCATCGATTGACTTGTTTACGGCTCGGGAGACGGCGGGCTTGAGGGTGTATGAAAGGCGGCCGTAACAGGCTGAAAGGGGCCGCAATGGGCCCCCCAAAAGGACGAGACGGAAGCCCGGAAGGGTGTTCCTATGCTGCTTGGCGCGCCTAAGCGACGGTGCGACCGGGCGCTGTGCGCCAAGTCCGCAACAGCAGCGCATTGGTGACGACGCTGACGCTCGAAAACGCCATCGCCGCGCCCGCGAGCATCGGATTGAGCAAGCCGAACGCGGCCAGCGGAATGCCGATCAGGTTGTACACGAATGCCCAGAACAGGTTCTGCTGGATCTTGCGCCAGGTTCTGCGCGAGATGTCGATCGCATCGGCGACCAGCGCCGGGTCGCCGCGCATCAGCGTGACGCCGGCGGCGTGCATGGCGACGTCGGTGCCGGTTGCCATCGCGATGCCGATGTCGGCGGCGGCGAGTGCGGGCGCGTCGTTGATGCCGTCGCCCGCCATCGCGACGATGCCGGCGTGGCGCATCTTCAGGTCGCGGATCACGCGGGCCTTGTCGTTGGGCAGCACCTCGGCGTGGAATTCGTCGATGCCGAGCGCCCGCGCGACGCTCGCCGCGCTGCCGTGGTTATCGCCGGTCACGAGCACGCTGCGGATGCCCATTTGCGCGAGCCGCGCGACGGCCGCGCGCGCGGTCGGCTTCACCGTGTCGCCGAACGCGATCAGCGCGAGCGCTTCGGGCGAGTCGGGCGCGCGCGTCATCAGCCACGACACCGTGTTGCCCGCCGCTTCGAGTTCCTGCGCGCGTGCGTTGAGCGCGGGCGGCAGCGCGATATCGAGCTCATGCAGCCAGCGCGTGCTGCCGAGCGCGAGGGTGCGGCCGTCGACGTCGGCTTCGACGCCCCGGCCGGCGACTGCGCGAGCGGCGGTGGCGCTTGGCCCGCCGGCTTCGCCAGCGATTTGCCCGAGTTGAGCCTCGGACGCGCGCACCACCGCCCGCGCCAGCGGATGATCGCTATGCCGCTGCACCGCCGCCGCGAGCACGAGCGCTTCGTCGCGGCTCACGCCGCCGACCGGCTCGAACGCCGTCACCGATGGCTGGCCGAGCGTCAGCGTGCCGGTTTTATCGAACGCGACGATCGACACGCGATGCGCGACTTCGAGCGCTTCCGCGTCCTTGATCAGCACGCCGTGGCGCGCGGCGACGCCGGTGCCGGCCATGATCGCGGCGGGTGTCGCGAGTCCGAGCGCGCACGGGCAGGCGATCACCAGCACCGCGACCGCGTTCAGGATCGCGGTTTCCGCGCCCGCGCCGGCAAGCAGCCAGCCGATCAGCGTCAGAGCGGCGAGCGCGAGAATGGCCGGCACGAAGATTTCGCTGACGCGGTCAACCAGCCGCTGAATCGGCGCCTTCTCGGCCTGCGCGCTTTCGACGAGCCGGATGATGCGCGCGAGCGTCGTCTCCGCGCCGATCGCGGTGGTCGTCACCACGAGCGCGCCTTCGCCGTTGATCGAGCCGGCCGTGACGGCGTCGCCGGTCTGCTTCGGCACCGGCAGGCTTTCGCCGGTGATCAGCGCTTCGTCGATATGCGTGCGGCCTTCGAGGACCGCGCCGTCGACCGGCACGCGCTCGCCCGGCCGCACGATCACGATGCTGCCGACCCGCACCTGCGCGAGCGGCACCTCGCGCTCGCCCGCGCCGTCGCGGATGCGCGCGCGCTCGGGGCGCAGCGCGTTGAGCGCGCGGATCGCGTCGGTGGTCTGGCGCTTCGCGCGCGCCTCGAGCCATTTGCCGAAGCGCACCAGCGTGATCACGACTGCCGATGCCTCGAAGTACAGATGCATCGTGTCGCCCGGATGCACCGCGAGTTCGTAGACGCTGATGCCGTACGCCGCCGATGTGCCGAGCGCGACCAGCAGATCCATGTTGCCCGCGCCGGCGCGCACCGCGCGCCAGGCGGCGCGATAGAAGCGCGCGCCGAACACGAACTGCACGATCGACGCGAGCACGAACTGCGGCCACGCCGGCAGCATCGCGTGCAGGCCGAACCATTCGCCGAACATCGGCGCGACGAGCGGCAGCGTCAGCAGCGCGCACGCGCCGACGCTCGCGAGGTCGCGGCGAATTTGAACCTGCTTGCGGTCGACGGCCGGGGCAGGCGTCTTGTCGAGGATGTCGCTGACGGCGCCAGTCGAGGCGGCCGTCGCCGCCGTCGCCGCCATTGTCTCGGCCGGAGCGACAGCAGCGGGCGGCGCGTTCAGCGTCGCTTCGTAGCCGGCCTTTCTAACGGCGGCGACCAGCGCGGCGGCATCGGCGGATGCGGTGCCTTGCGGATGAACGGTGGCAGTTTCGGTCGCCAGATTGACCGACGCGCGCGCGACGCCAGGCACCTTCGCGAGCGCCTTTTCGACGCGCAACGCACAGGCTGCGCAGGTCATGCCGCCGATCTCCAGTTCAGTGGTCGGCGGCGTGTCGGCGGGTGTCGCGGCAAGCGTCGCGATTGTCTGTTCGGCGACATCGGCGTTGGCGACCGGTGTCGCTTCGTATCCGGCCTTGCGCACGGCGTCGGCCAGTTGCTGAGGCGCGAGCGTCGCGTCGCTTTCCACGCGGGCGCGCTCGGTCGCGAGATTCACCGATGCGCGCGCCACCCCCGGCAGCCTGGTCAGCGCTTTTTCGACGCGGCTCGCGCACGACGCGCAAGTCATCCCGCCGATGTCGAGTTCGACGACGCGCGTGAGTGAAGGGGAAGGGGAAGCGGCAGCGTCGGCGGGGCGCTGCGGGTTGGCAAGTCCGGTCATGGCAGGCAAGGCTCGTGGCGGCATTGGGCCGCATGGTGAAGCCAGTATCGACCTTCCCATGACGGGAAGGTCAAGGCCGGATTATGCGCCCGCCGTCAAAACGCCGGCGGCGCATCGAGCATCGCCTGTCCCACCGCTTTCTGTTGATCGCCGTCGCGCGCGAGCAGCGTTTGCGCCGCGCCGCGCCGGTCTTCGGCCGCCTTGTTCTGGCCGAGCTTCCATTTGCCGACGAGCCGCGTCACCTCGATCTCGATACCGACGATCGCGCCGAGCATCTGCGCGATGAAGTCGGCCGGCGCGTCGCCCATCTTCCACGGCACCGGCTCGCCGGCTTCCATCTTGCGCGTGAGTCGCGCGACGAGGCCGCGCACGAACGATTCATCGTCATGCACCACAATCCTGCCATGAGCATGCACGACCATATAGTTGTAGGTCGGCACCTGCTTGTGCGTTTCGTGTTTGCTCGGGTACCAGCTCGGCGAAATATAGGCGGTCGGCCCCTGGAAGATCACGAGCGCTTCGGGGTGAGTCGCGGCTTCCTGCCAGACCGGGTTCGTCCGCGCGACGTGCGCGCGCAGCACCAGACGTGACGAATCCGCCGCGTCCGCCTGCGCCTCGAACGGCAAATGATTCGCGTCGAGCCCATTGGGGCCGTGCGTAATCAGCGCGCCGAAAGAGTGCTCGGCGATCAGGCGGTGAAGAACCTCTGGACGGTTCTCTTCGAAATGGGCGGGCATGTACATTGAAACGCTCCGAATGCAGGACGACGACAGAGTGAGGGCGAATCGGCAAGAAGGCGGATCGACGGATTCGCGAATCAAAAAGCATCGCGCGCTCGCGCGAGCCGTTGGCGCGGGAACATAATGTGGCAACGACGCTGCTTTGTGCTTGCCTGGCTAGGAAGGATACGATACAACGCGAGGTTGTCGGAATCGCAATCCGCGGACTCGCTGCGCAGTGTTTCGGGAGAACCGCGCATGCACGTGGCGCTGCACACCGGCATCTCCTATAGGACTGCATGCTCCGCACCCTGAACGAATGATAAAAAATCTCCGAGAACTGTTTTTGCTGCAACGAACCTGCATGTCGCTCGCGGGTATCGCACTGCTGGCCAGCTGCGCGTCGACCCCCACCGCGACGCAACAAAGCAACGGCTGGGTGAAGGACGAAGTCGCCGACTCGTACGTATTCGGCTATCCGCTCGTGCTGATGAGCGCCGCGCGCGATGCGGCGGTCGGCACCGAGCCGGGCCAGGCTCCGTTCAACACGCTGCGCCACGCGCAGGCGCTGCCGCCGATCGGCGCGACCAACCCGCCGCAGCCGAGCATCGACACGCTCGACTCGACCGGCTGGCTCGACCTTGCAGCCGAGCCGGTGATCCTGGCGCTACCTGATTCGCATGGCCGTTACGTCGATGCACGCGTGCTCGACATGTGGACCAACGTCGCGTGGTCGACCGGACCGCAGTTCGCTGCGGGCACGGGCACGGCGAAGGGCCTGCGCGCGCAGACGATCGCGTTCGTCGCACCGGGCTGGAAGGGCGAGCTGCCGAAGGGCGCGACGCGCGTCGAAGTGCCGACCCGCAACGCCTGGATCAGCGTGCGCATCCAGTCGAGCGGCGCGCGCGATCTGAACGCGGTGCGCAAGCTGCAGCGCGCGATCCGTCTGGAGCCGCTGAGCGTGTTCGTCGGCGACGCCGAGCCGGCGGTGCCGCCGCGCGGTTACGCAAGCGGCGTCGCGGGCCCGAGCGGCACGCCGGCGCAGCAGGTCGCCGCGCTCGATGCGAGCGGCTTCTTCGGCCGTCTTGCCGACGCGTTGCCTGACAATCCGCCGACACCGGCCGATCCGCATGCGCTCAAATTCCTCTCCGACCTCGGCGTGACGCCCGGCGATCCCGTGAAGCTGCCGAAGTCATCCGCTGTGCTCGCGGCCGGTCTCGCCGATGGTCGCGAGCGCGTCGCGACGCCGCCGTCGAATCTGCTGAGCGCGAACGGCTGGAGCTGGCTCGGCGACGGCGTCGGCAATTATGGTCCCGACTACGCATTGCGCGCGTATGCGGCGAGCGCGCAGTTGGGAATCGGTACGAAGGATGACGAAGTACGCGCGGTCGTCACGCAGGACAGCGACGGCAACACGCTGAACGGCGCGAATCGCTACGTGATCCACTTCGCGGCGAACCAGTTGCCGCCGGTGCGCGGATTCTGGACCATCACCGCGTACACGAAGGATGGCGCGCTGAGCGAGAACGCGCCGGCGCGGCTCGCGGTTGGCGATCGCAATGGCGCGCGCCGCAATCGCGACGGTTCGCTCGACGTGTTCGTGTCGTCGACGCGCAGCCGCACCGGCAACTGGCTGCCCGCACCGCGCGCGGACATGCAACTGGTGCTGCGCCTGTATGCGCCGAAGCCGCAAGCCACCGACGGCAGCTGGCAGCCGCCGCCGGTCGTGCGGCAATGACGTGAACGGCGCGCGGGCAAACCGCGCGCCGTCCGGTGTCGTTATCTAACGCTCGCGATAATTTTCTTCGCGAGAAAACCGGTCGGTCAGCAGCACGAATCGTCAAGGTGGGCCTGACATTCCTGTCTAACCATTGATTCAAGACTTATACTGCCGCATGCGGGATTTGTGTTTTTCGCGGCGGGCTTGCCGCCGCATTCCTCCACATCGAGCATGGCAAGCCTCAATAAAGCATCGTTAGCCTCCTCCATTCAGACTGTGCGCGCAGTCGCGCAGTCGCACCGTACGCGGCGAATTCTCGTTGGTCTGTTGATCTTCGTCGTCGTGATCGGCCTGCTCGGCTTTTTCGCGGCGCCGCCGCTGATTCGCCATATCGCGAGCCAGCAACTGAGCAAGCAGCTCGACCGGCCGGCGTCGATCGGCCGCGTTGCACTCAATCCGTACACCCTGCGTTTCGAGGCCGACAACGTGCATATCGGCGAGCGCGGCGGCGCGGGCGACTTCGTCGATATTTCGCGGCTCATCGTGAAGCCGTCGTGGAGTTCGCTGTTTCGCGGCGCGCCGATCGTCGACGAAGTGCAGGTCGATTCGCCGCGCTTTCATCTCGTTCGCCTCGATGCGCAGCACTTCAATTTCAGCGACCTGATCGAGAAGTTCGCGAACCAGCCGGCAAAACCGAACAGCAAACCGACGCAGTTCTCCGTCTCCAACATTCGCGTCGAAAACGGCCAGGTCAAGTTCGACGACCGCGTGCTCGGCACGAGCCACGTGATCGATGAATGGAAGCTCGGCATTCCGTTCATCGCGACGCTGCCGTCGAAGACCGATATCTTTGTCGAGCCGCTGCTGCGTGCGCGCATCGACGGCGACAGTCAGCTCGCGATCGACGGCAGGACCAAGCCGTTCGCGGCGTCGCGCGAGTCGGAAGTGTCGCTGCGCTTCGACGATCTCGACGTGCCGAAGCTGGTGTCCTACGCGCCATCGAAGCTGCCGGTGATCGTGCAGTCGGGCAAGCTGTCCACTGACCTGAAGCTGAACTTCGTGATGGCGAACGACACGCCGTCGCTGCGCGTGACCGGCACCGTCGACCTGCACGACGTGGACGTCCAGGATCAGGGCAAGGCGCCGTTTTTCGCCGCGCGCGCGGTGCATGTAGCGGCGGCATCGCTCGAGCCGTTGAAGAGCGTCTATCACTTCGACGATATCCGCATCGATGCGCCGAGCGCGAGCGTCGCGCGCGACAAGGACGGTGTATTGAGCGTCGAGCATATGTTTGCGCCCGCGCCCGGAAAACCGGCGGCAAAGGAAACCGCGGACACGAATGCCAAGCCCAAAACCGCCGCCGCCGAAAAAGCGGCCCCGCCGTTCGACGTCGCGATCAAACGTTTCACACTCAACGATGGCACCGTCAACGTACACGACGAGGCCGCGTCCCGTCCGGTCGAAGCCGGTCTGCAAAATCTCGCGGTCACGCTGACCGATTTCTCGACGCTCGCGTCGGCGCCCGCCCATTACACGCTGAACACGAACCTGAAGGACGGCGGCGGTTCGCTCGCCGCCGACGGCACGGTCGGCCTCGCAGCGAAGACGGCGAGCGCGAAGCTCGATCTGAAGTCGCTGAAGCTG
This sequence comes from Paraburkholderia youngii, assembly GCF_013366925.1. Lineage (NCBI taxonomy): Bacteria > Pseudomonadati > Pseudomonadota > Betaproteobacteria > Burkholderiales > Burkholderiaceae > Paraburkholderia > Paraburkholderia youngii. The sequence continues at coordinate 2,872,391 of NZ_JAALDK010000001.1, forward strand.
CCGCCGCTGCAGCCGTATCTCGACACCGCGACGTCCGCGCAGGTGCTCGATGGTGCGTTGTCCGCGACGACGAATATCGACACGAACTGGTCGAAGTCGCCCATGGCGCTGACGGTTGCGGACACGAAGCTGGACATGCAGAAGGTGAAGCTCGCGGCGCGCGGCGACAAGACGCCGGTGATCTCGCTCGCGCAGGGCAACGTGGTGGTCAAGCAGGTCGACGTCGCGGCGCGCACGGCCGACGTGACGAGCGTCGACGCAACCGGCCTCGCGGTCGACGCGCAGCGCCTGCAGGACGGCACCGTCAATCTGAACGCGCTCGCGGGGTCGCATCAACAGGCGACGGAGCGCACGGCGATTCACGCGGCGAAAAAAGCGCAGGCCGAGGGCCCCGCATGGCGCTACAAGATCGGCGAATTGACGCTCAAAGACGCGACCGCCGAGTTCACCGACAACATGACGGCACAGCCGGTCAAACTGAGCTTCACGCCGGTGCAGTTGAAGGTGCAGCAGATCAGCGACGACCTGAGCCGACCGCTGCCCGTCGATCTGCAGGCGACGTTGAACAGAAAGGGCACGCTCGGCGTAAAGGGCGACGTCACGGCGACGCCGCTCAAGCTGGCCGTCAAGGTCAACGCGAATCAGCTCGACGCGGCCGCGTTCGAGCCGTACTTCGGCAGCAAGCTGAACGCGTCGCTCGCTAGCGCGCTGCTGAATGCGAACGGCGATCTCTCGGTCAGCCAGGCGAAGTCGCTGAAGGCGAACTTTCGCGGCGACATGGCGCTCGTCGCCGTGCGCATGATCGACAAGGCGACCTCCGACCCGTTCGCGGGCTGGGGCTCGCTTGCGCTGACGAACCTGAAGGCCGATTACGACGAGCACGGGGGGACCGCGGTCGACGCGGGGCGTGTGACGTTCTCCAAGTTCTATGGCCGCGTGCTGCTCGACGCGCAAGGCAAGCTGAACTTGAAGGATGTGGTCGCGCACGAGGGCGGTACGACGCAGTCGCTGACGCGCAGCAAGAGCAGCTCGCACCCGATTCCGCTGACGCCCGAGGCGGTGTCCGAAGCGGTCGCGGCGTCGGCGCCGGCGGCGGTCGCGGCAGCATCGGCTGCGGCGCCGGGCAAGGCAACCACCACGCCTGCGGCCACCGCCACGGCCGCGACGCCGCCACAAAATCCGCTCAAGATGCACTTCGGGCAACTGGTGTTGCAACAGGGCCGCGTGACCTACACCGACAACTTCGTCAAGCCGAACTACACGGCGAACCTCGTCGACATTCAGGGCACCATCGGCGCGTTCGGTACGGAAACGACCACGCCCGCACCGGTCGATGTCGCCGCGAAACTCGCGGCCAACGGTCCGCTGACGATTCGCGGCACCGTCAATCCGCTGATCGCGAAACCGGCGCTCGATCTGACCGCGACCGCGCACGACATCGAGCTGACGAACCTGACGCCGTATTCGGCGAAATACGCGGGCTATCCAATCACGAAGGGCAAGCTCAACGTCGATCTGCACTATCAGCTTGCGAACGACCAGCTGAACGCGAACAACCACCTGTTCATCGATCAGCTGACGTTCGGCGATCATATCGACAACGACACCGCGACCAAGCTGCCGGTGCGTTTCGCAATCTCGCTGCTGAAGAACTCGCGTGGCGAGATCGACGTGAACCTGCCGGTGTCGGGCTCGCTGTCGAACCCCGAGTTCAGCATAGGCGGGCTAATCTGGCATGCGGTGCTCAATCTGCTCGAGAAGGCGGTGACCGCGCCGTTCTCGCTGATCGCGCATGCGTTCGGCGGCAATGGCGAGGACCTCGGCTACGTCGAATTCGAGGCCGGCTCGGCCACGCTCACCGACGCCGACAAGCAGAAACTCGACACGATCGTCAAGGCACTTACCGACAAGCCGTCAATCCGCATGGACCTGATCGGCCGCGTCGATCCGAAGGTCGACGAGCCGGCGCTGCGCACGCGGTACGTCGATCAGATGGTCAAGCGGCAGAAGATCAAGGACGCGGTGGGTAACGGCGAGAGCGTCGATCCGTCGACGGTCACGGTCGATCAGAAAGACTACGAAAAGTATTTGACCAAGGCCTACAAGTCCTCCGACTTCAAGAAACCGCGCAACTTCATCGGCATGACGAAGACGCTGCCGGACGACGACATGAAGAGCGCGCTCGCGGCCAACGCGCCGATCGACGACGCAAGCCTGCGCCAGCTTGCGCAGCAGCGCGCACAGAGCGTGCAACAGTACCTGGAGGGCAAGATCGACAGCAGCCGCGTGTTCATCGTCGCGCCGAAGATGAATGCCGACGATATCAAGGACAAGGGTGCGACGACGCGAGTCGATTTCGGCTTGAAGTGATGGTGGCGGGCGATCAGGTCTGTTGCTTGTCACCCGACAGATTTTGCCGCGGCGTATCGAACAAGCGCGAACACATGGCGGTGGGAAATCGCCTTCGCCCAAGGCGGAGGCGGTATCCCGAGCACCTTTCTGGTCAATGGCATAAGCCTTGCAAGTGGTCCGGTCACTCCCATCCGGACACAAGGACCATTGCCATGACGACTCTTACCATCCACGATCTGCCGCGTGTCGGCTAGGTGCGTTCCCGTCGACTTGGGCACCAGAAAAACAAACGCGCCGGACATTGCGTACCGGCGCGTTTCATGCAGCACACGTCTTCAGACGTGTCTATCAGGACCGTTTAGTCCTGCGGGATGCTCGCTGGCTCTTACCGAAGCCACGCGAGCGGCTTACATAGCAGTGGTCAGAGTCAGTATTCAAAGGCATTCCCTCCAAGGTGAAGTTGAGCATTCAGCCTGCGTTGCATCAGGAGGACACGTCTCACGGGGCGCCGCAGCCAGGGGACGGCGTGCGGCCGTCATATGTGCGCTGTGCACGAGCGCGGCGCTGACGCCCGGGGGTGAGACGCATCCCACACACGTCTTCTCATGATCGAAGACGCCCTCGGCGGCTACTCGAACTACTTCAACTGTTTGCCGCCTCAAGGAAAATGTAAGGTATTTCCCACGAAGAAGAAACCAGGCAGGTTGTCGCGCGGCATGTTGTCGTGATGCCGAACTTCGCATCAGGTTCGAGTCCCCTTCGCATCCTGCGTGACCAAAAAAAAAGCCCGACCTGAGGTCGGGCTCCAAAGTCGGCTGCGCCCTCCACAGGACGCAGCCCCTGCAAAACAGCGAGGCTACATGCGTTGCCGCGAGGCTCAAGCAGCCAGCAGCGAGCGCAGCACGAACGGCAGAATCCCGCCGTGCTTGTAGTAGTCGACTTCGATCGGCGTGTCGATACGCAGCAGCACCGGAACCCGCTTGTCGCCGTCTTTGCCGTGGATCACGAGCGTGACTTCCTGTTGCGGCTTGAAGTCGTCTCCGAGGCCTTCGATGTCGTACGTTTCTTCGCCGGTGATACCGAGCGACTGCACGCTATCCGAGCCCTTGAACTGCAGCGGCAGAACGCCCATGCCGACGAGGTTCGAACGGTGGATCCGCTCGAAGCTGCGTGCGACCACGGCCTTCACGCCCAGCAGCTGCGTGCCCTTGGCCGCCCAGTCGCGCGACGAACCCGTGCCGTACTCTTCGCCCGCGAACACGATGGTCGGCGTGTCGGCTTCGATGTACTTCATCGCCGCGTCGTAGATCGACAGCTGTTCGCCGCTCGGCTGGTGAATCGTCAGGCCGCCTTCGACGCGCGTGCCGTCCGCCTTTGCCGGGATCATCAGGTTCTTGATACGGACGTTCGCGAACGTGCCGCGCATCATAACGTCGTGGTTGCCGCGACGCGAGCCGTAGCTGTTGAAGTCGGCCTTCTGCACGCCGTTTTCCTTCAGCCAGCGGCCTGCCGGCGAGTCTTCCTTGATCGAGCCTGCCGGACTGATGTGGTCGGTCGTGACCGAGTCACCGAAGATGCCCAGAGCGCGCGCGCCCTTGACCGGCGCGATGCTGGAGGCCGGCGTCATCGAGAAGTCCTTGCCGAAGAACGGCGGCTCGGCGATGTAGGTCGACTTCGGCCAGTCGTAAACCTGACCTTCTTCGCCCTCGATCTTGCTCCACAGGTCGCCCTTCTTCGTGAGCTGCGAGTAGTTCTTGCGGAACGCGTCGGCATCCATCGCGTACTTCAGCAGCGCGTTGACTTCGTCGCTGGTCGGCCAGATGTCGCCGAGGTAGATGTCCTTGCCGCCCTTGCCCTTGCCGACCGGCTCGGTCATCAGGTCGCGCGTGATGTTGCCGGCGATCGCGTACGCGACGACGAGCGGCGGCGACGCGAGGAAGTTCGCGCGGATGTTCGGGTGGATACGCGCTTCGAAGTTACGGTTGCCCGACAGCACTGCTGCCGCGACGATGTCGTTCTTCGTGATCGCTTCGTTCAGTTCCGGCGTCAGGTCGCCCGCATTGCCGATGCAGGTCGTGCAGCCGTATGCGGCCAGCGTGAAGCCGAGCTTGTCGAGGTACTTCAGCAGGTCGGTCTTCGTCAGGTACTCGGTGACGATGCGCGATCCCGGAGCCAGCGACGTCTTGATGTGCGGAGCAACCGTCAGGCCAGCCTCGACAGCTTTCTTCGCGAGCAGACCGGCGGCGAGCAGCACGCTCGGGTTCGACGTGTTCGTGCACGACGTGATCGCGGCGATCAGCACGTCGCCGTTCTTCACGTCGACGCCGTTGCTCGTCGTGTATTTCGCGTCGAGATCGGCGGCCTTTTTCGCGAAACCGTTTTCAGAGACCGGCTTCGAGAACAGATCGGTGAAGGTCGACTTCACGTGGCCGATCTCGATGCGGTCCTGCGGACGCTTCGGGCCTGCCAACGACGGCGCGACCGTGGCGAGATCCAGCGTGACGACCTTCGTGTAATCGATGTCGCCATCGGCCGGAATGCCGAACAGCTCCTGCGCCTTGAAGTAGTTCTCGAACGCGGAGATTTCCGCTTCCGTGCGGCCCGTGCCGTGGAAGAACTCGATGGTCTTTTCGTCGACCGGGAAGAAGCCCATCGTCGCGCCGTATTCCGGCGCCATGTTGCCGATCGTCGCGCGGTCCGGCACCGACAGCGAGCGCGTGCCTTCGCCGAAGAACTCGACGAACTTGCCGACGACCTTTTCCTTGCGCAGCAGTTCGGTGATGGTCAGCACGAGGTCGGTCGCGGTCACGCCTTCGATCAGCTTGCCCTTCAGGTGCACACCGACGACATCCGGCGTCAGGAAGTACACCGGCTGGCCGAGCATGCCTGCTTCGGCTTCGATACCGCCCACGCCCCAGCCCACCACGCCGATGCCGTTGATCATCGTCGTGTGGCTGTCCGTGCCGACCAGCGAGTCCGGGTAGTACACGGTGTCCGCGCCGTCGGCCTTCTTGTGCACGCCGCGCGCGAGATATTCGAGGTTCACCTGGTGAACGATGCCGACGCCCGGCGGCACGACCTTGAACGTGTCGAACGCCTGCATGCCCCACTTCATGAACTGATAGCGCTCGTTGTTGCGCTGGAATTCCAGCTTCATGTTCAGGTCGAGCGCGTTCTTCTCGCGGAAGTGGTCGACCTGCACCGAGTGGTCGACGACGAGGTCCACCGGCACCAGCGGCTCGATCGACTTCGGATTCTTGCCGACGGCCTTCGCTACGCCGCGCATCGCGGCGATGTCGGCGAGCAGTGGCACGCCGGTGAAGTCCTGCAACACGACGCGCGACACGACGAACGGAATTTCATCGACGCGCGCCGCGTTCGGCTTCCAGTTCGCGAGTTGCGTGACGTGTTCTTCGGCGATTTTCTTGCCGTCGTAGTTGCGCAGCACCGATTCCAGCACGATACGGATCGAGACCGGCAGACGGTCGATTTTGAGGTTCAGAGCCTTGCCGAGTTGCGGCAGGGAGTAGAACTTGCCTTTGCCGGAACCGCTGTCGAATTCCTTGAGCGTTTTGTGGAGGTTGTGGGCCATGGTGTTTTCCTTGGTTTGGATCGCGGAACTACAGTACTCAGCCTAGATGACGTAAAGATCGACGTATTCATTGACCGGCGTCGCTTCGAGCTTGGCCTGGTCGAGCGATACGTCGAGAATCGCCAGTTGTTGCTTGACCGGAAAGCGCCGGGCGAGGTTGTTCTTGAACTTCTCGACCAGCAACGGAATACCGTCCTCGCGGCGGCGCTTATGACCGATCGGGTATTCGACTACGACTTCCCCGAACTTCGACCCGTCGTTGAATTCGATCGTCAGTGCATTGGCGATCGAACGCTTCTCCGGGTCGTGATAATCCTTCGTGAACTGTGGATCTTCTACGCATTCCATTTTCGCGCGCAACGCATCGATACGCGAGTCCTGCGCCACTGAGTCTTCGTAATCGGCGGCCGTCAGACGGCCGAAAATCAGCGGCACCGCGATCATGTACTGGATGCAATGATCACGGTCGGCCGGATTGTTCAGCGGGCCTTTTTTATCGATGATGCGAATCGCGGCTTCGTGCGTGCGGATCGTCACGCGGCGAATGTCTTCGACGCGCCGGCCTTGGCGCGAGAGCTGCGCATGCAGCGCGAGCGCGGCTTCCGCGGCGGTTTGCGCGTGGAACTCGGCCGGAAACGAAATCTTGAACAGCACGTTTTCCATCACGTACGAGCCGTACGGACGCTGGAACCGGAACGCGTTGCCATTGAACAGCACGTCGTAGAAGCCCCACGTTTTCGCGCTGAGCACCGACGGATAGCCCATCTCGCCGGTCTTCGAGATCAGCGCGAGGCGCACGGCGCGCGCGGTGGCGTCGCCGGCGGCCCACGATTTGCGCGAACCGGTGTTCGGCGCATGGCGGTAGGTGCGCAGCGCCTGCCCATCGACGAGCGCCTGCGATACCGCGTTGATCAGCTCTTCGCGCGTGAGGCCGATCAGCTGGCCGACCACCGCGGTCGACGCGAGCTTGACGAGCAGCACATGATCGAGCCCGACCTTGTTGAACGAGTTCTCGAGCGCGATGCAGCCTTGAATTTCGTGCGCCTTGATCATCGCGATCAAGACGTCTTTCATCGTCAGCGGCGCTTTGCCGGCTGCGATGGCGGTACGCGAGAGCCAGTCGGCCGTCGCGAGAATGCCGCCGAGGTTATCGGACGGATGACCCCATTCGGCCGCGAGCCAGGTGTCGTTGAAGTCGAGCCAGCGGATCATCGCGCCGATGTTGAAGGCGGCCTGAACGGGGTCCAGCTGGAACGACGTGCCCGGCACCTTCGCGCCGTTGGGGACGATCGTGCCTGCCACGATTGGTCCCATCAGCTTGGTGCAGGCCGGGTAGGTAAGCGCCTCGAGTCCGCAACCGAGCGTGTCGATCAGGCAATGACGCGCGGTTTCCAGCGCGAGCGCCCTGTCGATCCGGTAATTCAGCACGTAGTCGACGATATCGACCAGGACGGCGTCCGGGGCGGGTCGTACGTTGGAGATCGGGGCGGACATCGGGGGCTTCCCTGGCGGCGAAAATCAGTTGCCGGTCTTGTTGATCGCGTTCGATTGCGTTGCAGCCGGCGCGCCCTGTTCCATCGCGACCGTCTTGCACTCGTCGGCGAGACGCGAGCTGTCCTTGTCCTGGAACAGCATGGCCTTCGTCGGGATCACGACGAGGTCCATACCGGATGCCGCGTCGTGGAAGCGGTCAGCGCCCGTGGTGGTCGCTTCGCGCGGCAGGTTGTAGTTCTTGTTCGCCCAGTGAACGGTGACGATCTGGTCACGCTTCATGTCGCCTTTCATTTCGAAAGCCAGACCGTCCTTGCACGACCACTTTTCCGCGCCTTCCGGAATCGGATCGACCTTCGCTTCCTTCACCGGATTGGCCTTGCGCTTGACCAGGCGGCGCGGCTCCGGGCGCTTGGCGACGGCCTTCTTCGTGGTGGTGGTGGCCGTGTCCGCAGCAGCGGCGTCAGTCGCGACGGTCAGCATCGTCGTAGACAGGGCGCCAATCATGGCGGCGATCATCAGCTTTTTCATGGAGAAAACCTTTCTATCAAATCAGTTAAACAGTGCGCGGACGACCGGTCCGGCGGCCGCGCGGGTTGAACTGCACGCGCTGTGGAGCGCACAGCGACCGCTATTTTCTCCTATTTAGCGGCACGTACTTTAAATTCTCGGGTCCGGTGTAGTTCGCGCTCGGCCGGATGATCTTGTTGTCGACGCGCTGCTCGATGATGTGCGCGCTCCAGCCGGCCGTACGCGAGATCACGAACAGCGGCGTGAACATCGCGGTCGGCACGCCCATCATGTGATAAGACACCGCGCTGAACCAGTCGAGGTTCGGGAACATCTTCTTCGCTTCCCACATCACCGATTCGAGGCGCTCGGCGATCGAGAACAGCTTCATGTTGCCCGCTTCCTTCGACAGCTTCTTCGCGACTTCCTTGATGACCTTGTTGCGCGGGTCCGAGATCGTGTACACCGGATGGCCGAAGCCGATCACGACTTCCTTGTTCTCGACGCGGCGGCGGATGTCGGCTTCGGCTTCGTCGGGTGTCTGGTAGCGCGACTGGATTTCGAACGCTGCTTCGTTGGCGCCGCCGTGCTTCGGGCCGCGCAGCGCGCCGATCGCGCCGGTGATCGCCGAATACATGTCCGAGCCCGTGCCCGCGATCACGCGGCCCGTGAACGTCGACGCATTGAACTCGTGCTCCGCGTACAGGTTCAGCGACACGTGCATCGCATCGACCCACGCCTTCGACGGCTCGACGCCATGCAGCAGATGCAGGAAATGGCCGCCGATCGAATCGTCGTCGGTTTCGACCTCGATGCGCTTGCCGTTGTGCGAGTAGTGATACCAGTACAGCAGCATCGAGCCGAGCGAGGCCATCAGCTTGTCGGCGATGTCGCGCGCGCCGGGCAGGTTGTGATCGTCCTTTTCGGGCAGCACCGTGCCGAGCACCGACACGCCGGTGCGCATCACGTCCATCGGATGCGCGGCGGCCGGAATCCATTCGAGCGCGGCCTTCACGTTGGCGGGCAGGCCGCGCATCGACTTCAGCTTGGTTTTGTAGGCGGTCAGTTCGGCCTGCGTGGGCAGCTTGCCGTGGACCAGCAGGTAAGCGATCTCCTCGAATTCGCACGCCTCGGCGATGTCGAGAATGTCGTAGCCGCGATAGTGCAGATCGTTGCCGGTCTTGCCGACCGTGCACAGCGCGGTGTTGCCCGCGGTCACGCCCGACAGCGCGACAGATTTCTTTGGTTTGAAGCCGCTTTGCGTTTCGTTGCCGCCTGTTGCGTCAGCGGCTTGCGTCGTCTCGCTCATGTTCCGCCTTCTCCTGTGTGCCGGCTCATCGCTGCCGCCGTTTGAAAAACGCGTCGCTTATGCCACTGACTGTCCGTTAGCGCCCACTTGCGCAAAGAGAGGCGCCGCTTCTTGCGGAATAGCGCGGCCGGTGCTCTGCGCGCGGCGCAGCACCGACCAGTAATAGCGGTAGCTTGCGCGGTCGTGCAGCGTATCACCGTGACGTGTCGGGCCCCAATGCGCGGACTGCGCGGCCAGCAGGATTTCGGTGGCCGTCGCGATTTCTTCGTCGCGCGGCGCGAACGCGGCGACGATCGCCTCGATCTGCGCCGGATGAATGCTCCACATGCGCGTGTAGCCGAATTCATTGCGGGCGCGCTGCGCGTCGTTCGCGACCACGCTCATGTCGCGCACTTCGGTGCTGACGTTGTGCGACGGCACCTTGCCGTACGCATGGCAGGCCGCCGAAATTTCGAGCTTCGCGCGCCGCACGAGCGGATGATCGAATTGGCCCGGCGAGCGCATCGCGGTATCGGGGATCGCGCCGTCGTGCGCGGAGACGAAGTCCATCAGGCCGAAGCTCAGCGCCTCGACGCCTGGCAGCGCGGCCAGTTCGAACACGCGCGTGAGCGCGCCGTGAGTTTCGACCAGCAACTGCACCGGCACCGGTTGCGCGATGCCGAGTTCGCGCCGCGTCGCCTCGATGAACGCGATCATTTCGGCGGCATCGTGGACGTTGCGGACTTTCGGCAGCGTGATGTAGGCGGGTGCCCGCTTTGCGGCGCGCAGAATCAGGCGCACGTCGTCACGCCAGTGCGCGTGAGCGAAGTCGTGGATGCGTACGCCGACGCGGCCGAAGCGGTCGTGCTCGCTGCCCAGCAGCGATGCGACCAGTTCCGCGTGCTCGGCCTCCCGGCCGACCTGCGCGCCGTCTTCGCAATCGAGCGTGATATCGAACACCGGGCCGAGTTGCTGCTGTAACGCGAGCGATTTCAGCATCAGCTTTTCGCTTCCCGCGTAGTGGTCGCAGGCAGGCAGCACAGCGGGCGGCGCTTCGCCCTCAAACAGCACTTCGGCAGGTGTGAGAACGCGCATCTTCGGCGTGTGGGGTGTGGTGAGGATTAGGAATGTCGGATTCGGGTGTGCTCTGCGCAAGCGCAGTCGGGCGACGGCAAAGCACGTTCGAATCAGAGGCGAATGGCGACGATCGCAGCGCCATGCGCACGAAAAAAACCGGAACCCGCCGCGCTGACGCTTCGGAGTTCCGGTTCATCGGCATCAGATCAGATGCTTAGCCGAGCAGGTGCTGAACGCCGTCGCGCTCTTCAAGCAGTTCCTGCAGCGTGCCGTCCATCTTTTCGCGCGAGAACGCGTCGATTGCCAGACCTTCGACGCGCTTGTACTCGCCGTTTTCGCAGGTCACGGGCACGCCGTAGATGATGTCTTCAGGGATGCCGTACGAGCCGTCCGACGGGATGCCCATCGTGACCCACTTGCCGTTGGTGCCGAGCACCCAGTCACGCACGTGGTCGATCGCAGCGTTGGCCGCCGATGCCGCCGACGACAGGCCGCGCGCTTCGATGATCGCCGCGCCGCGCTTGCCGACGGTCGGGATGAACGTGTTGCGGTTCCATTCTTCGTCGTTGATCAGCTTGGTCAGGTCCTGACCTTCAGCCGTTGCGACGCGGAAGTCCGGGTACATGGTCGGCGAGTGGTTGCCCCACACCGCGAGCTTTTCGATCGACGCGACCGGCTTGCCCGACTTGGCGGCCAGTTGCGACAGCGCGCGGTTGTGGTCCAGACGCAGCATCGCGGTGAAGTTCTTCTTCGGCAGATCCGGCGCCGACTTCATTGCGATGTACGCGTTCGTGTTGGCCGGGTTGCCGACCACCAGAACCTTCACGTCGCGGCTGGCGACTTCGTTAAGCGCCTTGCCCTGAACCGTGAAGATTTCGGCGTTGGCCGACAGCAGATCCTTGCGCTCCATGCCCTTCGAACGCGGACGCGCGCCGACGAGCAAGGCGATGTCGGCGTCCTTGAACGCGACCTTCGGGTCGTCCGTGATCACGACGCCCGACAGCAGCGGGAATGCGCAATCATCCAGTTCCATCACGACGCCTTTGACGGCGGCTTGCGCTTGCGGCAGATCGAGCAGTTGCAGGATCACCGGCTGGTCCTTGCCGAGCAGGTCGCCATTGGCGATGCGGAACAGCAGGGAGTAAGCGATTTGACCTGCGGCGCCGGTGACGGCAACGCGCTTTGCGGGCTTAGCCATTGAGAAATCTCCAGGACGATGCGTTAGACGCTAGGGAAAACGCCATTCTATATGCGCGTTCAGCGAAGCGTTATGAAACACGGCGGAATTCACTGTTCGCGTGCGGGCTCGGAATGTGCCGAGACCGGGCGGCGCGTTGCGGCAAGACCGCCGTGCCGGAAATCCGTACTACCGAGCGGGACGGGATGGCCCAGGGCTTACGCCGCGCCGGGTCGCATCTGCACGGTGCGGGCTCCTGCAAACAGCGCGTTTCGGCGAGTGTCGGGCCAGCGGCTGCAACACGGATACAGCACGCGAATGCAACGGATGGCGGCGAATCGAAACCTGGACTGCGTAGGGGACGGCATGGTGCAGAGTGGCGGCCGGAGCGTCGCGGCGCTGCATCAAACAGCCGCCGCAAAATCCCGCAAACCCTTGCTCGACAAGGAGTGTAGGAGTCGAAACCGACAAAGTCAACAGTATCTTATGTCTTATATAAGACACATCTATCGACGGGAAAACCCTAGACGTGCCCCGGCGCTTTATGATGAAATGCGCGCATGAATTCGAACCCGGCGAATCCTGTAAACCCGAATGGCCAGGGGGCCGCGGGCGAAGCTGTATCCGCTGTTTCCGCTGCCGCGTCGCCGACCTTCAGCCCCTTGTATCAGCAGATCAAGGGCTTGATTACGCAGAGCCTCGAAAGCGGCGAATGGAAGCCGGGCGAGATCATTCCTAGTGAAGTCGAACTGGCCGCGCGTTTCAAGGTGAGTCAGGGTACGGTGCGCAAGGCGATCGACGAGCTGGCCGCCGACAATCTGCTGGTGCGCCGTCAGGGCAAGGGCACGTTCGTTGCGACGCACAACGAAGAACGCGCGCAGTTCCGTTTCCTGAGATTGCTCGCCGACGACGGCGCGGAGCATCCGCACGTGAGCCGTCTGCTCGAATGCCGGCGGCTGCGCGCATCGGCGGAAATTGCCCGGCAACTCGATCTGAAGCCGGCCGATCCGGTCGTGCTGATCAAGCGTTTGCTGCAGTTCGACGGCGAAGTGACCGTGCTCGACGAAATCTGGCTGCCAGGCGCCGTGTTCCGCGGGCTCACGCTCGAGCGGCTTTCGGAGTACAAAGGTCCCCTCTACGCGATGTTCGAGACCGAATTCGGCACTCGCATGATTCGCGCGACGGAAAAAATCCGCGCGGTCGCGGCGGAGCCTTCCGTGGCGGACCTGCTGCATGTGCCGGCGGGTTTTCCGCTGCTCTCGGTCGAGCGCGTCTCCTATACCTATGGGGATCGGCCGGTTGAAGTCCGGCGAGGTTGGTATGTCACAACCGGGTATTACTATCAGAACGATCTGAGCTGAATCGGGCTGAAACGAGGCGCGGCGTCCCACACGCGTGCCGATCGGAAGGCGCTTTCATAGCGCGCGCAGCAAAGGACCTAGCGTGGTTTTCGCTGCAGCGCGATATAAAAAGGCGCTAAAATTGCGGATTAGTGTGACTACATAGTAGGGGTCTAGCATGGCAGAAGCGGTAAAGAAACCGAGGCCGGAATTCCGGAACATCGGTATTGGGCAAATATTGACGGCATACCGTCTCCCGCTGGCGGGGCGCGTGTCGATTCTGCATCGCGTGAGCGGTGCCTTGTTGTTTCTTTTCCTTCCTTTCCTGCTGTTCCTCTTCGATCAGAGCCTGACTTCCGAACTGAGCTTCGAAGTCTTCAAGGGCTTCCTCTCCAACATCATCGTCAAGCTGATCACGCTGGTTCTCGCGTGGGCTTTCCTGTTCCACTTCTGCGCCGGCATCCGTCACCTCGTGATGGATACGAATCATGATGCCGTGTCGAAGGAAAAGGGCAAGTCGACCTCTGTCGTCGTGTTAGTCGTGTCGTCGCTGCTCACCATCGCATTCGCGGCAAAACTGTTCGGAGCATTCTAAAAAATGGCAGCCAATAACCGAATCGGTTCGAAGCGTCTCGTCGTCGGCGCGCACTACGGTCTGCGCGACTGGCTCGCGCAACGCGTCACCGCCGTCGTGATGGCGGTGTACACGGTGATTCTGCTCGCGTGGTTCTTCCTCGCGCGCGACTTCTCGTACGACGGCTGGGCGTCGATCTTCGCGACGCAGTGGATGAAGCTCGCCACGTTCGTCACGCTTCTCTCGCTCTTCTACCACGCGTGGGTGGGTGTGCGCGACATCTGGATGGATTACGTGAAGCCCGTTGGCACGCGTCTCGTCCTGCAGGCGCTGACGATCCTCTGGCTGCTCGCATGTGCGGGCTACGCTGCGCAGATTCTCTGGAGAGTATAAAAGCATGGTTGCAATCAAGAATTCTCTGCCGCGTCGCAAGTTTGACGTGGTTATCGTCGGCGCGGGCGGCTCGGGGATGCGCGCGTCGCTGCAACTGGCGCGCGCCGGTCTGTCGGTCTGCGTGCTGTCCAAAGTGTTTCCGACGCGTTCGCATACGGTCGCTGCCCAGGGCGGCATCGGCGCTTCGCTCGGCAACATGAGCGAAGACAACTGGCACTATCACTTCTACGACACGATCAAGGGCTCCGACTGGCTCGGCGACCAGGACGCGATCGAGTTCATGTGCCGTGAAGCACCGAACGCCGTCTACGAACTCGAACACTTCGGCATGCCGTTCGACCGTAACGCCGACGGCACGATCTATCAGCGCCCGTTCGGCGGCCACACCGCGAACTACGGCGAAAAGCCGGTGCAACGCGCCTGCGCAGCGGCTGACCGTACCGGTCACGCGCTGCTGCACACGCTGTACCAGCAGAACGTTGCTGCCAAGACGCAATTCTTCGTCGAATGGATGGCGCTGGACCTGATCCGCGACGCCGACGGCGACGTGCTCGGCGTAACCGCGCTGGAAATGGAAACCGGCGACGTCTACATCCTCGAAGGCAAGACCACGCTGTTCGCCACGGGCGGCGCAGGCCGGATCTTCGCGGCATCGACCAACGCGTTCATCAACACCGGTGACGGCCTCGGCATGGCGGCCCGTTCGGGCATCGCGCTGCAGGACATGGAATTCTGGCAATTCCACCCGACCGGCGTGGCCGGCGCGGGCGTGCTGATCACCGAAGGCGTGCGCGGCGAAGGCGGTATTCTGCGTAACTCGAACGGCGAGCGTTTCATGGAACGCTACGCGCCGACGCTGAAGGACCTGGCGCCGCGCGACTTCGTTTCGCGTTCGATGGACCAGGAAATCAAGGAAGGCCGCGGCGTGGGTCCGAACAAGGATCACGTCCTGCTCGACCTGTCGCACATCGGCGCCGAGACGATCATGAAGCGTCTGCCGTCGATCCGCGAAATCGCGCTGAAGTTCGCGAACGTCGACTGCATCAAGGAGCCGATCCCGGTCGTGCCGACCATCCACTACCAGATGGGCGGTATTCCGACGAACATCAACGGCCAGGTCGTCGGTACGCCGAAGGGCCATGAAGAGGTCGTCAACGGTTTCTACGCAGTGGGCGAATGCTCGTGCGTGTCGGTGCACGGTGCGAACCGTCTCGGCACGAACTCGCTGCTCGACCTCGTGGTGTTCGGCCGCGCTGCCGGCAATCACATCGTCAAGCACGTGAAGGAACTGAAGGAACACAAGCCGTTGCCGGCAGATGCAGCCGACTTCGCGCTGTCGCGTCTGGCGAAGCTCGATAGCTCGTCGTCGGGCGAGTATGCCCAGTCGGTCGCGAACGACATTCGCGGCACGATGCAGAAGCACGCTGGCGTGTTCCGTACCTCGGCCCTGCTTGCCCAAGGTGTCGAAGCCATCCGCGAAGTGGCGGCACGCGTCGACAACATCCATCTGAAGGATAAGTCGAAGGTCTTCAACACGGCCCGCGTCGAAGCGCTGGAAGTGGCGAACCTGATCGAAGTGGCACGCGCCACGATGGTCTCCGCCGAAGCGCGCAAGGAAAGCCGTGGCGCGCACGCGCAAAACGACTTCGAACATCGCGACGACGAAAACTGGCTGCGCCATACGTTGTGGTTCAGCGAAGGCGATCGCCTCGACTACAAGCCGGTGCACATGAAGCCGCTGACCGTCGAATCGGTTCCGCCGAAAGCGCGTACCTTCTAAGGCACAAGTCAAAGGAATTCAGAGAAATGGCCAAGCGTACATTTGAAATTTACCGCTACGATCCGGACAAGGACGCCGCTCCGCGCATGCAAACGTACGAGATCGAAATCGACTCGCACGAACGCATGCTGCTCGACGCGCTCGTCAAGCTGAAGGCGCTCGACGAAACCCTGTCGTTCCGTCGCTCGTGCCGCGAAGGCGTGTGCGGTTCGGACGCAATGAACATCAACGGCAAGAACGGCCTCGCGTGCCTGACGAACCTGAACGACCTGCCGCAGAAGATCGTGCTGCGTCCGCTGCCGGGCCTGCCCGTCGTGCGTGACCTGATCTGCGACTTCACGCAGTTCTTCAACCAGTATCACTCGATCAAGCCGTACCTGATCAACGATACGCCGCCGCCGGAAAAGGAACGTCTGCAGTCGCCGGAAGAACGCGACGAGCTCGACGGCCTGTACGAATGTATCCTGTGCGCGAGCTGCTCGACGTCGTGCCCGAGCTTCTGGTGGAATCCGGACAAGTTCGTCGGCCCGGCCGGTCTGCTGCAAGCCTACCGCTTCATCGCGGACAGCCGCGACCAGGCAACCGGCGAGCGCCTCGATAACCTGGAAGACCCGTATCGTCTGTTCCGTTGCCACACGATCATGAACTGCGTCGACGTTTGCCCGAAGGGCCTGAACCCGACCAAGGCAATCGGCAAGATCAAGGAATTGATGGTTCGCCGCGCTGTCTAGTATCAATGAGCCCCGCGCTCCCTGGCGCAGGCTGTCCCCGAGCGGGCAGTCAGCGCGCCTGGGGGCGGCGCGGGGTGTACCGACATGACCGATACATCGCATCAGTCCGACCCTCTCCGCCGTGCGCGTCTTCGCTGGCGCGCACGGCGGGGCCTGCTGGAAAACGACCTGATTTTCGAGCGTTTTTTCAGCCGATATGAGCATGACCTCAGCGATGCCGACGTTGGCGCACTCACGCGCCTGCTCGAGCTGAGCGATAACGACCTGATGGACTTGCTGCTCGCACGCAAGGAACCAGAAGGCGATCTAGCCGACCCGGACGTGGTCCGGGTTCTGGAGTTGCTGCGCAATGCTTGAGCGCCGCCAGTCCGTTGTTCCAGGCGTGCAATTATCGAAACCCTGTATCCATACTTCGATTGAGGATGTGCTATGACCCCGTCAGATGTTAAAGCCACGCTATCGTTCAGCGACAATTCGCCGAGCGTTGAAATGCCGATTTACAAGGGCACGATTGGCCCGGATGTAATCGACATTCGCAAACTGTACGGCCAGACCGGCAAATTCACGTACGACCCGGGCTTCATGTCGACGGCGGCGTGCAATTCGGCGATCACCTACATCGACGGCGACAAGGGCGAACTGCTCTACCGCGGCTACGCGATCGACAACCTCGCGCAGAACGCCGACTTCCTCGAAACCTGCTATCTGCTGCTGAACGGCGAACTGCCGAACGAAAAGCAGAAGACCGAATTCGTCGGCACCGTCACGAAGCACACGATGGTGCACGAGCAGATGCAGTTCTTCTTCCGCGGCTTCCGCCGCGACGCGCACCCGATGGCGATTCTCGTCGCCGCAGTCGGCGCGCTGTCGGCGTTCTACCACGACTCGCTCGACATCAATAACCCGCGTCACCGCGAAGTGTCGGCGATCCGCATGATCGCCAAGTTGCCCACGCTGGTCGCAATGGCGTACAAGTACAGCATCGGCCAGCCGTTCGTATATCCGAAGAACGACCTGTCGTACAGCGCAAACTTCATGCGCATGATGTTCTCGAATCCGTGCGAAGAGTACGTGGTCAACGACGTGCTGGTGCGCGCGCTCGACCGTATCCTGATCCTGCACGCGGACCACGAGCAGAACGCGTCGACGTCGACCGTGCGTCTCGCCGGTTCGTCGGGTGCGAATCCGTTCGCGTGTATCGCGGCGGGTATCGCGTGTCTGTGGGGCCCGGCGCACGGCGGTGCGAACGAAGCCGCACTGAACATGCTGGAAGAAATCGGCTCGGTCGACAACATTCCCGAGTTCATCAAGCAGGTGAAGGACAAGAACTCGGGCGTGAAGCTGATGGGCTTCGGTCACCGCGTGTACAAGAACTATGATCCGCGCGCGAAGCTGATGCGCGAAACCTGCCACGAAGTGCTCGAAGAGCTGGGCCTGCACGACGACCCGCTGTTCAAGCTCGCAATGGAACTCGAAAAGATCGCGCTCGAAGACGAATACTTCGTGTCGCGCAAGCTGTACCCGAACGTCGACTTCTACTCGGGTATCGTGCAGCGCGCGCTGGGCATTCCGACGTCGATGTTCACGTGTATCTTCGCGATGGCGCGTACGGTCGGCTGGATCGCGCAGTGGAACGAAATGATCGCTGATCCTGAGCAGAAGATTGGTCGTCCGCGTCAGCTGTTCGTCGGCGAGACGCTGCGTCAAGCGAAGCCGATCGCACAGCGCTAAGCGCTGATCGACCGCGATACGCGCGCCTGGCCGCGGCATTCGTGCCGCGCACAAGCGCGAAATCGGAGCAAATAAAACGCCTCAACGGGTCTACCGTTGGGGCGTTTCCGTTTCTGCGGCCACAGCGGGTCGTGCATGCGGCGCATTGGCGGCGCCGCTCGCCGATGCTTGCCGGGTAACACCGATACAGGTATTGGCACTACCAGCCAACTCCATGTTTTTTATCGGTTTTTTCGCTGTTTAAGCAGCCCATCGCGGTGCGTCGCGTGGCATAATCGACCGACACAGTCAGCCCGCAGTCATTACTACCCCGCATACCATGGCACAGACTCTCTACGACAAATTGTGGAACACGCACGTGGTCCACACGGAAGACGACGGCACCGCGATTCTCTACATCGACCGTCACCTGCTGCATGAAGTGACCAGCCCGCAGGCGTTCGAAGGCCTGAAAATGGCTCACCGTCCGGTGTGGCGCATCAGCGCGAACCTGGCCGTGTCCGACCACAACGTGCCAACCACGGACCGCAGCCACGGCATCGCCGATCCGGTCTCGAAGCTGCAGGTCGACACGCTCGACGCGAACTGCGACGCCTTCGGCATCACGCAGTTCAAGATGAACGACCAGCGTCAGGGCATCGTCCACATCATCGGGCCGGAACAGGGCGCTACGCTGCCGGGTATGACGATCGTCTGCGGCGACTCGCACACGTCCACGCACGGCGCGTTCGGCGCGCTCGCGCATGGCATCGGCACGTCGGAAGTCGAGCACGTGCTGGCCACGCAAACGCTGCTGCAGAAGAAGAGCAAGAACATGCTCGTCAAGGTCGAGGGGCAATTGCCGCGCGGCTGTACCGCGAAGGACATCGTGCTCGCGATCATCGGCAAGATCGGCACCGCGGGCGGTACCGGTTACGCGATGGAATTCGGCGGCTCGACGATCCGTTCGCTGACGATGGAGGGCCGAATGACGGTCTGCAACATGGCGATCGAAGCGGGCGCGCGCGCCGGCATGGTCGCCGTCGACGACACCACGGTCGAATACCTGAAAGGCCGTCCGTTCTCGCCGCAGGGCGTCGAGTGGGATCACGCGGTCGAGTACTGGAAGCAGTTCAAGTCGGACGAGGGCGCGCATTTCGATCGCGTGGTCGAGCTGAACGCGGCCGAAATCGTGCCGCAGGTGACTTGGGGCACGTCGCCGGAAATGGTCACGCCGGTCGACGGCCGCGTGCCGGATCCGGAGCGCGAGAAGGACCCGGTCAAGCGCGACGCGATGGAGCGTGCGCTCAAGTACATGGCGCTCGAGCCGAACGCGCCGATCGAGTCGATCAAGCCGGATAAAATCTTCATCGGGTCGTGCACCAACGCGCGCATCGAAGACATTCGCGCCGCGGCTTACGTCGTGAAGAAGCTCGGCCGCCGCCTCGCGCCGAACATCCGTCTGGCGATGGTCGTGCCGGGTTCGGGGCTCGTGAAGGCGCAGGCGGAGCGTGAAGGCCTCGACAAGGTCTTTACCGAGGCCGGGTTCGAATGGCGTGAACCGGGTTGCTCGATGTGTCTGGCGATGAACGCCGACCGGCTCGAGCCGGGCGAGCGCTGCGCGTCCACGTCGAACCGGAACTTCGAAGGTCGTCAGGGCGCCGGTGGGCGCACGCACCTGGTGAGCCCCGCAATGGCCGCGGCTGCAGCCATCGAAGGGCATTTCGTCGACATTCGCAAGCTTGGATGAATCGCATGATGAAGAACATGAATCGCATCACTCTATTGCGCCGCTTCGCACTCGGCACGCTCGCCGGGCTTCTGCTCGGCCTCGCCGGATGCAACACGGTGCACGGATTCGGCCAGGACATGTCGCACCTCGGCAATTCGATCAGCAATCACGCTGAGAAATAAGCGGTTTTTGATTTTTGCCGGCGATGCGGCGCGGGGGTCCAACCGCCGGTCGCATCGCCCGGTCCTGAACAGGCGCAAGCGTCATGGATAAATTCATCGTACACACCGGCGTCGTGGCGCCGCTCGATCGCGAGAACGTCGACACGGACGCGATCATTCCGAAGCAGTTCCTGAAGTCGATCAAGCGCACGGGCTTCGGTCCGAACGCGTTCGACGAATGGCGCTACCTCGACCACGGCGAACCGGGTCAGGACAACTCGAAGCGTCCGCTGAACCCGGACTTCGTGCTGAACCAGCCGCGCTATCAGGGCGCCTCGGTGCTGCTCGCGCGCAAGAATTTCGGTTGCGGCAGCTCGCGCGAACACGCGCCCTGGGCGTTGCAGCAGTACGGCTTTCGCGCACTGATCGCGCCGAGCTTCGCCGACATCTTTTACAACAACTGCTTCAAGAACGGCGTGCTGCCGATCGTGCTGACCGAACAGCAGGTCGATCATCTGTTCAACGAGACGTACGCATTCAACGGCTTCGAGCTGACGATCGACCTCGAAGCGCAAGTCGTGCGCACGGCCGACGGCGGCACCGAATATCCGTTCGAAGTCGCGGCGTTCCGCAAGTACTGCCTGCTGAACGGTTTCGACGACATCGGTCTCACGCTGCGTCACGCGGACAAGATCCGCCAGTTCGAAGCGGAGCGTCTCGCGAAGCAACCGTGGCTGAACAATCGCCTCGTCCGTTAGGCGAACCCGTGAGAACGTAGGCGCGTCTGGTCCGCGCCCGCGTCGGTTTGCGCGAAAAACACCCGAAAAAATCATCAAGGAATTCGCATGAAGATCGCAGTATTGCCGGGCGACGGCATCGGTCCCGAAATCGTCAAGGAGGCCGTCAAGGTCCTGAACGTGCTCGGCGAGAAGTTCGAACTCGAAGAAGCGCCGGTCGGCGGCGCGGGCTACGAAGCGAAGGGCCATCCGCTGCCCGATTCGACGCTCGCACTGGCGAAGGAAGCCGACGCGATCCTGTTCGGCGCGGTCGGCGACTGGAAATACGACAAGCTCGAACGCGCTCTGCGCCCGGAGCAGGCGATCCTCGGTCTGCGCAAGCACCTGGAACTGTTCGCGAACTTCCGTCCGGCGATCTGCTACCCGCAACTGACGGGTGCGTCGTCGCTGAAGGAAGAGATCGTTTCGGGTCTCGACATCCTGATCGTGCGCGAACTGAACGGCGACATCTACTTCGGCGCGCCGCGCGGCGTGCGTACGTCGCCGGACGGCCTGTTCGCCGGCGCGAAGGAAGGCTTCGACACGATGCGCTATTCGGAACCGGAAGTGCGCCGCATCGCGCACGTCGCGTTCCAGGCGGCGCAAAAGCGCGGCAAGAAGCTGACCTCGGTCGATAAAGCCAATGTGCTCGAAACGTCGCAGTTCTGGAAGGACGTGATGATCGACGTGTCGAAGGAATATGCGGACGTCGAGCTGTCGCACATGTACGTCGACAACGCCGCGATGCAGCTCGTGAAGGCGCCGAAGTCGTTCGACGTGATCGTGACGGGCAACATGTTCGGCGACATCCTTTCCGACGAAGCGGCCATGCTGACCGGCTCGATCGGCATGCTGCCGTCGGCGTCGCTCGACAAGAACAACAAGGGCTTGTACGAGCCGTCGCACGGTTCCGCGCCGGATATCGCCGGCAAGGGCGTTGCGAATCCGCTCGCTACGATTCTCTCCGCCGCGATGATGTTGCGCTATTCGTTGAATAAGGCCGAGCAGGCTGATCGCATCGAAACCGCGGTGAAGAAGGTGCTCGAACAAGGCTATCGCACCGGCGACATTCTCACGCCGGGTTGCAAGCAGGTCGGCACCGCCGCGATGGGTGATGCCGTCGTGGCCGCGCTGTAAAACGCGTGCAGTAGTTAGATCACCAATACTGATCGTTAAAGCGCGAATCCGCCTTGAAACAGGCCGATTCGCGCGTCATACGGCGAAGAACGCCGCCAGTTTTCTGTTTTCGTGTATATTGTTGCGATGGCTCAGATCTCCCAAATCTCCTCGATTTCCAAATTGCACGGCACAACGGCCCGTGCAATCGAGTTCGCCATTACCATCAAAACCATTACCCCGAAAACGATCACGAAGCGCTGATCGTCCGTCGTGCCCGCCCATCTTCCCCGCGCGGTCACTGCGGGCAAAGATGCGGGGAAGTTTCCATTCGAAGGGTATGAAGTCATGAACGTAGGTCTCGTAGGTTGGCGCGGCATGGTCGGCAGCGTCCTGATGCAACGCATGCAGCAGGAAGGCGATTTCGACTTGATCGAACCGGTGTTTTTCAGCACCAGCAACGCGGGTGGCAACGCGCCGTCGTTCGCCAAAAACGAGACCAAGCTCAAAGATGCGACAAGCATCGAAGACCTGAAGAAGTGCGACGCGATCATCTCCTGCCAAGGCGGTGACTACACGAACGAAGTGTTCCCGAAGCTGCGCGCGGCCGGCTGGAACGGTTACTGGATCGACGCGGCTTCGTCGCTGCGCATGAAGGACGATGCGGTCATCATTCTCGATCCGGTCAACCTCGACGTGATCAAGAACGCGCTCGTCAAAGGTCAGAAGAACTTCATCGGCGGCAACTGCACGGTCAGCCTCATGCTGATGGCGCTGGGCGGCCTGTTCCGCGAAAACCTCGTCGACTGGATGACGGCCATGACTTACCAGGCCGCATCGGGCGCGGGCGCGCAGAACATGCGCGAATTGCTGTCACAAATGGGCACGCTGAACGGCGCGGTGAAGAACGAACTGGCTGACCCGGCTTCGGCGATTCTCGACATCGACCGCCGCGTGCTCGAAGCGATGAACAGCGACAGCATGCCGACCGACCATTTCGGCGTGCCGCTCGCGGGCTCGCTGATTCCGTGGATCGACAAGGATCTCGGCAACGGCATGTCGAAGGAAGAGTGGAAGGGCGGCGCGGAAACCAACAAGATTCTCGGCAAGCCGGCCATGGGCACGCCGGGTTCGATTCCGGTCGACGGTCTATGCGTGCGAATCGGCGCAATGCGCTGTCACTCGCAAGCGCTGACGATCAAGCTGAACAAGGACGTGCCGCTCGACGAAGTGAATAGCATCCTCGCGTCGGGCAACGACTGGGTCAAGGTCGTGCCGAACGAGCGCGAAGCGTCGATGCGCGATCTGTCCCCGGCGGTCGTCACCGGTACGCTGACGGTGCCGGTCGGCCGCGTGCGCAAGCTCGCGATGGGTGGCGAATATCTGTCGGCCTTCACGGTCGGCGATCAGCTGCTGTGGGGCGCGGCTGAACCGCTGCGTCGTATGCTTCGCATTGTGCTCGACAAGTAAAGTAAACTACGCGCTCACGACGCGTAGACAACTCAAGAAGCGTCGCGCTTGCGCGGCGCTTTTTTTCATTCTGTGCTCCGATCATCTTGTCTCTTTCCACTCGCAAAAAAGGCTGCGCGCTGACGCGCCAGGAGTCCCGATGAACTTTCGACGCTCCGCTCTTCGGGCCATGTTCATTCGTCACGAGAAGGTGCGATTCAGCGGCCGTCCGGCGGCGATGGCCGCTGGTGCCGCTTTCGCCATTGCTTTGCTCGGCGGTGGCCCGGGCAATGCGCTTGCCGCGCCGGCTCGTGCCACGGGCACGCCGGATACCGCTTCCGCTGCCAGTTCCACTACCGCTGTCGTTGCCGTCGCCGCGGGCGCGCAGTACACCGTACACGCAGGGCAGTCGCTGAACGATGTCGCGATCGCTATTACGCAGTCGCATGACCGCGCGGTTCTCGCGCGCGCGACGCGCGCATTGTTCGACACGAATCCGGCTGCGTTCATGAATCACGATCCGAGCCGCATGCGTGTGGGCGCGGTGTTGATTGTGCCGGCTCTCGATGCGTCGGGGGCCTTGGCGGCTTCGTCGACTGGGGCCGCGGCGGGGGCGTCCGAGTCCACGGCGGCTGTGCCCGCTTCCGCGCCGACGGCGGCACCTGCCGAGGCTGCGGCCAGCACGGCGAGTGCGGCCAGCGCCGCAGCTCAAGCGACGACGCCAGCCGCATCCGAGGTCTCTGGCGCGGCCAGCGCGGCGGTATCGACTGGCGCGGCGGCGGGCGGCTTGGCTTCGTCCGCGCCATTGGCCGGTTCGGGGCCCGTGGCGGCGAGTGGCACGCAGGAATGGACCGGATCGATTCAATCGGCGGCGAGCGCGCCTGCCGGGCAAGCGCCGTCGGCGGCAACCGCTACTGCACCGGCGGCCACAGCCGCGCAAGCGGCTTCGCAGCCGCGTCAGCAGGTGTCGAGTCTGCAGCAACTGCTGGCGCTGAAAAACCGTGTGCTGATGGAATTGCAGAAACACGGTATCGGCGGGGTGCCGGTCGCTTCGGGCCCGAAGCCGACGAGCGCTGCGCAGCCCGCAGCGGCAGGTTCAGCGGCGACAGTGCCCGTGGCGCCGCAGCACGCGAATGCGGCGACGTCGCCGTCGAATGAGGGCGGCCTGTCTCCGCACAATTTGAGCATCGCGGCGGCGGTGGGTGCGGCATTGGTCGTTCTGCTCGCGGCTCTGCGCATGGGTCGCCGCAAGCGCGAAAAGGAGGCTGCGGCGCGGGCTGCCGAGACGACTGATACCTCAGTGGCGGGATCGGCGGATAACGCCGATTCGCACGATGGCAGCGCGGTGGCAGGGCAGGCAGCGGTCACGGAAGCATCGGGCGCGCAAGATCAGGAGCTTGCGCGGCAGGCTGCTGCGGCGGCAGCGGCGGAGCATGCGGCTGCGGAGCGTGAGGCAGCCGAGCGGGCAGCGGCAGAAAGCGCGGCGGCAGAACGTGCAGAGGCCGAGCAGGCCGCTGCGGAAAGAGCCGCAGCCGAACAGGCCGCAGAGGAGCGAGCAGCAGCAGAGCGAGCAGCAGCAGAGCGAGCAGCAGCCGAGGAACATGCCGCGGCCGAACGCGTGGCAGCGGAACGCGCAGCAGCCGAACAAGCAGCAGCCGAACAAGCAGCAGCCGAACAAGCAGCAGCCGAACAAGCAGCAGCCGAACAGGCAGCAGCCGAACAGGCAGCGGCACGCGTCGCCGCCGAACATGTGGAGGCGGAACGCACAGCAGCAGCGCGCATCGCAGCCGAGCGCGCCGCAGAGGAACCGGCGACACAGCATGCAGGCACGCCCGAACCCACCGCACCGACGGCGCCACTCGCCGGCATCCCGCCGTCCAGCGAAAGCGAGCCGTCCACTGAGCCTCCATCGCTCGCACCGGCCACCGACGAGACGCTGCGCTCCGCGGCCACGGCCGCCAATCTCGCCGCCGCGGCAGAACTCGGCGCCGACGCGTTGCCGCTGGGGCCGCTCGAACCGGCCATCGGTGCAACGCAGGACGACGAGAACGCGCATCGTGTGCAATGGGACGAGGAATCCACAGAAAGCCCGACCGCACCGCACACCGCGACGGCTGAACCGCAGTCTCCCCTGAACGTTCCACCCCCAGTGATCGATTTCACGCAACACCAGATCGAACCGCGCGCTACCACGTCGCTCGGTCAGCCGTTAGGCGACATCCCCGTGCCGACGCAACCCACGCCGTCCGCGCCGACCGACTTCCCGCGCGACGCCGTCGACGCATTCGGCAGCCTGAACATGCCGCTGCCGCCGCGCATCGAAGTGCCCACCGTCGGCGAAGCGGTGCCGTCCACGTCGCTGTCGACGCAACCGGTCGCATCGCCCGACACGACCGCGCAGCAGGCCTTCGGCGTCCACGGCGCGGACGACGACGCGCCGCACATCGCCGACCAGATCGCCGCCGGCACAGCGGGTCACGGCGCCGTCGCGGGTCTCGGCGCGGCTGGCTTCGGCGCGCTGAAGCTCGACTTCGACCTCGAGTTGCCGCCGAGCCCGGCCCAGCCGCTGCCGGCCTTCACGCCGGCCGATCTCGCCCGCATCGCGCGCAACAAGCTGGAGTTGGCCTCCGAGTACATCGAGCTCGGCGATCTGGGGGGCGCCCGCGCGCTCATCAACGAAGTGATCGAAGCGAACGATCCAGCCACGCGCACCGAAGCCCGCGCGTTGCTTTCGACCCTCGCGCCGCTGTCGTGAAGCGCATCGCATTAGGCGTCCAGTACGACGGCGCCGCGTTCGCTGGATGGCAGTCGCAGCCGCACGGCAACACGGTTCAGGACGAACTCGAACGGGCGCTGCGCGAATTCACGCGCACGCCCGTGCACACGGTGGTCGCCGGCCGCACTGACCGCGGCGTGCATGGCTTGGGCCAGGTCGTACATTTCGACACCGAACTCGACCGCGTCGATATCTCCTGGGTGCGCGGCCCGAACGCGTTTCTGCCGAAGACGATCGGAGTGCAATGGGCCAAGCCGATGCCCGACGATTTTCACGCGCGGTTTTCGGCATTCGAGCGGACCTATTACTACGTGCTGTACGTCAGTCCGGTTCGCTCACCGATGCTCACGACTCGCGCCGGCTGGGTGCACACGCCACTCGACGTCGAAGCGATGCGCTCGGCCGCGGAGCATCTGATCGGCGAGCACGACTTTTCGGCTTTTCGTTCGTCGCAATGCCAGTCGAAGACGCCGTTCAAGCATCTGTACCAGATCGACGTCAAACGACAAGGTAACTTCGTGCATTTCCGCTTTCGCGCGAACGCCTTCCTGCATCACATGGTGCGCAACGTGATGGGCTGTCTGATCGAAATCGGCAGCGGCCGCCGCCCGGCCGCGTGGATGGCTGACGTGCTCGCGAGCCGCAGCCGCGACTGCGCGGCGCCGACCTTCATGCCCGACGGCCTGTATCTCGCGCAAGTGGGCTATCCTGAGCAATTCGGCGTGCCCGACCCGGTGACGGGCAGCGTGCCGTGGAGCAGCGTATGGACCGAGCAACCGGAAACATGAAAGCAGAAGAGACCCCCGCCACCCAGGCCCACGCCACCGCCTTGCAAAGCGTGCCGCATCGTACGCGCATCAAGCTGTGCGGACTGTCGAAGCCCGCCGACATCGCACACGCGATCGACCTCGGCGCCGACGCGATCGGCCTGGTGTTCTATCCGCCGAGCGCGCGCTCGGTGAGCGTCGCGCAAGCGGTCGAACTCGTGCACGACGTGCCGCCGTTCGTGTCGGTCGTCGGTCTGTTCGTCAACGCGACGCCGGACTGGATCCAGGAAGTCGCGAGCAATGTGAACCTGACGATGTTGCAGTTCCACGGCGACGAGACGCCGGACCAGTGCGAGACGCTCGCCGGAGTTGCGGGTTTGCCTTGGTTGCGTGCGCTGCGGGTCGCGGCGGATACTCGACCGGCCGATTTGGTAAAATCGGCGTTCAACTATTCAGCAGCCAGTGGTCTTCTGTTCGACACCCATGTCGAAGGCTACGGCGGCGGCGGGAAGGTTTTCGATTGGTCACTTATTCCAGCAGAGCTCGCGCATCGGGCCGTTTTGAGTGGTGGGTTGAACACGCAAAACGTCAGTGATGCGATCCATCGCGTGCGCCCGTACGCGGTCGATGTCTCGAGCGGCATCGAAGTGCCGGGCGCCCGGGGCGTGAAAGATCACGCCCGGATGGCGGCGTTCGTACGCGCGGTGCGCGCCGCGGACGCTGAATGATTCAGGCTCGCGGGCGCTTTCCGAGGAAAGCCGCGAGCCATCCTGAGAAGAGTGATCACCATGTACAACTTGCCTGACGAAAGCGGCCACTTCGGCCAGTTTGGCGGCGTGTTCGTAGCCGAAACGCTGTTTTCCGCACTCGACGAGCTGCGCGAAGCGTACGAGAAATATCAGAAAGACCCGGAATTCGTAGCCGAATACGAGCGCGAACTGAAGTATTTCGTGGGCCGCCCGTCCCCGATTTATCACGCACAGCGCTGGAGCGAATTGCTCGGCGGCGCGCAGGTTTATCTGAAGCGTGAAGACCTGAATCACACCGGCGCGCACAAGATCAACAACGTGATCGGCCAGGCGCTGCTCGCCAAGCGCATGGGCAAGCCGCGCGTGATCGCGGAAACCGGTGCCGGTCAGCACGGCGTGGCCACGGCGACGATCTGCGCGCGCTTCGGCATGGAATGCGTGGTCTACATGGGCGCCGAGGACGTACGCCGCCAGGCCGCCAACGTGTACCGCATGAAACTGCTCGGGGCGACCGTCGTGCCGGTCGAATCGGGTTCGCGCACGCTGAAGGATGCGCTGAACGAAGCGATGCGCGATTGGGTCACCAACGTCGAAAATACGTTCTACATCATCGGCACGGTTGCGGGTCCGCATCCGTATCCGATGATGGTGCGCGACTTCCAGCGTGTAATCGGCGACGAATGCCGCGTGCAAATGCCCGAACTCGCCGGGCGCCAGCCGGATGCCGTCATCGCATGTGTTGGCGGCGGTTCGAATGCAATGGGTATCTTTTATCCGTACATCGACGACAAATCCGTGCAGTTGATTGGTGTCGAAGCGGCGGGCGACGGCATCGAAACGGGTCGCCACGCGGCTTCGCTGATCGGCGGCAGCCCCGGGGTGTTGCACGGCAACCGTACGTATCTGCTGCAGGATGAAGACGGCCAGATCATCGAGACGCATTCGGTATCGGCAGGTCTCGACTATCCGGGCGTGGGCCCCGAGCACGCGTGGCTAAAAGAGAGCAACCGCGCGCAATACGTCGGCATCACCGACGAAGAAGCGTTGAAGGCGTTCCACGACTGCTGCCGCATCGAGGGTATTATTCCTGCGCTGGAGTCGAGCCACGCGCTCGCGTACGCCACGAAGCTCGCGCCGACCTTGTCGAAAGACAAGATCCTGCTGGTCAACCTGTCGGGCCGCGGCGACAAGGACATGCACACGGTCGCCGAGCGATCGGGTATCCAGTTCTGAGCCGCGGCGATGCGCGACGAGTTCGACGAGCCGCAGCCGGCGATTGAAACCACGAATCCGGCCGCCGAAGCACCGGCGGCCGCGGCATCTGCACCGCTGCTTGCGCAAGTGCCGGCCGGCATTCAGCTGTTGAACCGCGATTTTCTGACCGATGTAGCGAATATTCCCGACGGGTCGATCGACCTGATCGTCTGCGATCCGCCATACGGCTTGGGGAAGGACTATGGCAACGACTCAGACATGCGCACGGGCGAGGAATTTCTCGTCTGGACGCGTGGCTGGCTCGAGCTGGCTGTCCCGAAGCTCAAGCCGTCGGGTTCGCTCTACATTTTCTGCACCTGGCAATACGCGCCGGAAATCTTCAGTTTCCTGAAGACGAAGCTCGTGATGGTCAACGAGATCATCTGGGACCGGCGCGTGCCGAGTATGGGCGGCACCACGCGCCGCTTCACGTCGGTGCACGACAACATCGGTTTTTTCGCGGTGTCAAAGGACTATTTCTTCGATCTCGATCCCGTCCGCATTCCGTACGATGCAGTCACGAAGAAGGCGCGTTCGCGAAAGTTGTTCGAAGGAAGCAAGTGGTTGGAGCTTGGCTATAATCCGAAGGATGTCTGGTCGGTCTCGCGTCTGCATCGGCAACATGCCGAGCGCGTCGCGCATCCGACCCAGAAACCTCTGGAAATCGTCGAGCGGATGGTGCTGTCCAGCTGCCCGAAGGGCGGCCGCGTGCTCGACCCGTTTATGGGCAGCGGCACCACCGCAGTCGCTTGTGTCCGTCATCAGCGCGAATTCGTCGGCTATGAGATCAACGAGAGCTATTGCGCGATAGCGCGAGAGCGCGTCAGCGCCGCCGCTACGCCTGCTACGCCGCGTCGGACCCGAGCGAAGCCGAAAATGCAGCCGTCGACCGAGGTGCAGTGAAAAGCGCGGAATATGCAGCTAACTTCGCCTAAAGCCGCGCTGCGATGAGCGCGCAGTAGCCCTACTTCGAGAATACTTCCATGTCCCGTATCAAGAACACGTTTGCCGCGCTGTCCGCCCAAGGTAAGAAAGGCTTGATCCCGTTCATGACCGCTGGCGATCCGGACCCGGCTCGCACGGTCGAATTCATGCACGCGCTCGCCGCCGGCGGCGCCGATGTGATTGAACTCGGCGTGCCGTTTTCCGATCCGATGGCCGACGGTCCGGTGATCCAGCAGTCGTCCGAACGTGCGCTCGCAAAGGGCGTGTCGCTGCGTCACGTGCTGGCCGACGTCCAGCGCTTCCGCGAAACCGACGACAAAACCCCCGTGGTGCTGATGGGCTATGCGAACCCGATCGAGCGGATGGGCGCCGAGGCCTTCGCGAAAGCCGCGAAGGAAGCTGGCGTCGACGGCGTGCTGGTGGTCGATTATCCGCCTGAAGAATGCGCTAACTTCGCTGAACAGATGCAGTCTGCCGGTATCGATCCGATCTTTTTGCTCGCGCCGACCTCAACCGACGAACGTATCGCCGAAGTCGGCCGTATCGCCAGTGGCTACGTCTACTATGTGTCGCTGAAAGGGGTCACCGGCGCCGCAAATCTGGACGTTTCCAGCATCGCGAGTAAAATCCCGGCCATCAAGTCGCGCGTCCCCCTGCCAGTGGGCGTCGGTTTCGGCATTCGCGACGCGCAAACTGCGCGTGCGGTGGGGGAGGTGGCCGATGCCGTCGTGATCGGCAGCCGTATCGTTCAATTGCTCGAACAGGCAGCGCCCGACGCCGCTGCCGAGACGCTCAGGCGTTTCGTTGCTGAAGTGCGCGAGGCGCTCGATAGCGTCGCGACTGCCCGATAACAGTTATTTTTGTCGCGGTAACGTGAGCGGCGGGCTCGTCCCGCCGTTTGCGCGACTGCTGACCCAGAAGGATTCCCTATGAGCTGGCTCGATAAGCTGCTGCCGCCAAAAATCAAACAAACCGACCCGAAGAACCGCAAGGGAATTCCGGAAGGCCTGTGGATCAAGTGCCCGTCGTGCGAAGCCGTTCTGTATCGCAACGACGTGGAGGCCAATCTGCATGTTTGCCCGAAGTGCGACCATCACATGCGCATCGGCGCGCGTGAGCGGCTGGACAGCCTGCTCGATCCTGAAGGCCGCTACGAAATCGGCCAGGAAATCGTTCCGGTCGACGCGCTGAAGTTCAAAGATAGCCGCAAGTATCCCGAGCGCATCAAAGAGGCGATGGACGAAACGGACGAGACCGATGCAATGGTCGTGATGGGCGGCGCGATTCACACGCTGCCGGTCGTCGTGGCGAACTTCGAGTTCTCGTTCATGGGCGGCTCGATGGGGTCGGTGGTCGGCGAGCGTTTCGCGCGCGGCGCACAGAACGCCCTCGAACAGAAAGTGCCGTTCATCTGCTTCACCGCTTCGGGCGGTGCGCGGATGCAGGAAAGCCTGCTGTCGCTAATGCAGATGGCGAAGACCACCGCGATGCTCACGAAGCTGGCCGAAGCCAAGCTGCCGTTCATCTCGGTGCTGACCGACCCGACGATGGGCGGCGTGTCCGCGAGTTTCGCGTTCCTCGGCGACGTCGTGATCGCCGAGCCCAAGGCGCTGATCGGCTTTGCCGGCCCGCGCGTGATCGAACAGACGGTGCGCGAGAAACTGCCGGAAGGGTTCCAGCGCGCCGAGTTCCTGCTGCAAAAGGGCGCGATCGACATGATCGTCGATCGTCGCAAGCTGCGCGAAGAGATAGCGCAATTGCTGGCGCTGTTGAGCCATCAGCCGGCGGACGCGGTCGCGTAAGAACCGGGCACCGAAGCAATCAAGAAAATGGCGCGCCGCGTGAGCAATCAAGCGGCGCGCTGTCATTTCCGGGATAATTACGGTCGCCTGCGATGCCGTTTCGCGGTTTATGCGCACAAACCCGGTCTGCACCCATGGCCGGCGACCGCGATCCGGACCGCGACCGCCTGACCAGCACCCTTCGCAGCACTGCAGAACCGAACTACCGCGACTCACTCAAGATTCACCCGATGACGACATTCCCCACCCTCGACGCGTGGCTCACGCACCTTGAATCCGCGCATCCGGTCGGCATCGACATGGGTTTGAGCCGCATCTCCCAGGTACGCGATGCGATGCAGCTGTCGTTCGCGTGCCCGATCATCACGGTCGGCGGCACGAACGGCAAAGGCTCGACGTGCGCGATTCTCGAAGCGATTCTGCTGCGCGCGGGCTACACCGTCGGTTGCCACACGTCGCCGCATCTGCTGTCGTTCAACGAGCGCGCGCGCATCAACGGCGCAATGGCGAGCGACGCAGATCTGCTGCCGCACTTCGAAGCGGTCGAAGCCGCGCGCCAGAGCCTGGCCAAACCGGTTTCGCTGACCTACTTCGAATTTACGACGCTCGCGATCATGAGCCTGTTCGCGTCGCGCGGCCTCGACGCGGTGATTTTCGAGGTCGGCCTCGGCGGGCGTCTCGACGCGGTCAATATCCTCGATACCGACTGCGCGATCATCACCAGCATCGACATCGATCACACCGACTATCTCGGCGACACGCGCGAGAAAATCGCCTTCGAAAAGGCCGGTATCTTCCGCCCCGGCAAGCCGGCAATCTGCGCGGACCCGGTGCCGCCGCAATCGCTGATCGATCACGCGGAAAAGATCGGCGCACACTTGTGGCTGTTCGGCCGCGACTTCCGTTACGAAGGCCAGGCCGGCAGCGAGCGTCAGCAGTGGAGCTACGTCGGACCGACGCTGCGGCGCTCGGCGCTCGCCTATCCGTCGCTGCGCGGCGCGAATCAGCTGATCAACACGTCGGCGGCGCTGGCCGGGCTCGAAGCATTGCGCGACCGTCTGCCGGTGTCGGCGCAGGACATCCGGCTCGGCATCGCCAACGTCGATCTGCCGGGCCGTTTCCAGGTGCTGCCGGGCAAGCCGTCCATCGTGCTCGACGTCGGCCACAACCCGCATGCCGCCGCGGTGCTCGGGCAGAATCTCAGCAACATGGGCTTTTTTCCGTACACGTACGCCGTGTTCGGTGCGATGCGCGACAAGGACATCGCCGGCGTGCTCAGTCATCTGAAAGGCGAGATCGATCACTGGTGCGTGACCGATCTGCCGACCCGGCGCGCCGCGTCCGCGCAAGAGCTGGAAACCGCGTTGCGCGAGCTGGGCGTGGACGACAGCGCCGACAGCAGCGTCACGCGTTACGCGACGCCGGCAGAGGCTTTCCAGGACGCGCTAAAACGTGCGTCAGAGAATGATAGAATCGTGGTTTTCGGCAGTTTCTATACGGTAGCGGGTGTGATGGCCTACCGGAAATCGCAGCAACACTGAGCGGGCGCCAGGCTCGAACCAAGCGATTCATGGGAATTTTCTCGTTCGGCAAGAAAGACGACGCGCCTAGCCGGCGCGGCGCAAACACCAGTTCCAATCGGGCCGCCCGCGGTGAGCGCGTCGAGCGGCGTACCCGCCGCACCGAGCGCACCGTCGACGCAGATGCAATGCTGCTCGACCCCACGCTGCCGGAAAAGCAGCGCGCGCGCCGCCGGCTCGTCGGCGCAATCGCACTGGTCGTCGCGGCGGTAATTATTCTGCCGATGGTGCTGGATTCGCACCCGAAGCCCGTCACCGACGACATCTCGATCGACATTCCTAACCGGCCCGCGCCGAGGCTCTCCAGATCCACCGCCAACGAAGACGTGCAAGCTGGCGTCGCGCCGGACAATCCGCCGGCCGCCGACAGCGGCATCGCCGCGTCCAGCCTCGCGCCGGCAGCGACCGCGGCATCCGCGGCGACAACGGCGGCGGCCCCGGCCTCTGCCGCGAAACCAACGCAATCGACTCAATCGACCGCAGCGAAACAGGGCACGGCCCCGTCCGTCGGCACCGTTACCGCCGCGACGCCGAAGCCCGCCGCGAAGCCGCAAACGCAGTCACTTGCTGCCAACACCATTCCCGCCGCGCCCGCCAAACAGACGAAACCACCCGCCGCCGCGCCGTCGGCATCGACTGACGACGACGCGAATCCGGCCACCGCCAGCGCCGACGCGAACTCCGGCACGCCGGCCTCGCCGCCGGGCAACCGTTTCGCGGTGCAGCTCGGCGCCTTCTCGAACGAAGCGAATGCGCGCAATTGGGCCGCGAAGTTGAAAGCGGCGGGCGTGCCCACATATACCGAGCACCGGAAGCAAGCCGACGGTTCGACGCTGACATTGCTGCGTGCGGGCCCGTTCGCCGACCGCGCCGCGGCCACCGCCGCTGTCGCGAAGGTCCGCGAGGCGGGCCTCGTGTCGGGCTCGAACGGCGGCAGCGCACAGTAAGCGAGCGATGTTCACTGCCTTCGACTACGCTGTAATGGCGGTGATCGGTTTGTCGGCGCTGCGAGGCGCCTGGCGCGGTTTGCTGTCGGAAGTGTTTGGTTTGATCGGCTGGGTCGCGGCGTTTTTCGTCGCCTGCGAGTTCGTCGGCTACGTGGTCCCGTACATCCCGTCCACCTGGCCGGGCGGCGCGTTGACGCAGTGGCTGCTGGCTTTTTCGCTCGTGGTGATCGGCGTAGTGCTGGTCGCGAGCGTGGTGAGCGCGCTGCTCAGCCGTCTCGTGCAGGTCACGGGCCTAGGCGGTGCGGACCGCTCGCTCGGTTTGATGTTCGGCCTCGTCCGCGGGGTCGTTCTGGTGCTGATTCTGGTCGCCCTCGCAGGCTTGACCGAACTGCCCAAACAGGAATTCTGGCGCAATGCGCTGCTTCGTCCATATGCGGTTGCGGGCGTACGCGCAATGAAACCGCTGCTCCCCGAGGCGCTCGCCGCTTACGTCCATGTGGACGATCTGGGCGCCCCGAGCAACGCGCAACAGGACTCCGGCGCATACCGGCTGCCATGACGGCGTAGCGCGTCCCGTCGCATCGAAGCGCGGGCGCGAGCATAGGCACCGGTCGCCATCACGAATTTTGTACCTTTGAAGGACATGCCATGTGCGGCATCGTAGGCGTAGTTTCCCACTCCCCGGTCAACCAGCTGATCTATGACAGCCTGCTGCTGCTGCAGCATCGCGGTCAGGACGCCGCCGGCATCGCGACGGCGAACGGCAGCAATTTCCACATGCACAAGGCCAACGGCATGGTGCGCGACGTGTTCCGCACGCGCAACATGCGTAGCCTGCCGGGCACGACCGGCATCGGCCAGGTGCGTTACCCGACCGCCGGTTCGGCGTCGAGCGAAGAAGAGGCACAGCCGTTCTACGTGAACGCGCCGTTCGGCATCATCCTCGCGCACAACGGCAACCTGACCAACTGGCAGCAGCTGAAAGATGAGATGTTCCGCATCGATCGCCGCCACGTGAACACCAATTCCGATACCGAAGTGCTGCTCAACGTGTTCGCGCACGAATTGCAACTGTCGAGTTCGGGTCTGCAACTCGATCCGGCCGCACTGTTCAAGGCGGTATCGGGCGTGCATCGGCGGGTGCGCGGTTCTTATGCGATCGTCGCGCTGATCGCCGGCTACGGTCTGCTCGGCGTCCGCGACCCGTTCGGTATTCGCCCTCTGTGCCTCGGCAAGCTGGAAACGGCTGAAGGCGTCGAGTGGATGCTGGCGTCGGAATCGGTGGCGATCGAAGGCATTGGTTTCGAATTCGTGCGCGACGTGCAGCCGGGCGAGGCGGTTTTCATCGACGCGGAAGGCCAACTGCATTCGCAGCAGTGCGCGACGGCTCCGAGCCTGAACCCCTGCATCTTCGAACTCGTGTATCTGGCGCGTCCGGATTCGGTGCTCGACGGCGTGCCGGTCTACAACGTGCGTCTGCGCATGGGTGACTACCTCGCCGAGAAGATCAAGCGCGAGCTGCCCGACGTCGCGATCGACGTCGTCATGCCGATTCCCGACTCGTCGCGCCCGGCCGCAATGCAGGTCGCGAAGAAGCTCGGCGTCGAGTATCGCGAGGGCTTCTTCAAGAACCGCTATGTGGGCCGTACCTTCATCATGCCGGGCCAGGCGGTGCGCAAGAAGTCGGTGCGCCAGAAGCTGAACGCGATGAACATCGAGTTCAAGGGCAAGAACGTGCTGATCGTCGACGACTCGATCGTGCGCGGCACGACGTCGCATGAAATCGTGCAGATGGCGCGCGATGCGGGCGCGAACAAGGTGATTTTCGCGTCGGCGGCGCCGCCGGTGAAATTCCCGAACGTCTACGGCATCGACATGCCGACGCGCGGCGAACTGGTCGCGCACGGCCGCTCCGACGAGGAAGTCGCGCGCATGATCGGCGCGGATCACCTCGTGTACCAGGACGTCGACGCGCTGAAGCAGGCGGTGCGCGATATCAACCCGGCGCTGAAGGCGTTCGAGGCTTCGTGCTTCGACGGCAACTACGTGACCGGCGACATCACGACCGAGTACCTCGACCGCATCGAAAGCGCGCGTCTCGCGCCGTCGTCGCAATCGGATCGCGATGCCGCGAGCGAAGCGATCGACGGTGGCGGCCCGGCGCGTTCGCAGCTGCATCTGCAACTGTCGGTGGGTTGAGCGCACACACCGCACCTTTCCGCACACGAAGCCCGCTTATGCCGACGCAAAGCGGGCTTTTTTGTTGCTGCCTCATTTAGCCGCCGAGGCAGCGACCGACTCCTGGAGACCAGACCCAACATGGACGACTCCCTGAACCTCGACTTCGACACGCTGGCCGTCCGCTCGGGCACCGCGCGCAGCGACTTCAACGAGCACTCGGAAGCGATCTTCCTGACCTCGAGCTTCGTCTTCGCGAGCGCCGCGGAAGCCGCCGAGCGCTTCAGGAACTCCGAAGACTATTTCACGTACTCGCGCTTCTCGAATCCGACCGTCTCGATGTTCCAGGACCGGCTGGCCGCGCTCGAAGGCGGCGAGGCCTGTATCGCGACGGCGTCGGGGATGGCCGCGATCATGTCGGTCGTGATGTCGACGTTGCAGGCGGGCGACCACCTCGTGAGCTCGCGGGCGCTGTTCGGCTCGACGCTCGGCATGTTCTCGCAGATCTTCAGCAAGTTCGGCATCACGACCACGTTCGTCGATCCGACCGATTTGAACGCGTGGAACGAAGCGGTGCGTCCCGAAACGAAGATGTTCTTCCTCGAAACGCCTTCCAACCCGCTGACCGAGGTTTCGGATATCGAAGCGATCGGCAGGATCGCGAAGGCCGCGAATGCGCTGTTCGTCGTCGATAACTGCTTCTGCAGCCCGGCGTTGCAGCAGCCGCTGAAACTGGGCGCGGACGTCGTCATGCATTCGGCGACCAAGTTCCTCGACGGCCAGGGCCGTGTGCTCGGCGGCGCGCTGGTCGGGTCGAAGCAATTCATCATGGAAAAGGTGTTTCCGTTCGTGCGCAGTGCCGGGCCGACGCTGTCCGCGTTCAACGCGTGGGTACTGTTGAAAGGCATGGAAACGCTGTCGCTGCGTGTCGAAAAGCAGTCGGCGAATGCGCTCGAAATCGCGCGCTGGCTCGACTCGCATCCGGCCGTCGATCGCGTGTTCTATCCGGGACTCGAATCGCATCCGCAGCATGCGCTCGCGATGCGTCAGCAGAAGTCGGGCGGCGCGATCGTGTCGTTCGAACTGAAGGGCGACACGCCCGAACAGATGCGTGCGAACGCATGGCGCGTGATCGACGGCACGAAGGTCTGTTCGATCACCGGCAACCTGGGCGACACGCGTACGACGATCACGCATCCGGCGACGACCACGCACGGCCGCATCACGCCCGAAGCGCGCGCGGCGGCGGGCATCAGCGAAGGTCTGATCCGGCTTGCGGTGGGGCTCGAAAACGCGGGTGATATCCGTGCGGATCTGCAGCGTGGGTTAGAAGGCTGACAGGAGCTTCGCCGCCCTCAGTGCCGCAGCGCGCGCCACTGCCCGGGCGCCAGCCCAAAACGCCGCGTAAATGCGTGCGTGTAAGCGCTCTGATCGCCGAAGCCGATGTCGAGCGCGATATCGGTCAACGAAAGACGTGGGTCCGCGAGCAGCGTGATCGACGTGTCGAGCCGCAGCCGCTGCAAATAACGATGCGGTGTCTCGCCGAACGCATCGGTAAACAGTTGGTGAAAACGCCGCATGCCGAAGCCGCAGTGCGCGGCGAGGTCGGCGATCTTCAGCGGCTCGGACAGATGCGCGCGCAGCCAGCGGTCGATGCGCGCGAAATCGAGCCGAACGCCTTCGCTCTGCGCACCGGCGAGCGCCCCGGAATCGACGACCAGCGCGGCGCCCAGACGTGCGGCGGCATCCCAATGGAAGCGACGATGACCGAAGGCATCGTCTTGCGCTTCGCCCGCGCCGCCCGCCGCATGCGCGGCAATCGTGTGCACGAGTTGCGCGAGCGCTGGATCGACGGCCACGGCTCGCGCGCGCTCGAACAGCCGCTCGGGCACCGCCAGCGACGTCGCGGGCAAATCGAGTACGAGCTGCCGGTTGGTGCCGACGCCCGAATATTCGTGCCGCGCGCCGGCCGGGATCAGCCATGCGGAGCCGGCGTCGATCTGCTCCGCGACGCCGTTCACCGCCATCACCATCGCGCCGTCGAGCCCCAGCACGACCTGGTGGAAGTCGTGCACGTCCGACGCTTCGATCGCGCCATAGCAGCGCAGCGAAACGTTAGGGGCGGTGACGGCGGCGTGGCTCATAACAACACTTAGGTGTAGCTCAGACTGCGAGCAGTTCGACTTCGAACACGAGCGTCGCGTTCGGCGGAATCACGCCGCCCGCGCCGCGCACGCCGTAGCCGAGTTGCGGCGGAATGGTCAGCTTGCGCTTGCCGCCGACCTTCATGCCTTGCACGCCTTCGTCCCAGCCCTTGATGACCATGCCGCCGCCCAGCACGAACGCGAACGGGTCATTGCGGTCCTTGCTCGAATCGAACTTCTGGCCGTCGGTCAGCCAGCCCGTGTAGTGCACGGTCACGGTCTTGCCGGCGACGGCTTCGGCGCCGGTGCCTTCCACGAGGTCTTCGTACTTCAGGCCGGATTCGGTCGTCACAGTCGACATGCGTTGCTCCTCAGATCAAAAAACGTAAAAGCGACATTGTAGGCGCGTTGACGCCGATCGCCGAATCTTGCCGGTTTCGCGCATGGCATGCGGATTGCGGCGCGCCTTGCGGTTCGGCCCGGACTGGTCGGTCGAAACGGGATGCCTATAATGAGGCTTCCGCCCATCATCCAGCACTGCCTGAGAGGACTCGATCGTGACTACGTCACCCACCGGGACTGCTGGCGCCCAGCCGGCGTCGGCCGGCTTCGTCATCTCCGAACGCAGCGCGCTGCTGCGCGCGGAAACCGCGTTGTTCATGCGCGATCATGTGCTGTCGCTGGTGTCGCACGACCTGCGCGGTCCGTTGAATGCGATTCATAGCTGGGCCTACGTGCTCGAGCGCAAGCTCGACGCGAACGATCCCAACTCGCAGCGCGCGATCACCGGCATTCGCAGCGGCGTCGATCAGCAGGTGAAGCTGCTCGAGACGATCGTCGATACGACGCGCGCCGAAACGAAATCGCTCGCGCTCACGTATGAACCTTTTCCGCTGCATCTGCTGCTCGCCGAAACCGTCGAGGAAGTCCGCGCCGGCCTCGCTCGCGCGCGCGGCGTCGAAGTGCGGCTCGACTCGCAGATCGCCACCGAGCAACTGAACGGCGACCGCGCTCGTCTCGCCGCCGCGCTGTGGCTGATGCTGACGTTCGGCGTCGAAGCGAGCGCGCGGGGCGCCGAGGTCGCACTGGCCGCGCGCGCGGACAACGGCACATGGCATGCGAGCGTCGCGTACGAACCGAACGAGGCCGCGTTGAACGACGCGGCGCTGCCGCACGTGCTCGAAGCGTTCGCCCGCAAGCAGGCGGGCGAGCCGCGCGAGGCGAAGCGCATCGCGTGGGTGTTCGCGTTGTGCAAGCGCGTCGCGGAGGCGCATGGCGGCAGCTTCGAGCAAAGCGATTCGACGGAAACGGGCAGCGTCACCGCGACGCCCGCCACGCTCGTGCTGCGCGTGCCGTTCAGCGCGGCGGTGTCGAAATGAGCGTCGCGCGCGAACGCGTTCGCGCACAATAAAGATTTCATATAGCTTTCAACCCTATACTGACAACTTTTGTTGCCGGAGCCCGTCGCTTTGATACAGGTTGTCGCCCTCATCGGTGCAATGTTTCTGGTTGCACTCAATGGCTTTTTCGTCGCTGCCGAATTCGGTCTGGTCAAACTGCGGCAGACCCGCGTGCAAAGCCTCGCCACCCAGCATGGCATGCGCGGCCGTCTGCTCGCGAAGGTGCACGGACAGCTCGACGCATATCTGTCGGCGTGTCAGCTCGGCATCACGCTAGCGTCGCTCGGGCTCGGCTGGATCGGCGAGCCGGCTTTCGCGCAACTGCTGATGCCCCTCTTCGCGTTGATTGGCGTCGAGTCCGAGAGGCTGATCCACGGCATTTCGCTGTTCTTCGCGTTTTCGTGCATTTCGTTCCTGCATATCGTGGTCGGCGAGCTCGCGCCGAAGTCTCTGGCGATCCGCGAGGCGGAGAAAATTTCGTTGTGGGCCGCAACACCGCTGTACGGTTTCTACTGGGCGATGTACCCCGCCATCTGGTTGCTCAACACGAGCGCGAACACGGTGCTGAAGGCCGCGGGCCTCGATACCGACCACGGCCACGACTCGCATTACTCGACCGAGGAACTCAAGCTGATCCTGCGCGGCCGCCGCGCGAACGTCGCGAGCGAACTCGGTTCGTCGACCGGCGCGTACAGCCAGGACGAATGGAACACGATCGCGCATTCGCTCGACTTCTCGCGTATGACCGTATCGGATCTGATGCGGCCGTCGCATGAAATGGTCTGCCTGCGGCGCGATCTGCCGCTGCGCGAGAACATGCAGGTGGTCGCGCGGCACCGCTTCAGCCGCTATCCGCTGTTCGAGGATGCCTCGGGCGAACGCGTGGCCGGCATGATCCATCTGAAGGACCTGCTGCTCGCGCGCCAGGCGGGCAGCACGCTCGAAGACCTGTCGCGCTACGTGCGCCCCGTGCAGTACGTGAAACCGGACATGCCGGCGCTCGAACTGTTCCGGCGCTTTCGCAAAGGCGCGCCGCACTTCGCGCTGGTCGGCCACAAGAACGAAAAACCGATTGGCTTCCTGACGCTCGACAACCTGCTCGGCGCGCTGGTCGGACAGATCCACGACGAGTTTCGCCAGGGCGACGCCGACTGGACCCGCATGGACGACGGCACGCTGATGGGCAAGGGCAGCTTGCCGGTGGTGTCGCTCGAACGGGCGCTGGGTATCGACATCGACGAGGGCAAGGCCGAGTCCGTGGGCGGCCTCGTGATCCAGGCCCTCAACGATCTGCCCGGCGAAGGGCAGCGCGTCGAATTCGAAGACTTCGACGTGGTGGTCAAGAAGATGAAGGGACCGCGCATCGTGCTGGTGCGCGTGTATCCGAAGGTGTTCGACGACGAGGGCGGTTAAGGCCCGAGCCGACCCGAAGCCTCAACCCTGTTCATCCGCCTCAGCTTCGAGGTACCCCATCCTCCACCAGCACCGCGACCGGCATCGCGGCGAGCGCGTCGCGCAGATACAGCAGCGCGTGATCGTCGACTTTCGGCGCGGCGGGGCTCAGCCAGTCGAACAGCGCGCGCGCCGACAGATCGGGCGGCATTTCGATGGCCGTATCCGCCCATTGCGCGGATTCGACGAGCGGCAGATCGGCATCGTCGCCAAGCAAGCCCGCAGCCAACCGGCTGGCGATCACTACGGCCCACGCATTGCCGTGGCGCCGCGCAAACGCGATCACATTCGACGCATGCGCGCCGCGCACCGTGAGCGGCAGATACGTGCCCTGACTCAGCAACTCCGGCAGATGCGTGCGCAGCGCCAGCACGCGTTGGATCACCGCGAGCTTCACGCGTCCGTCGCGCCAGTCCGCGAGGAATTCCGACGGCGGAGTTTGCGCTTGGGGCAGCCACGCCTCGCGTTGCGCGAAATCGACGGGCCGCCGATTGTCCGGATCGACGAGGCTGAAGTCCCACAGCTCGGTGCCTTGGTAAAGATCGGGGATTCCGGGTGACGCAAGACGCAGCACCGTCTGCTGCAGACTGTTGAGCGCGCCCGCGCGGCCAATCCGCTCGACGAACGCCGACAGCTCCTTTAGAAAGGCGTCGCGCCGCTGCGGCGCGAGGATGCCGAACAGGAACTCGCGGCAGCCGGCTTCGTAGGCTT
This sequence comes from Paraburkholderia youngii, assembly GCF_013366925.1. NCBI lineage: Bacteria > Pseudomonadati > Pseudomonadota > Betaproteobacteria > Burkholderiales > Burkholderiaceae > Paraburkholderia > Paraburkholderia youngii. Next base: position 2,914,345 of record NZ_JAALDK010000001.1, read on the forward strand.
CGTCGGGGGCGAGCCAGCTGGTTTGCAGTTTCGCCTCGCGCAGCTCCTTCAACTGCCATTGCGCGACGCGTTCGGCCAGCTTCTTGACGCCGGCTTCGTCGTCGGCGCGCAGATCGGGCGGCCAACAACCCACCAGCGTCTGGTACAGCATATCCTCGGCGGCGGGGCCGGGAGCCCATGCGTCGCTCTTGTCCTGGCTCACGCTGCTGATCGGCGTGCCGTCGAGCGCGCGACGCTGCGGCGCGTTCAACGTCGACCATGCACGCAGCGTCGCGCCCCATTCGTCGGCGATCTCACTCAACACCGCGAGCCGCGCGCGCACGTCTTCACCGCGCTTGTGATCGTGCGTGGCGGTCGCCAGCATCGCATGCGGAAAACGTTGCGCGCGCTCGAGATTGCCCGCGTGAAACTGCTCGACCGACAGCGCGAACTCGCCCGGGTCCGAGCCGACTTCGTTGCGCGACAGCAGACGACCATAGCGATAGCAGGCGGTGTCTTCGATCGCCTTGGCGGCGAGCGGCGCGGTCAGCTGCGAAAACAGCGTTTGCGCGCTGCGCCGGGACGATCCCGCGTGCGGCGGCGCGCCGCCGCCTTGCGCCTGCTGCTGCGACTGCGCGCCGGGCCGCGCGGGCGGCGCCTCTTCTGCGCTGCCGCCGAGCCATGCATTCACGCGCTCGAGCGCCGCGTCGTCCGAGCGCGGCAGCGAAGCGCGCGCGCCCGCGAGCGCCTGCTCGAAATAGACGTTGTCGGCGGCGCTGCGCAGTCCGCCCAGCGGATACATGCGGTACACGGGGAAATGCACGACCAGTTCGGTCAGCACGCGGCGCAGCGCCGGGTACGTGAAGTCGCGCGTGCTCAGCGAATCGCGTGCGATCCGATGCAGCGCGCGCGCCGCGCGGTCCAGTTCCGCCGAGAAGTTTTCCGCGAGAATCTTGCGCCGTGCCGCGTGCGCTTCATCGGCGAAGCGCGCGCTGCGGCCGGTCAGTTCGGCCCACGTGTTGGCGAGCGGCTCGGCGCCGGCCGGATCGTGCAGCAGCGCGCCGACGTCGCGCATGAAGTCGTAGCCGGTCGTACCGTCGACGGGCCAGTCGTCGCGCAACGGCTCCCCGCGGCCGAGAATCTTTTCGACCACCACGTACGGCGCGGTGTCGCGCAACTCGCTGAGCCGCTGGCGCAAACGCTGGCAGTATTCGCGCGGCTCGGCGAGCCCGTCGATATGATCGATCCGCAGGCCGTCGATGAGCCCTTCGCGATAGAGGCGAAAGATCAGCGCATGCACCGCCTCGAACACCTCGGGCCGCTCGACGCGCACGGCGGCGAGCGACGAGATGTCGAAGAAGCGCCGCCAGTTCACTTCGTCGGAGGCGGTGCGCCACCACGCGAGCCGGAAATGCTGCCGCTCGATCAGCCGATGCAGCCGGTCGCGCGTGACCGGATCTGCTGACGCGTAAGTCTCCAGCACGTACTCGATCGCCGACGCGCCTTCGCGCGCGACGAACTCGCGCAGCGCGTCACGCGCCTCGGCGGCGCGCGGCTGATCGGCGGGCTGCGTCGTGAGTCCGTGAAAGCGATTGGCGAGCGCGCTAAGATCGGCGCGGTCGGCGCCTTGCAGGATCGCCGCGTAATCGACCGGGCAGACCGGGAACACGTGCGGGCCGTAGCCGATATAAAAGCGACCGCTGTCGGCGGCGAAATGCAGCGCGATGCGGCCCGCCACCAGTTCATCGCCGTACGACGCCCCGAGCGTCGGCAGCAGCACCTTGCCGCGCAGCGCGGGATCGGGCGAATGCCAGTCGACGTCGAAATGACGCGCAAACGCGCTGTGGCGGCCCCATTCGAGGATATCGAGCCACCACGCGTTGCTCGAACCGCCGACGCCCATATGATTCGGCACGATGTCGACGATGAGCCCCATGCCGTGCGCGCGCAGCTTGTCGACGAGGCGCTTCAAGCCCGCCTCGCCGCCGTATTCGGCGCTGACCTGGGTGTAGTCGACGGTGTCGTAGCCGTGCATCGAGCCGGGCTCGGCCGTCGTGATCGGCGACGCGTACAGATGGCTGATGCCGAGCGCGGCGAAGTATTCGACGTGGCGCACGGCGTCGTCGAACGTGAAGCCCCGATGGAACTGGAGGCGCAGTGTGGAGCGTGGGACGGTCATGGCGTGTCGGGCTCCGCGGAAGTGTTCGGTGAAGGCGCGGCGGCGCGGCGAGCGCCGTCGACGGCCAGCAGGCGGTCGGTGAAGACGGGGTCGTCGAACATCGCGTCGATGGGCAGCGCCATGCGGCGGCGCCAGTTCGGATGTTCGTCGATCGAGCCCGGCAGATTCGGCTGCTCGGCAAGCGCGAGCAGGTCTTCGAGCGGGAACGTGACGAGCGGCCCGGGCGTCGCGGCGACGAATGCGAGCGCTTCGTCGACCGGCGGGTTGTCGGCGTCGGGCGGCGCGACGCCGGGTGCGGCCACGCCCGCTCGCTGGAACGCGCGCCACAAGTCGGCGCGCTGCTGCGCGCGCTCTTCGAGCGCGGCGTCTTCGGGGTCGCGGCCGTCGGCGCGCGCCATCGTCTGGCCGATGCGGTTGCGCCACATGATGTCGCTGCCGCGCCACCAGCCGGCGACTGTCGGCAGATCGTGCGTGGTCGTCGTGCCGACCGCATAGCGGTCCCAATCGGCCGGCGCCTTGAAGCCGTGGCCGTCGGGCGCGCCTTCGAACCACAGCACGCGAATCCCTTCGATGCCGTGCTCGTCGAGCCGCTCGCGAAAACCGGACGGCACGGTGCCGAGATCCTCGCCGATCACGATCGCGCGATGCCGCCACGATTCGAGCGCGATCAGCCGCAGCAGGTCTTCGAGCGGATAGCGCAGATACGCGCCGTTGCGCGCGCTTTCGCCTTCGGGCACGAGCCACAGACGCCGCAAGCCGAGAATGTGGTCGATGCGGATGCCGCCGGCATGCGCGAACGCCGCGCGCAGCATGTCGATGAACGCGGCGAAGCCTTGCGTGCGCATCGCGCGCGGCGAAAAGGTGGTGAGTCCCCACGACTGGCCGGCCTGGTTGAACAGATCGGGTGGCGCGCCGACCGACACGCCCTGCAGCATGTCGTCGGGGTAGGACCATGCATGACTGCCGGCGCTGTCGCAACCCACCGCGAGATCGGCGATCAGGCCGACCGCCATGCCGGCTTCGCGCGCGGTGTGCTGCGCGTGCAATAGGCCGCGCGAGGCCAGCCACTGCAGGAACAGATGAAAATCGACCTCGTTGCGATGCGCGGCGGCGAACGCGTCGACTTCGGGGCTGCGCGGGTCGCGCAACGCGTCGGGCCAATTGCGCCAATGGCCGTCGCCGCCTTGCGCGAGTTGCGCGGCTTGCAGCGCTTCGAAGCGCGCGTGATCTTCGAGCGCGCGCCCCGCGCGTTCGCAGAAGCCGTGAAATTCGAGTGCGCGCGGCGAGTGCTGCGGGCGCTCGTTCGCGTTGAACTGCTCGTACAGCGCGCGCAATATCGTGAGTTTCAACGCTGTCGCGTGCGGCCAGTCGATCAGCGGCAGGTCTTCGTATTTCGACGATGCGTTGCCGGCCTGCGCCAATGCCGATGCGCACGCGTTGGCGCCGAACACCGCAGCCGGATCGATATGTGTGACGTTGAGCCACAAACGCGACGACGGTGCGTATGGGCTGAAGCGCTCGGGCTGTGCGCTGAACATCGCGTGGGTCGGACTGACGGCGAGCGCGTGCGCGCCGCGCTGCGCGCCGTGCCGTGCAAGCTGCGCGAGCGCCGTGTAATCGCCGATGCCGCCATCGCCGACGCGACGCAAGCCATACAGCTGCGCGGCGATGCCCCATAGTGGCGGCATGGGCGGCGAGACGTCGCCGTCGCCATCGCCGCCGTGTAGCGTGCGCCATGCGTCGGCGACGGTGTAGCAGCGCGGCGGCGCGACCGCGAGCGTCATGCGCTGGTCGTTGATCACGAGCGTGTGATAGCCGGCTTCGTCGATCGGCGTGAGCAACGCTTCCTCGCCTTTCGGCGCGGTGAAGCGGCCGTCGATGATCGCGCCGCTCTCCAGCTCGATCCGGTAATGGCTGCCCGACTTGACCGCGGCCGCCGGCAGCGCGATGCCACGCCCGATCACCGCGGTCATCAGCGGCGGCAGCCTGCGGCCCGATAGTTCGGCCTCCAGAGCAGCGGCGCTGTGGCGGATATCGGTAGCGTTGCCGCACGGCAGACCCATGCGTTCGAGCAGCGTGCCGAGTGTTTTTTCAGGCACGTGCTGCGTGTTGTGGTGCGCGTCCTGCCACTCCACCTCGAAGCCTGCGCGGGTGGCGAGCGCGGCGAGCCGGTCGTTGGGGCGTCGGGTCGTCACGCGCGCTGCTCCTCGTGCGACGCGATGCGCGCATCATGGCGGCTCGCGAATTCGTTGATGTCGCCGGTCAGCCATGCGATGCACGCATCAGCGGGCAATACCCGCGCGTCGGCCTGCTCGCGCGCGCGTGGCGGCGTTTCGAAAACAATCTTGCCGGCGGGGATGTCGTCGAATGCGACGTTCTGTTGCGACAGATTCAGCGCGATCGACAGCGTCTCGCCATCACCGAGTTTCCAACGCGCGACCAGCGCGTTCGCGTCGCCGCCACCTGCGTCGCGCAGCACGGTCGCGCCGCACGCCTTCGTATGTTTCAGGCGCGGCGTGATCAGCTTCGCGCGCACGGCGAGCGCGGACTTGTAGTAGTGCATCCAGTCGAGCCGATCCGGTGTCGGCTTCGCATCGGGCGCGGGTGGCGACGACGCGGCGAAGGTCTGGGCATCGTTCGGATCTGGAATCTGCGCGCGGCTTTTCTCGTCGCTGAACGCGGCGAAGCGCGCGAATTCACGGCGTCGCCCTTCGCGCACGGCATCGGCGAGAGCGCCGGTGTAATCGGTGAAAAACAGGAACGGTTGCGTCGAGCCGTATTCTTCGTCCATGAACAGCAGCGGAATCTGCGGCGACAGCAACAGCAACGCGGTCGCGGCGCGCAGCGCGTCGTCCGAAGTCAGCTTGCGCAGACGTTCGCCGAACGCACGGTTGCCGATCTGATCGTGGTTCTGCAAAAACATCACGAACGACGTGGGCGGCAGATGCGCACTCGCTTCGCCACGCGGTGCACCATCGTGCAGCGGCGACGGCTCGCCCTGATACGCGAAGCCTTCGGACAGCACGCGCGCGAGCCGGCGAATCGGTTCGCTCGCATACGCGTGGTAATAGCCTTCGGTTTCGCCGGTCAGCAGCACGTGCAGCGTGTTGTGCGCGTCGTCGTTCCATTGCGCGTCGAAATGCGCGTCGAGCAGGCTCGCGTTGTTGTGCTCGTTTTCGAGCACCAGATGCACGTGGCGGCCATGCTGCACGCGCGCGCGGATATGGTCCGACAGCTCGCGCAGCCATGCGGGGTTGTCGATCGCATGCACCGCGTCGAAGCGCAGTCCGTCGAAGCGGTACTCGTTGATCCAGTAGACCGCGTTGTCGGTGAAGAAGTCACTGACTTCGCTGCGCTCGAAGTCGATCGCGGGGCCCCATGGCGTGTTCACGCCCGCGCGGAAAAACGGCTCCGCGTAAGTATGCAGATAGTTGCCGTCCGGTCCGAAGTGGTTGTAGACGACATCGAGAAACACCATCAGGCCGACACCATGCGCGGCGTCGATCAGTGCCTTCAGTTCTTCGGGACGGCCGTAGGCGGAGTCGGGCGCGTACGGCAGCACGCCGTCGTAACCCCAGTTGTGACCGCCGGGAAAGTCGTTCAACGGCATCAGTTCGATTGCGGTGACGCCGAGCGCGGCGAACTCGGGCAGGCGTTTTTGCACGCCCGCATAGCCGCCCATTGCACCGACGTGCAATTCGTACAGTACCGTTTCTTCCCAGGGCCGGCCGTGCCACTCGGTGTGTTCCCAGTGGTACGCGCGCGGATCGATGACCTCGCTCGGGCCATGCACGTCCCGCGGCTGGAATCGCGAGGCCGGATCGGGCACTGTCTGCTTGCCGTCGAGCTGGAACCGATACAGCGTGCCCGCGCCGCTCTCCACGGTGGCCTCGAACCAGCCGTTGCCGGTCGGCGCCATGTCGTGCGTGCCTTGCGCGTGCCCGCTTTCGATGACCACCTGCACGCTGTTGCACGACGGTGCCCAAAAACGGAACCGCGTGCGCGGTCGCGTGCCGCTCGCGCCGATCAACTGCGCGCTGAACGGCAGGCAGTGCGCGTGATGATGCGTGTGAGGATCAATCGGACTATCGGACATGTCTTCACCATTCGACTCTGCAAACGCGCCTGGATAGCAAGGTGACGCGACGCAAGCATTGCGTCGCAACATTCTTGCCACCCCGGCTGCGTTGCGATTTGTCCACGCTCAAACTATGTCGCCGCAGTGCGTCGTTCATTGCGAGCCATCGTCGTTTGGTGTCTGCGCGCCGGGGTCGGGCGGCAGCGCGGTCAACAACCGCGGCCCGTGCTGCGCGCCAGCCACCCAGCCGGCTTGCCAATCCGCTTCGCCGGTCGGCTGCGCGGCGAGTATCACGAGGCCGTGTGCGCCGACCTCGAGTTCTGCCGTCGCTAGCCGCTGCGGCGCGCGGTCCGGATCGGCGGTGTCCAGCAGCACATGCCATTCCAGGTGCGGCGCGGGAGGCGAGAACTGCAGCGGTTCGTCGTGAGCGTTGAGCATCAATAACAATACTTCGGTTTCGCCATTCAGGCCCGGTCCCGCGCGACGCAATGTGAACGCGCGGCCCTCCGGGTCCTGCCACGCTTCGATCGTCAGCGGATCGCCGTGTTCGTCGAACCAGCCGACGTCGAACAGGCCGGGCAGCACCTCACGGTCGCCGAACAGAAAGCGCGTTTCACGCAACAGCGGGTGGCGCTTGCGCAGGCCGATCACGCGCGCGACGAACTCGGTCATGCGCCGGCCTTCCGGCGAATCCGCAAGGTCCCAGTCGATCCAGGATAGGTCGTTATCCTGACAGTAAGCATTGTTGTTGCCGCGCTGGGTGCGCAGCGCTTCGTCGCCGGCGAGCACCATCGGCGTGCCGAGCGCGATCATCAGTGTCGCGATCAGCGAGCGTGACACGCGGCGGCGCGTGGCGAGAATCGCGGGGTCGTCGGTCGCGCCTTCGACTCCCCAGTTGCGGCTGCAATTCTCGTTGTGGCCGTCGTTGTTGTCTTCCTGGTTGGCTTCGTTGTGCTTCTGCTCGTACGCGGTGACATCGGCCAACGTGAAGCCGTCGTGCGACGTGACGAAGTTGAGCGACGCCCAAGGCTTGCGATGCCGCCGGTTGAACAGATCGGCCGAACCGGTCAGGCGCGCGGCGAGGTCGGGCCGCAGGCCGGCGTCGCCGCGCCAGAACCGTCGCACGGTGTCACGGAAACGGTCGTTCCATTCGCTGAAGCCGGGTGGATGATTGCCTAGCTGATAGCCGCCAGGACCGATATCCCAGGGCTCGGAAATCAGCTTGCGTTGCGACAGCACCGGGTCCTGGCGCAACGCGTCGAACAGGCCCGAACCCGGATCGAAGCCGTGGCTTTCGCGCCCAAGCGTCACGCCGAGATCGAAACGGAAGCCGTCGATGTTGAACGCGGTCGACCAGTAGCGCAGCGAATCCATCACCATCTGCATCACGCGCGGATGCGGCAGATTGACCGTGTTGCCGCAGCCGGTGTCGTTGATATGGTGACGCTCGTCGCCGGGAATCAGCCGGTAGTAGCTGGCGTTGTCGAGGCCGCGCCATGAGATGGTCGGGCCCATCTCGTTGCTTTCGCAGGTGTGGTTGTAGACCACGTCGAGAATCACCTCGATGCCGGCCGCGTGCAGTTGCCGCACGGCGATGCGCATTTCGTCGAGCCGGTGCGTGCTCAGGTAGGTCGGTTCCGGCGCGAAGAACGCGGCGGTGTTGTAGCCCCAGTAGTTGCGCAGGCCGCGCTCCACGAGGAAGCGGTCGTTCAGGAACGCGTGCACGGGCAGCAGCTCGACCGCGGTCACGCCGAGCTTCAGCAGATGCTCGATGAACTCCGGCGCGGCGAGCGCCGCGAACGTGCCGCGCTCATGCTGGCGCAGATCGGAGCGCAGCATCGACGCGCCGCGCAAGTGCGTTTCGTAGATCACGGTTTCGCCCCACGGCACGTCGGGACGCCTGTCGTGCGACGAGTCGAACGCCTCGTCGACGACGACGCACTTGGGCATCGCGGGCGCGGAATCGCGCCGGTCGATCGAAAGGTCCGCGCGATTCGAATGCACGCGATAGCCGAACAGCGCGTCGGACCAGCGAAACTGCCCGACGAGCTTGCGCGCATACGGGTCGAGCAGCAGCTTGTGCGGATTGAAGCGATGCCCGAAATGCGGCTGATACGGCCCGTGCGCGCGAAAGCCGTACGCGGTGCCAGGATGCGCGTTCGGCAGATAGCCGTGCCAGATCTCGTCGGTGCATTCGGGCATGGCGAAGCGGCGGATCTCCTTGCGTCCAGTGGAATCGAACAGGCACAGCTCGATTTTTTGCGCATTGGCCGAGAACACCGCGAAGTTGACACCCAGCCCGTCCCAGCTGGCGCCGAGCGGATACGGTGAGCCGGGCAGCAACCGGTCGGGCAACGCATGCGACATGTTTTCCCTTTCCTGTTCTGATTGTCGAGCTAGAGCCCGGGTCCGTCCGAGTCTTCATGCAACGGGGGGCGCGGCGCTTGCCTTCGCGCCGCGCGCCTGTGCTGCGGCACGTTTCCTTAGTCCGCGCGCAATACGATCGTTGCGAGTGGCGGCAAAGTCAGCGCGGCGGAATGCGGCCTGCCGTGGCTCGATAGCTGGTCGGAATGGATCAGCCCGCCGTTGCCGATGTTCGAGCCGCCGTACACGCCCGCATCGGTATTGAGCACTTCCACCCAGCGCCCGCCGCGCGGCATGCCGAGCCGATAGCCGAGTCGCGGCACCGGCGTCATGTTGCACACCACGACGAACTCCTGGCCCGCGCCGTCGGTGCGCCGATAGGCGAACACGCTGTTGGCGCTGTCGTCGCCGATCAACCATTCGAAGCCGCCCGGTTCGCTGTCGAGCAGATGAAGACCGGGCTCGTTGCGATACAGATGGTTCAGGTCGCGCACCAGCAACTGCACGCCGTGGTGGGCCGGATCGTCGAGAAGATGCCAATGCGGCGAGCCGTCATGGTCGAACTCCGCCATCTGGCCGAATTCGCCGCCCATGAACATCAGCTTCTTGCCCGGGTGCGTCCACATGAAACCGAAGTACGCGCGCAGATTCGCGAAACGCTGCCAGCGGTCGCCGGGCATCTTGCCGAGCAGCGAACCCTTGCCGTGCACCACCTCGTCGTGCGAAAGCGGCAGCACGAAACGCTCGGAATACGCGTACACCATGCCGAACGTCATGTTGTGGTGGTGATACTGGCGATACACCGGGTCTTCGTGCATGTAGTGCAGCGTGTCGTGCATCCAGCCCATGTTCCACTTGAAGTCGAAGCCGAGACCGCCATCCGCGACGCGTGCGGTCACGCCTGGCCATGCGGTCGATTCCTCGGCGACCGTGATCGCGCCGGGTGCGCCCGGCACATAGCGGACTTCATGATTCAAGCGCTTCAGGAACGCGATCGATTCGAGATTCTCGCGGCCGCCATAGATGTTCGGCACCCACTCGCCGGCCGCGCGCGAGTAGTCGCGATACAGCATCGACGCGACCGCATCCACGCGCAGGCCGTCGACGTGATAGCGCTGCAGCCACGCGAGCCCCGACGCGATCAGGAACGCGCTGACCTCGTTGCGGCCGAGGTTGTAGATCATCGTGTTCCAGTCCTGGTGATAGCCCTCGCGCGGGTCGGCATGTTCGTAGAGCGGCGTGCCGTCGAAATCGATCAGGCCATGGGCGTCGTTCGGGAAATGCGCGGGCACCCAGTCGAGAATCACGCCGAGCCCCGCTTCGTGCGCGCGATCGACGAAACGCGCGAACTGCTCGGGCTTGCCGAAGCGCGCGGACGGCGCAAACTGTCCGAGCGGCTGGTAGCCCCACGAGCCGCCGAACGGATGCTCGGCGATCGGCAGAAATTCGATGTGCGTGAAGCCCATGCTCTTCGCGTAGGGAATCAGCCGCTCGGCGAGCTCTTCCCAGACGAGACCGCGCTGGCCTTCCTCGGCGATGCGCAGCCACGACTCCGCGTGCACTTCATAGATCGCGATCGGCGTGCGCGCGGTCTGCTTGCCGGCGCGCGACTGGATCCACTCGTGATCGGTCCACGGAAACTGCTCGATCTCGTCGACGTGCGCGACGATCGACGCGGTGCCCGGCGGCTTTTCCGTCTGCATCGCGCACGGATCGGCTTTCAAAGGCAGCGGATGGCCGTCGCGCGACAGCAGCTCGTACTTGTAGCGCGTGCCGGCGCCGACGCGCGGCACGAACAGTTCCCACACACCCGCCTGATGACGCAGCCGCATCGGATGACGGCGGCCGTCCCACGCGTTGAAGTCGCCGACCACCGACACGCGCCGCGCATTCGGCGCCCACACGGCAAAACGCACGCCCGGCACGCCGTCGATGTCGACTGGCCGCGCGCCCAGACATTCGAGCACCGCGTACGGATCGCCGTGTGCGAGACGTTGGAGCGGCTCGTCGCCGAGCACCGGACCGAACGAATAGGTATCCTCCACTTCCTGCACGACGCCATGCCAGTCGATGCGCAAGCGATATGGCATCGCCGACGTGATGCGGCCCGCGAACAGGCCAGGCCGCAATTGCTCGAGCTCGCCGAGCGTCGCGCCATCGGCGCGCGAAATCACGGTGACGTGCGCGGCATTCGGCAGCAGCGCGCGCACGATCGGACCCGCGTCTGTCTGATGCAGCCCCAGCTGCGAAAACGGATCGGGGTGGCGCGCTTCGACGAGCGCGTCGATATCGACGGGTTGAAGGCCTGCGGCCGGATCATGCTCACTCATAGTCGCCCTCGGCCGGGTTGGGCGGCGTGGCGGAGCCGGACACCCGGGTTGATGGATCGTAATGCGGCGGTGCGCCGGTGTCGCCGAGCAGACGGCTCGTGAGCGCCGCGAGGCCGCGCACCGGTAAGCCGAGCCACGTCGGCCGGTTGGCCGCCTCGTAGCGAATCTCGTACGCGGCCTTCTCGATCAGGAACAGATCGAGCAGCGCCTCTTCGGATTCGGGCGCGACGAGCGCTTCCGACGACTGAGCGGCGGCCGCGCGGTATTCAGCGAGGAACGCCGTGGTCGCGTGGGAGCGGAAGCGCTCGAACAGAGCACGCTTGCGATCGGCGGTCTGTTGCGGCGCGCTTTCGGTGGTCGATTGCGCGGCCGCGCTCGCATACGACAGCGAGCGCATCAGACCGGCGACGTCACGCAACGGGCTCGATTTCTGGCGACGCTCCTCGAGCGAACGCGCGGGCTCGCCCTCGAAGTCGATCAGATACGCGTCGCCGTGCGCGACCAATACCTGACCGAGATGGAAGTCGCCGTGGATGCGGATGCGCAACGCGCCCGCGTCGCCCGGCACGAGATTGTCGACCGCCTTGACCAGCGCGGCGCGCCGATCGATCAGACTTTGCGCGAGCCCCTTCGTGTCCGCGTCGCTCATCTCCGCGATGCGCGGCGCGAGCAGATCGAGCGCGCTCGCGAGCATCCTCTGCGTCGCGTCGACCCATGCTTTCACCTGTTCGGCGTTGGCATGTTCCGGCGCGAACGCGGGGTCGTCGCTCGGCGTCGCGAGCGCGACGTGCAGCTCGCCGAGCCTTCGGCCGATGATGCCCGCGAGTTCGCCGTAGCCGTCCAGCAAGATCGACTCGTTCGTGCGGTCGGGGGCGGTCTGCGTTTCGGTGTCGACCGCGATCGCGAGTTCGTCGACCGAGCGGCGCAGATAATCGAGCGACCAGTTCCACGCATCGCCCTGATTGTCGATAAAGCCCTGCAGGATCGCGAGCGTATGCGGCACGCCCTCGGGATCGACGCGCACCACTTCGCCATACAGCGGCGCGGTGTTCGCATAACCGAGCTGCGTCAGATAGCGGCTGATTTCCGCTTCCGGATGGATGCCGCTGACGAGCCGCCGCACCAGCTTCAGCACCGCGGCATCGGCGATGATGAGCGAGCTGTTGCTCTGCTCGGCCGCAAGCCAGCGAATCTCGGGCCGCTCGCCGAGATTGTCGAGTTCGGTGAAGCGCTCGGTCGGCAGGAACTTGATTTCGCTCTTCTGCACGGTCGGCACGACCGCGTGTTCGCGCATCTTGCGCAGCACGTTGTGCGCGAAGATCGGCAGCGAGAACGCGTCGGTCAGATGGCCGACGTTGCGGCCGCGCCGCACGCGCGCCAACGCGAGTTGCAGGAACAGCGGCGTGGTGGTTTCGCCGCCCCACGTGATCGCGATCGGCACCACGTAGCGCTCGGTGTGATCGCCGACGTCCGCTTCGATTTCAGTGAATGCGAAGCCGCCGTTCGGAATCGTGGTCAGAGCGGCGAGCCGCACCGCATGCATCTTCTGATCCTTCGACGCGAACCAGCGGCGCCGGCTCAGCCACGACGGCAGCACTTCGGATTCGAGCAGCCGCACGTTTTCGGGTGTCGGCCCGGTCTGCCCCTCGCGGATCACGATCGTGACGAACTCGGGCAGCGGCTCGGAATGCGCCTGCGCCCACGTCGGACGCCCACCGCCTTCGCACAGCATGAACCACAGGAAGCCGTACGGCGGGAACGTCAGCAGATAGGTCAGCTGACCGATCGCGGGGAACACCGAATCGGCGGTCATCTCGATCGGCACGAAGCCGTTGAATTCGGACAGGTCGAGCTCGACCGCCTGCGGCGCGCGCGACAGATTCGCGACGCACAGGATCGGCGCCTCGCCGGGCATCTCGCGCAGATACGCGAGAATCTTGCGGTTTTCCGGCTTCAGAAAGCGGATCGTGCCGCGCCCGAAGGTCTGCTTCGCGCGCCGCGTCGCCAGCATGCGGCGCGTCCAGTTCAATAGCGAGTGCGGGTCGCGGCTCTGCGCTTCGACGTTGACAGCGTCGAAGCCGTACAGCGTACCCATCACGGGCGGCAGCACCAGTTGCTCGGGGTCGGCGCGCGAGAAACCGCCGTTGCGATCCGACGACCACTGCATCGGCGTGCGCACGCCGTCGCGGTCGCCGAGGTGGATGTTGTCGCCCATGCCGAGTTCGTCGCCGTAGTAGATGACGGGGGTACCGGGCATCGACAGCAGCAGCGAGTTGATCAGCTCGATGCGGCGGCGGTCGCGCTCCATCAGCGGCGCGAGACGGCGGCGAATGCCGAGATTCAAACGTGCGCGGCGATCGCTCGCATAGGTGTTCCAAAGATAGTCGCGCTCGGAATCGGTGACCATTTCGAGCGTCAGCTCGTCGTGATTGCGCAGGAAGATCGCCCACTGGTTCGAATCGGGGAGGTCCGGCGTCTGCTTCATGATGTCGGTGATCGGGAAGCGGTCCTCGCTCGCGATCGACATATAGATGCGCGGCATCAGCGGGAAGTGGAACGCCATATGGCATTCGTCTTCGTTGCCGAAGTACTCCTTCACGTCCTCGGGCCACTGGTTCGCCTCGGCGAGCAGCATCCGGTTCGGATACTCGGCGTCGATGGTCGCGCGAATCCGCTTCAGGATCTCGTGCGTTTCCGGCAGGTTCTCGTTGTTGGTGCCTTCACGCTCGACCAGGTACGGCACCGCATCGAGCCTTAGCCCATCGATGCCCATGTCGAGCCAGAAGCGCATCACCTGCAGCACCTCTCTCATCACCGCCGGATTGTCGAAGTTCAGATCGGGCTGGTGCGAGTAGAAGCGGTGCCAATAGTACGCGCCCGCAACCGGATCGTGCGTCCAGTTCGACGGTTCCGAGTCGATGAAGATGATGCGCGTCTCCGCGTACTTCTGATCGGTATCGGACCACACGTAGTAGTTGCGATAGTTCGAGCCGGCCTTCGCGCGCCGTGCGCGCTGGAACCACGGATGCTGATCCGACGTGTGATTGATGACGAGCTCGGTGATCACGCGGATGCCGCGCGCGTGCGCTTCCTGGATGAAGCGCCGCACGTCCGCGAGCTGACCGTAGTCGGGATGCACGTTGCGGTAGTCGGCGATGTCGTAGCCGTCGTCACGGCGTGGCGACGGATAGAACGGCAGCAGCCAGATCGCGTTGACGCCGAGCTCGGCGATATAGTCGAGCTTGGCGATCAGGCCGGGGAAATCGCCGACGCCGTCGTTGTTCGCGTCGAAAAACGACTTGATGTGCACCTGGTAGATGATCGCGTCCTTGTACCACAGCGGATCGTCGCTGAGCGCCGCGGGTTTGCCGCGCCGGCGCGTGCGTACCTTCGCCGCGGTGCCGACGGCCGCGGCCGTTTGCGCCTCGTGCGTGGATTGGGCTGGATCGTCGCGCTTCATGTTCCACCTTCCATCCAGGTTGGGGTGACAGCGTCTGCGTGAAGAGTGCTGTCGTGTTCGTGGTCGCTGTCCTCCGGGCGATCCGCGGGCAGGCCGCCTAGCGGCGCGATGCGCCAGATCGAGAACGGTTGGCCCGAGCCGAGCCGCACGTGCTGCCAGCGTCCGTGCCATTCGAAGCGTGCGCCGGTCATCTGGTCGATCACTTCGAGCGCGGCGTGGTCGTGCAGATGCCAGCGCTGGAACGTGTCCCACGACAACTCGATGTCCGCGCCCTGCTCGTTGAACGGATCGAGATTGATCGCGACGACGATCACGTTGTCGCGCGACTCGGTCGCTTTCTCGAAGAACAGGATGTGATCGTTGTGCGCGGAGAGGAACGTGAGACCGAGATGCGTTTGCAGCGCCGGATTCGCGCGCCGGATGCGATTCAGTGCGGTGATCTCGCCGACGATATTGCCGGGCCGGTGCCAGTCCCACGCGCGCAACTGATACTTTTCGGAGTCCAGGTACTCTTCGCTGTTCGGCAGCGCGGTGGCCTCGCACAGTTCGAAGCCGCTATACACGCCCCACAGACCGGCGAGTGTCGCGGCCAGCGCCGCGCGGATCAGAAAGCCCGTGCGTCCCTGCGATTGCAGGTGGCGCGGGTTGATGTCCGGCGTATTGACGAAGAAGTTCGGCCGGTAGAAATCGCGCGCGCCGGTCTGCGTGAGCTCAACCATGTACTCGGTGAAGTCGCGCTTCGACTCGCGCCACGTGAAGTACGTGTACGACTGCGAGAAGCCGATCTTGCCGAGCCGGTTCATCATGCGCGGCCGCGTGAACGCTTCCGCGAGGAAAATGACATCAGGGTGGCGCGCGCGCACGTCGGCGATCATCCATTCCCAGAACGGCAGCGGTTTGGTGTGCGGATTGTCGACGCGGAAAATGCGCACACCCGCGTCGACCCAGAACAGGATCACGTCGCGCAACGCGAGCCACAGGTCGGGCTTCGCATCGCGCGCGTAGAAGTCCGGGTTGACGATGTCCTGATACTTCTTCGGCGGATTCTCGGCGTAGCGCAGCGTGCCGTCGGGGCGCCACGCGAACCACGTCGGATGCTCCTTCAGCCACGGGTGATCGGGCGAGCACTGGATCGCGAAGTCGAGCGCGATTTCGAGGCCGTGCGCATGCGCGGCGGCGAGCATCGCCTTGAAATCGTCGAGTGTGCCGAGCTGCGGATGCACGGCGGTGTGGCCGCCTTCTGCCGCGCCGATCGCATACGGACTGCCCACGTCGCCCGGCTGCGCGGTCAGCGTGTTGTTGCGGCCCTTGCGGTTCGCGAGGCCGATCGGATGAATCGGCGGGAAGTACAGCACGTCGAAGCCCATGTCGCGGATGCGCGGCAGTTTCGCGGTGACGTCCGCGAACGTGCCGTGGCGCGATTCGTCGTCGCTCATCGAGCGCGGGAAGATTTCGTACCAGCTCGCGAAATAGGCGGCGGTGCGTTCCGCGTCGATCTTGTAGGTCACCTGATCGCGGCTGAGAAACGGCCGGTGGCGCGCGGCGGTCATCGCTGTCGCTGTGGCGGGCGCGAGAATCAGCGCGAGCTTCTGTTCGGCGTCGGCCTTCTGGAAGTCGCGCACGATGTGTTCGAGCGATTCCTTGTCGGCGCCTTCGGCCGTCTCGACTTCGGCGAGCACGAGCGCGAACAGATGCGCGGCTTCGTCGAGTTCGATCTCGACGGTCTGGTTCGCCTTCAGCTTCTTCTGGATGTGCTCGACGAGCGACGCGAAGTCGTCGCGCCACGCAATCACGGTGAATTCGTAGCGGCCGATCCGTTCGAGCGGAATGCGCGCGCTCCACAAGTCGAGACCGGCCGGCGGCGCGGGTGCCATCAGCTCTTCGTGCCACGCGGTTTCGTCGGCCGCGCGCCACAGCACGGCGGCCGCGATCTTGTCGTGACCTTCGGCGAAGATCGCCGCGCGAATCTCCGCGCGCTCGCCGACGCTGCGCTTGGCCGCGAAGCGGCCGTTTTCGACCGAAGGCGACACGCTCTCGATCGCGACGCGCGGCGCCTCGATCGCGTCGAGCACGGTCTTGTGGCCGCTGCGCTTGCTGTTCGACTTGTCGATGGGCGGCGCGAGGTAGATCGGCTGTTCCGCGAACGCGCGCAGCAGCCGCACCGCGCCGGGCGCAAGCGCGAACGGCGCGAGGGCCGCGGGTTCGTTTCGGCCGCGTGCATCGAGCGGCACGAAGCGCGTAAAGCTGCCCGGCACGCCCGCGAGGAAGCGCGCGGGATCGACCCGCACTGGCGCGCCGAGTTCGGGATTCACGGCGATCAGGAGTGCTTCGCTGGCGTCGCGCAGATCGGCCGCGTCGGCGCGCAGCAGAACCGCGGCCGATGCCCCGGGTCCGCTCAATTGGCGCAATTCACCGTTGGCGTGCAGCGTCGGCGTATTGCGCGCGAAGTCGTTCGCCTGGGTGACGGCGGCGCTCAGATCGAAGCGGCGCGACTGCACGGCGCGCGCGAACTGCGCGGCGTCGCCGCGCGTTTGCGACATCGGTTCGGCGATGCCGTATTCGAAGCCCATCGGCATCATCCAGCCGCTGCCCACTGCAACCGACGTGAACAGCGCGCGTCGATACGCCCGCTCGACGATCGCCGCATCGTGCACGTCGCTCAATTCGGCGGCGAGGCGCGTGCCGTACGGCGCCTCGGGAAAGGCGATCGGCGCGCCGACGCGCGCGAGCGCCGCATGCTCCTCGGCCATCCAGCTCGAACGGAAGTCCCACCAGCGCACCGACGAAAACGCGCTGTCGAAGCCGGCTGCCTCGAGCCCGGGCAGATCGCCGCGCGACAGGCCCGGCGTGGCCGCGAGAAAGCGCACGTGCGGATGCTTCGCACGCACTTCATCGCCGAGATGCCGCCATACGGCAGCCGGCACGCGATGCGGCGAATCGAAACTGAAGCCGCCGACCCCCGCCTCGGCGAGCGCGAGCAGTTGCTGGGTCCACCAGACGCACAGCGAGGCACTCGTCGCAGGGTCGTCGAAATTCGCGTAGGCGACGTTGTCTTCGCGATGCACGTGGCGCGGATCGAGCCGCGCGAGCTCGGACTCGCGCGCGTGAAACCAGTCCGAATGTTCGCTGTACAGCACGCCGTCGGCGGCCACGCGGTCGATCACCAGATCGATCAGCAGCGTCAGATTATTGCGGCGCGCGGCATCGGCGAGCATGCGCACGGCGTCGGGCACCGAATGCTGTGCCTCGAACACCGGATGCAGCCGCGCGTGATTGCCAACCACCTGAGCGTGGCCCGCCTGGCCAGGCTCGAACAGCCCGGCGATCAACGCGTGATCGAAGCCGAGCCCGGCCGCGTGAGCGAACTGCGCGGGCCAGGCATCGAGGGGCCCGACGAGAAGAGAGTGAAAAAAGTAAATCCGCGGCGCGTACCCGTTTGGAGGTTCCATCGGTCGTTTCCAGAGTTGTCCTGCTGCGGTGTGGATGCAGTTGGCATGCGATCACAGCGCTCATTGGGCTTCCCGAGCCGGATACCGCGCGATGCGTCAGCGGGGGCACGTACTGGTCAATGTAGTGCAAAGATCGTCACCCCGCTGGCCAGTCGCGGGTGCTTTCGCGCCAGACGCCGGTCCGGTGGGACTGGTCGTCACTCGTCGCGGAAAGGGAGCAAACCATGTGCCAACGCGGCGGCCCGCTAGCGGGAAAAGGGGGAGGTTACGTTGAGATGGCGGGTGCCGAAGGTGCGCGCCCGCACGGAGCGCGTGCGATTAAGCGGGCATTGTTACGCACGCCGCGGGTGGCGCGGCATGTAAAACGGGACGACGTGGGTCGGATTTACACGGACGGCCGCGCGCAGCCACGGTGACGCTCACGTGGCAGCCATGTGGCACGCACGTGGCATTCGCATGAAATTCATCCGGGCGCCGAGCAATGGCCGAGTCACGAACCCAGCAGCCCCGCCGCGATGTTCACGCACAAGCCGAGCACCGCGACGTTGAAGTAGAACGACAGGACCGATTGCGCGAGTGTCGCGCGACGAATTTCGCGCGAACGCAGCACCACGTCGGAGGTCTGCGACGCGACCGCGATCGTGAACGAGTAGTACAGGAAGTCCCAGTAGTTCGGCAATAAATGATGATCGGGAAACTTCAGCGCGGTCTCTTTCGCGTCGGTGCCGTAGTAGAGGCGCGCGTAGTGCAGCGTGAAGATGGTCGGAATCAGAAACCATGCGCCGATCAGCGTCAGACCGGTCAGCAGGTAGTGCCAGAAGGTCGTTGCGCCGCCCGCGCCCTTGGCCGACGCGAGTTCTAGCACGATCGCGGCGATGCTTGCGATCGTCGCGACGCAGATCACGACCAGCACGACGCCCGCGTTTTCGTCGTCGCGTATCGCGCGTTCGCGCACGCGGTGCTCGTCGGCGAGAGCCATGTGCACCCAGATCATCAGCAGGTAGCTCCAGATGGCCGCGTCCCAGCCGATCAGTGCGCGCGCCATCGGACTCGTATGATCGGGCACGAGGAACGCGACGACGATCCCGATCGCGAGGCCGATCACCGTGCGGGGCCGATTGCGAAGAACTTGCGGATAGTAGTTGATGGACATGAGTCGAGATGTACGACGAAGTGTAGGGCAGTCGGTGTCGCTGATTCTACGCGTGCAACGAGGACCGATTGTCGAATGGTGGGTCACAGGCTATAGTCTTTCGCAGCGGCCTTGCGCGCCGCTTTCAGTTGAAAGGCGATTGGCAGAAAACGGCCGCAATCGTTGCGCTCATGCATACGGCGCCACACATGCGGCGCGCGTGAATCGCGCGCACGGATTCGAGACCGCTGAAGCGGCGTCAGACCAGGTTTGGGGAAGAGCAAACGAAGCGGCACGCGAACGGCATCATGCCTTTCCCGTGCAGCTCGTCGAGAACGACTCATCATCTGGAGCCCCCATGACAGATGTTCCTGAGGATAACGATGCGCGTCCCCACATGACGCATCGGCAAGGAGCGAAGTCCTATCGCAGTGCCACGCGTTTCACCGGTTTGTCCCCGTCGTTTTCCGCTTCGCGCAGGGCCTGGGTGCTCGGTTCGTGCGCGGCGGCCGCGGCGCTCGCGTTCGCCGGCGCGAGCCGTTCGCTGTCGTGGATCGCGCCCGTGTTCGCCGCTACGCCGCCAGCCGGCGGCGGACTCGATGCCTTCCTCGCGCTTTCGCGACACCTCACCGCCCGTAGCAGTTTCGACACCGTGCTCGGCCAGCGTGTCTACGAGGCGCTGTCGCGTGCCGATAACCAGTTCGCGCAGAACGTCGCCGCGCTGAACACCTGGCTGCAAGGCCACGGCGGCGTGCCGTCCGATACCATCACGCAGGCACTGCAAACCGACCAGCCCGCGCTCGCAAAAGCGGTCGGCGCGATCATGCGCGCGTGGTATCTCGGACTCGTCGGCGACATGCCGCACGTCCAGGTGATCGCCTATGAAAAGGCGCTGATGTTCGCGCCTGTGCAAGACGTGCTCACGATTCCCTCCTATTGCCGCGACGTGCCGTTCTACTGGACGCAGAAGCCGCTGCACGGGTGAGCCGCGCGGGCTCGCCAGCGGGCCACGCCAGCAGCGCACGAACCAAGCCCGCAACAGGCAGAGCACCGGAGAGAGAAACGATGGCAAACACACAATCCGCCGATATCGTCGTGGTCGGCTCGGGCGTCGCCGGCAGTCTGGTTGCGCATCAGCTGGCACTGGCGGGCGCGTCGGTGATCCTGCTCGAAGCCGGGCCGCGCATTGCGCGCTGGCAGATCGTCGAGAACTTCCGCAATTCGCCGGCCAAGTCCGACTTCGCGACGCCGTATCCGTCGACGCCTTACGCGCCGCATCCCGAATACGCGCCCGCGAACAACTACCTGATCCAGAAGGGCGATTATCCGTACAACTCACAATACGTGCGGCTCGTCGGCGGCACGACGTGGCACTGGGCGGCCGCCGCGTGGCGGCTGCTGCCGTCGGACTTCCAGTTGCACAAGCTGTATGGCGTCGGGCGCGACTGGCCGTACCCGTACGAAGCGCTCGAGCCGTGGTACGTGGCCGCCGAAGTGCAGCTCGGCGTGTCCGGTCCGGATAGTTCGATCGATCTCGGTTCGCCGCGCTCGAAGCCCTATCCGATGCAGCAGTTGCCGCTGTCGTACATGGATCAGCGTTTCAGCGACGTGCTCAACGCGCAGGGCTTCAAGGTCGTGCCCGAACCGGTTGCGCGCAACAGCCGGCCGTACGATGCGCGGCCGACCTGCTGCGGCAACAACAACTGCATGCCGATCTGCCCGATCGCCGCGATGTACAACGGCGTGATCCATGCGGAGAAGGCCGAGCAGGCCGGTGCGAAGCTGATTCCCGAAGCGGTCGTGTATCGCATCGAAGCGGACGACAAAGGGCTCATCACCGCGGTCCACTACAAGGACCCGAACGGCAATAGCACACGCGTCACCGGCAAGCTGTTCGTGCTCGCGGCGAACGGCATCGAAACGCCGAAGCTGATGCTGATGTCGACCTCGGAAAAATTCCCGCACGGCGTCGGCAACAGCTCCGATCAGGTCGGCCGCAACCTGATGGATCATCCGGGCACCGGCGTCACGTTTCTCGCCAACGAACCGCTGTGGCCCGGCCGCGGCCCGATGGAGATGACCTCGATCGTCAACTTCCGCGACGGCGCGTTCCGCTCCGACTACGCGTCGAAGAAGCTGCATCTGTCGAACGGCGTGCCGACCATGGGCGTTACCGCCGATCTGCTGAAAAAAGGCCTGACCGGCGCCGAGCTCGACCGGCAGATTCGCGACCGCGCGGCACGCACGCTGAGCATCAACAGCTTTCACGAACATCTGCCGGAGCCGCAGAACCGCATCGTGCCGTCGGCGGATCACAAGGACGCGCTCGGCATTGCGCAGCCCGAGATCTACTACTCGATCAACGACTACGTGAAGAAGAGCGCCGCCGATACGCACGAACAGTATGCGAAGATCGCGGCGCTATTCGGCGGCACCGAAGTCTCGTTCGACGACAGCTTCGCGCCGAACAATCACATCATGGGCACGACGATCATGGGCAGCGATGCGGCGAGTTCGGTCGTCGACCCGGACTGCCGCACGCACGATCATTCGAACCTGTTCATCGCCAGCAGCGGCGTGATGCCTACCGCCGCGTCGGTGAACTGCACGCTGACGATCGCGGCTTTGTCGCTGAAGCTGGCCGACAAGCTGAAGCGCGAAATTTGAGCGCTGACCGGAGAGCCACAATGCTGAAGAACACCTCTCGCGTGCAGCCGGATTCTGCGCGGATGCAGGGCACCCGCCGCCGCTTCGGCGGCGCGGCGCTCGCGGCCGCGTTTTCGCTGTTCGCGCTGTCGATTGCGTGGCACGAGTCGCACGGCCCGGACGCAGTTTCGAGCGACGAAATGCCTATCACCCAGGCTCGCGCCGACGACGCGGCGCAGGCGTCGGACGGCGGCTCGGCCACGCTCCACGGCAGCGCCGCGAATGGCGAACTCGTGAAGCGCGGCCAATACCTGACCCGTGCCGCCGATTGCGCGGCCTGTCATACGGCCGACAAGTCGCGCCCATTCGCGGGCGGCCTGCCGATCGGCACACCGTTCGGCACGATCGTGACGCCCAACATCACGCCCGATCCCGACACCGGCATCGGCCGATGGAGCGACGCCGATTTCATGCGCGCGATGCACGAAGGCATCGGCAAGGGCGGCGAGCGGCTCTATCCGGCGTTTCCGTACACGGCCTACACGCGCGTGACCAATGAGGACGTGCTCGCGATCCGCGCTTATCTGAACACGCTCACGCCGATTCACTACACGCCGCCCGCGAACAGCCTCAAGTTCCCGT
This sequence comes from Paraburkholderia youngii, assembly GCF_013366925.1. Taxonomy (NCBI): domain Bacteria; kingdom Pseudomonadati; phylum Pseudomonadota; class Betaproteobacteria; order Burkholderiales; family Burkholderiaceae; genus Paraburkholderia; species Paraburkholderia youngii. The sequence goes on from NZ_JAALDK010000001.1 coordinate 2,936,604, forward strand.
TCAATCAGCGCTGGCTGATGGTGTTCTGGAACATGTTCAACTTCACCGAAGGGCGCTTCGTGCCGGACCCGAAGCAGAGCGCTGAATGGAACCGAGGCGCGTATCTGGTCGAAGGGCTCGCGCATTGCGAGGAATGCCATACGCCGCGCAATTTCATGCAGGGGCTGCAGTCCAGCGCGCGTTTCTCCGGTGCGGTGCAGGCCGGCTGGCATGCGTTCAATATCACGCCGGACAAGCTGAGCGGCGTCGGCAACTGGCGCGACGACGAACTCACGTCGTATCTGTCGACCGGCGCGGCGCCGGGCCGCGCGAACGCGGCCGGACCGATGGGCGAAGTGGTCGCGAACAGCACGCAGTATCTGACGCCGGTGGATCTGCGCTCGATCGTCGCATTCTTGCGCTCGGTGCCGGCCGTGAGCGGCGGTGACGCGCGTCCTCGTCATCAATGGGGCAATCCCGCCAACGATGTCGCTGCGCTGCGCGGCACCGCGATCACCGGCGTGAACGGCGCGCAGCTGTTCGTCGCCAATTGCGCGACCTGCCATAACTGGACCGGGCAGGGCGTGGGCGCGAGCGCGCCGGGCGCGTATCCGTCGCTGATCCACAACTCGACGGTCGGCGCGAACGACGCGAACAATCTCGCGTTGGTGATTCTGCACGGCGTGAACCGCACCACCACGCACGCGGACGTGCTGATGCCCGGGTTCGGCGGCCATCTCGACGACGAGCAGATCGCGGCGATCACCAACTACGTGACGAAACAGTTCGGCAATCCGCAGGCGACGATCACGACCAGCCAGGTGGCGAAGCTGCGCACGCTGCAATAGCAGGCGAGGCGACTCGGGCGCCGCGGCAGGAGTGACTCGCGAAAATATGCAATTCCGGTAACGCATACCGCGAATGTGTCGTTTCAGCGTCGTTTTTGCGTCGTTCGATGTCTTTCTTGCTCGATGACGCGTGCGGATACGATAGGCACCCCGCATACGCGGGCGCGTCGGCGGCATTATCATGATGAGATGAATGCCACTCCCGCCACCTTCGTTCAACATCACGACGCCAACGAGGCCGGCCGCGATTTCGTGGTCGGCGATCTGCACGGTTGCGTCGATGCGTTGCGCTACCTGCTGCGTCAGATCGCGTTCGATCCGACGTGCGACCGGTTGTTTTCGGTCGGCGACCTGGTCGATCGGGGCGAGCACTCGGAGCAGGCGCTCGCGCTGCTCGCGAAGCCGTGGTTCTATGCGGTGCTCGGCAATCACGAAGACGCGCTGTGCGCGGTCGCCGACGGCCGCTTGCGGCGGCAGTGGTGGTACGGCATCGGCGGCGCGTGGGCGGCCGACGTGCCCGACGAACGTCTGCGTTACTACGCCGAGCATCTGCGCACGCTGCCGCTCGTGCGCGTGATCGGCAGCGGCAAGACGCGCTTCAACGTTCTGCACGCCGAATTTTTCGGCTCGGATGCCGATCTCGACGCGGGCAACTATTCGGCCGAAACGCGCCAGCAATTGCTGTGGGGTCGCGAGCTCGCGCTCGGTCACGGCGATCCGCTGCGGCAGCGCGGGCTGTCGCTGACCTATTGCGGCCATACGCCGGTACGCGACATCACGCAGATCGGCTCGCAGGTGTTCATCGATACCGGCGCGTTCGGGCCGGACGGCACGCTGACGATCGTGCAGCCGCAGGCGCTGCGTCGCTGGTCGATCTCGGTCGAGGCCGCTCGCGCGGAAGGCGCGGCGGAACTGGCCTTGCCTTGAGCGGCTGAAGTCGCCCCGCGGCTGCGCCGCTCCTCTGTCACCCGACCTGGTTCAACTCGAACACCATATCCACGCTCGTGCCGTTCCAGTTGTATTCGAGGTATGCCGCGTGATGGCAGTCGCGCAGCAGCGTCGTGCGGAACGCCGCGAGGCATTCGCCGGCGCTGTCGCGCACCGACGGATAGACGATGCCCGGCGCGCCCGCCTCGCGCACCGCGCGCCCGAGCGCCTGGCCGGCAACGTAGTCGTCGGGCGATAGCACGGCTTCATCGAGCTCGGGGTCGCGACGCAAGTCGACCACGCCGCCTTGCGCGACTACCGTGTAAAGACGCATCTGCTGACGCATCGGCGGCTCGGCGGTCGCTTTGAGGAACTGACCGGTGTGATAGCGCGTTTCGGCGATCGCCGTCTCGCGTGAACGCGCACAGTAGAACACCCCATACGTGCCGTCGGAAAAGCGGCTGCCAAGCGGATTCAGATGCGTAAGCGCGGCCATGATCGGCCCGTAGCCCGGCCCGAAGCGGCGCTCCTCGCGCGGCACGAGATCGAGTTCGCCGATTTCGGTGCGCAGTCGGTCGTTGGTCATCGCTTCGAGCGCGTACAGCGCTTCGAAATCTTCCGGCGACGCGACGCGGTCAAACAGGTTGATGGCCGGAAAGCGCGTCGGAATCACGCGATACGCGGGCGTCCAGTCGAGCGCGGCGCTGGTCCAGCGGTCCTGCCATTGCGGTTTTGTCACGCCCAGCCGCCTCGCATTGCGTCGAGATACTGGCGCACGGCCACGAGATCGCTGATGTTGCCCGCCAGCATGCGGTCCAGCGCGCGTTTGCCGCCGAACGGCGGCGCGCTGTTGGGGCGTTTGACCCAGGTGTCGGCGGCGCTCGGCTGCGGCAGCAGAATCTGCAGCGCCTTGTAGATGCCAAGCAGCAGCGATAGTCGCTCCAGCGTGTCGTGGCTGAGGCGCGCGGTCTCGGGCGTCGCCCGCCACTTGAAGAACGTCGAGCGGCCCGGCTTGCCGAGCAGCACGATCTGCTCGTCGGCGCTCAGGTCCCAGTCGCGCGCGATGTTGAAGAACGCACGCAGACCCGCCGCGGACATCTGCGTCAGCGTGGGTTCGGAAAGCGATCGTCGCGGCGATGCCTCAGGCGAGGAAATTCGGGCAGCGTGAGCCATTTCGGGTAAGTCCCTATGTGTACTTTTTAATGATATTAGTCCATAAATGGATTTTTGCAAGAGAATATAATCCCGGCTCGTTTTGGCAGTCGTCGATCAGGAGAGCAGCAGATGCGGGTTCGAGTAGTGGCAGCGGCGCTGGCCGTGTGGTGTGTCTCGGAGGCGGCGTTGGCCGCCGGTTATGCGGAAGTATGGAATCCGCCGGAGGCGAGCGGACACGTTACCAGGCAGGCGCACGCGCGGAACCAGCCCGGAGCGGCGAAGGTGAAGGTGAAGGCGGCCACGCGGAGCGGCGTCAAGTCCAAGGCCAGTGCGCATGCGCAGCAGGCTACCAGTATCCGGCACGCGGTGCCTCATGTCGCATCGGCCGGCGCGGGCCACGGCGGCAAGCTCGCGGCGCATGGCGGCGGCGTGAAAGTCGCGGCCTCGAGCCAGAAGCGGTCGCACGCCACCGTGACCGCGCGGGCCGCGAAGCACGCGCAGCCGCAGGTACAACTGGTGCACGCGAAACCGGCTCCGGGCAAGGTCGTGCATGCCGATTTCGCGGCAGCTCACACCGCGCGTCCGCACGTGGACAAAGTCGCGGCCAAGCCGGCGGTTTCCCGTGCGAATCCGGTCCGGCCCGCGGTGCAGACTTCGCCGGATACGTCCGCAAACGTTAGCGACATCGCGCCGATGGGCTCCGCGCCCAATCCGGCGACTGCCAGCAGCGGTTCGCTGCCGCCGATCATCCACTGAGGCCGCTTCGAGCGGTGCGGCGTGGTCCGGCATCGGTCGCCGTGTCACGCCGCGGCGAGGCCGTTTGCGAGCAGCCGCAGCGTTTCCGCCGAGCGGGCCTCGCGAACGCGCGAATGCAGCGTCACACGCGATTCCGGCAGTGTCGGCAGGCCGAGCCGCGCGCCGACGTCGAGCAGACCGCGCGGCGCAACCCGGCGCGCGAGCGGCGACACGGCGAGTCCGGCGGCCACGGCCGCGCCCACCGCCGCGACACCACCACCCACAAACACCTCCTGCCATGCGACCCCCGCCGCTGTGAGCGTGCGCAGCGCGACGTCGCGCACGTTACACGGCGGGCTCAATAGCGCGAGCGCCAGCGGCTCATCGAGTCGCGGCAGCCAGGTCGGCGTCGCGAGCCAGCCGAGCGGTTCGCTGAACAGCGTCTGCGCGTCGTCGCGCGGTGGTTCGTCGGCGCCGTAGCGGACGATCGCAGCATCGAGCCGGCGTTCGTCGAACTGCGCGAGCAGCGCCGCCGACGTGCCCATGTGCAACTCGACCACCAGACCCGGATCGTGCGCGTTGAGCCGGCCCAGCAGGTGCGGCAGATCAGGCCCCGCGACGTGCTCGCTGAGCCCGAGCACGAGCCGGCGCCGCTCCACCGACAGCGCGCCGAGCGCGCGCTCGTGCGCGTTCAGCAACTCGCGCGCGGCGCCGAGAAAGGCGTGACCGTCGGCGGACAGACGCACGACGCGCGGAGTGCGCTCCAGCAACTGCTTGCCAAGGTGCGCCTCCAGTCGCTTCAGCTTCAGGCTGACGGCCGATTGCGTGGTGTCGAGCGCGTCGGCGGCACGCGTGAAGCTGCGCAGATCGGCAACCAGCACGAAGGCCCGCACCGCATCGAGATCGAGGACTTTCATTTCGGATGGAAATGGATGAAATAGGCATGGATATCTGTTTATTATGAGCTAGCGCGCCTAAGCTGTGTTCAACCCAACACCGCAACAAGGAGCCCGTCATGCCGCTCACCCGAATCTCACTGCGCGCCGGCAAGCCGGCCGACTACCGCCAAGCGCTGAGCGCCAGTATTCAGCGCTCGCTGGTGGACACGTTCAACGTGCCGAAGGACGACATGTTCATGCTGATCACTGAGCACACCGCCGACAACATGATCTACGACCGGCAATACCAGAATATCGAGCGCGGCGACGATCTCGTCGTGATCCAACTGACCGTCAGCAACACACGCTCGGTCGAGCAGAAGAAGGCGCTGTACCGGCGCATCGTCGATGAACTCGGCAAGTCGCCCGGCGTGCGGCCCGAGGATGTGTTCATCAATCTCGTCGAGGTCGAGAAGGAGAACTGGTCGTTTGGGAATGGCATTGCGCAGTACGCCTCCCCGTTGTAGCCCCGCATTGGGCGGGCGCAGATGGCTCACATGGGACGCCCGCCGCTTTAGCGCTGACTGGGCGCTATTCACAGCGAAGTCGCCACCCACCCTTGTTCTCCCGATCCGTCGAGCATCACGATCGACATTTCCACAAATCTTGAAATGTCGAAGCCATTGACGTATGCTCCACCCATGAACCCGAACCTTGCTGTCCGTGCGCTCGGCGCGCTTGCCCATGATTCGCGACTCGCGATCTTCCGTCTTCTGGTTGTCGCGGGCCGCGAAGGCATGCCCGCCGGCGAAATCGGCCAACAGTTGGGTCTTGCGCCGTCGAGCCTGTCGTTCCACCTGAAGGACCTGTCTCACGCCGACCTGGTGAAGTCTCGTCAGGACGGACGCTTCGTCATTTACACGGCAAATTTCGACGCGATGACTGACCTGATCGGTTTTCTTACGGAGAACTGCTGTGCCGGCGCATCCTGCGCCGCGGGCGATGTTCCCAACGTCTGCAGCAGCAAACAATGACCGGAACTCCGTCATGACCACGAATGTTCTGATCCTCTGCACCCACAACTCGGCGCGCAGCGTGCTGGGCGAAAGCATGCTCAATCATTGGGCCAAAAAGCTTGGCAAGGATGTGCGCGCCTATAGCGCAGGCAGCGCGCCGAGCGGCCGCCTTAACCCGTTCGCTCTGGAAGCGCTCACGAACGCGGGTATCGATACAGCGGGGTATCGCAGTAAAAGCTGGGATGAGTTCGTGGCGCAAGGCGCTCCGCAAATGCGCGTGGTGATCACGGTGTGCGACAGCGCTGCGGCGGAGGAGTGTCCGTACTGGCCCGGTAGTCCCGTCAAGGTGCATTGGGGATACGCCGACCCGTCCAATGCACCGGGAGGCGACGAAGGCAAACGGCGGGCGTTCGAGCTGACGCGCGAGGCGATTGGCTATCGCATGCTGCAACTGCTGGCATTACCCCTGGATACGCTGAGCAATACCGACCTTCAGCAAGCGCTGAACCGCATCCAGCAAAGCTGATTTCCTTCGAACAGCCGAATGAATACCCCAAACATTGCGTCGCCGACAAAAGCGTCGAGGCCGGCCATCAGTTTCTTCGAGCGATATCTGACCGTCTGGGTCGCACTGTGCATCGTCGTCGGGATCGTGCTGGGCCAGGTCTTTCCCGGCGTCTCTCAGCACATCGGGCGGATGGAATACGCCCACGTCAACCTCCCGGTCGGACTGCTGATCTGGGTGATGATCATCCCGATGCTCATCAAGGTCGATTTCGGTTCACTGCATGAGGTCCGCCAGCACGTTAAGGGGATCGGCGTCACGCTTTTCGTGAACTGGCTCGTCAAACCGTTCTCGATGGCATTTCTGGGCTGGCTGTTCGTCAAGAATCTGTTCGCGCCCATGTTGCCCGCCGACCAGCTCAATAGCTATGTCGCCGGGCTGATCTTGCTGGCCGCGGCGCCGTGCACGGCGATGGTGTTCGTCTGGAGCAGGCTGACTGGTGGCGATCCGTTGTTTACGCTGTCGCAGGTCGCGTTGAACGACAGCATCATGATCATCGCCTTTGCGCCACTGGTCGGGCTGCTGCTTGGCATGTCGGCCATTACGGTGCCGTGGGCGACGCTGCTCACGTCCGTCGTGCTCTACATCGTCATTCCGGTGATCCTCGCGCAGATCTTGCGAAAGGCGCTGCTCGCAAAGGGGCCGCAGACATTCCACGCGTTCATGGCGAAACTGGGCCCCTGGTCCATCACGGCGCTGCTGGTGACGCTTGTGCTGCTGTTCGCGTTCCAGGGGGAGGCGATCATCAGGCAGCCGCTGGTCATCGTGCTGCTGGCTGTTCCGATCCTGATCCAGGTGTTTTTCAACTCGGCCCTTGCGTACTGGCTGAATCGTGCGGTTGGGGAAAAGCACAACATTGCCTGCCCGTCCGCGCTGATCGGAGCATCCAACTTCTTCGAGCTGGCTGTCGCCACCGCGATTGGTCTGTTCGGCTTCGAATCGGGTGCTGCGCTCGCAACCGTGGTCGGCGTGCTTGTCGAAGTGCCGGTGATGCTGGTCGTAGTGCGCGTCGTGAACCGTTCCAGGACCTGGTACGAATGTGCCTGAGCGGCACCGGAGAAAGTACATGAACCAAGGACAAACGTGTCTGACCGCATAGTTGATCTACCCCAACTCGACGCGGCGCTGTTTCGCGTGCCCGACATCGACCAGTTGCGGCCCGCGACCGCATCGACTCATCCACCGCGTTTCCTGCTGCTCTATGGCTCGCTTCGCGAGCGTTCGTTCAGCCGCTTGCTGACGGAAGAAGCCGCGCGTTTGCTCACGGCGATGGGCGCCGAGGTACGCACGTTTAACCCGAGCGGTCTGCCGCTGCCGGACGATGCACCCGATACCCACCCGAAGGTGGCCGAACTAAGAGAGCTGGTGCAATGGTCGGAGGGCATGGTCTGGTGTTCGCCTGAGCGCCACGGTGCAATGACCGGGATCATGAAGTCGCAGATCGACTGGATTCCGCTTTCGGTCGGGGCTGTCCGTCCGACGCAGGGAAAAACGCTTGCCGTAATGCAGGTGAGCGGAGGATCGCAGTCCTTCAACGCGGTGAACCAGATGCGTGTCCTCGGGCGCTGGATGCGCATGTTGACCATTCCCAACCAGTCGTCTGTCGCGAAGGCGTTCCTGGAATTTGACGAGGCGGGCCGAATGAAGCCTTCCGCCTATTTCGACCGGGTCGTGGATGTAATGGAGGAACTGGTCAAGTTCACATTGCTGACCCGCGACATCGGCCCGTATCTGGTCGACAGATACAGCGAGCGCAAGGAAAGCGCCGAGGAACTGTCGAAGCGTGTGAATCAGACTGGCCACTGACTCCGCCATACGCAATCCCTGTGCTCTCGATTACATAGAAACTACCCACTCAGGAGTTAGCCGTGTCTTCATGCTGCCGCCCGAAGAGCGCCCCTGCGCCCCAGGTGTCCAAACAACAGTTCGACTCGTCTCTGCCCGTCGCGATCATCGGTGGAGGCCCCGTTGGTCTCGCTGCAGCCGCTCATCTGATCCGGCAAGGGTTGAATCCGGTCATCTTCGAAGCGGAAGAAACGGCAGGCGCTGCGCCGCTGGCCTGGGGCCATGTTCATATGTTTTCGTCGTGGCAGTACAACATCGACCGCGCTTCGCGTGCGTTGCTCGAACGGCAAGGATGGTCGGCACCTGACGCTGACGCCTATCCGACGGGGCGGGAACTGGTCGAGCAGTATCTGCTGCCGCTCGCGCGCACGCCTGAGATTGCTGGTTGCCTGCGTCTTGGCACGCGCGTCACCGGTATCGCCCGCATTCGCACGGGCAAAGTCAAGAGCGCGCAGCGCGAGCAGCAGCCGTTCGAAATCCGCTTCGAGGAACGCAATGGCGAAGAAGGGCGCTTCGTTGCGGGCGCCGTCATCGTTGCGACGGGCACGTGGGGGAATCCGGCTCCGGCTGGCGCGTCCGGATTGTCGGCTATCGGCGAAAAGGCGGCTCATGAACAGATTCGCTACGGTATGCCCGACGTTCTCGGCGCAGACCGTAAGCGTTATGCGAGCAAAAAGGTGCTGGTCATCGGCTCTGGGCACTCGGCAATCGGCACGCTGATCGACCTCGCCAGGCTGGCAACGCAGGAACCTGGCGCGACCATCGTCTGGGCAATGCGACGCGCGCAGCCAGGTCAGGTCTACGGCGGCGGAGACGCTGACCAGTTGCCGGAGCGCGGCGCTCTGGGTCAGCGGCTCAAGCAACTGGTCAACGCGGGTCGCATCGAACTGCTGACGCCGTTTGCCGTCGACGAAATCAGGCTGAACGGTGGTGCCCTCGAGGTTCGGGACGCTGACGGGCGTGCCGTCGAAGTCGACGAACTGATCGTAGCGACGGGGCTTCGGCCGGAGTTGCAGATCCTGCGCGAAGTGCGTCTCGATCTCGACGCGGCGCTGGAATGCCCTCGCGCCCTCGCCCCGCTGATCGATCCGAATCTCCATTCATGCGGCACGGTGCGGCCGCATGGCGCCGAGATACTGGCGCAGCCCGATACGGGACTCTACATCGCCGGAATGGCCAGCTATGGCCGCGCTCCGACTTTCCTGATGGCGACGGGCTACGAACAGGTGCGCTCCATTGCAGCATGGCTCGCGGGCGACATCGAGGCCGCGCGTCGCGTCGAACTCGAACTGCCGGAAACGGGTGTATGCAGTACCGACCGTAACGCGAGCGGGTATGACGGCAGCAAGAGTTCTTGCTGTGCGCCTACATCGGCGCGGGTCGCGGAGAAGGCATGTTGCGCGGCGCCTTAACAGGCAGCGTTAATTCAGGGCAAACCGGGGCACAACGGGGGCATAAGAAGTGACAGCGTTCGCGCAGCAGCAGGATCGAGGTTCGATCGCGACGTGGGCACTAGCCACCGCGCAACTCGTTTCGTGGGGAGCGATCTACTACGCGTTCTCGCTCTTTGTCGTACCGATGGAACATGCGCTCGATTGGAGCCGGGCATCGACCAACGCGGCGCTGTCTGTCGGGTTGCTCGTGTCCGGGCTGGCTGCGTATCCGGTCGGCACCTGGATCGACCACGGACACGGCCGGGCCGTCATGGTGGTGGGATCGCTGCTCGCATCCGCAATGCTCGTGATGTGGTCGCAGGCAAACAGCCTGGCGATGCTATTCGTCGCATGGGTGGGCCTCGGCATCTCGATGGCGGCCACGCTGTACGACCCGGTTTTCGCAGTGATCACGCGAAATTATCCGGGCAGCTTCCGCACGAAGATCACGCTGATAACCCTTGTCGCTGGATTCGCGAGCACCGCATTCATTCCGCTCACGCAGTTGCTCATCAATCTGCTGGGGTGGCGTCACGCGCTGCTCGCGCTAGCGGCGATCAATCTTTGCGTATGCCTACCCATTCACGCACTGGCGATCCGCGGAAACGACGCGCGCCATGCTGCTGCCGTCGACAAGGGCGCGGTCAAGGCGGTGAACGCCGCGTCCACCCGGCGCGCGCTACGCTCACCGGTGTTCTGGGCGCTCGCGGTGTGCTTTACCGCCTACTACGTCACGTTCGCGGCGTTGACTTTTCACCTTGTTCCGCTGATGGCCGAGCGTCATGTCCAACAGTCCACCATCCTGTTGACGATGGCGCTCATCGGCCCGGCTCAGGTTCTCGCGCGTGTTCTGTGGTTCGCATTTGGACGCAACGTCTCTCCGAAGATCGTCGGCTTGGTCATCACGACCGCTTTTCCGGTGTCGGTGGTGATCCTGCTGATTGCCGGGGCATCGCCCGTGCTGCTGATCGTTTTCGCGCTGATCTACGGCGGAGCGAACGGCATGATGACCATCCTGCGTGGAACGATTGTGCAGGACGTAATGTGGGTCGAAGGATTTGGCGCGATCAACGGGCTGCTTTCTACGCCGTCCAATATTGCAAAGGGCGTCGCGCCGATTTCAGCCGCGATGATCTGGACAATCGGGCAGAGCTATTTTCCAGTGGAGTGGGCTGTGCTGTTGGTCTCACTGGTTTCTCTGGCGGCGTTTGGCGTGGCAATGGCTTGCGCGCGTCGAACCAATATTTCCGTGAATCCGGTGACGGAGCGGGCCGGCTAGTCCTTACCCCACCGCCAGCGCGGCGGCTCGCCCTTCAGCCAGCACACGACCGTGAGGGCCGCGGTTAATAGCGCGACCAGCAACGCGAACGTGAGCGGATGCACCACGGGTTGAACCCGGAAAACGACCACTCCGAGCAACACGAAATACGCGAGCAGCGTCACCCATCCTTGCCAGCGCACGGGAAAGCCCCAGCCCCAGCCATAGCGTTTGGCCGGGAACCAGTATTCATGAGAAGGTGACCTCGCGCGGTCTCCTGATTTGGGCGCTTGTTCATTGTCGACGATTTTGCGCGTGACTATATTTCCTTGACCGGTTTCAACCCGAGTCCATCGACAGGAAACGCTCCATGCAACCCGCAACCGAACAAAAAACCGTGCTTCTGATCGGCGCCTCGCGCGGCCTCGGCTTCGCAATGGTCGAGGAGTACCTGAAGCGCGGCTGGCGAGTCATCGCCACCGGCAGGCAAAATTCCACGACCAGGCTTCTGCAGCTAGCGACGACGTATGCAGCGCTCGAAGTCGAAACGGTCGACATCACGATTCCCGAACAGGTCATCGCACTGCGCAGCCGCCTCGAAGGACGCCCGATCGACATGCTGTTCGTCAACGCCGGCGTCAAGAACGACGATAGCGAAACGATCGCTGATGTATCGACCGACGAATTCGTGCGCGTGATGGTGACCAATGCGTTGAGTCCGATGCGGGTCGTCGAGGCGCTGCAGGATCTCGTCCGGCCGAGCGGCACGATCGGCGTGATGTCGTCGGGGCAGGGCAGCGTCGCCAACAACGAGAACGGCAACTACGAGGTCTATCGCGGCAGCAAGGCCGCGCTGAATATGTTCATGCGCAGTTTTGCCGCGCGTCATCGAAGCGACACCAAAACCTTGCTGCTGATGGCGCCCGGCTGGGTGCGAACCGATCTGGGCGGGCCGGACGCGCGTCTGAGCATCGACGAAAGCATCCCGAACCTGGTCGGCACGATCGACGCTTACCAAGGCCGCGCCGGTTTACATTACCTCGACTACCTCGGCAGAGTCGTGCCGTGGTGATCGGCAAGCGCAGCGCCCAGCGGCGCAAGAGCGCGTCGCTATAATGATTTTCCGCCCTACCACGAACTTTCGACCGCTGTCCGCCATGACCACCGACCGCCCCGATCCTCCGCGCGACGCCCTCGAACTCGGCGGCTCCGTCTGGTTTCAAGCCGGCACCCAGACGCTCGGCGGCGCGGCCCGGATCGCGCTGCTGGCGGCGATCGGCGAGACCGGCTCGATCACGAGCGCGGCGAAGGCGGTCGGCATCAGCTACAAAGGTGCGTGGGATGCCGTCGATACGATGAACAACCTCGCCGGCGAGCCGCTCGTCGTGCGTCTGACCGGCGGTAAGGGCGGCGGCGGCACGACGCTGACGCCGCGCGCGGTGAAACTGATCGACACGTTTCGCGCGGTCGAGCGCGAGCATCGGCGCTTTCTCGAACGCGCCGGCGCGGCGATCGGCGAGGGCTTCGCGACGGACTGGGACCTGATCGGCCGCATCGGCGTGAAGACGAGCGCGCGCAATCAGTTCTACGGCACGGTGTCGGCAATCGAGCGCGGCACCGTCAACGACGAAGTGACGCTCGCGCTGCCCGGCGGCCACACGATCGTCGCCGTGCTCACGCACGAGAGCACCGAAGCGCTCGGGCTCGCGGTCGGCGTGGCGGCGTTTGCGCTGATCAAGGCGTCGTGGGTCGTGCTGCTCGTAGCGGGTGACGGCGATGGCGATGCGCCGTTGAAGTTATCGGCGCGCAATCAGTTGCGCGGCACCGTGCAGAGCGTGAAGCGCGGTGCGGTCAACGCGGAAGTGTCGCTCGGGCTCGAAGGCGGCGCGGTGATCACCGCGATCGTCACCAATGGCAGCGTCGACACGCTCGGTTTGCAGGAAGGCGCGAGCGCGGTCGCGGTGTTCAAGGCGTCGAGCGTGATACTCGGCGTGAAGGATTGAGGGTTGCCGGGGCGTAGTGGAGGCGCAAGCCAAGCTGCAAAGGACGCCAAGCCACCCTCTCAACGAGGTGACGCCTCGCTGCGCGCATACCCGGTAAAAGGATGATCTTCGCGGCCCCGGCCGTCGCTGATCTGCACGACCTGATCGCCGAATGCGGCAACGTCGTCGGGATCGTGCGTGATCAGCACCATCGGAATATCGAGCCGCGTTTGCAAGTCCGATAGCTCGCGCCGCATGCGCTGGCGCAACTGGCTATCCAGCGCGGAAAACGGCTCGTCGAGCAGCAGCAGGCGCGGCTGCGAAACCAGCGCGCGCGCGAGCGCGACCCGCTGCTTCTGACCGCCCGACAGTTGCGCCGGATGATTGCCCGCCACGCCCCTCAATTCGAGCGCGTCGAGCCAGTAATCGACCTCCGTGTGCGCGCCGCGCGCACGCGGATTGAGCCAGCCCCGCTGTAGCCCGAAGCCGATGTTCTGCCGCACGTTCAGATGCGGAAACAGCGCGTAGTCCTGAAACAGATAAGCGATCTTGCGCGCCTGCGGCTTCTGATCGATGCCGACCGCGCTATCGAACAAGGTGGTGCCGTGCAGTGTGATGGTCCCTTCATCGGGACGCAGCAAGCCGGCGATCGCCTGCAAGGTCAGGCTCTTACCCGCTCCCGAAGGTCCGAACAGCACGAGCCGCTGGGTGTTCGCGCTGAACGCGATGTCGAGCGTGAAGCGCCGTTCGGCGGTCTCGAAAGTCTTGCGGATGGCGACGTTGAGCGGCATGTCAGCGGGCTCTCAGAAGCGTGTGCTGCGGCACGAGGCGTCCCGCGAGCAGCAGGATCGTCACGCACGCGACCGAGGTCACGAGCACGAGGAAGTTGGCGGTGCTGTCGTCGCCGGCCTGCACCGCCGAATAGACCGCGACCGACAGTGTCTGCGTGCGGCCCGGCAGATTGCCCGCGACCATCAGTGTCGCGCCGAATTCGCCGAGCGCGCGCGCGAACGCGAGCAGGCCGCCGGCGAGGATGCCGCGCGCCGCGAGCGGCAGCGTCACGCGGAAAAACACCGCGCCCTCGCTGATCCCGAGCGTGCGCGCCGCGTGCTCCAACTGCGGATCAACGCCTTCAAAGGCGGCGCGCGCCGACTTCAGCACGAGCGGAAACGCGACCACCGTCGACGCGATCACCGCGCCCTGCCACGTGAAGACGAGCTGGATGTCTAAGCGGTCGAGCCACGCGCCGATCACGCCACGTCGGCCGAGCAGCACGAGCAGGTAGTAGCCGAGCACGGTGGGCGGCAGCACCAGCGGCAGCATCAGCAGCGAATCGATCACGTCGCGCGCGCCGGAGCGCCAGCGCGACAGACCGAGCGCCACCGCGACGCCGAGCACGAGATTGAGCGCGGTGGCCCAGCCCGCAACCTTCAGCGACAGCAGCAGCGGAACCCAAGCCTGTTCCATGAGCGCGTGCTCTCCGCGTGACTCAATGCACCGGCTTGAAGCCGTACTTCGCGAGCACCGCCTGGCCGGCGGGCGACAGCACGAAGTCGATAAATGCCTGAGCATCGGCCGCGTGATGGCTGCCTTCGACCTGCGCAATCGGATAGGTGATCGGCGTTTGCGTCGGCAGGCTCATCGCGACTTTGACCTTGTCGGGCATGATCGCGGCGTCGGTGCCGAACACGAAACCGGCGTCGACTTCGCCGCGCGCGACGTAATCGAGGCTCTGACGCACGTTCGACGCAAGCACCGCCTTCGCGTTGACCGCGGCCCACACGCCCGCGGCCTGCAGCGCGCCCTGCGTGTAGCGGCCGACCGGCACCGAGGCCGGATCGCCGAATGCGACGCGCTTGACGTTCGCGGTCGTCAGCGCGTTGAGGTTGGCGGGCGCGAGATGACTGTCGGCCGGTACGATCAGCACCAGCGAGTTGGCGGCGAAGTCGCGCCGCGTCGCCGGCACGATCACCTTTTCGGCGGCGGCCTTGTCCATTGCCTTCTGATCGGCGGACGCGAAAACGTCGACGGGCGCGCCTTTGACGATCTGTTGCATCAGCACGTCGGACGCGCCGAAGTTCAGGAGAACCTTGGTGCCTGGATGCTGCTGCTCGAACGCGTCGCCGACCGCCTTGAACGCATTGGTCAGGCTGGCGGCGGCCGAAACCACCAGTTCATCGGCGTGCGCATTCACGCTGACCACGACGGAGGCGGCGGCTGCGACGCACAGCGCGTATTGCTTCAGATGGCGAGAGAGGGTCATGGAGGACCTGAAGTCGGACTAGAACGGGAAGCAGTGGCCTAAAAACTCTATCGTAATATATGCGCGGTTATAGCGGTGGGCGAAACGCCCGATTCGGCGTTGCGCTTCACGCATGGCGCGAGCGCAAGCGAAGTGTTGCGAAACTGTAAAAGGAAGCTCGAAAACGCGCCGGAAGGGCCGGCGCAGCGTTCAGATGTCCGACCTGCGCATGGGCTCGAGCGTATTGCGCGTTTGCGACAGCGGCGCGGCCGACGGTCGAATGATGCGGGTGGACCGCCATGTTGCGCGGATGAACGGCCGGTCGTGGCCGGACACCTTCAACGCAATATGCGTGACCCAGCGCTGCGTGGGCACGTGCACGCCGTGCATCAAGAATGCGAGCACCATCATGCTGACGGCGACCGGCAGCGCCGATAGCCGGTCCGCTTCCGCATTCCACGCGATCCGCACGAACACGAGCGCGGCAACCGCGCCGACGAGGCAGCCAGTCACCGCTTCGGACGGCGAATGCGCGCTCAGCACGACGCGCGACAAACCCACCGCCAGCCCAGCGGCAAGCCCCGCAAGCACGCCGAGCAGCCGGATGGCACGGCGCGCGGGCAATAGCATCAAAAATAGCGCGACCGGATAGACGGCCGTGGACAGCATGGAGTGACCGCTGACGCCGGTGAAATCGAACTCGCGCACGCCGACGCCCCAGCCGAGGAAGGCGAGCTTGGTCACGGTCACGACGCCGATCGCCGTACCCAGCAGCGCGAGCCAGCAGGCCGCGAGCCGCCACGAGTAGCCGACTGCCAACCACAGCGCTATGGCGAACGCGAGCGGCAGCGTCAAGCCGGCGCCGCCGAGGCTGGTGATCGAATACCACAGGTGGATCGGTAAATCGGGCATGGGCGAAGCGCGACCGGGTCGCGTGAAATCGGGTTGGTGGAAATCGGCGCGCAGCCGGCATGAAACGCCGATGCGGCCCGGATCGACACGTCGGGAGATCAACCGCCAGTATAGTCGGGTGTCGTGTGAACGGTCTCGCGGCGCGGAGCGCTTTTGCACGCCGAAGTGTGGGCTGCCGAACAGCTAACGACGTAGTTTGACGACGGGCCGCCGGCAAGGTTCGCGGTGGCTGAAATCGGCGCGAAGAGCGGCCCCGGTGTTCAGCAACCCAGGAGGAATGATGTTATTGTGCATTGCACAACTCCATTCTTTCCGCAGTATCTGCGGTCCGCATTTGTCCCTTTTGCGAGGTTATCGTCGATGGCAAAAAGCCTGTCGAAAATCTGGCTGCGCGGTTTCAAGCGCCTGCTCGCGATCCAAACCGAACACGCGCAAAAAACCGCCAAGCGAGCACAGGCGCGACCGGCTCGCGCCGCTACCACCAAACCGTCGAGCAAGGCTCATCCACTGAAGCCGACTGCCGCGCTGCGCGCGCCCGCGAAACGCGAGGCGCCGCGCGAGTCGCGCGTGCGTCCACGCGCGGCCGCATGGGCGAGCGGGGCGTGGACGCGCTCGTTCCATTCCGCGCCGGCCGCACCGGGCCGGCTGGTCAATCATCTGCAATACGGGCTCTATATACCGTCCGGGCACGCGCATGAGGCGATGCCGCTCGTCGTGATGCTGCACGGCTGCACGCAGTCGATCGACGAGTTCGCCGAAGGCACGCGCATGAACCTGCTCGCCGACCGCTACGGCTTCGCGGTCGTCTACCCCGAGCAATCGAAGCACGCGCACTCGCACCGCTGCTGGCATTGGTACGACGCCGGCGACAACGCGGGCGGCGCGGAAGCGCGTGCGGTCGTATCGCTGGTGGATGCGCTGATCGAGCAGCATGGCTTTGACCGCGAGCGCGTGTACCTGGCGGGGATTTCGGCGGGCGCGGGGCTGACGGCGCTGTTGGCCGTCAAGTATCCGCAGCATTTCGCCGCTGTCGCGCTGCATTCCGGCCCCGCCTTCGGCGAGGCCCGCTCCGGCATTACCGCGATGGACGTGATGCGGCGTGGCGCGCGTCGCGAGCCGGTCGAACTCGTCGATGAAACGACGAACGTCGCGCAGTACCCGGGCATGCCGGCATTGATCATCCACGGCGATGCCGACCATGTGGTCGCGCCGGTCAACGCGGACCAGTTGGCGGCACAGTTCGTGCGCCTGAACCGGCTCATCGACGTAAACGGCGCGCGCAAAGCCGGCGAGACGCGCGAAGATCGCAAAAATGGCGTCGTGGTGCGCGATTATCTGCGCGGCGGCCGGCGTGTGGTGCGGGTATGTCGCGTGCAGGGGCTCGGCCACGCATGGGCCGGCGGCGACGATGCGCTGCCGTTTCACTCGTCCAAGGGTCCGGACGCGAGCGCCATGCTGTGGGAGTTTTTCCGGCATCAGCGTCGCCCGGACGCGGGCCGCATCGCGGAAGGATTGGCGGCATCGTCGGCCGGCCGGTGACGCCCGAGCAACACCTCGAAAATGAATAGTGGCATGAACTCAGGGTTTTCCCTATAATACGGGTAATCCCTTAGGCTTAAACGCCTAGCTATCATTGCCGAGGTGAACCATGTATCTGCTCAGCCGCCTGTTCCTGTTTTTGACCAAGTCGCCTGACCAGCTCGCAAAAGAGCGCGCTGACGCTTATCTGGCTGAAGCGACCGATCTCTACGACCTCGAATTCCGTATGCGCAAGCTCGATCAGGAATCGAACGTGCGCGCGCCGTCGTGGATGAGCCAGCACTACGGCTAAGCAGTCGGATTCAGCTGCCACAACGCGTAGTTCAATAGCGCTGCATACGCGACCCACACGACGTACGGCGCGAGCAGAACGCCCGCGAGGCGATCGCGCCGCCAGAACACATACGTCAGCATCACGATCAGCAGCAGCAAGATCAAGATGTCGATCAGCGCCATTTCCGGCCGATGCAGGCCGAAAAACAGCCACATCCACGCAGCGTTGAATAGAAGCTGCACAACCCACAGTACGATCGCCGCACTAGGGCCGTCGCGCTTCCACACGCGCCACGCGGAAAACGCCATCAGCACGTAGAGCACGATCCACACCGGCGGGAAAACCCAGTTCGGCAGATTGAACGCGGGCTTTTGCAGGCTCGTGTACCACGCGTCCGGCAGCGACAGACTCGCGGCCCAGCCGGCCGCCAGCGTCAGAATCAGAAACACGAGCAGCGACGGCAGACGGCGCATCTCCATCCCTCCAGACCTTCTTATTCAATGATGTGAGCGGGCACTCACTTTCCGTATCTGGCCAGTGTGCGCTCGCGGGCCTGTGCGTGATCGACGATCGGCTCGGGATAATTCCCGCCTAGCACCACGCCGAACTCCGCGAGCCGCTCCGCGCCCGCCAGCCACGGCGCGTGAATCCATTTTGCCGGCAACCTGGCGAGCTGGGGTAGATATCGTTTGATAAAGCGTCCGTCGGGGTCGAATTTTTCGGATTGCGTGACTGGATTGAAAATGCGGAAGTAAGGCTGCGCGTCGCAGCCGGTCGAGGCGGCCCACTGCCAGCCGCCGTTGTTGGCCGAGAAATCGAAGTCGTTCAGCAGATCGGCGAAGTAGCGTTCACCGAGCCGCCAGTCAATGCCGAGATCCTTCGCGAGGAAGCTCGCCGTGACCATGCGCAGGCGGTTGTGCATATAGCCGGTCCGGTTCAACTGCAGCATCGCGGCATCGACGAGCGGATAGCCGGTGCGGCCGTCGCACCAGGCGGCGAACGCTGCGTCGGCCGAGGGGCCTTTTTCCCAGCGCAAATGCTCGTATTCCGGTTTGAACGGCGCGCCTTTCGCGATGCGCGGATGGTGCGCGAGGACCATGAAGTAGAAGTCCCGCCAGATCAGTTCCGACAACCACGTTGCCGCGCCTTTGCCGTCGGGTTGCAGCGACATCTCGTACGCGAGCCGTGCGAGCGTGCGGATCGATACCGTGCCGAAGCGCAAATGCACCGACAGATAGCTCGGCGCCTTCGTGGCGGGGAAATCGCGCCGCTCCGCGTAGCTATCGATGCGCGTCAGGAAATCATCGAGCAACTGTTGCGCGCCGTTCATTCCGGCGGGCAACTGCAAGTCCGTCAGGTTGCTCGGCGCGAAGCCTAGCTGATCGAGTGTGGGCAACCGTCGGTCGAGCTTGCGCGGCAGCGCCGCCAGATGCTTCGCGTAGGTCTCCACCGGGTAGGGCTTCACGTCGAACGCGCTCAATTGCTTGAGCCACGCGTTCCTGTACGGCGTGAAGACCATGAACGGCTTGCCCTGGCCGTTCAGCAGTTCGTCGCGCTCGAAAATCGTCTGGTCCTTGAACGTTAGCCACTGCCGGCCCGCATCCTTAAGACGCTCGCCGACTGTCGCGTCGCGTTCGATCGCAACCGGCTCATAGTCGTGATTCGCGAACACCGCATCGACGCGCAACTCCGCCGCGAGTTTCGGCACCAGCCCGGCCGCATCGCCGTATAGCACGACGAGGCCGCCGCCGAGCGCGCGCAACGCGCCGTCGAGTTCAGCCAGTGACGCGAGAATGAAGTCGATGCGGCGATCCGGCACCGGCTCGCCTGGGTGGCGCGTCTGCCAGGCATCGACGATCGGCTGCAGGATCGTCGTGTCGAACACGAACACGCACCAGACGCGCTCGCAATGCTTGAGCGCGTAGTACAGCGCGGCATGATCCGTGCTGCGCAGATCGCGGCGGAACCAGACGAGGCCGGCGTCGAAACTGTCGTGCAGGCGGCGGGCGCGTGTCATCGGAGGGGCAGTCGGGATGAAGGTAGTTGACGACCGGCATCGCACATAGCGTGCCGCACGCGCCAAAATGATCAGCGCCCGTCCCTATTGTCCAGAGTGCGGGCGCTGGTCGCGACGGCGCCGGGTAATGCGCCGTCAGCGGTTCTGCCTGGGCATTGCTGATCGGCGCGACGGCCGACCTGACCTCAAGCGACGTGCAGACGAACCGCGACGTTGTTACGCGTGGCGTTCGAGTACGGGCAGACCTGGTGTGCTGCGTCCACCAGTTCCTTCGCTGCTTGCGCAGCGAGCCCCGGCAGCGAGATACGCAGATCGATGTCGAGCGCGAAGCCGCCCTTGTCGTTCGGGCCGATGCCGACGTCGGCGGAAACCTGTGTGTCGGCCGGCAGGGCCTGCTTGCGCTGGCCGGCGACGAACTTCATGGCGCTCAGGAAACAGGCCGAGTAGCCGGCCGCAAACAGCTGTTCGGGATTCGTGCCCACCGCGCCATTGCCACCGAGCTCACGCGGCGCGGCCAGCTTCACGTCCAATGCATTGTCCGACGATATGGCGCGGCCGTCGCGGCCACCGGTGCTCGTTGCGCTTGCCTTGTAGAGGATGTTCATGGTGCAGCTCCTGGTCTAGGGGTGTCGGGGTTGGCATGTTTGCCGCTGGCTGCCGGTTCGCCGGTCTGGCGAAGTGCTAGCGAAGCGGCATGTGAGTAAGATAGTACACAAATAATTTGTGTGCAAATGAATTTTGCGGCGGAGCCGGAACTAGTCCGTTTCAGTTATCGCCCTACTGGTCCATGAAGTCGTTGAGCGTCGTGCGCAGGCGTTTGAGGTCGTCGCGCAGACGCAGCAGGAAGTCCGGCGACTGCTGCGTCGCGCAGAGGATCTCGCCGGGCACGTCGCGCGCCTGACGCTTGAGCGCCTTGCCCGCGCCCGTCAAGCGAATGTAGACGAGGCGCTCATCGTCAGTGCCGCGCGCGCGCTCGACGAGTCCCTGCGCTTCGAGGCGCTTGAGCAGCGGCGTGACCGTCGCCGGATCGAGATTCAGACGCGTGGCCATGTCCTTGACGGTGACGTCGTCGGTTTCCCACAGCACGAGCATGGCCAGATACTGTGGATACGTGAGTCCGAGCCTTTCGAGCAGCGGCTTGTACGCTTTCGTCATCGCGAGCGAGGTCGAGTAGAGCGCGAAGCACAGTTGCTCGTCGAGCGTGAAGGGGAGCGCGGGGCGCTGGTTCATGATCCACCTCGGCAAAAAAGGAGCGTGCAAATCGATTGCACGCAAATTATTGTGCCGCAAATCGATTCGGGATGCCGGGCGTCGAGCCGGTGTTTCGACAGAGAGGTCGGGAAGATGCGTGCGGAACACGCAACGCGCGGGCGCCAGAACGGCACCCGCGCGGGAACGAAGGATCAGGCCGCCGGCGTGGTCGGCAGATCCGGCGTTTGCGGCGTCTGCACGCCGAAGCAGCCGCGATAGGTCGCGTAGAACGAGCAGTACAGCATGGTCGTGACGATCATCGTCGCGGGCATCAGGATCGCGAACGCGAAGTCCGCCGCGCCGAGCGCCTGCATCAGCGCGGACAGCCCGATCGACACGACCGTTGCGACTGCGAACCACAGCGCCGCGAACACGATGAAAGCGCCGCGATTGCGCCAGCAACTGACGACGCTGAAGAACATCGCCTTGACGGGCGGCACGTCGTGCCAGGCGGCGAGGATCGGCGAGAACCAGAACAGCATCGCGACCGGCACATAGAACGCGAGCGCGGTGACCACCGCGAGCGGGATATTGCTGTTGGCGATTGCGTTTTCATCCATCGACGCGTTGCCGAGCATCACCTTCAGCAGCATGCCGCCGTCGGCGAGCGCCGAGCCGGCCAGCACGAGCGCCATCGCGATCACATACAGCGCGCCGAGCACGAGCAGCCGCCGCGCAACCACCGAGCCATACGAATGAAAGCCGTCGACGAGAATGGTCGGAAACACCGGTTTGCCCGCGATCGTGTTGCGGCAAGCGGCCATGAAGCCGACCGCGACACCCGGAATGAACAACAGCGGCAACACGCCGCCGACCAACGGAATCTGCGACACGAGCGTCATCACCAGCAAATAGGTGAAGAACAGCGTCAGGAAGGCGAGCGGATTCTTGCGGAACAGCCAGATGCCCTGGCGGAACCACACGTAGCCGGTTTTCGCGGGGACTTCGATCAGTTGCATGGGGTATGGATGCCTGGATTCGCGACGCCCAGCAGGCGCTCGCGCAGAATGCGTTCGAAATGACCGGGGTCGTGCGGCTTCAGCAATTCCGCCGCGCGCGGCAAATGAAAATCATACAGGCGCGAGACCCAGAAACGGTATGCACCCGCACGCAGCATGTCGCCCCAGTGATGGTTTTCCTCGACGGTGAACGGCCGCACCGTCTGATACGCGCGCAATAGCGCCTCGGTGCGTTCGGAGTCGAGCTTGCCGGTCGCGAGGTCGACGCACCAGTCGTTGACCGTGACCGCGACGTCGAATAGCCACTTGTCGCAGCCGGCGAAATAGAAATCGAAGAAACCGCCGAGACGCACTTCGTGGCCGGTCTCGGGCGCCGCGTGCGCGAACATCGCGTTGTCGCGGAACAGGTCGGCGTGGCACGGACCCGAGGGCATTGCCGCATAATCGGCGGAGGCGAAGAACGCCTCCTGATGCGCAAGCTCGGACGCCAGCAGATCGCGCTGCTCGCCTTCCAGATACGGCAGGATCGTCGGCACGGTTTCCCGCCACCACGGGAGGCTGCGCAGGTTCGGCTGATAACGCGGATAGTCGCGGCCCGCCAGGTGCATGCGCGCGAGCATGTGGCCAACCTCGGCGCAGTGCTCGACGCCGGGCGCGAGTTCGGGCGCGCCTTCGAGCTTCGTCACGATGGTCGCGGGTTTGCCGAGCAGCATGCCGAACAGCGCGCCGTCGAGGCGCGGCATCGGATCCGGTACCGGCACGCGATGCGCGGCAAGATGACGCATCAGGTCCAGATAGAACGGCAGTTGTTCAGCTGTCAGCTTCTCGAAAATGGTCAGCACGTATTCGCCGCGCGTCGTCGTCAGAAAGAAGTTGCTGTTTTCAATGCCGGACGAAATGCCGCGAAACTCGACGACATCGCCGAGATCGTAGTGACTCATCCATTCTGCGAGTTGGGATTCGTTGACAGCGGTGAAGACGGCCATGCGGAAACGTCGGATCAGGTTGTTGGGGCTGGCGCGGTGCGGCCAGTGCGAGGTGAGACAAGCGAATGGGGTGCAGCGGGCGACGAGTGCGGACCGGCGAAGTGTACGCGTCGCCGCATTCAGCGCAAGTTCATCGCGCAGCGGCCGCGATCGGGTGGAACCGGGGCACGACCGCGCCGCGGCCGCCGTTGCCGGCGTGCCGCTTTCATAACGATCAATAGTGGAGATTCACCGACGGCAGGCGCGTGCTGGGCTTGCCGCTGTCGTGGACGGTGGGCGACGTGTCGGGCGACGCGCTCATCTGGTAGCGGGTACCGAAATTCGATTGCACGTTGATTTCGACCGGCTTGCCCTTGTCGCGGAATTCAGTGATTTCGGTGCCGTTCGGGCTGACTTCGTGAAAACTCGGCGTGCGCGGAACGTTGTTGATGTCGACCTTCGAGCTGACCTCTGCGGCTGGACGATTGATCTTGGCGAGATCCGGCAGACCGGCCCGTTCGTTGGCGGACTGGGGCACGCCGGCGGGCGGCGGTTCGTCGACGGGCTGGGCAGCCATCGCGGCGTTGCCGAAGGCGAGAGCCAGCGCAACAGCGATGGGAAGGAGCGGCTTCATGGTGATTCTCCAATTGGGTGCCCGGATTCTAGCAAATCCGGCCTGGCGTACGGGCGCTAAGCCTTATTTTGCGCCGCTTTCGCACAACACGCGCGCGTTCTCGCCAGCGCTGTCGCAAGCGTCGCCGCCGACATTTGGCAACAGCGGGTTCCGTGGTAATGTCGTCTCATCAAAAAGGGTGAACGATGATGATGAACAATGATATCAATCAGCGCACGGTGCAGACTCCCGCCAGCAGCTTCCCGACCGAGGGCTTCGACGACGCGGCCGAAGCCGTCACCCGCCTCGCCGCGATCTACGAGGCGAACACGTCATTCCTGCGCGATGCGTTCGCGCGCTATCGCCGCAACGAGCAGTTCGACCATCGCGTGCGCGCCTGCTATCCGTTCGTGCGCGTGCGTACCGAGGTCAACACGCACATCGATTCGCGCCGCTCGTACGGGTTCGTCGCGGGGCCGGGCGTGTTCGAGACGACCGTCACGCGGCCCGACCTGTTCGGCAACTACTATCGCGAGCAGCTGCGGCTGCTGGCGAAGAACCATCACGTGCAGATCGAGGTCGGCGTGTCGGACCAGCCGATTCCGATTCATTTCGCATTCGCGGAGGGCATCCACCTCGAAGGCGATCTGGACCGCGAGCGCCTGTTCCTGATGCGCGACATCTTCGATACGCCGGACCTCGCGCTGCTCGACGACCGCATCGTCAACGGCACGTACGAGCCGCTGCCGGGCGAGCCGCATCCGCTCGCATTGTTCACGGCGGCGCGCGTCGATTTTTCGCTGCATCGGCTGAAGCACTACACGGCGACCTCGCCGACGCATGTGCAGAACTACGTGCTGTACACGAACTATCAGTTCTATATCGACGAATTCGTAAAGCTCGGCCGCGCCATGATGGCCCGTACCGACGACGCGGAGTTGCGCGCCTATCGCAGCGAATACACGTCGTTCGTCGAGCCCGGCGACGTCGTCACCTACAACGAGAATCTCGGCGAGCAGGCGCAGGAGGGCACGCCGCCGCCGCGTTTGCCGCAGATGCCCGCGTATCACCTGAAACGCGCGGACGGCAGTGGCATCACGATGGTCAACATCGGGGTCGGGCCGTCGAATGCGAAGACCATCACCGATCACATCGCGGTGCTGCGCCCGCATGCGTGGATCATGCTCGGCCACTGCGCGGGGCTGCGCAACACCCAGCGTCTCGGCGACTACGTGCTCGCGCACGGCTATGTGCGCGAAGATCATGTGCTCGATGCCGATCTGCCGCTGTGGGTGCCGATCCCGGCGCTCGCCGAAGTGCAGGTCGCGCTCGAGCGCGCGGTCGCGCAGGTCACGCAGCTCGATGGCGTCGAACTGAAGCGCGTGATGCGCACGGGCACCGTGGCGAGCGTCGACAATCGCAACTGGGAGCTGCGCGATCATCGCGAGCCGGTCCAGCGGCTGTCGCAGAGCCGCGCGATCGCGCTCGATATGGAAAGCGCGACGATCGCGGCGAACGGCTTTCGCTTCCGCGTGCCTTACGGCACGCTGCTGTGCGTGTCGGACAAGCCGCTGCACGGCGAGTTGAAGTTACCGGGCATGGCCGATCAGTTCTATCGCGCGCAGGTCGATCAGCATCTGCAGATCGGCGTGAAGGCGATGGAACTGCTGCGCATGAACGGGCTGCATCGGTTGCATAGCCGCAAGCTGCGGAGTTTCGCGGAAGTCGCGTTTCAGTGACTCGGGCTGAGGTGCTGATAACAGCCGAGAGGAGGGTAGTCTTCCTTATCAATCGGTTTTGTTAGGTGTCGAAGTGCTCACCACCACCGAAGGCCCGACGGCAACGCGCCCGCCATGTGCGCGACCTGATGTGTGCGCAGTGCATCGTGCTACGCGTAATGCGAGGCGCGCAGCGTCATGCGATCACAGGTAGAACATCCGGTCTTCGTCCGACTTGACTGGATGCGCTTCGCCTTCCTCGCGGTCTTCGTAGAACTTGAGCACCGCTTCGAGCACCTGGTCCGGATTGTCGATCACCTGCATCAGATCGATATCGGTTGGATTGATCAAACCCATCGGGATCAGCGAGCTCTTGAACCACGCGAGCAGACCCTCCCAGAACTCGGCGCCTACCAGAATGATCGGCACGTGGCGCGACTTCTTGGTCTGGATCAGCGTGAGCACTTCGGCGAGTTCGTCGAGCGTGCCGAAGCCGCCGGGCATCACGATCACCGCATCCGAATTCTTCACGAACGTGACCTTGCGCGTGAAGAAATGGCGGAAGCGCAACGAGATGTCCTGCCACTGGTTGCCCGACTGCTCATGCGGCAACTCGATGTTCAGACCGACCGAGGGAGCCTTGCCCGCATGCGCGCCCTTGTTGGCCGCTTCCATAATGCCGGGGCCGCCGCCGGAGATCACCGCGAAGCCGGCATCCGACAATTTGCGTGCGATCTGCGTGGCGAGTTTGTAGTACGGCGAGTTCGGTTTCAGGCGCGCCGAACCGTAGATGCTGACCGCCGGGCGAATCTCCGACAGGTACTCGGTCGCCTCGATAAACTCTGCCATAATCGTGAACATTTGCCACGATGCGCGGGCTTTTTTGGCCGTTGCGCGCTCTTGATCTGCGAGCGATCGCAGACTCGGAATCACTTTTCTCTTAGTCATAATGCCTGAAGAACGAAGCCTTGAAGGTAAGACCCTGCTGTTGGTCGACGGTTCGAGTTATCTGTACCGGGCCTACCATGCGATGCCTGATCTGCGCGGCCCCGAGGGTGGCCCGACGGGTGCGCTCTACGGGATGATCAACATGCTGCGGCGCATGCGCAAGGAAGTCACAGCAGAGTATAGCGCGTGCGTGTTCGACGCCAAGGGCAAAACGTTTCGCGACGACTGGTATCCGGAGTACAAGGCGAACCGTCCATCGATGCCGGAAGATCTTGCCCGTCAGATCGAGCCGATTCACGTCGCGGTGCGTGCGCTCGGCTGGCCGCTGCTGATGATCGATCGTGTCGAAGCGGACGACGTGATCGGCACGCTGTGCACCGAGGCGGAAAAGCTCGGCATGAACGTGGTCGTGTCGACCGGTGATAAAGACCTCGCGCAGCTCGTGTCGAACCGCGTTACGCTTGTCAATACGATGACCAACGAAACGCTCGACCGCGACGGCGTGGTCGCGAAGTTCGGTGTGCCGCCGGAGCGCATCATCGACTATCTGTCGCTGATCGGCGATACCGTCGACAACGTGCCGGGCGTCGAGAAATGCGGTCCGAAAACCGCGGTCAAATGGCTGACGCAGTATGAGTCGCTGGATGGCATCGTCGAGCATGCGAGCGAGATCAAGGGCGCGGTCGGCGATAATCTGCGCCGTGCGTTGGACTTCTTGCCGATGGCGCGCAAGCTCGTCACAGTCGAGCGTCATTGCGATCTGACCGGGCACATCGTGTCGATCGAAGAAAGCTTGCCGAGCCTACCCGAGTCGCGCGAAGAGTTGCGAGATTTGTTCACGCGCCACGGCTTCAAGACGTGGCTGCGCGAAGTCGAGATTGCCGACGCGGTCGAAGGTCCGGAAACCGACGTGCCGCCCGCGTTGTCCGTCGATCACGAGCGCCACTACGAGACCGTGCAAACATGGGAGCAGCTCGACGCGTGGCTGGACAAGATCAATGCGGCCGAAATGACTTCGTTCGATTCCGAAACCACGTCGCTCGACCCGATGATCGCGCGGATCGTCGGCTTGTCGCTGTCGGTGGAAGCAGGCCGCGCGGCGTATGTGCCGCTCGCGCATCGCGGCCCCGACGCGCCGGTGCAGCTGCCGCTCGACGAAGTGCTCGCGAAGCTCAAGCCGTGGCTCGAAAGCGCGGACCACAAGAAGGTCGGCCAGCATCTGAAGTACGACGAACAGGTGCTCGCGAATTACGGCATCGAAATGCGCGGCGTCGAGCATGACACGCTGCTCGAATCGTACGTGCTCGAATCGCATCGCACGCACGACATGGACAGCCTCGCGCTGCGTCATCTCGGCGTGAAGACGATCAAGTATGAAGATGTCGCGGGCAAGGGCGCGCAGCAGATCGGCTTCGACGAAGTCGCGCTCGACAAAGCCGCCGAATATGCGGCCGAAGACGCAGACATCACGCTGCGTTTGCATCAGGCCTTGTATCCGCAAATCGCCGCGGAGAAGTCGCTCGACCACGTGTATCGCGAGATCGAAGTACCGACTTCGCGCGTGCTGCGCAAGATGGAGCGCACCGGCGTGCTGATCGACGCGGAGAAGCTGCGTCAGCAGAGCAGCGAGATCGCCACGCGTCTGATCGAGCTCGAAGGCAAGGCATACGAACTGGCCGGCGGTGAATTCAACCTCGGCTCGCCGAAGCAGATCGGGCAGATTTTCTTCGAGAAGCTCGAACTGCCGGTCATCAAGAAGACGCCGAGCGGCGCGCCGTCCACCGACGAAGAAGTGCTCCAGAAGCTCGCCGAAGACTACCCACTGCCGAAGATCCTGCTCGAACATCGCGGCTTGTCGAAGCTGAAGTCGACCTATACCGACAAGCTGCCGCGCATGGTCAATCCGCAAACCGGCCGCGTGCATACGAACTACGCGCAGGCCGTCGCGGTGACGGGGCGGCTCGCGTCGAACGATCCGAACCTGCAGAACATTCCGGTGCGTACCGTCGAAGGCCGGCGCATCCGCGAAGCGTTCATCGCGCCGCCGGGTCACAAGCTCGTATCCGCCGATTACTCGCAGATCGAATTGCGCATCATGGCGCACATCTCCGGCGACGAATCGCTGATGCGCGCTTTCTCGCAGGGCGAAGACATTCACCGCGCCACGGCATCGGAAATCTTCAACGTGACGCCGCTCGAAGTGTCGAGCGATCAGCGGCGCGTCGCGAAGGTCATCAACTTTGGTCTCATCTACGGCATGAGCGCGTTCGGCCTCGCGTCGAATCTCGGCATCACGCGCGATGCGGCGAAGATGTATATCGACCGCTATTTCGCGCGCTATCCCGGTGTCGCTCGCTATATGGACGAGACGCGCTTGAGCGCGAAGGCGAAGGGCTACGTCGAAACGGTGTTCGGCCGCCGACTGTGGCTGCCCGAGATCAACGGCGGCAACGGTCCGCGCCGTCAGGCCGCGGAGCGGGCCGCGATCAACGCGCCGATGCAGGGCACCGCTGCCGACCTGATCAAGATGTCGATGATCGCCGTGCAGAACTGGATCGAAGACTCGAAGATCGGCACGCGCATGATCATGCAGGTGCACGACGAACTGATTCTCGAAGTGCCAGACGCTGAGCTATCCGAAGTCCGCAAGCATCTGCCAGAACTGATGTGCGGCGTCGCCGCGCTGAAGGTGCCGCTGGTCGCCGAAGTTGGCGCGGGGCTGAACTGGGAGGAGGCGCATTGACATGCCCGTGACACCCGCACGATAACGTCGTGCGCATGTCACACATGAGTATTGGCCACTTGTGACTTCCCAGCCGGGTCGAGGACAATCGATTCAGGACGGCGCATCCATGCGCCGCGTCGCGACAGATAATTCATCGGCTACACGGAGAAGTGCAATGCATCGATTTATCGTCGTTGGCGGAGGTGCGGGAGGGCTGGAACTGGCGACGCGTCTTGGCGATCGCTATGGGGCCGGCAAGAAAGGGCGCAGCGCGCAGGCCCAGGTCACGCTGGTCGATCGCTTTCCGACGCATATCTGGAAGCCGCTGCTGCACGAGGTGGCGGCGGGCAGCATGGACCCGTTCACGCAGGAGCTCCCTTACGCGGCGCAGGCGCGCTGGCATGGCTTCGAGTTCCAGCAGGGCGATCTGATCGCGCTCGACCGCGCGAACCGGCGCATTACGCTCGGCACCGTGCTCGATGACGACGGCGCTGAACTGCTGCCCGAACGCGTGCTCGAGTACGATACGCTGGTCATCGCGATCGGCAGTACCACGGCCTTCTTCGGCGTCAAGGGAGCGGCCGAATTCTCGATTGCACTGGATACGGTTAGCGAGGCGGAGCGTTTCCGCAAGCGCCTGATCGCGGCGTGCATGCGCGCCGAACATCACGCGCACGAGCCCGTCGAGTCGCGACCGGGACCCGGCACGTGGACGTCCAGCGAGCCGCGCATTCAGGTGGCGATCGTCGGCGGCGGCGCGACGGGGGTCGAGTTATCGGCGGAATTGCGCAATACCGCCCAGGTGTTGTCCGCGTACGGCTTGCACAAGCTCGATCCGCGGCATGACGTCGGCATCGTGCTGATCGAGGCGGGCCCACGCATCCTGCCCGCGTTGCAGGAACGCGTTTCCACGGCCACCGCCGAATTGCTGACCAAGCTCGGCGTGAAGCTGATGATCGGCGAGACCGTGGCCGAGGTTGCGCCGGGCTACATCCGCACCGCCAGCGGTCACACGGTGCGAGCCGATCTGAC
This sequence comes from Paraburkholderia youngii, assembly GCF_013366925.1. Taxonomy (NCBI): domain Bacteria; kingdom Pseudomonadati; phylum Pseudomonadota; class Betaproteobacteria; order Burkholderiales; family Burkholderiaceae; genus Paraburkholderia; species Paraburkholderia youngii. The sequence continues at coordinate 2,966,420 of NZ_JAALDK010000001.1, forward strand.
CGTGTGGGCGGCGGGCATCAAGGCGCCGGCGGTGCTCACTCAACTCGACGGCTTGCCGGTCAACCGGCTCGGTCAGCTGATCGTGCGCCGTACGCTGCAAACCGAGATCGACGACAACATCTTCGCGCTCGGCGACTGCGCGGCCTGCGAGTGGCCGGGCAACGAGCGCAACGTGCCCCCGCGCGCGCAGGCCGCGCATCAGCAGGCGAGCTTTCTGATGAAGGGACTGGCGGCGCGCCTCGAGAACAGGCCGCTACCGGAGTTCACTTATCGCGACTTCGGCTCGCTGGTCTCGCTCGGACACTTCAGCGCGGTCGGCAATCTGATGGGCGGGGTGATCGGCGGCAATATGCTGATCGAAGGGCTGTTCGCGCGCTTCATGTACATGTCGCTGTACCGGCTGCATATCGCGGCGCTGCACGGCTATCCGCGCATGGTACTGGACACCTTTGCGCATTGGTTGCGCCGTACCACGCTGCCGCGCGTCAAGCTGCACTGACTGCATCGGCGCATGCGGACAATCTCCTCAGTTGAATCTGCAACGGGATGCGCGCAAGGCGTATCCTGTTGCCTCTAACAATTCTTCGAGGAGCGCCCCATGCTGAAGCCTGAAGTTGATTGTCTGATTCCGCACGTTCCCTTCGATCGGCGCACCTTCATGAAGGCGGCGCTCGGCACTGGTTTCGCGGCAGCGGTGCTGCCCGTCTCGGCGCAGACCATCCATACCGACAGCGACGGCCTCGAAGCAGGGGAAGTGGCGTTCCATTCGGGCAGTACGCTGATACCGGCCTATCGCGCGCAGCCGAAGGGCAAGACGCATCTGCCGGTGATCCTCGTCGTGCATGAAATCTTCGGCGTCCACGAGCATATCGCCGACGTGTGCCGGCGCTTCGCGAAGCAGGGCTATCTGGCGATCGCGCCGAACCTGTACGAGCGCGAGGGCGACCCGACCGCTTACCCGAGCATGCAGCAACTCAACGAGCAGTTGGTCAGCAAAGTGCCCGACGAGCAGGTGCTGGCCGACCTCGACGCGGCCGCCGCGTGGGCCGGCGAGAACGGCGGCGACCTGAACCGGCTCGGCGTCAACGGCTTTTGCTGGGGCGGGCGCATCTCGTGGCTGTATGCCGAGCACAATCCGCGCGTGAAGGCGGGCGTTGCCTGGTATGGTCGCGTGACTGGCGCGAAGAATGCGATGACGCCTGCCAATCCGCTCGATCTCGTCGCCGACCTGCATGCGCCCGTACTCGGCCTGTATGGGCGCCAGGATCAAAGCATTCCGCAGGACACGCTCGAGCAGATGAAGCAGGCGGTCGCGCAAGGGCCGCAAGCGGGACGCGGCTCGCAGTTCGTCGTTTACGACGACGCAGGTCACGCGTTTTTCGCCGATTACCGTCCGAGCTACAAGAAGGCCGATGCCGAGGATGGCTGGCGTCGCACGCTCGTGTGGTTCAAGCAACATGGGGTTGCCTGAAGCCCTCATGTGTTTGTTTGGCTAGCGATAAATCCGATGAAAAAAGGCCGTTGCCGCTTCGAAGCGGCAACGGCCTTTTTGTCTGGTCACGACTCGCCGAGGCAAGTGCTCAGGGGTTCGCCCCGGTCGCCACCGGCCGTTTCGGATCGGAACTCCACTCGCTCCATGAGCCCGGGTACAACGCCGAGCCATGCAGGCCGGCAACCTCCATCGCGAGCGAATTCACGCAGGCGGTTACGCCCGAGCCGCATTGCAGCACCACGTGCTCCGGCGACGTGTCGCCGAGCAGCGCATGGAATTCCTCGCGCAGAGTGTGTGCCGGCTTGAAGCGGCCGTCGGCGGTCAGGTTGTCCTTGAAGAAGCGGTTCAGCGCGCCCGGGATATGGCCGCCGACGCGGTCGAGCGTCTCGTTTTCGCCGCGATAGCGATCGGGCGCGCGCGCATCGACGACGACCCGCTCCTTCGAGACGAGGTTGCGCTCGACCGCCTGGCTATCGATGGTCACCGCGAGCGGCGCGGCCGCCTTGAAGTCGCCGGTGTTCTGGGGGGGCACGGCCTGCGTCAGCGGCTGGCCGGCCGCTTCCCATGCCTGCAGGCCGCCGTCGAGCAGCGCGACCGCGTCGTGGCCGAGCCAGCGCAACAGCCACCAGACGCGCGCCGCGTACATGCCGCCTTGCGCGTCGTATGCGACGACCTGTTGACCTTGCTTCAGCCCTCGCGACTCGAGCGTTTCGACGAGCCGCGCGCGATCGGGCAGCGGATGCCGGCCGTTCGAGCCGTTCTTCGGCCCGGATAGATCGCGATCGAGATGCAGATAGTGCGCGCCCGGCAGATGGCCGGCCAGCCAGGCTTTCTCCCCGGCGTCGGTATCGGCGAGGTCGAACCGGCAGTCGATCACGAACACGCTGCCCGGCGCGGCCGTGAGCAGCTCGGCAAGATTGGTCGCGGAGATCAGGGTGGTGTAATGAGTGTGGGGCATGAGCGTCTCCTCGATACGGGCGATGGCGGCTGCGGGCCGCGTCGTTCACGCGGCTGGCGCAATCGCCGGTCTATGTTGTTAGTCTAAACAAAAAAAGACGGGTCGAAGCCCGTCTTTCCTTGAGTCGATGAATGCGCCACGCGGCGCGGATCAGATCGTGCCGAGTTCGCGCCGCAGAAACTCGTGGAAGTGCTGCATGCCGTCTTCCATCGGGCTCTGATACGGACCGACCTGCGATTCGCCTCGCTCCATCAGCGCGAGACGGCCAGCGTCCATGCGCTCGGCGATCTCGTCGTCTTCACGGGCCGTCTCCATATAGGCGGCGCGCTCGGCTTCGACGAAATCGCGCTCGAACAGCGCGATTTCCTCGGGGTAATAGAACTCCACCACGTTGGTGGTCTTCTGCGGACCGCGCGGAATCAGCCATGACACAACCAGCACGTGCGGATACCACTCGATCATGATGCCCGGGTAGTACACCATCCAGATCGCGCCGAACTCGGGCGGATTGCCGTCGCGAAAGCGCAGCACTTCATCGTGCCACTTGCGATACGTCGGGCTTCCCGGTTGCTCGAGCGCCTTGTGCACGCCGACCGTCTGCACGCTGTACCAGTCGCCGAACTCCCACGTCAGATCATCGCAATTGACGAAGCTGCCGAGGCCCGGATGGAACGGCGCGACGTGATAGTCCTCCAGATAGACCTCGATGAAGGTCTTCCAGTTGTAGTTGCACTCGTGGACTTCCACGTGATCGAACATGAAGCCCGAGAAGTCGAAGTGGCGCTTGGTGCCGAGGCGTGCGAGATCTTTCGCGACGTTGCGACCTTGTGCCTCGAACAACAGACCCTGCCAGTTCTGCAGCGGCGTGGCGCCGAGATTCAGGCACGGGTTGTCGGCAAAATGGGGCGCGCCGAGCAGCTCGCCCTTCAGGTCGTACGTCCAGCGATGCAGCGGACAGACGATGTTCTGCGTCTGCCCGCGGCCGTTGAGCATGATGGCTTGCCGGTGGCGGCACACGTTCGACAGCAATTCGACTTGCGACTGCTGGTTACGGACGAGTACCCGCCCCTCGCGTTCGCTGGGCAAGGCAAAATAATCCCCCGCTTCGGGCACCATGAGATCGTGGCCGATGTAGCGAGGACCTTTCTTGAAAAGGGTGTCGATTTCGCGCGTAAGAAGCGCTTCGTCAAAGTAAGCCGTGACTGGCAGCTGGCTGTGAACAGACCGCAACTGCAATGCATTGCTCAGATTGGACATTCCCACTCCCGATGAAGACGTGAAAGCAGTGAACAACCCAACCATCGAAGATTCGATTTAGGGAGCCCGCGATTATACCCGTTTCCCTGTGACAGGGACACTTAAGTCCCTGATTTGGGTTAAAAATGTCAAGAAAGTTCGGCATTTTCGCCGCAGACCTCGAGCTTTTTTTCTGCGAGACTTCAGGGTCGAAGCGGGGCAAAGGTGGGCATCGGACAGGCTCGAAGCAACGTGGCAAGGCGGGGCGCAGGCCTTCGAGCGGATCGAAAATGTCGCTTTTGCCGTAGAATGTCCGACTTGTTTTAATTTTGCGACTATTCATGGCGAAGACCGCATCGAACGATTCCGCCGCCGCGCCAGCCGAAAGCGGCGATAGCGCGCCGCTGCCGGAGAATTACGAGGCAGCGCAGACGGAGCTGGAAGAGCTCGTCGCGCGCATGGAAGGCGGCAGCCTGAGCCTCGAGGAATCGCTGGCCGCGTACCGTCGCGGGGCGGCACTTGTCGCATTCTGTCAACAGCAGCTCGAAAAGGTCGAGCAGCAGGTGCGGGTCCTCGATGGTGAGACCCTCAAGCCTCTGCCCATGAATACCGCAGGCACAGCCGCGACTGAGAGCGGGGACGACCTATGACATTCGAACAATGGACGCGCTCGGTGCTCGAACGTGTCGAAACGGCTCTGGAAAACTATCTGCCGGCCGAGACGACCGAACCCGCCAAGCTGCACGAGGCGATGCGCTATGCGGTGCTCGGTGGCGGCAAGCGGGTGCGGCCGCTCCTGTGCCACGCGGCCGGCGAGCTGACCGGCGCGCGCGCCGAATGCCTCGATGCGGCGGCGGCGGCGCTGGAAATGATCCACGTCTACTCGCTCGTGCACGACGACATGCCCTGCATGGACGACGACGAACTGCGCCGCGGCAAGCCGACGGTCCACGTCAAGTATGACGAAGCGACCGCGCTTTTGGTCGGCGACGCTTTGCAATCGCAGGCATTCGTCGTGCTCACGTCCGACGTATTGGGCCAGCCGCAGCAGGCCTCGCTCGTGCGCGAACTCGCGCTCGCCAGCGGCTCGATCGGCATGTGCGGCGGTCAGGCCATCGATCTGGCGAGCGTCGGTCACACGCTGACCCGCTCGCAGCTCGAGACCATGCATCGCATGAAGACCGGCGCGTTGCTGCGCGCGGCCGTGCGCATGGGCGCACTAGCCGGCGAGACGCCAGACGCGCAGGCTCTGGCTTCGCTCGATGCCTACGCCGCCGCGGTCGGTCTCGCGTTTCAGGTCGTCGACGACATTCTCGACGTCACGACCGACTCCGCAACGCTCGGCAAGACCGCCGGCAAGGACGCGAAGGACGGCAAGCCGACCTACGTGTCGATTATCGGGCTCGACGCGTCGCGCGCGCTCGCGGCGCAACTGCGCAGCGACGCTCACGCCGCGCTTGCACCGTTCGGCGCTCGCGCACAGCGTCTTGCCGAACTGGCCGACCTGGTGGTGAACCGGGTCAGCTGAACGCGAAAGCCCGCCGCCGCGCACCCTCCATCCCCCGGGGTGCATGTATGAAGTGCGGGCGCGTAAGTTTTCCTACAATGGAACGACGATGTACGACTTGCTGAAAACCATCGACGACCCGGCAGCCCTGCGCCGCCTCGATCGCCGTCAATTGCAGCCGCTTGCCGACGAGTTGCGCGCCTTTGTGCTCGACAGCGTATCGCAGACGGGCGGCCATCTCTCGTCCAACCTCGGCACGGTCGAGTTGACCATCGCGCTGCATTACGTGTTCGATACGCCGCACGACCGGATCGTCTGGGACGTAGGCCATCAGACCTATCCGCACAAGATCCTGACCGGTCGTCGCGACCAGATGCACACGCTGCGTCAGTTGGGCGGCATCTCGGGCTTCCCGAAACGCGACGAATCGGAATACGACACTTTCGGCACGGCGCACTCGAGCACGTCGATTTCGGCCGCGCTCGGCATGGCGATCGCGAGCAAGCTGCAGGGTGACAACCGCATGGGTATCGCCGTGATCGGCGACGGCGCGATGACGGCCGGCATGGCCTTCGAGGCCATGAACAACGCGGGCGTCGAAGACGACGTGCCGCTGCTCGTGATCCTCAACGACAACGACATGTCGATCTCGCCGCCGGTCGGCGCGCTCAATCGCCATCTTGCGCGTCTGATGTCGGGGCGCTTCTATGCGGCCGCGCGCGCGGGCGTCGAGCGCGTGCTGCGCGTCGCGCCGCCGGTGCTCGATCTCGCGCGCAAGCTCGAGGAGCACGCGAAGGGCATGATCGTGCCGGCCACGCTGTTCGAGGAGTTCGGCTTCAACTACATCGGGCCGATCGACGGTCACGATCTCGATTCGCTGATTCCGACGCTGCAAAACATCAAGGAACTGCGCGGGCCGCAATTCCTGCACGTGGTCACGAAGAAAGGCCAGGGCTACAAGCTGGCCGAGGCCGATCCGGTGCTTTACCACGGCCCGGGCAAGTTCAATCCGGCCGAGGGCATCAAGCCGGCCGCGACGCCGTCGAAGAAGACCTACACGCAGGTGTTCGGCGAATGGCTGTGCGATGCGGCCGAGCTCGACTCGCGCGTGGTCGGCATTACACCGGCGATGCGTGAAGGCTCGGGCATGGTCGAGTTCGAAAAGCGCTTCCCGGATCGTTACTTCGACGTCGGTATCGCCGAGCAGCACGCGGTGACGTTCGCGGGCGGCCTCGCCGCGGACGGCATGAAGCCGGTCGTCGCAATCTATTCGACCTTCCTGCAACGCGCGTATGACCAATTGATTCACGACATCGCGCTGCAAAACCTGCCGGTGGTTTTCGCCATCGATCGCGCGGGTCTCGTCGGTGCGGACGGCGCGACGCATGCGGGCGCGTACGACCTCGCGTTCATGCGTTGTATCCCGAACATGACCGTGATGGCGCCGTCGGACGAAAACGAGTGCCGTCAGATGCTCTACACCGCGTTGCAGCAGTCGCATCCCACCGCTGTGCGCTACCCGCGCGGCGCGGGTACCGGTGTCGCGACCGTCAAGCAGATGGCCGCGTTGCCGCTCGGCAAGGGCGAAGTGCGTCGCGAGACGTCGGCGCCGGCCGGCAAGCGCATCGCGATTCTCGCGTTCGGCACGATGGTCGCGCCGTCGCTCGCAGCGGCCGAGCAATTCGACGCCACCGTGGCGAACATGCGCTTCGTGAAGCCGCTCGACACCGAACTCGTGCGCAAGCTGGGCGAGACGCACGACGCGATCGTCACCGTCGAGGAAGGCTGCATCATGGGTGGCGCGGGTTCGGCCTGCGTCGAAGCCCTGCTCGCAAGTGGGGTTATGCGCCCCGTACTACAATTGGGCCTCCCCGATCGGTTCATCGATCATGGGGACCCGGCCAAGCTGCTCGCCGCGTGTGGTCTCGACGCCGCGGGTATTGCCCGGTCGATCCGCGAACGCTTCCTCGCAAGCGGCGCGGTCGGCGGTCAGTCGTCGGTGAAGCGCGTCGCTTAAAGCGCTGTCGCCTGTCGTGCCGCCGTGGGTACGACTCATGCCGCCGTCATGCGACGGCGGCTTCGGCAATCTCCAGTTTGAACCGACGGGTCCTGCGGCCCGTCACCCAACGCCGGCGGCAGCCGGCGTTCGCCGTTGCGCGCGCTGATCTGCACGGCCGCTGGGCGCTTCGAGCTCGCTGCGCGATCGTCGCCGATGCAGCGAGACCTGGACGCAGCCCGGCGCTTTCCAGAAAGGACAAAAGAATGAATCAGATGAATCCCGCCTTCGTGATGCCCGACGTGCAAAGCACCCCCGACACGCGCCAGATTCCAATCCAGCGGGTCGGGGTGAAGGGCGTGCGTCATCCGTTGACGGTTCGAACGCAAGCCGATGAAGTGCAGCCGACGGTCGGCACGTGGAATCTAGATGTGCATCTGCCAGCCGAGCAGAAGGGCACGCACATGTCGCGCTTCGTCGCGTTGCTCGAAGAGAACAAGGCGCCGCTCGAACCGGCCACGTTCCGCACGATGCTCGCGGCCATGCTCGACAAGCTCGAGGCCGAGGCGGGCCGCATCGAAGTGTCATTCCCGTACTTCGTGAACAAGACCGCGCCGGTGTCGGGCGTGCAGAGCCTGCTCGACTACGAAGTTACGCTGACCGGCGAGACCCGCCATGGCGCGACGCGGCTGTTTCTGAAGGTGCTGGTGCCGGTCACGAGCCTGTGCCCGTGCTCGAAGAAAATCTCGCAGTACGGCGCGCACAACCAGCGCTCGCACGTGACGATCGATGCCGAGCTGATCGGCGACGTCGCTGTCGAAGAGTTGATCCGCATCGCCGAGGAAGAAGCGTCGTGCGAACTGTGGGGTCTGCTCAAGCGTCCGGACGAGAAGTTCGTTACCGAGCGCGCGTACGAAAATCCGAAGTTCGTCGAAGACCTCGTGCGCGACGTTGCCCAGCGTCTGAATGCCGACGAGCGCATCGTCGCGTATGTGCTCGAAGCCGAAAACTTCGAGTCGATTCACAATCACAGCGCTTATGCGGTGATCGAGCAGGACAAGCGCCTCGCCTGATACGTTCTGCATCGGTCTACGCCGTTTCGTTGCAAAAGCATTGAACCCATAAAAAAGCCGCCTTTAAAGCGGCTTTTTATCGTCTTGCGGTGCCGGTTCAGTGCGCGAGCGACGTCAGATCCCACCGCGGCTTCACGGTGAACGCATAGTCGTTGACGGCCTGTTCGGGCCAGCGTTGCAGACGCAGCGCGCCGGCCAGCGCGATCATCGCCCCATTGTCCGTGCACAGCGACAGGTCGGGATAGTGCACGTAAAAATTGCGCTTCTGCGCGGCGGCCGACAGCGCTTCGCGCAACTGCCGGTTCGCGCCGACGCCGCCCGCCACCACCAGCCGGTTCAGCTTCGTGCGCTTGAGCGCCGCGAGCGATTTCGCGGCCAGCACTTCGACGGCGGCATCAACGAAACCGCGCGCGAGATCGGCCTTGGCCTGTTCGCAAATGTTCGCGCCGCCCAGCCGGTTTGCGTGCGTGAGCACGGCGGTCTTCAGGCCGCTGAAGCTGAAATCGAGGTCGCCGGAATGCAGCATCGGGCGCGGCAGCACGACTGCGCCGGGGGTGCCGAACTCGGCCATGCGCGAGACTTCCGGGCCGCCCGGATAGCCGAGGCCCAGCAGCTTGGCGGTTTTGTCGAAGGCTTCGCCGGCGGCGTCGTCGAGCGTTTCGCCGAGCGTCTCGTAGACGCCGACATCCGTCACGCGCATCAGTTGCGTATGGCCGCCCGACACCAGCAGCGCGACGAACGGAAACGGCGGCGGCTCGTCGACGAGCAGCGGCGACAGCAAATGCCCTTCGAGATGGTGAATGCCGACGGTCGGCTTGTTCCACGCCATCGCCAGCGAATTGGCGACGCTCGCGCCGACCAGCAGCGCGCCCGCGAGCCCAGGGCCTTGTGTGTAGGCGATCGCGTCGATGTCACCGCGCGCGACGCTGGCGCGCTCCATCACCTCTTCGAGCAGCGGCAGCGCACGGCGGATGTGGTCGCGCGATGCAAGCTCCGGCACGACGCCGCCGTACTCGCGATGCATCGCAATCTGCGAATGCAGCGCGTGCGCGAGCAGGCCGCGCTCCGTGTCGTAGAGCGCGAGACCGGTTTCGTCGCAGGAGCTTTCGATGCCGAGAACGAGCATGATGAATCGCTTGAGACGGGCGCGCGCAATGCGCGTCCGAAAGTAAAAGGTAAGCCTGAAAGTATACCAGCGCGGACCAGCAGCCGCTGGGGGCCGGCAGCGCACGGGCACGGGCGCGTGGGCCCGGCAGGTACAATGCGGCCCCATGGAATCCTTCGATATCGCGGTGATCGGCGCGGGCGCGGCCGGCATGATGTGCGCTGCAGTTGCCGGTCAACTTGGTCGGCGTGTGGCGCTGATCGACCACTCGCAGCGTCTCGCGGAAAAAATCCGCATATCCGGCGGTGGCCGCTGCAACTTCACGAATCTGTATGCGGGGCCGGCCAATTATCTGTCGGCGAATCCGCATTTTTGCCGCTCGGCGCTTGCACGCTATACCCCGCGCGACTTCATGGCGCTGCTCAAGCAACATCGCGTGACATGGCACGAGAAGCACAAGGGCCAGCTGTTTTGCGATCAGTCGAGCGACGCGGTCATCGACGTGCTTAAAAGCGAGTGCGACGTTGGGGGCGTTGCATGGCGCACGCCGCTGTCGGTCGAAGAAGTTCGCCAGGACGCCGAAGGGCGATTCCTCCTCGGCACGACGGCGGGCACGATCGCCGCCCGTGCGCTCGTGATCGCGACGGGCGGACTGTCGATCCCGAAGATCGGCGCGACCGATTTCGCGTACCGCATCGCCAAGCAGTTCGGCCATAAGCTGATCGACACCCGCCCCGCGCTGGTGCCGCTGACCTTCGCGCCGGCCGACTGGGAGCCGTTTGCGGCGCTGTCGGGCGTGTCCCTCGAAGTCCAGTTGTCGACTGGCAACAAGAAGACCGGCGCCGAGTTCACCGAAGATCTGCTGCTCACGCACCGCGGCCTGTCGGGCCCGGGGGTGCTGCAGATATCGAGCTTCTGGCAGCCCGGCGAGCCGATTCACATCAATCTGCTGCCGGAGCGCGACGCCGCGGCCGCGCTCATCGACGCGAAAAACGGCACGAAGCGGCAGATCGCCAATCTGCTATCGGAATGGGTGCCGCAACGGCTCGCACACGTGTGGCTCGACACTCATCAGGTGGCCGCCGAGGCTCGAGTCGCCGATCTGCCGGACAAGACGCTGCGCCGCATCGGCGAGGCGCTGTCGCGCTGGACGCTCACGCCGAACGGCACCGAGGGTTATCGCAAGGCCGAAGTGACGCGCGGCGGCGTCGATACGCGCGGTTTGTCATCGACGACGATGATGAGCGCTCGGGTGCCGGGTCTCTACTTCATCGGCGAGGCGGTCGACGTGACCGGCTGGCTCGGCGGCTACAACTTCCAGTGGGCGTGGGCGTCGGGTGTGGCGGCGGGGGAGGCGGCCGCCGAATATGCCCGGGGGGCTTGACGGCGCAATGGCTTTGTGAGAAAGCTCTGCTATACTCCTGAACCTTTACAAAGTTCCGTTATTGAAAAATGACGACCATCCGCGTAAAAGACAATGAGCCGTTCGAAGTCGCCATGCGCCGTTTCAAGCGCACCATGGAGAAAAACGGCTTACTGACGGAACTTCGCGCTCGCGAGTTTTACGAGAAACCCACAGCCGAACGCAAGCGCAAGAAAGCGGCGGCGGTGAAGCGTCATTTCAAGCGTCTGCGTGGCCAGATGCTGCCAAAAAAGCTCTACTGATTCTGGCGTTGCCCCGCTGTACGCGGCGCGGCAGCATCCCAGCCGATGGCGGCACCACAGTGCCATCACGGCAAACCCGGCCCATCGGGCCAGCCGGCAGGGTCGCATCCACTACGCATATTGCGCCAACCCGCTTGAGGAAGAAGTCCCAAGCGGGTTTTCGTGCTGATGCGGCGGTATCGCCGTCATCGACCGGCCGGTTTTTCAACTTTTCAACGCAATTCAGGTGAGTGATGAGTCTCAAGGACCGGATCAACGACGATATGAAAGCTGCCATGCGGGCGCGCGAGACCGAGCGTCTCGGCACGATCCGCCTGCTCCTCGCCGCGGTCAAGCAGCGTGAAGTCGATGAGCGGGTCACGCTCGACGATGCCGGCATAACCGCCGTGGTCGACAAGATGATCAAGCAGCGCAAGGATTCGATCAGCCAGTTCGAGGCCGCCGGACGCACGGATCTCGCGGACAAGGAAAAGGCCGAGCTGGCCATTCTTTCCGCCTATATGCCTGAGCAGATGTCCGAAGCGGAAATCGTTGCCGAAGTGCAGGCGGCGGTCGCGCAAACCGGTGCTGCCGGCCCGCAGGACATGGGCAAAGTGATGGGCGTGCTGAAGCCGAAGCTGGCCGGCCGCGCCGACATGACCGCCGTCTCCGCGCAGGTCAAGGCCGCGCTCGCGAAGTAACCCTGTCGATTTGTCCGGGTCGCGCGCCTCGTAAAGACGGGGCGCGGGGCCCGGTCGCGGTGTCGGGCCCGGACTCCGGGCTTGGATTTTGAAGCTTTTCAGGCAGCGTTAATTACTGTGATCCCACCGTCATTCCTGCAGGACCTGCTCAACCGCGTCGATATCGTCGACGTGGTCGGCCGGTATGTGCAGCTGAAAAAGGGCGGCGCGAACTTCATGGGGCTGTGCCCGTTTCACAACGAGAAGAGCCCCTCGTTTACGGTTAGTCCGACTAAGCAGTTTTATCACTGCTTCGGCTGCGGTGCGCATGGCACGGCCATCGGGTTCCTGATGGAACACGTGGGCGCGTCGTTTCCCGAAGCGGTGAACGAGCTCGCGCAATCGGTGGGTCTAACTGTGCCGAACGAGCCTTCGCCCGGATATGGCGGTGGTGGCGGAGCTGGCGGCGGCTACGCGCCGGCGCCGTCGAAGGCGGTCACCACGGCGCTGTCCGATCTCATGCAGACCGCCTGCGACTACTACCGTAAGCAGCTGCGCGGTGCGCCGGGCGCGATCCAATATTTGAAAAAGCGCGGTCTGACCGGCGAAATCGCCGCGCGCTTCGGTCTCGGCTACGCGCCCGAAGGCTGGCAAAACCTCGAGGCGGCGTTCCCGAACTACCGTGACGACGCGCTGGTCGAAGCGGGTCTCGTGATCGTCAGCGAAAAGTCCGACGCGCAGGGTCAGAACCGCCGCTACGACCGCTTCCGCGAGCGGATCATGTTCCCGATCCGCAATGTCAAAGGGCAGGTGATCGGCTTCGGCGGCCGCGTGCTCGACGGCGGCGAGCCAAAGTATTTGAATTCGCCGGAAACGCCGCTATTTAACAAGGGCAGCGAGCTGTACGGGCTGTTCGAGGCGCGTCTGGCGATTCGAGAGCAGCACTACGTGCTGGTCGTCGAAGGTTATATGGACGTGGTCGCGCTGGCCCAATTGGGCTTCCAGAACGCGGTCGCGACGCTCGGCACCGCTTGCACACCGATTCATGTGCAGAAACTGATGCGCCAGACCGATACGGTCATTTTCAGTTTCGACGGCGACGCGGCCGGCCGGCGTGCAGCACGCCGCGCGCTCGATGCGTGCCTGCCGCATGCCGCCGACAACCGGACGATCCGTTTCCTGTTCCTGCCGAGCGAGCACGATCCCGACAGCTACGTGCGCGAGTTCGGCACCGAGGCTTTCGCCGAGCAGGTCGAACGGGCGATGCCGTTGTCGCAGTTCATGCTCAACGAGGTGCTGACCGGCAAGGAGCTCGATCAGCCCGAGGGCAAAGCCCGCGCGCTGTTCGACGCAAAGCCGCTGCTGCAGGCATTGCCGGCGAATGCGCTGCGCGCGCAGATCATGCATATGTTTGCGGACCGGCTCGATGTGCCGTTCAGCGAAGTCGCGGCGCTTTGCGAAGTCGATGCGCGGATCGCAGCCGCGGCGCGCGAGGCGCCGGCCCGCAAGGATCGCCGCAGCGTGACCGGCATCGAGGAAAAGACGCTGCGCAACCTGGTGATGTATCCGCGCACGGTCGCGATGCTCGACGAAGAGGCCGAAGAGGCGCTGCTCACCGTGACCCGGCACGGCGAACTGTTCGCGGAAGTGACGACGCACGCGCGCGCCCTCGGCGATTCGGCGGCGTTCCAGTTGTTGTCAGATCTCTTGCGAAATGGTGCGAACGCCCCAACTTTCGAGGAAATCTTTCGCAAAATTCTAGACTATGATGAAAACGTCCGGGATTTGCTGCTGAAAGATCCGCAGGACGCGGCCGTCATCGAGGAACGGCGCGAGCAGGAACGAATCGTCGGCGAGGAGTTGAAGGCCGCGATTTTGAAGATGCGATACGACGCTTATTGCGATCGTCTCGATCAGCTTTCGCGACAGTCACGACATACACCGGAAGAGTTTGCCGAGTTTTCGGAGCTCAACCGGAAGCGGGCCGACATGAAGCGTCAACTCGGCCTGTAGCGGAGAGGCGAAAACCTCGGGTGCTATAATCAAAAGTTTCTAGCGGTTTGTTTTTTCAAGGGTTTTCCTAGCAACGGCGAAAGGCGATGCGATGGCAAAGACGACAGGCGGAAATCAGACAACTGGCTCACGCGCTAAAGAGCGCACCGGAAAAGTTACCGAAGCCAGGCTGACTGCATCCGCCAGAAAAACGTCTGCTGTCAGCGTTGCGCCAGCTGCCGGGAAGAAGTCGTCGACCACTGCGGCCGCGCAGGCCGCACCGGTTCGGGCGGCGAAAGCTGTAGCACCGCCGGCTGCCAAGCGGGCGGGTGTCAGAAGCGCAAGGGAAGCGGCTGCCGTTCAGGACGATGCGGCAGCGCGCGTGACTTCAGTATCCACGGTTCATCCGGCTGTTGTCCAACAGCCGGGGGTCGAGACTACAGCCGGTACGGCGAACTCCATGACGAAAAAGCTGAATGAAGTACCCGTCGATGACGATGCAACCCAGGCCGAAGAAACCGCTGCCGCCGCACCGGGCAAGGTGGAAAAGGTCAAGGCTCGCGACCGTCGTGCAAAGGAAAAAGCGCTGCTGAAGGATGCGTTCGCGTCGTCGCAGCCTGGCACGGTGGAGGAACTCGAGGAGCGTCGCTCCAAGCTGCGCGCGCTGATCAAGCTCGGCAAGGAGCGCGGCTTCCTCACGTACGCTGAAATCAACGATCACCTGCCGGACAACTTCACCGAGACCGAGGCGATCGAAGGCATCATCAGCACGTTCAACGACATGGGCGTCGCCGTCTACGAACAGGCCCCTGACGCCGAAACGCTGCTGCTCAACGACAACGCACCCGCGGCTTCGTCGGACGATGAAGTCGAAGAGGAAGCCGAAGTCGCGCTGTCCACCGTCGACTCCGAATTCGGCCGCACTACCGACCCCGTGCGCATGTACATGCGCGAAATGGGCACGGTCGAGCTGCTTACGCGCGAAGGCGAAATCGAAATTGCGAAGCGCATCGAAGACGGCCTGAAGCACATGGTGATGGCCATCTCCGCGTGCCCGACCACGATCGCCGACATCCTCGCGATGGCCGAGCGCGTCGCCAACGACGAAGTGCGCATCGACGAACTCGTCGACGGTCTGATCGACGCCGACGCGGAAGACGCCGACGGCTTCTCCGCGCAGGAAGCGGAAGCGATCGAGAACGAAGACGAGGAAGCCGAGGAAGAGGACGAAGAGGACGAGGAAGAGGACGATGGCTCGGCGCAAGCCACCGCCAACGCCGCACAGCTCGAAGCGCTGCGGCGCGCGTCGCTCGAAAAATTCGCGTTGATCAGCGAATGGTTCGACAAGATGCGTCGCGCGTTCGAGAAGGAAGGCTACAAGTCCAAGTCGTACTTGAAGGCGCAGGAAACCATCCAGAACGAGCTGATGACGATCCGCTTCACCGCGCGTACAGTCGAGCGTCTGTGCGACACGCTGCGCGCGCAGGTCGATGAAGTGCGTCAGGTCGAGCGTCAGATCCTGCATACCGTAGTCGACAAGTGCGGCATGCCGCGCGCGGAATTCATCGCGCGTTTCCCGGGCAGCGAGACGGATCTCGAATGGGCCGACAAGATCGTCGGGGAGGGGCATGTATATAGCGCGATCCTCACGCGCAACATTCCAGCGATCCGCGAACAGCAGCAGCGTCTGCTCGATCTGCAGGCACGCGTGGTACTGCCGCTGAAGGACCTGAAGGAAACCAACCGTCAGATGGCGGCCGGCGAACTGAAGGCGCGTCAGGCAAAGCGTGAGATGACCGAGGCGAACCTGCGTCTCGTGATCTCGATCGCGAAGAAGTACACGAACCGCGGTCTGCAGTTCCTCGACCTGATTCAGGAAGGCAACATCGGCCTGATGAAGGCGGTGGACAAGTTCGAATACCGTCGTGGCTACAAGTTCTCCACGTATGCGACGTGGTGGATTCGCCAGGCCATTACGCGTTCGATCGCCGACCAGGCGCGCACGATCCGGATTCCGGTTCACATGATCGAAACGATCAACAAGATGAACCGCATCTCGCGTCAGATCCTGCAGGAAACCGGTCTCGAGCCGGATCCGGCAACGCTGGCCGAGAAGATGGAAATGCCGGAAGACAAGATCCGCAAGATCATGAAGATCGCGAAGGAGCCGATCTCGATGGAAACGCCGATCGGCGACGACGACGATTCGCATCTGGGCGACTTCATCGAAGATACCAACACGGTCGCCCCCGCGGATGCCGCGCTGCATGCGAGCATGCGCGACGTCGTGAAGGATGTGCTCGACTCGCTGACGCCGCGCGAAGCGAAGGTGTTGCGCATGCGTTTCGGTATCGAGATGAGCACCGATCACACGCTCGAAGAGGTCGGTAAACAGTTCGACGTGACGCGCGAGCGGATTCGTCAGATCGAGGCGAAGGCGCTGCGCAAGCTGCGTCATCCGAGCCGTTCCGACAAGCTGAAGTCGTTCCTCGAAGGGAATTGACGGCGGCGGCCGCGGCTGGCCGCACATGATGCGATGGAAGGGGACGCCCGGTCGTTTCGCGGAAGCGAAGCGGTTGCGCAGGCCCCTTTTTCGTGTAGTATGTCGGCCAATCGACGAAACGGGCCCGGCCTTCACGACCGGGTCTTTTTTCTTGGGCTGGACGCCGTGTTGGTTGCAGGCAGTGGACTCATAATCCACCTCCGAAAGGACATCGTGGGTTCGAACCCCACCCGGCCCACCAAAGTATCGAAAAAAGGGTTCCGAATTCCGGAACCCTTTTTGTTTTTGGGGCGGCCTTCATCGGGCATGGCGTTGCAAGTTCGGTTTCGAGCCAGCGCAATTTCTACAGGCGCCCCCGCGGGCGAACTGCCAGCGATCGCAGGAATAGCCGTTGCGCATCCAGCGTAGGGAGCTATTCCCGTCCGCCTGGAGGTCGTCATGCAAACCGACCCAACCATCGATCCCGTCGCGCCTCCGAACCGGCCGCTGGAGGAATCCGACGGCGAGCCGCGTCCATTGCCCGACACGCCGCCCGACACTGACCCGCTCGCGCCGGGTTCCTCGCCCGAGGACGAGGAGGCGCTCAAGCGCGCTCCCCGCAAGCCATAAGCGGTGCTCGCGCGTAATCAGGGAAAGTCCGTGTAAATGCGGGTGCCGCCCGGCCGTTAATTGAATGAGGAAGGCTTGTTGATGCACGCCGTCCGCTTTCAGCACGGGTCTTGTCACGCGGCGGCCGGCGCCGCAATTCACCTCCGGGCAATGCCCGTGCCGAAGGCTTCTTCGCTTAGTCGCGAGCGCATTTTATAGAGACGTGACAAAGCGTGAAATAGAAGACCGTCGCAATGGCGGTTTCCCAAAAGTGAATGCTGATTCGACGAGGCAGGCTCGAACCGATGTGCTGCCGGGGAGTGGCAGCAACTGCTTGAGCTGGCCAATAAAGATCAAGTGAATAAGCGGTCTTATCGATTCGACAAGTTAATCGGCCCCGCCTGAAACGATTAATTGCTATATGCGCGAAAGTGACTGCATTAACTCCATTAAGTTCCGGCCATCGCAAAATAAATTTCAAACAACGCGGAAAACCATCATTCGAATCGTTCGATTCCAAGAAATATCGACGGTCTTTTCGTCAGTTTGCTCCGACCCGATTACGTCACGCGTATTAAACCACTGTTGCAAACGCACAACTTCGAATATTGGCGCGTTGCAAATTCGTTTTGGCTGGGGCTGGCGATCCGGCACTTAGATCTTGCGATAAACGTTGGAAAAACAACAAGTTATTCCCGCCGGCCCCAACATTGTTGCGAAATTCGAAAAATCCTGTTGCGTGAATTGTCGGCGTCGATACCAGGGTGTCCCCCTACACTCACGCTTCGCTTCAAGGGTGCCCGGTCGATCCGAACGGGTCGGCCAAGCGGGCGGCGGCGGATGCGATGCATCGGCTGCTGAGGCAGGTCCTGCTCCCCGTATAAATTTTTCGAATTGGAGTTCCCATGAAAAAGAGTCTCATCGTCGTTGCGGCTGCCGCATCGTTCGCTTCGGTCGCTCACGCACAAAGCAGCGTGACCCTGTACGGTCTGATCGACGCAGGTCTGACCTACACCAGCAACGTTGCTGGCAGCTCCAAGTGGGCAGCAAACAGCGGCGGCATCGACCAGAGCCGCTTCGGCCTGCGTGGCTCGGAAGATCTGGGCGGCGGTCTGAAGGCAATCTTCACGTTGGAAAGCGGCTTCAACATCAACAACGGCCAGTTCGCCAACAACAAGGGCATGTTCAACCGCCAGGCCTTCGTCGGCCTGTCGAGCGCGCAATTCGGTACGGTCACGCTGGGTCGCCAGTATGACGCAGCGCAGGACTACCTCGCACCGCTGACCGCAACGGGCAGCTGGGGCGGCACGTACTTCGCGCACCCGTTCAACAACGACAACCTGAACACCAACGGTGGTCTGTCGGTCAACAACTCGATCAAGTACTCGAGCGCTAACTACGCTGGCTTCACGTTCGGCGGCACGTACGGCTTCTCGAACCAGGCTGGCGGCTTCGCAAACAACCGTCAGTACAGCTTGGGCGCTGCTTACCAGTGGCAAGGCCTGCACCTCGGTGCTGCCTACGCTCAGCAAAACAACCCGAACGCTCGCACGAACCTGACCGGCGCATCGGACGGCGTCGTAGCGAACTCGGCAGGCCCGATCACCGGCAACTTCCGTCAGCGTCAGTTCGGCGCAGGCGCTTCGTACGGCTTCGGCCCGGCGCTGGTCGGCGTGGCATGGACGCAATCGCGCATCGACAACCTGGTCGGCGCAGCGGCTACTCAGCGTCAAGGCCACACCAACAACTACGAAATCAACGGCAAGTACAACCTGACCCCGGCGATGGCTCTCGGCGTTGCGTACACGTTCACCGACGCACGCGGCTACGGCATCAACGCCGACGGTAACGACATGAAGACCCGTTACCACCAGATCGGCCTGCAGGCTGACTACTCGCTGTCGCGTCGCACCGACGTCTACGCTCAGGCTGTGTACCAGCACGCAATGGGCGACGGCGGCGTGGCTTCGATCTACAGCGGCGACAACACGGTTCCGAGCTCGTCGTCGAAGAACCAGACGGCTGCTACGGTCGGTCTGCGTCACCGCTTCTAAGCTTCAGCAGAAGCTGCCTGTAGTACAGAAGGTGCCGTTCGCGGCACCTTTTTTTATGCCCGCGGCAGACCGGTAAGCCGGTTTCCGTATGCGAGAGCCAAAAAAAACGGGCGTCCCTGGGGACGCCCGTTTTGCGATGACGACCCGGAGCCTTAGAAAATCGTCCGCAGACCGAGCGCAACGCCGGTCTGGTTGTTGCGGCCCGGCAGTTCGACCGAGGCCGCGCCTGACACCTTGTCGAAATCGACGGTGCCGTACACCTCGGTGCGTTTCGACAGCGCGTACTCGGCCAGTCCGACGAACGTGTAGCGATAGCCGCCGCCGACCTGACCATTGCCGATCGCCGCGTTCGACATGTGGTCGTAGTACGCGGCGCCCGTCAGCGTCAGCGCGCGCGTGGCCTGCCACGTGACACCGGCGAACGGTCCGTTGTCGATGCGGCCCGAGCCCTTGACGATATCGACGCCCGGCACGAGCGTCTGCTGCGCGAGCGCGCTGTCGACGAAGCCGGTGTCGTCCTTCGAATGCAGATAGCCGACGTACAGCTTCGTCGAGCTGAACGCATAAACCGCGTTCGCGTTGAAGATGGTCTGCTTGTGATTGCTGTTGTCGCTGTTCTGCTGCACGCCGGCGGCGACCGACAGCGGACCCGCCACGTACGACAGCGTGAAGCCGTACATGTTGCCCGCGCCGAGATGGCCCGGCACCTGGCCCGAGAAGCCGCCCGCGCCGGTCGATGCCGAGTTCGTGCCGAACGAGTACATCGCGGCCACCGTCAGGCCGTTGAACGTGCCCGTGTACTTGACCGCGTTATCGGCGTACAGCCCCGCGCCGAGCGCGCCAGGCAGCCACGAGTTCTCGTTGTAGTTGCCCACCGTGAGCGGGTCGTAGGTGTCGCCGAGCAGGTCGAACAGCGGCGTCTTCTGGCGACCGAGCGTCAGCGTGCCGTACTGACTGCTGACGCCGACGTATGCGTTTCGATTGAAAATGCGCTGGCTATCCGAGGCCGAGCCGTTCTGCAGGTTGATACCGCTTTCCAGGTCGAAGATCGCCTTGAGACCGCCGCCGAGATCTTCCGAGCCGCGCAGACCCCAGCGGCTGTTGGTGATCGCGCCGTTGGTCATGTACAGACGGTCGTCGTTTTTGGCGTTCGAATTCGTCAGATAGCGCACGCTGACGTCGGCGACGCCGTACAGCGTAATCGAGCTTTGTGCCGAAGCCTGTTCGGACGTCACGGCAAACGCGGCGCCGCCGACGAGCGCGGCGGTCTTGATAAAGCGGATGTGTCTCAAGGGATTTCCTGCGTGGGGAGAGAGATCTTTTAGTTCGGCCGCGGCGCGCGCCGGGGGGCGGCGGCGCCGGGCGGGCCGATGATAGACCACGATCCGCGTCGAGCCATCAGCGCGTCGACGCAATAGCCTATTGCCATTTTTGACATTGCGCCGTTCGGATCACAAAAGTTGACTTTCTCCCAGGCAAGCTTCGAGTAGTCTCGAACGAGTTGACGTATCGACACTACTTTTGGAGCGACGCCGACACGCGCTTGGCGCGTGTGCTTTCACGCATGAATAGCCCATCTTCCGAATCCATCGGGACGAGGCCGGTCGTTCAGGAGTTGACCGACGAGCAATGGCAGCAGGTCGCGCCGCTATTGCCCGAAACCCTGAATCACGACGTCCCGCGGCGTGGTCGTCCACCGATCGATATTCGCCACGTGCTCAATAGCGTGATGTGGGTGCTGCACACGCGCGCACCGTGGAGCGCGATGCCCGGGCACTACGTGCCGTACCAGACCGCGCATCGCTACTATCTGCGCTGGAAAAAATCGGGCGTGTTGAGCGCGATCATGCTCGCGCTGTTCAAGACCGACGCCGCTCTCGAAACGCGCGCGACACGCAAGTGCGGCGTGCGCGCCGGGTAGCCCGCGCCCGCCGCGTCGCTAGATCTGCTCTCGTCCGTACGCCTCTAGCCGCTCGAGATCGAGCACCTCGATCTGGTTATATGACAGACCCAAAATCCGCAGCTTCTCGAGGTTCTGCAGCGCCTGATTGATGCGCTGCCGCGACACCCCCGCGAGCAAACCGACCTCTTCCTGCGAAATCGCCAGTGTGTGGCCCGTGTCCGGATACAGATCCGGGTTGAACAGCTGCGCGAGCGATTGCGCGACGCGTGCGTCCACATCGAGCAGCCGGCTGTTCTGGATCGATGCGATGAATTCCCCCATCCGGTTGTTCAACTGCCGGATCACGAAACCCGTGAACGGCAGGCTCGATTCGAGCAGCGCATGGAAGGTCGCGGACGGCACGAACATCACGAGCGACGGCTGGATCGCGGCGACGTCGTACTTGCGCAACTCGCGCTTGATCACGCTGCCTTCGCCGAACCAGCCGCCCGGCGGCACCCCCGACAGCGTGCAACTGCGGCCCGACGCGTTGTAGATAGCGAGCTTGATGAGCCCCGAATGCACGCCGATCCAATAGTCGGACGGTTGCTGGCGACGCGCGATCCACGCGCCGCCTTCAAAGTGCTCGGCGTGCGCGCTGGCGAGCACCATCGCCTGATGCTCGGCGGCGAGCGCGCGAAACCAGGCGCAGGTGGCGAACAGCCGCGCGAGGTCGGCGGCCGCGACGCGTTGGGGCGGGCGGGAGTCGGCGCGATCGGTGAAAGGAGCGACGGTCATTGGAGATAAGCGTCCTGGGAGCGGTTCCGGCTGAGCCAGGTCAAGGCGGGGCGCTAGCGGCGCCACTCTGTCATTTGAATGACAGACAGTTCATGACGACAATTGCTAGGCTAGGCCCTGGTTATTCATAGAAAACGATCACAACAATCGGCGGCGCGGCTCGCGCCTCAGGAGACGAAGCAATGACACAGCACATGTTCGACGAAGGCCTCGGGCGGCGCGAGGCCAATTATGTCCCGTTGACGCCGGTCGATTTCCTCGTGCGCGCAGCGCAAGTGTATGGCGAGCGGCTCGCGATCGTCCACGGGGAGATCCGCCGTAACTGGCGCGAGACGTATGAGCGCGCGCGGCGGCTCGCGAGCGCGCTGCGCGAGGCCGGCATCGGCCGCGGCGATACGGTCGCCGCGCTGCTGCCGAACATTCCGCCGATGGTCGAGGCGCACTTCGGCGTGCCGATGGCCGGCGCCGTGCTGAACACGCTGAACACGCGGCTCGACGTCGCGACGCTGCTGTTCATGCTGCGCCACGGGGAGGCGAAGGCGCTGATCGTCGATACCGAATACGGCGAGTTTGCGCATCGCGCTGCGCTCGAATTCCCGGAACTGCGCGTGATCAGCGTGGCCGATGCGCAGCCCGCCGACGCCGCGCAGTTCATCCGCGCGACCGACTACGAGCAGTTCCTGCAAACCGGCGACCCGTCCTACGAGTGGACTCCGCCCACCGACGAATGGGACGCGATCGCGCTGAACTACACGTCGGGCACGACCGGTGACCCGAAGGGCGTGGTCTACCATCACCGTGGCGCGTATCTGAACGCGCTGAGCAACATTCTCGAATGGGATATGCCGAAGCACGCGGTCTATCTGTGGACGCTGCCGATGTTCCACTGCAACGGCTGGTGCTTTCCGTGGACCGTGGCCGCGCGCGCGGGCGTCAACGTCTGTCTGCGCAAGTTCGACGCGAAGACCGTGTTCGAGCTGATTCGACGCGAGCACATCACGCACTACTGCGGAGCGCCGATCGTACAGAGTTCGCTCGCGAACGCGCCGGCCGAATGGCGCGAGGGCATCACGCATCGCGTGTCGACGATGGTCGCGGGCGCCGCGCCGCCGCCCGCGGTGATCGCGAAGATGAAGCAGATCGGATTCGACCTGACGCACGTGTACGGGCTCACAGAAACCTATGGCCCGGCGGCCGTCTGCGCGAAGCAGCAGGAGTGGGACGCGCTCGACGAGCAAATCAGCGCCGACCTGACCGCCCGCCAGGGCGTGCGGTATCACCTGCAGGCGGCGGTCGCGGTGCTCGATGCGGACACGCTCGCGCCGGTGCCGGACGACGGCGAAACGATCGGCGAGATCATGTTTCGCGGCAACATCTGCATGAAGGGCTATCTGAAGAACGAGCGGGCGACCGAAGCCGCTTTCAATGGCGGCTGGTTCCATACCGGCGATCTCGGTGTGCGCACGGCCGACGGCTATATCCGCATCCGCGACCGCAGCAAGGACATCATCATTTCGGGCGGCGAGAACATTTCGAGCATCGAGGTCGAGGACACGCTGTACCGGCATCCGGCGGTGTCGGTGGCGGCGGTGGTCGCAATGGCAGATCCGAAGTGGGGCGAGGTGCCGTGCGCGTTCATCGAGTTGAAGGAAGGCGCGCAGGCGACCGAGGAGGAAATCATCGCGCACTGCCGGCTGTTTTTGGCCGGCTTCAAGTTGCCGAAGGCGGTGCGCTTTGGCGAGTTGCCGAAGACCTCGACGGGGAAGATCCAGAAGTTCGAATTGCGCGCGCGGATCAAGGCAGAGGGAAAAGCGTAACGGGCCGCGATTAACGCTGTTTCAGGGCGGCGCGCAGCGAGTCACGCCGGCGCGCGCCGCTTCATGTTGGCGTCAAATCCCGACCTTGTGCGCATTCAAGATCAGCCGCAGACCTAGCGCGGTCACCGCGCCCGCGGCGATGCGATCGATCCACGCCTTCCAGCGCAGATAGATTTCGCGCGGCCGTTGGCTCGAAAAGCACAGTGCGACGATCGTGTACCAGCCCGCTTCGATCGCGAAGATCGCCGGCGGCAGCGCGAAATAGCACCACACCGGCGGATGCTGCGGCAGCAGCGCGGCGAAGATACTGCCGTAATAGACGGCCGTCTTCGGATTGCTCAGCTGCGTGCTCAGGCCGACCCAGAACGACTTGCGCGGATTGACGCCGCTGCCGGTTTGCGTTTCGCTGAACGCGAGCGGCTTCGCGGCGCCGCGCCAGATTTTCGACGCCAGATAAACCAGGTAGACGCCGCCGGCTACTTTCAGCCCGACGTAGAGCCATTCGACCGTCGCGAGCAGCGTATAGAGACCGAGCAGCGCGATGCCGCTAAAAAACACACCGCCGATGCCCATGCCGAGCGCCGTCGCGAGACCGTCGCCGCGCGACAGGCCGATCGCGTTGCGCGCGACGATGACGAAGCTGGGTCCCGGACTCATCGCGCCCAATAGCAGCGCGGCGAGGATTGTGAGGATGGCGGTCGAGGCGGGCATGGTCGTGTCTCCTGAGGTCGGGCCGATGCGAGATGTTCTGGCGAATCCCGGGTTTCGCATTGTCCGCCAATCGGGTGGTGGAAGCCACGATTACCGAAAACCCGGAAGTCCCGCAATTAGTACAATTAGAAAAACTTCTTTGCTGCGGCCAAAATACATCGAATGCTAGAATCACTTTCGATCCGCTGAAGTTCCCTCGCCACGACGAGGCGACGCACGAAGCGAAACACGGGCGCAATTCTAGCGCCTTCTATTCTTCGAGTAGCCGATTCGCTTGATCCCAGCGATTTAATTCAGAATCTGACAGGCATCAGTTGCAAATGCGGGTTTTTACGCACTTGCAGGGATCGCGCGAATTCGTCGAATTGCTTTCGTTCAAAATTGAATTAAGCACGAGCCTCGCGTTGTTATGCGAGTTGCCAGTTTGTCTAATGCCAGCAAGAGCTGCGACACCAATACGTTATGAAAGAACGAGAAGGACAACAACGACTGTTCGAACGCGACGAGAACCTCCGGGAGCGCATGATCGCGTGGATTCGTCGACGCATGGACGACCACAACATCACCCTCGAAGCGCTGGCCGAATCGCTCGAAGCCGATGCGAACGCCGTGGCCGCGGTGCTGTACCGCGACGCGTTCGGCAACACGTGGGACGGTCAGGGCGATAAACCGGCGTGGCTCGCGCGCGCGATTCACGCCGGACAAAGCATCGATCATTTCCGCTGCTAACGCGCGCAGGTGCATCGCGAAACGTCCGCGCGAAAAAAAGCCCGCACAAGGCGGGCTCGATTTTTACTGCTCGGAGCTTCGCGACGAATCGCGCATCACAGGTCGAAAAACACGGTTTCCTGATCGCCCTGCATGTGGATGTCGAAGCGGTACACGTTGGCCGTACCGGCAACGCGTCGCGCGATCAGCGTGTCACGGCGCTCGGCCGGCACCGACGCCAGCACGGCGTCCTGCTCGTTCGCCTGCGCTTCGTCCTCGAAATAGATGCGCGTGAACGTGTGCAGCAGCATGCCGCGCATCGTCAGGATCACGTCGATGTGCGGCGCTTCGTCGGGATTCGCGCGGCCCGGCTTCACCGTCTCGACGATGAAGCGCTTGTGCGGGTCCGTACCGGTACCGACGCGCGCAAAGCCGTGAAAGCCGGTCTTCAGGATGTCCTCGCGCGATTCCGGATAGTGGCCGTTCGAGTCGACCTGCGACATTTCGATCATCGCGTCGCCAACCACCTTGCCGTCGCCGTCGAACACCTGACCGACGATCGTGATGTGCTCGCCGGCCGCTTCCATGTCGGCCAGCACGTGCGTGAACAGGCTCTTGTAGTCGAAGTCGTATTGCTGCGGACAAAGACCGTAGGCGAAGTACGGACCAACGGTCTGCGAAGGCGTTTGCTTGAGAGTCGTCATGGCTTAGCGCTCCATCGGGGTTTCGTTCGGGCCGCGCAGCACGATGTCGAAATCGTAGCCGAGCGCATAGGCCTCTTGCGTAATGTCGAGCGAGAACTTCGAGATCATGCGCTCACGGGCGTTTTCCGGAGTGCCCTGGTAGATCGGGTCGAACGCAAGCAGCGGATCGCCGGGGAAGTACATCTGCGTGACGAGACGCGAGCCGAAGTGATCGCCGAACAGCGAGAAGTGGATGTGCTGCGGACGCCATGCGTTCGGATGGTTGCCCCACGGATACGCGCCCGGCTTGATGGTCAAGAAGCGGTAACGGCCTTCGTTGTCCGTGATGCAGCGGCCCGCGCCGAGGAAGTTCGGATCGAGCGGCGCGTCGTGCTGGTCGGCCTTGTGCACATAGCGGCCGGCGGCGTTCGCCTGCCAGATTTCCACGAGCGTGTTGCGCACCGGACGGCCGCCTTCGTCGAGCACGCGGCCCGTCACGATGATGCGCTCGCCGAGCGGCTCGCCATTGCGCACCGCGTTGCGGGTCAGGTCGTTGTCGAGCGGATCGAGGTCGTCGCTGCCGTAGACCGGCACGCGCTGGTCGCGCAGACGTTCTTTCAGCGGAATCAGCGGACGGGTCGGGCCGCGCTTGACCGACGAACCGTACGGCGGATAGACGTACTCGGGATGGGACGCGAAATCTCGCGGGGAAAGAATTGAATCTTCCATGAAGTGTCTCCGTTGGACGAATCGGGGGATGCGGCGTTATGACTCGCACTTTATACAAAGCAGGCGGTTATGAAAAATGACGTTTTTGCCCGTTTCGTATAACCTTCCGTTATGCAACGCAGTCTCGCGGATAGCCGCGTCAAATTTCGCCATCTCCAGTGCTTTCTGGCCGTCGCGCAGTTCGGCAGCGTCCAGCGGGCGGCGGACAGTCTGTCGATCACCCAGCCGGCGGTATCGAAGACGGTCGCCGAGCTGGAAACCATTCTCGGCGTGAAGCTGTTCGAGCGCGGCCGTCACGGCGCGGTGCCGACGCGCGAGGGGCAGCTTTTCATGCCGCACGCAAGCGCCTGCGTGAGCGCGCTGCGCCAGGGCGTCGATCTGCTGGCGCGCGCCGAGGGCGCGGCCGCCGCGACGCTCGAAGTCGGCGTGCTGCCCACTGTCGCCGCGGTGCTGGTTCCGCCCGTGCTGAGACAGTTCTCGACGCAGTGGCCGCGCGTGATCGTGCGCCTCGCGACCGGCGCAAATCCGGAATTGCTCGAACGCCTGAAAGCGGGTTCGATCGAATTCGCGATCGGCCGTCTCGCGGACCCCGAGCGGATGGTCGGCCTGAGCTTCGAGCAGTTGTTTACCGAGCCGCTGATCGCGGTCGTGCGCGCCGGGCATCCGCTCGCGCAGGGAACGGCCTTGCCGGCCACGTCGCTGGAGGATTTTCCGATCGTGCTGCCGCCGTTCGGCACGCTGATCCGCCAGTCGACCGAAAGCCTGCTGAGCGCGTGGGGCGTGGCGCCGTTGTCAGGGTTCGTCGAGGTGTTGTCGGTATCGACGGGGCGTGCGCTGACGCTCGAAAACGGCGCGGTGTGGTTCGTGCCGCAAAGCGCGGTCGAATACGAACTCGCGCACGGCATGCTGGTGCGCTTGCCGCTGCCGTTTGCGGGCACCGGCGAGCCGGTGGGGCTGATCCGTCGCTCGGATACGCAGCCGTCGGCGGTGGGGCGCGCGTTTATCGAGGCGGTGCGCGAGGTCGCGCGGGGCAGAATGGCGGCGGTGTCGGGCAAGGATGCGGGCAAAAGCACCGGTAAAACCGCCGGCAAAACGGCGCGCAAAGGCGGCCCGGGCGACGCGGCGCTCGAGTGATCCGGCGGCCTGCCGCACGCATGCCTCGGGCGCCCATCGGCATGCCGTTCTCCGTATGAACCAACCAGTACAAAATGACGGTTGCGAATGCCCCGCGACCCGGTGTAAAAACACGGTGCGAAAGCCGCCGCGGTCCGTTTTTTTCCGCGGCACGCCGCGTGCACGCCACGAGCGGGCACGCGTCACGCAGCCCATCGCGAGCGGCCGGAACGGTTCGCGCCGAACCCCGGAAAGACCGGCCACCGCATCGAAAGACCGTACAAGGAGATTGCCATGCCCAGCGACTTGCCCACTCCCGAGGCCGCGCAGCGCGCCGTGATCGCGCCGGAGCACAATCCGCTCGGCACGGCCGGCCTCGAATTCGTCGAGTTCGCCGCCCGCGATCCGCAGGCGCTCGGCGAGACCTTCAAGCGGCTCGGCTTCAAGGCGATCGCGCGTCATATCAGCAAGGACGTGACGCTGTACCGTCAGGGCGAGATGAATTTCCTGATCAACGCGGAGCCCGATTCGTTCGCGGCGCGCTACGCGGAGGAATACGGGGTCGGCATCTGCGCGATCGGGATTCGGGTCGCCGACGCGCAGCGCGCGTTCGCACGCGCGGTGGAACTCGGCGCGTGGGAGTTCGAGGGCGAACGCCTCGGGGCCGGCGAACTGCTGATTCCGGCGATTCAAGGTATCGGCGATTCCCACATCTATTTCGTCGATCGCTGGCGCGGACGCGGCGGTCAGCGCGGCGGCCTCGGCGATATCTCGATCTTCGACATCGACTTCCGCCCCATCGAAATCGACACGGCCGAAGCCGATCTGAGTCACGCGGGCAGCGGCCTGGTCGCGGTCGATCATTTGACGCAAACCGTTGGCGAAGGCCGCATGCAGGAGTGGATCGACTTCTATCGCGACCTGCTGAATTTCCGCGAGATTCACGAGTTGCACGCGAATTGGCACGTGTCGGCGGAATCGCGCGTGATGGTGTCGCCGTGCGGCGCGATCCGCATACCGCTGTACGAGGAGGGCACGCGCCGGACCAACCTGATGCACGAGTATCTGCCCGATCATCCGGGCGAAGGCGTGCAGCACATTGCACTCGCCACCGACGACATCTTCGCGTGCGTCGAGCGTCTGCTCGCGAACGGCGTCGAATTCGTCGAGCCGCCGCCGCGCTACTACGAGCAACTCGATGCACGCTTGCCGGGCCACGGGCTCGATGTCGAGCGGCTGCGGCGCACGCATGTGCTCGTGGACGGTGAGATCGGCGCGGACGGCGTGCCGCTGCTGTTTTTCCAGACCTTCGTACGCCGTCGCGCCGGCGAGATCTTCTTCGAGATCGTGCAACGCCAGGGACATCATGGCTTCGGCGAAGGCAATTTGGCCGCATTGGCGCAGGCGCGCGCCTCCAACTGAGTCTCACACGGTCGCATGTGTGATTGATCCAATCACCCATGCGACTGGCGTTCCCTCACGCCCCCTCGGGCCGCTCCGCCAACTCCGGATAAATCGCGCCGTACGCGGCCGCTTCGCGCAGCAGCCACTCGCGGAAATTCGCGAGCGGTTTGCCGTGGCTCAACTCGGTTGGGTACACGAGGTAGTACGCGGCGTCGGCAACGGCGGGTCCGTCGAACGGAATCACGAGACCGAACTGCTGCAACTGCGTGTCGACGAAGAAGCGCGGTACCAGTGCAATGCCGAGTCCGGCCGCGGCCGCGCTGATCAGCATCGTGTGCAGTTCGTAGCGCACGCCCTGCATCGTGCGATTGTCGTCGACGCCGAAATTTGCGAACCAGCTCGCCCAGCCATCGGGTCGCGTCGTCGAATGAAGCAGCGGATAGTTGAGTAGTTCGGCGACGTTACGGACCGGCCGCTTCAGCAGGCTCGCCGCGCAGATCGGCACCACTTCCTCGCTGAACAGAAAATCGGCCGACGTACCCGGCCACGTCGGCTTGCCGTAGTGAATCGCCGCTTCGAAATGCGTGTCGGCGAACGGGAACGTCGCGGTACGCACGCCCATGTTCACGCGCACGTCCGGGTATTGTTCATTGAATGTCGCCATGCGCGGAATCAGCCATTGCGATGCGAACGTCGGCAATACCGCGAGTTCCAGATAGCCGCCGCCGCTGCCGTGCGCGATGATCGACAGCGTGTCGCGATCGAGGTGTTCGAGCGAGCGTCGCACCTGCGCGCTGTAGACCTTGCCCGCGCGCGTCAGCACCACGCGTTGCTTGACGCGCACGAACAGCCGCACGCCTAGATTGCTTTCGAGTGTATTGATCTGTCGCGACACCGCGCTTTCGGTGAGGAACAGCTCGCGCGCCGCGTGCGTGAAGCTCTCGTGCCGCGCCGCGGCTTCGAACGCGAGCAGCGCGCCCATGTTGGGAATCTTGAACTTTCGCACGTTAATTCCAAAAACGCATCAAGTGGCGATTTTATCTCGCTTTACGGGGGCGGAGCGGATTTTGAATAATCTCGCCCGTCATGTGGCGCTCGTGCGGGCGCTCAACGTTTAGCGTGGAGAAGCCGAATGCGAAACCTGAAGAATGCGAACGTCGAACAACTGCTGGTGAAGCTGCTGGGCGCGGAGAAGACCGCGCGCCTGTTTGCGACGCTGAATCATCCGCATGTGTTGAACGAGTGGGAAAGCGGCAGCGTCACGCGTGCCGAACTCGCACAGGCGATGAACATGGCGCTGTTCGACGACCTGCTCGCGCGCTCGGAAAACGGCCGCCGCTATACGGAGGAAACCGTCGCCGCCGGCGGCAGCGTGTACTTCGATCATGGCGCGCTGCGCACCGTGCGCTGGCCGCACAGCGGCGCGTTGCCGCCCGGCGAGGCCGCGTTCGCGCGCATCCTGCGGCCGCTCGGCTTTCGGATCAACGGCCGTTATCCGCTCGATCGGCTCGGCATGACCGGCCGCGCATGGGCGCATGACGACGCGCCCGACGAGATCGCGCAGTTCTTCGTCAGCGAACTGCACCCGGAGCGTTTTTCCGCGGCGTTCCAGCAGGCGGTGACGAACGTGATCGGTGCATCGCGCGATCCGTTGACGCGGCGCGCTAGTGGCCTGTTGTGGGAACTCGAACGCGACGGCGTGCTGCCGATCGATGCGGCGCAAGAGTTGCTACCAGTAATAGTCGGTGCGTTCGCGCGTCAGCACGAGATGCCACGCGAAGCCGACTACGAAGTATTGTTGAAGGAGTCGGCGGAGATGGCGTGGATCGCGACCGAAGGTAACGCGTTCAATCACGCGACCGATCGCGTCGCGGATGTGTTCAAGCTGTCGGACGAACAGAAGGCGAAGGGTCGGCCAATGAAGCCGGACGTCGAGCATTCGCGTTCTGGGCGCGTGTTCCAGACCGCGTATCGCGCGGATCTCGTGCAACGCGAATTTCGCGCGGCCGACGGCAGCGTCGTCACGCGCGACGTGCCGGGCTCGTTCTACGAATTCATCACGCGCAAGCGCAGTTTCGATCAGGACGCGCGCCGCTGGGAAACGGACCTGCGTTTCGACGCGGGCAACGCACAGGGCATCTTCCGGATGACCGCAAGCCAGGCGGCCTGAGCGCATACGACGGCGCAAGCGCCGGCATCGCAGACGAGGAGCGCAGTGGGGACGTCATTGTCATTGGATGAAGAGCGCCGGGTCGACGAGCGCGGCGCTTCGAATGAACCGCGTGTCGCCAGGCCTTTCGCGGGCAGCGCCGCGGTATTGCAGGCGCTCGAAAGCGATCTGCGCCAGCATGTGCGCGGCGAAGTGCGCTTCGATCAGGGTTCCAAAGCACTGTACGCGTCGGATGCGTCGAACTATCGGCAAGTCCCGCTCGGTGTGGTGGTACCGGCCGATATCGACGATCTGCTCGCGGCGCTCGCCGCATGCCGTCGCAACGACGTGCCGTTTCTCCCGCGCGGCGGCGGCACCTCGCAGAACGGCCAGTGCGTAAACGTCGCGGTCGTCGCCGATGCGAGCAAGTATCTGAACCGCGTCGTTTCGATCGATCCGCTCGCGGGCGTCGCGGTCGTCGAGCCGGGCGTCGTGTGCGACTCGTTGCGCGATGCCGCCGAACAGCACGGCCTCACGTTCGCGCCCGATCCCGCCACGCATAGCCGCTGCACGCTAGGCGGCATGATCGCGAACAACTCGTGCGGCGCGCATTCGGTGATGGCCGGCAAGACCGTCGAGAACGTCGAGGCGCTCGAAATCGCGACCTTCGACGGCGCGCGTTTCTGGGTCGGCCCGACCTCCGAAGAAGAACTCGAACGCATCATCGTGGCGGGTGGTCGTCAAGGCGAAATCTACGCGGCGCTCAAGCAACTGCGCGACACCTACGCGGAACGGATTCGCGCGAAATTCCCGAAGATCAAGCGGCGCGTGTCGGGCTTCAATCTCGATCAACTGCTGCCGGAAAACGGCTTCAACGTCGCGCGTGCGCTGGTTGGCAGCGAAGGCACTTGCGCGGTCACGTTGCAGGCGAAAGTGAGACTCGTGAAGAGTCCGGCGAGGCGCGTGATCGTCGTGGTCGGCTTCCCCGACATCTATACGGCGGCGGACGCCGTGCCGCATTTCATGCGCTGCGGGCCGATCGCAGTCGAGGGACTCGACCGCGCGATCATTCGCGGCCTGCAGGCGCGCGGGCTGAAGAAGGATGAGATCGCACTGCTGCCCGAAGGCGATGCATGGGTCGTGCTCGAATTCGGCGCGGATACGCAGCATGAAGCACTGCAACAGGCACGCGACGCCGCCGCGTATTTTCAGTCGGGCGCGGCGGGGCCGGAACTCTCGACGGTGCTCGTCGAAGATCGCGCATTGCAGGCGAAGGTGTGGTCGATTCGCGAGACCGGCGCGTCGGCGGTCGCGTTATCGGTGGATCGCGACAAGCCCGATCCGGTGGTCGGCTGGGAAGATGCCGCGGTCGATCCGCTGCGGCTCGGCGATTATCTGCGCGCGTTTCAGGCGCTCGTCGATCGCTATGGCTACGAGACGAGCCTGTACGGCCATTTCGGCGACGGCTGCGTGCACGCGCGCATCACGTTCGATCTGCGCAGCGCGGAAGGTATCGCGACGTGGCGCGGGTTCTTGCGCGAAGCGGCGGAACTGGTGGTCGAATTCGGCGGCTCGCTGTCGGGCGAACACGGCGATGGCCAGGCGAAGGCCGAGTTTCTGCCGATCATGTACGGCCCCGAACTGATGCAGGCGATGGAGCAGTTCAAGGCGATCTGGGACCCGGCGAATCGTTTGAATCCGGGCAAGGTCGTGCATGCATACCGCGCCGACGAAAACCTGCGCACGGGTCCCGCGTACAAGCCGGTGACGCTGCATACGAAGCTCGCGTTCGCGAGTCAGGAAGGCGACGGCTTTCAGCGCGAGATCGAGCGCTGCATCGGCATGGGCAAGTGCCGCTCGCTCGAAGGCGGCACGATGTGTCCGAGTTATCGCGGCACGCGCGAGGAAATGTACTCGACGCGCGGGCGCGCGCATCTGTTCTGGGAAATGCTGCAAGGCGACGTGATCGCCGATGGCTGGAACAGCCGCGAAGTGAAAGAAGCGCTCGATACCTGCCTCGCATGCAAGGGCTGCAAGTCCGATTGCCCGACGCATACGGACATGGCGTCGTACAAGGCGGAGTTCCTTTCTCACTACTATCAAAACAATCGTCGGCCGCGTCAGGCGCTGTTCATGGGGCGGATCGGCGAATGGGCGCCGTGGGCCGCGCGTTTTCCACGCGTGACCAACTTTCTGACGACGGCGCCCGGTTTGTCCGCGCTCGGCAAATGGATGGCGGGCGTGGCGCAGACCCGTGCGTTGCCGCGCTTTGCCGCTACGACTTATAGACGGAGCGCATCGTCGCAAGCATCCGCGCTTGATGCGCGCGGCGGCGACGCAAAGAAAGTGATCCTGTGGGTGGACACGTTCAACGACCACTTCACGCCCGAGATCGCGCGGGCCGCAGCTGATGTGCTGACGCAACTGGGCTGGCGCGTCGTCCTGCCGAAGAAGCGTTTGTGCTGCGGACGTCCGCTGTACGACTTTGGTCTGCTCGAACGCGCGCGCGAGCTGCTCTCACATATCGTCGACGATCTCGCGGACGACATCGCTGCCGGCGTGCCGCTGGTCGGTCTGGAGCCTGGGTGTCTATCGGTGTTCAAGGACGAGTTGCTGAAGCAACTCCCCAATCATCCGTTGGCGAAGAAGCTGTCCACGCAAACCTATCTGTTTGCCGATTTCGTCGCGCGTCAGCGGTTCGAGTGGCCGACGCTCGAGGCCGATGTGATCGTGCATGGCCATTGTCATCAGAAGGCGCTATTCGGCATGCAGGGCGATACGGCGCTGCTGAACAAGCTCGGCGTCAGATGGAAGCTGCTCGATACCGGCTGCTGCGGGATGGCGGGATCGTTCGGCTTCAATGTCGAGCATCACGCGTTGTCAGAAAAGATCGGCGAGGACAAGCTATTTCCGTCCGTGCGCGACGCGATGGCGGCGAATGCACAAACGATCGTGCTGACCAACGGCTTCAGTTGTCGCGAGCAGATCGAGCACGGTACGGGCCGACACGCACTGCATATCGCGCAACTCGCGCAACGGGCGCTGGCGGCGCGCTGAGTGCGCGCGCGCCGTGCAGGGCGCGCTATTTCTTCGCTGAATCGTTCGCGGCAGGCGGTGTATGCGGAAGGTCCGCATTGGTCGCCATCCACAATACTTCGGCGTCTTCCTCGCTGGTCGACACCGCCGCGTGACCCGTGCGGCTGTCGAAGTAGAGGCTGTCGCCCGCGTTCAGATGTGTCGGCGCGTACAGCTCCGAATAGAGGCACACGCTGCCGCTGATCACGTAGAGAAACTCCTCGCCTTCGTGGCGGCCCCAGTCGTCGAAGGCGTCGAGCGTGTGCGCGGAGATGCGGATGCGAAACGGCAGCATCGCCTTGTGCGCGAGATCGGTGGCAAGCAACTCCATCTGGTAGCCGCGATACGCGTGGCGCTGGCCTTCGTTTTTGCGCGTCAGCGCGCGCCGGCCGCTCGCGCTGACTTTCGGCGTCGAGCCGAACAGTTCGCCGATTTCGATCTTCAGGCCCAGCACGATTTTTTGCAGCACGTCGAAAGTGGGGGACATCAGGCCGTTTTCGATTTTCGACAACGTCGAGCGCGAGACGCCGCACAGGCGGCTCGCGGTTTCGAGCGTCAGATCCTGCGCCTGACGGGCGGCGCGCACGCGCCGGCCGAGATCGGAGGACGCGGTGTCGGCGGATTTGGTGAGATGGGTGTCCATGAGGCTTGCTGCGGGTCAGGTATGCGCTTGATCGGGGCGAACAATGTTTCCGATCATAACATTTGGCTTGACGGGTGCCTCTGTGCGCCGATTCATGCGTTCGCGCGCTTTTCTCATCGGAAACGCCGCCACGTTCCAATCACGTCGATGCGGCGCGCGAACACTTGCGTGCACGGCGTTTTTCACGCGTTGTGATTGAAAAGCTCATTGAGCTGCTTGCCCGCCACCGCGCCGGTGAAGTCGAAGCGGCCATCGGCCAGCGCCTGAGCGGCGTGCATGAAGCCACCCCACGCCGCGCGCGCGAGCCCGCCCCCGACGCTGATCCGCCGCACGCCGAGCGCGGCCACGTCCTGCAACGTCAGCGTCGAGGTCGAGCCGATCAGCAGATTGACGGGCTTCGGTGCGACGGCCGCGACCACCGCTTCGATCTGCTCGCGCGTCTGGATGCCGGGCGCATACAGGCAGTCCGCGCCCGCCGCCGCATAGGCCTTCAGACGCGCGATGGCATCGTCGAGATCGGCCTTGCCGGCGAGGAAATTCTCCGCGCGGCCGACCAGCAGCGTATCGCCGCCGTTCTGATCGATCGCACGGCGCGCGGCGCTGAGCCGCTGCACCGCGACGTCGACCGGAAACAGCGGCGCGGCGGGGTTGCCGGTCGAGTCCTCGATCGACAGACCCGCGACGCCCGTTGCCACCGCGAGCGCCACGCTCTCGGCCACTTCTTCCGGATCGCGGCCGAAGCCGTTTTCGAAGTCGGCATTGACCGGCAGATCGGTCGCATCGACGATCGCGCGCAGGTGGGCGAGGATCGTTTCGCGCGGCAAGGTGTTATCCGCGTGTCCGGTCGACCACGCAAAACCAGAACTGGTAGTGGCGAGCGCCTTGAAGCCGAGCGTATGCAGATAACGGGCGCTGCCCACGTCCCACGGATTGGGCAGCACGAAACAGCCAGACGAGTGCAGCGCGCGGAAAGCGGCGCGTTTTTCAGCGGCGGTGCGGGGCATCGCATGTCTCCTGGGAATGAGGGAGCGCGGCTCCCTCGCTGAGGGGAAAACGTCGGGTCAACCGATGCTTGGGCAAAACGGCATTCACAAGGGGAAAGTCTATGTCCGTATCGAAAGCGCGGCTGATGAAATTGGTGGCGATTTTCTCAGGCGTTGCGATTAATTCAAAATGCCGACAGCGAACAAGTCGGCTCAGAAATGAAGGCGTCGGAATTAGCGGCACGTTGTTAGCGCCGCATATAAGTAAAAAAGCGAGCGCATGCGTTGAAAACATGCGCTCGCTTCATATCGGTACAAAACGGCGAAAATCGCAAAGACGGAAAAGCCGCTAACTCACGAATCTTTCCTCGCTGCGGACATTCGCAACGCGTTTGCGACTCGTTATTGACCGTCCGGATTTACTACCATCGGATGATGGCCCGATTGCGACGATCCGCCCATCGGCGACCCGTAACCCGAGGTATTGGCTTGTCCGTTCCCGTTCATCGCGGCGACACGTGCCTCGGCCGCCTGAATGTCCGCGGGATACTGGGCATCGAGCGAGATGGCCGGGTTATAGCCATTCTGTTCGAGTTGCTGCACTTCCGCTTTGACTTCGGCTCGCGTGACCGGCTGTTCCGATTGTGCGAACGACGCGACCGGCGCAGCAGCGATCACGGCCGTAAGCGCAACTGCCTGGATAAGCGATTTCATGATGTTTCCCTCCGTAGTTGTGTATCCGGCGCCGCAGGGATGCCGGCGCCATAAAAACAGTCTAGAAGGGTGCGTACTTCGGGAAAACCACTAGTCGACTAATTCAGTATTGCAGAGAACGGCTAGTCGGCGAACTGTAATCTGGCCGTCGCGGTGTTCGTAAAACACCGGAAAAGCGCCCGTAAATCCAGTCACACACCTTCGCGTACATCGACGCGGTAAGTCGTGACTTGGCGGTAGGTATCGCCGGGTCGCACGATCACTTCGTCGTGGCCGGCCATATTGACCTCGTTCGGAAAACCGCCCGCCTCGAGGCACAAGCCGGCGTGCCGTTGATAGCGAACGCCCCCGCGTCCCGGGTTGCCGTTCAACGCGTTGCCCGTGTAAAACTGCAAGCCCCGCTGATCGGTCGCGACGGTCAGTTCGCGTCCGCTGCCTGGATCGTATGCGCAGGCAACTTCGCGCAGCGGCAGCGCGTGGCCATCGTCGCCGTTTATCGCGTCTGCCGGCGCCTCGCGCAGCGCGTAGCAATGATCGAAGCCGCCAGCGCGCGCGAGTTGCGAGTGCGGCCAGTCGAGCCGTCCGCCGATCGGCGCGCTCTGCCGGAAGTCGAATGCGTTGCCCGCGACGTCGGCGAGCTTGCACGGAATCATCGTCGCGTCGACTTCGAAAAAGCGCTCGGCGTCGATCGACAGCACGTGGCCGCGAATGTCGGTGCCCGCGCGCCCGGTCAGGTTGAAGTACGGATGGCTGGTCAGATTGAGCGGCGTCGGCGCGTCGGTGATCGCTTCGTAGCCGATCGTCAGCGTGCCGTCGTCGTCGAGCGAATAGCGCACCTGCACCGTCACGTTGCCCGGAAAACCGGCGTCGCCCTCGGGCGACTCCAGGCGCATCAGCAACGCGCCGTCGTCCTCGGCGACGTCCCACAACGCGCGATGAAAACCGACCGTGCCGCCATGCAGCAGGTTCGGACCTTCGTTGCGATCCAGCGTGTACTCGATGCCGTCGAGCGAAAAGCGCGCGCCCGCAATGCGATTCGCCCAGCGGCCGATCAGTCCGCCCATGTAGGTCGAGGCCGCCACGTATTCGGCGGGCGTGTCGTGGCCGAGCAGAATATCGCCGAGACGCCCGGCGCGATCCGGCGCGTGCCACGAAACCAGCGTCGCACCGAGGTCGCTTATGGCGACTTTCATGCCGTGTGCGTTACGCAGCGTATAGAGCCGGACTCGATCGCCGCCCTGCAGCGTGCCCCATGGTTCGGAAGAGAGTTGTGCGATGCTGATCATGTGGTCAGTGCGAAGAAAAAATAGAAAAGCATGCTCAGCCAGTGGTTTTCGTCTTCGGGCCCACGCGCTCCTGGTATTCGCGCGGCGTGCAGCCGAGTTCGCGGCGAAATACCGCGTACATGTATTGCAGCGACGTGAAGCCGCAACGAATCGCGACTTCCGCGCTCGACGCATCGCGTTTCGCCAGCAGCGACTTCGCGACGTCGAGCTTGTGGCGCAGGATCTCCTGATGCACGGTGCATTGCCGCTCGCGCCGGAAATACTCTTCGAGCGACGAACGCGAAACGCCCACATAGTCGGCCACCTGCTCGGTGCGGATGCCCTGGCACGCGTACTGGCGGATGAAATGGCGCGCGCGCATCACGTACGGACTCGCGAGCGGCTGATGCCGCGTCGATTCGAGCACGTTGATGCCGACCGGCGGCACCAGAATGCGGCGCCCCGGAAAGCGCGCGCCGTGCAGCATCTGATGCAGGATGTGCGCGGCGGTACGGCCCATTTCCTCAGTGCCCTGAATCACCGACGACAGCGGAATGCGCGTCAGCGTGCGCGTGAGCGGATCGTTGTCGATGCCGATGATCGCGACTTCCTCGGGCACCGGAATGCCCGCGATCAGACAGGCCTGGAGCAAATGCCGTGCACGCGCGTCGGTCACCGCGATGATGCCGACCGGCTTGGGCAGTTGCCGCAGCCACGTGGTCAGCTGTTCGATCGCCTGGTTCCAGGACGGCGCGCTTGTCGACAGACCGCGATAGATTTCGCTATCGATCTGCGCCGCGCTGTGCCCGTCCGCGCTGCGCAGATGCGCGAAGGCGAGTTCGCGCTGTTGCGCCCAACGGTTTTCCTGCGCCTGCGGCAGGCTGTACAGCGCGAAGTTTTCGAGGCCCGCGCCGATCAGATGCGTGTACGCGAGCGACACGAGCTTGCTGTTGTCGGTCGCGATATAGGGTAAATCCGAGGGGTACTGCGTCGGATCCTCATACGACGAACCGACCGCGACCACCGGCAGCGGGCAGTCGCGCAGGGCTTCGCCGACGGCGGGATCGTCGAAGTCCGCGATGATGCCGTCGCCGTCGAAGCGCTGGATACCGGCGAGCCGGCAGCGGAAGTCCTCTTCGAGGAAGAGATCCCATGCGACGCGGGTCGACAGCAGGTAGTTGCCGATCCCGGTGATGATCTCGCGATCGTAGACCTTGTTCGCGTTGAACAGCAGCGCGATCCGATGGGTTGTCTGAGGTGCTTGTGGACGGGTCATGGCGGTGTGCGGCGTGCGGACGATGGACCACGCGCCTTTGTCTCCATTGTGTCGGGTGCCTGGGGGCAACTCCGTTTTTAAGCGTCTGGCTATTCTAGGCGTCGAATCGCGCGCCGGCAGTAAACAAACGCGCCGGCGGTAAGAAACATCAAGCGCGCTGCGAAATTTCGCAATTGCCGGCACATCGTGCAAGCGGCAGCATGGCGTCACCTCGTCGGCCTGCACGGCCAAGCCGCGCGGGTCGCGGTGAAGAATGCAAAGAAAACCTTTCATAGGATCCGGGTAGTCGCCTTGCGGCAACTCGGGCCAACTGGAGACGCCGATGTCCTACTTCGAACACATTCCCGAGATTCGTTACGAAGGCCCGCAATCGGACAACCCGCTCGCGTACCGTCACTACGACAAAACCAGGAAGGTACTCGGCAAGACGCTCGAGGAGCATCTGCGTATCGCCGTGTGCTATTGGCACTCGTTCGTCTGGCCCGGCGTCGATATCTTCGGTCAGGGCACGTTCCGGCGGCCGTGGCAGCAACCCGGCGACGCAATGGAGCGGGCGCTTCAGAAGGCTGACGCCGCGTTCGAATTCTTCTCGAAGCTCGGCACGCCGTACTACGCGTTCCACGATACCGACGTCGCGCCCGAAGGCGCGAGCGTCAAGGAATACAGCGAGAACTTCCTGCGCGTGTCCGACTACCTTGCGCGCAAGCAGCAGGATACCGGTATCAAATTGCTGTGGGGCACCGCGAATCTGTTTTCGCATCCGCGTTACGCGGCCGGTGCCGCGACCAATCCGAATCCGGAGGTGTTCGCCTTTGCGGCGACCCAAGTGCGTCATGCGCTCGACGCGACGCTGCGCCTCGGCGGTGAGAACTACGTGTTGTGGGGCGGACGTGAAGGCTACGACACGCTGCTGAACACCGACCTCGTGCGCGAGCGCGAGCAGTTCGCGCGCTTCCTGCACATGGTGGTCGAGCACAAGCACCAGATCGGTTTCAAGGGCACACTGCTGATCGAGCCGAAGCCGCAGGAGCCGACCAAGCATCAATACGACTACGACGTCGCAACCGTGCATGGCTTCCTGCTGCAGCACGGTCTCGACAAGGAGATCCGCGTCAACATCGAGGCCAATCATGCGACGCTCGCGGGCCACTCGTTCCATCACGAAATTGCGACCGCGTTTGCGCTCGGCATCTTCGGCAGCATCGATGCGAATCGTGGCGATCCGCAAAACGGTTGGGATACCGACCAATTCCCCAACAGCGTCGAGGAACTGACGCTGGCGTTCTACGAGATTCTGCGCCACGGCGGCTTCACGACCGGCGGCATGAACTTCGATGCGAAATTGCGGCGCCAGAGTGTCGATCCCGAAGACCTGTTTTATGGCCACATCGGCGCGATCGACAACCTCGCGCTCGGCCTCGAACGCGCGGCGGTGCTGGTCGAAAACGAGCGCCTCGAACAGTTCAAGCGGCAACGCTACGCGGGTTGGGATGGCGAATTCGGCGGCAAGATCCTGTCCGGCGAGTATTCGCTGTCGACGCTCGCGGAGGACACGCTGGCGCGCGATCTGAATCCGCGGCATGTGAGCGGGCAGCAGGAACACATGGAAAACATCGTAAATCAGGCGATTTATAGCGGACGTTGAATAAAGATTGCGCGGCCACGTGGACCGCGCGCACCAGCAAGCTGTGGGTTGTCGCTTGTCCGAGTCTGCGGCTCGCAGCGCAGACCGATACGTCCGGTATTCCGGCGATCACTAACGAAGGAGACAAAAATGAAGTTCGCAATGCGTCGTAACGTACTGAGCTCGCTGCTGTGCGGCGCGGTACTCGCCAGCCTGTCGCTCGCCGCGCCGCTCGCGCACGCCAGCAAGGATCATCCGGAAATCGGCTTCTGCATCGACGATCTGCGCGTCGAGCGCTGGTCGCGCGATCGCGACTATTTCGTCGCCGCGGCGGAAAAGCTCGGCGCGAAGGTGTCCGTGCAATCGGCCGATGCGAGCGAAGAGCGTCAGATCTCGCAGATCGAAAACCTGATCTCGCGTGGCGTCGACGTAATCGTGATCGTGCCGTTCAACTCGAAGACGCTCGGCAACGTGGTGGCCGAAGCGCGCAAAGCGGGCATCAAGGTCGTGTCGTATGACCGCCTGATCCTCGACGCCGATATCGACGCCTACATCTCGTTCGACAACGAGAAGGTCGGCGAAATGCAGGCGCAGGGCGTCTACGACGCGCGGCCGAAGGGCAACTACTTTCTGCTCGGCGGCGCACCGACCGACAACAACGCGAAGATGCTGCGCCAAGGTCAGCTGAAGGTGCTGCAACCGGCGATCGACAAGGGTGACATCAAGGTCGTCGGCCAGCAGTGGGTGCCGGAGTGGAGCGCATCGACCGCGCTGCGCATAATGGAAGACGCACTGACCGCGAACAACAACAAGATCGACGCAGTCGTCGCGTCGAACGACGGCACCGCTGGCGGCGCGATCCAGGCGCTCGCGGCGCAAGGCCTCGCGGGCAAGGTACCTATCTCGGGTCAGGATGCCGACCTCGCGGCTGTGAAGCGCGTGGCTGCCGGCACGCAGACGATGACCGTCTACAAACCGCTGAAGCTGATCGCGGGCGAAGCGGCGAAGCTGTCGGTCGCTCTGGCGAAGGGTGACAAGCCGGCGTTCAACGCGCAGTACGACAACGGCAAGAAGAAGGTTGATACGGTGCTGCTGCAGCCGACCAAGCTGACGAAGGCGAACCTCGACACCGTCGTGAAGGACGGCTTCTACACGCAAGAGCAACTCGCGAGCAAATAACACTGAGACGGGTGTGATGTGAACGCCACGCTCCCGGGCCATCGCGCCCGGGAGCGTGCTCGAACATCGGCCCAACTTGCAGCGAGGCATAGCGAATGACGCAACCTCTTCTGACGATGCGCGGCATCGTCAAAGCTTTTTCCGGCGTGAAGGCGCTCGATGGCATCGATCTGACCGTATCGCCGGGCGAATGCGTGGGCCTGTGCGGCGAAAACGGCGCGGGCAAATCGACGCTGATGAAGGTATTGTCCGGCGTGTATCCGCATGGAACCTGGGATGGCGAAATAACCTGGGAAGGCGAGACGCTGAAGGCCGCGAGCGTACGCGACACCGAACGCGCGGGCATCATCATCATCCACCAGGAACTGATGCTCGTGCCGGAGTTGTCGGTCGCGGAAAACATCTTTCTCGGCAACGAAATCACGCTGCCGGGCGGCCGCATGAATTACGCGGCGATGTATCAGCGCGCCGACGAACTCTTGCGCGAACTCGGCATCAGCGGCATCAACGCCGCGCAGCCCGTGATGAACTACGGCGGCGGCCATCAACAGCTGATCGAAATCGCGAAGGCGCTGAACAAGCGCGCGAAGCTGCTGATTCTCGACGAACCGTCGTCGTCGCTGACCGCCTCCGAAATCGCGATTCTGCTCGACATCGTGCGCGATCTGAAACGGCGCGGCATCGCCTGCGTGTACATCTCCCACAAGCTCGACGAAGTGGCGGCAGTCTGCGACACGATCAGCGTGATTCGCGACGGCCGCCATGTCGCGACCGAGCCGATGCACGCGCTGACGACCGAGCGGATCATCGCGCTGATGGTCGGCCGCGAGATCAAGAATCTGTTTCCGCGCGAGCCGCATCCGATCGGCGACGTGATCTTCGAAGCCCGCAACGTCACCTGTTTCGACGTGACGAATCCGCGCCGCAAGCGCGTGGACGACGTGTCGTTCTCGTTGCGACGCGGCGAGATTCTCGGCGTCGCCGGGCTCGTCGGCGCTGGCCGCACCGAGCTGATGCAGGCGATCTTCGGCGCGTATGCGGGCATCAGCGAGGCACATGTCGTGCTCGACGGCAAGCCGCTGAAGATCCGCGCGCCGATCGACGCGATTCGCGCCGGCATCGCGATGGTGCCCGAGGACCGCAAACGCCACGGCATCGTGCCGGGCATGAGCGTCGGCCATAACATCACGCTTGCGGTATTGCAGCGTTTCGCGTCGGGCGGACGCATCGATTCCGCAGCCGAACTCGACACGATTCATACGGAAATGAAGCGGCTTTCCGTGCGCGCGGCGAATCCGATGCTATCGATTGCAAGTCTGTCGGGCGGCAATCAGCAGAAGGCCGTGCTCACGCGCATGCTGCTGACCAACCCGACCGTGCTGATCCTCGACGAACCGACACGCGGCGTCGATGTCGGCGCCAAGTACGAGATCTACAAGCTGATCTTCCAGCTGGCGCAGCGCGGCATGTCGATCGTGATGGTGTCGTCCGAATTGCCGGAAGTGCTCGGCATCAGCGACCGCGTGCTGGTGATCGGCGAAGGCGAGTTGCGCGGCGACTTCGTCAACGACGGTCTCACGCAGGAAGACATTCTCGGCGCCGCGATCCGCCCCGTGCATCTATCTACGAACTCAACCGCAGCGAGTGCCGCATGACTCCCGACGTAACTTCCCAACGCACCGACAACGCCGCGCCGCGAGACACATTCGGCGGCTCGCAACGGCTCCAGCAACTGTTCGCGCGCTACAAGATTCTCGCGCTGCTGATTGCCGTGGCCGTGATCTGGATTTTCTTTTCGGCGCTTACGCACGGTGCGTTCGTCACGCCACGCAACCTGTCGAATCTGCTGCGGCAGATGTCGATTACCGGCATGCTTGCGTGCGGCATGGTGTTCGTGATCATCGCCGGTGAAATCGACCTGTCTGTCGGCTCACTCCTCGGCTTGCTCGGCGGCGTCGCGGCGATTCTCGACGTGAACCGGCACTGGCCGATCGGCGTGACCATTCCGGTCGTGCTGCTGCTCGGCATCGTGGTCGGCTTGTTCAACGGCTGGTGGTCGACGTATCGGCGCGTGCCGTCGTTTATCGTCGGGCTCGGCGGCATGCTGGCGTATCGCGGCATTCTGCTCGGTATTACCGGCGGCTCGACGATCGCGCCGGTGTCGGACAGCTTCGTGTTCGTCGGCCAGGGCTATCTGCCGCGGCTCGCCGGCGACACGCTCGCCGTCGTGCTGTTCGTGCTGCTGGCCTTCCTGACGATCCGCCAGCGCGCCAACCGGCAGCGTTATCAGTTGCGCGTCGTGCCGTTCTGGCAGGACGTCGCGAAGGTGGTCGGCGCGGGCGCGATTCTCGCCGGCTTCGTCGCGATGCTCGACAACTACGGCGGCATTCCGGTGCCGGTGTTGCTGCTGCTCGCGCTGCTCGGCATCTTCACGTGGATCGCGACGCAGACCGTGTTCGGACGCCGCATCTACGCGGTCGGCTCGAATCTCGAAGCGACGCGGCTCTCGGGTGTCAACACCGACCGCGTGAAGCTTGCGATCTTCGCGCTGATGGGGCTGATGTGCGCGTTCGCCGGCATCGTCAACACGGCGCGGCTCGCGGCCGGTTCGCCGTCGGCCGGCTCGATGGGCGAGCTCGATGCGATCGCCGCGTGCTTCATCGGCGGCACGTCGATGCGCGGCGGCTCTGGCACCGTCTACGGCGCGCTGATCGGCGCGCTGGTGATGGCGAGCCTCGACAACGGCATGTCGATGCTCGACGTCGACGCATACTGGCAGATGATCGTGAAGGGCGGCATCCTCGTGCTGGCCGTATGGATCGATGTGGTCTCGGGTTCGAACCGCCGTTGATCCGGTCGCATGATCGCCTGATTGAATCAAAGCGCAAGGTTCGCGGTGTGCCAGCGGTTTTAATCACGCTCGCACACCGCGGCCCGCGCGACGGCAGTTAATGAAACACCCCACGACTTTCCCCCGCCGCTTTCAGTCCCCGCCTTTCCACGCCGCACGGCCGCTCCAGGTTCACGCGCGCAATTAAGTCTCACGCACGCCGATTCGTCTTATTACTATTCGCAGTCAAAGACGGGTGCATCGGCGCTGTCGCCGCTTTCTACCATCGAGCCAGCCGAGCGAGTCATGCCATGTTGACGCGCAGAACCTTTCTGCTTGGCGGCGCCAGTGCGTTGGGCGGGCTGCTGGTCGGCTGGGGCGTGCTGCCGCCGCGCCAGCGCCTGATGACGTCGACGCCGCTGCCGACGCAAGGCACGCAGGTCGCGCTGAACGGCTGGG
Source organism: Paraburkholderia youngii (assembly GCF_013366925.1). Taxonomy (NCBI): domain Bacteria; kingdom Pseudomonadati; phylum Pseudomonadota; class Betaproteobacteria; order Burkholderiales; family Burkholderiaceae; genus Paraburkholderia; species Paraburkholderia youngii. The sequence goes on from NZ_JAALDK010000001.1 coordinate 3,011,290, forward strand.
TCAAGATCGATACCGACAACCGTGTGACGATCATGGTGCCGAAGGCCGAGATGGGGCAGGGCATCCATACGGGGCTGGCGATGCTGCTCGCCGAAGAGCTCGACGCCGACTGGTCGCAGGTGCACGTCGAAGAGGCGCCGATCGACCGGATCTACAACGCGGTGCAGAGCATCGTCGACGATCTGCCGTTTCGCCCGGACGACGACAGCTATATCCGGCGCGGCACCGTGTGGATTACGAGCAAGGCGGTGCGTGAGATCGGCACGATGATGACGGGCGGCTCGTCGAGCATGAACGATCTCTGGACGCCGATGCGCGAGGCCGGCGCGTCGGCGCGCGTGATGCTGATCGGGGCGGCGGCCGAGCGCTGGGACGTGCCGGTCCGCGAATGCCGCGCGGAACAGGGCTACGTGCTGCATCCGCGGGGACATAAGGCGACGTTCGGCGAGTTGTCGTCGGTGGCCTCGGGCCAGCCGCTGCCGCGCAGCGTCGTCCTGAAGCAGCCCGCCGACTTCAAGCTGATCGGCCAGCCCGTACGGCGCATCGAAGCCGCGTCGAAAATCGACGGCGCGGCGCGCTTCGGCATCGACGTGCTGCCGAACGGCCTGGTCTATGCGAGCGTCGTGATGTGCCCGACGCTCGGCGGCACGGTCGCGCATTTCGACGCGACGCCTGCGCAAAAAATGCCGGGCTTCATCAAGGCGCTCGCCGTGCGGCCGTATGCGGGCGGCACCGGCGGCGTAGCCGTGATCGCGGACAATGCGTTTCACGCGATGAACGCGGTCGAGGCGATCAACGTGAGCTGGCATCACGGCGAGGCCGCGAAGCTGTCGAGCACGGAAGTGGATCGCCACCTCGTCGACGCGCTCGACCATACGGACGGTCACGTGTATTACGACATCGGCAACGTCGACAACGCGATGAGTCGCGCGGCGCGCAAGATCGAAGCGGTCTATCACGCGCCCTACCTCGCGCATGGCGCGGTCGAGCCGCTGAACTGCACGGTGCAGGTCGCCGACGGCGCGGCGACCGTCTGGGTATCGACGCAAATGCCGCGGCTCGCGCGGCACCATGCGGCGAAAGTGCTCGACCTCGACGTCGATCTCGTCGATGTGCAGACGCAGTTGTTGGGCGGCGCGTTCGGCCGGCGCCTCGAACTCGATTTCGTCGCGCAGGCCGCGGCGATCGCGCGCGAGGCCGATGGCCGTCCGGTGCAGACCATCTGGTCGCGCCAGCAGGATTTCACGCACGACTTCTACCGGCCCGCGTGCGCGGCATGGCTGCAGGCCGGCTTCGACGAACAGGGCAAGCTGGTCGCGTGGCACGCGAAGTCGGCGGGCCAGGCGATCGTGCCGGATGCGCTCGCGCGCTACTACGGCATGCCCCGCATTCCGATCGACAAGACCACCTGCGAAGGCGCGTTCGATCAACCGTACGAGTGGCCGGCCGCGCGCGTGTCGCACAAGATCGTCGAATTGCCGGTGCCGATCGGCTTCTGGCGCTCCGTCGGCCACTCGCATCAGGCCTTCTTCACCGAGAGCTTCACCGACGAAGCCGCCGCCGCGGCCGGCCAGGACCCGATCGCATTTCGCGCGATGCTGCTCGCCCAGCATCCGCGTCATCTGGCGGTTTTGGAGCGTGTCGAGAAGTTATCGGACTGGGGACGTCCGCTCAAACCCGCCGCCGATGGCGCGCGCTGCGCCCGTGGCGTCGCGTTGCACGAGGCATTCGGCAGCGTCGTTGCGCAGGTCGCGGAGGTGTCGATCGGGGCGAACCGGCAGATTCGCGTGCATCGCGTGGTGTGCGTGATCGATTGCGGCTTACCGGTGAACCCGAACCTGATCCGTCAGCAGATGGAAGGCGGCATCGTGTTTGGGCTGTCGAGCGCGTTGCAAAACGAGATCACGATCGTCAACGGCCAGGTGCAGCAGAAGAACTTCGTGGACTTTCCGGTCGTGCGGATGAATGTGTGCCCGGCGATCGAAGTCGACATCATGCCGAGCCAACTGCATCCGCAAGGTGTCGGCGAGCCGGGCGTGCCGCCGATCGCGCCGGCGGTGGGCAATGCGGTGTTCGCGCTGACGGGGCAGCGTTTGCGGGCGCTGCCGTTGCGGCTTGCATGACGGACTGCGGACAGGCAACAGCTTGCGATGCAGCGTGGCGACTCAGGAGGCAGGCATGGCGCTACTGAACATCAACGGACGCAGGGTGCTGGTCAATGCCGACCCGGACATGCCGCTGCTATGGGTACTGCGCTGCGATCTCGGCATGACAGGCACCAAGTTCGGCTGCGGCGTGGGCATCTGCGGCGCATGCACGATCAATCTCGATGATGCCGCGTGCCTCGCTTGCCAGACGCCGATGTCGAGCCTGCATACGCAGAAGATCACGACGATCGAGGGTTTGCAGGGACGCGAGGCGCAGGCGCTGAAGACCGCGTGGCTCGAACTCGATGTGGTGCAGTGCGGTTATTGCCAGAGCGCGCAATTGATGGCGGCTTGCGCGTTGCTGAAGCACAAGCCCGATCCGACCGATGCCGACATCGACGAGGCGATGACGCCGGTGGTGTGCCGTTGCGGCACGTATCCGCGGGTGCGGGCGGCGATACATCAGGCGGCGGCGAAGGCGCGCAAGAGCTGAGCCGCTGTTGCGGAGCGCCGCCCGCCAAACTCAACGCGCAAACATTTCGACCACCGTCACCACCGCGGTGAAGATACCGATGCATCCGCCCAACGTGACTACGCCCTGCATGAATGGCGACATACGAGACCCCGTAGTTGAAGTGGTGTCACGTATTTAACCGAAATAGAAAGCAAAAAGAAAGCTTGTCAAAAATAAATCGTAAGACGGCCGATCAAGGCGCTTTCGCAGTCGCGGCGCCCGACTCTCCCGACTTCGCGCCCGGCTTGCCCGCCACAGGTGTGGCCTGCAACTGCGGCCGCGTTTCTCCCGGCGTGCTTTGCCCGCCGACCTCCCACCCGCCGCCCAGCGACAGGAACAGATTGACCTGATCGACCGCCACCTGCCCTTCCGCCGCCGCGAGCTGCGACCTCGCGGACGTCAGCGTGCGCGTCGCGTCGAGGTCGGCGATGAACGACTCGCGCCCCGCGCGATACAGCCGATGCGTTTCATCCGCCGATTGCGCGGCCGACTTCAGCGCCGCGCGCAGCGCTTCGGCGCGTGCGTAATCGGACGCGTAGGTTGCGAGGTTGGTCTCGGTTTCACGCAGAGCGCCCAGCACCACGCCGTCGAACTTCGCGAGCGCGACCTGGCTCGACGCTTCGGCTTCGCGGACCCGCTGCCGCGCGCCATTGGCCGGGAAGTTCCAGCTGATCAGCGGACCGAAGCCCCAACGCGCCGTCGGCTGGGTGGGAATGTCTTCCAGAATGCCGGTGAAGCCCGCCGACGCGCCGATGCTGATGCTCGGGTAAAGCGCGCCGGTCGCGACGCCGATGCGCGCCGTCGACGCCGCGAGCTGACGCTCGGCTTCGTGCACATCCGGGCGCCGCCGCAGCAGCCCGGCGCCGTCGCCGATCGGAATCGGCTGGTGGATTTGCGGCAGCCGGTCGCACGCGAGCACGGCCGGCGGCAACTGGGACGGTGACTGCGCCAGCAGCATTGCGAGCCGGTATTGCGCGATCTTGCGTCGTGCGGTGTAGCGCGGAATGTCGGCCGTCAGCGTCTCGACCTGGGTCTGGCCGCTCGTGACCGCGGTCTGGTTGCCGCGGCCGGCGTCGCGCAGACGGCGCGACAGATCCACGCGCTGCTTCTGCAACGCGAGCGATTGCTGCGCGATGTGCAATTCCTCCGCCGCCGAGCATTGTTCGACGTACGAGCGCACCACGTCCGCGACGACGGTGATGCGCGCGAGGTCGCCCGCGGCTTCCACCGCCTCTGTGTCCGCCCCCGCCGCTTCGACACCGCGGCGCAGCTTGCCGAACAGATCGATTTCGTACGAGACGTTGATGCCCATGTCGCCCAGATTGGCGACCGGCAGTTTCTCGAACAGCAGGAATTGCTCGGCCGATTCCTGCGCGCGCTGGATCGCCACCGACGCGTTGCCCGAGAAGCCGCCCTGCGCCTGCGCCACGCCCAGCGCTTCGCGCGAGCGCGCGAGATTCGCGGCCGCGACGCGCAGGTCGGTATTCGATTTCAACGCCTGTTCGACCAGACCGTTCAGCACCGGATCGTCGTACAGCTTCCACCAGACGGTCGGCGTATTGAGGTTCGACGTCAGCTTGGGATCGGCGCCCTCGATCGCTCCGGTGGCGAGCGGCGCATTGACGAGCGCCTGTTTCGGCAGCGTGTAGTTCGGCCCGACGTTGATGCAGCCGTTCAGCGCGAAGGTGAGCGGCAATAACGGCAGCAGCGGCAGCAGCGGCAAGCGCGGCGCCAGCGAGGACAAGGTACGCACGAACTTCATTGCGACGCGCCCGATGCGGTGCCCGCTGCCCCGGCCGACCCGGAGCCCACCGACGAACCCGGCGCCACTGGCGCAGCCGAAGCGGCGACCGAGCCAGATGCGCCGCCCGTGCCCGACACGGCTCGGGTCCTGACCGGCGACAGGTCACGCACCGACACCGTCGCGGTCCGCCCCGCGATCAGGCGAAAATCAGCGGGCACTTCATCGAGCGCGACGCGCACCGGAATGCGCTGCGCGAGCCGCACCCAGCTGAACGCCGGGTTCACGTTCGGCAGCAGATTGGCGCTTTGCGTGCGGTCGCGGTCTTCGATGCCGGCGACGATGCTCTGCACGTGCCCGCGCAGCGGCTTCGGCTCGCCCATCACGATGATGTCGACCGGCTGGCCGATGTCGATGCCGCGCAGCTTGGTCTCCTCGAAGTAGCCGTCGACGCGGAACGAATGCATGTCGACCACCGCGACCACCGCGCGGCCCGCCGCGACGAATTCGCCGGCGCGCGGCGCGCGGTCGTTCAGATAGCCGTCGACCGGGCTTTTGATCGTCGAACGTTCGAGGTTCAGCTTCGCGGTGTCGATCGCGACGTTCGCGTCGGCAAGCGCGGCTTCGCCCGCGTCGACGCGCGAGCGGCTTTCTTCGAGCGCTTCGGCGGCCACGAGATTGCCGAGCTGGCGGTTGCGCGCATATTCGCGGCGCGCCTGATCGAGCGTCGCGCGACGCTGCTGCGCGGTTGCCTCGGCCTGACGCAAGGCGAGCGTGTAGCGCGCCTGATCGATCCTGAACAGCACCTGGCCCTGCTTGACCTGCTGGTTGTCCATGACCTCGACCGACGAAATCAGTCCCGACACGTCGGGGGCGACCTGGATTACGTCGGCGCGTACGTGCCCGTCGCGGGTCCACGGCGCGAACATGTAGTAGTTGACGAGTTTCCACAGCACGAATGCCGCGACCACCACGACGATCAGGGTCAGCAGGATCTGACCGACGGAGAACCAGGTTTTTTTCACGTTATTAGTCTGTGCGAAACGACGACGACAAGGCCCAGCACCAGCACATAGATGCCGAGATCGAAGATGGAGCGATGCCAGACGAAGCGGTAAAAGCCGGCGTAATCGAGCACGGTGCGAATGCCGAGGTTGATCAGATACGCGATCAACATCAGGACCAGCACGGACGGTACGAACACGCCGAAGATATCGATTTCACCGATCATCGCGGGAACTGGGAAAGGGGGGGGGCGGGGCGCGCCAGCGGGTACGAGCGGTGGCGCAAGAATGGGTACGTCACGCGGCGGCCTCCGGTTCGGTCGGCGTTGGTTTCGTGAGGGTCGCCGGAAACAGCGAAAGACGCAAGCCGACCAGCGCGTGCAGCGCATCGCGCAACTGGCGCGCCGAGGTTTGCGAGGTCTCGGTCGGCGCCGCGGCGTTGGCGAGCCCCTGCGCGGTGACGCGCGCGACGGCCACGTCGATCAACGACATCAGGCTGTCCGGTACCGGCTCGCGGTGGCGTCGAGCGACGCAGCTCTCGTAGTATGTACGCACTCCATCGAGCACATGCTCGATCGCGCCGGCCGCTTCGCCGCCGAGCTTGCGTGTGAGGCGGCGCAGATCGAGCGCGTTGAACGCGATGCGCAGGTCGCGGAAGCTCTCGATCGATGGATGGCGGTAATCGTCGGTGGCCGCGAGGCGCGGGATCAATTGCATCAACCGGTCGAGCATGCGCGCGGCGAGGTTGCGCGGATCTTCGATCGGCCGCGTGGATGCGGTCAGCGCGACGTCGGCCCAGCTCGAGCGCAACAGGCGCGCCGCGGCGAGCTCGGCGCCGAACGGGCGCGTCACGCGGGTCCACAGATAGGCGTAGAGCAGGCCGGAAAGGCCCGCGAGGTTGGCGTTCAGGAACGTCAGGAAGTTCGCGTCGTAAGCGTCCTGAATGCTGATGAAGGTGGCCGTGTTCACCGCGACCAGCACCGTCACCATGTTGAACTGCGGGCGTGGAATCAGCGTGCCGACCAGAATGAACGGCGCGGCGAACAAGATCACCAGCATCGCGAAGTCGTGCACCTGCGGCAGCACGACGAACAGATAGAGGCCCGCGGCCACGACGGCGACGCCCGTCGCGACGAAGAAGCGGAACACGAACGGCGCGGGCTCGTCGAGCGCGGCGAAGAAGCAGCAGGCCACTGCCGCCAGCGTGACCGCGCTCGCGCCGTCGTTCCAGCCCGAGCCGATCCACAGCGCGCACGCGAGCACCACGGCCGCGCCCGCCGACAGCGTCGCGAACAGCATCATGCCGCGATCGTAGAAGCGCTCGGTGCCGCCGAGCCGCCAGTGACGGAAATGCGGCCGCCACGAACCTTCCTCGCGCGTGATGATGATGCGCAGCGAGCGGCAGTCCTGCCACACGTCGATCACTTGCCCCAGGCGCCACAACGCGTTCGACAGCAGCGCGCCGTCCCAATGCGCGAGCGCGGCGGCAGGCGGGCGCATCGCGGCGATGCGCGCGCGCAGCGCGTTGGCGGTTTCGTCCGCGCGATAGCCCTCGCTCGGCTCGGGCAGCGGTTGGTCGAACCACTTGATGACGTCGTCGATCAGCGTCTGCAGCCCTTCGGGCCAGTGTTGCGGGCCGTTGTTGTAGAGCGCGAGCAGCGGATCGGCGAGCGACGACATGATCGGCAGCAGCAACTGCATGCGGCCGCGCAGTTCACGCGCGCGCGCGAGCACGTCGGGCCGCGTGTGGTCGTAGGCGAGCTGGCTCAGCAGCAGTTCGAGACCATTGATCGTGCTCGCGAGCCGTTGCCGCGCGCCGGAAATCGCCGAGCTTGCGATGCGGCCCGATAGCGTTTCGGTCGCGTAGAACGCGGCGTCGCGAAACCATGCGTCGGTGCGCTCGATGATCGTCGGCGCGAGCCGGCTCGGAAACACCGCGCTGCCGACGATGCTCGCGCAGACGATGCCGACAAGGATCTCGAGGGTCCGGCTCACGGCGAGATCGAAGACGCCGGTCGGATTCGTCACCGACGGCAGCGCGATGATCGGCATCGTATAGGCGGCCAGCATGAACACGTAGCTGCGAGCGGTGCGGTCCGATACCGCGAGGTACAGCATCGTGCCGGTCCACGCTGCGACGATCACGCTGAACAGGTACGGCGATTCGACGAACGGCGGCACCAGCAGCACCGCGCCCGACGCGCCGAGCACCGTGCCCAGCGCACGATAGATCGCCTTCGAGCGGGTCGCGCCGACGAACGGGTTCGACACGATGTAGACGGTGGCCATCGCCCAGTACGGCCGCGGCAGTTCGAACGCGAGGCCGATGTAGAGCGCGAGCATGGCCGCGGCGAACGTCTTGACGGAGAACAGCCAGTCGCGGAGAGTGGGATAGACCATAAGCCGTTACGCGGAATCGGCGTTTCGCGGCGCGCTGGCTCGCGCGCCGCGCCTGGTGGACTTGCGCGCCTTGACGGTGCCGCGTGATTTGTCGGCCGGTTTGACCGCGCTTTTGCCGCTCGTCCGTTTGACCTTGCTGGCAAGCGCCTCGCCTTTGGCCGTCTCGGGCTCGCCGCCGCCGCCTGGTTCGGCACGTGCGGCGGCATCGGTCGTGAATGCGTCGAGCACGCGCAGCGCAGCTTCGAGATCGTCGCGCGATACACCTTTGAGCGCCTGCGCGCGCAGCGTGACCAGCTCTTCTTCCATCTTCGCGGTGACGGCGCGGCCTTCGTCGGTCAGGGCGACGGTCTTCGCGCGGCGGTCTTCGGGGTCTTCGTCACGGCGCATCAGGCCGGCCGCGCACAACTGGTCGAGCAGCCGCACGAGCGATGGCCCCTCGATGCCGATGTGATCGGCGAGCGTGACCTGACGCACCGCCGAGCCGAGCCGGCTTGCGGTCAGAAGCGGTGTCGCGCACGCTTCGGAGACGTTGAAGGCCGCGAGCACACCGTGACTCGTGCGCCGCCACTTTCTGGCGGCGACGACCAGCGTGCTGCTGACGGTGCGGCGCAAGGCATCGAGATTCGACATGGCCGGTATTGTATTTCCAAAATATTCGTTAGCAAACTATTGATTTGGAAATCGTGGCCGAAGCGGAGGAGTCTGCGGTGCGAATCACGCGACCAGCCCGATCCGCACCGTGCGCGCCAGATCGTCGAGCTGGAACGGCTTGCGCAGGATCGTGCAATGCTTGACTGCGAGATCGGAAATGTTCACGTCCGCATAACCGGTCGCGAGGATCACCGGAAGATCGGCACGCAGCTTGCGCGCCGCGGCGATCACGTCGATGCCGTTCATGCCCGGCATCGCGAAGTCGACCATCAGCAGATCGGGATGATCGTCGACGAGGCGGTCGAGGCCCGCCTGACCGTCGGCGGCCTCGGTCACCGTATAGCCGAGCATGCGCAACGATTCAACGAGCATCGCGCGCACCTCGTTGTCGTCCTCGACCACGAGCACGTGCTTGTCACCGGCTGCGTTCGCTTCCGCGTCGGACTCCGCTTCGTTCTGCGCGAGCACCCGCTCGCGCATCGGCAGCCAGATCTGCACCGTGGTGCCGGTGCCTTCTTCGCTGAAGATGCGCGCGGTGCCGCCCGCCTGCCTCGCGATGCCATATACCTGGCTCAGGCCGAGCCCCGTACCCTTGCCGACCGGCTTGGTCGTGAAGAACGGATCGAACACGCGCGACACGACGTCGGGCGGAATGCCTTCTCCGGTATCGGTGACTTCGATCACGACGTAGCGGCCTTGCTTCAGCGTCTGGTCGGGTGCATCGCGCAGGGTCACGTGAATGTCGAGGCGGCCGCCATCCGGCATCGCGTCGCGAGCGTTGATCGCGAGATTGAGCACCGCGAGCTCGAGCTGATTCGCGTCGGCCCGGGTCCACATTTCATTACGCTCGAAGTCGTTGCCATAGCGGATGCTGGAGCCGAGCGACACCGCGATGATGTCGCGCATGCCTTGCAGCAGCGCGACCACGTCGATCGCTTTCAGATTCGGGTTGCTGTTGCGCGAGAAGGTCAGCAGCTGGCCGGTCAGTTTCGCGCCGCGCTCGGTCGCACGTTTGACGGTGGCGGCCATGCCGCGCAGGCGTTCGTCGCCGCTCACGCGCGCGATCAGTTCCGCGTTCACCATGATCACGTTCAGCAGATTGTTGAAGTCGTGCGCGATGCCGCCAGTCAGCTGGCCGAGCGCCTCCATCTTCTGCGATTGCACGAGCACGGCCTGCACCTTCGCGCGTTCGTGGATCTCGGCCATCAGCCGGTCGTTGGCTGACGCGAGTTCGTGCGTGCGCGCGGCGATGCGGCTTTCCAGCGAATCGTTCAGCTGCTCCAGCGCGTCCTGTGCCTCGATGCGCTCGGCAAGCAGCCGTCGCGATTCATATTGCCGCCCGCGGGCGCGCAACGATGACGCGACCGCGCGCCGCAAGGTCTCCGAATTGAGTGGACGTTCGAGCACGACGACGTTGCCGAGCCGTTCGAGCACTTCGAGCCCGCGCGTGGAGCGATGGCCGATGCTGCGCGCGGCGAGCAGGATGAACGGGAAGTCGGACCATGCGGGCTGGCGTTCGAGCCACGCAAAGAGGCCCGAGCCGTGGCCGTTCGCGAGCGCTTCCTCGGTGAGCAGCGCGGTGCCCGCGCCGGCGTCGAGCTCGCTGGTGAGCGCGTCGGCGTCGTCGCAGGTCACGCAGGCGCGTGCGTCGTTGTGCAGCACAGCGGCGATCACTTCGGCGTCGCGGCCGAACGGTGCGAGGATGAGGACGCGCTGCTCCATCGCTTACTGTCCCGACGTGTCGATCAGATTCGCCGCACCGAGCATCGCGGTGCTGCCGCGATACGAGGGCAGGCCCGACAGCACGCCCTCGAAGTCACGCAGCGCTTCCCCTACCTCGACGCCTTTGGTGCCGAGGCGGAACTGGCGGATCGTGCGTTCATGATCGTTCGCGCGGCTCTTGACGGCGGTTACCGCGGTCAGCACTTCGCCGTGATGCTCGAAGTAGCGGAACAGCACGACCACGTCGCTCAGATAACTGATGTCGACCTCGGTCTGCACCTCGCCGATGATGCCGTGCTGCCCGAGCACGAGCATCGTGACCACGCCCTGCTGATTCAGATAGCCGAGCAACTCGTGCATGTGCAGCAGCAGGAAGCGCTCGCCCGGCATCGCCTGCAGATAGGCGTTCAGGCTGTCGACCGCGACATAGCGCACGCCCTCGTTTTCGACCGCGTTGCGCACGTCGCTCGACAGCTCGCCCGGCGAAATTTCCGCGGGATCGATCTGGCGCAGCGTCAGCAGGCCGCTGTCGACATGCGGTGCGAGATCCATGCCGAGCGACGCGCAGCGCGTCACCAGGGTGCTGAGCGTTTCATCGAACACGTAGTACGCGCAGCGCTCGCCGCGTTCGAGCGCGGCAAGCAGGCACGACACGACGGTGGTGGTTTTGCCGACCCCCGACGGGCCGATGACCAGCGAATTGGTGCCGGGAACGAGGCCGCCGCCGAGCAGCGCGTCGAGGCCGGACGTGCCGGTGCTCATCGGGCTCGTGCCGAATTCGCGGTGATGCTCGGCGGCGACGAGGCGCGGATAGACGCGCAGACCGCCGGTGTTCAGCGTGAAGTCGTGATAGCCCTCGCGGAACTTGATGCCGCGCATCTTCGCGATGCGCAGACGGCGGCGGTTGCCGCCGTAATCGTGGGCAATGTTGTCGAGGCTGATCACGCCGTGCACGATGCTGTGAAGCTGAATGTCGGAGGCGCTGGCCGACGTGTCGTCGAGCAGCAGCACCGTGCATGCGCGCGTCGAGAAATGGTGCTTGAGCGCGAGAATCTGCCGACGGTAGCGCAACGGGTTCTCCGCCAGCAGACGCAGTTCGGACAAGCTGTCGAGCACGACGCGCGCGGGTTTCAGTTCGTCGACGTGTTCGATCACGTTGCGCACGCTTTCGCCGAGTTCGACTTCGGCCGGGTGCAGCACGCTCTGTTCGTATTGCGGTTCGAGCCCTTCTTCGGGCAGCTGTTCGAGTATCTTGAAGCGGCTCAGATCCCAGCCGTGGCTCGCGCCGATCGCGAGCAGTTCGGCACGGGTTTCGGACAGCGTGACGTAAAGACCGGTCTGCCCTTCGTCGAGGCCCTTGAGTAAGAATTGCAATGCCAAGGTCGTTTTGCCCGTGCCTGGCGCACCCTCTATGAGGTACATGCGGTTCGGCGTAAGACCACCGCCGAGGATGTCGTCGATTCCTGCGATGCCCGACGATAAGCGGGCGGGGGTGGGGGCGGCGGTGGTAGTCGACATGATGGTTGAAATGACGTCGGCAGTGGCTTTGATCGGAAGCGGCGTGATGTTGCGGCCGGTATGGCGCCACGCAATTTGTGTGCCGTCCTGCGCCGCCTGCGTGCTGGGTGTTCGCGCGTATGGGCATGAAGCGTGCTATTGAGGGTGGCTCGCTGCGAGCTTTTTTCAGCAGCACTCTGGAAGCTTCACGCACAACATGAAAACCTATCGACTCTCCGCTATCGCGCTTACCGCGGCATCGCTCGTTGCGCTGCTGCCGGTCGGCGCATCCGCCGACGATAGCCCCAGACCTTGCGGCGCGCTGAAACGGATCGTCGCCGCGGCGCCCGACGGCTTCACCTCGCTGACGCCCGACGACGGCAAAGGCGTCGCGCAACCCTATGGCGACGACGCGCAATGTTCAGCCGCGCATCGTAGTTTCCAGTGCACGTGGACGCCGCATCAGGCGGCGGGCTCGAACGCGGATGCGTTGGAAGCGGTCGCGGCCGACATCGCGTCGTGCCTGCCCGATGCAACGCACGATCAGAATTCGCCGGGACGTCAGCACTTTTATCTCGGCGCGAAGGATCGACGCACCGAAATCACGCTGACTCCCGAGGGGGTGAACCAATTGCGGCTCGTGGTGTCGGGCAGGTAAGCGGCGGTTCCGTTCAGGCGGTGGCAGACGGCCACCATGACCAGCCGCGTCGCGAGTGGTGCAATTCGACGACCGACAGCGGCGTGATCTCGATGCGACAGAACACGGTTGGCGATGCGCCGAGGGCATGCACGATTGCCGCTCGCAGAAGCGTTGCGTGGGTGATCGCGACGATGGTTCGACCGTGTGCAGAGGCCGCGAAGCCTGCTTCGTTGACCGCGTTGCATGAGCGTACGTCTGCCTGTTGCGCGTCGAGCCACTCTCCGACCCGCCGCGCGAGTCGATCGAACGATTCACCCCCGGGCGGTGCTGCGTCGGGCTCGCGCGTCCAGGCGGCGAGTTCGCGGGGGGCTTCGTCGGCAATCTCCGCGAGGCGCTGGCCGCGCCATTTGCCATAGTCGATATCCGCCAATGCGTCGGCAGGCGTGGCGCTCAGACCGAGCGCGGCGACCGTTTCGCGGGCGCTGGCGGCGGGGCTGGTGAATACGGTGGCGTCGGCGGGAAGCGCGAGACGGGCGCGCGCCGCTTCGGCTTCGGCGCGGCCGCGCGCGTCGAGCGGATCGTCGGCGGGGAAGCGGCCCGCGCGCTGCGCGGCCGTTGCCGCATGGCTCACCAGTAATAGTCGCGTATCCATTCTTTGCGTTGGCGCCTCATTCGCACTTGCCTGCGTGGCTTGACGGGCTCGCGGCGTGCGTTGCGCGTTGCGGCGCAGCCCTCGCCGTCGCGGAAGCCGCAGTTTAGCGCGTAGAATACCGACAATGCGAAGCACGGAAGCCGGTGAGAGCCCGGCGCGGTCGCGCCACTGTAATCGGCCTTGCAATCCACAAGAGCCGAAAGCCAGACCTGAGCTTCGCACCATTCCTCTGCAATCGACTATCGGGGCGCGTTACCCCAGGAGATGTCCATCATGACCGAAGCTGTTTTCGATCGCGCCGCGCAACCGGCGGCCCAGCCCACTCCCATTCCCTTGCGTGAACTGCTGCCGTGGGTCGTATTCGGCGGCTTGCTGCTGTTGCTCGCGCTTTACTTCGTTGGTGCGGAACAGGGTGCGACGTCGCTCGTGCCCGGCATGTACGTGCATGAGTTCGTGCACGACGGCCGCCATCTGCTTGGCTTTCCCTGCCACTAACGGAGTTCGACATGGTAGGTAAATTGTTGGTGCGCGGGATGCTCGCGGGCATCGTCGCGGGCTTGCTCACGTTCGCGTTCGCGCGAATCGTCGGCGAACCACAGGTCGATCAGGCGATTTCATTCGAAGAGAAAGCGGCCGCGGCGCGCGGCGAGGCGCCCGAGCCCGAAATCGTGAGCCGTGAGACGCAGGCTGGCCTCGGCCTGCTGACTGGCGTGGTCACGTATGGCGCGGCATTCGGCGGTCTGTTCTCGCTGGTGTTTGCCTATGCGTATGGACGCGCGGGTTCGTTGAGCGTGCGCGCGCTGTCTGCGTGGCTCGCGCTTGGCGCGTTCATCGCCATCGTGGTCGTGCCGAATATCAAGTATCCGGCCAATCCGCCGTCGGTCGGTGATCCGGACACGATCGGCGCGCGCACGGGCCTGTTCTTTCTGATGATCGCGATTTCGCTCGCAACGATGGTGTTTTCGCTGAAGGTGCGGCGCCGCGCGGCGGCGAAGCTGGGTGCATGGAACGGCTCGATCGTCGCGGGGCTCGTATTCGTCGCGATCATCGCGGCCGTACAACTGTCGATGCCGGTCATCAATGAAGTGCCGGCCACGTTCCCGGCCGTGCTGCTGTGGAAGTTCCGCGTCGCGGCGATCGGCATGCAGGTGGTCATGTGGACGACGATCGGGCTGTTGTTCGGCGCGATGGTCGAGCGCAGTGCTTTTATGCGTACGAATGCGCGGGTGACGATGAAGTCCGCTTGAATAAGACGGTGACGCGTGGCCGCGCAAGCGGCGACGCTTCGCGCGCAACGCGCGAGAATGGTTTTGGATCAAGTACTTGGCGCGGTTGTGGAGCGGTTATCCACAGCCTTGCGAACATTTTCTGTGGAAAAGCTGCTTAACGGCTTTTCGCAACTCCACTCGACGCGGCGCCTAGGGAAATCCAATTGGACGCCTAACTAATTCATGTTGTACGCGGCACTGCTCAATTTTTAAGCTCTTCAACTTTTTAAAATAATTTGTGAGAAGGGTATTGACGCGGCGCGGACCGCTCTCCATAATCTCGCTTCTCTGCTGCAGACGCAGCGACGCAAACGAAGCAGTGCCGGGTGGTGGTGGTTCAGGCGCTGCGGGTTGGGCGGATCGATCTTTAAAAACTAACAGCCGATAAGTGTGGGCGCTTGATGCGGAATGCGGCGGCGGATCCGTATGGATCTGCTGCAAGGCAAAAGTATCAGAAGCCTCACACAGTATTAGAGGAAGGTTTATCTGTCGAAAGACGGATTGATCATCGTCAGTACGTTGAGTGAGCGACCGGTTCATAAGCAGGAAACTGCGGAACCGAAAACAGTAACAGGTTTGAACTGAAGAGTTTGATCCTGGCTCAGATTGAACGCTGGCGGCATGCCTTACACATGCAAGTCGAACGGCAGCACGGACTTCGGTCTGGTGGCGAGTGGCGAACGGGTGAGTAATACATCGGAACGTGTCCTGGAGTGGGGGATAGCCCGGCGAAAGCCGGATTAATACCGCATACGCTCTGTGGAGGAAAGCGGGGGATCGCAAGACCTCGCGCTCAAGGGGCGGCCGATGGCAGATTAGGTAGTTGGTGGGGTAAAGGCCTACCAAGCCGACGATCTGTAGCTGGTCTGAGAGGACGACCAGCCACACTGGGACTGAGACACGGCCCAGACTCCTACGGGAGGCAGCAGTGGGGAATTTTGGACAATGGGCGCAAGCCTGATCCAGCAATGCCGCGTGTGTGAAGAAGGCCTTCGGGTTGTAAAGCACTTTTGTCCGGAAAGAAAACCTCGTGGCTAATATCCGTGAGGGATGACGGTACCGGAAGAATAAGCACCGGCTAACTACGTGCCAGCAGCCGCGGTAATACGTAGGGTGCGAGCGTTAATCGGAATTACTGGGCGTAAAGCGTGCGCAGGCGGTGCTGTAAGACCGATGTGAAATCCCCGGGCTTAACCTGGGAACTGCATTGGTGACTGCAGCGCTGGAGTATGGCAGAGGGGGGTGGAATTCCACGTGTAGCAGTGAAATGCGTAGAGATGTGGAGGAACACCGATGGCGAAGGCAGCCCCCTGGGCCAATACTGACGCTCATGCACGAAAGCGTGGGGAGCAAACAGGATTAGATACCCTGGTAGTCCACGCCCTAAACGATGTCAACTGGTTGTCGGGCCTTCATTGGCTTGGTAACGTAGCTAACGCGTGAAGTTGACCGCCTGGGGAGTACGGTCGCAAGATTAAAACTCAAAGGAATTGACGGGGACCCGCACAAGCGGTGGATGATGTGGATTAATTCGATGCAACGCGAAAAACCTTACCTACCCTTGACATGGATGGAATCCTGCTGAGAGGCGGGAGTGCCCGAAAGGGAGCCATCACACAGGTGCTGCATGGCTGTCGTCAGCTCGTGTCGTGAGATGTTGGGTTAAGTCCCGCAACGAGCGCAACCCTTGTCCCTAGTTGCTACGCAAGAGCACTCGGGGAGACTGCCGGTGACAAACCGGAGGAAGGTGGGGATGACGTCAAGTCCTCATGGCCCTTATGGGTAGGGCTTCACACGTCATACAATGGTCGGAACAGAGGGTTGCCAAGCCGCGAGGTGGAGCCAATCCCAGAAAACCGATCGTAGTCCGGATCGCACTCTGCAACTCGAGTGCGTGAAGCTGGAATCGCTAGTAATCGCGGATCAGCATGCCGCGGTGAATACGTTCCCGGGTCTTGTACACACCGCCCGTCACACCATGGGAGTGGGTTTTACCAGAAGTGGCTAGTCTAACCGCAAGGAGGACGGTCACCACGGTAGGATTCATGACTGGGGTGAAGTCGTAACAAGGTAGCCGTATCGGAAGGTGCGGCTGGATCACCTCCTTTCCAGAGCTTGCATTGCTGCGCAAGCGCTCACGCTTATCGGCTGTGGTTTAGAGAAGCAACGCAGACAGACTCAGGGGTCTGTAGCTCAGTCGGTTAGAGCACCGTCTTGATAAGGCGGGGGGGTCGATGGTTCGAATCCATCCAGACCCACCATCTTTGTCTGTGGTGCTGACTGGGACACCCTTGAGTAGGGTATGACCGGGGGATTAGCTCAGCTGGGAGAGCACCTGCTTTGCAAGCAGGGGGTCGTCGGTTCGATCCCGTCATCCTCCACCAATCCTCAATGCGCAGGGTTCTGCATGAAGGCAGAGCGTTGCGCATTGGCGATTGAGCCAGTCAGCGCGGTATGAGGCACAGGCTTTATATCGGCTGTCGTTCTTTAACAATCAGGAAGAAGTAGTAAAGAGATTCACGAAAGCGTACCTGGAGATGGGTGCGTGAGTAGGTGAATCAGGGTTGTGATTGTATCG
Source organism: Paraburkholderia youngii (assembly GCF_013366925.1). NCBI lineage: Bacteria > Pseudomonadati > Pseudomonadota > Betaproteobacteria > Burkholderiales > Burkholderiaceae > Paraburkholderia > Paraburkholderia youngii. The sequence goes on from NZ_JAALDK010000001.1 coordinate 3,028,104, forward strand.
ATGTATTTTAAAGGTGATCGAGAGATCGCTTTGGAATACGGCGCAACACGAATACTCAACCTGTAGCGTGTGTGAAAAACGCTGCCTTCCCAGTGAAGGTGGTGAGAGACACACCCGTTATAGGGTCAAGCGAACAAGTGCATGTGGTGGATGCCTTGGCGATCACAGGCGATGAAGGACGCGGTAGCCTGCGAAAAAGCTCCGGGGAGCTGGCAAACGAGCTTTGATCCGGAGATGTCCGAATGGGGAAACCCACTCCTAATGGAGTATCCGTAGCTGAATCCATAGGCTACGTGAAGCGAACGCGGTGAACTGAAACATCTAAGTAACCGCAGGAAAAAGAAATCAACCGAGATTCCCAAAGTAGTGGCGAGCGAAATGGGATCAGCCTGTACTCTTTATTCTCATTGTTAGTCGAACGCTCTGGAAAGTGCGGCCATAGCAGGTGATAGCCCTGTAGACGAAAACAGCGGGAAAGAACTGGGTGTACGAGAAGTAGGGCGGGACACGTGAAATCCTGTCTGAAGATGGGGGGACCATCCTCCAAGGCTAAATACTCGTGATCGACCGATAGTGAACCAGTACCGTGAGGGAAAGGCGAAAAGAACCCCGGGAGGGGAGTGAAACAGATCCTGAAACCGCATGCATACAAACAGTCGGAGCCTCGTAAGGGGTGACGGCGTACCTTTTGTATAATGGGTCAGCGACTTACATTCAGTGGCGAGCTTAACCGATTAGGGCAGGCGTAGCGAAAGCGAGTCCGAACAGGGCGTCCAGTCGCTGGGTGTAGACCCGAAACCAGGTGATCTATCCATGGCGGGTTGAAGGCACGGTAACACGTGCTGGAGGACCGAACCCACTAACGTTGAAAAGTTAGGGGATGAGCTGTGGATAGGGGTGAAAGGCTAAACAAACTCGAAATAGCTGGTTCTCTCCGAAAACTATTTAGGTAGTGCCTCGTGTCTCTCCTTCGGGGGTAGAGCACTGTCATGGTTGTGGGGTCCATTGCGGATTACTACGCCATAGCAAACTCCGAATACCGAAGAGTGCAATCACGGGAGACAGACATCGGGTGCTAACGTCCGGTGTCAAGAGGAAACAACCCAGACCGCCAGCTAAGGTCCCCAAATATGGCTAAGTGGGAAACGAAGTGGGAAGGCTAAAACAGTCAGGAGGTTGGCTTAGAAGCAGCCACCCTTTAAAGAAAGCGTAATAGCTCACTGATCGAGTCGTCCTGCGCGGAAGATGTAACGGGGCTAAGCCATATACCGAAGCTGCGGATGCACATTTATGTGCATGGTAGGAGAGCGTTCCGTAAGCCTGCGAAGGTGCACTGGAAAGTGTGCTGGAGGTATCGGAAGTGCGAATGCTGACATGAGTAGCGATAAAGGGGGTGAAAGGCCCCCTCGCCGTAAGCCCAAGGTTTCCTACGCAACGTTCATCGGCGTAGGGTGAGTCGGCCCCTAAGGCGAGGCAGAAATGCGTAGCTGATGGGAAGCAGATTAATATTTCTGCACCATTGTGAAATGCGATGGGGGGACGGATCGCGGAAGGTTGTCCGGGTGTTGGAAGTCCCGGTCGCTGCATTGGAGAGGGTGCCTTGGCAAATCCGGGCACAGGACTCAAGGGTGTGGCGCGAGCTTCTTCGGAAGCGAAGCAACTGGAAGGGGTTCCAGGAAAAGCCTCTAAGCTTCAGTTTCACAGTGACCGTACCGCAAACCGACACAGGTGGGCGAGATGAGTATTCTAAGGCGCTTGAGAGAACTCGGGAGAAGGAACTCGGCAAATTGGTACCGTAACTTCGGGATAAGGTACGCCCTGGTAGCTTGACTGGCCTGCGCCAGGAGGGTGAAGGGGTTGCAATAAACTGGTGGCTGCGACTGTTTAATAAAAACACAGCACTCTGCAAACACGAAAGTGGACGTATAGGGTGTGACGCCTGCCCGGTGCCGGAAGATTAAATGATGGGGTGCAAGCTCCTGATTGAAGTCCCGGTAAACGGCGGCCGTAACTATAACGGTCCTAAGGTAGCGAAATTCCTTGTCGGGTAAGTTCCGACCTGCACGAATGGCGTAACGATGGCCACACTGTCTCCTCCCGAGACTCAGCGAAGTTGAAGTGTTTGTGATGATGCAATCTCCCCGCGGCTAGACGGAAAGACCCCATGAACCTTTACTGTAGCTTTGCATTGGACTTTGAACCGGTCTGTGTAGGATAGGTGGGAGGCTGTGAAGCGTGAACGCCAGTTTGCGTGGAGCCGTCCTTGAAATACCACCCTGATCTGTTTGAGGTTCTAACCTTGGTCCGTGATCCGGATCGGGGACAGTGCATGGTAGGCAGTTTGACTGGGGCGGTCTCCTCCCAAAGTGTAACGGAGGAGTACGAAGGTACGCTAGGTACGGTCGGAAATCGTGCTGATAGTGCAATGGCATAAGCGTGCTTGACTGTGAGACTGACAAGTCGAACAGGTGCGAAAGCAGGTCATAGTGATCCGGTGGTTCTGTATGGAAGGGCCATCGCTCAACGGATAAAAGGTACTCTGGGGATAACAGGCTGATACCGCCCAAGAGTTCATATCGACGGCGGTGTTTGGCACCTCGATGTCGGCTCATCTCATCCTGGGGCTGTAGCCGGTCCCAAGGGTATGGCTGTTCGCCATTTAAAGAGGTACGTGAGCTGGGTTTAAAACGTCGTGAGACAGTTTGGTCCCTATCTCGCCGTGGGCGCTGGATATTTGAAGGGGGCTGCTCCTAGTACGAGAGGACCGGAGTGGACGAACCTCTGGTGTACCGGTTGTCACGCCAGTGGCATCGCCGGGTAGCTATGTTCGGAAGAGATAACCGCTGAAAGCATCTAAGCGGGAAACTCGCCTTAAGATGAGATATCCCCGGGGCTTCGAGCCCCTTGAAGGGTCGTTCAAGACCAGGACGTTGATAGGTCAGGTGTGCACGTACAGTAATGTACTGAGCTAACTGATACTAATTGCCCGTAAGGCTTGATCCTATAACAGGTGTGTCTCGACACCCGTTAGCGCTTTAGCGCTTACGGGTGTCCGATCCCNCGAAGGGGATGAAGACATGCAGTTTGAGATCAGTGTTGTGCCAGCAACAACACAACCCCAAACACACGAATCCTTTACGCTTCTTCCCGATTGGCTGTGGCGCCGGGTTGAGCCCAACCCGACAGCGACGCAGCAACCCGTCATGCCTGATGACCATAGCGAGTCGGTCCCACCCCTTCCCATCCCGAACAGGACCGTGAAACGACTCCACGCCGATGATAGTGCGGATTGCCCGTGTGAAAGTAGGTAATCGTCAGGCTCCCCCAAAGCCAGAAACCCCACCCGCAGCGGTGGGGTTTCTGCGTTTACGCGGCCGAAATTAACAACCAGCATTGAAGTAAGCGAAACCCTCCACCCGCCTCAATGCGTCTCAACCCTCTTGGAAGAGCTCGCATTGAACGCCCTATGAAATCAGATCTGGCATTGCAAACCTACGGCGCGGATTCGTCGGGCATGGTCTGCGGTTTCCGGTTCTTGCCGACGCTTGCCGGACGGCCGATCGACGCGGACGAGGTCATCGACTGGTTCCGCGAGAGTGAGGACGATGCCGACGCTACCGCAAAGGACGGTGGCGAGTTTCTGTGGCTTCACTTCAATCTCGCGCATAGCGCGAGCGAGCGCTGGATGCGCACGCAACTCGATCTGTCCGAAGCGTTTTTCGACGCCTTGCGCGAAGGCTCGCATTCGACGCGGATCGAGCATGCGGACGGCGCACTGCGCGCAGTCGTCAACGACGTCATGTTCAACCTCGAGGTCATCCCGTCCGAAATCGCGCGACCAGGCCGACCTGCTCGTGCAGATCGTCCGCCGAAACAGTGCCGACGTCGATCGAATCGAGGACCGCTTCCTGTCGCAACGGCCGACGCAAAACCGCCTCGACCTCGGCGCGATGCGTCGCACGCTGACACGCCTGCAGCGGATGCTGGCACCCGAACCGGGCGCAATTTTCCGCTTGCTGGCGAGGCCGCCTCGCTGGCTTCATGTGGAAGACGTGCAGGATCTGCGTGAATCGACGGAGGAGTTCTCGGTCGTGCTTTCGGACGTGGCCGGATTGATCGAGCGGGTTAGATTGCTGCAGGAAGAAATCACCTCGCGTCTCGAGGAGCAGAACAACCGCACGCTATTTACGCTGACGCTCGTCACGGTGCTGGCGATGCCAATCAATATCATTGCCGGTTTCTTCGGCATGAACGTTGGTGGCATTCCGCTCGCCGAGAACAAGCATGGATTTTGGGTGATGGTGTTGCTGGAAGCCGGCTCTACCGGGCTGACAGGCTGGTGGGCATTTAGCCGCAGAAGGGAGCGCTAGAACGCACAGCAGACTCGGCCCGCTTCTTACGAGGCCAAACCCACCGGCGTGATTGAAACCAGAAGATGCCCGTCTTTGAATACGCTTCGCAACGAACCACAGAGGGCAAGTACTCGTCGATTACTCGAGTGCGTTATTCGAGCGCGGCAGCCGGCCCAAAGAACTCATAACGGCTCTGCGATTCCGGCACGCCGATCGCCTTCAGGCCTTTCTTGATCGCCTTCATGAACGCGATGGGCCCGAGGAAATACACGTCGACGTCACGCGTTTCCGGCAGCCACTTCTTCAGATTCGCTTCGTCGACGTAACCGACTGCGTGCGCGTCGGCATCGCCGTCACGGCGCTGCTCGTAGCAATAGAAGCGCTTCAGTTGCGGATGGCGCGCGGCCAATGCATCGATCGCGCCGCGGAACGCATGCACGCCACCATGACGGGCCGCGTGAATGAAATGCACCGGACGATTGGTCTTCAGCGCGGCTTGCAGCATCGCCATCGTCGGCGTGATACCTACGCCGCCGCTGATCAGCACCAACGGCTTGTCGCCGGGTTGCAGCGTAAATTCGCCGGCCGGCGCGAACAGTTCGAGCGTGTCGTTTTCCTTCATCTGCTCGTGCAGATACGTCGACACGGTTCCATTCGGTTCGCGTTTCACGCTGATGCGATATTCGCGACCATCGCTCATTGCTGACAGCGAATAGTTGCGGCGCACTTCTTCGCCGTCGATCACCAGACGCACGCCAATGTACTGACCCGGCTGAAACGCGAGCAATTCGCCGCCGTCGTCGGGACGCAGATAGAACGACGTGATCTCGTCGCTTTCACGTACTTTGCGCGCGACGCGGAACAGCCGCGTGCCGCGCCAGCCGCCGGGCGCTGCTGCGCTTTCGGAGTAGATCTTCTCTTCGAGGCCGATCAGCAGATCCGCGAGTTGCTGATACGCGGCGGCCCACGCTTCGATCACGGCGTCGGTTGCGACGTCCGCGCCGAGTACTTCACGAATCGCGCGAAGCAGGCACTTGCCGACGATCGGATAGTGCTCAGGCTGCACGTTCAGCGAGACGTGCTTGTTGATGACCTGCGCGACGAGCCCGCCCAGTTGCTCGAGCTGATCGATATGGCGTGCATACATCACGACGCCGTTGGCCAGCGCACGCGCCTGCGAGCCGCTCGCCTGATGGGATTGATTGAAGATCGGGCGCACTTCCGGATGCTCGCTGAGCATCACGCGGTAGAAGTGCGTGGTGAGCGCCTCGCCGCCGCTTTCCAGGAGCGGCACGGTTGCTTTGATAATGGCGCGGTGTTCGGCGGATAGCATATTTTCAAGTCCTGATGAGAGTCTGTGTGAGCGTCTGTCTATCAGCGAGTGTCACAGCCGGTTTCGGCAGACTGCCTCTACTATCCACAAATCGTGCCAGGTATAAAATGCATTCAGATCAACGATCTGGCAAATAAGATGGTTCATTCGACACTAGTCGAAAAGACTCGACCCGCAGTCGATCTGACTACCGAGGCGGTCCTCGACGTTCTTACCCCGCTGATTCTCGACCTGTCGCGCGAGCTGTCCGAGCGCGAGCGTTATCGGCGGCTGCTCAGCGCGCTGCGCTCGCTGTTTCCTGGCGACGCGGCCGCATTGCTGCGCCTGGAAGGCGATACGCTGGTGCCGCTCGCGATCGACGGCTTGAGCAGCGATACGCTCGGTCGGCGTTTTCGCGTCGCCGAGCATCCGCGCTTTCAGGAGCTGCTGGCCCAGCCAGGGCCGACGCGCTTCGCGGCTGACTCCGATCTACCCGACCCCTACGATGGCCTCGTGCAAGGCATGGCAGCTGGGCATCTCGAAGTGCACGACTGTCTGGGGTGTCCGCTGTTCATCCGCGGCGAGCCTTGGGGGTTGCTCACGCTCGACGCACTCGACCCGGCGCGCTTCAACACGCTCGACATGGCTTCGCTGCAAGCATTTCTTGGCCTCGCGGCTGCGACCGTCAGCGTCGTCGAACGCATCGACGCGTTGGCGCGCAATGGCGAAGAGGCGCAGCGTCGCGCGGAAGCTTATCGGCTAGCGAGCAGCGAGAGCCGGCGCGAGCTGATCGGCAGCAGCGATGCGCACCGCCGTATGGTGAAGGAGATCGAGGTGGTGGCCGCCAGCGATCTGACCGTGCTCGTCACCGGCGAGACCGGCGTCGGCAAGGAGCTGGTCGCGAACGCGATCCACGCGCTGTCGCCGCGCGCGAACAAGCCGCTGATCAGCCTGAACTGTGCGGCATTGCCCGATACGCTCGTCGAGAGCGAGCTGTTCGGGCACGTGCGCGGCGCGTTTTCGGGGGCGTCGGCGGATCGGCGCGGCAAGTTCGAACTCGCCGACGGCGGCACCATTTTCCTCGACGAGGTCGGTGAGTTGCCGCTCGCGATGCAGGCGAAACTGTTGCGCGTGCTGCAGAACGGCCAGTTGCAGCGCATCGGCTCGGATCACGAACACAGAGTCGACGTGCGGCTGATCGCCGCGACCAATCGCGATCTCGCCGAAGAAGTGCGCGCGGGCCGCTTTCGCGCCGACCTCTATCATCGCCTCAGCGTGTATCCGCTGCGCGTGCCGCCGTTGCGCGAGCGCGGCCGCGACGTGCTACTGCTGGCGGGCTTCTTCCTCGAAGACAATCGCTCGCGGCTCGGTTTGCTGAGTCTGCGTCTTGCGGCCGACGCGCAGGCCGCGTTGCTGCACTACTCATGGCCCGGCAATGTGCGCGAACTCGAGCATCTGATCGGACGCAGTGCGCTGAAGGCGTTGGCGGCCAGTCGTGAGCGCCGCCGTATTCTGACGTTGACGGCCGCGGACTTCGCGTTGACCGACGCACAGAATCAAGAAGCCAATCAAACAGCCACGCAGAGCGAGGAAAGCGAGACGAAAGACTTTCGCAGCGCGGTCACCGAGTTCGAACGCAATCTCGTTCTCGAAGCGCTGATCCGCAATAGGCAAAACTGGGCGGCGGTCGCGCGCGAGCTAGGGTTGGACCGGGCGAATCTGAATCGGCTGGCCAAACGGCTCGGGCTCAAATAACGAAGCAGGTGAAGGAGCATCGTTGCGGCACGCAAATGCGACCAGGCGAGGCCACATCGGATCGCGCCGAAAACAGATTGTCAGCGCCGCGCGCTAGGCCTAACGTCTTAACTAAAGCCAAAGGCCCGCTTCGGAAAATCGAACTTCGCGGCACACAGCGCGTCGGTCATAGTGGGCCCTAACGAGGACCAACACACTAAACCAGGAGACTCCGCCATGTCCGCTGCCCCACAGAAGCTCGACGATTGGCTCAACAAGGAGGCGGTGGCCGAAGACGACATCACCGCGTTTCCGTTAGCGGCGCTCGCCGCCACGCTCGATCGCGAGGAAAGCGGCGACACCGTGCCGCCGTTGTGGCACTGGCTGTACTTTCTGCCGGTCGCACCGCTATCCGAAGTCGGTCCCGATGGACATCCGAAGCGTGGCGGTTTTCTGCCACCCGTGCCATTGCCGCGCCGTATGTGGGCGGGTGGCCGACTCACGTTTCATGCGCCGCTGAAGACCGGTGAACATGCGCGGCGCACGTCGACGATCGCCAACATCGAGGACAAGACCGGCCGCTCGGGCCGCCTCGTCTTCGTCACCGTGCAACATACGATCGAAGTCGATGGCGAGTTGAAGCTGGAAGAGGAGCACGACATCGTCTATCGCGACGCGCCGCAGGAGGGAGCGCGGCCGCAACAGCCGGCGCCCGCACCCGAAGGCGAAACGTGGCGCCGCACGATCGACGCCGATGCCGTGATGCTGTTCCGCTACTCGGCGCTGACTTTCAACGGCCATCGCATTCACTACGACCATCCCTATGTCACGCAAGTCGAAGGCTATCCGGGCCTCGTCGTGCATGGCCCGCTGATCGCGACGCTGCTCGTCGATCTCGTGCGCCGCGAACTGCCGCAAGCGACGCTGCAAAGTTTCGCGTTTCGCGCGCTTCGCCCGACCTTCGCGGATCAGCCGTTCACGGTATGCGGCAAGCCCGCCGCCGACGGCAAGACGATCGACCTGTGGGCGAAGGACCACGAAGGTTATCTGACCATGCGCGCGACCGCCGCGCTCGCCTGACTTCCACGGGACTCGATTATGCAAACCACGCAACACGATTCGTTCCAGGACATTCGAGAGGCCGTGCGCGATCTGTGTCAGCAGTTTTCCGGCGAGTACTTTCGCAAGATCGACGAGGCGCGCGGCTATCCGGAAGAGTTCGTCGACGCGCTGACGAAGGCCGGGTGGCTCGCCGCGCTGATTCCGCAGGACTTCGGCGGCTCGGGGCTCGGGCTCACGGAAGCATCGGTGATCATGGAAGAGATCAATCGCGCGGGCGGCAACTCGGGCGCGTGCCACGGGCAGATGTACAACATGGGCACGCTGTTGCGGCACGGTTCGGAAGAACAGAAGCGAAAGTATCTGCCGAAGATCGCGAACGGCGACTTGCGTCTGCAATCGATGGGCGTGACCGAACCGAGCACCGGCACCGATACGACGAAGATCAAGACCACCGCCGGACGGCGCGGTGACCGTTACGTGATCAACGGTCAGAAGGTGTGGATCTCGCGCGTGCAGCACTCGGACCTGATGATCCTGCTCGCGCGCACCACGCCGCTCGCGGACGTGAAGAAGAAATCGGAGGGCATGTCGATCTTCATCGTCGATCTGCGCGAAGCGATCGGTCATGGCCTGACCGTGCAGCCCATTTTGAACATGGTCAATCACGAGACCAACGAACTCTTTTTCGACAACCTCGAAATCCCGGCCGAGAATCTGATCGGCGAGGAAGGGCAAGGCTTCAAATACATTCTCGATGGCCTCAACGCGGAGCGCACGCTGATCGCCGCGGAGTGCATCGGCGACGGTTACTGGTTCGTCGACAAAGTCACCGAGTACGCGAAGGAGCGCGTCGTGTTCGGCAGGCCGATAGGACAGAACCAGGGCGTGCAGTTTCCGATCGCGCGTTCGTTCATCAACGTCGAGGCAGCGAGCCTGATGCGCTTCGAAGCGGCACGTCGTTTCGACGCGCATCAACCGTGCGGCGCGCAAGCGAACATGGCGAAGCTGCTCGCTGCGGACGCGTCGTGGGAAGCGGCCAATGCGTGCCTGCAATTTCACGGCGGTTTCGGCTTCGCGTGCGAATACGACGTCGAGCGCAAGTTTCGCGAAACGCGTCTGTATCAGGTCGCACCCGTCTCGACCAATCTGATTCTCTCGTACGTGGCCGAGCATATCCTCGGGCTGCCGCGTTCGTTCTGACCCGCTGGCGGACATCATGAGACCACTCGACGGTATCAAGGTCATCACGCTCGAACACGCGATCGCCGCGCCGTTCTGCACGCGTCAACTGGCCGATCTCGGCGCGCGCGTGATCAAGATCGAACGGCCCGGCGTCGGCGATTTCGCGCGCGACTATGACGAACGCGTGCATGGGCTGTCGTCGCACTTCGTGTGGACCAATCGCTCGAAAGAAAGTCTTTCGCTCGACCTGAAGCAGCCCGCGGCGGCGGAGATTCTCGACGCATTGGTTGCCGATGCCGACGTGCTCGTGCAGAACCTCGCACCGGGTGCGGCCGAACGGCTCGGCCTCGGCTACGACACGCTGAACCAGAAGTATCCGAAGCTGATCGTCTGCGATATTTCCGGCTACGGCGCGGACGGTCCGTATCGCGACAAGAAGGCGTACGACCTGCTGATTCAAAGCGAGTCCGGCTTTTTGTCGATCACCGGCTCTCCTGGCGCGCCAGCGAAGGCGGGCTGCTCGATCGCGGATATCGCGGCGGGCATGTACGCTTATTCGAACATCCTGAGCGCGCTGTTGCAGCGGGGACGCACGGGGCGCGGTTGCCGTATCGACGTGTCGATGCTCGAGAGCATGGTCGAGTGGATGGGTTATCCGCTCTACTACGCGATCGACGGTCAGTCGCAGCCTGCGCTCGCGGGCGCCGCGCATGCAACGATCTATCCTTATGGCCCGTTTCGCGCTGGCGACGGCAAGACGGTCATGCTCGGCCTGCAGAACGAACGCGAATGGAAGCTGTTCTGCGAGCGCGTGCTCCACCAGCCTGAGCTGACAACGGACGAACGCTTCGCATCGAACTCGAAACGCACCGCGGCGCGCAATGCATTGCGCGAGGTGATCGTCGCGGCGTTCGCGAAGCTGAGCGCCGCGCAGGTGATCGAGCGACTCGATCAGGCAGGCATAGCGAACGCGCAGATGAATACGCTCGCGGACGTGTGGGCGCATCCGCAACTGAAGGCACGCGAGCGCTGGCAGGAAGTCGGCACGGCAGCGGGCACGATACCGGCATTGCGGCCTCCGGGTTTGCCTTCCGACATCGAGCCTCGGATGGACCCTGTACCTACGCTTGGTCAACACACCGAATCAATTCTGCGCGAGCTTGGTTACGACAATGCGCGCATCGACGCGCTGCGCGCGGCCGGCACGATCTGATTCAGTAGGCCTGTTTCGGTTCGCGCCCGCATGCATGTGATGCGGGATGACAAGCCGGTATTCCGAACGAACCCGATGCAACCTGGCATCACACGGCGCACGACACTCATGAACGACCATCCCAGTCTCACGCTCGCCACTTTCGCTGCGCAACTCGACTTCGACAGTATCCCGAACGAGGTCGTCGAGCGGACCGTCAACCTGTACGTCGATTGGCTCGGCTCGGCGCTTGCAGGCAAAGGCGCACGCCCGGTCGAGACGATCGCTCGGTTTGCGCGCGCAGCGGCCGGTGCGACGAACGAGGGCCTCTGCGAGGTACTGATCGATCGCGGCCGCACGACGCCGTATTTCGCCACGATGATCAACGGCGCGGCATCGCATTTCGCCGAACAGGACGACGTGCACAATGGCTCGGTGTTTCATCCTGCGACCGTGGTGTTTCCGGTTGCGCTCGCGTTGACACAGGCAAAGCGAGCGTCGGGGCGCGACTTCATCACGGCGGCCGTGGCGGGATACGAGGTCGGCATTCGCATCGGCGAATTTCTCGGGCGCTCGCACTACAAGGTGTTTCACACCACGGGCACGGTCGGCACGCTCGCGGCGGCGGCAACTGCAGGACGATTGCTGGGCTTGGCGCCGTCGCAGATGCTCGATGCGTTCGGCTCGGCGGGCACACAGGCTAGCGGCTTGTGGGAATTTCTGCGCGACGCCGCCGACTCGAAGCAACTGCACACCGCGATGGCCGCCGCGAACGGCCTGATGGCCGCGCAACTCGCCGCCGACGGCTTCAAGGGTGCGACGCACATTCTCGAAGGCGCGCAGGGCATGGCCGCGGGCATGTCGAGCGATGCCGATCCGGCTCGCCTCGTCGATCGCCTTGGCAGCCGCTGGGCGACCGCGGAGACGTCGTTCAAATATCACGCGGCGTGCCGCCATACGCATCCCGCCGCCGATGCGCTGCTCGCTGTGGTGCGGGCGCATCGTCTCGCGCCGCGCGACATCGCGAAGGTCGTCGCGCACGTGCATCAAGGCGCGATCGATGTGCTCGGTCCCGTGATCGCGCCGCGTACCGTGCATCAGGCGAAGTTCAACATGGGTACGGTGCTTGGGCTCGTCGCGCATCACGGCTATGCGGGCATGACCGAATTCGAGCAGGGTTTCGACGCGAGCGAGATCCTTGTGTTTCGCGACAAGGTCACGATGACGCTCGACGCTGAAGTCGACGCCGCCTATCCCGCGCGCTGGATAGGCAAGGTCACGGTGACCACGACCGACGGCCGTGTTTTCGATGGGCGTGTCGATGAGCCGAAGGGCGATCCAGGGAACACGTTGTCGCGCGACGAGATTGCGATGAAGCTGCATCGGCTAGCGGCATTCTCGGGTGCGGCTAGTGAAGAGGAAGCGGCGCAACTGCTTCGCCGGGCGTGGGGTGTTGCCGAAATGGCGCAGATTGGCGCGGTATTCGATGCAACTGCGCGCACGAAGGTGGCGGCATGAGCGCGCTGCCCCGGTCGTATCTGTTCGTGCCTGGGAATCGGCCTGAGCGGTTTGACAAGGCCTATGCGGCCGGCGCGGATGCGGTGATTCTCGATCTGGAAGACGCGGTGCAGCCGGATCAGAAAGTGCCGGCGCGCGCGGCGGTGGTGGCTGCGGTATCGGCTAACGCCTCGCGGGCCGTGTGGGTGCGTATCAATGGCTCGGATACGCGTTGGTTTTCAGATGACGTTGCTGCGCTCGTTTGTCAGAGCGGCGTCGCCGGAATCGTGCTGCCGAAGGCTGAGACGCGCGAACAGATCTGCGCGGTGCTGGCGAACGCGCATCCGGCGTTAAGCGTACTGCCGATTGTCGAGACTGCGTGCGGGTTCGCGAATCTTGCGGAGTTATGCGGCGCGCCGCGCGTGCTGCGTATCGTGTTCGGTACGCTGGATTTTCAGGTCGATCTCGGCATCGATGGGGATGGCGAGGAGTTGCATCTGTTTCGCTCGCAGATCGTGCTTGCGTCGAGGTTGGCCGGCATCGGTGCGCCGGTGGACGGCGTATCGACGGCCATTACCGATGCTGATGCGGTGCAAGCCGATGCACGGCGCGGGCGGCGGTTTGGTTTCGGCGGCAAGCTTTGCATTCATCCGAAGCAGATCGAGGCGGTGCACCGCGCATATGCATGGAGTGACGCCGAGGTGGAGTGGGCGCGACGCGTGCTTGCGGCTGTCGAGGCGAGCCATGGCGGGGCAGTCGCCGTGGATGGAAAGATGGTCGATATGCCGGTGGTCCTGCGGGCGCGGAGAGTTTTGGGCAACTCCGAGAGCTTCTGACAACGCCGTTTTCGTCGTGCCCTCATAGCAGGATTCCTACATCGCCTGCTGGTCATTCGGACGACGTACCAGTAAGCACCTCGCCCAAGGGAATACCCTCCCATCATCGCACTTGAATAGTTAGCAGGTCACATGCTAGATTGGATTGTTAGCGGTAACAATATTCGCCGAAAAGCAAAAAGATCTGTTCCTTTCAGCACGTCAGAAAAATATCTTCCCGATGAGTACTATTCAAAATCCAGTTCTGCGCGGCTTCAACCCGGACCCTTGTATATGCCGTGGCAAGGATGCGTGGTATATCGCAGTTTCAACGTTTGAATGGTATCCGGGCGTTCTCATTTACGAATCGAAAGACTTCGTCAATTGGGAACTCAAGGCCACGCCTCTGGACAGGTTGTCGCAATTGAACCTGATCGGAGAGCAGCCGTCCGGAGGCATATGGGCGCCAGCCCTGTCCTATCACGACGGTCTTTACTGGCTCGTGTATACCGACACCAAGGCATGGAAAGGCGAACAGAAGATTTCCCCGCTGCGCGACATGCACAACTACCTCGTGACCGCCCCGGACATTGCCGGACCCTGGTCGGAGCCCGTCCATCTTGTCTCCGGTGGATACGATCCATCCCTGTTCCACGACGAATCCGGCAGAAAGTGGCTCGCTTATATCCGGCGCGACTTCAGAGGAATCCACGAAGATCTTTTCGTCGGAATCGTTCTGCGGGAATACTCGGTGCAGGAGGAAAAGCTGATCGGTGAAGAGCGCGTCATTTACAAAGGCGCCAACCTGAAGACCGATTACTTCATGAAATGTCAGATATACGAGGCTCCCCATTTATTGAAGAGGGGGGACTGGTACTACCTGATCACGGCGGAGGGCGGCACAGGCTATACGCATGCAACCTGCGTATCCAGGTCCCGCGATATCTTCGGTCCATACGAGTTTCATCCTGACACGCCGATGCTCACGTCGCGCGACGCGAATGGACGGATCCAGCGGACCGGCCACGGCAATCTGGTCGAAGGTCCGAATGGCCGGTGGTACATGACGTACCTCGGATCGAGACCAATCGATGCGCAAACGAGGCGCTCGCCGCTAGGCCGCGAGACCTGCATCGCCCCGATCGAATGGCATGCCGGCTGGCCCCACCTCGCCACTGGCGGAGTGGTCCCCGCCGAATCTTTTGCGATCGACTCGGAGATCGAGCAAAGGCTCGACAGCAGTTGGGCGATCGATTTCGGACAATGCGCCGCGCTGCCGCTGGAACTGCAGAGTCTGCGCATTCCCATTAGCGACGACTGGTGCAATCTTCACGACCGTCCAGGCTATCTGCGGATAAGGGGACAAGAGTCACCAACCTCGCGCTTCCATCAAAGCATGCTGGCCTGTCGAATCCGTGACTGGCAGTTCGAGGTCGAAACGGCGCTGGAATTTTCGCCCAAGTCATATCTGCACATGGCTGGGCTCATGGCGCGTTACGACGAAAACACCTTTTACTACCTGTTCGTCACGCGCGACGACGACGGCACGAAAATCCTGTCCTACATGGAAATGGATGCGGGCAGCTTCGCCTATAGCAATCGACTGGCGACGCTGCCCGAGTCCACCGGGATCGACCTGCGGATTCGCGTCGTAGACGCAAAACTGAGCTTCTTCTATCGCGTGGCACACGGTGACTGGAAGGACCTCGGACTGGCAAAGGATTTCACGAAACTCAGCGATGAATATGCCACCCCAATCGGCTTCACGGGGGCTTTCGCTGGTATCACCGTCAATGACATGCTCGGTTTTCGCGAACCTGCCGACTTCAAGTCGTTCTCATATCGCCAACTGACCGGCTAGAGCTCGAATTTCGCTTCACCGCTGTCGCTTAATAATAAGGAAGACTTCATGCGCTTTCGTTGGAGACATCGCTATCTCGTGCTGCTGATTCTGTTCGCGATCTATCTGCTCTGTTATATGGACAGAATGATCATGGCGGCGGCTATTCCATTTATTGCGTCCGAGTTTCATCTGTCGGCGATGGAAATGGGAGGAATCCTCAGTGCGTTCTTCTTCAGCTACGCGCTATGTCAGATCCCGGCCGGCCTGCTGGCAGACAGATTCGGCCCGCGGTTGATGACGACGATCGGCATCACGTGGTGGACGATTTTCACCGCGCTTACCGGACTGTGCAATTCGCTCGGCTTGATGCTGGTGGTGCGGGTCGCATTCGGCGTCGGCGAAGCGCTCTTTCCTCCGGCCGCGTTCAAGGCGCTGTCGGCATGGTTCCCGAAGCGCGAATTGGGCCGGGCGACCGGGCTGATGATGACCACGAATGCGCTGGGACCCGCACTGGCTCCGCTGTTCGTGGCGGCCGTGATGGCAGTGTGGGGATGGCGCGCGATTTTCACGAGTCTGTTCATTCCCGGTATCGCGATGGCGATATTCGGCTGGATCTATATTAGAAACAGCCCGAAGGATAGCAAGCACGTTTCGAATATCGAATTAGAGGAAATCGGCACCAGCGAAAAGGCTTCGTCTGCGTCCGCCGGCAAAGCGGATTTTGCTGGACTGTTGAAAACGCCGCTGGTCTGGTGGTGCTTTGTTACCTTGTTCGTATTCAGCATCGCCTCGTGGGGAATCATGAGCTGGTTCCCGACGTACCTGCTGAAAGCGCGCGGCCTCTCGACGGCCAAAATGGGCATTATGGCGTCGGTGCCATTTCTCGTCGGCACGATTGCCTATTGCATCACGGGCTTTCTCTCCGACAAGTTCTTCCGCAATCGTCGCGAATTGCTTGTCGTCCTCGGCTGCATCGTGGCCGCCATCTTTGCCTATCTGACGGCCCATGCGGAGACCGCGGAAACGGCGGTGTTCTATCAGACGATCGGCTATTTCTTCTCGACCATGGCCGGCTGTTCGTTGTACACGATCCCGAACGTCGCGCTGCCGAACAAGGTCGTCGGATCGGCAATCGGCTTTGTCAATGCAGCGGGTCAGCTGGCAGGATTTCTTTCCCCGCTGATCGTCGGTTACATCCTGACCAGCACGAATAACGACTTCAATGTCGTGTTCCATCTTTTCGTCGGCTGCTTCTTGCTGGCTTCGGTTTCCGCATGGTTCATCAATACGAGGACGGATCGCAGCGACACCGTCACTCGGGCCGACGGTGGAGAAGTGGCCGCGCGGAACCGGACAGCCGGATAAATGGCGCGACGGGGCTTGGGCCGGCGATAATGCCAGCTCAGTCACCTGCTTTGAATCGCGCGACCATGAAATCGAGGATCGAAAATTTTTCGAGCGGCATCAGCGTGTTTGCGGCGGTAGTCGACGCCGGTACGTTCGCGGCTGCGTCGGAAGTGATCGGAATGTCGCCGCCTGGTGTGAGCCGGGCGATTGCAAGGCTGGAAAAGAGATTGAAGATCCGGCTCTTCAATCGAACTACGCGGTCCGTATCCCTGACGGACGAGGGCCGCCGTTTTTACGAGCAGGTCATGCCGCACCTCGCAGGGCTGGAGGAAGCCGCCGTGGCCGCGGCTGGCGGCGCATCGGCGGTGCGGGGAAAGCTGCGCGTCAACCTCGATCCGGTGTGTTACCGGGCGATACTCGGGCAACGCCTCGACCAGTTCATGGACGCGCATCCTGAGCTCGAAATCGAGTTCATCGCGCGCGACCATCTGGGCGATCTCGTTCTCGAGGGCTTTGATCTCGCGCTGCGGTTCGGCGAGCCGAGGACATCGTCTCTCGTCGCACGCAAGCTGCTCGACACGGCCGTGGTCACGGTCGCCGCACCGTCGTACATCGCACGACGCGGGCGCCCGGCAAAGCCGGAAGATCTCGAAGGCCCGGGTCACCGTTGCCTGGAATTCCGCAATTCGGAGACAGGCAAGCCGTTCCCCTGGGAGTTCCATCGCAAACGCAAGAAAACTGTGATTGCACCGCGCGGGCGATTGACGGTGAACGATCCTGGCGCGCTACTGAATGCGTGCCTCGCTGGCTCCGGTGTCGCGCAGATGCTTCTTTTCGGTGCCGAGCAACTGATTGCCGAAGGGCGGCTGATCAATCTCTTTCCCGACTGGCCTGACGAGCGCTATCCGCTGTACGCCTGCTACCCGTCACGCCATCACGTTCCGGCGAAGACGCGTGCCTTTCTGGAGTTCGTCGTCGAGTTGGCAAACGCTCACTCGTGAGCGGCCGTTACTCACACGGCCTGCATTAACCAACCTCCACGCGGTTCCGCCCTCTGTCCTTGGCGCGATACAGCGCCAGGTCCGCGCGCTTGACGATGGCGTCGACGTCATCCTCACCAGGCAGGCGCTCGGTCACGCCGATGCTGACCGTAAATGGAATCGGCTTGCCGAGCCGCCACGGATGCTCGAAGTTCTGCTGTTCGATCGTCTGGCGCAAGTCTTCGGCCACGCTCGTCGCCTGTTCGATATCAAGGCCCGGCAGCGCGGCGACGAACTCCTCGCCGCCCCAGCGGGCAAACACGCCGATGCGCCAATCGGCGTTCATGACGACTTTGGCCATCACGCGCAGCACTTCGTCGCCAATGTCGTGTCCGTAACTGTCGTTGATCTTCTTGAAGTAATCGATATCGAGGAGAAAGATCGAAAGCTTGCTGTCCGACCCCAGCAGGTTCTCGACCGTGTCCGCGAATTCCCTTCGGTTGGGCAGGCCGGTCAGCTCGTCGGTCACGGCCTGCTTCTGCAGCAGATCCATCAATTGGACGCGATCGGCGATGTCGCGAATCACGGCGGTGAATTCGATCAGGCCGCCCACGTTGATCTTCGAGATCGCGATTTCGACGGGCAGCAGCGAGCCGTCGCGATGCAGCCCATAGATGCGGTTGCGCTCGTCCATTTGCCGCGAGCGCACCGGCGAGCGGGCGAACTGATGGACGTACTGGGAGTGATTGGCGCGATAGCGCTCGGGCAGCAGTTCCGTGATGGGGTGCCCCACCATCTCCTCGACCGAATAGCCGAAAAGGTTTTCCGCAGCGCGATTGAAGAGAGTGATGCAGTGCTGCTGGTCGATCGTAATGATCGCGTCATAGGCGGCATCCACCACCGAGCGGAAACGCGACGTGCTGACTTCCAGCTCGTGCATCAACTCCATCTTTGCGGTGATCTCGAGACCCGTCACCATGATTTCGATCACCGAGTTCGCGCCTCTGTTGTGCCGCAGCGGCTTCAACGACAGGCGCCACCAGTGGGTTCCGTCTCTCAGGTCATAAGCCTGCTCGAGTTCGCGGGCGACGCCGGATTCAAAGCATTCGCTGAGCTTCTGACGGAATTCGGTTCGTGCGTAATTGGGAATCAGCGTGTCGAATGACGCCGGGAACGATTTGATGCTGTTGCGCTTGCCGCCCGTCATTTGCATGAAATGGTCGTTGCAGGCGGAGACCAACAGCTGCCCCCTCTCATCGCGCGCGACGATCGCGACGCTTGCGGCGATTTCGTCGACGATCGTCCGCATCGTGCAGGACCAGTCATCAACCATTCTGCCTCCGAGAATCTACCTGAGTGCCCCGTATGTCCTCCTGAACGGCACGCACGTCCACATTCAAATCATCCGGTGCGACCGGCTACGAAGCTCGATATCGGGCCGCTTTGAAATGGGCATGGCCGGCCAACATGCGGGGGGAGTACATCGACAGAGTAGGCCGTAGTCCGATTTTTGGGAAGAATTTATTCCTGGAAATGAAGTACCAGACTCTGATGCGCTGCAGCCTTTCAGGTATGCAAATCGCTTCTTTTTCATCCCTTAATCAAACCGGAACACTCACCTCCAAAAAACCCAATTCCCACCCCACGTCGCCTGTCGCACTCTTGAAGCCAACGGCCCGCACGATCCAGCTACGGCCGTTCAGCGCTCTGCCCCGAGCCGCCGCATCCAACGAAGGCAGCCTCGCAGAACTGTTCCGCGCACGCGAGCCTCTCGCCCGTGCACCGCCTAAAAAGACAGGAGACACAACTTGCCAGCCCCCATCAACTCCGGTGCACGCCTCGACCGCCTGCCGATCAGCCGCTTTCACTGGAACATCCTCGGCCTGATCGGCGCAGGCGCTTTCCTCGACGCCTTCGACATCTATCTCGCCAACGGCGCGCTCGCGGCGATGGTCAAAACCGGCTTCACCGATCTGCGCCTCGGCTCGTTTTTCATCTCCGCGACCTTCATGGGCATGATGATCGGTGCGGGCCTGTCGGGCTATCTCGGCGACCGCTTCGGCCGACGCTATTCGTATCAAGCCAATCTCGCGATCTTCGGCCTCGCATCGCTCGCCGCCTGCTTCGCGCCGGACATCTACTGGCTGATCCTGCTGCGCTTCATCATGGGCATCGGCCTCGGCGCCGAACTCGTGGTCGCCGCGGGCACGCTGTGCGAATTCGTGCCACCCGCCACGCGCGGCCGCTGGACCGCGTTGCTCGCGCTGATCATCAACTCCGGTCTGCTCGGCGCGACCGCGGTCGGCTATTGGGTGATTCCGCATCTCGGCTGGCGCTATATGTTCGCGATCGCGGGTGTCGGCGCGATGGTCGTGTGGTTCCTGCGGCATCGGATGCCGGAGTCGCCGCGCTGGCTCGAAACGGTTGGCCGGCTCGAAGAGGCGGAGGCCACGGTCGCCGCGATCGAGCGACAGGTCGAGGCGCGCGTCGGCAAGCTGCCGCCGGTCGCGCGCGTGGTCAGTCACGAGGTGCCGGCCGCGCCGTTCGCGGCGCTGTTCGCGCGCGGCATGATCGGCCGCACGCTGGTCGCCGCGCTGACCTGCATGGCGATCAACATGTCGTTGTACGGTTTCGTCGCGTGGCTGCCGACGTTCTTCGTCAAGGAAGGCCTGACCATCGTGCAGTCGCTCGGCTTCGTGCTGCTGATGTCGTTCGGCGCGCCGGCCGGTGCCGTGGCCGGTTATCTCGTGACGGACCGCCTCGGGCGGCGCAACGGCATCGTGCTGTTCTCGCTTGCAACGATCGTGCTCGGCTTCGTCTACGTGCAGATGCGCGCGCCGGTGCCGATCGCGGTCGTCGGCTTCGCGCTCGTCACGACGATCTACACCGTCTGCACGCTCGGCCTGTTCGGCTATATCCCCGAGCTGTTTCCGACCGCGCATCGCTTGCGCGGCACCGGCGTGGCCGGCACGTGCGGCCGCGCGGCGTCGATGTCGACACCGTATGTCGCGCTGCTGCTCTACACGCGGTTCGGCGTGACGGGTGTGCTGACGATGGTCGGTGGCGTGCTGTTGTTGCTGAGCATCGCGATTCTCGCGCTGCGCATAGAAACGAGTCAGCAGACGCTCGAAGAGATCTCGCCCGATGCCGAGCTGATACCGCAAGCGGAGATGATGCAAGAGTCGGCATAGGCCGTACGCGCATGAAGGGAGGCCGTCGATTCGGATCTTTCCCCGGCTAAATTTTCACCACACCTGGTTAAGATGAAAGTCTGTCCTGCCCATGCTTCGCTAGCAGCTTTCATCATGCACTTCGATTTCGTCGATTTACGCCTGCTCATGCACATCGCCGACACGCGCAACCTCGCGCGTGCGGCGGAGCGTTCGCACCTGTCGGCGCCGGCCGCCAGCAACCGGGTCAAGAATCTCGAGGAGCAGCTCGGCATCAAGCTGCTCTATCGAACCAGCCAGGGCGTGACGCCGACACCCGCGGGCGAGGCCTTCGTGCATCACGCGCGGCTCGTGCTCGAACGCGTCGAGCATCTGGCCGGCGATATGCAGGAGTACGGCGATGGCATCAAGGGCCACGTGCGCATCTGGGCCAACACGACCGCGATAAGCGAGTTCCTGCCGGCCGTGCTGAGCCGTTTTCTGCGCGATCACCCGGACGTGAACATCGATCTGCGCGAAGTGCTGAGCGGCGAGATCGTCAAGGGCGTCGCCGACAGCGCGACCGATATCGGCATCGTCGCGGGCAATGTGCATGCCGAGCATCTGCAGATGCTGCCGTATCGCGACGATCGGCTCGTGCTCGTGACGTCGTGCGAGCATCCGTTCGCGAGGCAGGCGTCGGTCGATTTCTCGCAGGTGCTGAACGCGAACTTCGTCAGCCTGCCGACGTCGAGTGCGATCCACGCATTCATCACGAGTGCCGCCGATGCGCTCGGCGCGCGTCTCAAACTTCGCATTCAGGTCGGCAACTTCGAGGCCGCGTGCCGGATGATCGAGGCGGGTGTCGGAATCGGCATCGTGCCGGAATCGGTCGCGCTGCGGCACAGAAAGACGATGCAGATCGCGATCGTCGGCCTGAACGATCCGTGGGCCGAGCGTAAGCTGAAGATCTGCGTGCGCAGTCTGCAGGACTTGCCGCCGTTTGCGCGCGTGCTGGTCGACCGGTTGACGGCGGCGTCGGAGGGGGACGGCGCGACCGATGCTTGACGCTTGACGCGCGGGTTTCGCACACCCGCCCGGAGCTTGACTAAGTTTCCTTCTGGAAACAACGCTACCTTTTGTCAACCGGTATTTCACTCCCCAGGCATCTCCTTGCCGCCACAAAAACCCGCGTGTATAGTTTCCGAACTTACTCTTGTTTCGCATCGGAAATTAAAGGGGTTCACATGGACGCGTCCACCATCCTTGCCGATCTCGGCATTGCCCACGCCGCACAAGCCGGCGATATCGCGGTTCATTCGCCGATCACCGGCGCGCTCATCGGCCGTGTGGCCAGCCAGACGTCGGCTGAGGTCGACGCGGCGCTCGCCCGGGCCAAAGACGCGTTCGCCGTATGGCGCAACGTGCCGGCGCCGCGCCGCGGCGAGCTGGTGCGGCTGCTCGGCAATCGGCTGCGCGAACAGAAGCACGCGCTCGGCAGCCTCGTTTCGCTGGAAACCGGCAAGATCCTGCAGGAAGGCATGGGCGAAGTGCAGGAAATGATCGACATCTGCGATTTCGCGGTCGGTCTGTCGCGCCAGCTGTACGGTTTGACGATCGCGTCCGAGCGCCCGGGGCATCGGATGGCGGAGTCGTGGCATCCGCTCGGCACCTGCGTCGTGATCTCCGCGTTCAATTTCCCGGTGGCGGTGTGGTCGTGGAATGCGGCGCTCGCGCTGGTGTGCGGCAACGCGGTGATCTGGAAGCCGTCGGAAAAGACGCCGCTGTCGGCGCTCGCGGTGAACAAGATTCTCGAAGATGCACTGAAGGAATTCGGCGATGCGCCGGCTGGCCTCGCGGCGCTGATCATCGGCGGCCGCGACGTCGGCGAAAAGCTCGTGGCCGATCCGCGCGCGTCGATCGTCAGCGCGACGGGCAGCACGGAAATGGGGCGCAAGGTCGGCGTCGAAGTGGCGAAGCGTTTCGGCCGTTCGCTGCTCGAACTCGGCGGCAACAACGCGGGCATCGTCGCGCAGACGGCCGACCATGAACTCGCGATGCGCGGCATCCTGTTCTCGGCGGTCGGCACGGCCGGTCAGCGCTGCACGACGCTGCGGCGTCTGTTCGTTCACGACAGCGTGTACGAAAAGACCGTCGAGCGTCTGAAGCAGCTGTATAGCCGCGTACCGATCGGCAATCCGCTCGAAAAGGGCACGCTGATGGGGCCGCTGATCGACCGTCAATCGTTCGACCGCATGCAGGAAGCGCTGCAGCAGGCCAAGGCCGAGGGCGGCAAGGTGTTCGGCGGCGAGCGCGTCGACGTGAAGGGTTATGAGGGCGGCTACTACGTGCGTCCGGCCATCGTCGAGATGCCGTCGCAGACGCCGGTCGTGCTGAAGGAAACTTTCGCGCCGATTCTATACGTGCTGCGCTATGCCGATTTCGCCGATGCGGTCGACGCGAACAATGCCGCGCATCATGGTCTGTCGTCGTGCGTGTTCACGAGCGACCTGCGCGAAGCCGAGCGCTTCCTGTCCGCGTCGGGCAGCGACTGCGGCATCGCCAACGTCAACATCGGTCCGAGCGGCGCGGAGATCGGCGGGGCGTTTGGCGGCGAGAAGGAAACGGGCGGCGGCCGGGAGTCGGGTTCGGATGCGTGGAAGGCGTATATGCGTCGCGCGACCAATACCGTGAACTACTCGTCGGCGCTGCCGCTGGCGCAGGGTATCGACTTCAATCTCGACTGACGCGCGCAAGTGTGACGCCGCCGTCAGGCGTGCCACGGCCGCGCGTTGCAGATAGCAATCCGTTTGCGCCGCCCGGCGTTCCGGAGCGGCCACGTTACTCGTGGAGTAAGACGTGAGTTCGAAAGTCGTGATCGTCGGCGGTGGGGTGATCGGCAGTTCGATTGCGTATTTCTTGCGGCTGTCCGATCCGACAGTCGGCGTCACGGTGATCGAACGCGATCCGACCTATGCGCGTTCGTCGTCGGCCTTGTCGGCGGCGTCGATCCGGCAGCAATTTTCTACGCCGCTTTCCATTCAGATGTCGCTGTTCGGCATCGAGTTTCTGCGCTCGATCGGCGAGCGGCTGGAAGTCGACGGCACGCGGCCGTCGATCGATCTGCACGAAGGCGGCTACCTGTTTCTCGCGACATCGGCCGGTGAAGCGACGCTGCGCGAGAATCACGCGCTGCAAACAAGCCTCGGCGCGGATATCAGCCTGCTCGACACGCATGGCTTGCAAACGCGCTTCCCCTGGCTCAATACCGACGATCTCGTTGCCGGCGCTTTTGGCGAAAGCGGCGAGGGCTGGTTCGACGGCTACGGTCTCGTGCAGGCGCTGCGCAAGAAAGCGCAGGCGCTCGGCGCGCGCTATGTCGCGGCCGACGTCACCGCGCTGCATCGCGACGGCAGCCGTGTCACGCAGGTACGAACCGCGGACGGCGAGACCTATGCTTGCGATGTCGTCGTCAACGCGGCCGGCGCGTGGTCGCGCAAGGTCGCGCAGATGATCGGCATCGACCTGCCCGTCTATGCGCGGCGGCGCAGTATCTTCAACGTCACGTCGCCGGCAAGGCTCGAACGCTGCCCGCTGCTGATCGATCCGAGCGGCGTGTACTTCCGGCCCGAAGGCAATTCTTACATCTGCGGCACGTCGCCATCGGCCGATAACGACCCCGACGATTTACCGCTCGACGAAGTCGATCACGCGCTATTCGACGACGTGATCTGGCCGACGCTCGCGAATCGCGTGCCGCAATTCGAGGCGCTGCGCGTGCAGAACTGCTGGTCCGGCTATTACGAATACAACGTGCTCGATCAGAACGCGATCATTGGACATCATCCGGATGTCGAAAACTGCATCTTCGCGAACGGCTTCAGCGGCCACGGTTTGCAGCAAGGCCCGGCAACCGGACGCGGCATCAGCGAATTGATTCTGCATGGCCGCTATGCGACGCTCGACCTCGGTTCACTGAGCTTCGCGCGTGTGCTTGAAAACCGGCCGATCATCGAGAAGAACGTGGTGTAGCTAGCGCCCCTATATGGCCCGATGCGGGGTCATGCGGAAAACGCAATAAGTAGTGCATAGATATCGTTTGCCGCAGATCCCGCCGATGGCCACAATCGACGCCGATCGTCTTCGACATCCCAATCGATATCACACGAGAGGCAGGCGGCCGTCATCATGTTCTCATTCAATCCCGCATTCGAAGCACCGAGCGGCTCGCCGATCCGCGAGCTGTTCAAATACCTCGCGCAGCCCGGCATGATCTCGTTCGCCGGCGGCTATCCGGCGAGCGACCTGTTCGACCGTGAAGGACTCGATGCCGCGGCCGCGCGCGCCTCGCATCAGCCGACGCTGTGTCTGCAATACGGCCCCACCGATGGCATCGCGGTCCTCAAGGAACAGCTTGCACAGCTGATGGCACGGCGCGGCGCGTCATGCACGCCAACAGACCTGCTCGTGACGACCGGTTCGCAACAAGGCTTCGATCTGCTGCTGCGGGTGATGGTGGCGCCCGGCGACGTCGTGCTCATCGAGCAGCCCGCGTATCCGGCCACGTTGCAGGCGCTGAAGCTGCAACAGGCCGACGTCGTCACGGTGCCCGTCGATCAGCACGGACTCGACGTCGCGAAGCTCGCCGCAGTGCTCGAATCGGGCACGCTGCGTCGCGCTCCCAAGCTGCTGTACACAGTGCCGACCTTCGCGAATCCGACTGGCGCGACGTTGTCGCTCGAACGTCGAATCGCATTGTTGAGCCTTGCGGCGCGCTATCGGTTCATGATCGTCGAAGACGATCCGTATGGTGATCTGCGTTTCGATGGCACGGCAGTGCCTTCGCTTTTCGCGTTGAGCGGGCAGGTGCCCGGTTCGCGCGACTGGGTCGTGCATTTTTCGAGTCTGTCGAAGATCGTCGCGCCGGGTTTGCGGGTCGGCTGGATGGTCGCGCACGCGGAGATCGTGCGGCGCTGCGTGGTCGCCAAGCAGACGGTCGATCTGTGCAGCGCGCCGTGGACCCAGGTGATCGCCGCCGAGTACCTCGCGAGCGGCGCGTTGGAGCGTCATCTGCCGCGCATCATCGATGCATATGCCGTGAAATGCCGCGCGCTATGCGATGCGCTCGACACGCATCTCGCGCAGCAGATCGCGTTTCATCGTCCGGCCGGCGGCATGTTCGTGTGGGCGCGTCTGAATGCGGCGCGGGATGCGTCCGACTATCTGCGCATGTGCATCGAACAGAACGTGATGTTCGTGCCGGGCGTCGCGTTTTACAAGGACGCGGTCGATAGGGCGGCGCTGCGTCTGTCGTTTGCCGCGCCCGGGGTCGAGGAGATCGAAACCGGCGTGCATCGAATGAAGCGCGCGCTCGAGCTGTACTTCGAGGGGCAATAAAACCCGCAATGCATCAATACAATCAGCGCAGTGCGGAAGATTACCCGGCGAGCATCTAATGTGCAGCCGGGTTTTTTTATTCCAATGCCAAAAATTGCGACGATTTAGCAGAATTCACCGCATTCCTTATTAATTGTGAATTGCGTTGCGTGCGAATACGCAATCGTTTTCGTCCGCGTATGCCGCGCCATCAGGTCGGCCGTGGCAAGCCGCGGGCGAGGCTGCAGGATTGCCACGGCGGGGGCGCACTCGCGAGTGGACCGTCAAATGATCGCCCCCAATGAAATCGTTATTGCGCGCGTTAATTCAAGATTATGCGAATTGAATAAATTCGCGCCTTGCCAAATTTCGTAATGGAAGTGGCCGATTTATATGCGGAAATGCCATTTATAAAGATACGAAACCGTGTAATTATGTGTTTGCCGGTCGGTTTCCGTTTTGCGTGATTCCCTGCGTGTCTGAAAGACAGGTTTTGCATGGGCTCGCACCACGCGAGCCGGTCTTCGCACGGGAAAGCACCGTCGCCCGTCGCGTTCGCCCACGCATGCCGCATATGAGTGCCGCAAGAGTATGCGTGAGCGGGCCACAAAAACGTTAAACGAAGAAAAGAGGGCAACGCAATGAATTCACTCGACGAGAAGCGGCCGCTGCTGATCTACGACGGCACGCTCGGCGACCTCTACGGCATCTTTTTCAGAAGCCTTCTGCTGCAAATCGTGACGCTCGGCATTTACCGCTTCTGGGCGACCACGAACAACCGCCGCTATGTCTGGTCGCACATGCGCTTTCAGGACGAGCGCTTCGAGTACACCGGCACCGGGGGCGAGCTATTCAAGGGCTTTCTCGTCGCGATCGCGGTCGTGTTGGGCGCGACGTTCGCGGCTGGCGCGCTGAGTGTGGTCTTGCGCATGCAGACGAAAAGCGCGGCACTCGGTTCGTTGCCTGTCGTCGCGTTTTATCTGCTGATCGTCGTGTTCGCGGCGGGCGCGTTTTTCAGCGCGCAGCGCTATCGGCTGAGCCGCACGCAGTGGTGCGGTGTTCGCGGCGGGATGACCGGCTCGGCGCTCGGCTACGGTGTGCGCGCGCTGCTGTATGCGCTGTTGTGCGTTGTCACGCTTGGCCAGATGTTGCCGTGGACGTCGATGCGTCTGACGGAGCGCCGCATCAACGCGAGCGGCTTCGGTAGCCTGGCGTTTCGCTTCAAGGGGCGCGCGCGGGTTGTCTACGGTCTGTTCCTCGTTACGTTCGTCGGCGTGGTCGCTCTTTTTGCGGTGCTGTTCATGGTGTTTCTGAAGGGCGCTCTCGCATCGATGCATGTCGGCCAGGTGTCGGGGGTGGGTGTGGCGCCGTGGCGGGCCGCGCTCGGATCGCTGTTTTTGTTTTATGCGCTGTTCTCGATCGGCACGATGCTGATCCGCGGCTTCTATGTCGCCGCGCTGACGCGCCATGTGATGGGTAATACGTCGCTCGGCTCGCAATTGCATTTCGGCAGCAACGTCAGCGTTGCGCGTCTGCTCGGCTTGCAGTGCGGCAACCTTGCGATCATCGTGTTCACGCTCGGCTGCGGCGCGCCGATCGTACTGCATCGGCTGATGCGCTTTGCCGCCGACACGCTGCAGGTTTCCGGCTACCTCGACGCGCACATGCTGGGGCAAAGCACCGTGGCTGCGCCGCTGACCGGCGAGGGCATGCTGAACCTGCTGGATCATGGTGGCGCCTTTTGAGCTTGGCCTCGCGTTGAGCGTGCGACGTTGGGCGGTGGATTGCACGGTGTGCGGCAACCGATAGGACACGCGACTCATCGAAGGCGCCAGCGCGAAACGCAGTACGCTCAATGAGTTAGCGCAGTCATGCGCAGCTTGTCCACAAGCTTGTTCCCAAAATCTGTGGACAACAGGGGAGACGCGAAGCGGAGAGCTCGCGCGCGTAAGGCTACCGGGAAGGTACAGCATAAAAGCAAACAGCGGGACTCACCGTCGACCGGTTCATCCCGCTGCTTGTGTATGACGACGTGTGTGACTTGCCGTGCGGCGCGCACGGCAAGCGTGGCAAACGCTTATCGGTCGAGGAACGACTTTAGACGGTCCGCGCGGCTCGGATGCATGAGCTTGCGCATCGCCTTGCTCTCGATCTGACGGATCCGCTCGCGCGTCACGTCGAACTGCTTGCCCACTTCTTCGAGCGTGTGATCCGACTTCGTGTTGATGCCGTAGCGCATGCGCAGCACCTTCGCTTCACGCGGCGACAGGGAATCGAGCGCGTCGTCGATTGCGGCACGCAGGTCGGCCTGCATCGCGGCATCCGCCGGCGACGACACGGCCGCGTCTTCGATCATGTCGCCCAGCGTCGCATCGCCGTCGTCGCCGACCGGCGTTTCGAGCGATACCGGTTGCTTCGCGATCTTCAGAATCCCGCGCACCTTCTCTTCCGACAACTCCATGCGTTCCGCGAGCACCGCCGGATGCGCTTCCTGGCCGGTCTGCTGCAGGATCTCGCGCGAAATGCGGTTCAGCTTGTTGATCGTTTCGATCATGTGCACCGGCACGCGGATCGTGCGGGCCTGATCGGCGAGCGAACGCGTGACGGCCTGGCGGACCCACCACGTCGCATACGTCGAAAACTTCCAGCCACGACGGTATTCGAACTTGTCCACGGCCTTCATCAGACCGATGTTGCCTTCCTGGATCAGGTCGAGGAACAGCATGCCGCGGTTCACGTACTTCTTCGCGATCGAGATCACGAGACGCAGGTTCGCCTCGATCATCTCGCTCTTGGCCTTGCGCATCTTCGATTCGGCCGCAACCATCTGGCGGTTGATCTCTTTCAGATGCTTGAGCGGCAGCGACACCGTCGCTTCGATGTCGATGAGCTTCTGCTGTTCGGACTGGATGGCCGGCAGATGACGCTCGAGCGCCGCACCATAGGTCGACGCGCCGGTGCGCGCGGCACGCTCGGTCCAGCCGAGATCGGCCTCGCTACCCGCGAACGTCTCGATGAACTTCTCGCGCGGCATGCCAGCCTTCGAGACGACGATCTGCAAGATGTTGCGCTCAATCGCGCGCACTTGCGCGACCTGGTGCTGCACGTCGCCGCACAGACGGTCGATCGTGCGTGCCGTGAAGCGGATCTTCGCGAGGTGCTGCTGAATGTCTTCGCGTGCGCGCAGATAGGCCTTCGAGGTTACGTCGCCGCGCGTGTGTGACGCGTTCATCTGGTCGAACAGAATGCCGACCTGGGCGAAGATTTCGAGGCAGTCGCTCGTGAGCTGCTTCAGGCGAGCTTCGTCCGCCGCCGACGAATCGGCCGGACCGACGTCGTCGTTGTCTTCATCTTCGCCGTCTTCGTCGGCATCGCTGTCTTCGTCGGCGTCCGCATCGGCACTCGCGACTTCTTCCGCGGCGGCCGTCTCTTCATTCAGACCGTCGACGAGTTCGTCGATGCGCAACTCGCCGTCGGCAACCTGCTGCGCGCTTGCGAGGATCGCGGAGATCGCGAGCGGGCATGCTGCGATCGCCTGCACCATTTCGTGCAGGCCGTCTTCGATTCGCTTCGCGATCGCAATTTCGCCCGCGCGGGTGAGCAGCTCAGTCGCGCCCATTTCGCGCATGTACATACGCACGGGGTCGGTGGTGCGGCCGAATTCAGAGTCGACGGTCGACAGCGCGACTTCGGTTTCCTCGTCGGCCTGGTCGTCCGACACCACGGCGGGGGAGTTCGAGTTGAGCAGCAGCGTTTCTGCGTCCGGGGCTTGCTCGTACACTTGCACGCCCATATCGCTGAACGCGCTGACGATGCTATCGATCGCGGCGGTTGCGGTGAAGTTGTCGGGCAGGTGGTCGTTGATCTGCGCGTGGGTCAGATAGCCTTGCTCTTTACCCAGCTGGATCAGTGCGCGCATCAGGCGCTGGCGTTCTTCGGCTTGTTGCGGCGGCAGCTCGGCTGCCACAGGGATCGCTTTGCCGGCGCCCTTGCCTTTGGCCGAACGGCCGGACGGAACTTTGGCAGTGAAGGCGGCGGTTTCGTGTTGCGAATCTTCGCGATCAAAAGGGTTCACGTAATTTCCTCTAGAGGCTTCGCTATGAGACGCAAGACGCTACCGTCAGGCGTTTCGAGCAGGGCTCAGCATCACCTGATGTGACTCAACGCGGTTGTTGGGCTGTGCTCTGGGGAGCAAAAAGATGAGCCCGCTCGAAGCGGGCCGATGGACATGCGAAATTTTGCGCGGCTCGCATTATATACGAGCTTGGGAGTTCGCGCTCATGGGTGCACATCAAATCATCGTCGCTGTTGTCGCATGCATGCGTGAGACTGCGCGGGTGCGGGGTCCGTGTGCATGCGCGGGACACGACGTAGATAGGGGCGCATTGGTCCTTGCACAAGGGGGCTTGCCGTTTTCGTATCTATAGGGGCCGTATCCCCACGTGCTGTCCCCAAAAGAAATTCGCAGAAGGGGCTTGACGGGTTGCCGACCGCTCTCCATAATCTCGCTTCTCTGCTGCAGACGCAGCGACGCAAACGAAGCAGTGCCGGGTGGTGGTAGTTCAGGCGCTGCGGGTTGGGCGGATCGATCTTTAAAAACTAACAGCCGATAAGTGTGGGCGCTTGATGCGGAATGCGGCGGCGGATCCGTTGGATCTGCTGCAAGGCAAAAGTATCAGAAGCCTCACACAGTATTAGAGGAAGGTTTTATCTGTCGAAAGACGGATTGATCATCGTCAGTACGTTGAGTGAGCGACCGGTTCATAAGCAGGAAACTGCGGAACCGAAAACAGTAACAGGTTTGAACTGAAGAGTTTGATCCTGGCTCAGATTGAACGCTGGCGGCATGCCTTACACATGCAAGTCGAACGGCAGCACGGACTTCGGTCTGGTGGCGAGTGGCGAACGGGTGAGTAATACATCGGAACGTGTCCTGGAGTGGGGGATAGCCCGGCGAAAGCCGGATTAATACCGCATACGCTCTGTGGAGGAAAGCGGGGGATCGCAAGACCTCGCGCTCAAGGGGCGGCCGATGGCAGATTAGGTAGTTGGTGGGGTAAAGGCCTACCAAGCCGACGATCTGTAGCTGGTCTGAGAGGACGACCAGCCACACTGGGACTGAGACACGGCCCAGACTCCTACGGGAGGCAGCAGTGGGGAATTTTGGACAATGGGCGCAAGCCTGATCCAGCAATGCCGCGTGTGTGAAGAAGGCCTTCGGGTTGTAAAGCACTTTTGTCCGGAAAGAAAACCTCGTGGCTAATATCCGTGAGGGATGACGGTACCGGAAGAATAAGCACCGGCTAACTACGTGCCAGCAGCCGCGGTAATACGTAGGGTGCGAGCGTTAATCGGAATTACTGGGCGTAAAGCGTGCGCAGGCGGTGCTGTAAGACCGATGTGAAATCCCCGGGCTTAACCTGGGAACTGCATTGGTGACTGCAGCGCTGGAGTATGGCAGAGGGGGGTGGAATTCCACGTGTAGCAGTGAAATGCGTAGAGATGTGGAGGAACACCGATGGCGAAGGCAGCCCCCTGGGCCAATACTGACGCTCATGCACGAAAGCGTGGGGAGCAAACAGGATTAGATACCCTGGTAGTCCACGCCCTAAACGATGTCAACTGGTTGTCGGGCCTTCATTGGCTTGGTAACGTAGCTAACGCGTGAAGTTGACCGCCTGGGGAGTACGGTCGCAAGATTAAAACTCAAAGGAATTGACGGGGACCCGCACAAGCGGTGGATGATGTGGATTAATTCGATGCAACGCGAAAAACCTTACCTACCCTTGACATGGATGGAATCCTGCTGAGAGGCGGGAGTGCCCGAAAGGGAGCCATCACACAGGTGCTGCATGGCTGTCGTCAGCTCGTGTCGTGAGATGTTGGGTTAAGTCCCGCAACGAGCGCAACCCTTGTCCCTAGTTGCTACGCAAGAGCACTCCAGGGAGACTGCCGGTGACAAACCGGAGGAAGGTGGGGATGACGTCAAGTCCTCATGGCCCTTATGGGTAGGGCTTCACACGTCATACAATGGTCGGAACAGAGGGTTGCCAAGCCGCGAGGTGGAGCCAATCCCAGAAAACCGATCGTAGTCCGGATCGCACTCTGCAACTCGAGTGCGTGAAGCTGGAATCGCTAGTAATCGCGGATCAGCATGCCGCGGTGAATACGTTCCCGGGTCTTGTACACACCGCCCGTCACACCATGGGAGTGGGTTTTACCAGAAGTGGCTAGTCTAACCGCAAGGAGGACGGTCACCACGGTAGGATTCATGACTGGGGTGAAGTCGTAACAAGGTAGCCGTATCGGAAGGTGCGGCTGGATCACCTCCTTTCCAGAGCTTGCATTGCTGCGCAAGCGCTCACGCTTATCGGCTGTGGTTTAGAGAAGCAACGCAGACAGACTCAGGGGTCTG
The DNA here is from genome assembly GCF_013366925.1 of Paraburkholderia youngii. Taxonomy (NCBI): domain Bacteria; kingdom Pseudomonadati; phylum Pseudomonadota; class Betaproteobacteria; order Burkholderiales; family Burkholderiaceae; genus Paraburkholderia; species Paraburkholderia youngii. The sequence goes on from NZ_JAALDK010000001.1 coordinate 3,060,360, forward strand.
TAGCTCAGTCGGTTAGAGCACCGTCTTGATAAGGCGGGGGTCGATGGTTCGAATCCATCCAGACCCACCATCTTTGTCTGTGGTGCTGACTGGGACACCCTTGAGTAGGGTATGACCGGGGGATTAGCTCAGCTGGGAGAGCACCTGCTTTGCAAGCAGGGGGTCGTCGGTTCGATCCCGTCATCCTCCACCAATCCTCAATGCGCAGGGTTCTGCATGAAGGCAGAGCGTTGCGCATTGGCGATTGAGCCAGTCAGCGCGAGGTGAGGCAACTCACCATCGGCTGTCGTTCTTTAACAATCAGGAAGAAGTAGTAAAGAGATTCACGAAAGCGTACCTGGAGATGGGTGCGTGAGTAGGTGAATCAGGGTTGTGATTGTATCGATGTATTTTAAAGGTGATCGAGAGATCGCTTTGGAATACGGCGCAACACGAATACTCAACCTGTAGCGTGTGTGAAAAACGCTGCCTTCCCAGTGAAGGTGGTGAGAGACACACCCGTTATAGGGTCAAGCGAACAAGTGCATGTGGTGGATGCCTTGGCGATCACAGGCGATGAAGGACGCGGTAGCCTGCGAAAAGCTCCGGGGAGCTGGCAAACGAGCTTTGATCCGGAGATGTCCGAATGGGGAAACCCACTCCTAATGGAGTATCCGTAGCTGAATCCATAGGCTACGTGAAGCGAACGCGGTGAACTGAAACATCTAAGTAACCGCAGGAAAAGAAATCAACCGAGATTCCCAAAGTAGTGGCGAGCGAAATGGGATCAGCCTGTACTCTTTATTCTCATTGTTAGTCGAACGCTCTGGAAAGTGCGGCCATAGCAGGTGATAGCCCTGTAGACGAAAACAGCGGGAAAGAACTGGGTGTACGAGAAGTAGGGCGGGACACGTGAAATCCTGTCTGAAGATGGGGGGACCATCCTCCAAGGCTAAATACTCGTGATCGACCGATAGTGAACCAGTACCGTGAGGGAAAGGCGAAAAGAACCCCGGGAGGGGAGTGAAACAGATCCTGAAACCGCATGCATACAAACAGTCGGAGCCTCGTAAGGGGTGACGGCGTACCTTTTGTATAATGGGTCAGCGACTTACATTCAGTGGCGAGCTTAACCGATTAGGGCAGGCGTAGCGAAAGCGAGTCCGAACAGGGCGTCCAGTCGCTGGGTGTAGACCCGAAACCAGGTGATCTATCCATGGCCAGGTTGAAGGCACGGTAACACGTGCTGGAGGACCGAACCCACTAACGTTGAAAAAGTTAGGGGATGAGCTGTGGATAGGGGTGAAAGGCTAAACAAACCCGAAATAGCTGGTTCTCTCCGAAAACTATTTAGGTAGTGCCTCGTGTCTCACCTTCGGGGGTAGAGCACTGTCATGGTTGTGGGGTCCATTGCGGATTACTACGCCATAGCAAACTCCGAATACCGAAGAGTGCAATCACGGGAGACAGACATCGGGTGCTAACGTCCGGTGTCAAGAGGGAAACAACCCAGACCGCCAGCTAAGGTCCCCAAATATGGCTAAGTGGGAAACGAAGTGGGAAGGCTAAAACAGTCAGGAGGTTGGCTTAGAAGCAGCCACCCTTTAAAGAAAGCGTAATAGCTCACTGATCGAGTCGTCCTGCGCGGAAGATGTAACGGGGCTAAGCCATATACCGAAGCTGCGGATGCACATTTATGTGCATGGTAGGAGAGCGTTCCGTAAGCCTGCGAAGGTGCACTGGAAAGTGTGCTGGAGGTATCGGAAGTGCGAATGCTGACATGAGTAGCGATAAAGGGGGTGAAAGGCCCCCTCGCCGTAAGCTCAAGGTTTCCTACGCAACGTTCATCGGCGTAGGGTGAGTCGGCCCCTAAGGCGAGGCAGAAATGCGTAGCTGATGGGAAGCAGATTAATATTTCTGCACCATTGTGAAATGCGATGGGGGGGACGGATCGCGGAAGGTTGTCCGGGTGTTGGAAGTCCCGGTCGCTGCATTGGAGAGGGTGCCTTGGCAAATCCGGGCACAGGACTCAAGGGTGTGGCGCGAGCTTCTTCGGAAGCGAAGCAACTGGAAGGGGTTCCGGGAAAAAGCCTCTAAGCTTCAGTTTCACAGTGACCGTACCGCAAACCGACACAGGTGGGCGAGATGAGTATTCTAAGGCGCTTGAGAGAACTCGGGAGAAGGAACTCGGCAAATTGGTACCGTAACTTCGGGATAAGGTACGCCCTGGTAGCTTGACTGGCCTGCGCCAGGAGGGTGAAGGGGTTGCAATAAACTGGTGGCTGCGACTGTTTAATAAAAACACAGCACTCTGCAAACACGAAAGTGGACGTATAGGGTGTGACGCCTGCCCGGTGCCGGAAGATTAAATGATGGGGTGCAAGCTCCTGATTGAAGTCCCGGTAAACGGCGGCCGTAACTATAACGGTCCTAAGGTAGCGAAATTCCTTGTCGGGTAAGTTCCGACCTGCACGAATGGCGTAACGATGGCCACACTGTCTCCTCCCGAGACTCAGCGAAGTTGAAGTGTTTGTGATGATGCAATCTCCCCGCGGCTAGACGGAAAGACCCCATGAACCTTTACTGTAGCTTTGCATTGGACTTTGAACCGGTCTGTGTAGGATAGGTGGGAGGCTGTGAAGCGTGAACGCCAGTTTGCGTGGAGCCGTCCTTGAAATACCACCCTGATCTGTTTGAGGTTCTAACCTTGGTCCGTGATCCGGATCGGGGACAGTGCATGGTAGGCAGTTTGACTGGGGCGGTCTCCTCCCAAAGTGTAACGGAGGAGTACGAAGGTACGCTAGGTACGGTCGGAAATCGTGCTGATAGTGCAATGGCATAAGCGTGCTTGACTGTGAGACTGACAAGTCGAACAGGTGCGAAAGCAGGTCATAGTGATCCGGTGGTTCTGTATGGAAGGGCCATCGCTCAACGGATAAAAGGTACTCTGGGGATAACAGGCTGATACCGCCCAAGAGTTCATATCGACGGCGGTGTTTGGCACCTCGATGTCGGCTCATCTCATCCGGGGCTGTAGCCGGTCCCAAGGGTATGGCTGTTCGCCATTTAAAGAGGTACGTGAGCTGGGTTTAAAACGTCGTGAGACAGTTTGGTCCCCTATCTCGCCGTGGGCGCTGGATATTTGAAGGGGGCTGCTCCTAGTACGAGAGGACCGGAGTGGACGAACCTCTGGTGTACCGGTTGTCACGCCAGTGGCATCGCCGGGTAGCTATGTTCGGAAGAGATAACCGCTGAAAGCATCTAAGCGGGAAACTCGCCTTAAGATGAGATATCCCCGGGGCTTCGAGCCCCTTGAAGGGTCGTTCAAGACCAGGACGTTGATAGGTCAGGTGTGCACGTACAGTAATGTACTGAGCTAACTGATACTAATTGCCCGTAAGGCTTGATCCTATAACAGGTGTGTCTCGACACCCGTTAGCGCTTTAGCGCTTACGGGTGTCCGATCCCCGAAGGGGATGAAGACATGCAGTTTGAGATCAGTGTTGTGCCAGCAACAACACAACCCCAAACACACGAATCCTTTACGCTTCTTCCCGATTGGCTGTGGCGCCGGGTTGAGCCCAACCCGACAGCGACGCAGCAACCCGTCATGCCTGATGACCATAGCGAGTCGGTCCCACCCCTTCCCATCCCGAACAGGACCGTGAAACGACTCCACGCCGATGATAGTGCGGATTGCCCGTGTGAAAGTAGGTAATCGTCAGGCTCCCCCAAAGCCAGAAACCCCACCGCCCAGCGGTGGGGTTTCTGCGTTTACGCGGCCAATTCCGCGCGCTTCACTACTTTCCGATCCGCAGCGCATCCGCATAACCCGGAGACTTCCGACACGTTCGTCCAAAATCCGTGTCCTTCTGGCTCAGGCGGTCAGCACTTCCTCCAAAACCGCTATGCCCGCTTACGCGCCAGCGCTCGATCGGATCCCCCTGCGATAAAGCGGTCTAGTCTCTCACTGGCCTCCGTAATCGCCCAAAGCGGAGCGCGATGCAGCTGCCGATCGTACCTCGTAGCGATCGATGCAAAGAGCTCGAATCCCGCTTCGTCCAGCTTCCATTCGTCGCGTTCCCGACCTGCGTCGAACACCATCGCCGAGGCGCGATCCGCGGCGTGGAGTTCTTCATGGCTCATCGAGCCGAAGCCCGCATCGGCGAGATACCTGGTCAACAGCATGATCTGCGTGAGTGTCTGTGCATCGCTCTTCGTGCCGACGCCGCGGCGCAATGCGTCGAGCGACAGATGAACTCGTAACGCGAGATCGTCGGCGATCTGGCGCGCGATGGGCAACAGCATGGCTTTGGCATGCCGCGCGCGGGCGGCGCCAGAGTTGCGGAAAGGAATCGGTTGTGCCATGGAGATCCAAGGGGTTTGCCTGAGCACATGCAATAACGGCGCGCTTCGCAAAAGGTTGAGCCTTCATTGCGTTTTACCCGCTTCCTTCGACGAAAACGTTTGCTGGCGACCACTTGCGCGCAGATTGCCGGCATGTCGCGGCGTCCGTAGTCGAGCGGATTGACACCTAAATCGCCCGCGGTGCGCCGTTCGCTACCCTCGAATCCAGCGGTTTTCCCTCCCATCCTCGCCCACGGAAAGGCGTCGCCGCATTGCCGCCTCGCGGACGTCCGGCCGTCAGCCTCCGCCAAACCTCTCTATCATGACAACTGGAACAACGCCGACCAGCAAGCCGGAACGGAGCAGGTCCCGTCGGCAAGCGCCATCCAGTTGCGTTCGACCCGGGGAGCATCGAAGCGGGCTCCACGCGGCGAACCGCATCGGGCGCGCGATCATGCGCCGCGTCGCCGCGCCACGGTCGGCTGGCTCGAGGTGTTCGCGACGATCTTCGTTCCGTGCAAGGACGGCATCAGCCACGACGAAATCGAGGACGCGCGCCGATCATCTGGAAGCCGGCTTCAAGGTGCTGCTGCAGGTGATGCTGAGCGCCGCGTCGAGGACAGGGAGCGTACGCGTATGAAGATCCTGATCGCACGAATGAACCACGAGACCAACACGTTCTCGCCGGTAGAAACCCCGCTGGCCGCATTCGGCCGCACCGGTCCCAGCTACGGCGGCGCCGCGTTCGACGAAAACAAGGGCATGCAAACCGCGATGGCCGCGTTCATCGACGCCGCCGAGCGCGTGCACGCCGAAATCGTGACGCCGATCTCCGCCATGGCGAATCCGAGTGGGCCGGTGGACGCCGCAGCCTACGATACGATCTGCGACGCAATCCTGGCAGGCGCGACCGGTTGCGACGCGGTGATGCTCGATCTGCACGGCGCGATGGTCGCCGAGAACTCGGCCGACGGCGAAGGGGATCTGCTCGCGCGCGTGCGTGCGTCGTTGCCGCACGCGCGGATCGCGGTCGCACTCGATCTGCACGGCAACGTCACGCAAAAGATGATCGACAACGCCGACATCATCGTCAGTTTCAAAACCTATCCGCACGTCGACATGTACGAGACTGGCGCGCACGCGGCGCGCCTGCTGTTCGACATGATCGACGGCCACGCGAAGCCGGTGATCGCGTGGCGTCAACCGCCGCTGCTCACGCACACGCTGCGCAGCGCGAGCGCCGACGGCGCGATGAAACGCGCGCTCGACGCCGCGCGCGCCGCCGAGGCCGACGGCATGCTCGCGGTGTCGGTGCTGGCGGGCTTCTCGCTCGCCGATATCGACGCGCCATGCATTAGCGTCGTTGTAGTGGGCAATGGCGAGCGCGCGGATGCCGAGGCGGTCGCCGAGCGTGTCGCGCGACAGATCTGGGACGAGCGCGACGATTTCGTCTATTGCAGCGCGCCGCTTGCCGAATCGGTCGCGCGGGCGGCGTCGCTCGCGCGCGGCGCCGACAAACCGGTGCTGCTGCTCGATCACGGCGACAACTGCATGTCAGGCGGCACGTGCGACACGATGGATCTGCTCGAGGAAGCATTGAAGCAGGGCCTCGAAGATATCGTCAGCGGGCCGTTGTGCGACCCGCAGGCGGTCGCGGCCCTGGCGGCCTCGGGGGTCGGAAGCACGGTCACGCTCGCGATCGGCAACAAGCTGACAAACGATGCTTTGCCCTCGCGTTCGCCGCTCGCCCTGACCGGCGTCGTGCGCGCGCTGACGGACGGCGAATACGTGATCAGCGGTCCGACCTACACCGGCCAACGCGCGTACATGGGGCGTGCGGCAGTGCTCGACGCCGGCACGGTGAAACTCGTCGTGACCGAACACACGCATGAGCCGTGGGATCTCGGCGTGTTCGAGAGCGTCGGCATCGATCCGCGCCGCGCGCGTTTTCTGCTGCTCAAATCACGCATGTATTGCCGGCCGGTCTTCGTGCCGATCGCGGCGGCGCTCGTCGAATGCGATAGTCGCGGCGTCACGAGTTCGGACTACAGTCTGTTCAGATTCGAGCGCGTGAAACGGCCGGTTTATCCATTGGACCCTGACACCGAATGGACCGCGACCAACTGATCAACACGCATGCGATCCGATAAATCGCCGCAAGGGCTTGTGAAGTCTGCAACGAGTCTCTATAATTCGCGCCTCTAAAGGCTCGTAGCTCAGTTGGTTAGAGCACCACCTTGACATGGTGGGGGTCGTTGGTTCGAATCCAATCGAGCCTACCAACGCATCTGTGACGTAGACGCAAGCGGTTCCGCTTTCGTCTACGGTCCAGTCAAATCCATCCCGTCGTTCCCGCAGTTTCGCCGTTCGGCATCACGTCCCCTTCGTTTTCGTTCTCCGCTCGTGGCTCGCAGCTCGCGCACATTTGCGCGTTCTCTGCCGCTGTTGCGTCGTCGTTCGACAATGCGCGGTACAGTTAGTCCTTCCGCTTTCGCCGACGACCCGACTGCCGTTGCCATCGCATCATTCGATCATGCGCTGCCGGCAGCATCCAACGGAGCTGACGCAATGAAGAAGCTCATCAACGATGTGTCCACCGTGGTCCCCGACATGCTCGACGGGCTCATCGCCCTCAATCCCCAGCTCTCGCTGTTGCAGGGCGGCACGATCGTGTTGCGCGCCGATGCCGAGGCCGTGGCCGCGCGTGGCGAGGTCGCGCTGATCTCCGGCGGCGGCTCGGGCCACGAGCCTGCGCACGGCGGCTACGTCGGCCACGGCATGCTGAGCGCGGCGGTGGCCGGCGAGATCTTCACATCGCCATCCACCGACGCCGTGCTCGACGCAATCCGAGCGGTGGCCGGCCCCGCAGGCGTGTTGCTGATCGTCAAGAATTACACGGGCGACCGCTTCAACTTCGGCCTCGCGGCCGAAATCGCGCGCGCCGAGGGCATTCCCGTCGAGATGATGATCGTCGCCGACGACGTCGCGCTGAGCGCGAGCGGCGATCACGCGGGCCGTCGCGGACTCGCGGGCACGGTGCTGGTTCATAAGATCGCGGGCGCGGCGGCCGCGCGCGGATTGCCGTTGCCCGAAGTCGCGCGGATCGCCAAAGAAGCGGCCGCGTCGCTCGGCACGATGGGCGTCGCGCTGACGCCGTGCACGGTGCCGGCCGCGGGCAAGCCGGGCTTCGAACTGGGCGATCGCGAAATCGAATGGGGCCTCGGCATTCATGGCGAACCCGGGGTGGCGCGCGGTGCGCTGGAACCGGCCGATGCGATGGTCGGCAAGCTGCTGGCAAAGATCATCGACGATCTCGCGTTGCAGGCCGGCGAGCGCGTCGCGCTGCTCGTCAACAATCTTGGCGGCACCCCATCGAGCGAGCTCCACGTGGTAGCCGGCGCCGCGCTGCGCGAGCTTGCCGGGCGCGGCATCGAAGTTGCGCGCGTGGGCCGGCACGTTCCTGAGCGCGCTCGAAATGGCTGGCGTGTCGCTGACGCTGCTGCGGGTCGATGACGAACGGCTGAGCCTGCTCGACGCCGCCTCGCATACGAGCGCATGGCCCGCGCTGAGCGGCCGCGTCGCGCAGGTCGCGGTGCGTGCGGCGCCACCCGCGCCGCCAGGCGCGAGCGGCGCGACGCTTGCGCGTGACGCGACGCTGCGGCGAGCGATCGAAGCGGTCTGCGAGTGCCTGCTGGCAGCCGAACCGATATTGACCGAACTGGACCAGCGCGTCGGCGACGGCGACCTCGGCATCAGCCTCGCGCGCGGCGCACGCGCGGTGCAGCTCGAACTCGATTCCTACGCGTCCGCAACCACGCCGAGCGCGGTGTTGCGCGGCATCTCGGCGACGCTGCGGCGCGTGGTGGGCGGTACGTCGGGTCCGCTATACGCGGTGATGCTGTTGCGCGCGGCGGCCGCGCTCGAACCGTCGGGCGGGGCCACGGCACGGCAATGGGCGACGGCGTTCAGCGCCGGTGTCGATGGAATGATGGAACTCGGAGGCGCGACGCCGGGCGATCGCACGATGGTCGATGCGCTGAAGCCCGCCGCCGACGCGCTGTATGACGCACTCGCTCAGGGCGCGTCGACGGATGCCGCATTGCAAGCCGCCGTCTGTGCGGCAATCGATGGCACGTCGCGTACCGCTTCGATGCATCCGCGCCGCGGGCGTTCGAGTTATGTCGGCGAGCGAGCGATCGGTCATGTGGACCCGGGCGCGCACGCGGTGGTGTTGTGGCTCGCGGCGATTGGCGAGGCCCTTTCGGGTTAGGCGCGGGCGAACGCGAACGCTACCGCGAACGCAACGGGCAAACGAGCTTGCACGGACGAGAAAAACAACGACCCCTTCAAGGCCGCAGCAGATCGAACCCCGCGAAAGCAACGACGCCGCTCAGCGCGATCAGCGCCACCGAGTGCTGTCCAACGTACAGCAGCCCGGCGGCGGACCAACACGTGACGGCGAAAGCGGCGATACGTTTCATGCATCCTTCTTCTACGAGTCGAACTCAAATACCGGCTCAAAAGCCCAGCGCAACGGCCAGCAAACCACTGACGACACCGCACACCACCACCGCACAGGCCACCACCGTCAGCACGCGCCGCGGAAACGACCGCGCGAGCATCGCGAGCGACGGCACGCTGACGAGCGGCAGCGTCATCAGCAGTGCGCCGGCGGGGCCGGCGGCCATGCCGAACGACAGCATCGCCTGAATGATCGGCACCTCACCCGCGGTCGGAATCACGAACAGCGTGCCGGCGACCGACAGCGCGATGATCCACAGCAGGCTGTTGTCGACGTCCGGGCCGACGTGCGGAAACAGCCATGCGCGCGCCGCGCCGAGAATCAGCACGAGCACGATGTATTCCGGCACGAGCCGCAGCGTCATGCGCCCGAGAATCGAGACCCAGCGCGAGAACGCGGTGCCCGGATCGTCGGCGCTGACCAGTTGCGCGACGGCTTCTCGCGACGCTTGCGCTTCCTGCGGCGTGATCATGCGGTTCACGAGGTAGCCGAGGCCGAACACCATCACGACGCCGAGCGCGAGGCGCAGGCCCATCCACTGCCAGCCGAGCACGAAGCCCATGAAAATCAGCGTCGCGGGATTCAGCGCGGTGTTACCGAGCCAAAAAGCAATCGCCGCGCCCGGCGCCGCTTCGCGCGCGCGCAGGCCGGCGACGACCGGCGCCGCGCAGCAGGTGCACATCATGCCAGGCAACGACATCAGGCCGCCTTTGACGACACTGTTGAAGTCGGCGCGACCGAGCGCACGCGCGACCCACTGCGGCGGAATCAGCGCTTGCACCGCGGAGCCGAGCAGCAGGCCAAGCACCATCGCCTGCCAGATCGCCTTGCCGTACGCGAGCGCGAAGTCGATCGCGGCCTGCCACGAGGCCGCCGGCGCGCTCGCGGACGTGCCCATCAGGATCGACTTGCCGATCGAATGCTGGCTCGCGGCGACGAACGCGCGGTTGTAGTACGGAAACCACTTCACATAGAAGAGGCCGACGACGGCGATCAGCAGGAAGACGATCCAGCCAAACGTGACGCGAGGTTGCCGAAGGGTTGATTGCATGATGGTTCTTAAATGTCGTTGTGAGTCAACCGAGGACTAGCGTACGGGTGTCGAGCTGCGCGAGCAGCGTTTTCGCCTGCTCGACGACGTCGGCGTCGTTCGGGCGGAAATGGAGTTGCAGCGCATTCGGCAGCTGATCGAAATGCTGGCCGCTGCTGCGCGCGTACGCGGGATCGTAGTGAAGTTCGATCAGTTCGTGCGCGAGCTCGGCGCGCCGGTTGTCGTCGACGAGCCGCTGCCAGCCCGCGACCCGCTCGCGGCTGTGCAGGCCGATCAACCGTTCCAGCTGTCCCTTGAAGTAGTCGGGATGCTCGAACAGATGCGCGTAATCCTGCAGGAGAAACGCCGCGCGATCCTCGCGGCTCGAACGCACCTCGACGCACGCGCCGCGATGAAACGTTTCGAGCAGCGCGAGCGGCAGCGTGACGGAGCCGATGCGCCGGCTTTCCGCCTCGACGAACACCGGCCGGTTCACGTCGAAGTCTTGCAGCGCGGTGACGAGCAGCGTGTCGAAACGCTTTTGCGACGGCTGCTGCACGCCCGTGTACGCGCCGAGCAGCGAGCCGCGATGCGAGGCGAGCGCCTCGAGGTCGAGCGTTTGCGCGCCGGCCTCATGCAGCGCCGACAGCAGCCGTGTCTTGCCGCTGCCGGTCGGGCCGACGAGCGCGATGTAGCTGAAACGGCGCGGCAGGGTTTCGAGCCTCTCCAGCGTGGCGCGCCGGTAGCTCTTGTAGCCGCCCTCGAGTTGCCGCGCCGACCAGCCGATCATGTTGAACAGCGTCGTGACCGACCCCGAGCGCTTGCCGCCGCGCCAGCAGTAGATCAGCGGGCGCCAGTTGCGCGGCCGGTCGGCGAACGTGGTTTCCAGATGATGCGCGATGTTGCGCGCGACGAGCGCCGCTCCGAGCCGCGTGCCCTCGAACGGCGACACCTGCTTGTAGGTCGTGCCGACCAGCACGCGTTCCTCGTTGCTCAGCACTGGCGCGTTGGTCGCGCCCGGAATATGGTCTTCCTCGAACTCGAGCGGCGTGCGAACGTCGACGATTTCATCGAAATCGCCGGCTTTATCGAGGCTGACTAGAAGACTTTTCAAGGGAGTAGGGACGAAACGGACCGCGGGAAGACCGAAATTATCGCATGCGCGGCTCGTTCGGGCCGGTTATGCGTCCTTTCAGGCGTTCTCTAGTGACGCGTTCCTTCAACCGCCTACCTCAGATGACCTCGACCCGCGCTTCACCGCTCACAAGCTCGCCGATCACTCGCGCGTCGGCGAAGCCATCGGCGCGGAACAGTGCGAGCACCTCGTCGACCGCCTCGGGCGCGCACGACACCAGCAGCCCGCCCGACGTCTGCGGATCGGTCAACAACGCACGGCCGGCCGACGGCAACGTGGCGGGCAGCACCACGTCGTGGCCATAGGCATCCCAGTTGCGGCCCGATGCGCCGGTGAAAATACCGGCTTCCGCGAGGCTCGCGACGTTCGGCAGCCACGGCAGGTCCGCATAGTGCACGCGCGCGGTCAGCTTCGAGCCGCGCGCCAGTTCCAGCGTGTGGCCGAGCAGGCCGAAGCCGGTGATGTCGGTCAGCGCATGCACGCCGTCGAGCCGCGCCAACTCGGCGCCCGGCCGGTTCAGCTTGGTGGTCGCGCCGATCATGGCCGCGTAGCCGGCCTCGTCGAGCCGGTCTTTTTTCAGTGCCGCGGACAGAATGCCGACGCCGAGCGGCTTGCCGAGGATCAGCACGTCGCCGGCCCGGCCGCCCGCATTGCGCTTGACGCGCTTCGGATCGACGATGCCCAGCGCGACGAGGCCGTATATCGGCTCGACCGAATCGATCGAATGGCCCCCCGCGAGCGGGATGCCCGCGTCCGCGCACACCGATTCGCCGCCTTTCAGCACGGCCGCAATCACGTCGTGCGGCAGCACGTTGATCGGCATGCCGACGATCGCAAGCGCCATGATCGGCTTGCCGCCCATCGCGTAGACGTCGGAAATCGCATTAGTCGCGGCGATGCGGCCGAAGTCGAACGGATCGTCGACGATCGGCATGAAGAAATCGGTGGTCGCGACGATCGCCTGGTCCTCGTTGAGCTTGTAGACGGCGGCGTCGTCGGCGGTGTCGTTGCCGACCAGCAGGTCGGGGAAAAACGGCAGCGGCGCGCTGCGCTTGAGCAGATCGGCGAGCAGGCCGGGCGCGATCTTGCAGCCGCAGCCGCCACCGTGCGACAGGCTCGTAAGGCGGGGCGACTGGCTTGCTTGGACTTGGGTCATGAGGGCGGGAGTTCGGGTTCGTCGAATGACCGCATTATGAGGGTAGTTTTCACACTGTGCAGCGTCGGCGCGGGCCGCAAACTGGCTTTATCCGAACGATAAACGCCCGCGTAGAAAGTACCCATGCCGAAGCAAATGCAAACGGCAGCTGCGCGCGATGAAACGAATTCTTCACGCGCTAACGCAATTGCGCACCGCCGCGCGAATTGATCGCCGTCGACAATTAGCAAAACAATTACCGCACGATTGCAATGCCTTATTTATTGCTGCCTGCGCCGGTCCCATACAAGCCATTGTTAAATCCGCCGGCGCCCTCGGCTTTTTGTCCCTGGCCGGCGGTTTTGCCGCGCGCGTTACCTTGTCCGCTGTCTTTCGACTGAGGTTTTTGCGATTCGTGAACTGCCGACGCGGCCGGGTCGGGCGTCGAACCCATCCCGGACGAGCGGCTTTCCATGTGCGAAGAGCCCCCCGACTGGGGAATCTGCGCAAGGCTGGGGGAGTTCGCGGCCAGCAGTGCGGCGCCGAGAAGCGCAAGCGAGGCTGCGCCGGCTGCCGCGCGACAGGAGTAAGGAGAGGAGTTCATAGGAGCGCAATAATCCGTCGAGAAGGTCAATGAATTACCATTCGCGGATTCAGCATGAACGGTGCCCGGCGCGTGGAATAAATCGTGCAGGCAGAGGGCGCCGTTCATTCAGGTGACTTTCGCATGTCTGATTTACCCGGGTGGCGAATGCACTACGATCGAGCTACGTGTCGTGAAACGGCATCTATAATCAATTTTGTTCCCAAAAGAGCCGAGGCCATGCAATGACGCAAATGACTCGGCGACAATTCCTGAAGGTTTCTGCCACCTCGCTCGCCGGATCGAGCCTAGCCCTGATGGGCTTCTCGCCGACCCCCGCGCTGGCCGAAGTCCGTCAGTACAAATTGTCGCGTGCTACCGAAACCCGCAACACCTGCCCGTACTGCTCGGTGGGCTGCGGCGTCCTGATGTACGGCCTCGGCGACGAAGCCAAGAACGTGAAGACGAGCATCTTCCACATCGAGGGCGACCCCGACCATCCGGTCAATCGCGGCACGCTGTGCCCGAAGGGCGCGAGCCTGATCGACTTCATCCATAGCCCGAGCCGTCTGCGCTATCCCGAGTACCGCGCGGCCGGAGCGAACGAGTGGAAGCGCATCTCGTGGGAAGACGCGCTCGACCGCATCGCGAAGCTGATGAAGGAAGACCGGGACGCGAACTTCGTCGAGACGACCGCAGACGGCAAGAAGGTCAACCGCTGGCTGACTACCGGGATGCTCGCGGCGTCGGCCAGCAGTAACGAGGTGGGTTATCTGACGCACAAGACTGCCCGCAGTCTTGGCATGCTCGGATTCGACAATCAGGCGCGTGTCTGACATGGCCCGACGGTGGCAGGTCTTGCCCCGACGTTTGGCCGTGGAGCGATGACGAACCATTGGGTCGACATCAGAAACGCGGACTTGATTCTCGTGATGGGCGGCAATTCGGCCGAGGCCCACCCTTGCGGATTCAAATGGGTCACGGAAGCGAAGGCGCACCGCAAGGCGCGCCTGATCGTGGTCGACCCGCGCTTTAATCGCACGGCGTCGGTCGCGGACTACTACGTGCCGATCCGCACCGGCACGGACATCGCATTCCTCGGCGGGGTGATCAACTATCTGCTGACGAACGACAAGATCCAGCACGAGTACGTGAAGAACTACACGGACGTGTCGTTTATCGTCCGTGATGACTTTGCGTTCAACGACGGCCTGTTCTCCGGCTACAACGCCGACAAGCGCAGCTACGACAAGACCTCGTGGAACTACGAGCGCGGCGAAGACGGCTTCGCCAAGGTCGACCCGACGCTGCAGGACCCGCGCTGCGTCTATCAGCTAATGAAGAAGCATTACTCGCGCTACACGCCCGAGCAGGTCGAAAAAATCTGCGGCACGCCGAAGGACAAGTTCCTGCACGTGTGCGAGATGCTCGCGGCGACGTCGGTGCCGGGACGTGCGACCACGATCATGTACGCGCTCGGCTGGACCCAGCACTCGATCGGCTCGCAGATCATCCGCACCGGCGCGATGGTACAGCTGCTGCTCGGCAACATCGGCATCGCGGGCGGCGGCATGAATGCGCTGCGCGGTCACTCGAACATCCAGGGCCTGACGGACCTCGGCCTGATGTCGAACCTGCTGCCTGGCTACATGACGCTGCCGATGGAAGCGGAGCAGGACTTCGACGCCTACATCGAGAAGCGTACCCAGCAACCGCTGCGGCCGAACCAGCTGAGCTACTGGCGCAACTATCGCGCGTTCCACGTGAGCTTCATGAAGTCGTGGTGGGGCGACAAGGCGACCGCCGAGAACAACTTCGCTTTCGACTATCTGCCGAAGCTCGACAAGTCCTACGACCTGCTGCAGGTCTTCGAGCTGATGAGTCAGGGCAAGATGAACGGCTACATCGCGCAGGGCTTCAACCCGCTTGCCGCCGCGCCGTACAAGTCAAAGAACGGCGCGGCTCTGGCCAAGCTGAAGTGGCTCGTGATCATGGATCCGCTCGCGACCGAAACGTCGGAGTTCTGGAAGAACCACGGCCCGTTCAACGACGTCGACAGCGCATCGATCCAGACCGAGGTGTTCCGTCTGCCGACCACCTGCTTCGCCGAGGAACGCGGCTCGCTCGTCAGTTCGAGCCGCGTGCTGCAATGGCACTGGCAGGGCGCTGACGGCCCGGGCGAAGCGAAGAGCGACCTCGAGATCATGGCTGGGCTGTGGCTGCGGATTCGCGACGCTTATCGCAAGGACGGCGGCAAGTATCCCGATCCGATCCTGAACATGAGCTGGCCTTATGCGAAGCCGGACAGCCCGACGCCGGAAGAACTCGCAATGGAGTTCAACGGCAAGGCGCTCGCGGACGTCACCGATCCGAAGGACCCGACCAAGGTGCTCGCGAAGAAAGGCGAGCAGCTCGCGAGTTTCGCGCTGCTGCGCGACGACGGCTCGACTTCGAGCGGCTGCTGGATCTTCTGCGGGGCGTGGACCCAGGCGGGCAACCAGATGGGCCGCCGCGACAACTCGGACCCGACCGGCATCGGCAACACGCTGAACTGGGCGTGGGCATGGCCGGTGAACCGGCGCGTTCTGTACAACCGCGCGTCGTGCGATCTCAACGGCAAGCCGTTCGATCCGACGCGCAAGCTGATCGCGTGGAACGGCAGCACGTGGTCGGGCGCCGACATTCCGGACTTCAAGGTCGACGAGCCGCCTGACAGCGGCATGAATCCGTTCATCATGAATCCGGAAGGCGTCGCGCGGTTCTTCGCGCGCGACGCGATGGTCGAAGGGCCGTTCCCCGAGCACTATGAACCGTTCGAGACGCCGCTCGGCTACAACCCGCTGCATCCGGACAACAAGCTGGCCGTCAGCAACCCGGCGGCGCGCGTATTCCCGGCCGACAAGGCCACGTTCGGCACGCACGAGAACTTCCCGCATACGGCGACCAGCTATCGTCTGACCGAGCATTTCCACTACTGGACGAAGCACGCGAAGCTGAACGCGATCATCCAGCCCGAGCAGTTCGTCGAGATCGGCGAAGACCTCGCGAAGGAGATCGGCGTGGTGGCCGGCGACCGGGTCAAGGTGAGCTCGAACCGCGGGCACCTGATCGCCGTCGCGGTCGTGACGAAGCGCATCAAACCGCTGACTGTCGAAGGCAAGAAGGTGCAGACCGTCGGGCTGCCGATTCATTGGGGCTTCATGGGGCTCGCGAGGCCGGGCTATCTCGTCAATGGGCTGACGCCCCCGGTGGGCGACGGGAACTCACAGACACCGGAAACCAAGTCGTTCCTCGTCAAGGTCGAAAAGGCATAAGGTAAAGAGATGGCACTGCAATCACTAGACATCAGACGCGTCTCGGCCACCACCACGCAACCGCCGGTGGCTCGCGCGCCGGCCACCGGGCAGGTCGCGAAGCTCATCGACGTATCGAAGTGCATCGGCTGCAAGGCGTGTCAGACGGCCTGCATGGAGTGGAACGATCTGCGCGACGAGATCGGCGTGAACGTGGGCGTCTACGATAACCCGCCCGATCTGACCGAGAATTCGTGGACCGTCATGCGCTTTGCGGAGTACGAGAACTCCGCCGGCGATATCGAATGGCTGATCCGCAAGGACGGCTGCATGCACTGCGAAGACCCGGGCTGTCTGAAGGCCTGTCCGTCGCCGGGCGCGATCGTGCAGTACACGAACGGCATCGTGGATTTTCACGAGGAGAACTGCATTGGCTGCGGCTTCTGCATCGCCGGCTGTCCGTTCAACATACCGCGTATGTCGAAGAAGGATCGCCGCGTGTACAAGTGCACGCTGTGTTCGGACCGCGTCGCGGTCGGCCAGGAGCCGGCCTGCGTGAAGACCTGCCCGACCGGCGCGATCATGTTCGGCACCAAGGAGGACATGAAGCTGCAGGCCGAGGACCGCATCGTCGATCTGAAGGAGCGCGGTTTCCAGAACGCTGGACTGTATAACCCGGAAAAGGTCGGCGGCACGCATGTGATGTACGTGCTGCATCACGCCGACCGGCCATCGCTGTATCACGGCCTGCCGGACGATCCGCGCATCAGTCCGATGGTGACGTTGTGGAAGGGCATAGCCAAGCCGATCGGGCTCGCCATCATGGGGATCGCCGCGCTCGCGGGCTTCTTCCACTACACGCGCGTCGGTCCGAACGAGGTGACCGAGGCCGACGAAGCCGCCGCCGTCAAGGAAGCCGAAGAAGCGCGCCGTTCGCGGGAGGGTAAGCAATGAACCACTCTGAGCACACCGACTTCACGGACGTGAAGGGCAACCGCCTGATCGTGCGCTATACGCCGAACGAGCGCACGAATCATTGGATCACCGCGATCTGTTTCATCCTGCTCGCGCTGTCCGGTCTCGCGATGTTCCATCCCGCGATGGCGTTTCTGTACTTCGTGCTTGGCGGCGGACAGTGGACGCGGATCCTGCACCCCTTCATCGGCTGCGTGATGTTCATCTCGTTCCTGATTCTTGCGTTGCGCTTCTGGCATCACAACTATCTCGACCAGGCGGATATCCAGTGGATGAAGCAGTACCGCGACGTGCTGAACAACCGCGAGGAGCGCCTGCCCGCAATCGGCAGGTACAACGCCGGGCAGAAGCTGCTGTTCTTCGTGATGGTGATCTGTATGCTGCTGCTGTTGCTGAGCGGCATCGTGATCTGGCGGCGCTACTTTTCGCTCTACTTCCCGATGGACCTGATCCGGCTCTCAGCACTCGTGCATGCCGTGACGGCATTCCTGCTGATCGTCGGCATCATCGTGCATATCTATGCGGCGCTGTGGGTCAAGGGCTCCATAGGTGCGATGACGCGCGGCACCGTTACTTATGGCTGGGCGCGCAAGCACCATCCGAACTGGTTCAGGGAAATCATCGGCAAGTAAAGTAGCACTCCGCGCACCGGGCCGCCGCGCCACGTCGATGACGGGCGGCGGCTCTTCAGTTTTCAGAGGTCGATAACTTGGCTCAACGAATTCTCGAAGCCGCCGACATCGAGTCGCTCGATCCCTCGGCAATCCCCCGCATCCGCATGCCGGAGCGGCTCGCGGTGTTCGCGCCGCGCGCCGCGCGCCTGCGCCAGCTCGCCTCGCGCGGCAATCCGATTGCCGGCTACCTGCGGCTGATGGCGGCGCTCGCCGATGCGCAGCAGGCGGTGCTCGCGCACTTCAAGGCGCAGCCGCCGAGCCCCGAGCTGATCGCGAGCGCGCAGCAGTATTCGATGCCGCTGATTCCGGCGCTGTCCGGCGCGCGCGATCCGGCGTGGCGCGACGTGCTGCTGCAACTGCTCGACAAGATCGAAGCCGCGGGTCCGTTGACGCCGCCGCTCGTCGCGGTGTTCACGCAACTGCGCGCGCTCGACGTCGCCACGCTCGAAGCGCAGGCCGACGCGATCTTCGCGCAGCGCTTCGCCGACGTAGAGCCGGCGAGCGCGCCATTCATCATGGCCGCGCTGCAAGTCGTGTGGACCGACCTCGCCGCCGACATCGACAAGCGCGCCGTACCGTACCTCGACACACCGGGGCTGTGCCCGGTATGCGGCTCGCATCCGGTGGCCAGCACGCTGCGCATCGGCGGCGCGTACGACAACTATCGCTATCTGCAATGCGGGCTATGCGCAACCGAATGGCATATGGTCCGAAGCAAATGCTCGAACTGCGATTCGACGAAAGGCATTGCGTACCACGTGGCCGGCTCGCCCGACGCCGACGCGGCCACGCGCGAAGCCGAAACGAAAAACGCCGTGCTGAAGGCGGAGTCGTGCGACGAATGCCATACTTACCGCAAGATCGGCATTCAGGCAAAGGACTACGAGTTCGATCCATTCGCGGACGACCTCGCGAGCCTCACGCTCGATCTGCTGATGGGCGCGGAAGGTTACCGGCGCGCGTCGCCGCATCCCTGGCTGTGGCCGGAGCAGACGGCCGGCGCGACCGACGCGGAGGACGACGAGTCCGCCTGACGGCGACCTGGCCGGACGCAAGTTCAACACGACATAAGGATTGCTCGTGAGCGATGTGAGCGGCTCGGAATTGCGCGCGCTGATGGCGCGCGTGCCATCGGTGGACAAGGTGATGGCGTCGGCCGAATTCGCGCCGCTGATCGGCGAATACGGCCGCACTCAGGTGCTCGATGCGTTGCGCGACGCGTTCGACGCGTGGCGTATCAACGCGCAATCGGGCGATGCGGCGGCCAACCCGGCGGTGAGCGCGCTCGAAACCCCGCAGCTGCATGCGACGGTCGCTGCGGCGCTGCTCGCGCGCAACGCGTCGCGGCTGCGCAGTGTGTTCAATCTGACCGGCACTGTATTGCACACGAACCTCGGCCGCGCGCTGCTGCCCGACGAGTCGGTGCGCGCCGTGATGACCGCGCTCACGCAACCGGCTAACCTCGAGTTCGATCTCGCCACCGGCATGCGCGGTGATCGCGACGACCTGATCGACGATCTGATCTGCGAGCTCACCGGCGCCGAGGCGGCAACCATCGTCAACAACAACGCGGCCGCGGTGCTGCTCACGCTGTCCGCGCTCGCGGCGAAGAAGGAAGTGGTGGTGTCGCGCGGCGAGCTCGTCGAAATCGGCGGCGCGTTTCGCATTCCCGACATCATGAGCCGCGCGGGCGCGAAGCTGCGCGAAGTAGGCACGACGAACCGCACCCATCTGAAGGACTATGAACAGGCAATCAACGCGCGCACCGCGCTGCTGATGAAAGTCCACGCGAGCAACTATGCGATCAGCGGCTTCACGAAGGAAGTCGGTATCGACGAGATCGCGCCGCTCGCGCACGCGCGCGGGCTCGCGGTCGCCGTCGATCTCGGCAGCGGCACGCTGGTCGATCTCGCCGAATGGGGCTTGCCGCGCGAGCCGACGGTGCGCGAGACCGTCGCGGCCGGCGCCGATGTCGTCACCTTCAGCGGCGACAAACTGCTCGGCGGACCGCAGGCCGGGTTGATCGTCGGGCGGCGCGATCTGATCGCTCAGATCAAGAAGCATCCGCTGAAGCGCGCACTGCGCGTCGGCAAGCTGACGCTCGCGGCGTTGGAGCCTGTGCTGCGGCTGTATCGCGCGCCCGAGAAGTTGGCGGAGCGGCTGACCACGCTACGGCTCCTCACGCGTCCCGCCGAGGACATTCACGCTGCCGCGCAGCGCGTGCTACCGGCGCTGCAGCAGGCGATCGGCGCGCGCTACACCGTGGCGGCGGAACCGATGTTCAGCCAGATCGGCAGTGGTGCATTGCCAGTCGACGTGCTGCCGAGCCACGGCCTCGTCATCAGGATGACCGACGGCAAGCGCGGCGGCCGTCATCTGCTCGCGCTCGAAAAGCAGTTGCGCGAGATGGCGCGGCCGGTGATCGGCCGGATCGCGGACGACGCGTTGCGGCTCGATCTGCGCTGCCTCGAAGCCGCCGACGAAGCGCAATTGATCGCACAGCTAATCGCGCAACCGAAAAGCAACTGAAGGACAGGCACGCATGATCGTCGGTACAGCGGGGCATATCGACCACGGCAAAACCAGCCTCGTGAAGGCACTGACCGGCGTCGATACGGACCGGCTCAAGGAAGAAAAAGCGCGCGGTATTTCGATCGAGCTCGGTTACGCATACGTGCCGCTCGAGAACGGCGACGTGCTCGGTCTGATCGACGTGCCGGGCCACGAAAAGCTCGTGCATACGATGACCGCGGGCGCGAGCGGCATCGACTTCGCGCTGCTCGTGATCGCCGCCGACGACGGCGTGATGCCGCAAACGCGCGAACATCTGGCGATCGTCGAACTGCTCGGCATCCGGCGCGGTGCGATCGCGTTGACGAAAGTGGATCGCGTCGACGAGGAGCGACTGCGCGAAGTGCACGACGAAGTGAGTGCGTTCGTCGGCAAGAGCGTGCTGCGCGACGCGCCGGTATTCGATACCTGCGCGACTCGCGCGGGCGATGCGGGCGTCGCCGCGTTGAATGCGCATCTGCGCGAGCAGGCCGCCACATGGCGTATGAAGCGCGACGACGGCCTGTTCCGCCTCGCCGTCGATCGTGTGTTCACGCTCGCGGGGCAGGGCACGATCGTGACCGGGACCGTGGTGGCAGGCAGCGTGAGCGTCGGCGACACGATGCTGCTCGCGCCGAAAAATCAGCCGGTGCGCGTGCGCAGTATCCACGCGCAGAATCGCCCCGCCGAAACCGGCCGCGCCGGCCAGCGCTGCGCGCTGAATCTGGCGGGCATCGACAGGAGTGCGATCGAGCGCGGCGACTGGATCGTCGATCCGCAACTGTCGCAAGCGAGTGAGCGTATCGACGTCATGCTGGCGCTGCTCGCCGACGCGCCGCACCCGCTCGAACATTGGACGCCGCTGCACGTGCATCTCGGCACGCAGCATCAGGTTGCGCATGTCGCGCTGCTCGAAGGCGACACGCTCGCGCCCGGTCAGCGCGCGCGCGTTCAACTCGTGTTCGAGCGGCCGCTGTGCGCGGTACCGGGCGATCGCTTCGTCGTGCGTAACGCTCAGGCCAATCGCACGGTGGGCGGCGGGCATGTGCTCGATCCGTTCGCTCCGGCGCGCAAGCGGCGCTCGGCGGAACGCTTCGACTGGTTCGACGCGATACAGACGCTGCTCGACACCGGCTCACTCGATGCGCTGTTCGCGCGCGCGCCACACGGTTTGTCGCGGGCCTTGCTGGAGCGCCTGACGGGGATGCCGGCAGCCGCGCTCGCGTTGCCCGCCGGGACGCGCACGATCGAACTCCCGGGCCATGACGCACTGCTGCTCGCGGACGCGGCATGGCACGCACTGGCCGGGCGCGTGACGAGTGCGCTCGCGCAATACCACGAGCGCTCGCCGGATGAGTTGGGTCCAGACGTGTCGCGCTTGCGGCGCATCGCGGCGCCACTGGTCGACGACGCGCTGTGGCGCGCGTTGGTCGACGATGCGGGGGCGCGTGGCGAGCTGATCAGACGCGGGCCATGGCTGCATTTGCCCGGCCACACCGTGACACTCGATGCCGCCGATCAGGCGCTTGCCGCGACGCTGCTGCCCGAGATCGAGGCGGGACGTTTCGATCCGCCGTGGGTGCGCGAGCTCGCGAACGGGCACGGTGTGCCGGAGGAGCGCGTGCGTCAGTTGCTGCGCAAGCTCGCGCGTCAGGGCGAGCTGTTCCAGGTCGTGCATGACCTGTTCTATCACCAGCAGGTGATTCGCGAACTTGCGTCGATCGCGGCGACGGAGGCGCACAAGAACGCCGGCACCGTGGCGGCGGCGCCGTTTCGCGACGCGACCGGACTCGGCCGAAAACGCGCGATCCAGCTTTTGGAGTTCTTCGACCGGGTTGGGTATACTCGCTTCCACCGTGGCCTGCACCTCGTGCGCACGGATAGCCGCTGGCTCGATCTGCGTTGATCTGGCTTCTGCGGCCTGTTTCTATCGGGCACGCGTCATTCAATCACCGTAGGAAGGCATTCGTATCCGGTGGTGCGGCTGGGCTTCAAACCCAGTTGAGGGCGTCAGACGCTCTCAGGTCGGTTCGACTCCGGCTGCCTTCCGCCCGGCAAGGCTTCCGGGGTGTTCCGGCATGTTTGTTTGTTGTGTGGAAGAAACCACAAACCTTCCGTTTGGAAGCTATTCGGTGAATTTTTTGCCGTAAGTTGTAACACGCAAAGTTGACGGTCAATGAGGGCCCCGGCGCGGTGCGCTTCACCGTACAAATTTGGCTTGGTACGTCTTCCGAGTGCAGTTAAGCTGCTATACGGGCCGTTTCGCTCGGGCGACGCGGCGACAGAACCCCGTCTGGTGAGCGGCTCCCATCCGCTTTCAGGAGCGGGCCGGTTGCCGCTCCGCGAACGCTTCTCTGCCATGCCTGACACTACGCAGTGCCTTGGACAGTTCACCAAGGCCCATCGGCGCGCTGATTGTCAATCTGCCGACCGGTCGCTGCGTTTGCCCGCGCACGTCGGCGATGGCATCAGCATATTCTTCGAGCACCTGCTTACTGCGCTCGTAAAAACGTCGGCCTTCAGGCTACAGTCCGACCGGGACGCGCAGTCGGTAGACGGTGAACGTCGATTGATTTCCACCGTTCCCGCATACCCCGGAGAAAATGCAAACGATAAATATTGAGTCGATATAAACATATCGAAATTGAATAATTCTCAAGGCGGACAGTCGTCGTTACGCTGTGCGTAATATGCACAGCGAGGACTTATGACCGCCTCTGTTCCAACGTCTTTATCAACGTCGGTGCACTCGCGCCGACGTGTGCTGCGTTCGCTTGCCGCCGCGCCGCTTGCAATGGCGAGTGCGTTGACAGGCGCACGTAACGCCCGTGCGGCAGACGATGTAACCATCGTGCTCGGCGATCAGGCGGCCGGCACGCGCGCGCTCGTCGAAGCGGCGAAGGTACTCGACGGTGCGCCCTACGCGTTCCGATGGGCCAACTTCCAGGGCGCCGCGCCGTTGTTCGAAGCGCAGCGCGCGGGCTCCGTCGATCTCGCGCCAGCGGGCGACCTGCCAGTGCTGGCGGCTGCCGTCGGCGACCCGACGCTGAAGATCGTGGCGACGCGCATCGGTTCGGGCGCTCAACTCGGCATTCTGGTGGCACCGAAATCGACCATCCGCACCATCGCGGATCTGAAAGGCCGCACGGTGTTCGTTTCGTCGGCACGCGGCAGCATTTCGCAGTTTCAGCTATACGGTGCACTCGCGGAAGCCGGACTCACGAAAGACGACGTGACGGTGCGCTTCATCCTACCCGTAGATGCATTTGCGGCCTTCGCATCCGGCGCGATCGAAGTGTGGGCGACCTTTGATCCGTACTACGGCATCGCTGTGCAACGTGGCGGCCGCATCCTGCGCGACGGCTCGGGCATCAATAGCGGATTGGGCTTTATCACCGCTTCGGGCGCATCGCTGGCTGATCCGCGCAAGCGTGCCGCTATCGCTGACGTGCTCGTTCGCTATCAACGTGCGGGCGACTGGGCGCTCGCGAATCCCGACGCCTACGCGCAAATCTACGCGACGCTCACACGCTCGCCGCTCGATGCCGCCAGGCAGATCACGCAGCGCGCGTCGCTCAAGCAGCATTTCGTCACCGACGCCGATATCGCAGCACTGCAAAAAGTCGCGGATCGTGCGCATCAGGATGCGATCCTGCCGCGCCGCATCGACGTGCGCGCGATCTCGGAGACGCATCTTGCCAGCGCATAAACCTGGATTGATCGACGGAGCACGATGACATGTCCACGCAAACACAAACGCTTGAGCTTGCTGGTGTCGCAGAAGAGGACAAGCGCGACGGACGCGAGCACGGCAAACGCCTGGTCGCGTTGGTGGCCGCGCTCGGCTGGCTCGGCGGCGCGGCCGTCACACGATGGTGGCCCGCGCTTGACGACTGGCCTTATACACGCGAGCTGTCGATTCTGAAGCTGCTTTTGGCGGCATTGTCGCTTGCCATAGGCATCGCGGGTTGGCGTACGAGCAATACCCGAAGCGCGCGCGTCGAAGCATGGCTCAACGGTGCGCCGTGGCTGCTCGCGCTATCCATCGGATTGACCGCATGGGAAGTCGTCACCGCGCAACTCGAATGGCTGCCGCGGCCATTCTTTGCGCCACCTCAAGCGTTGATCGCCGTTTTTGCCGACGACCTCCCACGCCTCGCAGCGAGCGTCGCACATTCGTTCGAATTGCTCGCATATGGCTACGTGCTGGGCGCGCTGACGGGCTTCGTGATCGGCGTGAGCATCGGCTGGTCGAAGGCAGTCGGCTACTGGCTGCATCCTGTGCTGCGGCTGATCGGTCCGCTGCCGGCTGCTGCCTGGCTGCCGCTTGCGTTCTTCTTCTTTCCGTCGAGTTTCAGCGCGAGCGTGTTCCTGATCGCGCTGGCGACGGCGTTTCCCGTTGCGGTGCTCACGTGGTCGGGCGTCGCGAGCGTCAATTCCGCGTTCTACGACGTGGCGCGCACGCTCGGCGCGAAGCCGTCGTTTCTGATCCTGCGCGTCGCGATTCCCGCTGCGTTGCCGCTTGTTTTCGTCGGGCTGTTCATGGGACTTGGTGCCTCGTTCGCCGTGTTGATCGTCGCGGAGATGATGGGCGTGAAAGCGGGCCTCGGCTGGTATCTGCAATGGGCGCAGGGGTGGGCTGCCTATCCGAACATGTACGCCGCGCTGCTGGTTATGGCGTTGATGTGTTCCGGCCTGATCACCTTGCTGTTCCGCGTTCGTGACCGATTGCTCATCTGGCAAAAAGGAATGCTGAAATGGTAGCCGCTTCTTTGTCTCACACGTCTCACGCGAAGCAGGGCGCGCGCATCGACGTGCGCAACGTCACACATCGGTTTGCGCTGCGCGGTGAAGCGCTGCCCGTGCTCGACGACATCAGTCTGACAATCGAACCCGGCGAATTTGTCGCGCTGCTCGGACCGAGCGGTTGCGGGAAGTCCACCTTGCTGCGGCTCGTGGCGGGTCTCGATGCACCCGCGCAAGGCGTCATTCATGCGGACGGTGAAACCGTCACAGGACCCGATCCGTCGCGTGTGGTCGTGTTCCAGGACCCGACGCTGTTTCCGTGGCGCACGGTGCGCGACAACGTGGCGCTCGGTCCGCAGGCTCAGCGTGCGCAGCGCGATGCGGCAAAGCGTATCGATGCCGCGCTCGAACTCGTGGGCCTGTCGGCGTTCGCGAAAGCCTTTCCGCATCAGCTCTCGGGAGGGATGGCGCAGCGCGCGGCGCTCGCGCGCGCTCTCGTCAACGATCCGCAACTTCTCGTGCTCGACGAACCGTTCGGCAAGCTCGACTCGTTGACGCGCATCCGGATGCAGTCCGAGTTGGTACGTCTCTGGCAGGCCGAAAACTTTTCGATGCTGCTCGTCACGCACGACGTCGAAGAAGCGCTGTATGTCGCGAACCGGGTGATCGTGCTGAGCGAACGCCCGGCGCGCATCGTCTCGCAAGTGCGCAACGACGCGCCGTATCCGCGCCATCGCGACGACCCCGATCTCGTCAGGTTGCGCCGCGAAGTGCTGGGGCTGCTCGGCCTCGACACCTGAGCGGCGCGTAACCAAAACACCATTACTTAGGGGAAATCACGCGATGAAGCATTCAGGCGACAACACACCATCGAACGCCGCGCGCCGCACCTGGCTGCGCAACACGGCATGGACAATGGGCGCTGCGGCGGTCGGCGGCGCGACGTTCGGACTGCCCGGCGTGCGCGCATCCGCCGACGAAGCATTGAAACCGCTCAAACTCTCATGGAATGCGGGCGCCATCTGCACGGCGCCCGTGCCCGTCGCCGTGCAGCAGGGCTTTTTCCGCAAGCATGGCTTGCAGGTCGAACTGATCAACTTCGCGGGTTCGACCGACCAGCTGCTCGAAGCGATCGCTACGGGGAAATCCGACGCGGGTGTCGGCATGGCGCTGCGCTGGATCAAGCCGTTGGAGCAGGGATTCGATGTCAAGCTGACGGCGGGCATCCACGGCGGCTGCATGCGCCTGCTCGCGACGCGCGCATCGGGCATCGTCGATCTGCAAGGGTTGAAGGGCCGCACTGTCGGCGTGAGCGACATGGCGAGCCCGGCAAAGAACTTCTTCGCGGTCTCGCTGAAGAAGATCGGCGTCGATCCCGACAACGACGTGCACTGGCGCCAGTATCCGGCGCCGCTGCTGGGTGAAGCGCTGAAGAAGGGTGAAGTGCACGCGATCGCCGATGGCGACCCGACCATCTGGACATTGCGCGAGGCCGATCATCTGCAGGAAGTGTCGAACAACCTGTGCGGCGAGTATGCGAACCGCGTGTGTTGTGTGCTGGGCGTTCGTGGCTCCCTCGTCCGCAAGGACCGCGCGACGGCTCAGGCGCTGACGCAGGCCTTGCTGGAAGCCACCGAATGGACCGCGAATCATCCCGCCGAGGCCGCGGCGATCTTCGCGCCGAATGCGCCTGGCGCGAACGTCGCGCAACTGACGGAGATGTTGAAGAGCCACACGGATCACCATCATCCCGTGGGCGATGCCTTCAAGAAAGAGATTTCGCTGTACGCCGACGATCTGAAATCCGTAGGCGTGTTGAATTCGGGGGCGAACTCGGACCGGTTTGCTACGCGGGTGTTTGCCGACGTATTGGCTTGATGGAGGAGCGCAGCGCGCCGGCTTCGGCGCGCTGCGTTTGCGGAGAGTGCGGAAAATGAGCTAAGCGGGAAGGGCTTCTCGCGTCCGGTTCCTCTCTGCGACCGCGTTGCGTACGAGCGGCAGTAGATCACGCCCGTAAGCCAATGCATCCTCGAGCGGATCAAATCCACGAATGAGGAAGGTCGTTACTCCAAGTTTGTGATATTCGACCAGCGCGTCGGAAACCTGTTGCGGTGTGCCGACAAGCGACGTCGAATTTCCCGCTGCCCGCGTGAGTGCAGTGATTCCCGTCCACAGACGCGTGTCGACCACGCTTCCCTTGTCCGCCTCAGCGAGCAATCGCAATGCGCCGACATTCTTCGGCTCCTTTGGCCTGCGCGTGAAATTCGGCGAGGCAGCGACGACACCCTTCGCACGCTCCAGAATCGACTCGGCGCGCGCCCATGCGGCCTCTTCCGTCGCGGCGATGATCGGGCGAAGCGACAGGCTGAAGCGGATGAGCTTTTCCCGTCCATGGCGCGCAGCAGACTGGCGCACCTTCGCTATCGTTTCTTCGACGGCGGCGAGCGATTCGCCCCACAGCGCATACACATCGGCATGCTTGCCCGCGACCTCGATTGCGGCGTCCGACGAGCCGCCGAAATACACGGGCAAATGCGGCTGCTGCAACGGACGGATCTGCGACTTGTGACCCGCGACACGATAGTAGGCGCCTTCGTGATCGAACGGTGTTTCACTCGTCCATGAACGCCTGACGACGTCGAGATATTCGTCCGTGCGCCGATAGCGCTCGTCGTGCGACAGAAAATCGCCGTCGCGCTGCTGCTCGACGTCGTCGCCACCCGAAATGATATGGACGGCCGTGCGTCCCCCGCTGAAATGATCGAGCGTAGCAAGCTGACGTGCCGCGAGTGTCGGTGCGACGAAGCCCGGACGATGCGCGAGCAGGATGCCGAGGCGCTTTGTCTGTTGCGCGACGAACGAGGCGATCTGAAAGCCGTCGGGCGACGCGCTCGAATGCGCAATCAGCACACGGTCGAAGCCGCCATATTCATGCGCTTGCGCCACGGCGGCAATGTACGGCGGATTGACGGCGGGTCCTTTCGGCAAATGAATCTCGCTCGCTTCCTGATGGCTCACATAGCCGATGAATTCGACGCTCATCTGGGTTCGCTCCTCGTGGGTGAAGTGGTGGTGAATGCGGCGCGGCCCAGATTGCCGAGCACGGTGTCGTTCTGCGGTGTGTGAATGCGCGCGCACAGCACGTCGCGGTAGTGGCGCTCCAGTGCGTTGTTGCGACTGAGGCCAGGATTGCTGCTCGCTTCGAGTGCGAGTTCGACGGCATCGATAGCGTGCTGGCTGACGAGATACTTGATGGTCGGCGCTTCGACCGTGCCGATCTGGCCGGCTGCGCCTGCATCGAGCAGAACGCGGTTGTTGAACAGTAGCGCATCGATGCGCCCCACCGTCTGCCGAAAACTGTCGAGCGTCGATAGCGGGGCGTTCAGTCCCGAAGGCACGCGTTGCGCCGCCCACTGCACGAACCAGTCACGCGCGGAGCGTGCGATGCCGTCGTAGATCGATGGCAGCAACACGTTCATCCACAGGCTCGTCACCGGGTCCATGCCGTTGGTCGGGCCGGGCGGTTGAAGATCGACGGCCTGCTCGAACGGTACGCGTACGTTATCGAAGATCACTTCATGGCTGCCCGTCGCACGCATGCCGAGATGATTCCACGGCTCGCCAAAACGGATACCGGGCGTGTCGCGATGAACGAGCCACGTGCCGACTCGCGGTGCCGCTTCGTCCGTGCGTCCCCACACGGCGAACCAGGTCAGGCCGGGACTGCCCGTCGAATACAGCTTGCGGCCGTTCAGTATCCAGTGATCGCCTTCGCTGCGGCCAACCGTGGCGGGCAGGCCGCCACGCGACGGCGAGCCGAGTTCGGGCTCGACGCGCAACGAGTTGATCAGCGCGCCGCGTTCGACGGCATCGCGCGCAATGCGTTCTTTCAGCGCTATCGGCCAGTTCGGATTGGCCTGCAAACGCAGATGATAGAGACACTGCATCACGAGAATCAGCGCCGTCGAAGGTTCGCCGCGCGCTACCGCGCGAATCACCTTGAGCGCTTGTGCAAGTGTGGCCTCGCGTCCGCCGAGCGCACGCGGCACGGTCAGCGAAAGCAGACCCGCGCGACGCAGACGGGCGAGGTTCTCGTGCGGGAAGATCGGGCCGGCGTCGAGCGCGGCGGCGCCTGCGCCGAATTCGGCTGTCAGCGCGGCGAGCCACGCATCGGCTTGCGGACTGTCGAGGTCGGCGAGTGCCTGAAGCGCATCGGCGTCGCGCTCTGCATCAGCAAACGCGCCTTCGGGTTGACGGCTGGTCATGGTCGGTCGGTTCACTGTGCGGTAAGCGCAAATTGCCGGTCGAAACTCTTCGTGACATCGAGCGGTGTCTTGATCACACCCGCACGGTGATAGAGATCGGCCGTCTTTTGCTGTTCGGCGATGAGGCCATCGTCGATGACGACGGGATGCAGTTGCGCGCGCTGATAGACGGTCATCAACACTTCGGGCGGCAAGCCCGTCACTTTCGATTGCATCGCGGCCACTTCGTCCGGATGCGAGAGCGCCCAGCGCTGACCGGCCGCGACGCGCTTGAGGAAATCGGCGATTTCGGCATGCTTGTCCTTGATGGACGTTTCCGTCGCAGCCTGGAAGCTAAGGCCAGAAGACAGATTGACGCCATTCGCGATGCTGCGATCGTGATCGCGCTGCTCGGCAAGCGCGACATACGGATCCCACGTGGACCACGCGTCGACGTTACCGGACGCGAGCGCAGCTTTTGCGTCGGCGGGCTGCATGAAGCGCAGCGACACATCCGAGAGCTTGATGCCCGCGCGTTCGAGCGTTGCAATCGCGAGGTAATGGCCGATCGAGCCGCGCGTGGTCGCGATGCGCTTGCCCTTGAGATCGGCGGCCGTTCTGATCGGTGATGCGTCAGGCACGATGATCGCGAGATCGGTCGGCGTCGAGCGCGTTGCGGCTACTGCACGCACTCGGGCGCCCGCCGCGTACGCGAAGATCAGCGGCGCATCGCCGAGGCCGCCGACATCGATTGCCCCCGCATTGAGCGCCTCTCCTAGCGGTTGCGCAGCAGGGAAGTTGAACCATTCGATCTTGTACGGCACGTCCTTCAACTGGCCTGACGCTTCGAGTATGCCGCGCGTCTGCAACTGCTGGTCGCCGACTTTAAGCGTCGTGTCCGCCAGCGCGGCAGGCGATGCGCTCGCGACGATCGCGCAAATCAGAAGGCCGGAAAATCTTTGCAGAAATCGCTTGAGAAGGAAGGGCATGAGGAGCGCAGCATGAGGTAGTTGGATAAAAACACACGATACGGTCGCAGGTTCTATAAGACAAACGCATTGTTCTTCTTTGCTAATATGCGTGAGAGGAAAACGGAAAGCTGGAAATACCGCTTGAGCGTACGGGCGGTTGCAGGCTAGTGTCGCTCTATCAATACTTCATTTGAAGACAAGACCAGCCATGAAACTCGATGAAATCGAGGCCTTCGTTGCCGTCGTGCGCAGCCAGTCGCTGAGTCAGGCCGCCGACTCTCTCGCGCTGACGCAACCTGCCGTCACGCGCCGCATCCAGAACTTCGAAGAGGCGCTCGGCGTCGAGCTTCTCGATCGCAATACGAAACCGCTGAAGACGACGCCGATGGGCCGCGTTGTTTTCGAGCAATGCCGTGCCATCGTGCGCGAGGTGGACGCGCTCAGGCATCTGGTCTCGGACGACGCACCACTCGCGGGCGTGTTGCGACTCGGCGTCGCGCAGACGGTCGCCGATGTGGCCATGCTGAAGGCTCTCCATGCGCTGCGCGGTGCGCATCCCGAGTTGCAGGCGCGCGTGTCGACTGGATGGGGCAATCCGCTGCTGCAGAGAGTCGATGAAGGAGAGCTGGATGCCGCGATCGTGCTGCTGCCGGCCAACCGTACGTTGCCCGATACGCTAACGGGCGAAACGCTTGGCGAACTGAAGCTGGCTGTAGTCGCGCAAAAGGGCCGCCTGAAGAAGCGCGCGCATACGCTGGCGGAATGCCAATCCTATGGCTGGGTGCTGAATCCCGATGGCTGCGGTTTTCGCGCGGGTTTGCAGCAGGCGCTCGCGTCACAAGGCTACACGTTAAAGCTCAACCTCGAAACGCTCGGCACCGAATTGCAGCTCGGGCTCGTCGCAGATGGCGTTGGCCTGGGGCTGGTTCCGCTGCCGCTGCTGCGCAATAGCGCGCATGCCGCGCAGCTCGACGTGATTCAGATCGCCGAGTTCAAACCAGAAATTGCGGTGTGGATAGTACGTTCGAGCGCGTTGGGCAAGATGCAGTCAGCGCTCGGCGTGCTCGCGGAAAGCGTCGAACAAAGCTTCAAGGCGGCACGTCTGTCGCGCGCCGCCTGATCCCCGATCAGACCACGAAAAAGCCATGCGTGCCGTCGCGATCGAGTTGCGCGACGAGGCCGTATTCCCATTCCAGATAGGCGTTCATCGCTTCGTGCGCGTTGTCGGTGCCTTCATACGGACGACGATAGCGATCGATACGCGGCGAAGCGAGCCGGGACTCTCCCGATTCGGTCAGAAAGCCCGCACGTATCCACGCCGATGTGCCGCCCTCCAGCACATGTACGGGCTTACCTGTTAATGAGGCGACTTCGGGTGCGGCGAACGGTGCGAGCGCGTTGGTCGCGCAGGTGACGACATAACGTTTCGCGTCGGGCAGCGCGCGAAGATCGTCGACATCGTTCGACAGGCGCGAACGCACGATCCAGTGCGCACCCGGAATATGCGCCTTCACGTGGTTCGCGCTCGACGTAACGTCGATCACCACGGTGCGGCTCGATGGATCGGCGAGCAGCGCGGCGAGTTCTTCGGCGGACAGGGTAGGTGTATGCGCGGGCTCGGGTTTTGCGCCGCGCCAGGCGCCGCTGTCCGTCAGATCCTGGTCGGCAGCATCATCGATTACATAGACGTCGATGTTCATCTGCGCGAGCCACGAGGCCGTCATGTTGGCGCGTACTCCGTCATCGTCGAACAGCACCACGCGCGCGCCGCGCACGGGCGCGAACATGTCCGTCTCCTGCACGAGCTGGCCGCCCGGCGCGCCCTGAAACCCCGGTGCATGCGCGCGTTCGTATTCGGCTGGCGTACGCACATCGAAGCGATACGTGGTGCGCGACGGATCGGACGCCCAGCGAGCGGCTTCATCGAGCGTCGTGCGTTGGACGCCCGCGCGGTCGGCGAGCGCGCGCGCTGCGGTGCGCGATGCATCGAGGTTCGTCTGATCGAGACCAGCCTCGGCGTCGAACCGACGGCTGCTGCCGTGCTCCAGCGTCTGCCCCGCGAGCGTCCAGCCGATAGTGCCGTTGCGCAGCGCCGCGACGGGATTCGGCAGCCCTGCATTGACCAGCGATTGCGTGCCGATGATGCTGCGTGTGCGCCCCGCGCAATTGACGATCACACGCGTCTTAGGGTCCGGCGCGAGCGCCCGCGCGCGCAGCACGAGTTCCGCGCCGGGCACGCTGATGCTGCCGGGAATGTTCATCGTCTGATATTCGTCGAAGCGGCGCGCGTCGAGCACGACGACGTCGTCACCGTTTCCAAGCAAGGCTCCGACCGCCTCGGCGGAAAGCGAAGGCGTATGCCGCTGGGCTTCGACGAATTCGCCGAAAGCCTTGCTCGGCACGTTGACGTCGCGAAACACTTCGCCGCCGGCGCGAATCCATCCGTCGAGTCCACCCGCCAGCAGCGCGATCTGTGTGTATCCGAGGGACGTGAGCTTGTCCGCGGCGCGCGTCGCAAGTCCTTCGCCTGCATCGAACAGCACGATCGGTACGTCGCGGCGCGGCAAGCGTGTGTACGCATCGAGTTCGATCTTCGACAACGGAAGGTTCGCGGCGAAGAGCGGATGAGCCTGCGCGTGCGGATCTTCTTCGCGGACATCGAGCAGCGCGATTTCGCGGCGCGCGAGCAGCGCTTCACGCACGTCTTCAGATGTGCGGACGGGATATGACGTCATGAAAGATGCGGTTCCTTGCTGAGATCCCACAGGTTGGGGAGTGTGTCGTTCGAGTAGCCTGAAATAAAGGGCTTGGGCCGCTCGCCTGGAGGATAGGTGGAGCGGCGCACCGCGCCGATGTTGGCACCATAAACGTGGATGCTGACGGACGTGCGGTCGTCGTACGCATTGCGCACGCGATGAATGTCGCCGATGGCGGGCGACACCGCTTCGACATCGCCCGCTTCGAGACGCACTTCGGCACCCGCCGCGCGTAGCGCGCCGTCGTTGTTGCGCGCATAGGGTGCCGCAAGTTCCGCGCCGCGCAGCACACCGATGAGTCCCCACACGGTGTGATCGTGAATCGGCGTCTGCTGGCCCGGGCCCCACACGAAGCTGACGACGCTGAAGCGTTGCCGCGCATCGGCGTAGAGCAGAAATTGCTGGTAGCGTTCGAGGGACGGCTGCGCGTAGGCATCGGGCAGCCAGTCGTCAACGCGGATCAGTTCGCGCAGCGCAAGCGCGCCCCGATGGAGCAGCCCGGCTTCATCGACGCCGGCATCGATGAGTTCTGCAATCTCTCCGACGAAGTGCCGCAGTTTGTGAATGGCCATCAGTCGAGCAACTCCCGTTCGCTTTCGATCAGCCCTTCATACAGGCTGTCGAATGCATGACGCGCACCGTTTGCGCGGCCGACCTGCTGATGCGTGAGATCTGCCATATCGTGAGGAATCGGCTGCGGCGTGCCCGCCGCTTCCGCGAGCAGTTGCGCATGACACGCGTTGTCGAGCGCGATGTACCACCATGCAGCCGCTTCGACTGTCGGACCCGCTGTCAGGATGCCATGATTCTTCAGGATCACGGCCTTGCGAGAGCCGAGCGCATCCGCGATGCGCGCGCCTTCCGTCGTATCGAGCACGACGCCGCGAAAATCATCAAACAGCGCGTGGTCCTGGTAGAACGCGCAAGAGTCCTGTGTCAACGGATCGAGCTTGCGGCCGAGCGTCGACCATGCCTTGCCATACAGCGAATGCGTATGAGCGGCCGCGACGACATCGGGGCGTGCCTCGTGAATCGCCGCATGAATCGCAAATGCAGCCTGATTCACGGGCCCATCGCCGACGACGATCTCGCCGTGGCGATTCACCAACAGCAGATCCGACACGCGCATGCGGCCGAAGTGCCGGCCCAACGGATTGACCCAGAAGTGATCGGTCCATTCGGGATCGCGCGCGGTGATATGCCCCGCGAGCCCTTGCGCGAAGCCATATCGTGCGAACAGTCGAAACGCGCCCGCGAGACGTTGCTGGCGATGCAGACGTTCTTCGGCAAGCGAGCGCTGAGGTTCATGTTCATCGTCGAACCAGAACTTGCGCACGGGGGTGTCGCGCCGCGCGAGCGACGGTTGATCGGCGAGTGCGGTGCTCATGATCGCTCCTGTCAGGCGGCGCGGCGTGCGCGGGACGTAAGTTCGCGGGTCGCGGGAATCAGTTCGCGGCCATAGTCGATGGCGTCTTCCAAGGGATCGAAGCCGCGAATCAGGAAGGTCGTGACGCCGAGTTCATGATATTCGGCAAGCGTCTGTGCAACCTGAGCAGGCGTGCCGACAAGTGCCGTCGAATTCGAGCGTCCGCCGATTTCTTTCGCCACCGCGGTCCAGAGACGCTCGTCCGCGCGCACGCCTTCACCTGATGCAGCGAGCAGGCGGCGCGCCCCTTCGCTCTGTTGCGGACCGCCGCGCGAGAAGCCCTGTTCGACACGCAGGCGACGCGTCTCTTCGAGGATGTGTTCTGCGCGCTCCCATGCGGCCTTTTCCGTCGCGGCGAGAATCGGGCGGAACGACACGGAGAAGCGCACGCTGCGGCCATGCTTCGCTGCTTCGGCCCGCACGCGCGTCACCTGTTCGTGGACCTGCTGTTTCGATTCGCCCCACAGCGCGTAGACATCGGCGTGCTTGCCAGCGACGGCCAGTGCTGGCTCGGATGCGCCGCCGAAATAGATCGGCACATGCGGCGATTGCTTCGGCTTGACCTCGGAGAAGGCCTTTTCCACGCGGTAAAAGCGGCCTTCGTGATCGAACGGCTGATCTTCCGTCCACATGCGACGCAGAATCTGCAGATATTCGTCGGTGCGTGCGTAACGGTCGTCGTGACCCAGGAAGTCGCCGTCGCGCCGTTGATCCTCGTCGCTGCCGCCGGAGATGAAATGCACTGCGAGCCGTCCGCCTGAGAAGTGGTCGAGCGTGGCGATTTGCCGGGCCGCGAGTGTCGGCGCAACAAAGCCCGGACGATGTGCGAGCATGAAATGCACCTTCGATGTCACGCTCGCCGCGTAAGCGATCGTGATCGTCGCATCGGGGCTCGTCGAACTGTGCGGAACCAGGATGCGATCGAAGCCGGCGTTCTCGTGCGCCTGCGCGAAGGCGCGCACATAGTCGGTGTCGATAGCGGGGCCTTGTGGAAGATGCGTTTCCGATACCTTGCGCTGTTGGATCATGCCGATGAATTCGACGCTCATGTTAGCTCCTTGCGGAAATCCGTTTCGATGGAGAAATGCATGCCGCAACAGACGCGGCGATGAACGCGCGTCAGTGGACGAACCCGTCGAGGCTAACACTGCGTTATGCGGGCGCTAAATAGTAAATTCAGATAAACATATAGGATGCGCATGTTGTCCCGCAGCGCGCTTTGGCGTCGAGCGCTCGAGCTGGCCGAACTCGACAAGCCGCTGCGCGAGCGTCACAAGGCGAACATCGATCCGAACGTGGTCATGATTCAAACTTTTGCGCGATCGGCTCAAGTCGGATCGAACGGCGGCACAGCAGCGGGACTCGTCCGCGATTACGGCACGGTCGCGCAGCGCATCGCGGCGTTTCATCGCGCGGGTATCGAACTGTTCATGCTTCAGTTCCAACCGTTCGAGGCGGATATGCGCAGCTTCGCGGAAGAAGTCGTGCCGCGAGTTCGTCGCCTGTTGTCGGCTTAGGCGCCCGACCGCCCAGGCTCGATCTATTCCGACCGGGTCCGTCCTTGAGTGCCGCTGCCTAAGTGCACGCCACGCTAAAAAGCATTGCATAAATGCTTGTTTGTGAAAGCGCTTTTGGGTGACTAGATTCAATGAACGTAACGAACAGGAGGGCGCACCATGTCGATGGGTCACGCCATCTTCCGCCGATTTGCGGTGGTCCGGCAGCGCACGGATATCGGCTCCAGTCACGCAGCAGCCCCAGGAGAAAGCCCGCATGCTGCCGTCGGCAACGACCCGGAACGGCTCGAACGCATTGCGAATTACGCGCGCGCAGGGTACTTCAATCTGGGATACACGCTAGACATGTTTCATGCACTGGGAGAATTCGCGCCTGAGTGAATGGTGCGTGTCGAATCTCTGTTATGGAGCGCAGGCAATGAACGATATTGTTATCGAGCAGCCGGCCGTCGTCGAGGCCGCGTTGAACTATCTGGTTGCGAACGGCGAAAAGCCCGCCACCTATGCGTACGAGCCGCCCGATGGTGCGCCGTTGCGCAGCGGCGTCTACCGGACGCAACGCGTGAATGTCAGCAACGCGCGCATAGCGCCGCCGCCGGGTGGTTTGTCGCTCGATCGTAACGGCTTCGAATTACACCATCACGCAAGTGCATTGAACGATTTTTCCGACCCGACGGCGATCGAACGCGTTTATTACCCGGAGTCTGAAACGCTGCTCAAACGGGCGACGGGCGCAAAGCGCACCTTGATTTTCGATCACACGCTGCGCGATGGCCGGACCGAGCGGGCCGACGGGGTGCGCGAACCCGTCAAGTTCATCCACAACGATCAGACTTTCCTGTCGGGCCCGCGCCGCGTGCGCGATCATCTTCCACCGCATGAGGCGGAAGATCTGCTGAAAGGCCGCGTCGCGATCGTCAATCTGTGGCGGCCGATCGGAGGGAGAGTCGTCTCCGCTCGCACTGTGCGATTCGCGCAGCATCTCGCTCAATGACCTCGTGCCGTCGGACCTCATCTATCGCGACAAGGTCGGCGAGACGTATGCGTTCGTGTTCAACCCGCGGCACCGCTGGTACTACTTTCCGCTGATGTCGCCGGACGAAGTGCTGCTGCTGAAAATCTACGATTCGGCGGGCGACGATGTCGCGCGGCTGACTGCACACACGGCGTTCGATGATCCGTCCTCGCCGCCTGATGCGCAGCCACGCCGAAGCATCGAACTGCGCGCGCTACTGTTCTTCTGAGCGTTTGCGGAACTGCCGTACGAGTTCAAACTCAGAAGAAGCCGCCCGTCGGCCGAAGCTGACCTGTCAATGCGCTTTGCCCGAGCGGCTTCTCCTTGTATTGCGCCAGTGCCGGTCCAGCCCGCCCGCGCGGGGGACGACGGAGCCTGAGCCGAGATCCATGAGAAGCTTCCGTTTGAATCCTGAAGCCCGTTTTTTTTGACCCGAGAGGCGATAAGCGTTCAGGGTTATTCGATGCCTGCCCTTATTCACATGGCTGTGAGCGTGCCGCGGCGCCTGCGGGCAGGCGAAGGATAAGCCTCGAGGGAGGAAACCGCGGAGTGGTCCGAGGCGGTGGGAATTTTAGGTGGCTATGGCGATTGATGGTTCGACATCCTCGGCCCTGTTAGAGCAAGGCGGCCCAAACGGGATGCTCGAAGTGGCCAGGCGCCTGGATGATGCGATGAATTCGCGCGACGGTGGGCGAAACTGCCCGGCTAAGGCAGGGCTTGCTGCTTTGCCTCCGTCTTTTCACTTGCTCATCTGCACAACCGCCCATCTTCCCTAGGCACCGTGCCTGCGGGTTTATGCCGTAATATTCTGTAGGAAATTCTGTTTACAATACGCGCGCCTCCCGGCATATCGCGACGCCTGTCCCGTCGACGACTACAATACAAGGCGCACGACTAACGTTGCCGCCGCGCGTAAGCAGAGACCACCCGCCTCAGCGACAACGACGAGGCGCCGCGCGTCTGTGCGCACACGCACGATCTGCGGCGGCGCCGAAACGAAAAATATCATGCATGACTTAAGCGAAATCGCCCAATGGCTGGAGAGCCACACTATTCACCACGTATCTGACGTTCACGCAACACTGCCGGATCCCACCTTCATTTCAAATGGGCGTCAATTCGTTTCGTTCAGTTCGAACAATTATCTGGCACTGGCGAACCATCCCCGATTGGTGACTGCCGCCAAGCAGGGACTCGATCGCTATGGCGTCGGTAACTGCGAGTCGCGCCTTCTGGGCGGCGATCTAGAGGTCTACCGCGAACTCGAGGCACGCCTGGGTGCACTCAAGCACAAAAGTGACGCAGTACTGTTCGTGACCGGCTACATGACCAATCTCGGCGTGCTCTCGACGCTGGTCAAAGCCGCTACGCTGGCGCGCTTACACGGCTACCGCCCCAAGACTCGCCGGAAATATGCTTACTACTCGGATGAGTTCAATCACGTCAGCATTCGGGAAGGCATCCAGATGTCCGGCGCACTGCGGCACACCTACCGACACCGCGACCTGAATCATCTGGAGTCGCTCCTGCAGAAGGGGGACCGCACCACACCAATCATCGTCAGCGACGGCGTGTTCAGCATGGAAGGGACCATTACCCCTCTGCCGGACCTGGTGGCGCTGGCCGAGCGCTATGGCGCCATCCTGTATATCGATGATGCGCATGCTACCGGCGTACTAGGCGAGCATGGCGGGGGCACCTCGGAACATTTCGGTTGCTACAGCCCCCATATCATCCAGATGGGCACGTTGAGCAAGGCATTTGGCGCCATTGGCGGGTTCGTGGCAGTCGATCGCGATATGGCCGACGTGATCCGGCTTACTAGTTCCGCCTATGGTTTTACCTGCCCGCCGCCGCCGGACCAGGCTAGCGCCCTACTTGCTGCGCTCGACCTGTTGGCCGAAGAGCCGCAACGGCGGCAAAAACTGTGGGACAACCAGCGTTATTTCATCGATCGTATACGCCCGCTCGGATACCAGCTGTTGTCGACCGAGACGGCAATCGTCCCCGTGCTGATCGGCGAGACGGAACTGTGCGCGCGTTACGTCAAGGTGCTGCGTGAAGAAGGTGTCCACGTCGACTCAGTCCAGTTTCCGGCCGTGCCACTCGGACAAGCACGACTGCGTTTCATGATGAATGCTGCACATACCAAGGTGCACATCGATCATGCCATCGCGGTAATGGAAAGCATCGGCGCAAGGGCGGTGTCGTAGCTTTCTCCCGCGGTGCCTTTCCCAATGCCCGATGTGCGCGTTATTGCGGCCGTTTGATCATGAAATGGTCAACGGCGGAAGGGGGTCGGCTTGGTGCATTCGCCCTTCCTCTAAATAGATACTGCATGTTCCCTGCATACGCAATGTCTAGGTGCTCAAGGTGCGCAATTCGCCAGAGAGTAACCCCTTCAAAGTCCTCAGGAAGATACCAAGAATAGCAAGGCTGGCGATACAAAGTAGAAGCAAGGCGATGCTATTGGTGATACGACCGGGGCTCTCTCTTGCAACTCTGAGAGAGCAGATCGCCGACGCTGAGAGAGGGAAGCTGACAGCCCACCATGCAAGACGAAAGGGACAGCAGGCTGCAAGATAGCGCATTTGTCCAAACAGCACCGCGAGGAAAAACAAAGTCAGCATGTAGAGTGCTTCCGCGAACAGGTCATGGCTACCGGTCACCGCGATGTAGGCCGAGTAGCCGACGGCAAACGGCGCAACGAGAATCATCAATGTCGGTCGCAAGCCGTCCGGCATTGGGTCCTCGAACAACAATCGCGCAAAGATCAGCGTAAAGATTGGCACGGCGAAGAATAGCCCAACCGCGAGTGCGAATACGCCGAGTTCCGAAGTGGCTGGTAGACCGAGCGCGGGCATCGCCAATGGCAGGTCGAGCATGCCAACAACCGGAATAATCCACACAGGAGTAGCGTGGGGCAACTGCTGGCGGCGACTTATCCATCGGCTGACGATGAGCCACGCTAAAAACACCATGCCGACGGCACCCAATACCCACATGCCGAACGCAAGTTCATGGCTTACACGTACCAGAACGATTGGCAGCAGCAGAAGACTGATTGCTACCGTTCCGAACAGACAGCCGGCAATCGGATGCCCAAACTCCGTCTTCACCGCGTGCCAGGCAGTCAGGCATTTCCAACCATATCCAAGAACCAGCGAGACGAAGACCGCGACGGCGACAGCTCCGATGCCATCAGCGATCGAACCCGGCACGCCATACATCTGCGAAGCAGCGCGCCACGCAACAGCGAGTCCAACCAGCCCCATGACCGATCCAAATAGTCCGATCGGCAGATAGTCGAACGCCTGTCCAGTCTGGGGCGGACGACTTGCGAGCATCTGCATTTCCTGGTCGTTGGTACTCATCCGAGCTCCATGCCAGTGAGCGACGCTGGCAGAACTGATCAAGGTATGGAAACTTTCTTTTACGATGTCGATACTGTGCGCAGGAACTTGCTATAAGGCCGAGATGCGCGCCAGAAACCGGACTTGTGGGCTTATGTCATACGCATCGTGTAGAGGACGCCCAAAATCGGCGCCGTAGTAACTACCCTTGCGTCATGGCTTTCACGACGTCCTGAGTCGTGACCACAGCGTGTGCGAGAAACGCGTAGTTCACAAGTGCTGCCTTATAGCCGTCGCCCCACGTCGGATGGCGCGGCCCCGCCGTGGCGTCGGCGACGACGGTCACTTCGAAACCTTGCTCGATCAGATCGCGTAGATGAGCTTCGACACACATATTAGCTAGCATGCCGCCAAGCACGACTTTCTGCACATTGCGCTTGCGAAGTTGCAGCGTTAGATCGTTGGTCTGTGGACCGAAAACCTTATGTGGGCTCACAACGATAGTTTCGCCATCGTCAATGAATGGCTTGAATTCCTCCAGCCAGTCAGCCCCCGACTTCTGGAACCCGCTCAGGTTCAGCGCGCCCGTTCGCGCGAACGTTCCCGTTTGAAACTCACCCGTCTCAAGCGGCCCATTGAATTGCCACCGAGTGTCGGTTGGGTAAAAATAGTGCGGGGAGATGAAAACACTGAACTTCCCGGCTTTCGCTGCCCTGAAGATTGACAGCATATTTTCGACAGTCTTATTTTCAGTCACGCTTGCGCCAAGAACGCCCCAGTTCTTCCCGTTCGGGCTGAGTACGTCGTTCTGGGGATCAGTGAATACTACGGCAGTATCGGCTGGATCGTAGTTCATAATTCGCTCCTAAAAATGGAGTTGAGACGCCCGCCGAAACTGGCCCCCTTGATGCACCTTATTCGCCGTTCATACGCCTCAGGATCGCAATAACGATTATCTGGAAGATGAAATAAGGGAGCAGCCCTGCCAAAACAAAGACAACAAGATGACAACACCGGGATTTTGAAATTCGTTCTCAGCATGTTGGTCATTTCCCAGTATGGCCCTTTCAGTCCACCGACGGCGAGCAACCCCAGATACCGGATTCTGCCAATTAGCGCGGCCAACGACCTATGCCAACGTGATTCGACTATTGTAGTAAAGATTTCTGATGGGACAAGCCTATCCCATGCGAATAATGGCTTAATCACCGTTTATTCTTCTACTATCAACAGTGATGTCACGATTTTAAAAGAACGTGTCATTCATCGATACGCACTGTGAGGCGTTTGCATCGTGGGGCTAGCGGTGCACGTGCCGGCACGGATATTGCCGATAGTGGCAAACACCCTCGGGTCGATTGCACTCGGCTCGAGGTATCGTCGAATGTTTGGGTGCTGTCTTTGATCGTCCCAAATGGCGAGGCAAAGGTAGAACTGCATTTATAACGCAGCGGTGGCGGGTCCAGTGGCTCGCTTCTCACTCGCCGACGGGACGGCGGCGGCCAAGAGCCAGCGTTCGCTAGCGGCAGGACCCGGGCCAACTACGGTCGTTCCCTCCGACGCGCAGATCGCCATTCAAGCGTCGGCTTCGCACCCGGCACCAGACCGTCGCGGTTGGAGTCATCTCGACAAACGACGCACGCCTATGCACCATCCAGCACCTGCGTCGCAAGATGGTTTACTGCCGCGCCGCTATCCGCACGCGCTCGCCCGCTTTGGTTCGCGCCGACGCGATCGACATGCCCAGGCCGAGCAACGTCAGGCAGACGACGGGCACCAGCATCGGAGCGCTTGCGTTGCCCGCGACCTTTCCTATGTAAGGCATAAGG
Organism: Paraburkholderia youngii; assembly: GCF_013366925.1. Classification (NCBI taxonomy): domain Bacteria; kingdom Pseudomonadati; phylum Pseudomonadota; class Betaproteobacteria; order Burkholderiales; family Burkholderiaceae; genus Paraburkholderia; species Paraburkholderia youngii. Next base: position 3,102,440 of record NZ_JAALDK010000001.1, read on the forward strand.
TTCTGCGCGAAGAAGCCTCCGAGATTGCCAATCGAATTGATCGCCGCGATGCTGGCTGCAGCGCGGGCGCCCGTGAAGTATCGCGGGGGCAGCGACCAGAAGCATGGATAGAGCAGGGGAATGCATGCGCCGCCCAGCACGAGCGCGGCAAATTGCAGCGGCAGACCCGGCAGCACGAGACTGAGCGCGAAGCCGATCACGCCGACGCCCGCAACCATCGCCATCGCCCTGAGCACCACACCCTCGCGTTTCAGCTTCGCGGGCAGCCACAGCAGAAGCAGCGCGGAGAGCATCCACGGAATCATGTTGAGCAGGCCATTGAGCGACGAATGCGAGACGCCGCCGCTTTTCAGCAGCGTGGGCAACCAGTACGTCACGCCGTAGAGCGAGGTGGACATCAGCATGTAGCCGCACGCGAACATCAGCACGCGTTTGTCGACGAGCGCCCGCCACGGATGCCCGGCGGCCGCTTGCGCCGGCGCCTCGCGCCGCAGCGCCGCGATCATCAGGGCCTTTTCTTCGTTCGACAGGAACGGGGCGCGTTCGACGGACTCAGGCAGAAAGCGCAACGCAACGAGTGCGACGAGGACAGCAGGTATCCCGGTTGCCACGAACACCCATTGCCAGCCAGCGAGACCCAGATTGCCGTCCAGCGACAATAGCAAGCCACCCGCGAGCGAGCCGAGCATGTTGGCGAGCGCGCTGCCGAGCGTGAAGAAGCCGAGCATGCGTGTGCGATGACTCTGCGGAAACCAGAGCGTCAAATAGAAGATCACGCCCGGATAGAAGCCAGCTTCGGCGACACCCAGTGCGAACCGGAACACATAGAAGAGTCCCGTTGAATGTGTGAATGCCATCGCCACGGTAATGGCGCCCCAGGTCGCCATGATGCGCGCGAGCCAAAGGCGAGCGCCGAAACGATGCAGCGCAAGCGTGCTCGGCACCTCGAACAGCAGGTAGCCGATAAAGAAGAGCGACGCGCCCAGACCATATGACGCTTCCGACATTCCCAGCGCATGCACCATCTGCAGCTTGGCAAAGCCGACGTTCTGCCGGTCGATAAAGGCGATCAGGAACATCACGATCAACAGCGGCATGAGCCGCCAGGCGACCTTTTTCACGACAGCCTGCTCGGCAAGCATGGTTTGGCTCACAATCAATCTCCGTTCAAAAATTCATATATATGTTTAGGTGAATCTGTTTTCTTGACAATGGGTACAAACCCGCTGGAAGCTCAATTCAAAGCATACACAGGGTTATCACCGATCTACCGTCGGCCTTGATCATGAAATCATATATATGAATTGCACGGAGACTACGATGCCTGCCGATGACCGGTTGCCCCGTTACCAGCGTTTGCGCGACGAAATGGTCGCTCTGATTGCGGCCCGCCATTGGCGGCCGGGTGAAGCGATCCCTACCGAGCAGGCGCTCGCCAAAAGCTACGACGTGGCGGTCGGGACGGTCCGCAAGGCCGTCGATCTACTCGTCGCGGAAGGCCTGCTGGAACGCTTTCAGGGCAGAGGGACGTTCGTGCGCCGCGCGAGCTTCGACAGCTCCCTGTTTCGTTTCTTCCGTTTCCAGACACGGCAAGGCGAACGACGCATTCCAGAGAGCCGCATCTTGCGACGCGAGGTCGTCGATGCGCCGTCGGCTGTCGCCGCGATCTTGCAGATTTCGAGTAGCGCGCGCGTGATCCAGATGACTCGCCTGCGGCTGATCGACGGCGTGCCGATGCTCGCTGAAGAGATCTGGCTGCCCTATGTCCGTTTTGCGGCGTTTGCGCAGATGGACCTGAATGAAGTCGGTGACCTGCTGTATCCCGTGTACGAGGCGCAATGCAATCAGGTCGTGGCGTCCGCCACGGAAACACTGACCGTCGAAGCCATCGGCCCGTTGCATGCTCGACTATTGCGCATCGAGCCGGGTACGCCCGCCGTCGTCATCGAGCGTCTTGCATACGGCTACGACAGACAGCCGCTCGAATGGCGCCGCTCACGCGGGCCTGCCAGCGAATTCATCTATCAGGCCGAGATCCGCTAGCGATCGCGCGCCTTCACAAACAAGTTGTTCCCACGCAGGAACGACGACCTGGGAGACAGCAATGTTCAAGTGGTTCAGCCAGATTTCAGGCAATGAACGCCGGACGTTCTGGGCGTGCTTCGGCGGATGGGCGCTTGATTCGCTCGATGTGCAGATGTTCAGCCTCGTGATTCCGGCGATCATCGCCGAGTGGTCGATCAGCCGCACGCAAGCGGGGCTCGTCAGCGGCGTAACGCTGGTGGCGTCGGCGCTGGGTGGTTGGATCGCGGGCATGATGTCGGACCGGCTGGGGCGCGTAAAGACGCTGCAATGGACGGTCGCGTGTTTTTCCGTGTTCACGTTCCTGTGCGCGTTCGCGCAGAACTATCCACAGTTCCTCGTGCTGAAGACACTGCAGGGGTTCGGCTTTGGCGGAGAATGGGCGGCGGGCGCCGTGCTGATGGCCGAGACCATCCGCAATGAGCATCGCGGCAAAGCGATGGGCAGCGTGCAGAGCGCATGGGCAGTCGGCTGGGGCGCAGCGGTGCTGCTGTATGCGCTGATGTTCTCGCTGCTGCCTGCGGATACTGCGTGGCGCGTGATGTTCGGGGTTGGCATCGTTCCGGCGCTTCTGATTCTGTACGTCCGACGCGGCGTGCAGGAGCCTGCCGCGCCGGCCCGCGCAACGCGCGATGCGCGGGCGCGTCAGCAGCCGACGCCTGGCCTTGTCGTCGGCATCTTTTCTCCGCAAGTGCTGCGCATGACGCTGATCGGCGCACTGCTCGGCGTTGGTGCGCATGGCGGCTACTACGCGCTGATGACCTGGCTACCGACGTTTCTGAAAAGCGAGCGCCATCTGTCGGTCTTGAGTACGGGCGGCTACCTCGCCGTCGTGATCGTCGCGTTCTTTTGCGGGTGCCTCGTGAGTGCGCAGTTGCTGGATCGCATCGGACGCCGCAAGACCATACTCACGTTTGCGATCTGCTGTGTGATAACGGTGATCGCCTATCTGTTTCTACCGCTCGGCAATACCGCGATGCTGTTCCTCGGTTTTCCGCTAGGCTTTTTTGCAGCGGGCATTCCGGCAAGCATGGGCGCGCTATTCAATGAGCTGTATCCGCGCGGGATGCGTGGCACTGGCGTCGGGTTTTGCTACAACTTCGGTCGCGTCGTGTCGGCGGGATTTCCGGTGCTCGTCGGGCACATGTCCGCGACCATGTCGCTTGGAACGGCGATCGGCATCGATGCGGGACTCGCGTACTCAATTGTCGTGCTGTCCGTGCTGATGTTGCCCGAGACACGCGGCCGCACGCTGGGCGAAGCCACGCTCGAGCCCGAACACACAGGCGCGCTTTCTCACGCGCAAAGGCATTGACGGGCAAGGCACTCGCCGTAACCGCGCAAGACTGGTGATGAAGGAACGTCCGTGATGGAGAAGTCGAGGATAGAGGCGAGCCACCGGCAGGCTGTGTATCGTCCGGCCCACATTGCATCTGTCGATACTCATGCTCATGTATTCGAGCGCGGCTTGCCGCTCGCCCAAAAGCGTCGCTACGTGCCCGACTACGACGCCACGCTCGACGCATACCTTGCCCAACTGGACACGCACGGCGTATCACACGGCGTGCTTGTGCAGCCCAGCTTTCTCGGCACCGATTGCAGCTATATGCTCGATGCGTTGCGCCGCGCGCCGCAGCGGCTACGCGGTGTCGCGGTGATCGAGCGTGATTGTCGGATCGACACACTGACGGAGATGGCGAATGCGGGCATTGCAGGGATTCGGCTGAACCTGATCGGACATGCCGATCAGCCGCTCGACAGATGGGTGAGCGCGCAAACGCTCGCCCATGTCCGCGATCTGAAATGGCATGTCGAAGTGCATGCGGAAGCTGCGCGGCTGCAGGGCGTCGTCGAGCCGCTTCTGGACGCTGGCATGAATGTCGTCGTCGATCACTTCGGCAGGCCCGATCCGGATATCGGTGTAAAAGACGTAGGCTTTCGCCGTCTTCTTCGACTGGCTGATACGCGGCGTGTGTGGGTGAAGATATCGGCCGCGTACCGGAATCGACGGCAGCTTCGCCCGGATGACCATGATGCGCATGAGGCATTTCATTTTCTGAAAGCGGCCTTTGGCGTGCATCGCCTCATGTGGGGCAGCGACTGGCCCCATACGCAGTTTGAAGCAGACGAGGATTTCACTCACGCGCTCGAACTTCTGCGCGCGCTGCTCCCGGTTGAAGAAGAGCGCAGCGTTGTCCTGGCAGACACGCCAGCAAGACTTTACAGGTTCGACATTGCGTGATTCACATGGCGCATTGCAACGGCAGCACTGGCTAGACGGGTTGCCTAGCCGCGCAGCGGCGATAAGGTCTCAGTGCGACGTACACCGGTCATAGTCATACTGGCCAAAACATTTCCGGCCGCAAGTCGCTTACCTCGATGCTCACATCGGCCGGCAGATTGGCCACGACTAAGAGAATATATTCCCTGTGCGCAGTTTCGCGTCGATTTCGCAAGCGCGTCAGATGGCCCCCCCGACAAGCGGCCACAAGGGCCGGGGCAGGAAGGCGCAAGAAGCCGTAATCACAACGGGCGGACGTTTCGTCGCGTCGACGCTGGACATCTGCAACGACGCGTTTATGCAGAACAGCGGCTCAGCCACCGCACCGACGCTTTGCATGAGCGTCTGCCGCGTCGCGAGACGCGGCAGACAGATCTTTCGCCAGGTTGGTCCTCCCGTGGTCGTTCTTCCTGGCGGATGACATGCACCGATTTACGCAGACCGTACGACCGAAAACCGTCTTGCTACCCGTACGCATGGCCGGGAAGCGCGAACGTTCGTTGGCGAAGCACATCCGGCCAACGATCCGCTTGACACCGATCAATTGGAAGGCCGGCATACTCTGCTTGGAAGCAGGCATACAGGCTGCGAGGAATTAAATGGCAGATAGGGGTCGATTGGTGCATTCACCGACGGCGTGGTGGCAGCTAACTGTCCCCGGTCGTCAACGGGCAGAGCCCGGCCAACAGACGACCTTTGCGGGCAAAGAGGTTCGGCATTCAGACGTCCGTTGCGCCCTGGAGGCGGCCATTTAAATCGCGAGCACAGCCTGAGTGCCCCCTCAATGGATAGCTGGCGAGCAATGCAGCACATCGCTCCCGCAAGAAAGCATGCAACGCGTTAATCGCCGGCGACAGTTGCGCACGGTGAGCACAAATCAGGTGCAGCGGGGCAGGCTCGCAATACTCCGGGGGAAATAACTCCACCAGTCGACCTGCCTTTAGATCGTCAATGAGGTCCAGCCGCGACTTATAGACAAGTCCTTCCCCGGCTATCGCCCAGCGACGGACGACATCGGCATCGTCGCTGATGCGATTACCCGTGACTGCCACGGTGCGCTCGCCCCCGGGCAGCGTGAAGCGCCAGCGTTCATGTATCTGCTCGCTCCAGACATACCGAAGGCAGTTGTGTCGCCGCAGGTCCTCAACTTTGGCCGGTGCGCCATGCCGTTCGAGGTATGACGGCGCGGCACACAATGCCCGTCGGTTGTTGTCGACCAGCCTCATCGCCAGAAGAGACGAATCAGGTAGCGCTCCGTAGCGCACGACGGCATCCAGCGGCTGGCGGGTCAGGTCGGCCGCCCTGTCGCTCATTTTCAGGTGCAGCGACAGTCCAGGGTGCACGTGCTGAAATTCATCCAGCCACGGCACCAGCAGGTTTCGACCAAAGTCGGATGGAGCGGACAGCCGCAGCGGCCCGGTCAGCGCCCCCCGGCTGTTTGCCAGGGCCTGCTCGCCTTGCTCCAGCGCACCAATCATGACCCGCGCATGCGGCAGGTATCGCTCCCCGGCGTCCGACAGTTGCATGCTCCGCGTCGAACGGGTGAACAGGCGCGTGTCCAGCGCCTTTTCGAGCCGCTGCACTGACGCACTCGCATGTGCGGGCGCGATATTCAACTGGCGCGCCGCCTCCGAGAAGCTGCCGTAGTCCACCGTGTGCACGAAGATCTGAACGTCATCGAGTCGAATCATTTTCATCGAAATGCTGAAACTGTTTGGGCTGGACGAGTATTTATCCGTATATCGACGAAAGATAACATGGTCTCATACCCCTTGGAGACCACGTGTATGAGAGCCATCGGCTTCTATCAGAACCATCCCATCAGCCATCCGCAGGCGCTGCAGGACATCGAGTTGCCGACGCCGGAACTGCGCGACCACGATCTGCTGGTGGAAGTGAAAGCGGTATCGGTCAACCCGGTCGATACCAAAATACGGCGCGGTGGAGATATTCCGGAAGGCGGTGCGCGCATCGCCGGCTGGGACGCGGCGGGAATCGTCCGCGCGACCGGTCCGCTGGCCACCCGCTTCAAGCCAGGCGACCGTGTCTGGTATGCGGGTGACATCAAGCGGCCCGGCTGCAACAGCGAACTGCACGCCGTGGACGAACGCATCGTCGGACCCATGCCGACATCACTGGATTTCGCAGAAGCCGCTTCGTTGCCGCTGACCGCGATCACCGCGTGGGAACTGCTGTTCGACCGTCTGCGTGTTCAGGCAGCGGATCCGACCGACAACAACGTGCTGCTCGTCATCGGAGCGGCGGGCGGCGTCGGCTCGATTCTGACCCAACTGGCGCGCGAGTTGACCGGCATGACTGTCATCGGCACGGCCTCGCGGCCGGAAACCCGCGAGTGGGTGCTGGCTCATGGGGCGCATTACGTCCTCGATCACCATCAGCCCTGGGCAGCCCAGCTGGCCGCGCTCGGTATCGAGCACGTCACCCATGTTGCCGGGTTGAACAACAGCGCTGCCTACGTACCTCAGATCGCCGCCGTGCTGCGCCCGGAAGGCCAGTTCGCCCTCATCGACGACCCGGTGGGTCTGGACATCGGTCCGTTCAAGGGGAAATCCATCTCGATTCACTGGGAGCTGATGTTCACCCGTGCGATGTTCACCACCGACACCCTCGCACGGCAACAAGCGTTGCTGCGCCGCGCGGCGCATCTGGTCGATCTGGGCCGCCTCAAGCACACGCTGACCCGCCGCATTGACGGCATCAACGCCGCAGGTCTGATCGAGGCGCATGAGCTGGTCGAGGCGGGCAACATGATCGGCAAGGTCGTCGTCTCCAACCACTGAACCCTTCTGAGAACGAGCATCAACATGACATCGCAAATCATCAGCACGGCAACGATCAGCCTGGAAGCCGCCCAAGCACTGCTGGCAGAGGCGCGCCGCGCCTGCGCGGCGCGCGGATTCGCCGCGACAATCGCTATTACAGATGCGGGAGGCCACCTGCGCGCCTTCGAGCGCGCGGATACCGCCCCGTTCCTCACCGTTGACGTCGCCATCGACAAGGCATGGACCGCCGCGTCGTTCGGCATGGCCACGCACCAATGGAATCAGTACATGGCCGAGCCCGCCGTTGCCCCGCTGGCACACCATCCGCGGCTGACGCCGGTCGGCGGTGGCGTACCGATCTTCCACGAAGAGCGTCTGGTTGGGGGCATCGGTATTTCTGGCGGAGCATCCCTTCAAGATCATGAGGCCGCTGAGGAAGCACTGCGTAACGCAGGATTTCTGCAATAAACCGTGTGCTACCCATGAGGCGCCGCCGCGGATGACCGGATCACTTCGATAGCTGCCGTCGATGCTGTGGTGGCTCGAGCGGCGGTTCAGGGTCGACTCCTGCCGGATACCTCCGGATCGACCACAGCCCCGATCTTCGGTTCGGGGTCGGACTAGGTTCGGCCACTTTCCGCCGTTCGCCTGAGTCATGCGGTGGTCGTTCGAAGGACCGGTCCACGCCGAAACCCGCCCGATGCTCAACGCGCAGTTGTCGGCCAAAGCCGGCATTGGAACGTGCTCGGTTTTAGGTCAGCAATGCTTCAGTCCAATCGTCCTTGACCTGCAAGTTCTACCAAAGTGTCGACCACATGGCGCACCTTGGGTCGCAAATGAGCCACCTTCGGCCACACTGCGTGCACGTCTATAAGCTCATTTGAAATTTCGTCGAGGACTGACACCAATGCGCCTGACTCGAGATGTGGCCTTACGAGGGACATCGGCATCTGGCACACCCCCATGCCCGCGACTGCAGCTCCCACAATTGAGTCTCCATCGCTAATTTGATGAGTCCCAGGCGGCGAAATGCGTTGCGTTTGCCCGTCAATATGCACACGCCATGAAAGTGGTTGACCGCGCCGATACCCGACGATGCACGCATGATGCTGCAGCTCTGCAAGACTCCTGGGAGTTCCACGCTGCGAGAGATAGTCAGGCGATGCTGCAATCACCATCCGTTGACGTGTCAGTCGTCGTGCTATCAGACCACTCGAACTTTGAAGTTCGCCAAAGCGGATTACAAGGTCAACGCCTTCTTCTATCGGGTCAATCAGATAGTCCGAGAAGGTCATCGTGAATAGCAAGTCGGGATACTTGCGACCGATGTCCAGCAGGATTGGCACAAGAATGCGCCGCCCGAAGGCAGCGGGCATATCAATCCGCAATCGACCTACTGGCTGCTGATGGCCTGGGCCGATTGCAGTTTCCGCCGTTGAGATTTCGTCGAGTGCCGATGTGCAGGCAGCGAAATAGGCTTCGCCGTCCGCCGTGAGTGAAATGCTTCGGGTGGTCCGATGGAATAGCTGCGCGCCAAGGCGGTCTTCCAGCTTAGCAATGGCCTTCCCGACCGCTGATTTGGTCAACCCAAGTTGCTCGGCAGCATCAGTGAAGCTGCGAGATTTTGCGGCGGTGACGAAAATGACGACCCCGCTGAATGTATCAACCAGCGCCATGTCTCCGCCTATTGAAGAGTTTCATTCTTCATGTAGCGCCGAATATCGCGGATTGTCAACCTTCTGGCGGGAATCAATACCGCTCCAACCACCGCACCTTTAGTGCCTAAATCCTAACGGCGCAGCCCTTGGTGGCCGCTTCGAGCGCGCAGTTCGCGATTCGCAGTGCTCGAATCCCATCCCGTGGCGTCGCAGGCATGGGCGCATCGGTTTCTAGCGCCGTCAGAAAACGGTCGAGCTCCACTTTGTATGAGTCCGCGTGTCGCTCGAGGAAGAAATTGAGCAGCGGCTCACGCGCCTCCGTCCTATCGCTCGTCCAGCGGCGCAGGCTCGAAGGCCGATGATTTTCATTCAGCACCATGCCCTTCGAACCGAAGACCTCGACCCGTTGGTCAAAGCCATATACCGCCTGGCGCGACCCGTTGATATGACATTGCTTGCCTGACGCTGTGCGCAGCAACACCATCACGCTGTCGTAATCGGGAAGCTCTTCCAGACCTGGGTCGACAAGCCGGCTGCCCATCGCCATCACTTCAACTGGCTCCTCACCGAGCAGCCAGCGGGCTGTATCGAAATCATGAATCGTCATGTCTCGGAAGATTCCGCCCGAGTGTCGAAGATACTCGCGCGGTGCCAGGCCTGGGTCACGGCTCGTAATGACAACCTGCCGCACGTCGCCCACTTCTCCGTCTTCTATAGCCTGCTTGAGGCGCAATGCGTCGGGGTCGAAGCGCCGGTTGAAAGCCAGCATGACTCGCCCGCTGAGCCGCTCGATTTCTTCCACCGCAGCGAGCGCGCGGTCGATGTCCAGGTCGATGGGCTTCTCGCAGAGAACCGGCTTACCCAGCCGAACTGCCTGCAATGTCAGGTCGATATGGGTATCAGTCGGCGTGCCGACAATAATGGCATCGACGTCTTCGCGGTCGACGACCGCCTTGCAATCGACGGACGCGTCGCAATCAAGGTCCGCGGCAAGCGCCCGGACCGCTTCCTCGTTGGGGTCGGCTACAGCAACAGGTTTCATCCGGCGGTCAGCCGCAACGTTAGCCGCATGAATCTTACCAATGCGCCCAGCGCCGAGAACGGCGATACGCAACATGTCAGTCTCCTATGTTCTGCCGGCACCTCAGGCGTACCGACGATTCTTCCAGTTGATACGGTCAGTTCGGCTTCCGTCTGCCAGCGCTCGCATTCTTCAAACTCTGCTGCGATGCAGCCGATTGCCGGATGGTCGGTTCAGCGGACGGAAACTCGGCTATCTGTCGGCTGAGCCGCAGAATGTCTTCAAGACCAAAGTCCCTTACTTCAGGCACTCGGTCCCCACGGGCTTTTGCGACGGCCGTTGCTATGCGCAGCGCGTTCGAGCGCTCACGAATCAGCAATTCGAGCGCTTCGACGAGAAACGCGCGCTCACGTTGCGACGTGTCCGAGTCAATCACGTGGTTGTGGGCAGACATATTCTGGTCCTCAGAACGATGTGGTCGTCAACGCCGTCCACTCGCTATTTCCTGTCAGTCCGAGGTACCGCGAAACAACGGGCTGCGACAGGTTCGAGAAAGCTCCGGTGCCGTCAAATCAGACTGCGAATGCTGCCGCCGTCGACGCCCCAGACTGCCGACGTGACGAACGATGCGAGGTCGGAGGCGAGGAAGACAATCACATTCGCCACCTCGTCGGGTTGCCCCAGTCGATTCAGCGGCAACTGGCGCAGAGACAGTTCGTGCTCGACGGCTTCCTTCGGCGCCATTCCATGAAATTTGCCCATTGTGTCTGCAAATCCGCCTTGCTTCGTCCAGAACGGCGTCCAGACCGGGCCCGGCGCAACGGCGTTGACACGAATCCTGGGGGCTTCGGCTCGCGCGAGGCCTTTCGTGAGAGCGAGGACAGCCGCCTTCGATGCGGAATAGTCAATCGGCACAGGTTCAGGCTGGCGTGCCAGGTCCGACGCGTTATTGATAATCACCGCCTTTTCACGAGTACGCAGCACCGGCAACAGATAGCGACACGTCCGCACGTAGCTCATGAAGTTCAGATTCATCGTGAAGTCCCATTCTTCGTCCGAGAGTTCTTCGAACGTGCGGACTTTCCCGGTCCCCACGTTGTTGACGAGGATGTCCACTTCGCCGCCATATGACTTCAGCGCCGCATCAACGCCGCCTTTGACTCCGTCAGCCGTGGACAAATCCGCTTGTGCAATCGTTACGTGCGCTCCGAGCGAACGCAGTTCCGAATGGGTTTCCTCAAGCGCATTTGCGTCGATATCGATGAGGCAGAGACGCGCGCCTTCGCGCGCAAATCCCAACGCCGTCGCACGACCGATGCCTTGCGCGGCGCCCGTGATAAGAACAATCTTTCCGTCGAGGCCTGTTTCCATGATGTCTCCGATTCGATTCTGTGTACTGTTTCAAGCGCCCGGAGAATCAATGGTCTCCCCCAGATCGAAGTCCTCGGAAATTCGAGGACGAGCGCCACCCGCTCCTCGCCAACGCGAGGCTGCAATTTCGAAACTCTGTGAAGCGACAGGTTTAGCGGTTATCGACCCGCTTGATGAACGGTCTGATGTCGACTGTGTTCCAGATCCCTGCCTTGTTGAACGGGTCGGCGTCGACAAACTTTACGATTTCCTCGATGCCGTCTGCTTCGTAGAGAAAGAAGCTGCCAATCATCGTCTGACCGTCGGACCTCGTCAGTGGACCGGAAATCAGCGTCTTGACAGGTGCGGTCTGCAGATAGGCCTTGTGCGCGTCGTAGTTTTCCAGGCGACGCTCGACCATGTTCGGATGGTCAAGGCAATAGACAGTGAAGTGCATTTTTGTCTCCTTGCTGTGATTTGAGCATTCGGCTCGTCAAGCGTCAGGTCGTCGCCGCGCGTGGCGCGGCGCCATCAAAAGCATCGTGCAAGATTTCCAGGAGTGCCTCGCGTTCAATTGCACGCGGGTTCCAGTACGGATTGGAACTGGCGATATCAGCTGCCTTCGAAACGTCTTGGGCCGACATGCCGATGTCTTTAAGCGCGAGCGGTGCGCCGCAACGTTTCGCCAGTTCATACACGCCCAGTGCCGCGTCGTCCGAGCCAAGCGCGCGTGCAATCCGTTTCATCGCATCGGGTGCAGCCTGCCGGTTGTAGCCGAGTGCATGCGGAAGAACGATGGTGTGCGTCTGCGCGTGCGGCAGGTTGAAGCTCCCGCCCAGCGTATGACAAAGCTTATGGTGAAGCGCCATGCCAACGCTGCCCAGAACGGTCCCGCACAGCCAGGCGCCATACAACGCATCAGAGCGGGCTTCGACGCTTTGCGAATCGTCGACGATTGCCGGCAATGCGCGCGCGAGCGCTGCGATTCCCTCTTCAGCCATCAGGCTTATGACTGGATTCGCATCACGCGAATAAAGACCCTCTGCAGCGTGCGCAATCGCGTTGATTCCGCTCGTAACCGACAGTGCGACCGGAAGAGACATTGTCAGGTCAGTGTCGTAAATCACGGTCCTCGGCAAGACTCGCAGGTCTGTACCGGTCTTTTTCATTCCGGCATCCGTGATGCCATAGATTGGAGTCATCTCGCTGCCGGCGTATGTCGTCGGCACAGCGAGAATCGGGAGGTCCGATTCAAGCGCAATCGCCTTGCCGAGCCCAATCGTCGAGCCGCCTCCAACGGCAATGGCGCAGTCCGCCCGCAGTTCCCGTGCGAGGCCGCGAGCCTCCTTAACCAGCTCGAGTGGCACATGCATGACCGCGCGGGCGAAGATGCCAGCGGCACGCTTACCGAGCCGCGCGGCAACGGCTTCACCCGTTTCTTTCTGCTCGGGGCTACACAGAATGAGTGCTCTCTCCGAGCTTAGCTGAAGCACTTCGCGCTCGAGGTGCTGCAAACTGCCCGGACCAAACACGACCCTACCTGCCCGTGCCTGGTAAATGAATTCACGCTTTTGCATCAAGATGCTCCGGTGTGCGGTCTGAAATCAAGTCTGCATCTGCTAGATAGTCAACCTGGAATCTCGCTGTACGCAGGTCGCCGAGTTCATTGCGCACACGCAGATGCTCTGGGTGAGACGCGTAGGTTTCTAGCGCCTCCTGAGAATCGAACTCCGTGACGAGAACCGCGTCGCACGCGTAGTCGACCCGACTGTAGTCGAGTCCGACTTCGAGGTGCCGCATCCCGGGAATACGGCCCCGCAAGCCCTCGAACTTCCTCTTGACAAGGTTCGACGCAGTTTCCCGTTCCGCGGGCGTGTCCCCGCGAACACGCCACATCACAATATGCCTAATCATGCGGGAACCTCCGAAGGGTTAAGCACAAAGTCGTACTCAAGCGAATACCACGGAACGCCGATTTCCCGACCATCCGGTGCCACACCTGCTTCGTGTCGCTTCCACTCCGCAATCAACGTCGAGCGAACACCGAACACGACGTCGGAATCGAGATACTTGTCGCCATCGCGGAACACATGCGTGATGAGCGTCTCGTATCCAGGCGCTTCAATCATGAAATGCAGATGTGCAGGGCGCCACGGGTGGCGGCCGACGGCCGCCAACATGCGACCAACGGGCCCGTCGTGCGGGATGGGGTAAGCCTCCGCGAGAATCGAGCGGAAGTTGAAAAAGCCTTCAGCGTCGGCCTTCAGCCGACCTCGAGCGCGATGGATGGCGTTGCCGGCCTCGTCGAGGTTCTGGACATCATAGAAGCCGTCTTCGTCCGATTGCCACACGTCAATCTGCGCATCGGCAATGACTTCCCCGTCCGCACCACGCACCTGCCCACTTATATAGCAGGGTGCGCCCTTTGCGCCATTCGAGATGTCATCGCCGTTGTCGTAAATAGGCGCGCCCTCAACATAGAACGGTCCGAACACGGTGGCCTCTGTGCAGTTGGACGGTTTGCGGTTGTTCTGCGACATGACCAACATCGAAAGGCCAAGCGTGTCAGACAGCAGAATGAACTCCTGCCGCTTGTCGTCGGTGATATGACCCACCTCCGTCAGGAACTGGATTGCTTTGAACCATTCGTCCTCGGTGAGATGGATATCTCGAGCAAAAGCATGGAGATGTTGAACGAGACTCGTCATCACAGTCCTCAACCTTCCGTTTTTGCAGTCCGCAAATGAGGCGATAACGGCTTGGGTAATAGTGTCTTCGTTGATGTTGCGCATCGTGCAGTCTCCTTGTGCGCTAAGGCGTCTGAAAACGAAAGGTAAAGCTTCGTTTCGGTAAATAAAATGCCGCCAGACGAAATGACATTTCCTCGTGCCGGAAAAATCGGCTCCACTCCGCTTCAGCCTCTTTTTGGCGGCTCACCGGAGATGCAGCCTGCCAGCTGATTGTAGAAATCGACTCTACAAACTTGCGAGTTTCAGTCGGTTTATCTCTCCGCCCCACTGCGGCATATTTGCCCGCAAAGGGGCTGGAAAAATCCCTTCAGATTGTTCCAACAGGAAGGCAGAGGGAAACGATGGACCGCTGGACGCAAATGCATCTGTTTGTGCTTACCGCCGACCTCGGCAGCTTGTCGAAGGCCGCGGAGCAGCTCGATATGTCAAACGCTGCAGCAAGCCGAACCCTAAGCTCGCTTGAAGAGCGACTCGGTGCCAGATTGATAGAACGGACGACCCGGCGGATGTGGCTGACGGACGCTGGCCGCGAATATCATCGCCGATGCACCGCCGTAATCTCTGAGCTAGCCGAAGCGGACTCAATCGCTTCCGAAGAAGCCGTCAGCCCACGAGGCGTGCTCCGGGTGACTAGCTCTGTATCGTTCGCGATGATGCACCTCGCTCCAGCGCTTCCAGAATTCCTAAGGCGCTATCCCAACCTGTCAGTTCAAATCATCGCCGCCAATCAGTATCAAAATTTCATCGAGGCCGGGATAGATATCGCTATCCGCACGAGGGAACATGAGGGCGATTCCTGCATCACGATCCGTCGGCTTGCCGAGACTCGACGTGTGCTCGCAGCATCGCCTGCATATCTTGCCGCTCATGGCCGTCCTCAGACTCCTGAGGACCTGGAGCAGCACAAGATGCTCGTCTACAACCTGGCAGTCGACCCGTATGTCCTCCACCTGCGTCGAGAAAAGGAAGAGCGCAATATCGCAATCACAAGCGCACTCGACTCGAACGAAGGACAGGTCATCGTAGCCGCGGGGCGCGCGGGGCTGGGCATCGTCGTTCAGCCGCTCTACATCATCCATGATGACATCGTATCCGGACGCCTAATGCCGGTACTCGAAGATTGGCGACTTCCCCGTCTGACCATCAACCTCGCTTATCAAAGCAGGCGTTATCAGCCGGCAAAAATCAGAGTCTTCACCGACTTTCTCATCGAGCGTGTCAAGAGCCTCAATCTCGAAGAGCGTTGGATGACTTTTGCAACCTGAAACAACATCGAACCTCGGACTCTCGCAACCTTGCAACCCATTGCCGTGCGCTGATATTTCCAGCAGGTGGAAATATGATTTCGGCCTCAGGTAATCGCCGGCGATGTCAAACCCGGTACACGACCGTTCGGACTCAAGTCCCCGCCGACGGCATTTACAGTAAGCCCCTCGCTCAACGCGAGGCTTTTGAAGCACACGCAGAAAAGTTGTGCGCGGGAAGTCGGGGACGGAAGTGCCCTACAAGTGCCTTTCCCGCATGTCGCCCTGGCAGCCTCGACGCGTCCTGCGAACTGCCGCAGCAATGACTGACGATGAATCGACTATGACGCGCGACCGGATTGACCTTGAATCGAAAAATGAAAAACGACCGACGGGTCCGAGACACGTCGGCCGAACTGCAGTGTCCGTGGATTAAGTCGCAGTGGTTGTCTTTCCTCGCGCGAATCGGCCGAGCGGAGCAGCCAAGACCGCACCCAGACGACCATCGAGCAAGACGACAACAAGCAGCAACAGGCCGTTGACGAGAAGAATTTGCGTGGACGTCGCATTCAAGAGGCCGAGCCCGTTGTTCAGCACAGTAAGAATCAGCACGCCCATCCCGACGCCGACCGGAGAGCCGATACCGCCACCTAATGCAACGCCGCCGACAATTGCCGCCGAGGCCGCCTGCAGCAGTATGTTGCTTCCCATCGTTGCAGAGGCGGTCGCAAGGCTGAGGGAGAGCAAGCCCCCGCCAAGTGCCGAAAGTCCGCCCGAGATGACGAAGCCGACTGTCAACGCCTTGCCCACGCGCGCACCGCTTTGAATTGCCGCCTTCCGATGTCCCCCCGAGGCGTAGATATCCCGTCCCAAGGTGGTATAGCGCAAGAAGAGTGCTACGACAATAAAGCAGGCAATCGTGATAAAGCTACGCGGCGAAAAGATGCCAAGGACATTCTGGTCGAGGAAGTCGCTGACGTCGAGGTTGCCGTAACTCAGCACCCGTCCACCCGCGAGCCAGTAGCCTATTCCGGTCAGGAACATCATCGAGCCCACGGTTGTCACCAACGAGGAGACGCCAAGCCAAGGCAGCAACGCCGCGTTGGCAATGCCGACCACCACACCGAAGACAACCGCATAAAGTACGCCGAGCCACGCGCTATCGCCACCGAACTTAACGGTAATCAGGCCCGCGACCGTCGAGATTGCAGCGACGCTCAAGTCAAACTCGCCCGCAACCATCGTCACGGAGAGACCGAGCGCCACAATCCCGAGGAACGCGAACGCTTGAAAAATCGCGTACAGATTCGCCTGCGAAAAGTAGTGGTCAACGCTAAGACCGAAGATAACAGGCATTCCCACGAGTAGGACAAGGCGAATGGCCAGATTGAGAAATCGTTGAGCTTGTTCCATTTCGAGTCTCCTGTTATTTCCGTCCCGGACCAAGCCGGGCAAGCAATGCGCCGAACACCACCGCCGCGAGAACCACGATGCCCTTCGCCACCAGTTGATATTCGTAGCTCACCCCGCTGACCAGGAGGATGTTGCTGATGGCGGCGAGAAAGATAGCGCCGGTTACCGCGTCAGAGATTTGGCCGCGTCCACCGCGAATCGAGATTCCGCCAACGAGCACCGCGGCAATCGCGTTGAAGTCCAGGTCGATACCGTACGTCACGTTGCCTTGAGCCGACGACGACGCAATCAATGAGCCTGCGAGGGCAGCTGCAGCGCCAGCGAACCCATAACAAACCAGCGTCGCTGCCATCAACCGGAGACCAGCGATGCGCGCAACTTCAGCTCGCATCCCAATCAGTCGAATCTCACGACCAATTCGTGACTTTTGCAGGATGAAGCTCGCGATTGCACCAAAGACGGCCAGCACGACAATCTGGGTCGGCAGCCAGCCAAACAACTTGCCTTGCCCGAGCCATGTCGCGTCACCCCGCCCGATGACGGTCAATCCACCGGTGTAGATGACACCAGCACCGATGATGATTGAGGAAGTGGCAATGGTGGTGATGATGGGGTTCGCTTTACCGAAGGCGATAATGGCGCCTTGCACCGCACCCATCAGGAGACCGCTCAACACCACAAGTAGAAGTGTCGCTCCCAGACCGAGATGAATGAGCGCGGCAAACATCACGGTCGAGACCGCTGCTGTCGCGCCCATCGACAGCATGAAGAGATTTCCGCTGAGCGTGATGAGCGCCATCCCGATAGCGCCGACACCGACCGCAGCAACCGAATACATCAGCGATTGAACGTTGCCAAACTCGGTGAAGTGCGGAACGACGGCTGCGGCAGCGACGATGAGAAGAAGGGTTGCGATTCGAATCGACGCAGCATGAATACTGGTTGTTCCAAGCAGCGCTGCTGCCCAACGTCGCGGCGCAGTTGACGATACTTGCGCAGTGGGCTCAAGAGCAGTCTTATGCATTACCCACCTCCACATGATTGCTTCGGAAAGAGACGTGACCATGAGATGCGTCACCGCCACCCGCAACGATGTCATGCAGGAGGGTGTCGCCATCTATTTCGAATCTCGGCTTATGACGGACCATGCGGCCTCGGAAGACAGTCAGCACAGTGTCTGCAAGCTCGAGGATTTCTTCGAGGTCCGTCGAGTAAAAGACAATCGAAAGACCTTCGTCTGCCATCTTGCGCAGCGTCGCGTAGATTTCGCTGCGCGCTCCAATATCGACGCCGCGTGTCGGCTCATTCAGTAGCAGCAGGCGCGGCGACAGCGCCACGGCCTTCGCAAGAGAGACCTTCTGCTGGTTTCCACCGCTAAGCGTGGATACTTCATGCGGAAGGCGCTTGGGGTCGATGGTGAACATCGACGCTAGCCGTAGCGCCTCCTCCTGCTCCCCGGTTCGTCGCATCACACCAGCACGGCTGAACTTCGCCATGACAGAGGAAGTGATATTGATGGAAATCGGTGCGTCCAGGAAGACGCCTTTGTCTGCGCGGTCTTCTGCAACGTATCCGATACCAGCTCGCAGCGAGCTGCGGATGCCATCGAGTTTGACCTGCTCGCCATCGAGCTTCACAGAGTTGGAGATGTCGCCTCGAAGGCCTGCCAATGCCTCGACGACTACTTCCGCTCCCGAGCCCAATTGTCCGACCACAGCGAGGATTTCTCCTGGCGCAACAGCTAGCGAGAGGTCCCTGACCTTGTCGGCAACGGACAGATTGTCAATGGAGAGACGCGGCGTGACATTGGCACGACTCTCGGGCGGTTTGACCTGGCTATGCACGAGTTCGCGGCCAATCATCGCCTTAACCACTTCGGCACTCGTCATGTCAGCGGTGCGCTGCGTAAGGACATGCTGGCCGTTGCGGAAAACCGTAATGCGGTCGGTGAGCGCGAACACTTCGTCAAGTCGATGGCTCACGAAAATCATAGCGGTTCCCTGGTCACGCAACCGGCGTGCGACCTCGAACACACGGACAATCTCCGCATCCGACAGCGTTGCGGTAGGTTCATCGAGAAGCAGCACTTTCGCGTGACGCGACATGCCACGGGCGATTTCAACGAGCTGGCATTCCGCAAGACTGAGCCGCGATGCAGGCGAATCGAGCTTGACGTGAGACAGACCGACTGAATCCAGATGTTCGCGAACGGAATCGCGGTATTGGCTTCGGCGGTAGATTTCGCTCTGGTCCGCGCCACCAAGAAGGATGTTGTCGAGCACCGACAATGTCGGGACGATAGCAAGCTCCTGGTGAACAATTGAGATAAGTTTGGGGTCCGTGCGATGACCGAGCTTCAGTTGATGTCCGTCGACGGTGATTTCACCATCGTCGGGCTGAACAAGGCCACCAAGAATCTTAATGAACGTGCTTTTGCCTGCTCCGTTTTCGCCACACAGCGCGTGAATCTCACCAGGCGCCAACTCCAGGCTGACTCCCGTGAGCGCTTTCACGCCGCCGTAGTGTTTCGTTAGATTGCGAGCGCAAAGCAGACTCGGCACGGCGTGCGTGTCGGCGCCGTTTTTATCGTCTTGCAGCATTGTCTTCCTCCATAAGCGGACAATCTTTGGCCATCCGCTGACACGGGCTGATACCCGTCACGGTCACCTGACTGTTCTCGCAACTGCTCAAACTGGGTGACGGCCTACATACCGAACAACGAAGCCTTGCATCGACGCTGAGGCTGACTTCTCCTCAGGGCTCAGCCTGCCTGATGGCGGTGTCGAATCAGTGATGCCGCTGTTTGTTTACTGGGAGAGGAATTCAAGGAATCGCTGCGTGCGCAGGAATGAAGGTCGTCTCCAGCAGTCGCTTCAGCGGCTTCGTTGTTGTTGAGTCACAGATTATTCGTTCGCTCAGGAAAGAAAAATGCACTGAGGCGAAATGATATTTCCGGTGACAGGAAATATCCGAGGCACCAGCAAACAGCAAAAAAAGCGCGCGGGAGTCAGGTCGCGATACCTGACAGACCGCGCGCAACCCTGGATACCCCTAGTCGTTCTTAGAGAGGAATATGCTGTCCTTCAGCCGAAGACCGTATCGCCGCATCGACAACCCGCTGGATTTCCCAAGCCTCGCGGAAGTCGGGGAACGTGGGAGACCTGTGCTCGATGGCCGCTAGAAACTCTGCCACTTCAATCGTCTTCAGGTCGTTGAAGCCAAGCTGGTGCCCCCCAGCCACGGTGAAATTATCGTAAGGAGGATGCGCCGGGCCGGCTTCGATTCGGGCAAATCCTGCTGTCCGCGGGTCGGCGCCAGCCTTGAAGTATTGCAGCTCGTTGAAGCGCTCCTGGCTAAACAACAGCGCGCCCTTGGTTCCGTACACCTCGAACTCAAGCTGCATCTTGCGCCCGGTCGCGGCCCAGTTAGCCTCGATTGACCCCGAGCACCCGCGCTCGAACTTCACAATCAAGCGCGCGATGTCGTCGACCTTGACCTCCCGACCCTCGACCGACCCCGGTGCGACGGGGCGAGTCTTATTCACGGTCTCGAGTTGGGCGTTCACCTTGGCAATAGGGCCCAGAAGGAAGCGGGCCATACCGACGATATGGTTGCCGATTTCAGCCAGAGCGCCGGCACCGTTCCGAGGGTCTACTCTCCAACTGTAGGGAATGTCCGGGTCCGCCATGTAGTCTTCTGCGTGCACGCCCCGGAAGCTCGTGATTTCGCCCAGTTCTCCGGACGCAATCATTTCTCGCGCTAGCTTGAGGATTGGGTTCTTGATGTAGTTGTAGCCGACTTGAGTCACGACGTTCGCAGCCTCGGCCGCTGTCATCATCTCGTGAGCCTCAGCGGCAGATGGCGCAATCGGCTTTTCACAATGAACATGCTTTCCGGCGGCAATCGCGGCAAGCGCCATTTCCCGATGCAAGCTGCAGGGCGTTGTGATTGAGACCACCTGCACGCTCGAGTCGTCGAGCAACGTCTTCCAGTCGCACGTTGCGCGCTCGAAGCCATATTGCTCCGCGGCTTGCCGCGCACCTGCCTCGCTGACATCGGCCACCGCAACCAGTCGCGGTTTCAACGAGTTCGGGAAAGCATTCGGCACCGCTCGGTACGCAAGTGCGTGCGCTTTGCCCATAAAGCCAGTTCCAATCACGGCTACACCAATCTCGCGTCTCATTGTTGTCTCCAGTTCAAAGCTAAAGCGACCCCCGCAGGGTCGCAGTTTTGTCCGACTCACGACTCGGCGGCTAAAGCCGCCGGCGCAAATCACTTCTTTTGGGAATAACAGACGTTGAGGCTCGCCTTGGTGGCCGCGGGGTTTGGCAGATACTGCACTGCCTTCGGCGTTTTGCCCGATGCGAGTTCCTGCGCGGCCCTCGCCGCGTAAGCGCCATCGTCGAAGGGGGATTGCTCGACTGTTGCGTATGCCTTGCCTGCCGAGATAGCCTCGACCCCCCCAGAGTCACATCCGTGCCCCACAATCACGAGCTTCGAAGGGTCCAGTCCAAGTCTCTGTGCGGCCGTCACCACTCCACGAAGTTGCGAGTCGTTCTCCGTGTAGACCCCTTTCACATCCTTGAACTGAGTGAAAAGAGCAGATGCTGCTGCCTCCGCTTTCACTGCATCCCAGTCCGCTGGCTGTGCGCCCACCACCTCGATACCCGGAGCATCCTTCTTCAACTCATCGACGAAGCCTTGGTACCGTTGTATCTGAGGAGGCGTACCCATCTGGCCGTTGATGACGATGACCTTCCCTTTGTCCCCGTAACCCTTGTCCTTGAATCCCTGAATCATCGCTTTCGCGGCGACCTGACCGTTACTGATGTCATTGGGCCCGGTGAAGACTTTCCAGTAGCGCGAATACTTTTGGTCGGGCATTGAGTTGGAAATGACGAGCGGGATTTTCGCCTGGTCAATCTTGCGAATGGACGGGACCATCGCGCTCGAATCCACGGGCACGAGGACGATGACATCAGGCTTCTGAGCGAGTGTCTGCTCAACCTGGGTCGCCTGCTCGTTCGGGTCGTAGTTGGTTACCTTCACATCGAGCCTGAATCCTTGTGCCTGAGCCTCCTTTTCAAAGCCCTTGACGTAGAGCGCCCAGTATTCAACGCTCTGGGTCGGCATGAGCAAAGCGACGTGCGGCTGATTCGCCGCATTGGCGCCTGTACTGAGAGCGGCCGCGATAGTCCCAAGAGCGAGACAAGAGATAACGGATTTGCGCAAGTTCATGCTGTGTCTCCTGAAGGCCCGGTCGAATCGCCGAGCGGGTTTCCGTGTTGTGGTGGAGTGCACAGTAAGGGTTCGCATTGGAAAGAAAAATGCAACAGAACGAAAAGTTATTTCCTCCCACCGGAAGAATCATCGCGCTCCCCAAGCGATAGGGGCGCCAAGCCCGAACAATCGAGCCAGCGAGCTGGGTTAGCACGCGTGAGCGGATTGTCAACTTTCGCTCTACGGAAAGACGATTTCTGGTCTGTTTATCTCCCGCAGCTTCTACGTGATAGTGATGGACATCGTCTCTAGGCGACTCCCGCGTTGGGTTCGTCGCAGCGTCCTTCATGAGGGTTCAAATGTCCAGGTCCAAAGTCGAGCTTGTTGCCGCCTACTTCACGCTGTCCGGTGATGTCTTTCCATTCGGCCCGACCGAAATCAGTCCGTTCAGCTTTAAAGACCGCGTTGAAGCCGCCGCCAAGGCAGGTTGGGATGGCATCGGTCTGATTCACTCCGATATCTACGCGACTGCTGACAAGATTGGCTTTCCGGAAATGCGCCGAATTCTTGAAGCCAACGACATCAAGCACATTGAGTTCGAGTTTCTCGTCGACTGGTATCAAACCGGTGAGCGACGCCGCACGTCCGACAGCATGCGTTACTACTATCTCAAGGCTGCGGAAGAACTTCGCGCCCGCATTGTGAAGGTCGGCCCCGGCATCGGCGAGGAGACTGCAAATGTCCCGCTCATGGTCGATGAGTTTGGCAAGCTGGCCGAAGATGCGGAGAAGCGCGGCACGCAAGTCATGCTGGAAATCATGCCGTTCAGCAACGTACGCACGATTGAAACGGGTAAGGCCATCGTCGAGGGGGCGAACAAGGCGAACGCGGGGTTGTTGCTCGATATCTGGCATCTGAGCCGTGGCAACGTCGACTTCAAGGAGATCGCCACGATCAAGCCGGAATTCATCAAGGGGATTGAACTCGACGACGCCGACCACTATGCAATCGAGCCGCTGTGGATGGACACCATCCACAAGCGCCGCCTGCCGGGTGAAGGCGTGCTTGACGTGAAGGGATTCATCAAGGCCGTTCAGGCAACGGGCTTCGATGGTCCATGGGGCGTCGAAATTCTGTCCGAAGTCGAGCGCAAACTGCCGTTGGACGAGATGGCAGCGCGTGCGTATAACGCGACGATTCGACAGTTCGAGAACTAACCGGCAACAGCAGGAAGCGGTGAATAAAACGGCTGCGACAGTGTGCTTGCGGCCGTCTTCTTCCATGAGTAGGACGCTTCGCCTGCTCGACACGATGGCCTTCAACAGAGACAAGCGCTCGTCTGACATGCTTGCGTCGCAAACAGTACGCTGGCACCAGGCCGCCACCGGCGGTCGGCGAATGCGCCAAACCGACCTTTCTGAGTCACCCAGATGCTGTCCCTGACCGTCGGTTCTTGGATCGACCCGAGACGATGGTTCCTATACGCGCGTATGAGACCGGCTCTCGGCGGCAATCCTCGATTACAGGCGCAGTCCGTCAATCTCAACTTCCGCTTCGCATTCGACGGGCACGTTCAGAGGGAGCGCGACGCCGACGGCTGAACGTGCATGCATACCTATGTCCGGCCCGAACAGTTCAAGGATCAAATCCGAGAAGCCATTTGCAATCCGTGGCATCTGGTCGAAACCGGGCGCTGCGTTGATCATTGCGAATACGCGTACCCAGGCCGTAATGCGATCCAGATCTCCGAGCGCCTTCTGAAGACTCGCCAACTGGGCAAGCGCCACAAGGCGTGCTGCTGCGTAGCCTTCGTCTGAAGAAACTTCGGCGCCGACCTTACCGACCGGTTGCGCAAGCGTCCCATCGAGGCTGAGCGGCACGTGTCCTGAGACAAACGCCCGTGTGCCGCTCACGCGCACCCATGCAAATGGCAATGACATATTTACGTTTGCAGGCATCTTTAGCGTCTGCGGCAACGTCAGTCCCATCTCCGCCAGCTTTGCTTCGATTCTTGCCATGGCCGTCTCCTCGGGAGCCTGCGAAGAACGTTAGATGCTGGCGGTCGGCTTTTCAAGTCGTGCTGCCTCAACCTCGAAAACCCGGAGGATCGATCCCAACAATAAGGCGGCCCCGAGGAACAGGCTGCGTGCAATCTCGCTGGTGCAAAGTACGCGTCAGTGGCATTCAGAACCGACGCTGCGATGCGAGCGGTCGTCCGAGCACAAAGAACCGCCGACCGTTGCCGGCCGAACCCAGTAGTTCGAGACGAAGCAGCGAACCAGCGCTGCTGAGTCGGTTCTGAATTTCCGTGATCGACCCTGAGCAGACTCAGTTCTGCATGAAACTTTGCCAACGCTAACTGCACGTCTTCCTGTGCAAGTTGCTCGTTGGCGGGCGGTCAGATCAATCTATGAGGTTTTGCGTGAAGTGAACATGGCGCGAAATACGCGAGGCGTTGTTACGGCCCACGGATAGAGCGGGCACGCGATTGATCAAAGGGGATCTTCCGCGGCTGGCTCGCTCTGGATCGAGTACCGGCGTGGATCGACATGGGTCATGACATTGAGCACCCGGTGTCTATCCAGGACGCGCGCACGGGCGTCGACGGCGATGTCATGCCCAGCTACCACTGAAATCGAGGCATCGACCTCGATATGTGCGTCGACCAGGATCATGTCGTTTCCGAAAAGCCGACCAGATCATGCCAACGCCGACAGCAGCAAGCAGAACACCCACCGCCAGGGACGCGGCAGTCTTGGACCGCTGGTGACCATACGGGTGCTCCTTGTCCGCGCCCATCTTGCTGTGATGGAAGGTCGGAAAGCGAATGAACGCCATCCGCAATCAGACCCTGAGAATGCGAAAGGACGCCGGCGGCAACCTGTGTGACGGTGAGCATCAGGTTTACTCCGACACTGACCCATGTGCTTCGCGACGCGGCGGCTGCTCTTTCAGAGAGGGTGTATTGGGTATCCTCAGAATCTTCGAAAAACTCGCTTGATTTCATGGAACGCTCCAATGAACCGTAAACCGACTAGGGGGCAACGGAGAAGTGTCACTTTCGTGACGTTGCCATGTGGTCCTTCTGCAAGGGAAAACCCGGCATGCTGCGGTTCGACTGAAGCGAGAGGGGATGAGCGACGCCGAACGAGGGCGTGCTCACGGGGCTGCTCGCCGGCTCGCTGATCGGCTGTGGTATTCCTCCGGCCGCAGAACATGCCGCCGAGCCCGTCCGATACGTCCGAGCGGGTTTGACTCTGACAGTCTTCTTCCGCCAATGGCGCAGCCGTGTCCGCAGGGAGGCCTCGTACGAGAGACCACATATCAGGAGCCCGCTGCATCGCTGGCGGCCCCTGTTGCTTCAAAATCCCAAACGATCAGAACGTCACGACCGTCCGCAGTCCGGCCACGGCCTCATTGCCGATGCGTGCACCATTGTTGTTCGGATCAGGGATGCCGCCGCCCGGATGGACGATGTACTGGAATTCACCCTGCAGTAGCCACCACGGTGCAACCTGGTACTGGTACGTCGCCTCGATCACCGTTTCCGCCGAGCGCACGGGGTAGCCCGGCGTCTGGAAGGCTGCGATATCACGATCGAGCGCGCTCGCACTCGAGCTGACGTTCGCGTAGCTGAGCGCAAGCCCGACCGAGTCGTTGTCCCGGCCCTTGAACGGAGCTTTCAGCACGATTCCTGCGTTGACATTGAAGTCGAGCAGGTTACGGTCGCCCGGCGCGCCCATCACACGCGTGAACACGCCGACCGATTGCGGGCTGTCGGCACTTGGGCGCCACACCATCTGGTCTGCGACGGCGTAGATGCTAAAGTTGCCGCGATGCGTGGCCGGCACGCCGTTCGACGCGGGGCTCGCGAGTGAAATGCCGTTTGTGTCGAGGTGTTGATCCGCGAAGTGATTGTTGTTGTACCAGAAGCCCAGCTTGTAAGTGCCAGGTAACCCGCTCGGCACTGTCGCACCGGACCCGCTCGGCGGCGATTGATTGATCGTGTACTGGACTTCGCCGATCAGCATTGCGCCGTTGTGCAGGTTGAACTGGGTACCGTTGGGGTTGAGCTGCTGCGGGTCGCCGTTGCCCGGCGCAGGGTTGCCATCGAAGACGCCACCCAGAATCGTCATCGAATCACTCGGTTTGAACCGCAGGCGTACTCCAAGCGACGATAGCGGATAGGCGGGACCGCCCGCAGGCAAGGCGGTGGCGGCCAGCACGGGCCAGCCGAATGTCGCGTTCGCAAATGTGCTGCCGTACTGGCTGATGATGAATTCCTGATCAAGGCTCTGCTGGCCGATCCTTACGTCGAACCTGTCGCCGAACGCCTGCTGGTACCAGAGCTCCCACAAACGCGTCGTCGCTTCGGCCTCGACACCGCTCACCGCTTGCAGCGAATTCAGGCGTGCAGCCGTGATGCCGTGTCCATGAATCTGCAAGGCATCGACGAAGAATGTGCCGCCCTTCAGCCCGAACGCCTTGTCGGTATCAACGTTGAGGCCGAATTGTGTGACACCGTTGTATGAAGCGCCCCTGGAAAGACCGCCGGAGAAATTTCCGTAGAGCTCGCTTGTTTCCTGCGCGCTGAACGTGACACCGTGGTCGCCCAACAGCGTGCGCAGTCCGCCCATGTCGCCTAGCAGGTTCGAGCGCTCCCAGAAGCCGGTCGGCGCGGCGGCGGAGTCGGCCGGCGTGCTGTTTGCGTCGGTGTTCGGGGCTGCAGTTGAGTCGTGGTCAGACGCTGTCGGGGCGACAGCTTCCGACTGCGCGTAAGCCGGAGCAATCGTGCCGGCAGCCAGTGCGACTAACAGCGTTGCCGCAACGCAGGCTGGCTTGAGGCGCGAAGACGGAGCGAGGAGGCACCGCGTGTCGATGCCGTTGTCGTTTTGTAAGAACGTGCCAAAGGAGATCATTTTGCTTTCTTCTGGGAAACGAACTGATGAGCGAGCGACACCGAAGCAGGGAGATACCCGGCGTCCACCCGTAGTTGGGCCACAGTCCTGTCCAGTCGCCTTCGCGACGAGCGACAGCTCAGGCCGGCCATGATGTACCGCGGACGTTGCGTCCTGACGTCGTCCAGAGGGCCGCGACTGAGGCGTCGCGTTGCACTGCCTCGCCTGCGCGGGCGATGGTGTGCCGCCAGAGCTGGCTATGCCCGCCAAATTCCCGGTGCGCAGCGGCGGCCGGTGACGCACGCAAAAAAGCGCGTGAGACCCGCAGAAAGCGTTCGATATACATGATTCAACTCCCGTCGAGCCCGGCCAGGCCAGGCAACGTTCGATAAGTGACGCACCGTCAGCGAAGTTAAGCGCCGTGGGCGTTGTTATGCAAAAAAGGGAGCGAGCTACAGGCAGACCGCACTGGCGGTCCTGAAGAAGCGCGCTGACCCGACAATCGGGGACAGCGGCGGGGAGTATGGTCCGGCGTCGCTAACGCGCGATTGCAAGCTGGGTGCCGGCACAGGCCGGCGTACAAGATCGACTGTTAGGGCTTGCGTCCACGAAGGACTCTCCTGTTTCAAGACAGGGCGAATTCTATGCGCGCCATTCGCGAGCGCGCAAGCAGAAATTGCTATGCAGTGCTGAGTGGCCTGCATAAGCGACCTCAATCACATTGCCATGCCGCGTCCAGGGGGTATTCAAGCTCAATGCACGGGCGTTGCCGGCGGTGTTCGTATGCAAGGCCGCAGGCGCAGCACTCACCGCTGCGATGATGCACTACGAAGATGTGAGCAAAAATGATTTGCATCCACGCCAGGTAACGGAATCGAAAGAAAAATCTTCGAAATAGTCGTTGACTCGGCTCGCGCGACATCACTAGAATTCGCGTGTTTCCACGAAAGGGGCATATGCCTTGGACAGTTGCAGTAGTCGACCTTCGAACAGTTTTTCTGCCTGACCGGCACGACGCCCGCCTGGATTCTTTCTTAGCCGCCGTCTTGCCAGCAGGCAGACGGTGCGCGCCGCAGTAGCTTTCGCAGTTTCTCCCCGCGCATCTCTTCGATTGGCCGCCGTCGCTTGACGCGTGCGTTGTAACGCACATTCGTCCCTGCGACCCGGCGCGTCGAGCCTTTGGCTCGCGGCGCCGCTTGTTCACGCCGTTTTCGCGCACCCAATGTCGCGCGGAGCCTGCGTGCGGTTACCCACGTCCGTTCAACGCGAACCGGATACAAACGACAGAGGAGTTCACGATGCCCGACCCTGAGCCTTGTTCCTGTACGACTCACCATGCGTTCCCGCAGAACGCTGCTCGCTCCGCCTGACATCCTCGCCGCATACGTTCCTCCCGCACACCCGAGCACCTCGGTCTGCGTGAACTGAAACGAAGGCCGGCCTGGTCGAAGGCGCCACGTTTCAAGCTATTGGAGGAATCACCATGCACTTCGCTCTCCTCGTTTCGCAGCTCCCGCACGTCGAAGAGGCCCGCTCGCACTACAACGGCATGCTGGCGCTCGACGCCCGTTCGCATGCAACGGCCCGCATGATCACCGCCATCCGGGCGGCGCTCAGGAAACTCGCTCACTAACGTTGCCTCGCGTGGCCGCCTGCCTGCCCGTCGTTCGGACACCGGCTCGAACTCCGGCATGTGGCATGGCGGCGCCACGTTTTCCAGCGCCGATTTCAAGCGTCACCGATAAGGAATAAGTCCAAATGTCCACCACACCAGCAAACATCGCGCAGCGCCGCGCCGCTGTGCTCGACGACGCTCATGTCGGCGATATCAAAGGCGCCTTCGGCACGATCGCCCACCACGACACGGCCCCGCGCAGCAACTGGATGGCGCGCCTGCGCACGCTGCTTGCCATCCTCGGCCCCGGTCTCATCGTCATGGTCGGCGATAACGATGCGGGCGCATTCGGCACCTATACGCAGGCGGGGCAGAACTACGGCACGTCGCTGCTCTGGACGCTCGCTCTCCTGATCCCGGTTCTCTACGTCAACCAGGAAATGGTGCTGCGCCTCGGTGCCGTGACCGGCGTCGGTCACGCCCGCCTCATCTTCGAACGCTTCGGCAAGTTCTGGGGTGCCTTCAGCGTCATCGACCTCTTCCTGCTCAACGCACTGACGATCGTCACCGAGTTCATCGGCATTACGTTCGCACTCGACTTTCTCGGTGTGTCGAAGGTTCTGGGCGTTTGCATCGCCGCGGTCCTGACGATGGCCGCGGTCAGTACCGGCGATTTCCGGCGCTTCGAACGCTTCGCGATCGTCTTGTGCCTGTTGAGCCTCCTGCTGATCCCGGTGCTCGTCTCGATACACCCGCCTGTCGGCGTCATCGCGCGCGACTTCCTCGTACCGACCTGGCCGAAGAATTCGAAGCTCTCCGATGTGATGCTGCTCGTCATCGGCATCGTCGGCACGACCGTCGCACCGTGGCAGCTGTTCTTCCAGCAGAGCTATGTGATCGACAAGCGGATCACGCCGCGCTTCATGAAATACGAAAAGGCCGACCTCTGGATCGGCATCGCGTTCGTGATCATCGGCGCCGTGGCAATGATGGCCTTCACGGCTGCGCTCTTTGAAGGCCGGCCCGAGTTCGGCAACTTCACTGATGCGGGTGGCGTGATTGCGGGTCTCCACAAGTACGTGGGCCAGACGTCGGCGACGATTTTCGCCGTCGCGCTCCTCGATGCGTCGATCATCGGCGCTGCCGCTGTTTCGCTCTCGACCGCCTACGCGATCGGCGATGTGTTCAAGGTCAAACACTCACTGCATCGTAGCGTGCTCGACGCGAAGGGCTTCTATCTCGTCTACTTCGGCATCATTGCGCTCGCTGCCGCCCTCGTGCTGATGCCGGGCAGCCCGCTTGGCCTGTTGACTGAAGCTGTGCAGACGCTCGCGGGCGTACTGCTGCCGAGCGCAACCGTGTTCCTGCTGCTGTTGTGCAATGACAAGGCGGTGCTCGGCCCGTGGGTGAACTCGAAGAAGTTGAACGTGTTCACGGGCGCCGTCATCGCCGTGCTCGTCGTCCTGTCGATCATCCTGACGGCCGCCACCGTGTATCCGGACATCAGCGGTGCGGCTATCGTCAAGATTCTCGCGGGCGGATGCGGGCTTGCCACTGCCGTTTATGCCGCGGTGGAACTCTCGCGGAAGGCCCGTAGCACAGCTGCCGCCGACGACGCGCCGGCAATCAACAAGCCGGCTCAGAAGGCGTTACGCAACACGTGGCGCATGCCGCCGCTCGAAGACCTGCCGGCGCCGCAGCACCTGACGCTGTCGGCACGTGTTTGGATGGGCGTGCTTCGCACCTATCTCGTCGTCGCGGTGGGTCTCGTCATCGTGAAGGTCGTGCAGATGGCCATTCACTAAAGCTGAAAGGGGCAGACGCACGTCTGCCCCTTCGTACAAACGCACGGTGGGCGATTTTTGCGAAAGCGCATGCAGCTCGTAAACAGCGGGCCCTGCATGGCGTGACAGGCCGCTCAGGCGGGTGAGGCGGGTGCCGGCCCTCGTCCGGGCGTTAATGTCAAAGAGTCGGATGGGGGGCGTATCGCTGCCGGGACTGGTCCGGTTTTGCGGCGGAGGCGCTTTGACGCCGGTCCCGTCACGGAAGGACGGTTCAGCTACGGTCACGTATGGGCCGTTGGCGCTTCAGCGCTGACCTGTACCGCCAGGCGCCGCGAAAACGCTCCGTGCTACTGCATCAGGAGTCCACGAGATGACTGCTGAATTCATCTGGCGCCTGCTTGCCGCCTTTGGATGTGGCGTAGCCATCGGTCTGGAGCGGCAAATACGCCAGCGCACGGCGGGACTGCGGACCGTCACGCTGGTGACGTGTGGCGCGTGTCTCTTCGTTACGCTGGGGATGCTGACCGGAAACGGTGAATCCGGTGTAACGCGGATTGCCGCTTATGTCGTGTCCGGTGTCGGGTTTCTCGGCGGCGGTGTCATCATGCGCGACAAGGGTGAAATCCAGGGCATCAATACTGCGGCGACCCTGTGGTGCGCGGCCGCCGTAGGTGTGCTCTGCGGCACTGGACACTTCGGTCCGGCCATTGCGGGGACAGCGCTCGTGCTGTTGACCAACACCTTGCTGCGCGAGGTCAGCCACGCCATCAACGCTGCACCGGTGTCGGCTGCCGACCTTGTCCGCGAATACGTTCTGAGCGTCGTGTGCCGGGAACAGGACGAAATTCATATCCGCACGGTGCTCTCGAATTCGATGCACTCACAGCCGTTGTCGTTCCAGAGCCTCGTTAGCCAGGACGTCGACGGTGACGGGTCGCGTGTCGCGGTCACGGCGACCATACGCGTGCATCCGAAGTACCAGTCGAAGCTGGAACTGATGGCGAGTCGAATCAGCATGGAGAAGGGCGTGTCCAGTATCAGCTGGTCGGCAAGGGACGCCGAACCCGTGCCGGAATGAGCATCGAATCCGGAGAGATTGCCGAGACGTCACCCGCTGAAGATGATTGCTTCGCCAGCCCGATTCAATGAAGGGGAACACATGCTAAGTCCGCACGAATATGCAACGCTGGTGCTGGTACGAAACGCGCCGGCACAGATCGACAGGGAGAGATGCGAGTTCAAAACGCTGCTCGAACAACGGCTGATCGACCTTGAGTGGGATGGAGAGAATGGAGGTCTGCCCGTGCTGACCGAGCAAGGGAAAACGCTGCTTGAAACATATGATGGACTCTTTGCAAATCCAGCTTGAACCGGCGCCGCGATGCCTAATCGGTCATCGAAAGATTCATAAACAGAGCGCCTGACAACGACCGTCGTTTACGCAAAATATACGGTTACGCTTACGAATTTACATGGACCTGTCCTTTGTTCGTCTCCTAAACTTAAGAGTCTTCACAAAGGGGGGCCGTGCCTTGGACTCTTGCAGTAGTCGACCTTCGAACCAGTTCGCTGCCTGACCGGCAAGACGTTCGCGCCCGCCTTTCCCAGCCGCCGTCCTGCCAGCAGGCAGACGGTGCGCGTCGTAGCCATATTCCCGTGCACACTGTTGATTAACAATATGCGGAGCCGCCTTCGGGCGCATCGCATGGCATCGCACCGCCAGACTGAACTCGCAGCGCGCTCGTTCGCGTCCGGTCAATCCATTCGGAAACCGGCGCGCGGTGAAACACGCGTGCAGCAATCGCTACATGCGAACTTGAAGCAGAACGAAGTCGAAATGCTGGACAGTGACAGTGATCCCTTCTGGCATTCACCTCGATCATTAACCGAGGAAAGCAGGTAGGCCACGACCGGGTCTATTTGACGCGTCGTCCCGTGCCCGTGTCTGCTGGCTTTCCACAATCACGCGTCGAGCCAGACGCACGGAGCAAGATCATGAACTTCGGCCTCCTCCTGTCGAACCTGCCACACGTCGATGAAGCGCGCCTTCACTACGACGCGATGCTGTCGCTGGGACCCCATGAATCGCATCGGTTCGCCACCTTCTGGCACCGTCTGAAATCGCTTTTCTCCTGAGCGCCTCGCTGTGTTCCGCCAAACGCGAGGGGCGGTCGTTCCACCACTGACGGCCTCTCGCCTTCCGGAGCCAAGCATTTTCGTTTCGACAACCCGTCACGAGGGGAGGAAACAAAATGTCCATTCCAGCAGAAACCTCAGCGGCACGCCGCTCGAAGTCGCGTGGCAGAAAAAATGGCCTATCTTCTTCGGGAAGAGTAGGCCGGCAAGCACACGCCGGAAACAGGGATCGGTGCCCGACAAAGGAGTCTGGTCGACTAATCTGTCAAACAACGAACAACCTGATTGTTCACCCAATTCCTGGGTGTTTCTGCATGCCTCAGGGATCTGGGATAACCTGAAGGGTACGCGTCACCTGAGATTCCAGATTCCCCAGATCGCAATGGCTGTGCCGATTGCTATAACGCCGCCGAAAAGTACGTAAGTTTCCACGGATACCTCCAGGGATTGTTAAACGCAGCCACGCTATCAAGCGCATGGGCTAGCGATCCTACGCGATGGTTCTTTCAGTTCCGCTACAGTGCATGGTGCATCTCTGCAGTACACCACCCGACCCGTGTGTTCGGTGTCGGCGACAGGCGCGGTGGTCCTCGCCTGGTTGCGAGAAACAGGTGGCATGCGGGTAGGCGTTGTCCAACACTTCCCCTCGTGCCTGCCGTGGGGCTGGTCGCATTACTCCCACAATGTGACGGACGAGCTACGCACAGAATTCGGCCAATATAACTGGTCGGCGTCGCTTCACTGACGTTCACAACGGGTATGGGGCAACGAGGACATTCGCAAATGCGAATGCTCGGAGATCCGGCCTTCTATCACGTCGTTCGTCATGACAGAAACCTGCGGGTCGATTGCCACCGCCAGAACCACAGTCGCAAATCCATTAATGACCGACGACAGATTGGCGCACGTCACGCGCAAATCTGGTTTCAGGTATCCCGCGTAGAGTGACGCGAAAACGCCGACCGTCCAGATGGCCATCGCGAAGACGTTGAGAGCTATCACCCTTCCAGAGACACCCGCACCGCTCGTCAGCTGAGAGGTGTTTTGGCGTGACGGGATGCGTGCACCGTCACGCATATAGTTGATGCCGCCGCGACTGAAAATGTGGAGCAAAAGGCGCGGCAATGAACGATTGGCTTGGAAGTGCTCGACTGCGCGACTGAAATAGTGCTGGAACGTTGGGATCAGCAACGCGCCGACTATACTTGCCGCAGTGGCTGTAACCAGAAAGAGCCGAAAATCACTGAGCAGCCCACCCTCCAGATGCTGAGCGATATCAAGCTCTACGCGCTTGGCTATGAACGGCCCTTGAAACGAGTTCGCCGTTCTGGAGACAAGGGCGATGATCCCGAACAGAGAGAACGACACGGCGATACGCCGCGTGCGAACACCTGCGATCCGTACCGCTAGGCCAGCGTCGCGATGACGTGGAGTACGAATGTAAGTCCGCAAATGATGAAAAGCTGGGAGTCCATGCTATCGCGACGAGGTTGCGCAAGAATTGCAGTCTACCGGAGCCCGTCCCCGTTCCGATTGTCACCAAACTGACGGCCGATGCCCTCCGATTCCTTGCCGGGTTAAGGCAGTGCCCTCCGCAATTTGCTCGCCGGAGACCGGCCATTGAGCGAGGGCGAACGAGACCTCGGCAGCCAAACTGCACGACGACATCGACCGGCGGCTAATGGGCCGGCCGCTGCCCCACGCGGTCGGCTCTAGTTCGACCCCGAAGGAATCTTCGCATTTCTCCAAAGCAGATTCACTTCACGCTAACGTGTCAAGCACGTGTTCCTGGAGAACCGAATGAACAAGGCACTTATGCTTCTATTGGTCTTGAGCGTCCTGCTGGTGATGCTTGGGCTTTATCAATTCCACTGGCAAGGCGTGAATTTCTGCAACGGCAAAGGCGGCAGATTCGTTTGCATCCGTTAGCCAATAATGTGGGATCTATTCCGTCTAACTGATATCGTGCTTTGAGCTTTCGCGTGTGCTCTCAATCAGCCTTCGCGTCCCAGAAGTAGACTTTTGTAATGAGATCGTGCGATAAGTACGGTCGTTTGTCCAAACACGAATCCGCCAAC
The DNA here is from genome assembly GCF_013366925.1 of Paraburkholderia youngii. Lineage (NCBI taxonomy): Bacteria > Pseudomonadati > Pseudomonadota > Betaproteobacteria > Burkholderiales > Burkholderiaceae > Paraburkholderia > Paraburkholderia youngii. The sequence continues at coordinate 3,136,753 of NZ_JAALDK010000001.1, forward strand.
GCCTGCCCCGATCATTCCCCCCACGACCTTTTGAGCGGCAAATGCACCGAGTGCCAAACCCAATCCGGTGCATATGATGCATGCGAGCAAGCCGGCCCATGTCTGCCAATGGCGCCATGTGCAGCGATAGGCCCGTCGCCAATTTTTGCGTCGATCGCTCGCCGGTAAATTCGCGAGTTCTGGAATGCTTCTGAGCGTCCAAAAAATGGTCATCGCCAATTCCTTCCCGGTTGATTTACGGCATGAAATTGTCGACGATCTGGAGCCTGTTGTCGACCGACCGCTCGTGGGCCGGACAGCGCCCGAGTGCCGTCCGGCCGCCTGTCGTTCAAACCTTGTCTGTTCCGCCATCTCGAGAGCGTCGTCGACCTTAATGCCAAGGTATCGAACGGTACTCTCGAGCTTTGGGCACCGAGCAGCAACTGTATCGCGCGCAGGTTCTTTGTGCGCCGGTAAATCAGGGACGCTTTCGTTCGACGCATTGAATGCGTTCCGTAAGCTGTGTCGTCGAGCCCGATCGACCCTATCCAGCGATGGACAAGGCGGGCGTACTGGCGCGTCGAAAGATGGGCTGAGCCGTGAATGCGGCTTGGGAAGCGATAGTCGCTCGACGACAGTCCCGCCTCTCGAATTCACGCAGCGGCGCTCTCCCGGGTCTGTTTAGTGATTTCAAACTGGACCGGCCGCTGGGTCTTCTGCTGCATTACAGTCGCCCTTGGTGCCACACGCGAGCCAAGACAGATATCCCTCACTCGCAATTTCGTTAGATCGCACGCTCTCAGCTTGCTGTCGATCGCGAGGTTGAACAGCGCGAGCTCGCGCGCTCTTCCAGCAAGCTGCAGGCGGATACGGATTCCCCAAATCTCCCTCAGCTTCAGTGGCAGCTTCTGCCCCGTCAGCTTGTCCTTATTCCACGGTACACGGCCGACGCCGGGGTTGATGGTGGCTTCCATGACGATTCTCCTTTCGAAGGACGGGAGGATCAGTTTGCACCCGGCGCCGCCGGGCAATACCCGACCTTTCTCGGTCAGACAACTTTCCCGAAAACGGTCAGTCGATAAGATCCAGATCCCGCGAACTGCGGTGCGAGAAAGCGGCCGGTGGCGACCTGACCCAATCGGCCATCAAGGGTCATCCGACCGAACCGTACCAGTGACATTGACGCGTCCGTTCCTCATCCGTAACCGGCCGTTCGATCCGTGACGATGCAAGCCTATTCATCGGCCAATGCCGGGGACCGTGCCTTGCGGCCAATCCAACTTTGAACGACTGCGCGGTAGGCTGATGGCTAAGCGGCTGCAACTGGTCTGTGCGTTGGATCCGTTAGTGAAAATGTGCAGCCGCCCAGGGTTTCCGAGCTTGTGGGCACGTAACGCCTTGACTAGAAAAAAAGTGCTCACCACTCACTCCAGTCGGAATCGTCCACGGCGCCCGGAGCCCTCGCCCACGACAATGTCATTGCGATGGGCATCGCCGTCGGGCCGCCTGGCACCACCGCTTTCGACGATCTCGCGTGAAGTTTGCCATTCATCCTGCGGGGGAGGTCATCATGTATCACAAGCGGCTAATAACCGCATGCCTGCTCGCGGTCCTCGCATCCGCTCCCGCGCTCGCCCAGCACGAAGAACACCCCGCTGCGCCGCAGACTGGCGGCAAGTTCGGCACCGTGAAGTTCCCCACTTCGTGCAGCCTTGCGGCACAAAGCCAGTTTGAGAAGGCATTGGCGATGCTCCATTCCTTCTTTTACCCTTCGACAGTCAAGGCGTTCGAGGCCGTGACCCAGATCGATCCGCAATGTGCGATTGCATACTGGGGCATTGCAATTGCCCAGCGTCCTAATCCGCTGGTCCCGCCGTTTGACGAGACGGCACTCGAGCGCGGATGGGAAGCTGCGGAGAAGGGATTGGCGCTGGATCCGAAGACCGAACGGGAGCGCGATTGGCTGCTGGCTGCCGAAGCATTTTACAAAGACTATGACAAAGTCCCACAAAGCCAGCGCACGTTGGCATACGAGCATGCGATGGCGCGCCTGACGCAGAAGTATCCCGACGATACGGAAGCCGCGATTTTCTATGCGCTTGCGCTCAACGAGGCCGCGGACCCCAGCGACAAGACGTACGCCAACCAACTCGAGGCTGCAACGATCCTGGAGAAAATCTACCGTGACCAGCCCGACCACCCCGGTGTCGCGCACTACCTGATCCACAGCTACGACTACCCGCCGCTCGCGAAGCGCGGACTGCCGTTTGCCAACAAATACGCGCAGATCGCCCCGGCGGCGCCGCACGCCCTGCACATGCCCTCGCATATTTACTCGATGCTCGGCATGTGGGATGCATCCATCAAATCGAACGAAGCGGCGCTGAAGGTGATGCAGGAAGAAGCCGCCAGAAGCTGGCCGGGCGCCACCCATACAGGGGCGCCCCATTCCTGGGATTTCATGGAGTACGCCTATCTACAGCTGGGCCAGGACGCGCATGCAAAACAAGTGCGCGATGACGCCAATGCTGCCACGAAATTTCCATTTGACCGACTGGCAGTCTACACGGCGCTGGCTGCCATCCCGGCGCGCTATGCGCTCGAGCGCGGCGACTGGCAGGAGGCTGCCACGCTCGAGCCGCGTGGCAGCCGCTGGCCGCAAGCTGAGGCAATCACGTATTTTGCCCGTGCACTAGGCTGCGCTCGCAGCAGCAACGCGGACATGGCGCAGACCAATATCGACATGCTCATGCAGTTGCGCGCCAAGCTCGAAGAGGCCAAGCAGCCATACTGGGCCGATCAGGTCCAGATTCAAATCCTCGCCGCCTCGGCGTGGCTGGATCATGTTCAGGGCAAGGACGATCAGGCGCTCAAGCAGATGCACGCCGCCGCCGATCTGGAAGACGGCAGCGAAAAGCAGGTCGCGATGGAGAACCGGCTTTACCCGATGCGGGAGTTGCTGGGCGAAATGTTGCTCGATCTGAAGCGACCTGCCGATGCGCTGAAGGAGTATGAGGCATCGATGCAAGCAACCCCGAACCGCCTGCGTGGCCTGTATGGTGCGGCGAAAGCAGCAGACCTGGCGCACGATAAGAAGGCGCAACTCTACTACGCGAAGCTTGTCACGCTCACGCGAAACGCGGACACGGTCCGGCCGGAGGTACGACTGGCCAAGCTGTATCTCGACCAGCATTGACCGATGCACCTTGAAAGCTGTCGTTAAGGCGGTGTTGCATCGAGCGTCAGAAACGGGACCCACTCCGGTCTCGAGTCGTCTGCGCGATGGACAGTTCCACCAACATCGCGCCAGGCTAATGTTCCACTTGCCACCGCAACACTGGATGCGTGGCGCCAGTTGCCATGACCCACGCGCCGTTCGGCCCGAAGTCCCAGCCGACGAAGCTCGCCGGGTTGCTCATCTGGGCCGTGGTGAGCCCGTTGGATGCAGGTAGATCGCCGCCGCTCGACGGTTGTCCCGTGGTCTGGACGTCCCAGTAAACGTCGGCGCCAAGGCCACCGGAGCAGCCCGCGCAGATGCCGCCCATCGCCAACCCGTTGCCGCTGGAAACGCTGCCTGACGCAAACGACTGCGTGACTTTACCGAGGTTCTCGAAGACCAGTCCGGCACCACCGCCGTGCGTCAAAAAGCCGGTGACGGAGCCCGTCGCGTACGACTGGTCGATCGTCCCATAGTTCGTGCTAACGAGTCCGGCCGCTACGCCGCCTGTCCGAACTGTGGCACTGCTTCCCGAGCGCTCGATCAGCCCGTAGTTCGCCCCAATGAGCCCTGACAGCGGTGCGTCGAAGCAACCACAGCTGTTCGCGCCAGAGGTGAATGTATTGACGACCGTACCGTGGTTATTGATCGCGAGAAGGCCGATTCCATAGTAGAACCCTGTGTCGTTGGCGAGCGGGTGGCCGTCGACTTTCAGGTCGCGCACGACACCGACTTGGCCGATATCGCCGAAGATGGCGTCGAGGCTCGGAGAAAGATTCGAAACGGTATGCCACATGCCGTCGAATTGACCGGTGAACGACGTGCTAATCGCATACGGGGTAGTGCCCAGCGTGATGAACGCAGCGTTGTTCGCTTCGATATCTCTTCCGAGTGCGTAGTTGCCAGTCATGTCGTTGTCGACGGCCTGAAAGTCCGCTACCGAATTGACGAGTTGGTAACCCGTTATCTGCGTGACCAGGCCGCTGTAAGCCGGGGCGGTCCACGATGCATTGCCGACTAAAGTGCCGGGGCCGTAGGTGCCGTTCATGTCGTAGAACGCGCTGACGATGCCGGTACTCTTCGACCAGTCGATCGTGCCGCCGTTGTTCACGCTGCCGCCATTGTCGATACCGGAGGCGTCGGCGCGCATCGTCAGGTTGCCCGCACCGGCGTTCGCGATGGTCGTACCCGTCGTCACAGAGACGTCGTGGTACGCGGCGAGCGTGAGCGAGGCTGGACCAGACCAGCGCAGGCTCGAAGCGACGCCGAGGTCGCCCGTTGCGCCGTTACCAGCTGTCGTCCCGACATTCACCGAGGTGCCCGCGTTCAGGCTGCGTTGCAACGCATGCGCGGCGACATCATCGATCGTGAAAGCAGGCGTCGAGAGATTCCATTGGCCTGCATCGACCACCGTGTGCTTGCCGAACGTCAGTTGTACCGCCTGTGTATCGACGGTCCCGCCGCTGCCGTCCGAGTTGCTCGCGACGATCTTGCCGAGTTGGTCCACACTGCCGTTGTCGGCGACGAGCCAGGCGTGCCCGTCGCGGTTGGCCGTGCCGGTTGCGCGGATGCGCGCACCGCCGCCTGCGAGCGCATACACGTTGCCGTCGGCGGCCTGCAGGCTCACCTGTGCGGCTGTTATCCGCCCCTTGTTGACGACTGTGCCCTGACTGCCCGTTTGCACGAACACCTGCCGGCTGCTTGCCGAGTCCTGCAACAGAACCTGCCCGCCTGCGGCCAGTTCCGCCGTGCCATTGGGCGCTGCCACGGTGCCGGAATTGATGACTGCGTCTCGCGCAATCAGGAACACATCGCCGCCGCTCGAACTGATCCTGCCAAGGTTCAGCACGCTTGCATCGGAGTCGCCTGAGAGTGTGAGTGTGCTGCTGCCGCTCATGAATGCACTGTTGCAGACATCGAGGGTGGACGCGACGAAGCGGCCACCGGTGCTGATCACACCCGACGGACCCACGACGATGCCCTGCGGATTGATCAGATACAGGCTGCCCGTTGCACTGAGCATGCCAAGAATGGCAGAGGGTGAGCCACCCGTTACCCGGTTCAGGGTCGCGCCGGTGCCGTTGTCGAACGTCACGCGGTTGTGCCTGCCGATCGAGAAACTGCTCCAGTCAATCACGCCGCGCGTCGAACCCGGTTGCGTGATCATGAGACTGTTCCCCTGGCCGGCTATGGTGCCCGTGCCGGCGACGTAACGGCCGCCTCGCGGAAGACTGCCCGCCGCGAACGCGACGGCAGTCAGGGACAGCCCCGTCAGCGAAATGCCGACGGCAAGCCAGATGTGTCCGCGCGACTGCTGTCGACGCAGTGCGCGTCGCGCGGGCCGAGGTAGTCCTGGATGTGACATCACAGCCCCCTTTCCGCATGCGTGCGGAATGGCTGCCGACGACCCGCAGAGCCAGCCGGAAACGCGCGAGTCGCTGCGTCTGAAGAATAGGAGTCGGCGTCGCGAATGCAAGGGCAGGTATCAGGCGTGGACCGGCCATACAGCGCCTTTATCTATGAACTCGTCTTCGACCTTGACTGATCCGATAGGCAGTAGTGGCGCGGCTGCTAGTTAACCCACTACCGCCACAATGCAACAGGATGACTGCTCGCTGATGGTTGTGGATAGCAGTCGGTCTCATTGCGCCAGTTGCCACTGCAATATCGGATGCGTCGCTCCAACGGGCATCGCCCAGACACCGCCTGGGCCGAAGTTGTATGTCGGACCGAAGCTGGACGGCGTGCTCATCTGCATAGTAGTCAAGCCTTGAGCGTTACCCAGGTTCGCGCCTAGGATGGTGGCGCGGACGCCGACTGGCGCGCCTGTCGTTTGCGTATCCCAGTAAACATCGTTTGTGATGGTCCCCGGGGAAGACGCGATGTAATTTGCGTTGTAATCAGCGATGCCGCCCGGTCCTCCCACAGGTCCGGATGGCTGGTCAATCTTGCCGGTTGCGAACGACTGACTGATCGTGCCTGAAGTCCCGCCAACTAACCCACCCCCGCACGCATTGACCGTGTCACATTGCGGCTGCACATGAACTGTTCCAGTCGCATAAGACTCTGTGATAACGCCAAAATTGTAGCCGACCAGACCGCCCGCTCCCTGAAGATGGGTCGAGGTGACATCGCCCGATGCGAACGATTGCCGGATTACGCCGAAGCTGTTGGTTCCGACCAGGCCTCCCGTCAACGAATCAGATGAAACGTCGGCGGTGCTTGACGAACGCGTGATCGTGCCGTCGAAGTTCAAGCCCACAAGTCCCCCAGTTGAAATACGACCGATTGAAGTAACACTGCCGCTTGAGTGCACGGATGCGATCGTACCGTCGTTCCTGTCTGCGAGAAAGCCCGCCCAGGCGGCAGACTCGGGCAAGTTGGCACTGCCCTCAATGTTGAGGTTCCGAACGACGCCCGAAGACCCGATGTCCCCGAAAAGCGATTCAGATAACCAAAGATTCGAAATCGTGTGTCCCATGCCATCAAACTGGCCCGAGAACGAAGCCACGGTCCGACTGAATTCACCGGGCGGGGGCGTGGCGTCGATGTCTCTGCCGAGCGCGTAGTTGCCCGAGGGGTTGAGGTTAACTGCGCCCAGATCGAAGACGGTATTCACCAGCGCATAGGCGGTAACTTGCGTCACGAGACCACTGTCTGGAGCGGCAGACCATGTGCTGTTTGACAGAATGTTTCCCGGTAAGTATCCACCAGCTATGTCATGCAGCGCACTCACGATGCCCGTGCTGCGCGACCAGTCGATCGTCCCATTGTTGTTAGCGCTGCCACCGTTGTCGATGCCGGCTGCGTCGCCGCGCAACGTCAGGTTGCCCGCACCGGAGTTCGCGATGGTCGTGCCCGTCGCCACCGACACGTCGTGATACGCGGCGAGCGTGAGAGAAGCCGGACCGCTCCAGTTCAAACTCGAAGCGACGCCCAGATCGCCTGTTGCGCCGTTCGCGCCTGTCGTCGTGACATCGATCGACGTGCCCGCGTTCAGGCTGCGCTGCAAGGTGCGCGCGGCGGCGTCATCGATCGTGAAAGTAGGCGTCAACAGGTTCCATTGGCCCGCGTGAACGGCTGCATGCTTGCCGAAGGCCAGTTGTGCCGCTTGCGTGTCGACCGTTCCGCCGCTGCCATCCGCGTTGCTCGCGGCGATCTTACCGTACTGCTCGACACGGCCGCCATCGGCGACGAGCCACACGTGGCCGTCGCGATCTGCCGTGCCCGTCGCGCGGATGCGCGTGCCGCCGCCCGCGAGCGCGTAGACGTTGCCGTCTGCTGCCTGCAGGCTGACCTGCGCGGCGTTTATGTTCCCTCTGTTGATCACGGTGCCCTGACTGCCCGTCTGCACGAACAACTGTTTGCTGCTGCCCGCGTCCTGTAATAGCACCTGTTCGCCTGCAGCCAGTTCGGCCGTGCCGTTGGGTGCGGAGATATTGCCGGCGTTGATGACGGCGCCCCGCGCGATCAGGAACACATCGCCGCCGCTCGAACTGATCTTTCCGAGGTTGATGACGCTTGCGTTCGCGCTGCCCGACAGCGTGAGGGAACCACCGCCCTGCATGAACGCGCAATTACCGACATCAAGTGTCGACGCGACGAAACGGTCACCCGTGCTGACCACCCCCGATGTTCCCACGACGATGCCTTGCGGATTGATCACATAGAGACTGCCCGTTGCACTGAGCCTGCCGAAGATGGCGGACGGCGAACCGCCCGTCACGCGGTTCAGCGTCGCGCCCGAGCCGTTGTCGAACGTCACGCTGTTGTTCCTGCCGATCGAAAAGCTGTTCCAATCGATCACGCCGCGCGTCGAACCTGGTTGGGTGATCACGAGGCCGTTGCCCTGGCTCGCTATCGTGCCGGCGCCGGCCACGTAAGTGCCGCCTTGTGGAAGGGTGCCCGCCGCGAGCGTCGCATGTGCAAAGGACAGCCCGGTAATTGAAATACCGATGACGAGCCAGACGCGTGCGATTGACTGCCGACGATGCAGTGCGCGTCGCGCGGGCCGAGGTAGTTTTTGACGTGACATACACCCCCCTTCCGCGTGGGGCGCGGAATGGCTGCCGGCGACCAGCAGAGCCGACCGGAAACGCGTCAGTCGCAGCGTCTGAAGAATAGCCGCTGACGTTGCAAATGTATGCCGATATCTCTGCGTTTTGCGCCTTCTTCGGCTTTTATTCTGTGCGCTTGTGGCGCCTGGCGCGTAGCGGCATCTCCGGATCTTTTACGAAATCAACGCGAGACTGCAGTCGCCTGTGATACATGCTGTGGGCAGCCTATGGCCACGGACGATACCGGCATTCGTGTCCCAAAGGCCAAGGACCATATGCAATGCGGTGCCGACGTCTGAACGTCCGTCTAAGGGGAGGGGCGAATGTCGCTTGATGGCCTGTCCAAGGGTGTATGAGGGCTGACAGCGAGCCATGCGACGACGGGGCCCCTATGAGTGAAGCTGCGGCGAAGACAGCGATTGCCGCCAGCAAGTACGTCAGCTAACCAGTGCAAACTGGCCGCTCAAATGACCGGGTGACGGTCATGGCGAATGACGCTTCCTGGCCGCGTCAAGGCAGTGCCCTCCGCAGTTTGCTCGCCAGAAACCGGCCATTGAGCGAGGCCGGACGAGATCTCGGCCAGTCTAACTGGACGACGACCTCGACCGGCCGCTTCTGGCCGCGCGGAGCCCTTCATCGCGTAGGGCGGCTGGCCTCGCGCGCGCACTGGCGCGCAAAGGGCGTAGGTCGCGAAGGCGAACCTTAGCCGAGCGCGACGATCGAATTGGCAGCGCACCGCTGCAGAAGGCAAGTTCGGCCCCAGCGTCGCTGGCTCTCAGGGTTCATTTCGGACATTCCGCTTTGCGGTCGTCGTGACGACTCCGGCTAGCCGGGTTGCGGCCAGCTTGACGTTCATCTAGCCGCCAAAAAAATAGCGGCGTTTCGTGTCGACACGCCGCAAAAGGAAATTAGGGAATTTTGCGGCGCGTTGCACTCTGGGCTAGGTCGGCCGCGTCGCCATTAGTGAAGGTGCTTCGAAGGCCACCGCGGGCGCGGTTTCCTTCTGGCCAGCTATTGTCGGCATGCATCGCGAAACGTGAGATGGGGGCTTCCATCGGTCGGTGCAATCGCCTCGAGGCCGCCTTTCATGGCAGCACGACGATCTTCCCTCCAGCCTTGTTCTCTTCCATGCACCGGTGTGCTTCCACGATTTCGTCGAGCCGAAAAACCTTCCCAACAGGGACGCGAAGTGTTCCGGCCTTCACCTGCGCCAGTAGTTCGTCATACGGCGTCGCCATGAATTCATTGACTCCGCCGTCGTAAATGGTGAGTTTCACCGTGCTCGGTATCACTTCCATCGGACTGAAGGTATCGAACGACCACTGGTTGCCAACAATGCCAGTCATGCACACCACGCCGCCTTGTTTTGCACAGCGCAACGAGTCCTTCAGCGTCGTGGTTCCGATGAGTTCCAGCACTTTATCCACGCCGCCGGGCGACACTTCGCCGATCTCCTGCGCGATTGCGCCCGAGTCTATTACGACACGGTCGGCGCCGTTCGCACGCAGCGCGTCGCCTTTCTGCGGATTGCGGGTCGTCGAAATCACAAACGCACCGTGCGCTTTGGCGATTGCCGCGGCGGCAAGTCCAACCGATGTCGTTCCGCCCCGAATCAGCAGCCGGTCCCGCTCTTGCAGCGCGAGGGCCTTGAACAGCGAGCCCCACGCGGTCTGAAGCATTTCCGGCATTGCGCCGAGCGTTTCCCAAGCCAAGCCAGTGACCAGTTTTTGCACCTGCCGGGCAGGTACGCAGGTGTACTCCGCATAGCTGCCGTCGAACTCACGCCCCAAGCCTCCCATCGCGGTGGCAACCGTATCGCCCTTGGCGAACTCCATTCCCGGTGCGTCTTCCACGATGCCGACCGCCTCGATTCCCAGCACGCGCGGAAACTTCACGCTCTGGGAAAATCCCTGGCGCGTAAACATTTCGGACCGGTTGAGTCCGAACGCCTTCACGCGGATCAGCACCTCGCCGCGCTGCGGCGTCGGTATGGGACGTTGTTCGAGCCTGAGCACCTCAGGACCACCCGGCTCGTGGATCACTGCTGCTTTCATGGTCGTCATCGACGCCTCCTTTGCGGCTCGCGAGTGTCTATTCGAAACCATAGACGAGCCGCGATTTTCCGGTAGACGGAAAAGCAGAAAAACGTTTTCCAGTTCCGGGAAGGTCGGCGTGCCATGACATGTCACGTGCGCGCTCGTACTCCGGGGTTGGCGCCCGTTCTTGCGACGCCGCTGACGATTGGCGCACAATGGTTTTCCAATGATGGAAAAGCGATGGCGAACCTCAGCTCGCTGGTGATATTCGCAAAGGTGGTCGAATCGGGCAGCCTTTCCGGGGCGGCACGCCGGCTTGGCATGCCGGTCTCTACGGTCAGCCGGCACATCGCAGAGTTCGAGAAGGCACTCGGCGTTCGGCTCCTGGAGCGCTCCACGCGCAATCTCACCCTCACCGACCTCGGCAAGGAGGTGTATGAGCAAGCCGTGCGAGGCGTCGAGCTGAGTGAGGCCATCGACAGAGTCGCTTCCAGCCATCTCTCGGACGTGTCAGGGCTCTTGCGCCTTTCGGCGCCGCCGAGCGTTTCGGACACCTTGCTGACGCCGCTCGTCCTGGAATTCCAGAAGCGCTATCCGAACGTGCGTTTTCAGATTCTCGTTACCGAGCGCTACGTCGAACATATCGCGGACGGCGTCGACCTTGTGTTCCGGGTTGGTGCATTGCGCGATTCGTCGCTGGTCGCGCGGCGCCTTCTGGCCTATCGGCATCGCATCGTGGCAACGCCCGCCTGCCTTAAGCGCTGCGGGGCGATCCGAAAACCGCAGGATCTGCTCGAGCATCGCCTCCTTGCGTTTTCGCACTGGAAGGCGGATTGCAGCTGGTGCTTCGTGCACGAGAATGGAAGGGAAAAGCAGACGCTCACGTTCCAGCCGTTATTCGCGATGAACGATTTTGCCGGCCTCGCTTCCATGTTGCTGGCGGGTGCCGGCATCGGTGAACTGCCCCCTGTGGTCCGGCCCGATCTTGTCCGCGAGGGCAAGCTGGTGGAGGTGATGCCGCAGTGGCGCCTCCCGACATACGACCTCTCTCTCGTGTACTTGGGCAACCGGCACATTTCGAAACCGTGCAGGCTCTTCAAGGAATTCGCGATTGAAATGGCACCCGTGTTGTTTCCGGATTTTCCGGAGCAAAGCGCGGAACATTCGAACTCCTGACGGACGGACTTCGAATGGTTGAAACGGGGTTCGGTGGTATCGCCTGTTTTCGCCTTTTCAGGATGGTAAGGTGCCAAAGAGCCCAGGCACCATCTTCGACGCGAAGTCCCTGAAGATGCGGACCTGCCGGGGCAGATAGCGGTCGCGCAGGTTGGCGATGGTCAGGTCGAACACCGGCAGATGCCAGTCCGGCAAGATCTCGACGAGCTGCCCGCTGCGCACGAGGTCTGGCTGGACGATGGGCGGCAGTTCCCCAATGCCGCAGCCCTCGAGCAGCGCCACAATGAGCCCGGTGTAATCGTTCATGGCAATTGCCGGCTGGAAGGAAACCGTTTCGGTATCCCGGCCGTTGACATGAACGAAGCTCCAGCAATAGTCCGGCTTCCAGAAAGAGAACGCGAAAAGCCTGTGCGCGGGAAGGTCCCGCGGCGATTCCGGAGGCGGCCATCTGGCGAGGTACTTTGGACTTGCAACGAGCTGATGCCGGTAGGTCAGAAGCGTGCGCGCTGCGAGCGTGGCGTCGGTGAAGGTTCCGACCTTGAACGCGATATCGACGTCCTCGGCTATCTGGTCGACGATGCGTTCGGTAATGAATGCCTTGACCTCCACGTTCGGGTAAGACTGATGAAAGGCTCCGACGACAGGTACGATCAGCGAATCGGAGAGGTTTGGCGGCGCACAGAGCCGTACGGCGCCGGACACCTCGGGCAGGCGGTTCGAAATGACATTGTCGACGGCTTCGCTGACCTCGGTGGCCTGTCTCGCGAGCTCGAATACTTCGGTGCCGAAGTCCGTGAGCCTCAGGTGATGCGTGGATCGATCGAGCAAACGAACACCCAGCTGATTTTCGAGTTCGGCAATACGGCGGCTCACTGAGGAAATGGGCATCTTCAGCCGCCTCGCGCCCTCCGAGAAACTGCTCGCCTCGACAACCTTCGCAAAAATCAGCAGCGTATTCAGATCTTTCATTACCGTTACGCTCCGTCCGCCCCGCACCTTGCTGGCGATCCGCGGCCTCAATCGTCTGATGCAGATTACCGCCGCAACCGGGCGGCAGCAAGGCAGCCGTCCGCCCGTGGCGACGTAAAGGATCCAGTCGCCTACAGCACGACTCGCTCGCCGTTCGGATTGCCTTGAAAAGTCCAAGGGCTTCTCGAGTATCGAGGCCAGCACTTCGGTTGGCGCGAGCATGGGCTTCTTCCTCCCCATCAGGGGCACACGTTCGAGCATACAAAAGCGGCCTCTCGCGTGAGCTTTCCAGAAATGGAAATCCGATTTCCGCGATGTCCGTTAGCGGTCAGCCGAACGGTTGGCTACCATCCAGAACACATTGCGTGTCACGAGTGTTTGAGCAGTAGCTCTTAACGAAACGGGAAACCGGACGGGGGTGTGATATGGCTATTATTTTGCGAGGTCGGCCTGGCTTCACCGCGCAGACGAACACGCGAATGTGCGAGGTGTTCTGCGAAGTCGCTAGTCTGCCTGCGGGCGTCGTCAACGATGGGCCGCTCGCGCGGGGCGCCTTCTATCGTCCGGCACTTCTGGAGATCAACGACCATTCCCCGGCGATCGCACAGACGGAAGTGTTCGGGCCGATCCTCGTCGTGCACGCTTTCGACAGCGAAGACGAATGCAAAGCGTCACTGATTACATCATCCGCCGCGATGCACCGTTGCAGTTACGCAGGCGGGAAACAGAAAGGAGCGCAACTGTCATGAGCACGGCAATCATCGGCCTTGGAAACGTAGGTTCCCGGCTAGCGAAGAATCTGGTAACTGGTGGCGAGACGATCATCGTCGCGGCAAGGACGCCGGATGAGGCCGAGGAGGTGGCCCGGGACCTCGGCAGCCATGCCGAAGCGTCGACGGTCAAGGATGCAATTGCCAAGGCGGACGTCATTGTGCTGGCGATCCAGTTCGACGCAATCAGGCAATTTCTCGTCACCCATCGTGAGGCGCTGGCGGGGAAGATCATCGTGGACCCGTCAAACCCGATCGCCCCGGACGGTAAGGGCGGATACAGGAAGATCATTCCTGACGAGCAATCTTCTGGCGTGTTGATTTCCGGGCTGCTCCCGGATCGGGCGCGTCTCGTCAAGGCGTTCGGCACGCTGGGCGCCGAATCGCTGGAAGCCGGAGCAAACCGGTCGCCGGAGCGTGCCGTGCTGTTCTATGCAGCGGACGATGCACAAGCCGGCGAGGTCGTGGCAAGACTCATTACCGTCAGCGGTTTTTCTCCCGTGCGCGTGGGCGGCATCGACCAGTCGATCCGGATCGAGGTTGGCGGCGATCTGCACGAGTATGGAAAGCTTGGCAAGCTGGTCAGCGCCAAAGAGGCCGTGTCGCTCGTCTAAGCGGCCTGCGCGCCGTGCATCAGATCATGGAGGAACGACTCACCATGAACACCGAAACGCGCACCGTCTCCACGCGCGCCGAATTGCAGACGGCAGTCGACGACGACCAGGTTCTGCATATCGTCGTTTCAGCGCAGATCGATGGGGCGGCAGCCCTTCGCCTGCGGCCCGGCCTGGCTCTGACCGGCATCGACGCACATGCCGCCCTGCGCTTCGCGCCAGGCAGCGACGGGCTCCAGCTGTCGGCAGACAATCGGGTCGAAGGCTTGCGGGTTGCCACGGACCCCGATCGGCGCGCCATTTTCAACGACACGCGTGTCGACGGATTCGGTCGGCTCGTGCTGCGCCATTTGAGTGTTGCGGGCGTCGTGCAACTGCTGGCCCGCGACAGCGTGGCTGGCGGCCATGTCGAAGCACACGATATCGACATTTGGGCCGCGGACGCCCGTGGCTATGAAGAGCGCCCCAAGGGATACGGCGTCGAAGTCGTTCCTGGCGTTTTCACGCTCTGGAATCAGAGCGAAGACCGCGGCGTGGTCATCACGGCGGACCTCACCGGGCTATCGGCGGGCCGTGCCGGTGCGCCGGTCCGCGGCAGCGGCATCTTCGTTGGTGGCGCCGGAGAGACGGGCGGGCGTGTCGTGGCGAATCGCCTGGAGACAGGCGCCGTCCACAGCGATGGCGGCATCGCGCCCGGGACGCCGGATCGCATCACCGGCGGCGTGTTCGTCGTGTCGGGCGCATTCGTTGCCAGTGTGCGCAATCACGGCCCGGTGACGACCTACGGTTCGAATGACATGGTGCTCGACAACTGGGGAACCGTCGATCGCTGGATCGTCGACGGGAAGGTCACGTCCCACGGGCCGAGCGGCATCGGCTTCGTCAATTTCGGCTCCCTCGAGCGGCTCGAAGTCAACGCGTTGATCGAGACGTTCGGCCAGGGATCGCGCGGCTTCAATGTCTACACGGGCACCGTGCGGTCGGCGCAATTCGAGCGCGTCGTCACGCATGCCGATGGCGCAGTGGGCATTCAGATCAGCCAGCCTGTCGGCGAAATCACCGTCCGCCGGGGCATCGAGACGTGGGGCGGTACGGGCGACTCACTGGTCAAAGGCGTCGTTGTCCGGCTTGCAGCGACGGCGCTCAGCATCAAGCCCGGAGGATCGGCGCGCAAGATCGCAATCGCCGGCGGCCTGATCACGCATGGCGAAGGCGTCAATCCGCTGGAACTGCATGGCGCGATCGATGCACTTGAGGTCAGCGGTGGATTGACGGCGGCCGGTGGCGGATTCGCCACCATCTAGCATCGAACGACAACCAGGGAACGCAATGGACCACACGACAGAATCCGGTATGGCGGAAGAGGCTCGTGCGCGGCGCGAATTTCTGCGTGCGGGCTCAACCTCGGCACTCATGCTTGCCTTGTCCCGCCCGGCGCTGGCCGGGGGCGAAAAGGCCAGGGCCGACGTGGAGAGGGGCGGCTTGCCGCGGCCGGGCGGTCCGCTTCGGTCTGCGGGAGCCCTCGAGTTCGGGCCCGACAATGTCCTCTTCGTCGGCGATATCACGGGTGCGGCCGTCCATGCGTTCGCATTGAAGGATTCGGACGTGACCTCTCAGGCCGACGTGGAGATGGGAAATTTTCACAACTTCGAAGGCCGCGATCTGGTTTTGGGCGTGGATCAGAAGCTCGCTGCGCTCTTCGGCACGACGGTCGGAAATATTGTCATCAACGATATGGCGATCCATCAGCCGTCGCGACAGATCTTCATGTCGGTCGAGCGCGGCAGCGGACCAGGTGCCATGGCTGCGATTGTGAAGGTCAATCACGGCAAGCTCGAGTTGCTCGAACTGGACGGTATTTCGCACTCGAAAATGGCAATTCCAAACGAGCCGGACCAGAGGGCGATGCTGGAGTTCGAGCCCCAGCAGGTCTATGCGATTACGGACGTCAAGTACTACAACGGCGAAGTTTTCGTCACAGGGATCTCGAATCAGCGCTTTGCATCGACGCTCTATCGCATCCCGTACCCGTTCAGTTCCCGCCTGTCGACGAGCACCGTAGAAATCTGGCACCCGACGCACGGGGAGTTCGAAACGCGCGCCCCGATCGTGCGGCAACTGATCCGGGAGATGGATGGAAAACCATACCTGTTTGCCGTGTATGGTTGCACGCCGCTCGTTCGCTTCCAACTGGAAGAGTTGAAGGATGGCGCCCATGTGCGGGGGGACACGATCGGCGAGCTGGGCTATGGGTCGAATCCGCTGGATATGCTGACTTATACGGATCCGACAGACCATAAGGATTACTTGCTGGTCACCATCGATGTACGCAGCGCGTCGCGTATCGAGGCTGCGGAGTTGACGACCGCGAAACCCGAGCCGACCGGTGGCCCAATCGATTTCGGGCCGGGTGGCCTCGGGCGTACGCAGCGCGATCTGCCGATCCGGGCGGAACATATCGCGATTCTCGATCCACGATGGGCAGTCGTGATCTGGCGGCATCCGAAGACGTCCTGGCGGCTGGACATCGGCACGCTGATGGTTCCGTACTTCTTCGACCGCAGATTGGGAATGGCGGAAATGAACTGGCCGAATGGTCCCGATCCGTTCCACTACCGCGAACATCGCAACGAGATCGACCACGCGTAGCGGTGGGCAGATCACGCGACGAGACTGGGTAAGGATGCCAATGACACTTCAGCCAACACTGCGGGTCGAGCACGAGACACAGCGGAGCGGGGCGGCTTGCGTCGGCGTGTACAACCTCGATGCGGATCTCGTTGAGTTTCTCGTCGAACGCCAGGGAACGGCCCGCCGGCTGCAATCCGTGCTGCGTGTGAACGTCATCGATGCTGCCACGCGCGGCGGCGACGAACTTCCCGATGTGGCCGGCCGCTATCAGCTTCTGGAGGCCGGGGTGCGATTCGTTCCGCGTTTTCCGTTCGAACCGGGCGTTCGCTATCGGGCAAGCTTCGATCCGCGGCCGCTCGGCCGGGTCGGGTATGCGGACGTGCTGACGCTCGAATTCTCGCTACCGAACCCGATCGGGGTCGACCCGGCTTCGGTGACGGGTGTCTTTCCATCCGCCGATGTGCTGCCGGAAAACCTGCTTCGCTTCTACGTTTGCTTTTCCAGCCCGATGCGGCGTGGCGGTGCCGAGGCGCAGATCCGTCTCACCGGCCCCGATGGACGGCCTGCGCACGACGTGCTCTATCGGCCTGCGCTGGAGCTTTGGGACAGGAACATGCGATGCCTGACGGTTCTGCTGGATCCGGGCAGGCTGAAACGCTGGGTAGGTCCCAATCGGGAACTGGGTCCGCCGCTGAGGTTGGGGCAACGCTACGCATTGGCCATCGGCTCGGCAATGGTCGACTCGTCCGGTCGTCCGCTACGGCAGAATTTCTACAAGCCTTTCGTTGTCGCACAGGCGGTCCGGGAGCCCGTCGCGCTCGCGGATTGGACGCTTCTACCTCCTGCCGCGCAGAGTTATCAACCCCTGGAGATGGTGTTTCCCAGGCCGCTGGATTGGGCGTTGCTGCGGCGCGCGATTATGGTCGTGGGCGACGACGGACTTCCGGTAGCAGGGCGCGTGGCGATCGAAAAGGGCGAAAGACGCTGGACCTTTACGCCGGATTCGCCCTGGACGGCGACGCGGCCAGCCATTCGGGTCGCGCCGTACCTTGAAGACGTCTGCGGCAACAACCTGTTCGAGGCGTTTGACGGGCCGCTCCGAGCGCACCGCGAATTGACCGTGGAACGCACCAACCACAGGATTCGCTTTGAACTCACACGAGCAGCGCACTGTGCAGTGCGATGATGGTGGCTGAAATTGTTGGCGGAAGCGTGTTCGGCTCGCTGGCGCTCGTCGCCGATGGCCTGCACATGTCGACACACGCCGGCGCAATGATGATCGCCGCTTTGGCATACACCTACGCGCGCAGACATGCGAGCGATAGCCGCTTCGTATTTGGCACCGGCAAGCTGGGCGACCTGGCGGGTTTTACCAGCGCTATCGTGCTTGCCATGATCGCGCTGCTGATTGGATATGAAGCCATTTCGCGCTTTCTCTCGCCCGTGCCCATCCACTTCGATCAAGCGATTCCCATCGCGGTGCTCGGCCTGCTGGTGAATCTCGCAAGCGTCTGGCTGCTCAGCGGAAACCACCACGGCCACGATCATGGATATGGGCACAGCCACGGTCACGGGCATGGACATGAAGACGCACACGGTCATGAGGAAGAGGCGCATCGCATCTTCGGTAACGCGGGCGTTTTCGCCGTGTCGGTCTTCGAAGATGGTGTGCCGCCCGTTTTCCGCATTACGCCTGAAATGGCTTCTTCGAGGCTGACCACCGAAGCGGTATCAATTACGACGATTCGGCCCGACGGTTCCCGGCAGACCTTCACGTTTGAAGACCGTGGGAGCTATCTGGAGTCGAAAGATGACATTCCCGAGCCACATGCATTCAGGGCCATTGTCAGCTTGCCCGATGGTGAACACTCGATCGAGTTCGAAGAGCACGATCACAGTCACGACGAAGCGCATGCAGCGGCGAATCGCGATCACAATATTCGCTCGGCCTACATTCATGTCATCGCAGACGCGGCAGTTTCCGTGCTCGCGATCATCGGCATCCTGCTGGCCCGTGCGTTCGGCTGGGCCTGGATGGACCCGCTCGCAGGCGTAATCGGCGCCCTGGTAATTGCGAACTGGTCGTGGGGCCTGATGCGCGATACGGGAGGCATTCTGCTCGACATGAATCTGGATAAGCGCATGGCCGAAAACGTTCGTCACGTCATTGAAGACAACGGTGACGCCGTGCTTGACCTGCATGTCTGGCGCGTCGGCCCCGGGCACATGAGCGCGGTGGTATCGGTCGTCACCAATGAAATACAACGCAGCCCGAGCTTCTATCACGCGGCGCTCAAACGCTTTAAGAGGCGTTAACAAAATGAGTTCTTCAGCTTTCGCCAGCAGATGATGCAGCAGGCAATTTTCATGAAGGCTTCATGGATGAATGCAAGACGTTCGAAGCGGATGCGCAGTCGTCGAAAGTTATGAAGCCACGAAATGGTGCGCTCGACCACCCAGCGTGTTTTGCCCAGTCCGCTGCCGTGGGGCTCGCCGCGTCGGGCGATTTCAGTCGCGATGCCGGCTGCGTGTAGCGGACGGCGGTATTTGTCGTGATCGTAGCCCCGATCGCCTTGAACAATGCGGGGCTTCGAAAGCGGCCGGCCACGCTTGCCAGCAATGGGTGGGATGGCGTCAACCAGTGGGTGAAGCTGGGTAACATCGTTACGGTTGGCGCCCGTGAGAATTACCGCGAGCGGGATGCCCTGCGCTTCGGTGATGAGGTGGTGCTTTGAACCGGGTCGCGCGCGGTCCGTGGGATTCGGTCCCGTTTTTGACCTGCGCCCACGGCGCGGATCGAGGAGGAATCGACGACGACACGCGACCAGTCAATCTGGTCAGCCGCGCGCAGCCTGGCGAGCAGGACTTCATGCAGTCGGTCCCAGACGCCAGCAGCCTGCCAGTCCCGCAGACGGCGCCAGCAACTCATGCCGCTGCCGCAGCCCATCTCGCGTGGCAGCAGGTCCCAGCGCAGGCCTGTCTGAAGGATGAATAGGATGCCAGTGAGCAGCGCACGATCATCGAGCGGCCTGCGCCCAGGATAACGGCTTCGCCTTGGTTTGGGAGGGGGCAGTAACGGTTCAATGAGTGCCCAAAGTTCGTCGTCGAGTATGGGTTTAGCCATGTCCTTTTCGTCGTCGAAACAATGAAAAGGTTAACAGGATTCATCGAGAGTAAACAGCCCCTTTGTTCATTTTGTTAAGGTTTCTAAGGGGCTGTCACACGTGACGGTAGAAGTGAATCCGACGCGTGCCGGCGCCTGAGACAAGCGATGGCAGTCAAATCACCGTGCGTCGAGGTATGCGCTTCCGACGGTAATACCGAGCTATGCATCGGTTGCTTTCTTTCGAACTCGAGAAGAAATTCGGGATTGGAAGAAGCTGACGGACTACCGGCGGCGGCAGATCCCGAATGAGAAATTCCGGCGACAGGCGAAGGTGATACGGGGCGCACCGACGGCCCAAGCGGAATGCTGAAGAGGTGGGTGTCTGGGCTTACACCACTTGAGTGTCCGTTCTGCAGCGCCTTGTGGTCCGTTCGCGGGGAACCGGTCAACGGCGGAGGTACGGCCGACCGCTTCAGGCAGTCGGCCATGAACGATCGGCCGTACTTTTCATGCTTGTACCATGAACCCCTTTACCCCGTAGCGTGTATTGCGCCTGCCGCGGCGCGAGTCGGTTCACAGCTGCACCGTGTCTGATGGCACCGCCGGATCCGTCACTGTTCCTCAAACGGCAATTTCCAGTCCGTGACTGCGTTCGTATTGTCATCGACCGCGGCAAAGTGCACGTGCTCGTTCATCACCCGACCAAACGCGATGCCGAACGCACCGTCTGGCGCCGGATCAATCGGCAGTTGCGCAACGAATTGCCCTTGCGGCGTGAACTCGACGAGTTCGCTCGGCTGTGCCGGATCGGGGTTGATCGCGTCGCCGTTTGAGGTGAAGAGATGGCCGTTCGGTCCTGACGCAAGACCGAGCGCTCCATGCAGGTGCTTGTTGTCCGCGTAGATCACCACGCCCTTGCCGCCGTCATGCTCTGAGGTGCCCGCGCCGAACACGGCGAAGATCGCATTGTCGACGATCGACGCGACGTAGAGCACATCGCGTAACGGATCGTACACGAGCCCGGCAGGCCCGATCTCCACTGCTGCCGGGTCGCCGCGGAACTGGTAGCCAGATGCGACCTGGATTGCCCTCACGAGATGCACGCCGCTGTCGTCGACCGTGACGTCGAGCCGCACAACGGTTCCGTTCAGCACGTTCGAGACGAACACTTTCGCGCGATCGCCCTGGTCGAACACCGTCATACCCCATGGTCCATCGATCTTCGCGGCGGTCGTCCACTGCGCGATCATGTTGCCGCTGCGGTTCACGATGATCAGCGAGCCGGGTTTTATCGTGTGGAACGTGCCGTCAGTAGTGGGGGTGTTACCGACCAGCACGAAGCCGCCGCGCAGCACATTGAGCGCCATGGTGAGGCCAAGCCCGGGGGGGCCCTGGAAGAACGTCGTGGCCTGCTTCGCGCCCGGCACGATCTTGACGATGGTAGTGCCGGTGCCCTGCACGTTCTGCGCATTGTTGAAGTTAGACACCAGCAGGTCGCCCGGCGCGATGGTGCCGTAGGTGGGAAAACCGGCCGGCACGAAGGCGACGCCATACGGATTGAGGTCACCATTGGCCGGCACGGTGGTCGATGTGACCGAGGGTGGCGGCAGCAATGGGACGGAATCTTCGGCGTACGCAAAGTTTGCTGCGCCGAGCGCGACGCCGATGCCGCACAGCGCGAGCAGCAGACGACGCCACGGGTAGCCGCGTGCGCTGCGCGCGGGACGGCCCGAACGGGCAGTACTTCGCGCGAGCATGGGCTGCGTTGCTTGCGCGGGATTGGCAGGCGCCGCAAGACGCGGAGCCAGGCGTGTGATGACAGTTTTCATGACTCGACTCTCCACGAAAGCTGCGTCAGCCTCCATCCACGCACGCGCGAACGCCCTGTGGGTGGTGCGCTGGCTGTCGCGAGCGATCCCGCCTGATGCGTTGCATTTGCGTCACGGCGAGCGCGCGAAGGCCCCTCACCGGCGGCGGGTGATGCATCAGGCGATACAGAGGCGGCGTTGTGGCAAGGTGCGCGGCAACACCGTTCTTGCCGGCACGACCGGTCCGGCAGTCACGGCGGCCCGGCCGCGAGACGGAGGGGACCGCACGTACGCACTAAACGGCTGCGCGCGGCAAATATTCCGGCGATAGCAGTCGAAATGCGCTTGCCGACTCCTCGGCTCAGCCGCCTTGCTCCTGACGACCTGGAAAGGACGAGGCAGCACCGCTTGACGCCGATGGCCCGCAGCGACGATTGGCAGCGGCGGGAACGAGTATTCGCATTGCATTCGCGGTGCGCGAGTCGGCCTTCGTTCGAGCGTCTCTGGTCGTCAAAGGCAAACTGCGACCAGGTGCTGGCAGACGAGCAGGAGCGTAGCCAGCGACGATGCGCCAAACTTCAGGTCGCATTGCCGGCATGACGCACGCCATTTCCAGGCAGAAGATTAAGCAGGCCGTTCGGCGGAACACTTAGGCTTTTATGCGCGTCACGCGATGTGTTCGCTTGCGAACACATCCAGATCGAATGCGTCCATGCTGTGATCCATTATCGGGCTAGCGATGTGAGACCATGTGCTCTCCCACGCTGGCCACGCTGCCTGCGATAAAAAAGTCGACCGTAGGCGACGCGCATTTCATTGGGAATCCTTTGGGGGTTTCTACCATTAACTCGACCATATGAGGATTTCGATGACACTGAACGTGGACGGCACGGCTGGCGTGCCGGATGAGATCGTTACGACGCCGACCGATGAGTCAATCCAGGAGCCCAATGCGTCAGGGGACGTTGCGGATCTGGCGGTAGCTGAGTCAGCCGACGTTGCAGATGAGGCGGTAGCTGAGTCAGCCGACGTTGCAGATGAGGCGGTAGCTGAGTCGGGCGACGTCGCAGATGCGGCGGTAGCTGAGTCGGGCGACGTTGCGGATCTGGTGGAAGCTCAGTCAGGCGACGTTGCAGAAGTTGCGCAAGCCGGGTCAAGCGACGGTGCAGCTGTGGCGGAAGTTGAGTCAGGCGACGCCGTTGATGCGCAGGTAGCTGAAAGTGCGGGGGCGGATGCCGGCGCACCCGCTGATGAGAACCCAGCGGCCGATCCAGTAGATCCGGCCGTCGACCAAGACGGCGAAGTCAACGAGGATTGACGATCGGCACTCCGGGCAATCCTTGTACCGCCCCGTTTCGCACCCGGCACCGGGGAGTTGGTAACCGGTGCCGGAGCCACAGCCGGGGACATGTCGCGCCACGGACGGCGGCACGATCGGTGCGGGAGGCATAAGACTGCAAGTGGCCATGAGGCGTCATTTGCTCGCACGGTCGCGCAGACGTTCAAACGTCGGATCGAGTCAGGAACCGGCCGTTGCTTTAGCAAGAGTCGGAAGGTTGCCTGTTGGAGCGATCGAACGAGCATGGGGTACAACATTACGCGCAAACGCCTATCGTCGCCGCGTTCGGTTAATTGCGGAAAAGTGTGAATGCGCGCCATCGGGGTTCCCTGTGTTCGAGCGCTTCGCGGCAAGGTGACGGACGGCACCGTGCACTGCACGGGCCGAAAGGGGTGCCACAGATCTGTGACGGGCCCGATCAGAACGCCTTCTGGCGGGGTGTTAGGTCAGAGGAATCCACTAGAGCGTGGATGAGCATGTTGTCGTGCATGCACCGATTTATCAGGCGTTGGAAGCTCCTCGCCAAACAAGGCTGGGGCTTTTCATCTAGACGGTTTGTTAGGGGTTTGACAAATCTTCTAGTAATAGCCAAACTGCCCAGCATGCCAAAGAAAACGACTGGACCCAACATGCCGAAGAAAACTCCCGAACAGCAGCTACTGCTGGGGCAGATCAAACAGGTCGCCGAAGGGCTGGCCCTAACCTTCGCCCCCTTCACCGAGGTCGTGGTGCATGACCTTCTGGATCCGGAGCATGCGGTGCTCGCGATCCACAATAATCTGTCGGGTCGCGAGGTCGGACAACCTGCGACCGAACTTGGTCTGGCGCGGATCATGGACCCTGCCTATGAGCAGATCATCGCCAACTATCCGAACCAGTTCTCGGATGGCCGACAGGTAAAAAGCACTTCCATCGGTATCAAGGACTCCAAGGGCGACTACATCGCCGCGCTGTGCATGAACGTCGACCTCACCCTGTTCCACGGGTTCCAGAACGCGCTGAGCAGGTTCACGGCGGTCGAGGGCAGCACGCCGGCCAGGGAATCGCTGGACCCTGCTAACGCGGACCGAATTCGCGCCCGTATCGACGAGTTCGCCGCACGCCTGGCATCGACACCACGCTCGCTCAGGCCGGAGGATCGTCGCTCGCTGCTGAAGGAACTCAAAGCGGGTGGCCTGCTTGAGGTCCGTCGCGCGATGGACACCATCGCCGCCCACCTGGGCGTGTCCCGCGCTACGGTATACAGCGATGCCAAGTGACGCCACGCTCCTCCTCGTCGACAAGCACGTCGTCGAGCAACTGCTCGTACCGGACGATGTCATCGCCGCGGTGCGTGAGGCTTTCGAACTCCACGGACGGCAGGCGGGCCGCGTGTTTCCGGTGGTTCGAGAGAAGCTGAACACAGGCGGTATCTTTGGCATCAAGTCCGGCGATGTCGGTAGCCAGGACCTGCTGGGGTTCAAGGCAGCCGGCTTCTGGCCGTCGAACCGGTCGATCGGTGGCGAAGCGCATCAGGCCACGGTACTGCTATTCGATCCGGCCACCGGCCGGCCCCAGTGCGTGATCGACGGCAATGCCATCACCACAGCACGTACTGCTGCGGCCGGCGCCCTTGGTCTCTCTTTGCTCGCCCGTCAGGACAGCGCCGTGGCCACGGTCTTCGGCACCGGTATCCAGGCCAAGGCTCAACTCGCGTTTGCACTCAGAACGCTGCCTTCGCTGACGCACGTAAATTACGTCTCGTTGGATCGGGAACCGCAGGCAGACTTCGAATCTTTGTTTGCGGACCAATGCATGTTGAGATGCGCCGTGAATGCGGATGAGGCGGTCGCCCAAAGCGACCTCATTATCACCGCGACGACCGGTAGCGGCCCACTTTTCGATGAAACAGCCCTCCAGGCTGGGACGCATTTGAACTGCGTCGGCGCGGACACCCGAGGCAAGCGCGAGCTCCCCGTGGGCGTCCTGGATCGAGCCCGGATCGTCGTCGATGACCTGGAGCAGGCCCGCGAGCTTGGAGAACTGCAATGGGCACCGCAGACGGCTTCCGTCGAGATGGGAGACCTGCTCACGGGCCATGCCCAATGGCGGCGCGACCCGACAGATATCAGCGTTTTCGACATGACCGGCCTGGCCTTGCAGGACTTGACCGTCGCTCGATTGATCCACCGCCGCGCCACTGACCTCGGCCTCGGAGTCACCGTGGCGTGGCCCTGGTGATCGCTGTCCTGGCCTGAACCCAGAATCCGGAGGATCCGCGATGATGACCCGCACCGTGCATGCTCCTCGCCTTCATCGCACGTCGCCGCGCGACCTCCCCGCACGTAGTCGATGGCGGCCTCAACCGATCAATTCCTGACGCTAAGGGCGCCTGGCGTTTGGCTCCCTAAGGGCCGCCTTTTCATCAACTAATGGCCTTCCCGCAACACCCCACAACGTCATGGCCATCGTCGTCTTGCTCTTGCAGCGATCCGGTATGCGCCAACCAGGAGTCAGAAACTTGAAATCGCACTATGTTGAGCCGCTCAGCGGCGCGACCTATCCTTTAGACACGCCTCGGTGGTGTTCGGACAACCGCAAACCGCTCTTGATCTCGCCGCTGGCTGGAATTTCGCGAGATGACATCGACCGACACACTCGCTCCCAATGGCGCTATCGCGCATCGCTCGCCGTCGAGATCGTCTCCCCCATCTCCATGGGGGAAGGTTGCACCCCCCTGATCCAGAAGACATGGGACGACTACCGGCCGCATTTCAAGCTGGAGTGGTTCAGCCCCACAAGCAGCTTCAAGGATCGCGGCACCACGGTGATGCTTTCGATGTTACGGCAACAAGGTATCACGTCCGTTCTGGAGGACAGTTCAGGCAACGGCGGAGCGTCGGTGGCGGCTTATGGCGCTGCAGGCGCTATGCGCGTGAAGATTCTGGCGCCCGCATACGCGTCGCCCGCGAAGATCGCCCAGATGCGAGCCTACGGGGCGGAGGTACAACTGGTCGACGGGCCTCGACAGGCGTGTGAGGATGAGGCGGTCCGGCAGTCCGCGAGCATCTTCTACGCCAGCCACAATTGGCAGCCATTTTTCCTCGAAGGGACCAAGTCGGTCGGCTACGAGATCTGGGAGGACCTCAACTTCCAGGCGCCGGATAACATCGTCATGCCTGCAGGCGCGGGCAGCAATGTACTTGGCTGTTATCTGGCGTTCTCGGAACTGATGCGCGCGGGTCAGGTTCACAAAATGCCCAAGCTCTTCGTTTGCCAGCCATTGAACTGTTCTCCCATCGATGCCAGCTTCCAGGCGGGCGTCACGACTCCCGTTCCGCGCGAGGTTCGAAAGACAGTCTCCGAGGGGACGGCCATCGCCCATCCTCTGCGGCTGGCGCAAGTGGTCAACGCTGTCAGAGAGACGGGCGGCACGACTGTGGCTGTGGAAGAAGAAGCAATCGTTGAAGCTCTCAGGCGGATTGCGCGATTAGGTCTTCTGCCTGAGCTGACTTCGGCGACTGCGGTTGCAGGATTTGATCGGCTTACACAGGTTGGGGCGATTCGGGCGCGAGAGGAGACGGTTGTCCTGTTGACAGGCACGGGTATCAAGAACGCCGGAGCCATCGCGGATATTTACTCGGTTGATGAGCGCACGGTGCCCGTATTCGGCGACTAAGGGCGGGATGTTGCACTGACGGCCCAAGGCACCGAGCGTCGCTCGACGCGGCAATGCGTTCGGCACCGACACGAAAGGCAAGCGCGAATTGCCGGAAGGCACCCTGCAAAAAGCGAAGCAATTCGTAGATGACAAACAGCAAAGTCGCCAGATCGGCGAGGGTCAGTGGGGTGACATGAAAGACGAAATCGAAATCGGCTGTACCCCGGCGGGCGAAATCGCAAGATCACGCAGCCGAAAGACATCACCCTATTTGATATGACAGGACTGGCATTGATATTCCAGCGAGAAAATTTCGAAACTCTTGTCTAAAGGCCCAACCCTAATGAAAATCGGACTCCTCAATTGCGGCGGCACCATCACGGAAGACTATCAGGCTGACGGGACGATCAAGCGTCTATTGGCACACGATTTGATCGCATTGAGCGGTCAAGCAGACTGGATCGGACATGACATCGATCCTGTCGATAGCTGCGATCTGACCTTCGCCTCACTTTGCCGGGCTCGTGATGTCATGCGGCAGGATCGGGAGAGGGAAGCTTTCGTGATGTGTTGCGGCACTGACGCAATGGAAGATGTCGCCTATGCCGCCGCTCTGCTTTTTGATCGTGACCGGCCTGTCGTTTTGACCGGTGCTGCGATCCCCGGTGGCAATGCCAATGCCGATGGTCCGCGAAATCTGGCAGATTCTGCAAATCTGGCACGGGTCATGCCGCAGGGCGCGAGCGCCCTCGTTGCCTTCGCGGGACGGATTTTCGATCCGGTGTCGATCGTCAAGGTATGGCCGCAAGCCATTCAGCCCTTCGGACCGGAAACAGCGATCCGCGGCTCCATAGACGCCGATATCGTCACGCTCGCAGGATCGGGAATCGTTGACGAGAGTTACGCGGAACTCGATGTATCCGATCTCGGCGCCCGAGTTGCGATCGTCATGGAGACCTTCGGCTTACTCGTTGGCTTCCCGGATCTCTCCAAACTCGACGGTATCGTCGTGGCAGGCAAGGGCGCAGGGGGCTTCTCCGCGCAATCAGAGAGACTGCTGAGCGAAGCCGCACGGCACCTCCCTGTCGTGCTATCGACACGCTGCGCCCATGGTTTCCGGGTCAATCCAGCCGTAACCAAATATGCCTATGATCACGCCCACAACCTCGGCCTGACCACGGCTGGGTATGACGGGCTCAACGCATCAAAGGCACGAATTCGGCTCATAGCCGAGCTTGGTCGTGCAAATCGCAGCGAGAAGGCTGGGCGCTGATCAGCGCCTCGTCCACTTGGGGCCTGTTTCAGCACCGTACTATTCGCGTAGGTGTAGACCGTCGAACCGGATGGGCGAGCAGTTGTCGTAGCGTATCGCCGCTTCGCTATCTTAGGCGTCGATCTACAGCAGCTACACGCCGCACATCCCAGTCAATCACGGTCGCGACGCGCCGCTTGCAGTGCCCTCGTGCTGAGCGCACAAGAGAAACGCCGCCGGTGACGGCGGCCATTCAAAGATTTCAGCAAAAATCCCCCCGGTGCGGTTCGGCGCGGGGGCTTGGAGGCTCCCGCGTCAGCCCTGCTTCGATTACATCTTCTCGACCTCGAGAAGGGTCCGCTTGCCTTTGACGTACTTGTAGAGCGAGATGGAGCTGTCCTTCAGGTCGCCGTGCTCGTCGAACCGGATATTGCCAATCAGGGTGTTGAGATTGGTCGAGGGCATGGCGGACAGGATACCGGCGCGCGTGACCGAGTTGGAGCGTTTCATGGCATCGACGATCACGTAGACGGCGCTGTACGCAACCGGCGAGTAGACCACCGGATCGTGGCCGTACGCGGCCTTCAGTTCCTTGCCGAACGCGGCGCTGCCGTCCATCGCGGACAGATCGCCGCCCGCGACCGAGCAGACCAGGTTATCGGCGGCGTTGCCGGCCAGCCTGGCCAGGTCGGTGGTGCAGACGCCGTCTCCCGCCAGGATCCTGGCGGAGACTGCCAACTGCAAGGCCTGCTTGGCGAAGGGGCCGCCGGTGGCGTCCTCGCCGCCATACATGATGGCGTCGGGGCGTTCGGCTTTGATCTTGGTCAGGATGGCCTTGAAGTCAGTGGCCTTGTCGTTGGTAGCGTCGCGCGATAGCACCTGGATGCCTTCGGCCTTGGCGGTCTTCTCGAACTGGTCCGCAAGGCCCTGGCCGTAGGCCGTGGCGTCGTCGACGATGGCGACCGTCTTGACCTTCTGGTTTCGGGCGTACTTGGCCAGGGCGGGGCCCTGCTGGGCGTCGGTGCCGATCACACGGAAGGCGGTCTTGTAGCCTTGCAGCGTGTACTGCGGGTTGGTAGAGCCCGGGGTGATCTGGGTGACGCCGTTGTCGCGGTAAATTTTGGACGCGGGGATAGACACGCCGGAGTTCAGGTGGCCGATCACTGCCACGACGCCGTCGTCGACCAGCTTCTGCGCGACATTCGTACCTGTCCTGGGATCGGCCTGGTCATCCAGCGAATCGACCTCGAGGACGACCTTCTGGCCACCGATGACCAGATTGCCCGCCTTGTTGATTTGCTGGACGGCAAGCTTGACGCCATCGGCCGCATCCTGGCCCATGTGGGCAATGTTGCCGGTCAGCGGGGCGGCGCTGCCGATCTTCACGGTCACGTCGGCGAGAGCAGCTTGACCACAGGCCATGGCGATGCAGGCGAGAGGCAGCGCGGCGCTGATGGGTTTGAGATGAAATTTCATATGCTTGAGCCTCTTGTTGAACTGGGTTGCTGTTGAAAAATGCGTACGGCGTCTCCTATCGAAGTAATCGACGTTCGCGATATTTTCGAATGTAAGTATTCGTCAGAGCCGCCTATCAACCGAGGAAGCGGGCACGTTCGTTTGCACTCCTTAGCGTGACCATTGGGCAAACTGGCGGTGGTCAGGGGCCCACCTGTTCCATAGGGGACCCCGTCTTTCTAGAAAGATTATCTAGAATTAAATAAATTGTATTGTAGGGGTAAACACTTAGTGCGGGTCCGACTTCCGACCATGGGGTGAACTACTGATAGATGGAGGGGAGGCCGAGATTCGAAATCCGCCGCATCTCGGTCTAGGCAGTTGACTTGAACGTAACATCGCTCGCCGGATCGACTGGTGGCACGTGGCGCTGCCGATCCAGCAGATACGCACCGCTGTCGACGCCTCGGGGCTGAATGCGATCGGGATTACGCGAAGTCTCGAAGACCTCCAAAGCAGCCACCCATTCCGTCAAGCACGAGCGGCCGATGGGTCGACTGCTGCCCGACGCGGCCGATCTATGGCCGACCATGCCCGCCGGTCTACGTCGGGCCGGGGTCGGCCATCAAGGGTCATTCGCCCCTCCCGTTGGACGGACGTTCAGACGTCGGTTCTGCAAACGCTAGCGGCCATTGGCCGCCGCAACGCGAGCATCTATCTTTTTGATCGACATTTTTTCGGTCAACCGTAAACGACAGGCCCCTTGCTCCTATCGCCCGGCCGCAATGTGGCGTCGGATTCTTGTCGAGGCGCACCATAGATCCCGCCCCGCAATAGTTGGCGCAAAAGACCTCGCCGGAAGGCGCGATAAACAGACATATCGGCATGCGTTCGCTGCGCCGACTGCTATTCTTCAGACGCAGGGGCTCCCGCGGTTCCGGTCGGCTCTGCGGGGTCATCGACGCCATTCCGCACTCTCGCGGAAAGGGGGGTGTATGTCGCGTCCAGAACTACCTCGGCCCGCGCGACGCGCGCTGCATCGTCGGCAGTCAAACGAACGCATGTGGCTCGCCCTCGGCATTTTGCTCACCGGACTGTCCTTTGCACATGCCACGCTCGCGGCGGGCACATTGCCTCTAGGCGGCACTTATGTGGCCGGCGCCGGCACGATAGCAAGCCAGGGAAACGGCCTCATGGTCACGCAACCGGGTTCGACGCGCGGCGTGATTGACTGGAACAGTTTCTCGATCGGCAGGAACAACAGCGTGACGTTCGACAACGGCTCGGGCGCGACGCTGAACCGCGTGACGGGAGGCTCGCCGTCCGCGATCTTCGGCCGGCTCAGTGCAACGGGGAGCCTGTATGTGATCAATCCGCAAGGCATCGTCGTGGGGCCATCTGGCGTCATCAGCACGGGTGGCCGCTTCGTCGCGTCAACGCTCGATGTCGGTAACTGTGCGTTCATGCAGGGCAATGGTTCCCTCACGCTGTCGGGCACCACCGACGCAAGCGTGATCAACCTCGGCAGGATCAGCTCGAGCGGCAGCGATGTGTTCCTGATTGCGCGAGGCGCGGTCGTCAATGCGGGCACGATCAAGGCGCCAAACGGCACCGTCGAACTGGCCACCGGCGAACAGGTGCTGTTGCAGGACTCGACCAGCAGCAAACAGGTTTTCGTGCAGACGGGCAGCGGTGGCACAGTCGTCAACAGCGGACGTATCGCCGCCGCGCAGATCAGCCTGCAGGCCGCCGATGGCAACGTGTACGCGCTCGCCGGCGGGGGCACGCGCATCCGGGCGACGGGCACGGCGAACCGCGACGGCCACGTGTGGCTCGTCGCCGACGGCGGCCGTGTCGAGCAGTCGGGCGTGATCACGGCCCACAACGCGGACGGCAGCGGCGGGACCGTCGATACAGGCGCGGCGCAACTGGCATTCGGCGCCGGGGCCGCCGTCCGTGCCGGCAAATGGAATCTGTCGACGCCCGCGTTCACGATCGACCCGTCCGCTGCACGCGCACTGCGCCGCAGCCTGAATGCGGGCACCTCGGTCGATGTCACCACGACAGGCGCGATGAACGCGACGGGCGACATCGACATTGCATCGAACCTGAGCTGGCAAGGCCCCGCTTCGCTGACGCTCGACGCGTACCGCAACGTGTCGGTCGCGAGCGGCACGACCATCGCGAACAATGGCACGGGCAATCTCCGCTTGCGCGCCGACGCAACCGGCATCGACAACGGCGGCGGCGTCGTGAACAACGGCACGCTCGACTGGTCGAACAGCACCGGTTCGCTGAGCGCTTTCTACGACATGAACGCCACCTACGTTGCCGGTACCCAGCTAAGCAACCCGGCATGGACGCCCGTCGCATTCAGCGGCCTCGTTACGCAGATCACCGCGTACAGGCTGGTGAACTCGCTGACCGATCTGACGGACGTCGCCAACGATCTCACGGGAAACTACGCGCTCGGCACGAACATCGATGCGAGCGCGACGAGCAACAGCCCCTTCTTTTCGATTGGCAACGCCAACACGCCTTTCACGGGTCAATTCGACGGACAAGGCAATTCGATCACGTCGCTTACGCTTGCGCCGTTGGGCGGCATGTTCGGTGCAATCGGCGCCCAAGGTGTCGTGCGCAACATGAATATTTCTGGCACGGAGAGCGTTGCCATCGGATTCATCGGGCCAATTGGCATCCTGGCTGGCGCGAACAACGGAAGGGTAGTAGGAGTGAACACGTCCGGCACAGTGATCAGCAGCGGACCAGAGGCGGCTTCTTCGCCCGACTATTCGATAGCGGGTGGGCTGGTGGGCATCAACACGGGCTCGATCCTGCGTTCTTCGAGCAGCGCCGCTGTGACCGCGGGTTATGTGCTCGGCGGTCTGGTGGGTGCGAATACCGGCCTGATCAATCAGTCGTTTGCTACGGGGCCCGTCGTATCGCTGAGCTATATCAACCAGGGGGGCGGCGGCCTTGTCGGTGATAACAGCGGCACGATCAACCAGTCTTACGCAACCGGTTCGACCACGCTTCGGGGCTACTGCAGAGGCGCATCCGGTACGCCATGCGGCGGCGCCGCACTCGTCGTCACGAACGAAGGAACGATCAGCCAGTCATTCGCAACCGGCCTCGTGACCCAGCCGTTCTACGAACCCATCGGCATCGCGCGAACCAATACCGGCACGATCGGCAACGACGTGTACTGGAACATCGACACCACGGCCGCCACGATCGCCGTCAGGTACGGCACACCGATTCCCGCAGCGAACGGGCTGAGCACCGCTCAGATGAGCACGCCTACCTCGTTCGTGGGATATGACTTCAGCCCGACCGGGGTGTGGGCGATGCCTGCCGGCGCGACGCATCCGGTGTTGCGCTGGCAACTGGCGCAATGACACACGCGGAGTCAGTCAGTAGGGCTGTTAGCGAGCTTTCGACGCGGGATGATCTTGCCCACGAATCTGCCACGGCACGCGTCCAAAAAGGCCTCGAACACACCAACGATTTCGCCTCACGAATGTCCGCTGTGCTCGGAGACGAACCGCTCAGGTCGCACCCGGGCGACTGGCTGAATCGGGTCGGCTGGCGCCGACCGCGTCGGCTGCCCGCTTTATCAATGACACCCGCTTGAGATACGGTTGCCAGTCCCCGAAGCGGAGTCGTGCGAAACTGCCACGGAAACTTACTCACGACCCTGGTCACCCATACCCGGATATCAACGTCCGGCCAACCAGCGCAGCGCCGGCCCGTTAGAGGACATCACCCATGTACCGGTCGCGCTGAAATCCCAGGTCGGGCCGAAGCTCGCACGGTCGAGTAGCTGGGCATTAGTGAGTCCGCTCGCATCTGCCACCGGTGTTCCAGAGCCCACCCCCGTAGTCGCGCCGGAAGACTCGCTGTTCCAGAACACGTCCGGGGCGATGCTTCCGCTATTGATGCCAGCGATACCGCCAGTCGTCGCACCCGGATCAGGCATAAGCGTCGATTGGGAATAGGACTCGCGGATGACGCCCGCATTGCTGCCCACGATGCCGCCGACCACCGCGCCACCGTTCACGCCACCCCCTACGATCTCCTCGGACATGGATTGGTTGATCCGGCCATTGTTCACACCGACGAGTCCACCGAGCGTGGCTTGCGCACCGCCCGTCACACTACCCAACGCAATCGACTGGTCAATGCAACCGTCGTTCGTACCGGCAAGGCCACCCACGGTTCCAGCCCCGCTCACGCTCACGCCGGCGAATGACTGTTCCACTCGGCCCCTATTTTCGCCGACGATCCCACCGGCCACGCTGCTTGTGTCACCCGTGGATTGCACGCTACCGAAGGCGCCAATCCGCACGATGAGCCCATAGTTGGTGCCCGCCAGCAAGCCGACCGGTCCTGCGGAGGAGGTCGCTGAGCTTTGTGAAAGATCAAGATTGCGCACGACGCCTGTCTTGCCGATCACGCCGAAAAGTCCGGTATCGGCGCTGCCGGAGATGTTCAGTCCCGAGATGCCGCCATGGCCCATACCGTCGAACTGGCCGGTGAACGGTGTGGCAGCGGTGCCGATGCCGCCGAAATTCACCGGATTCAGGAAATCGATTGCCCGGTTGCCCATCGCATAGTTGCCGGCGAGGTTGTTGTTTACCGCACTGAGGTCTGCCAGGTAGTTAATGAGCTGATAGGCAGTGATCTGGGTCACCAGGCCACTAAACGGCGCGGCACGCCAGGACGGATTGCTGCGCAATGTACCGGGCGTGTAGCTGCCGTTCATGTCGTAGAGCGCCGTGACGATGCCCGTGCTTCGCGACCAGTTGATCGTGCCCAGGTTGGTCACGCTGCCGCCGTTGTCGAATCCCGACGAGTCGGCATTGAGAATCAGCGAGCCTGCGCCGTGATTGGCGACGGTCGCGTTCGGCGCAATGGTCAGCGAGTGCGCCGCGTCGAGCGTCAGCGAGGTGGCGCCGTGCCAGTGCACACTAGCCTCAATCGCGATGTCTCCCTTGCCGCTCGCCCCACGTTGACCGTCAGCGCCGTTCGCGTCCACGTTGATCGAGGCACCGTGGCTCAGGCTTGCGCTTAGCGTGCGAGCGGTAGGGGCGTCCGCGATGAAGTCCCCAGTTGTAATGTTCCAGGTTTTCGCCTGTACGTCCGCGCCGCCGACCTCGACCTCTTTGCCCGACATATCGACCGCGCCGCCGCTGCCGTCCACATTGCGTGCGCTGATCTGCGCCCTGCGCGCATCCACGTTGCCAGTGTTGATCACCGACGTCGCGGTCTCGGTGTTGGCGACCAGCCACACGTGGCCGGCGCGTGTCGCCGTGCCGGTGGCACGCAGCGCGCCCGAATGACCGGCGAGCGCGAAAATGTTGCCGTCGGCCGCCTGCAGATTGATGATCGCCGCCTGCACCGAGCCCGTGTTCATTATCGTGCCGCCGCTTCCCACATCCACGAAAACTTGCTGATACGTGCCGTCCAACAGACGGACCTGATGCCCCACGGCAAGTTCGGCATTGCCGTTTGGCGCATCGATCGTCCCTGCGTTCTTGACCTTGTTCGCCGATATGAGGAACACGTCCCCGCCCGACGAGATGAGCTTGCCGAGATTGATCACATTGGCCGTGGAACTGCCCGCGTACACCGACCCACCGATCGCGGGCGGATTCAAGAATGTGTCGTTGGGGATGTCGAGCGTCGAAGCGACGAAGCGGCCGCCCGTCGAGACCACGCCGTTTCGCCCGATTAAAACCCCATGCGGGTTGACAAGGTACACACTGCCGGTGCCGCTCAACGTGCCGAGGATGGTGGAGAAGTCGTTACCCGTTACGCGGTTGAGTGTCGCGCCAGTGCCGTTGTTAATTGAAACCGTGGCGCGCCGTCCGATCGAGAAACTGTCCCATTCGATAATGCCCCGCGAGCCTGTTTGCGTGATGTTCAGGTTCGTGCCGTTCTGGGCAATGCTTCCTGATCCGCCTACGAAGCGGCCGCCTTGCGGCAGCGGCCCTGCGGCGAAGGCGTGTTGTCCAGAGAGCAGTACTGTCAGTGCAGCGACAAACAGCGAGAGCTTTCGCGACGACCGACAGGTTCCAGATGCGCGTTGCAGACGCGCCAAACCAGCAGCAGGGCTCATACGTCCTCCGTGTAACGGAGTACGATCGGCACGCGCCAGAAAGGGCGCGAACTGCGCGACCTATGTATGAAGATTAGCGCGAGACGTTTTCCAGATGCGCCTAAATCTACGCGTTTTGCGCCCTTCGTCACAATGTGTGTTGCTTCAGGATTACCGCCCGAGGGATAGGCCGACTTCGCGGCCTCGCGCACGCGGATGAAGGTGCGGCGCGCATTAAGAGGTCGAAGACTGGCGGTTAATCGAATGGCCGTTCGGGCTGGGAAAGCTGCCTTCGCTTTCGCGTCAGGCCGAAGGACGGCTATGGGTCGACTGCTGCCCGACGCGGCCGATCTATGGCCGACCATGCCCGCCGGTCTACGTCGGGCCGGGGTCGGCCATTTGGAGACGTTGCCGACCTTCGGGCCGTAGCCGCCCTAACGGCCGGTTCTCTTCCGGGAAGTCATTGACCGGGTGTTGCGCACCGCTGGGAGAGGCAGCGGTCTTCCTATGCTTGTCCTTGCATCACGAACGTTGCCGACGAACGACGTTTCCGTCTGGAGCCCGCAAACCGGTCAGTCTTGCGCTCGATAGAGCCCGTAACCGACCGGTGGCAGACACATTTTCGGCACGAGCTGCAGGGTCCGTCCGAAATGCTAGTGCTGCAATGCTTCAGCCACTCCGGCGTCTTGCGTCGCTTTTGCAACCGGTGACGCATGGACGCTCGCACTAACCGGTTCGCTGTCCTTGCAGTGCTTATAGATGTCACCGCCCTTCATGACCATCAGGATTCTGGTCGGGTCTTGCATGACTTTCAGGTTCTCCAGCGGATTGCCGTCAATGAGGAGGATGTCAGCGTAAAATCCCGGCGCAATCTGGCCGATGCTGTCGGGTTGCATCATGATCTCGCCGCCAAGCTTGGTCGCCGCCAACAGGATTTCCTTGGGCGTCATTCCGATGTACTTTTGGAAGTGCTCAAGGTCACGCGCATTCGTCCCGTGAGGCATCCACGCAAAGCCGTAGTCGCCGCCCGGCAGAATGCGGATTCCCCGCTTGTGCATCTTCTGCAACGTGTCAGCCGCAATTTCGAGTTCGCGCGCATAGCCCATCTTCGTCGCGACTTCCGTCGAAATTCCCCACTGTTCAGCGTGGTAAAGCGTACTCACGAGCCAGCCAATGCCTGGGGCGACAAAGTGCTTATCCTTGTTCGCCTCGAGCATGTCGAGCGCTTCCTCGTCCGCGAAGCTCGCGTGATA
The DNA here is from genome assembly GCF_013366925.1 of Paraburkholderia youngii. Taxonomy (NCBI): domain Bacteria; kingdom Pseudomonadati; phylum Pseudomonadota; class Betaproteobacteria; order Burkholderiales; family Burkholderiaceae; genus Paraburkholderia; species Paraburkholderia youngii. The sequence continues at coordinate 3,173,158 of NZ_JAALDK010000001.1, forward strand.
GACGAGTTCAATGCCGTGCCGCACGCACTGCTTCACAGATTCAGCGGAGCGCGCATGCGCGGCAACCCGCTTGCCCGCGCGTTTGGCCTCCGCGGTACACATCGCGATTTCTTCTTCGGAAAACGGTGAGGCCTCTGCAGGAATGCCCGCGATATATTCGCCAGACAGGTTGAGTTTGAGATGGTCAACGCCGTATTTGAGGAACATGCGTGTCGATTTGCGCATCTCTTCCGGCCCGCACACGACTTCGCCAAAGCTAAGCTCACGGAATGGGAGGTGCGAAAGAGTGTTGTCGCCCAGACCGCCCTGAACGGTAATTTCCTGGCTGCCTGCGAGATAGCGCGGGCCAGGAAATTCGCCGGCGTTGATTGCATTGCGCGTCACCACGTCGAGGCGCGGCTTCGCAGTTGCCGCACCGATGGCGGACGTCCAGCCCATCTCCAGATAGCGCTTCGCCACGCGGACGCACCACAGAATATGTTCTTCGGGCGGCATGAACTGGATCGCACTGAGCGACGGCTGGTCATTCCACGAGAAGTGCGTGTGCGCTTCGGTCATGCCCGGCATGAGGAATTTGCCCTTGCCGTCGATGATCTGGAACCCCTCGCGCGATACCGATTCTTCCGCTTGGGAAACGCGCGTGATTCGATCATCTTCGACGAGTACCTCGCCCCGAAAAGGGTCGGTGCCGCTGCCGTCGAAGATGTTCACATTGGTGAAAAGGATCTTAGCCATGTCTCCTCCATTTCTCCTGGAAGGTGTTAGTTCGCCGTCTTGTAGAAGCTTTGAAGTTCGGCCGTGCACTCGGCCGGCTTTTCAAAGGTAGTCCAGTGACCGCAGCCCGCCAGGACCGTCACCTTGCTGCCCGCGATACGCTCTCCCATGGCCTTGACTGCGGCCGGCTGGCCTACACCGTCCTCATCTCCCGTCACGAGCAGCGTCGGCACTTTGATGTTGTCGACGTTCGCTCCCTGCGCTCCGGCCAGCGCTTCGCAGCTCTGCGCATATCCTTCCGGTGTTTGGCGCATTACGCTTTCGCGTACGAGCGCCACCGTCACCGGGCGCTGGGCCTTGGTCTCCACGCTCGTTGCACCCTTAACGATTGCGTCCGCCACTTCCTGCACGCCGACGATGCCCTTGTCCCGGCACAGTGCGGCGCGTGCCTTCATTCCGTTGCGACCGGCTTCTGGCGGTTCAATCAACGGACCGAACAACGCCAGACTCTTCACCAGGTCCGGATGCTTCAGAGCAAGGTGTTGAGCGACGATGGTGCCCATCGAGTGCGCGACGATGTGCGCCCCGGACACCTTGAGCTCGCCAAGAACAGCGGCAATTGTCTGAACGTACAGCTCAATGGACAGAGGCTCCGACGCGAGTTCCGAGCGCGAACTGCCGGGCAGGTCAAGGCGGATGACCTTCATGCCTTCGAACGCGGGCAACACAGGCGTCCAGTTATTCGAGGAACCTGCCAGACCGTGGATACACACCACCGGTTGACCATCACCATCAATTTCCACAACCACGTTTTTGACCAAAGTCGTCGTCATTCACCCACCTCGTTTTCAAGAACACCTACGTTTTCGATTTCGATACGAACCACATCGCCCTTTTGAAGAAATCTGGGCGGTGTGAACCCAATACCGACTCCTGCCGGAGTACCCGTCGCAATGACGTCACCCGGCTGCAATTCGATGCCAGCAGAAAGGGTCTCGATAAGCGTTGGAATGTCGAATATCAGTTGCGATGTATTCGAGTTCTGACGCAGTTCGCCGTTGACCCAGCACTTGACATCGATGTTTTGCCCATCGACTTCGTCTGCAGTGACCACGTACGGGCCCATCGGGCAGAAGCCGTCCAGCGACTTGCCGAGAAACCACTGACGATGGAGCTTTTGCAGGTCCCGCGCGGTAAAGTCGTTAATCACTGTGTAGCCGAACACATGGTCCATCGCGTTCGCTTTGGAGATGTTGCGGCCAGCCTTACCGATAACGACGCCAAGTTCGGCTTCATAGTCGAGTTGACTGGTAACGCTCGTGTGGCGAGGAATCTTTTCGCCAGGACCTATGATGGCCGACGCCGGCTTTGTGAAGAGCACAGGCGCTTCCGGCGCGTGCTCACCGTTTTGCGCGCTGCTATCGAAGCCCGAATTCTGAAATTCCGCGGCATGCTCGTGATAGTTTTTGCCCACGCAGAAGATGTTGCGGCGAGGCTGGTCTATCGGAGCCAGCACTTCAGCACCGCTCAAAGGAGTGCCGGACGTCTTGGGCTTCAGGTCAGCCTTTAGATCTGGATATTGTTGTACCAATTGGACCATGTCACCAGAGAAACCAGGCACCAGTGCATCTATGCTCCAGAATGTCTCCGCGTCCGAATCTACAAGGGCAACGACCTTTTGCCCAGCCACTCGTAAGTTTGCAAGCTTCACTTCTCACTCCTTGTTGGTCCATTTGGTTGCGATGTGGTTCTACTGTAGAACCATATTGGCACATATGCAACTGGGGGTAAACCAATGGTTTCACCAATTGGTACCGTTTCGCGTATAATTACTTCAACGGTGAGGAGGGAGAGCAAAAGAATGAGCGACGTCGAAAGTCGTGGCAGCCCGGTTCGGGCGGCCGGCGCGAAGTCCTTGGCGGCGTATCTGGACGAAGAAATCGCGTCTGGTCGGCTGGGCGAGGGGGCGAAGTTGCCCGCGGAGCGTCTTTTGAGCGAGCAGTTTGGAGCGTCGAGAGGGGCCGTCCGGCGGGTGCTTCAGGATTTGAAAGAGCGCGGATTGATTTCCCAGGCCGTCGGAAGCGGCACGTTCGTGCGGCCTGGCGCTGCTAGCACATTCCCTGCGAGAATTCGCGAGCAGGCGGAACCGCGGCCAGAGGACCAGACGAGTCCTGCTGAACTGATGGAAGCGCGACTGCTGATCGAGCCGCTGATGCCACGCCTCATCACGCGTAATGCGACGGGCGCAGATTTCGCGAAGATGATTGAATGCATCGAGCGCTCGGAGGCCGCGCAGACTATTGAGGAGTTCGAGCATTGGGATGGTCAGCTCCACCGAGTTTTCGCACTTGCAACGCATAACTCTTTTTTCCTAAAGATTCTGGAGTTGACTAATCGCGTGCGCGAGCAAGGCGAATGGGGGCGGCTTAAAGCGCGCTCGCTGACTCCAGAACGTCGCAAGGAATATGAGGCCCAGCACCGTGAAATCGTCGAAGCCCTTAGAGACCGCGATACGGATGCAGCAGTGAAGGCGCTTACTGGGCATCTTGTTCAGATTCAGCACAACCTCTTTGGCTAGAAAACCCGGCGCCAATACATGCTCCGTCGGCACCGTAACGATGGCGCACACAAGTCGTGAAAGGTCTGCGTGAGCACGTCCTGCCACTGCTGGTCGAGATGGCCGGCATCACGGGAGTCCATCTTTGCCTGGCCGATGAGGCTGTCAGCAAGCTAGAGAAAGCTGAAAAGCGGGCACGTTCGGAAGGCACCCAAGTGCCGACATGGATCGTGCTAGTAAGGATGCCGCGCCGACCGCGTCCGTTTAGCGGCGGAAGCTTTCAATGCCGGACTCGCGGATTTGCCCGGCGTCGGCCCAGCAACGCCTACTTCGACGCTTTACCAACTTGAGTACACGCGTTGCAAGACGTCGTGGACCGCGGGATGACGCGTTGTTTTTACGTCTAGAAGCAACGGGCAGCGGCACTGCGGCATCACCCCCAGTCCTCTGTGCCGCAGACAACCGCTGCGGTCGCACGTCGGTGCGAGGGGCGGCTTACCCTCCTATTGCCGACTTTGAGACAACGGCGATGCGAGCGTCGCCTATGGGTCGTAAGTACGCGTTCGCCGATGTAAGAGTCGCGGTTCTGGAGCCGGCTCGGGCGAACGGCCGGTCAGCACCGTGCAGCCGCCCGATGAGGATCGGTAGCTGAGCGTCCACAATGGCCGATCAGTCGCCGGCCGGCTCAGTTCGGTAGCTGTGACCTGACGGTATCGCAGACGGTATCGATCTCCGATGTCATCTGGAGATGTATGGCTCAGACGATCTTTCTTAAGCAGGTGGCGCTGATTGTCCGATGCGGCCCACCTAAGGCTGTTGAGTGCCGGGCGAGAATGCCGGTATCGCTGACGGTATCGGCGGGCGCTATGTGGACCCGGGGCAGGCCCAGCGTTGGGCTTGCGGCAGGTGGCTGTTAATTGAATGGGAATGCTCGACTCCCGAGCGATACTGCACCAGACAATCAAGAGGAGTCGGTTGCAATTGATCTGGCGAGAAGAATGGGTAGGATCATGGGTAGAGGCCGATCCGTAACGGTGGGAGTCAAACTTGGCGGGGCATTGCAGTCGGCAGTGCGATGCTGCTGCCTTCCGCCATAAGAATATCGACTCGCAGCATAGAGCCCAGTCCTGCCAACGCCCACGCGCGTCGCCCTAACGGGTCAGACTATATCCGACAGGCAATCACGGCCTCAGCCAGCCACGGCTGATCGGCCATGCGAGCAGCGCACGATAGAGCGTGACCGCCAGATCTGTCATCGCCGTGCCGCCCGTTTGCCACAGCCGCGCAATTGCCGCATAAGCGATGCACGCGACGGCCACTGCCCCGATCATGTCGAGCGGAAAATGCACGCCGAGAAACACGCGTGCCCACGCGACGATGATACCCGCAACGAGCGTCATGCCACCGAGCCAGCACATCCGCCCGAAGAGCAGCGGCAGCGCGATGCTGGCAAAGAGGGTGGCGTGATCGCTTGGGAACGACGAATCGGGCACATGCGCCAGGAACGTGTGGCCGAGCCCGATCATGAACGGGCGGGGGTGCTGCCAGACGAGACCGATCAACTGGTTGACGCCGAGCGCCAGCAGCGCGACGCAGCAGGCACGCAGGGCCAGCTCGCGCCGCTGGTGGTCCCCGGAAAGCCACATCATCACCAGCATGAGGGGCACTAACCAGATCAGATGATTTGCAGAGACGAGCGCCGTGCTGACCAGCCATCCCGGCGTTGCCGGCGTGCCGTTGATCATCAGGAAGAGCGCGTGGTTGAATGCTTCGATGGTATTCATTGCGTCGTTTTGTACTGAAGATGAAGAGTGCGTCAGCCGCCGTGCGTCTGCGGCTGCGGCGCTTGGCTACACATGACAAGCGGCACCGCAGCGAGCGCGCCATGCTCGCGAGATTGGACACGCCGAAAGCGGCCGTAGGGTAGTGCGGCGAAACCTTCCCGGCGCAGGCCGAGTCTTAGTCCATTGCCGATCAGCGGATCGTCCCCTTGGCCAGCAGTATTCGCATCCGTCGTCATCCTGTTCCCGCCGGTTCCGTGACGCGGCGTCGCAAGCTTACCGGCCGGAAGGTTAACACTGCATTAAGGGGGACACCGCGCAGCGTCGCCTTCACTCTGGCTTCAGCCTCGGGTCCGTAGACTGCTTTCTGTCGCGACCACGATGTCGCCCGTACAAGGAGAACCAATGAAGAAGCTCATTGTTGCCTGCCTGATCGCCACGTCCACCGCAGAGGCTCACGCGGTATGCACAGGCCCTGGTGTCGAAGCGACGGCCACGACGGTCCAACAGCTTCGCGACGCAGGCAGGGAAGACCAACGCATCGCACTGCGCGGCCATATCGTGAAATCCATCGGCGAAAAGTACCAGTTCGCCGACAGCACGGGAGAGCTGCCGGTCAAGATCGACCACAAACACTGGCCGGCCGAAGAGCCGGTGAATCAGACGGGCACCATCGAGCTGGCCGGCAAGTACGACAAGGAAATCGTCGGCGCATCAAAGGCCAAGGTCTACGACATCAAGGTGGTGCAGTAATGGTTGCCGGCCCCCTGCACACGTCCCGGCTGTTTGCACGGGAATGGGCGACGGCGCCCTGGTCGGTCGGCGCGATCTGCCCGAGCTCACGGCGACTCGCCGCGCGCCTCGCGCGGGAGGTGCCGGCGGGCAACGGTGTGGTCATCGAACTCGGTGGCGGTACCGGCGCGGTCACGCACGCGTTGCTCGAAAGCGGCGTGCCAACCGACCGGCTGATCGTCGTAGAGCGCTCCCCTACCTTCGTGCAGCATCTGCGCGGGCGATTCCCGGATGTGCCGGTCATGCACGCCGACGCTGCCCGCCTGGCCTGGTGCCTGCCACTGGACCTGCGCGTCGACGCGATCGTGTCGTGCCTTCCCTTGCGCTCATTGCCTCATCGCGAGGTGGATGAGATTGTCGACCAGTGGCGGCAGGTCCTGCGTCCTGGTGGTGTCGTGATTCTGTTCACCTACGATATCCGGCCGGATCGAAACGTCGTGAATGCCGGTGGGATGGGCGACTTTGTGATGCTGTCGAGCCGGATCATCTGGGCTAACCTGCCGCCGGCCCGTGTCGTGACGATGCAACTATGAGCGGCACAACACGCGGCGGGAGCACCTCGCATCTGCATTGCCAGGACTACCCTTCTTCCGCTTCCCGCACGACGAGCGGCGGTAGCGGGCAGCCGAGCGTATCGCAGATGGCGCGGAGCAGCTCCGCTTCGCGGACGGTGACCTGCTGGTTTGCCAGGATGCAGGCCGCGCAGGCGGCGACGATCCGGCGCTTGATGGCTGGGACCGATTGATTGAGCGTTTGCAGGGCCGCGTCGAATCCGGCGAGGGAGCATTCTTCGCGAGGCCGCAAGCGGTAGGCGTGCTCGCCGCCGATGTAACCGCGCATGCCCGCATCGAAAGCCCGCGCGGCCTGGTCGGTTTCCGGTTGGCCTTCCCAGGCCAGTAGCGCCAATACCGTTGCCACCGGGTGCGCGAGGCTCTGCACGGAACTGCGCCCTGCACGCGCCGGACGCTGCGGGAGGAATTGGGCGTCGAGATGGCGATGCAGTACACAGCGAAGCGTGTACTCGAACAAGCTCAGCCGCTGGTCGGCGATCATTAGCATCTCGACCTGTGCGCGGAATGAATGATGCTGCCGCGGCGACATCTGCCGCAGTGCTGGCAGGCTCAGGTCCAGAAGGGGCAGCCGATGCGTGTCCGGCAAAGCCTGGACAGGGGCGATCAGCCGCAGGGTTTCGACAAAGTCCTGAGGCTCAGCGCCGGCTTTCAGCCGGGTCAGCTGGAGTTCCCGCAGGTCCGACCCCGGGTCCATGAGGAGGGCGTAGACCAGGGCGCGAGCACTGAACGGCTCCTGGGCGGCGACCCGGAGCACGTCTGGCATACCGTCGTGTAACCCCTGCGCATAGCTAATCAGTTCCGGATCGATGTGGCCGACCCGGGATGCTGTTTCGTCGGCGAGCCCCAGGACCGGCACCGGCACCTGCGGAAGCCCTGGTAACGTAGGAGCCCCGCCGAACGGCGGGGCATGGCTGGGCCGGGGGCCTTCAGGTTCTTCCCGATCGACACCTACCGGCCGCACCTCCGGGAACCGGCCGTCGAACTGGGGATTGAGCCGGCGGATGCGCTCGACGAGGGGCGGGTGGGTAGCTAGCATTCCGGCGAGTCCCTCGCCAGCGAAGGCGTTGGCGAAAAACATGTGACCGGCCTCTGCGGCTTGGGGGTTGCCGATGCGTGAGCCCTCAGCCAGCCCTCCGATCTTCTTGAGCGCCCCGCCGATTCCGTCGGGGTTGCGCGTGAACTGGACGGCACTGGCGTCGGCCAGGTACTCGCGCTGCCGCGACACCGCCGCCATGATCAGCCGACCGAAGAACGCTCCCACGAGGCCCAGCACAAACACGCCCAGGCCCAGCAGCACCATGCCGCCCTGGGCATTCTGCCTTCCCGACGAGCGTCCTCTGGAAGTGAACATGAGGCCGCGGCCGATGATGGACAACACCATGATCCCGAAGATCAGGCCGATTAGCCGGATGTTGAGTCGCATGTCGCCGTTGAGGATGTGGCTGAACTCGTGGGCCACCACGCCCTGGAGCTCGTCGCGGGTCAGGTAGTCGAGGCAGCCCTGCGAGACGGCGACCACGGCGTCTCCCGGAGCGTAGCCGGCCGCGAAGGCATTGATCCCGGGCTCATCCAGAACATAAACGGGGGGTACCGGCACTCCCGCAGCGAGGGCTATCTCCTCGACGACGTTGAGCAGCCGTTTCTGCCGCGGGTCGGTGGTCGTGCCGGGCACCTCCACACCGCCCAACATCAGGGCGACGGCCTGGCCGCCGGAAGCGAGCTGGCTCACCTTGAATGCGCTGGCACCGCCGACCACAAGGCCCACCCCCAGCGCCGCGAACAGGAGCATCTCCGGCTGCCACCAGGACACCGGCGCGTGGGCGTCATACGTGCTGAGCGCCACTAGCAGCCCGTAGACCAGGGCGATCAGTATCAGGATCGCCAGGACGAAATAGACCACCAGCTGAAAGGTCTTGCGTCGGGCCGAATCCTGCTGCTGAAAGAAATTGGTGGTCACGGTCAGAGCGGCTTGGGGAGCATGAGACGCATAGAGCGATGCGGTCCCGGCTTACCGGAACGACACCTTGGGCGCTGCGCGCTCGGTCTCCGCGGTTTCCAATAGCGTCGCCTGCCTGAAGCCGAACATGCCGGCCACCGTAACCGCCGGGAACACCTCCCGCCGGATGTTGTACTCGGTGGCGGCATCGTTGAACGCTTGCCGGGCGAAGCCGACCTTGTTCTCGGTCGAAGTCAGCTCTTCCTGCAAGGCGAGCATGTTCTGGTTGGCCTTGAGGTCCGGGTATGCCTCGGAGAGGGCAAAGAGCCGGCCCAGGATGCCGCCCAGCTGAGCCTCGGCCTGGTTGAACCCCTTAATGGCCGCCGGGTCGCTGGGGTTGGCGGCGACTTTCTGCTCGGCAGCCATCGCGCTGTTGCGGGCCTTGATGACGGCGTCGAGCGTCTCCCTCTCGTGGCCCATATAGCCCTTGACCGCTTCGACCAGGTTCGGAATCAGGTCATAGCGCCGCTTGAGCTGCACATCGATCTGCGCGAAGGCGTTCTCGAAGCGCTTCCGGGCAACCACCAGCCCGTTGTAGATGCCCATTAGCCAGAGCGCAAGCAACAGCCCGATGCCCAGGAGCACGAGCAGGGTGACGATGACGGGACTCATTGGCCGTGACCTCCGACGAGAGCACTGCTGGTTTGGACCACCGCATGTCTATGAAAACAGGATAAACGAAATGGCGTTCAATTCAATCTAGTCGGGATGCCGATACAAGTAAAACGGCGGAGATTCATGCGCTGCCGCTCGCCGCCAATCCAGTTGCGGCGAGGCCAGAACAGCATCGCCGGTTGAGTCGGTGCATGTATTCAGTCGTCCCGCCGATCCGCCGGGAGATTATGGTTAGTTATCGTCGATCTGGCTAACTGGTCACGAACTCGACCTGACGATATGTGCTTTCCGGGTCAAACTGTCAAGGTGCGCGTCGATGCCTCATGACCCGCGCGAAGAACAATGCGGTTGCGCTCGAACATCTCCGCCCAACCTTTGGGCGACACCATATAGTCGCTGCAATCGCCATACTCGACGATCGAGTCGCTGAAGATTTCGGAGCCGCGATACGAAAAAGCCTCGAAACCTGGCTTGTTCGTCGCGAACAAATCGAACTGCGTGCGCGGCAGAAGCGCCGAGAGCACACGGTGAATCTCGATGCATTGATCGGGTTGAATGTCGCCGTAATCGCCATTCAAATACACCGGATCGTTGCCGCATCTGTTTCGAACGAACAACACCTTTTTGCCGTCCAGTTCGTTGACGAAGCGATCAATTCTCCGGGCATATTTCTTCCGCAAATCCGGAAGCTGCTTTTCGACGTCGTCCACAATCACGCGACCTTCTTCATCTCTCGCGAAATCGTGGTGATACATGAGATTGAACCGCGTATCGACGACGGTGCCTCGATCCGCAGGAATAGCCAGATGCGACGGCTCGAAAAGGCCGCTGAATCGCGCACCGAGAACGTCGAGCAGAGCTTGGAAGGGCGTCATCCACCAATCGAACGGATAAGCCGTTCGCGTCTCGAAGTGATGGCGGATATTCCAGGTCACTTCGCAATTCGAGCCAATGCTTATGACCCGATCGTATGATCGGACGCGCGGATTCTTTCGGTTAAAGACGGCGAATTTCTCGAGGAACTTTAGCTTGGCTTGCATGAAAGTTTCGGCGGCAATGCATATCGCACCGGAACTTTAAGTAAAGCAAACCAACGGGGCTGAGTGTGTGATGGGCGTCACAACTCGTGACGCATGGAGTGGAATGCTTAATCGGTACAGCGTCGCTCCTGCCAGGGCCTATCTCGAACAACCGGTCAGGAGGGGCGCGCTTGCCCGACCGTAGCGCCTTCGCCCATCGCTTTCGCACGCAGTTGCAACTCAGCCTCGCCCCTCGCAAGCTTGGCCAGCATTTCCGCATTGCGAACGATCAGGCGTCGATAGTCACGTTCGATCACCTCTCCGTCGATAAGAGAACGGATCGCGCGCGATACTGTTTCGCGGCTCACGTTGGCCATGATCGCAATGGCCTGCTGGTTGGGTAGATTCTCGATTGTCAACAGGCCGCCTGCACTCGTTTTCATGGAAGCCTCGAGCACTGAATAGACCCTGGCGTAAGCGCGCGTCAGACCGAGCATCGACCGGTAATTCGAAGCCTGGCGAATCGTGCGGCACAGCCGTTGCAACAGCGCCTCCACCACTGCGGGATTACGGTAAAACAGTGTTTGGGCCTGATGCTTCGGCAAAAAGCCGACCACTGATTCCGTGATCGCAATGATCGAAGCCGAGCGAGGACCGCCGTCGATAATCGACAGCTCGCCAAAATAGTCACCCGGCTCGACGAAATCGAGTCCCACCTCGCGGCCGTCTTCCGACAGTGCGATCACCTGCAGGCGGCCGGACATCAACATGAGTAGCGATGAACCGGCGTCGCCCTTATGAACGACGAATTCCCGCTTCGAGAAGCGGCGATAGCGAATGTGGCGGCTGGTCTCTTCGATGACTTCGTTCGCAACGTTGCGTAGCAGCTTTTGTTGTTTCAAGAGATCAATGGCCTTTAATGGGCCGTCACTGATCCTTTCTTCTTCGGTCGACATCTCTCTCAATTGTAATTTGCTGACTCGGGCACGCAGGACGATATGCGTATCGAGCGCTGGCATCTGTGACGGCCGTCACATCCTAATTACAAAATTTCGCTAATCATTACCGGATTATTCGATCGCAGTGCCGTGAGGATCTCGGGGAAAAGATCAGATGCAGGAACGCATACTTCGAGGGGGTCGTTCGGCCGCATTGCAGTTCGTTGTTTGCACGGCGTTTCTTGTGCACCATGACGCGCATGCGGAGTCCGCGACGATTGGCAATGCAGTCCTCGTGATTGGACAGGCGTGTGCACAACGCGCGCAAACGTTTTGCACCCCGCTTGCCAAAGGCGCCTCCATTGAGCAGGGCGACACCGTCGAGACGGGCAAAGATGGCTATGTGTACATCACCACGGTCGATCACGGCTTTATCAGTGTGCGACCCAATTCATCGCTGACGTTCGAACGCTACGAATACAACCCGGCCGATCCACGCAAGACGGTCATCAAGCTGTCGCTGACGAGGGGCATGGTGCGCGAGATATCGGGTACGGGTGCTCAGGCCGCGCGCGACCACTATCGGATGAACACTCCGGTCGCCGCGCTCGGCGTGCGCGGCACCGATTTCACCGTGTTCACCGACGAAAACGTGACGCGCGCAGACGTGCTTAGCGGCGGCATCGTGATGACGCCGTTGGGCGCCGGCTGCTCGGCGACGGGCGTGGGTCCTTGCGAGGGCTCGGCTGCGGCACAGCTATTTGCTGGCAAACCGAACGAATGGCTGCAGGTGTATCGCGGCAGCGCTCGCCCTGTCGTAATCGACTCTGGACCGTCGCGGGTGATGTCCGAGCAGGCAGCGGCCGAGTTGAAGAGCGAGGAAAACAGCGCTCGCGCGGCGACCGCCCAGGCACCGGTCAGTCCGGGCGTTGCGCCTGCGGAGTTAAGCTTCCCGCTGACGACACCTCCCCCCGCCGATCCGCCGACGCCGGCAGCACCAGCGGTACCCGTCATCGACCCAGCGCCGGAGGCGCAGATCTTCTGGGGACGCTATAAGTCGCTGGGTTCGTACGGCGCGGACACGACGTTGACGGCGCTGGTGCAGCAAGGCAGCGAACAGGTTAGCCTGACGGGGACGGGGCCTTTCGCGATGACCCGCGCGCCGCAGACGGAGATGGTGATGCCCACCTCCGGCAACTTCAAGTTCGGGCTTCAGGCGGCGCAAGCGTTCGTGGTCAATGCAACGACGGGCGCGGCGACAGAGGCGAAGATCAGCAATCCGCTACTGTCGATCGATTTCGGCACGCGTGCTTTTCAGACGAGCATGAAGCTCAGCGCAAACGGCGCGAGCTATGAGATTTCGGGAAGCGGCAGCGTGACTCCGGACGGCAAGCTCGTCAGCGAATTCGGCGTTTCGCGGGCGCTCGTCAGAGGCGTGCTCGCCGGCAAGAATGCCACGCAGGCGGGCTATCTGTTCACGCAGTCTCTCGGCGGGAGCAATGCGGCCTATGGAGCGACCCAGTGGTCCCGGTAGCAGGCCTTGGCACGCTGGACCAAATTCGCCTCACGATATTCGCCCTGATTTCACTGCTAGGCTGCTTGCTGGCGACCGGAGCATGGTCGCCTGAACCATATAGCCGGCTCGGCTATGCGCTCGACGACTGGCAGCAGAAGCAATTGATCACCGCCGCACCGGACCCGCGCATCGCTCTCGTCGACATCGACGAGCGCTCTCTCGATGCGATCGGGCCGTGGCCATGGCCACGCGCCGTGATGGCGCGACTCGCGCAGACGCTGTTCACGCGTTATCACGCGAAAGCGGTCGGCCTCGACATCATGTTTCCCGAAGCAGGACCGGACGACGGCGATCGCGCACTGCTCGACATCGCGCATCAGTATCCGCTCGTGTTCGCGCAGGCATTCGCGCTCTCGGAGGGAGCGGGGGCGCCTCATGCCGGGCATGTCGGCGGCGCGCTGCCGACAGGCACGCACGTTGCCCATGCGCCGGTGGCGTCGGGTTTCGTCGGCAATTTCTTTAGTGATCCACAGGTCTGCGTCGGGCATGTGACACCGCACGCCAGTGTGGACGGGGTGGTCCGTTCCGTCGCCCCGGTGATCCAGTACGCAAACGCCGTCTATCCGATGCTCGCATGGCAGTTGATCCATTGCCGCAATGCAAGCACCTTGCCGCTCGCATCGCTCGCCAGCCTGCCGATTGACTCTCAAGGCCTGATGCATGTGCCGTTCCGGCATTCGCTTCAGTCGCTCGACGTGGTATCCGCTTTCGACGTGCTCACGCAAAGGGTGCCATCTTCCCTGCTGGCGCACCGTTATGTGCTGGTCGGCTCGTCGGCGCTCGGGCTCACGGATCACGTCGCATCGCCGATCGAACCATGGTTGCCGGCGGTCATCGTGCATGCCGAACTGCTTGGCGAACTGCTCGATCTGGGCTCGCACGACGATACGCAAGCGCAGGCGGCATGGCTACCGATCGTCTGGGCGGCGTGCTCGATCGTGATCTTCGCGGTGCTGTTCCGCCAGCAACGCGCGACGATTGCGCTGGTGTTGATCGTCGTGACGACGTCATTGTGGCTGGGCCTGCTGGCTTCGACACGCAGTGTGCCCACGCAACTGGCCGCACTGCCGTTGATTCCCGCGGCGGTGTTCCTGCTGATGCAGGCGCCCGTCGAGTGGATTTATTCGCAGGCGGCGATGCGCTCGTTCGAGCGCCGCTTCAGCCACTATTTGCCGCCGACGGTGCTGCGCGAAATCATCCGCGAGCGGGGACTCGCGACCTTCAAGCCGGAGCGTCGGCAGATATCTGTGTTGTTCGTCGATATCGAAGGCTACACGCGGCTCGCCGAGCAGATGCCACCCGAGCATCTGCTCGCGATGACGGAAGTCGTGCTGACGCGTCTGACCGGCTGCGTGCACGACACGGAAGGAACGCTGGATAAATACATGGGCGACGCACTGATGGCATTCTGGGGCGCTCCGCTCGCGCAGCCCGACCATGCGGATCGCGCTCTCGATTGTGCGAGCGCGATGCTGCGCGAGTTGGCGGCGCTCAATCATAGTGGGCTGCCTGTGTTCGACGGTAGGACGATTCGCGTTCGCATCGGCGTGAATAGCGGACCCGCGGTGGTCGGTGAAATCGGCTCCAGCTCGCGTAAGTCCTACACCGCGATTGGCGATACGGTCAACGTGGCGTCGCGGCTCCAGGAGTATGCGAAGACGCTCGAAGCCACTTTGCTGATTGGCCACGAAACTGCGCGGCAGAGCGAACGTCATCGCCTGAAGACCTGCTCTCAGGTGGCACTGCGCGGGCGCGACACTGCAGAATGGCTTTATACGATGCACGAAGGCGATACCCATGCGATTCATTGAGCGGCGCATTCACGCGCTGCCGTCGCGTGGTTCATGGCGCGCAATCGTCGGACTGGCGCTGCGTGCGCTCGGCATCGTAGTGATGAGCGCACTGGTATCTCACGCAATGGCGCAGACCCCGGAAAGTCTCTTCGATCAGACCATCGATGAAGATCTGCAAGCGCAGGCCGAGGTTGCGATCAGTGACGGAGATCGCCAGCGCGCGCTATTGCTGCTGAATGAAGTGGTACGGCGTGACCCCCGCCAGGCAGGCGCGCTACTCGATGCGGCGATTCTGTATTGCCAGTTGGGAGAGCGCACGCGCTCGCAAGAAACGCTCGCGCGGATCGAAGCAAAATACGACGTGCCACCCGCCATCGAGGAGTTGATCGTCTTCTATCGCGCGAGCGCGTGCACGCCGAGTGGCCCGCGGCCGCAGTTGATGGTGAGCTTTGGAGCGGGCGTCACGTCGAACGCGAATTATGGACCGTCGAATCCCGTCGTGAATTTCGCGCCCAGTGCGCCATTCGGTTCACGGACCCTCGAACCCGAAAGCCTTGCGCACGGTGACCAGTACATTGAATCGGCGGTGCAGGGCGAGTTGCCGATTTCGTCCGTGCCAGGTCTGGCACTGCTCGCTGGACTAACCAATCGTCAGTACCGCAGTCAGCACAGCTTCGACCAGCGCTCCGCCACGATCGGTCTTGCCGACAGGACCAGTGTGATGCATGGCGAGCTTTATAACCAGCTCACCGCAGACATGCTGTGGCTCGGCACGCGCGTCTATCAGCGCGATATCGGCTGGCACGCGAATTTTTGGCTGCCGCCGTCGGCATGGCGGCCGATGCTCGCGCGCGGCGGCCTCGATTTGACGGTGCTGGATTCCGCGTATCCCGGCAACTCGCTCTATGACTCGGTGTATGTCGAAGTGCGTGCGGCGGTCCAGGCTCGCATCGGCGAGCGCACCTCGGTGCAACTATTCGTCGGTCCAGCATGGGACAAGCCGTTGAACGGACGCCCCGGCGGATCGCAGCACGGTTATTCAGCGTGGCTGTCGGCCGATTACGACATGGCCCTTCATGGCCAACTCGAAGCAGTCTTGCAGCAGCGAACGCTGATCGACGCGGATGCGTATGACCCAGTATTCTTCGGCACGCTGGGCCGGCACCAGACCATACGCGCGGCATCGCTGCGCTACACGTATCCAATGGTGCGCGGCTGGTCGGTGTATGCCCAGGCATCGGCAGGGCGGGTCTCCAATTCGATATCGCTCTTTGCGTACTCCGTGTACAGCGGCTCGCTCGGTCTGTCGTGGAAGTACTAACGCGACAAGCGCCGCGCTAGTCGCTAAAATAGATCTACTTCACCGCCAGGTTCGCGCAATGAAAAGTCCGATCATAATTTCTGAGTCGAATACCGCAACTAGCCAGGACCAATCCGTGTGTCTGGAATGGCAAGGGTTCCAGCATCAGTCGTATGACTCGGTCGACAATCTGCTGCGCGAGTTCACGCATGCCGCATCGACCCATGCAACGAACGAGGCCGCCGCAGTCGAGGTCACGGTGGTGGGCCAATTCGATGGCTTGCTGCCGCTGAGTCACTACCTGTTGTAGGGCGTACCGCTGGCCGCGGATACGCCTTTCCCATACCCCTCTACGCCAGCACCTGCGCGAGCGACTTCGAGTAGGTCGCGGCGATCGCGGTCCAATCTCCCTCTGCTTCAACACGGCGGCGCGCATTGCGCGTCATCGCATCACGCTCCGCCTGCGTCAGTTGCAACATCGCTTCAATGCCATCGGCGAAGTCGTTGGCTTCTGCGCACAGGTATTCATGGCCGGCGCGATAGCCGAGGCCGCGCGCCCCAAATTCGGTACTCACCACCGGCAGACCCACAGCAGCGTATTCGAGCAATTTCAGGTTGGTCCCTGAGCCGGAAACTACCGGGTTCAGGCCCAGGTCGCTGATTTCAAGCCACGTGGCCTTTTCTGCATCGCTGACCACATCCACGAGACCGACGTTGGACGGCAGCTCCCAGGTCTGGACTGAGTGGCATACCGAACCCAGCAATACGAAGTGGACCGAAGGCAAGCGCGTGGCTGCTTCGACGATCAAGCGCGCGGCATCGATGTTCGGGCCGTGCGCGCTGCCCATGAAGAGGGCCAGCGGATGCGCGACACGCAGCGCCGCGCGGCGGCGCTCTGTCTGCGCCCCTGCACGCAGCGGCGTCGCCGCGACGTCGATGCCGTTGGGAACGACGATCATCTTCGCGGCATCGCCTGCCGTCCCGTAGAGCTCGCCCATGCGTTCGCGATCCCGCTCCGAGCACGCGGTGACGAGCGCCGCGTCGAGTACGGCACGGCGCTCCAGCGCAAGGACCTGATCGACGGCCCAGCGATGTGGGCCGTAAATGTCGGCCTTCAGATCGGCTTCGACATTGTGCGCTTCGTAGACGAAGGGTTTGGACGTGACTTCGCGCAATGCGGGCATTGCGTACGGATGAGAGCACACGATCAGGTCGGCGCGTCGCGCGAGTGCGTCGATCGCCTCTAGCCATTCGGGGGCCGTGGTTGGATGCATGGCGGCCGCGATATCTTCAGCGGAAGCGCCCAGCGAGCGTTCGAGCTGATACTCGGCTTCAGTGAATTCCTGAGACTTCGGCACCAGTTCCTCGGTAAAGCCATCCGCGAGATTGCGCGTACCTCGCATACCCACAGGTGCCAGATTGACGAACTGCACGTCGAAGTGTTCGGCGACCCGTTTGTACAGCCCATGCAGGCGCAGCTTGCCGCCACTGATCACCGGGGTGATCGGATAGGTATTGAGCACGCCAAGCACCGGCTTCGTCCGCCTGGTGACGATCGCTGGGGCGGCGACTATTGCGTCGGTTGCCTGACCGTCGGAAGCCACTTGTCGGCCGGCCGCGAGCAGCGCATCGCACAGCGTGGTCCAACTCAGATACTCAACGCTCTTGCGCCCGGCCAATCCCATATTCCGCGCTTCGGTGAGATCGCCGCAAACCCGCCGCAACGCGCCGGCGAGCACAGCCGCATCCGGTTCGACGACCAGTCCCGAGCGCTGATGCTCGATCAGTTCGAGCGGACCGCCCGAATCGGTAGTGGTGATGACCGGCTTCGAGGCCAGCATCGCTTCGAGCGTGATAAGCCCATAGTCTTCATCACGCGGCACGAACGGCACGCAGACTGCGCGCGCATACTCCTGCGCGAGCTGAACATCGGTGATGCGTCCGAGAAAATGAATGCCGCGATGACCCGCGGCGGCCGCGCGCAAGCGCGCTTCATCGGGGCCGCTGCCGGCAATATGCAGTGGCACCTCCACCTTGCTCTGCCGGTAAGCCTCGATGATCAGATCGATACGCTTGGCCGGGTCCAGACGGCTGGCGCTGAAGATGGCTTCCTGCGGGCCTGGCGCGAGCCCCTTTAGACCGGTCGGATGATGATGGACCGCGACTTTCACGCCGGCGGGGAAATAGCCCTCGCGCGCCGCGACCACCTGCGAAATCGCGGCATAGTGAACGATCTTGTCAGGCCGCATTGCGATCGCGTCGAGCAGGCGTATCACCGCGCGCGTGACGGGCCCTGGAAACGCCCAGCAAGCCGCTTGCGGCGCGCGCTGCCACGCTGCGTCGAGCGCGTCGAGCAGTTCGTCGAGTTCGAGGTTCGCCGCATCGCGCTTGACGAGCGCGTCGACGATACGCGCCGGCATGCCGAGCGCGACCAGTGGGTCGGGTTCGAACTGCGTCGGCATAGCCGATGGGTAGCAGTCGTACAGGCCGCGCAGCGTGTGCTGGAGATAGACGACGTGATTGCGATGTCGAATCGCCCAAGCGGGGTACTTGGTGCTGATCACCATGTCGAAGTGATCGAGATCCAGTCGCAAGAACTGCCGATAGCTGGCCAGCAGTTCGCCCATGTTGCCTTCGCGGGTTGGCAGTTTCATCAGTTCCGCCACGATTCCCGGCCGTGCGTTCAGCGCGTCGAGCAGGCCCCACCACAGGTTCTCAGCGCCGCCGATCACAAAGGGGACCGGGCTCGGCGCGACAATCGCAATTCTCATGGGAGATCAGGTTAGAGAGGTTGGGTAAGCTGCTCGATCACACCGCGCCACGAGATGTTCGCCGCCCGGTAGGCTTCGAGGCCGCGCACGCCGGCGTCGGCAGCCTTGCGCGGATGTTGCGCGAGCCAGTCGAGGCGCTGGGCGAGCGCCTTGGCGTCGGGTGGCTCGATCCAGCCAGTTTCGCCGTCACGAACGAACTCCAGCGGTCCGCCGGAGTCGGTGCAGGTAATCACGGGTTTCGACGACAGCATTGCTTCGAGTGTGATGTATCCGTAGTCTTCATCGAAAGCCGGAAACACCACGGCCAGCGCGCGTGCGTAAAAGGCGCGCTTTTCTGCCTCGGTCACATGTCCGATCAGCGCGACGCGGCTACCCACGTCATGTTGTTCGATGAGCCGGGCAAGCACCTCGCGCTGACCGCCGTCGCCTGCCAGCAGGATCTTCAGCGGCGAGTGCATATGACGCGCCGCTTCGATCAGCAACGATTGCCGCTTCAGCGTTTCCAGGCGACTCGGGAAAAATACATACGGCAAAGCCTGTTCGCAGCGGAACGACTCCGCGTCTGCGGGCGGATGATAGAGCGGCGTCGCTTCGATCCGGTTGAAGTCGCGCAAGCGTTCAGCGACACGCCGCGAATTCGCGAACACCAGGTTCGCGCTCGAGAGCGCGGCGTTGTCGAACGCGATCACCTGAGCGCGCAGCTGCTTGAGTTCAGCGGTTGCCTGCGCGGCATCGTACAGTTCATAAATCGCGCGATGCTGGTGCATGACCCATACCCGGTGATTCGGGTGGCTGATTCCATAGCCCGGAAATTGCAGGCTGATCACCTGATCGATCGTGACGCCGTTCGGACGGATGAAGTCGAGCGACTGCGCATGTTCCATCGCTCGCGCGATGTCCTTTTCCGGCGAAAAGCGAAACGGCAGACGCAGCAGCTCCACCTCATGTCCCGCCCGTTGCAACTCACGGACTACGCCGGCAATGTGATACGAAGCGCCACCGTGCATGAATGGCACCATGTTCGCCGTCACGAGAATCTTCACGCCGGCGCTCCTGCCGCGGTCCGTTTGCGTCCGTGCACCGCGAAGTCCTGCGGACCGCAGAGATGGCCGTTGACGCGCTCGGTCAGCGGATCGTTGCCCGGCACCTTCGCTTCTTCCGGGTATGGGCTGCTGCGAATGATGTCGATCGCTTCGAAGTGGTGATACTTCAGCAGGAACGTAATCGCACTCGGCGTTATCGGGTTGCGGTGCGTGAAGTCGTGATAAAACGTGTGACTGCCAACCAGTATGTTCTCCGGGTTCGGCGTTTCGAACAGGACCGAACCGCCTTCCACCAGCACCCGGTAGCTTTCCTGCACGAGCGCGAACAGATAGTCGAATGGCAGATGCTCGATGATATGAAAACCGGTGACCGCGGCGACCGAGCCTGTCGGCAAACTGCGCAGATACTTCAGTGCGTCCGTATGGCGGGCGTCGAAGCCTTGCGCGACGCAGGCTTTGACCATGACCGGGCTGACGTCGATACCGATTGCGTCGTGGCCTCGCTCGCGCACATACGAGAGCCATTCCCCCCGGCCGCAGCCAATATCCACGATCTGATGCGTGAGTCTGCCCGCGCGCGGAACATTCGTTGCGAGCCAGTCGTCGTAGATCGCCAGCTTCGCGCGCACGTTCTCACGCGTGCCGCGATTGGCATCTTCGAATGCAAGGTAATAGGCGTCGATTATTTCCGGCGCCACTGCGAGGCCTTTGCGAAACTGTACCTGCAGATCGTCCACGCGTCGTGATAGTTCTTCGGACCGCGCGGCCTGGCGCATCACGGCACCGACAGTATTTTCGAAGCGGCTCCGCCACGCGACCAGTGAACGGGAGAGCAGGCGCCGCGCATAGACGCCGTCGGCATATCGTCCGACTCGTGACGCCAGCGCGCTGAGTCCCGCATGGCGCAGCACCCGCTGCGCGAGCGTCACGCCAATGCCGAGGCGAAGCCCCGGCACCTGCACGCCAGTGCGCCGCCCTTCTTCCGACATGCGCAGCTTCGCCAGCAGCACGAGCCGGCTGGCGCCGTTCTTCAGTTGACCGACGTAATTGGCCCGGCCCGCTGGATCGGACTCGCGGCGTAACACGAGCCGATAGGCGCCATCGACGAAAACCTCGTCCTCGGCAAGCATCAGCTGTTCGATCGATGCGGGAGCGCAAAGGCCGGCGACATCCAGTCCGGCTCCGGCGGGCGATACGGCATGCCCAAGCGTAGCCGTTGCAGTTGTGTCGCTCGGGCCGGCATGGGCAGCTGCTTCCGCCTTGACACGCGCAATCAGATCTTGAAGTACTGCGTTGGTCATGATTCTCGTAACGTGGGTTGTTCCAATTCCCGTACAGGGGATTGAGCAAATTGCGCCGGCACGTAGCACAGTCCGGAGAAGGGCGCATGCTGAAAGCCGGCGATTTCGAAAGTCGCGGCGGCATCCCACCAGTGCTGGCAATCGTGCACGTGGGTGTCGTCAGAATGCAGGGCGACCGTGACCGTATATTTGCCAGGCGCGAAATTCAGCGGCAGCGAAAAGCGACAGCAAACGCTATTGCCGGCGGAGAAGTGCGCCTGCTTGCGCAACAACGCGGTATTGGTGCCGAACACGTCCTGGCCAAAGCGGTCGCGAATCAGAATGCCGACTGATAGCTGGGCGTCCTGGTCCGACTCGCATTCGAGGTCGATCGTCACTTCTTCACCGGACGCAAATCGCATGGCCGGCCCGAAGCGACCTGACAGCACCACGTTGCGCACGCGGGTGCGCAACGCACCGTATGATTTCGGCGTCGACTGGTTGGCTTGCGGCGCGTCGCTATCGATGCCCGCAATCAGCCGGTAATAGATCTGCGCGGCTTCTTCCGGCAAGCCGTCGTGGACGACTTCGCCGCCCGAAAGCAGGATGGCTCGATCGCATAGCAGCTTCACGGAATTGATGTCGTGCGACACATACAGGATCGAGCCACCAGCGTCGCGAAACTCGCGAATGCGCTTCAGACACTTCTGTTGAAAGCGCGCGTCGCCGACCGCGAGCGCTTCGTCGACGATGAAGCACACCGGGTCCGCATGAATGGCCACCGAGAAGCCGAGCCGCATGATCATCCCGGACGAATAGGTACGCAGCGGCGCGTCGATGAACTCAGCCAGTTCGGAAAAGGCGACGATCGCGTCGAAACGTTGTTCGATCTCTTCGCTCGTCATGCCGATCAGCCGCGCATTCACCGCGATGTTCTCGCGACCCGACAGCTTGCCGTCGAAACCGGTGCCGAGTTCGAGCAGACCCGCAATTCGCCCCCGCCGCAAGATCGACCCGGCATCGGGCAACAGCACCCCACTGACGAGCTTGAGCAAGGTCGATTTGCCCGCGCCGTTCTGGCCGAGCACGCCGATCGCCTCGCCCTGTCCCAGTGAGAACGAAACGTCCCGCAGTGCGGCATGCACGCGATGCCGCGGCTTGCGGGAAAAGCTTTCTATCAGGCGGTCAGCGGTGCGGTTGTAGATCTTGAAGCGCTTCGAGAGCCGTTCGATCTCAAGAACTGGTGGACCGTTCTGCGCGTGTGTCGTCACAACGTATCCCTCAGTTCAGATTGCAGACGGGTCAATAGCAGGCGCCCCGCGAGCAGGCTGAGCACCGCAGCGCCGAACAGTGCGAGCAGTTCCTTCGGCTGCGGGTATTGATGCCATACGATGATCGCGTGCACCGAGTCGATGGCCCAGAAGATCGGACTGAAGTGCAACCCCTTCGCGGCCCACGGTGGCAGGATCGAAGCGAGGTAGACGACCGGCGTGAGCCAGAAGCCGAATTGCAGCACCACGTTCAGCACGTTCTTGACGTCGGGAATGAACACGTCGAGTGTACCGAGGACGATGCCAATGCCATACGCGAACGCGCTCAGAAGCAGCGCAACGACCGGCAGCATCAGCCATTGCATCCCAATTGGATGACCGATGACCAGCAGGAACATCGCGAAGAACGCCATCGTGATCGCATATACCGCCCACTCGGCGAGCACGATATGCAAGGGCATCAGCCACAGATCGACGCTTATCTTGCGGATCAGATGCGCGTTCGAGCTATAGACGGGGGTGAGCCGGTTCAGCAGGTTCGCGAACAGGTTCCACGTGAGCAGGCCGCCGATCAGATAGACGGTGTACAGATAGGGATCGGCATCCGCGCCGATGCGCGTGCGCATGAATTGGGAAAACACCGTGCTGAACAGCACCACGAAGGTCAGCGGCTGAATCAGCAGCCAGGCGGCGCCCAGCGTATTTTCCCGATGCCGGTCGATGAGATCCTGACGCGACAGCAGGAGGACATGCGCGAGGCTTGTTCTTAATGTATGCATGAAACGGATTCGAGGTGGATCGCGGCGCTCGTCGGAACCGGCTTCGTCAGGCGAGAACCTGCCGGTAGACGGCGAGCGTTTCCTCGGCAGTGCGCTGCCAACTGAAGGATTGCGCACGGGCGATGCCGGCCGTGATCAACCGCTCACGCAACGCGCGATCGTCGATCAGCACCTGCATCGCTTCGGTAAATCCTTCGACATCGGTCGGCTCGCGCATGATGCCGGCATCACCTGCCACTTCCCGAAGCGCGTCGGCGGTCGAGCACAATACCGGCACGCCAGCCGCCATGCCTTCGATGATGGGTAACCCGAACCCTTCATAGACGGATACATAGACGATCGCGAGCGCGCCCGCGGTCAGCAGCGGAATGTCGTCGTCTGACACATAGCCGAGCTTGCGCACGGAGCCTTCACGCAGACCCGGTTCAAGTGCGCGGTGCAACGTGTCCGTCAGCCATCCTTCGATGCCGATCAGCACGAGCGGGAACTGGCGCCGGACCTCGGCCGGCAGGCGCGCATGCGCGGCCAGCGCGGTTTGCAGATTCTTGCGTGGCTCCAGCGTGCCCACGGCCGCGAAGTACTGGCCATGTGCGAGACCGTGGCGGCCCAGTACTTTACTGGTCGCTTCGGAGGAGTATGGCTGGAAACGCGTCGACACGCCGTTATACACGACCTTGATCTTCTCGGGCGCGACTGAAAAGCAGGCCTGTAATTCTTGCCGAACGAACTCCGATACCACGATGACCCGATCCGCGCGTTCGAGCGCGCGCGGAAAGTTCGCCCGCAATAGCGCGAGACGTTGGGCAGGGTGGTACTCCGGATAACGCACCCACGAGACATCGTGAGCGGTGATCACTGTCGGCCCGCGAAAGCGGAACGGAATGAAGTTCGGATCGTGATAGACCTGCGGAGCACGCCGCCGCCGGATGCCCGAATCGAAACGATACTGCTCGACGTGTGGCATGAAACGGTATGCGGAGGGCAAATACTTGCGCGCAAAACGTTTGGCGCCGGCTGCCGCGATGGTGCGCCACGACTTCGTTGCTCGTGCATCTCCCGCGGCGGGCGCTGTCGTGCCGTTCTCATGCGACGAAGACCAGTGCGTGCCGTAAAAGAACCGCACGCTATGTCCCCGATGGACGAATTCGCGAGCCAGATTTGACGCGTACTGGCCAATACCCGTAAGCGGCGTGAGTAAAGCGCGCCCACCCATTGCGATGTCGAGCTGAGCGTCGGAATAGTTGTTGTCGAGCAAGGTACTGTCTGCAATAAGGATTCTGGGAGCAGCGCAAGTATCGGGTTTGTTTTCGCGAATAGATGTGACGGCCGTCACATTTCACGCGCAATTGATCGAGCAGAATGAGCGCCTTCAGAACGGACCGATGCACGGGGTGTCGGCCAAAGAATGACCACACTAGAAGTGAATCGAGAGGCGTTGCGAGACCGGCGTAACGAGCAAAGATGACCAGTAAAGTCAGAGTGCCGTCGAATGAAATCATTCAGGCGTTGTTAGGCTACCGCCGCGTGTTTCGCACGCTAGGCGCATTTAGCATGCTCATCAATCTGTTGATGCTCGTGCCGTCCATTTACATGCTGCAGGTATATGACCGCGTGCTGCCAAGCCGCAATGGCGTCACGTTGGCGATGCTGACGCTGATGATGCTCGGCATGTACGGGTTCTCGAGCGTGCTCGAATATGTGCGCAGCTTTATCGTGATCCGCATCGGCGGCAAGTTGGACATGCACCTGAACAGCCGCGTATATACCGCTGCGTTTGAAACGAATCTCAAACAGCAGGGCGTCAATGCGGGGCAGTCTCTCAATGACCTGACCACGATCCGGCAGTTCGTTACCGGCAATGCGCTGTTCGCATTCTTTGATGCGCCGTGGTTCCCGATTTATCTGGCGGTTATCTTCATCTTCAATGTCTGGCTCGGCGTGTTTGCATTGGCGGGCTCGGCGATCCTGATAGCACTGGCAATCGCCAACGAACGTGTTTCACGTCGTCCGCTGTCGGAGGCGACCAGTTTGTCGATTCGCTCCACCGCACTCGCCACCGCGAATCTGCGCAATGCCGAGGTCATCGAGGCGATGGGCATGCTGCCCAACCTGATGGCGCGCTGGTCAGTCCTGAATGCGGGCTTTCTATCGCGCCAGGCTGAAGCGAGCGAGAAAGCGGCGCTGGTCGGCAATGTCACGAAGTTCTTCAGGCTCTCATTGCAGTCCCTCGTACTGGGGATCGGCGCGCTGCTCGCGATCGACGGCAAGATTTCTCCGGGCATGATGATCGCGGGTTCGATCCTGATGGGCCGTGTGTTGGGTCCGCTGGAAATGGTGATTTCGGTCTGGCGTCAGTGGAGCGGCGCTCGCAGTGCGTATGACCGCCTCGTTGAACTGCTCAAGAACAATCCGGTGCGCCGTATCGGCATGACGCTGCCGCCGCCGACCGGACGGCTGACGCTCGAAGGCGTGAGCGCAGCGCCGCCGGGGATGCGGGTGCCGGTGGTGCAGGGCCTGTCATTCACGATCGATGCCGGCGATGTGGTCGGCGTGATCGGACCCAGCGCGTCCGGGAAGTCGACGCTTGCACGGCTGATGGTCGGCGTGTGGCCTGCCGCGGTCGGCACCGTGCGGTTGGACGGCGCGGACATCTATCAGTGGGACAAGGATCAGCTCGGACCGCACATCGGCTACCTGCCGCAAGACATCGAACTGTTCGGCGGATCGATCGCGGAAAACATTGCACGCTTTGGGCAGATCGAATCGGAGAAGGTCATCGAGGCGGCGAAGCTCGCCGGGGTTCACGAGATGATTCTGCGTCTGCCGCAAGGCTATGACACGTTGGTTGGCGATCGCGGCGCCGGGCTCTCCGGTGGGCAGAAGCAGCGCATTGGTCTGGCGCGTGCGCTGTATGGCAATCCGTCGTTCATCGTGCTGGACGAACCGAATTCGAACCTCGACGAGACCGGCGAGGCGGCGCTCAAGCTGGCGATCGAGCGCTTGCACGCAGCCGGCAAGACCGTCGTGCTGATTACGCATCGGACAAGCATCATTGCCGCTACGACCAAGCTGCTGCTGCTCGTCGAAGGCCAGCTCAGGATGTACGGGCCCACCGCGCATGTGCTGGCGGCGTTGCAGAATGCGCCCGCGAATACGGCGGCTGCGCAATCGGCTGCTGCAAAAACGACCGCGACGGCTCAATCCGCCGCTACGGCTCAACCTGCCGCCTCAAACCCGGCTTCGTCCAACCCTCATCAGCCATCCGACGCTCAAACAGCGGATGCGGATGCCACAGTCTGACCCGCAGATTTTCCATGGTTAATTCCACAAGCAAGAAAGCGGCGGCGCCTGCCATCGAGGTGCTCGGCACCGGATTGCCGCCGGTCGTCAATGTCGATGAATCGCGCTACGTCAAGATTGGCTGGACCGTCGTACTGGTCGGCGTCGTAGGCTCGTTGCTGTGGGCCGCATTCGCGCCCCTCAGCAAGGGCACAGAGGTTCAGGGAACGGTGGTGGTGGCCGGCAATCGCAAGACCATCCAGCACCCGACCGGTGGCATCATTCGCGAAATCCTCGTTCAGGATGGCGATCAGGTGAAGGCCGGGCAAGTGCTCATCAGGATGAACGACGTGCAGACGCGCTCGCAGAACGCGACCATCCGCTCGCAGTACCTGACCGAGCTCGCCACCAAGGCGCGCCTCGTCGCGGAGGCGACCAATGCGAAGACCATCGCCTTCCCGCGTGAGTTGACGGACGGTGTCGCCGCACACGATCAGGAGGCCGAGGCCGACGTGCAGCTGCAGGAGCAACTGCTGAGCGCGCGCCGGCTGGCACTGAAGGCGTCGATTGGCGCGCTGCAGGAGAGCATCGCCGGATACCAGGCGCAGCTGGCTGGCGAAAACGACGCGCATGCTCAACGGCTGCTCGAGCACCAGGCGCTGCAGGACCAGTTGACCGGCGTTCGTGAGCTGGCGATCGAAGGATATGTGCCGCGCAGCAAGCTGAAGGACCTGCAACGTCAGGAAGCCGTGCTGAACGGCGAGATCGCGCGCCAGGCGGGCACCGCCGGGGAATTGGCGAGCCAGTCGGCCGAGGCGCGTCTGCGTATCGCACAAGCGCAGGAAGACTATATGAAAGAGGTGCGCACGCAGTTGAGCGACGTGCAGCGTGACACCGAGGCATTGCGTAGCCGGCTGGACGAAAGCGAATTCAACCTTGCCAACAGCGAGGTCCGTTCCCCGGTTGACGGCACCGTCGTCGGGATGAGCGTCTTCACCGAAGGCGGCACGATCGGCCCCGGCGCGAAGCTGATGGATGTGGTGCCGACTGGCGAACCGCTGGAAGCGGAAGGGCACCTCGAGGTGAACCTGGTCGACAAGGTTCGCACGGAAATGCCGGTCGACATGATGTTCACCGCGTTCAACCAGAACACCACCCCGAGAGTGCCCGGCACGCTGACGTTCGTGTCCGCCGACCGCCTCGTGGACGAACACACCGGCGCCCCGTACTACAGGGTGCGCGCCAAAGTGACCGAGCAGGGCATGAAACAGTTGCGCAAGCTGGATATCAAGCCGGGCATGCCGGTCGAGATATTCATCAATGCAGGTCAGCGTTCGATGCTGAGCTATCTGCTCAAGCCGATCTTCGATCGCGCACACACTGCATTCACGGAGGACTGAAGTGCAGCGCGTTTTTTCACTTCGGTCGTCCAACGCCGGTTCTACCGGCACGGCGCAGGCCGTTCCACGCCTGCGCACGTTGTTGCTGGCGATGTCGGTTGGTGCCGCAATGATCGCGCCGCGTCCAGCGCTTGCGCTCGGCCTCGTCGATGCGTACGAAGCCGCGCTCAGCCATGACCCGATTCTCGCGGGCGCGGCGAAGCAGAAGGAAGCCGATGATGCGAATGTCGGGATTGGTCGCTCGTATTTGTTGCCCAACGTTTCGGCGAATTACGCGCGATACCGCGACGTAACCGGTACGACGTACCTAGGTACGCAGTACGGGGATGTTTCCACACATCAGGTCTACGGTGCCTATTCCCAGGGCGTTTCGCTGCGTCAGCCACTGATCAACTTCGAAGGCATTGCGCGCTATCGCTACGGCAAGGCAATCGCGCT
This sequence comes from Paraburkholderia youngii, assembly GCF_013366925.1. Taxonomy (NCBI): domain Bacteria; kingdom Pseudomonadati; phylum Pseudomonadota; class Betaproteobacteria; order Burkholderiales; family Burkholderiaceae; genus Paraburkholderia; species Paraburkholderia youngii. The sequence continues at coordinate 3,201,072 of NZ_JAALDK010000001.1, forward strand.
CGCCGGGGACGCGACGTTCGACGATAGCCGGCAGGATTTGCTAGTGCGCGTGTTAACTGCCTATACGGATACGGTCTTCGCGGAAGATCAGTTGTCGCTCGCGCTCGCGCAGAAAAACGCGTTCGATGAACAGTACGCCGGCAATCAGGCGATGTTCAAGAACGGCGAGGGCACCCGCACGGATATCCTCGAAACGAAATCGAAGGCCGCGCTGGCAGCGGCCGATGTCGCCGACGCCCGTGATAGCCTGGATAACGCTGCGCATGCGCTCGAAGCGCTGACCGGTTTGCCGGCGTCGCTCGATGTCGCGGGTCTGGACCGTCTGAAGGACGACTTTCAACCGGTGCTGCCCGAGCCGCTCAGTTTCGATCATTGGCACGATATTGCGTTGGAAAACAACGCGCAGTTGATCGCTGGTCGACACTCAGTTGAAGCGGCGCAGCAAAAGATGAAGATCGTACAGGCGGGCTTTTATCCGCACGTGGATCTGGTGGCGAGCGTTGGTCAGAATCAGTCGACCCAGACCAATGCGATCGGTACTCGCTATCTGACCAAATCGGTCGGTGTTGAAGTCACGATACCGCTGTATTCCGGTGGACTCGTGCGCGCGTCGACCCAACAGGAGCAGGCTAATTACGAACGTGCGCAATTCGAATTGCAAGACAAGACCGACAAGGTGTTGCTCGACCTGCGCAAACAGTACAACCAGTGCGTGAGCAGCATGACGCGCATCGACTCCCTCAAAAGCGCCGTCGAATCCGCGATGCTGCAGATCGTGGCGACCCGCAAAAGCGTTCAGGCGGGCGTGCGCACAAATGCCGACGTATTGACGGCTACACAGCAGCTGTATTCGGCCAGACGTGATCTGGCTCGCGCGCGTTATCAGTTCCTGCTGGCAGATCTGCAACTCAAACACGCTGCCGGGATATTGACCGAGCAGGATCTGGTGGAGATCGCGCAGTCGTTCGTTCCACCTGCCCAGGCGGCGCCGCTCGCCAATGCGGTGGTGCCGACAGCGCGGGTTCATTGATCGATACCGTGCGCCACGCCCGATCACGTGTGGGCGTGGCATTGGCGTGGCGGTTCTCTTTACCTATTTTTACTTAAGGATTGTGCTGGCACGCACAATCTTGTTTGGGCATCTGCACTAAATTAGGTGGCATCGTGGTCCGGCAGCATTTCCAATTGCCGAGTGCCGCGCAATCTCACCGAAACAGATCATGAAGCCCGATTCAATCACAAAGCGAAAGGCCGCAAGCGGCAAAAGACTCGGTCTGCGACGCTGGATCGTGGACTGGACCATCGAGCCGGCTGCGGCCTCAGGCCATATCAGCCTGTCGTTATACGTGGCGGGCGAGTCAGACGACAACGTTGGCTCGTCGACCACCCGGCATTTCCTGCTCCGACAGGATCGGTTGAGCGAATTGATCGATGCGCTGAACGGGACGCTGCAGCATTCAAATGCCAGCCGCCTGCTCGAAGAACAGGCGCGCGCAGCGGATCCTGCCGCGGGTCATGACGCGGACACTGCCGGGGAGTTTGCAGAAAGGGATCAGCCTGATTTGACGTCGAACCACTTCTCACTCGGCGCTTATGGCCTCGTGGGTAATTGACGGCAACGGGATGCGATTTCTTTAGGGTCATGCTTGGTTTTAACGTTTGCGTGTCGCATCCCGCAGTGTTGGGCGTTCCTTCCGTTTGGCAAGGTCGGTTCTAGCCGGAGAGGGGAAACAAGCGCTCATGCGTTACCGCGCCCAGCGCTCGTATTCTTTGCAAGGCTTCTTTAAAAGCTCTTTCCCGCATCAAATGCCTCTTTCTCAGGTCTGAGTTGCGCAGAAAAAAAGCAACTCTATCGCCGAGTCTCCAACTATTTGCGCTTTTGTGCGCGCCATCACAATTCGCGAACAACCCGACGTTGAAAATCCCCCTGCGTTGTAGCTTTGTGGAAAACCGTCGGGTGATTCAAGTCCAATGAATCTGACGCGTCGACTCCCTAACGGCTCATGACGTATCACACATGTGTTGATATTCGTACTCTATCGGAGAAGAATCAAATGGCTGCAGCACAATATTACGAAGAAGTACAACAGGCGTATCTGGCTTATTATGGCCGCCCGGCTGACCCCGCAGGTCAAGAATACTGGGCAATGCGGTTGGACAACGCCGGGGGCAACCTGAGCTCGATCATCAACGAGTTCGGTACGTCGACTGAATCGACCGCCCTGTACGGTGGCTCGAACCTGGCAGCGCAAATCACCGCGATCTATCAGACGCTGTTCGGCCGTGCTCCTGACGCCGAAGGTCTGAACTTCTATCAACACGGCATTAACACCGGCGAATTCACGCTGGCTTCGGTCGCACTGAACATCTACTACGGCGCGACGGGCACCGACAAAGCTCAACTGGATGCAAAGCAGGCTTACGCTGACGCATTCACGAATGCTCTGTCGGCATCGGTGTCGGCGCAAATCGCCTACTCGGGCAAGACCGCTTCGGACAATGCTCGCGCAGCCGTTGCAGCCGTGACCGATACGGCTTCGGAAGGCACTGCAGTCGGGAACCTGGAGTCGACGCTGGCGAACATCAATGCGGGCGCTGTTGGACAGACGGTTACGCTCACTACGGGTGCGGATAACTTCACGCTGACCGGCAGCAACAATGTCGTCAATGGCGTCCTGAACGACGCCTCTGTGACGGGCAACGCCGCCGCGACGCTCACGCCGCTGGACAAAATCTCCGGCACCGGCACGGGTAACGTCCTTAATCTCGTTGATTTGCAAGCGGGCGGCACGGCCTTGGCGACGGGTATCTCGGTTTCGGGCGTGCAAACGGTCAACGTCACCGCTAGCGGCGCGTCCGGCGCGGATAACTTCTCGAACTTCACTGGTCTGACCCAGTTGAACGTGACGGAAGCTGGTGGTGCTGCGGGCACTACTGCCGCTGCTACGACGGCTGTGACGCTCACTGACAGCGCTGCTGCCGCGTCGACAATCAACGTTCAGGGCGGTTCGAACGTTGCTGTCACGGCTAATGGCGTGACGGCTGCCGGCACCATCAACGTCGGTACGACGACGCAAGCGGCCGGTACCGTTTCCGTCACCGAAAATATGCTGGCCACCCAAACGGGCCTCCACACGGCTGACGCTATCAACGTGACGGGCGGTACGTCGGTCACGGTCACGGCCAACCTGAATGAAAAGGCTGGCGCGGGCAACACGGTCACGGGTGGTGTTATTTCCGTCACGGGCGGGTCGGCCACGACGACCGTCACGGTCAATCAAACGGCTGCCGCAACGGCTGCTAACGCACAGCTGGCAGTCGCCGGCGTGTCGCAGACGGTCGGCGCGACTCCGGCCGCGCCCGGCGTGCAGGCAGTCACTGCCACCACGCAGACGCCCGCAGAGCTTGCTTCCGCCGCCGTTGCAGGTGTGGTAGACGGTCAGGTTATCGTCCAGGACGCAAACTACGGCACGCAGCTCGCCAACACCATCACATCGGTGTCGCTGGCAAACTTCGGCAACAACTCGCAAATCAACGACAACGCTCTGACGTCTCTGTCGCTGACGGGTGGCACTGGCACGCTGACGCTGACCAATGGTGCGACCACGCCGACCAACACGACGCTCGCCCTGTCGTTGGACGGCGTTGGCACGAGCGCAGCAGGTGTGACCTTCGCTGACGCAAATGGTGAAGTTAAGACGCTGAATGTGACGACGGCTACGGCAGACTCGTACCTCACCGTTACGGATGCCCATCTGCAGAGCCTTAACATCTCCGGCACGAACACGCTGCATCTGAGCACCGTTCCGGCCACGGTCACGACGATTGCAGTGTCGGGTGCGGCAGGCTTCAACGATGGCGGCACGCTGGCCGCTGACGCCGCGCTGACGTCGTTCACCACGACGTCGAGCGGCAAGATTGTGGCTACGCTGGACGATACGAAGCAATCGTTCGTTGGTTCGACCGGTCAGGACGTCATCACGATTTCGGCGGACGCTACGAAGGCCATCACCGGTGGTTCGGCGACGAACAACGAGGTCATCTTCAACAAGGCCGCGACGACGTTCAATGCTACCGCTGCAGACCTGACCAACACGAACGTGACGGGCTTCAGCGTTTTCGGTCTGGGTGCAAACTCGTCGGGGACGTGGGACCTGAGCAAATTCAACTCGGGCTTCAACGCCATCGACGTGACGGCCGGCAACACCGCAGCTAACGTTGCCAATACCATCGTCAACGCTGCGACCGGTACGTCGCTCAGCATTGACGGTTCGGGTACTGACACGGGCTCGGTGTCCTTGTCGTATGTTGACACCACCGGCGCGACTGACACGACCAACCTGACGATTGGTTCTGCGACGGCTGCCGGCCTCAGCATCGCTAGCGTGACCCTCGCTGACGCAAACGGAGTCGGTGTCAATACCGTCAACGTGACGACCTTGGGTACGGACATCAATAACGCGGGCGGCGCAACGGATACCATCGGAGCGCTCAACGACAACGGGCTGTCTGTCCTGAATGTGAGCGGAACCGCAGGTCTGTCGATTACCGCGCTCGACGAAACAGCGCATCAGGCAACGGCGTTCACCATCAACTCGACCGAGTCGGGCCAGAACGGCACGACGATTGGCACCCTGACTGACATCAACCTGGGCAACCTGACCTTCACGGGTACGGCTAATGCCGATGTCGGTCAACTCGTTGTCGCGGGTGGCTCGGTGACGAACCTCACCATCACGAACTCGGGCACGGGCATGGCTACGGTGGGTGACGGCACCGCCTTCACTGATGCCGCACTGACCAAGTTGACGCTGAACGGTAATGTGAATCTGACAACTGGCGTGTTGGCAGCAACGAGCGGCGTCACCATTGCTGGTTCGACGGACAACGCTCACGTCACGCTTAACCTGGCGGGGGCCACGACCGGTACCGACTCCATCAGCCTGGGCAACGCCAACAACAGCATTATCGATACGAGCATTGGCGGCACGGTCAACGTTACCGTCGGAACTGGCTTCAATCTCATCAAGCTCGGTGACTTCGGTGCTGCTGGCACGACGACCACGGGTACCTACAATGTGACCCTGGGTGCCCACACGGATACGGCAAGCCTCTACGACAGCATCTTCGTCGCGGATACGGGCTCGGCGTCAGTTGTTGCCACCCCGACGACGGTGATTACCGGTGCAGTGAAGGGCGACGTCATTACCACGACTGACGCCAACGCACTCACGGTCACGACGCTGACGGCTAACCAACTGTCGAGCCTCGCGAATGCGGCAAATCTGGCTACCGCAATCAGCCAGGCTTCGGCGATGACCGTTGGCGCTCATGGTGTCGATTCGTTCGTGTACGGTGGCAACACGTATGTGGTTGAAAACGTTGCTGCTGGTACTGCCGCTGCGACCAGCACGGTTCTCGAACTTGCTGGTGTGCATACCATCTCGAGCACGGGCAACGCGGCAGGTGCGTTCCACGTCGCAAGCTAATAGGCCTTTGTAGTAGTAAGCATAGCCTTAGCGTTGAAACCCCGCCTTCTCACGAGAGGAGCGGGGTTTTTATTTTCTTGGATAAGTAGGTGAAGTTTTCCGGCCATGTCCACCGAGCCGTGCTTCGCCTGTGCTGACGGATAAAGGTCCGATCCGGCGCTGCGCGAGATGGAAATCTCGATCAATAGGAACTGGATCTAACCAGCTAAACAGGAGCGGCAAAGGTGCGGCACTCCAACGGGGCAAGTAAAGTCACGGTTAAGAGCGGTCCATGGGTAAAACTCTGGACCGGATCGGACAGACGATGTCAGATCGTTCGGCTCAGTTCGGCCAGGAAGCGTCACTCGCTCGCCGCCGCGCAGCGACTGGAGATTGCCCCACATCGGACCCTGCCCCGCGACGGCTGAGGCTGGATACGATTTGGCATCACAGCGGTAACTAAAGGAATCCCCTCATGCCCGGCACTTTAAGCACGACTCCAGCAATCAAATAGCACGCAACGCAACTCAAAGCGCCGGTCACGCCAAACTTGACCAAGGGATTGGCATGCACGCTGCTCCATGAGAGTGCGATCGCCACCAAAATCGGGGGATGCAAGATGTATATAGTGTAGGCTCGTCTCGACAGGCGACGCATCAAGCGGCCTAGCCGTGAGAAATTCCGCTGAAAAAAGCGGAGCAAGAAGAGGATGATGCCCCATGCGACAAACGGTTCCCAAAGCGCATACACGATGTGCATCGTGTCGTGTTGCGATTTCGGCGATGCTCCTGAGAGATAGTAGGCGAGCGGCAAAATCGGCAACGTCACGAGGCTGACAAGCGACCAGAACTTCACCTGTCGGGCTGGGAGGAATTCCAGCCGCCGCCCTCTTGCAGCCGCAAATCCGGCAGCGAATAGCACGACGTAGCTCGCGAAATACCCGAGCTGAAGGCCCCACACATTGACGCCGACCGGCCACCTGATCCTCAGGATGAATGCCGCCGCGCCAGTCAATAGTGCGCCGACGCCAAGCGTCAAGTTTGTCGGGAACGAGACCTCGCGAACACGAAGTGGATCACCTACGTAGCGGAGGAGGGCCACGCCGACGGCGAGCAACAAGGTGAAAATCAGCAACGCCTGAGCAAACCACATTGGACCGGAGTCGAATGTTCCTCTCGATACGAGCGTCCTGAGCGTCGCTCCAAAAAGAAGTCCCTTGCTGGTTTGCGCCAATGCAATGGTAATGGGACCAAGCACCACCCCGTAGAACAACAATGGCAAGCCCAACCTGAAAAAGCGGTCAAAAAGGAATTGAGGCAGTCCTTTTCTGGCCAGAGACGATCGTGAGTAATAGCCCGCGAGAAGGAAGAACAGGCCCATGAAGAAAGCCTGGTTGACGGTGCAGAACAACACAAGGCAGATGGTTGCGACGTCCCGGCTCGGCGAGACCTCGTGGTAATACCAACCGCCAATCGCCCCGTAGGTAATAGCGCAGTGATGAAACACCACCAGTAATGTCGTAAATGCACGTAGCGCATCCAGGCCGACATTTCTGTCGGTCTGAATGAAGTTCGCCGGGGAAACCTCGCTCCCCGAAGCCAGATCGTTGGCCGCTATGGACACGTTTCGTATCGGTGATTTTGCTGGTACGCCAGAGAAGGTGGTCAATCTACTCCGAAAATATTACAGAGTTCCAACCAGCAATGGCTGACCTCGAACTTCCGATGCCAATGTCCGTAAGCTGAAGAAGCACCTCCGACATTCACGTCAGGGGAGCGAGCGTCTGCGCAGGGTCGACTGCGGTCGACTAGGCGGGGCAGCAGTCGGGCCATCTACGGACATTCGCACCCAAGCGCAGACGGCCACTTAAACGTCCGATCCATTACGGCGGATTCAACCGGTGGATGCAACACACTGAAAGCTGCTCAGGCAGTGGGAGTGTTGCAGATGAAACAGCGACGCCGGATCTATTACAGCGAGACGCAGAAAGCGCTGATCTGGGACCGCCATGCGGCTATCGGCAGCGGCCGGAGGACTGGACCGCGATCCCTCCCTGGTCGGCTGGACCGGGGGTGGAATCCTCGATGACTTGAGACGGCGCCACATTGCCGGTCGCTCCCGGCGCGAACACGAGAATGCGCCTGTTCGGCTCGGCAACAAAGAGTCGCCCGTCGGAGGAGACGCTGATCTTGTTGGCGCCCGGAAAGCCAGGCCCAGTGATTCCCGTGGCTGGACCGCTGATCGTCCGCACCGGCGGCACATTGCCGCTCGCCCCGGCGGCGAAAACGCTCACCTGGATCTGCGTGTGGTCTGTGGTCGTGTTGTAGACGAATAATTCGTTCGTACGAGGATCGACAGCGATCGTCAGGTTGTTGGATGCTGCCCCACCTTCCCCACCCGCCAGCAGCCCGGTGTTGCTACCAGTGAGGCTGCGCAGAAGCGCCGGGGAGGTGAGACTCCGGGCCGTGCCAAGCGTGTCGATGATCGCCGCTCCCCGGTCGTCATAACCCGCAAGCAGCAGATTGTCCTCGTTATCGACGGCAAGGCTCACGTACACCCGGAGATTTGGAGTTGGATCAGAAATGACAATCGGCTGGAGCAGCAACCCAGTGCTGTTGACGGGAGCGACAAAGAGCGGGCCAGCCCCGGCGCGAATGCTCAAGATGAAGTCGTTGAGGTGGGAATCCACCGCGATGCTCACCAGATCATTCCCCGGCAACGTGAACGAGCGACTGGGCGCCGCATTGTCCTCGGCCTTCGGCGGAAAGATGGCGACGGTGCCGTTGGTGAGAAACTGCGCGACGTGAAAGAAGTCGTTCTTGCTGAAGGCGATCGCCCGAGCGGTGCCGAAGGTGGTGCGCGGCCCTTCCAGCACCTGGCAGGGCTTGGTCGCTCCGTTGGCGCGCAAGGAGTAACCGCGAATCTGATCATTCAGACCGATGAAGACGGCGTCGTCGGGGCAGGCGGCTTGCGCCAGCCGGACCCCGAACAGCGCACTGAAGATGGCGACATATAGCGCGAGTTTCATGATAGGCCCCCTCAGCAAGTTCCTCGGCTGGGTTTACGGAGGAGCGTTTCGTACTCCTTGAGCATAGACCAGCTCAGCGGGAGCCGAAAAATAAAGTTCCGCGAATTGGAACCGGTAGTTCTGGCGGGCGATGCGACGGAATGCCCATCGATATCGAACGGTAATCCAGGCGCATTCGGGCGTCTTGACTAACAGACTGCTGAAATACAGCCGCGCAGGAACGGCTTACCACCATCTGCGCGGCTGACGGCGCAATCTTTTCGCAGGTGAAATTTCAACGTGAATCCAGCGACGTGAGGCCAGTTTTGAGAGAAATGCGATTGGCCCCGCGAGGACTTGCATGTGGGACGCAAGCGCGTGGCGCGCCTGATGCGCCTTCCCTGTCTGCGCGGCGTAAGGCGGCGCTGGCCCGCACCACGCAGCAGCACCCGGGTGCGCGGCGCGCGTCCGATCCGGTGTGCCGGCAATTCAGCGCCGAAGCGCCCAACGTACGGTGGATGGCGGACGCCACCTATGTCCTGACTGGCGCAGGATTGCTTACGAAATAAGTTTAATCAAACGCGAAAATGTATGCGTTCAGCGAACCGCTAAACAACGTCCCCTAAAAGAAGGGAGCACTCGTCATGAAAAACGCGAAGCTTAACCCTAACAACGAAGGATCCGGCGCAATTTCGGCAAGGCGTTTTTCGTTCCTATCCTATCTGTTCGCCGCCGTCTTTTTAGGTGCCTGGATGTCCGTCGCGTCCGGGCAGTCGGTCGGACAGCCTTTGGCTCCAGTCACCGACACAGGACCTGCCGCGACGGCATCACCGATCAATACGTTGGCGGCCACGTCCGTGAACGTGTTGACCTATCATGGCGACACGAATCGTACTGGTTGGAATTCGAACGAGACGACCCTTACCCCTTCCAACGTCAGAGCCGGTTCGTTCGGCGTCTTGCATGCAATCAAGCTCGGCGACCCAGTGAACGACTGGGTCGACGCGCAGCCATTGGTTGTTTCCGCGTTGAACGTCCACGGGACAACACAGGATGTCGTATACGTCGCTACCGAAGCCAACAACATTTACGCCTACTCGGCTTCCACGGGCACGCTGCTCCTCCAACGGAACCTCGGGACTCCGGTACCGCGATCGAGGCTTCCCGGCGGCTGTGACAACAACGGCCCGACCGTGGGAATCAACTCCACGCCGGTGATCGATCCGGGCACCCAAACGCTATATGTGGTCTCGTTCAAGCTGGTAAGCGGCACGCCGAGCTATTGGCTCCACGCTCTTGACATCACCACCTTGGCTGACAAAGCGGGTTCTCCGACCTCGGTCTCGGCTTCGCGTACCCTGACGGACGGCACGACCTACAATTTCGCCGCAGGGTTCAGCCGGCAGCGTCCCGGTCTCCTTTTGGCGAACGGAAACATCTACGCCGGTTTCGGCAGCTTCTGCGACATACGCGCCGACCAGTCGCGCGGCTGGGTGTTGGGATGGAAGGCGAACACGCTGTCACCGCTTCCTGCGAATGGGTCGAATGTTGCGAATCAGTTGATGAACAAGCTGTCGACTTCCCCCAACACGTTTTTCCTGTCGTCCGTCTGGATGTCCGGGTATGGCATTGCCGCGGGTCCGTCGGGGGAGCTGTACTTCATCACTGGAAACTCAGACCCATCCGGTACGACCTACGCTCCTCCAAACAATATCCAGGAAAGCGTGGTGAGGCTCTCTGCCGACCTGACCACCTTGCAGGACTATTTCACCCCTTCAGGTACTAATGGCGTCGCATCGCTAGATGCCGCGGACGACGATTTCGGTTCCGGTGGCGCCATGGTTATACCGGCCATCTCCGGAGAATCGGTTGGTACGGTCGTTGCCGGAGGAAAGCGCGGCCATCTATACCTCATCGACCGGAGCTCGATGGGTCACAACGACTCGGGCAGAGCGCTTTCCATCGGCGGTTTCGGTTCCTGCTGGTGCGGTCCATCGTATTTTATGGGATCGGACGGCGTCCGCCGCGTTGTCGGCAGCGGCGGCAGAAGCATAAGTGTATGGAAGGTTCCGGCAAACCCGCCGAAGCTGCAATGGGAAAAAACGTTTGCTAGCATCGCATCCGGCCAGGATGGTGGCTTTTTTACGACGATTTCATCGAACGGCACATCAGCCGGGTCCGCGATCATCTGGGCCGTCGGTCGCCCCACCAGCACTGCTGCACCAGCCAACGTGACGCTATACGCCTTCGACGCTTCAGCTTCAGGTGGCACAACACCGATCTTCTCGTCCGTCGCCGGCTCCTGGCCTGGCCCCAACTCCAACGCCAACATCGTGCCGACTGTCGCCAACGGCAAGGTCTTTGTCGCCAGCTTCGCGGCCCTGAACATCTTCGCTCCGGGCGGGACGCGCGCTCCCGTCGTAGTCCAGCCCCCGCCTGCTCCGCCAGCATCTCTGCCCAGCCAAATCTACGGAATCGTCGCTTCGGTAGGCACGTTGCAAATCACCATCCAACCTCAGACCGGAGCCCCTGTGCTCGTTGACACTTCGGCTGCCGAGCAGGCTCACCTGAGCGTACCGCTCGTGGTCGGAAAGGCCGTCCACGTCTTCGGCCCATTCAGCAGTGGAGCGTGGCACGCGGAAAGAATTCTTCGTGCTAAGGACGACCCTGAATCTTGGGTGCCCACGAACTGACGCCTTTGCCGATTCCAGTTTGTGCCGAAACCGATTGGCGCTAATGGAAGAACTGCAGCAATCGGTTTCAATCTGAACGGGGCAAGGAAGACAGACATTGCCGAAAAGGCTGATAGGTCATACATGAAATAACTGAGGGGAGGTTGCCAAAACTTTGCTTGTGCCCACGATGAAGAAGACCGCAAACGCCACGAATGGCCCTTGCTGCTGGCGTTGCCAAAGTGCTGCAGCGGTTGCACTATCCGCTGGACGTGATGTTGTTGTGCGTGCGGCGGTATGTGGCCTATTCGCTTAAGTCATCGGCATCTTGAGGAGATGATGGCTGAGCGCGCCACTGGCGTGGATCGTTCAACAGTGCATTGATGGTCCATCAAGTTGGTGCTTTGTTAACGCACGCCCACCTGGCTGGCCGGTAAACGTGGGCATCGAGTTTGCGTGATGCCGGCTGCTGTCGAGACCGGGCACGAAATTTCGCCGGGCCGCCGGCGCAACGTTGTTCCGACCGCTGTTTCAATCGAAGGAGAAAGCACGTATGCAATGGACGACTCCGAGCTACACCGACGTACGCCTCGGTTTTGAAATCGTAATGTATGTCGCTACGCGTTAAGCCCGCAACCTGGCCGCACGCCGCGGCCCCCTTGCGGTTTCGGTTTGTGCTTGACCTCTGCTTCGAAAAGACATTTCGCAAGCACAAGTCCATCGAAATGCCCACCCCGACCGTCGACAATCTGAAGGAGCATCTTGTACGATCCGTCCTTCCTGATCGCAGTGGTGAGTAGCGCGCTCGGTCGATTTATCAGAAGTGGGTCGGGGCCTCGCGCCCAACGTCGATTTTCATGAACCGACAAAGCCACACCCTCGACCCCTAATAACACCTATAAGACCTAGTCCCATGACCTTAGCGAGTTCACCCAGACTGCACCAAAAATCCTGCTGTTCGCCGCTGCTTCCGTTCGACTGTCTCGCCGCAGCGATCCTCGGCACGCTGTTATGGTCGGTATTGTCGAACAAACAGTTCTCCGCCGATGGCGCATCATTTTTCATCGAAATCCTGCGTTCACGCGATGTGAACCATATCGCATGGTCGCGGCAGTTTTCGTACGAGCTGGGTCAATGGCCGCTAGTGCTGGTCCTGCACTGGGGCTTGTCGAATGCCGCACTGCTCCGCTTCATTTTCGGGCTCGGCTATGTGCTGCCTTTCATAGCCGCCTACCTGATTGTGCGCGTGCAGGTGACAAAAGGCGCAGTCCCCGCGCTGCTACCAGGTTATCTTTTCGGCATGCTGTCGATTGCGCTGCCGAGCGACTTTCTGTTGGTCGGCGAAAGTCAGTTCCTATTGCCGCTTGCGTGGCCGATGCTCGCATACTTACTGCAGCCTGGCCGATTTTCTTCGGCCGCATGGCTGTTACCGATTGCGCTATCTGTGCTTCTCACGCGCATGTACGAAACCCAAGCCGTCACACTTGCGCTCTTCGGTTTGATCCTGGCACTTCGTTCACGTGCGCAATTGACTGCTCTCGCACGGCAGCGACGTTATCTGGTGCTGGGCCTTATTTGTCTCTGTATTGCACTATGGGTGCTCGGTGCTGCAATTGCAGCGTATTGGATTATTTATCCGCGTGATCCGGCCAACCGGGGCGCGTTTCTACATGGGCTCGCTCATACGGCGCAAAACGCGGTATTTGACGTGAGTATGCTTGCAGCGCTGTGCTTTTTTATCGGACTGCGAGTACCCAAAACACGTGGGGTGCTGGTCGTGGTGCTGCTTGCGATCAGTTATCTATGCTGGCATGAACGGTTCGATTTCTTCAATGCGCAGATCAGCTTCGACTCGCGCGTGCTGACCCTGCTTTGGTTGCCGCCGCTCATTGCTCTCAGTGTATGGAGGTTCGAAGCGTGCGCCGTGACGTTCGGCGTTGCGCTGTGGTTTGCCGTGGTGTCTGTTGCACCATTGGCCGTCGATCTGGCCAGCACGAATGTGTGGCGCGACTATGCAAGCCAGGTCACGAACTGGGCAGCCAGGAGAGACGACGGACTGGTGCCGGCCAGCGTGCATCGACTGGACCGGCACCCGGCCAGTTGGAACTGGACATTTCCATCATTGAGCATCGCGCTTGGTGCTCCACACGTCGGTTCGGTGCTTGAAAACGCGCTCGGCGTTGCATGGCAGCCCTTCAACCCAGCCACGGAATTGCCGCTTGCTTCGTTTGCTGGTTATCGCGGCACGCTGGCACGCCAACCGTAACAACGATAGAGGCTGCTGCCGGAACGCAGCAGCTCGGCTGTCTCGTGTTGGGCGAATACCACGAGTCGAACTTCTCGCTCAGAAAGATCATGTCACTGCTCCGTTTGCATAACCGATGTTGTACAATCCGGTCCGCTTCACAAAGCCTGATCCCCGATAGCTCAGTCGGTAGAGCGCCGGACTGTTAATCCGTAGGTCCCTGGTTCGAGCCCAGGTCGGGGAGCCAAATGCGGGAGTAGCTCAGTTGGTAGAGCGCAACCTTGCCAAGGTTGAGGTCGCGAGTTCGAGCCTCGTCTCCCGCTCCAGCGTTACGTCATCTAGACGGCCCATGTGGCTCAGTGGTAGAGCACTCCCTTGGTAAGGGAGAGGTCGGCAGTTCGATCCTGCCCATGGGCACCATCAAACGTTCGCACCGGCAATCAATCTGCCGGCTTCTTCGCGATCAATCCCCACGCTCGCCTGTAGATGATCAGTCAGTCACATCGCTTGAGCGGCCGAGTTTTTTCACACATCGACGTCCATCGAAAGTCATCCCGCTTGGCCAATGATGACCTGTTTGTGATTGCGATCACAGCTTCTCTCGAACACCGGCGTATATTCTGCGCACTGACAGAAGCCCTTGGTATGCAACAGGTAAAGAACGGGACGTCACACGACGAAGACGCGCGAGATATGACGCTCGCAACGGTACAGCGATGGCGCATCGATTCGACGAGCCTGAACGTGACCGTCCATCTCGACGCGGACAGGTTTCCGGCGAGCCCTGTCGCACCCAATCAGCGTGGCTTCGTACTGGATGCGGAGCAGGCACGTCAGATGATCCGTGACCTGAGTGGGGCGGTGCTGGCACTGGAACTTCAGCGACACGTTGAACAGGCAGTCGATCTCCCTGATCCTCTCCTGGGCGCCGACAATTATCTTGTCCGGTCGATTGACGATTGTGTTGGCCGGTGGTGCGGAGTCGGAGGCGGCGTAGCCGCCGGAGACGACGCACCACCGGCGGCGCCGGGATGATGGGGTCATAGGATGGCTGATCGCGTTCAAGAAGAAGCGAACAGCCATGTCCGGAACCCGAATCACGGACCAGCAGGTCCGCCTCTATATGAGCAAGCGCAAACATCACACTCAGGAAGTCGCTGCTGCCAAATCGGGCATGAGTTCGCGCACGGCACGGCGAATCGAACGCGATGGCCGGTTACCGTCGCAGAAGCCGCATCGCGATTGGCGCACTCGCCCCGATCCATTTGCCGAGGTCTGGGAGAGTGAAGTGCTGCCTCTGCTGCGCAGCGCCCCCGGGCTGAGGGCTATCACGCTGCTGGGCAAACTGCAGGAGACGCATCCGGGCGAGTTTCCTGACAGCATGCGGCGTACGCTGGAGCGACGCGTTAGCCAGTGGCGTGCCCTTGAGGGACCAGGCAAGGAAGTCTTCTTTCCCCAGGAGCATCTGCCTGGCGCACAGGGGCTTTCGGACTTCACCGATATGGGCGGCCTCGGCATCACGATCACCGGCGTGCCGTTCGCCCACCGGCTGTACCACTTTGTGCTCGCGTTCTCGCACTGGGAATACGCCTGTGTCGTCGATGGGGGCGAGAGCTTTGAAGCGCTCTCCCAAGGCTTGCAGAATGCGTTGTGGCAGGCCGGCGGATGCCCACGGGAACACCGCACCGACAGTCTGTCGGCGGCGTTCAGGAATCTGCAGGAACAGGACGACTTCACGGTCCGCTATACCGCGCTGCTCGAGCATTACGGCATGGTCGGCACGCGCAACAACCGCGGGCAGGGCCACGAGAACGGCAGCGTGGAGTCATCGCATCGTCACCTGAAGGAGGCAATCGATCAGGCGTTGATGCTGCGCGGTCATCGCGACTTTGCCGAGCGTGCTGCCTATGACGGGTTCGTTCGCGAAGTCGTCATGCGCCGCAACCGGCGCAATGCTGCTGGATTCAACGTTGAGCGCGAGCATCTGCACGATCTGCCCGAGCGTCGCACGACCGACTTCGTCGAGGAAGAAGCGCGCGTTACCCGCTGTGGCACCTTTACCGTGCGCGGAATCCTCTACAGCGCACCATCGCGCCTGATCGGCCACCGCCTGCGGGTACGGCTCTATAACGACCGACTCGACTGCTATCTGTCCGGCGCACTGGTGCACAGCACCCAGCGAGGCTCGCGTGTGCCCTACGGCCGCGGCCGCGCCCTCGATTACCGACACTTCATCGATGCACTCAAACGTAAGCCGCAGGCCTTCAGGGGCCTGGCGTTTCGCGACGACCTGTTTCCGCGCGAAGCGTATCGCCGCACCTGGGAGCAGCTTGAGGCAAGACTGGCACAACGCGAAGCCTGCAAGCTCATGGTCGGGCTACTCGAACTGGCCGCGCATCACGGCGTCGAGGCAATCCTGGCCGAACGGCTCGATGCGCTGCTCGCTGCCGGCAAGTTACCCGAGCTGGAGCAGTTGCGTCACGAATTTGCACCGCGTCAGCCCCAGTGTCCCGAAGTGGTGGTTGAGACGCCATCGGCGGCACTCTACGACACGCTGCTCGATGACGAGGTGCCGGTATGAACACCGCTGCTACTTACGATGCCGCCCGTCTGGGGTTGATGCTCAATGAGCTGCGGCTGCCGACCATCGGCCGGCTGTGGCCTGAATTTGCCCAGCGTTCCGACAAGGAAGGCTGGCACGCCACGCGGCTGCTGGTGCACTGCTCGAACACGAACTCGCCGAGCGCGTGAAACGGCGCATTGAGCGGCACCGCATCGAATCGCATCTGGATCCGACCAAGACGCTCGATACCTTCAACTTCAGCATGGTGCCGATGGTCTCGAAGGCGCACGTCATGGCGCTGGCCAGCGGCGATTCGTGGCTGGAGAAAGGGGCCACGATCCTGTTATTCGGGCCGCCCGGCGGCGGCAAGACACATCTCGGTTCCGCCATCGGCCACGCTCTGATCGACGCCGGTTACCGGGTGCTGTTCACGCGCACCAGCGAATTCGTGCAGAAGCTACAGGTTGCACGCCAGAGCCTGCAGTTGCCGTCGATGCTCGCGAAGTTCGATCATTTCGATCTGATCATCCTCGACGACCTCTCATACGTCCGTAAGGATCAGGCCGAAACCAGCGTGCTGTTCGAGCTGATCGCTGAAAGATATGAGCGGCGCAGCCTTCTGATCACAGCCAACCAGCCGTTCTCCGGCTGGAATGACGTCTTCCCCGACCCGGCCATGACCGTGGCCGCCATCGATCGCCTGGTTCATCACTCGACGATCTTCGAACTGAACGTCGAAAGCTACCGGCGTCGGAACGCCACCGACAACAAGGCAGCACGGCGGCGTCAATTACCGGATCCCGAGCCACAAGGAGCGACAACTATGACCTCTTGAACAGCGACGATTACCCCCGCTGACCGGACAAGATAATTGTCGTTCGGCCGGACTTCATGCTTGACGCTCTACACTCTCCAAAGCGACGAGACGCCACGCCGAGCACGCCGCGGCCGCCGCGCCACCGACAAGGCGCAATTTGCTTTGCAGTGACTCAAAAACCGGTAGGAATCTCTGCGCGACCCTGAGTCGCTTCAACTTGGCGCCCGGCCGATTGCGAGGTGGTGCAACGCGACACGATCCCGAATGCGGATCGCCTTGCCTTCCCGTTCGACAATCCCACGTTTGTCGAGCGACGTGATCACACGCGACACCGTCTCGCGGCTCACACCCGCCATGGCCGCAATCGTGACCTGACTGGGCAGTTCGACAAGCGGTGAATCGAAAGCCTGACTCTGGTTGATGGCCGCCTCGATCACGGCGGTCACACGCGCATCCGCACGCGGCTGGCTTCGCGAGCTGCGCGCCACGAGTAGGGTTTTGGCGCGACTCGCGATCAGGTTATTCAGCGAGCGCGCCACGTCCGGGTCGCTGAGAAGCCGGCGGGCGTGCGCCCGGTCGAGCAGACCGACGGTACTGCGCTTCGTAGCAATGATATTGCCCAAGGTCGGCGCGCAGTTGAGGATCGAAATCTCGCCCGTACACTCGTCGGGATTGACAACGTAGAACGGGAGCTCGACACCATCCTCGGAGTATGTCGACACACGGAGCTGTCCTTCTACGAGGAAGATGAGCGGCGACTCTGTGGCCCCCTGATAGCAAATGTGATCGCCTTCGTTGACGTGTACAACCTTGGTGAGCCTGGTCGTGTTGCCGACTATTTCGCTTCGTGCCTCGCGAAGCAGAACTTGTTTTCTCAACATTATTTGAATTACGTATGTTGGCCTACTGAGATAGAGCAGATAACTCGGCGCGGAGGATACCGGTAACTAGATGTAACGTAAAGTAAAAGGAAGTAATGAGGGCTCTGGGTAAGGCGCATATGAAAAAATTGCTTGGTGTTTTTCTGAGCGGCGCTGCGCCGCTTTTATGCGTACCGCATGAACCCGTGAGGAGCTTCCTTTAAAAACGTGTCCAGACGGACACCATTAGCGAGATTGGCAGGTCAATGCAGTTCGCTTCCCAGCATCAGCCGCCGGGCGATGTCGGCCGTCTGCAGCATTCCACGTTCAGTCGGTGAATGGGCCGCGAGATAGCGGACGACTGCAATGAGAATGTGCCGTCCTTCGGCAGTATTGCCCCATGTAGCAAACTGCCGAACGCCTGCCTCCAGCATCTGATACGCATGAAAGCCGGCATCTTCACGCAACACGGCAAGCGCAAGTGTGGCGATGAGCGCCTGCGGCGGATGACCGAGCGTAAGGTGGCGCGCCACCAACTTCGCCGCAAGATCAACCTGACGCTGCCGATCGAAAGCGTCGAGCAAGGCCGTTCGGATCGACCCCTCATCGGCAGGAAGGTCGTCGAGCGGATCATCGTCCTCGCCCGGGATGCGGGCGGGCGGAACGTTCAGATATCTCGCCAGGTAGAGCGCCATGGCTCCGTGCAGTACGCCGCGAACGCCGATGACTCGAGTGTCGAAGCTTGCGTCCCCGACACGCCTGAGAATCTGATGGAGTGCGTTGGCATGGGTAAACACATGATGCGCGGTCTCCCAGTCGGAGTACTCGTTGGCATTGCCGAAGCGGGCCACGCGCAACGCCGCTCCGTAAGCGAGGGCTTGTCCCAGGTCGGCAGACGCAGCGCCTGCGTGGATCGCCTCCTTCAGCGAGTCAATGATTCTCGCTGGATCGTCTGAAAGCAGTTCCAAGGCAAGCGCCGCGTGATCCGACCAGCCTTGCACGCTGCGCCCGGCAGCGAAGAGGTTCGAGATCTGGCTGGCCGCTTCGTCGCACATCGCGACGAGATCGAGGGGCTGGCGCCACGCGGTCGATTCCTCGGCACCCCGGGCGCTCACCAACTGGGCGATGACAGTGGGCAGCACAGCTGACGCGTGCTCCCAGCCGATCAGATCGAGGCATTCAAACGCCTTGTTGATGAAGTCGAGCAAATGCCCGGAGTCCGCGAAGGCCCGCTCCGTCCCGGCGGACAGCAACGCATCCGCGAGCACGGCGGGTGCGAGACCGGAGGCAATCGCAGTCAACAGCGTGCGCTCGGCCGCCTCGCGGTGGCGCACGTTTGTCCACAGGCGCAGCCAACGATCGAGCGTGGCGGGCTCCGGCCGGCTCGCAAGCGGCGTACGTTCGCGCCGCGGCGCCTCGCCGTTGCAGTCCGCCGCTACACGGCGCGCGCCGTGGAACAGGGCGAGATAGGTTTCGTCTGCGGGCAGGACGGACAACAGGTTGCTGAGTGCTGTGAGTACCGTGAGACCAACGCCCCAGCCGTCACGGTTTTGCGCTCCGAACAGCGCGACCTGCCGCACGATATCGACCCTTGGCACATCGGCGGCGAGCTGGCCATGCACGGCTTTGGCGATGACAAGTCCAAGGTCATGTGTGAGGCCATCCGCAAGCCGTTGACGCCAGTGCGCGGCAGCATCGGGATGATCCGACCTGGTTGCGACCCAGACGTCGCCATCGCGTATTTGGACCGCGTAGCTGGGGACATCATCTGCCCAAAGGTCGAACGTGCAGCCGCTTTCCAGATCGAAGCGGGCATGATGCCAGTGACAGGTCAGGATGCCGTCTTCGACAGTGCCTCGCTCGAGCGGGAATCCCATGTGCGGGCATCGATTATCAACGGCAAAGACACGCTCGCGGTCGCAGATGACGACGATCGGACCATGTCTTCCCTGGACAATGCACCGGCCTTTCGCTCGCAGTTCTTCGAGGCTTCCAGCGAGCACGAATTCTTCGTCCCGGGGATCCATGTGCGAGCCTCCCGCGTTAGTCCTACAGGCGTTTCAGATGCGACCGCTTCCCCCAAACATAAGCATACTCCCCGGACAAAATGCCAAAGGCGCGGGCAGCGGGCCGGAACACTCCGCCAACGTGAGGGTGCCCGGCGTCTAAGCCCAGGACACTGCACCCAGATCTATACCGACAGGCACAACCTATGCTTTGCGATCTCACCCGGCGCTAGCGCCTTAAAACGCCGTAGAATTCCCCAAGCACAGTTCGCCTTCGTGCGATCCAACCGAGTTTCTGCGACCAGCTGTCGCCGGTTATCGGGAGAAAGTCATGGCTGCGCGTTCAATTGCGTCTCTGACGCTTTCCTTCGGTCTGGTATCCATTCCGGTCAAGCTCTACTCGGCGACCGACAGTGCTTCAGGCGTGGGATTCCATCTCCTGACGCCTGACGGCGGGCGGGTCAAACAGCAGTACATCTCCGAGGCGACAGGCGAGGTCGTGGCGCGAGCCGACATGAAGAAAGGCTATGAGTTTGAGAAAGGCCAGTTCGTCGTTTTCACGCCAGATGAACTGAAAGCGCTCGAGGAAGGCGCAACGCATGTCGTTGAGATTGTCTCCTTCGTGCCGGAGAAATCAGTCGACCCGCTGTATTACGACAAGGCTTATTTCATCGCGCCAGACAAGCGCGGCGGCAAACCATACAGTCTGCTTCAGCAGGCGATGCGCGAAAGCGAACGGTGTGCGCTCGCAAAATGGTCATACAAAGGGAAGACGCGCATCGTCCAGATTCGCTCAGCCGAAGATGGCATGGTGTTTCAGCAACTGTTGTTCGCGGACGAGGTCCGCTCGCTGAGCGAATTGCACATCGAGCATGTTGCAGTGACGGGCACCGAGCTGCAGCTCGCGCTGCAAATAATCGACCAGGTTTCCGAAGATTCGTATGACCCAACGGCATACGAAGATGAGGAGAAGAAGCGGATTCTGGCAGCGATCGACCAGAAAATCGCCGGCAAGCAGATCGTGTCTCCGGCCGAACCGGGCATGGAGTCGGGCGCCGAAGTGATTGACCTGATGGAAGCCCTTCGTGCGAGCCTTGGCCGCAACAAGACCAAACAGGCCGCGTCCGCAAAAGCCGCGCCCGTAAAAAAGGCGCCCGCAGCCGCTTCCGATGAGCTCGCATCCAAACCGAGGCGACCGGCGAAGAGGGCGCCCGCCAAGGTTGAAGAAGCGGCTCCGGCCAAGGTCCGGGCGCGCAAGTGAAAAGGCGCAATGCCTCGCACGACTACTCGTTGCGCAGTCTCCAGTCGCTGCTGGGTGTCTCACGACGAGTGCTGTCAGGCCTGATAGACGCTGGATTCGTGCAACCGTCACGTGGTCGTCGTAACGAGCTCCGGTTCACGTTCCGCGACGTCGTGTTGTTGCGCACAGCTTTCCAGCTTCAGTCGGCCAAAATCGCGTCACGCAAAATTCTGCGAGCGCTTGCGCGGCTCAAAGCGGAATTGCCTGAAGAGCTTCCACTGACCGGCATCCGCATTACGGCTGTCGGTGACTCGGTGGTCGTCAAGACAGGTGAATCACAATGGGATGCGACCTCGGGCCAGCTCCTGCTCGATCTGGAAGTGGCGCCTGTCAAGGGCGAAGTCGCGTTCCTCGACGCTGCGCCCCGGAACATCGTTGGCCGCGAAAAGCAAACCGAGGAGTGGTTCGCTCTTGCGGAGGAACTTACCGATAGCGACGTCATCGGTGCTGAGCAGGCCTATAAAAAGGTGCTCGAGTTATCGCCGACCCCGCACTACGACGCTTATAACAACCTGGGCGTCCTGCTTTGCGAGGTCGGAATGAAGTACGACGAGGCATTGTCCGTCTTTGACCAGGCACTCGAGCATTTTCCGCAGGACGCTCTGTTGCACTTCAATCGCGCGGTCGCTCTGGAAGAACTGGAGCGCTACGACGCAGCGGTGCAAGCCTATGAACGATGCATCGAGCTCAACCCCACTCATGCCGACGCTCACTTCAATATTGCACGCCTGAGCGAAATCCGAGGCGACAAGCAGGGACTTCTGAGGCACCTGAGTGCGTATCGCCGTCTCAGCAGGTGACGCGCACTCGACTGCTTTGCGGGGCAGGCTATCGAAAGCGAAGACTTTCGCGAGAAAGCTCGCTCACCGAGCTACATCCCATCAATTTCATGCCCCGCTCTAACTCCGTTCTCATCAATGCCAGCGCCCGCTCAACGCCAGCCTGCCCCGCAGCTGCCAGCGGGAACAAATAGTAACGTCCGACACCAACGGCTTTCGCCCCTAGAGCCAGAGCCTTCAGAACATGGGTTCCGCGTTGCACTCCTCCATCCATGATGAC
Source organism: Paraburkholderia youngii (assembly GCF_013366925.1). NCBI lineage: Bacteria > Pseudomonadati > Pseudomonadota > Betaproteobacteria > Burkholderiales > Burkholderiaceae > Paraburkholderia > Paraburkholderia youngii. The sequence goes on from NZ_JAALDK010000001.1 coordinate 3,223,069, forward strand.
GTCCAGCTTGTCGCCCACCGCATCTGCAACCTCCGCAAGCTGATCGAACGCGGCTCTCGACCCATCCAGCTGCCTGCCGCCATGATTGGACAGCACGATGCCGGTACAGCCAATTGCGGCCGCACGCTTCGCGTCCTCGACAGACATCACGCCCTTGAGGCAAAACTGGCCATCCCAATCGCGGACCATCTCGGCCACGTCGTCCCAATTCATCGAAGGGTCCAACATTTCCGTGAAGTAGCGGCCAATCGACATGGCACCGCCGCCAAAGTCGACGTGGGTCTCCAGTTGCGGCATGGAAAAGCGCTCATGCGTGACGTAGTTCAGAACCCACTTGGGCTTCAGCGCGAATTGAAGCATCCCGCCCAAGGTGAGTTTGAAAGGGATGGTGAAGCCTGTTCGCAAGTCGCGCTCGCGGTTTCCACCAGTGATACTGTCGACCGTCAGCATCATCACATCGATGCCAGTATCTTTGGCACGTTGCATCATTGCACGGTTTAAACCGCGATCCTTATGGAAGTAGAACTGGTACACCTGCGGAGTCGGGAACGCTTTGCGCAACTCTTCCATGCTGACCGTGCCGAGCGAAGAAACGCCGAACATCGTTCCGTACTTCGACGCCGCAGCGGCCACTGCGCGTTCGCCTTCATGGTGAAAAAGGCGTTGCAGTGCGGTCGGGGAACAATACACAGGCATCGCCAGCCGCTGGCCGAGCACTTGCACCGAGAGATCCACGTCACCAACTCCCCGCAACACATTGGGTACCAGGTCACATTGCTGGAAGCTCGCGGTGTTCCGGCGATAGGTCACTTCGTCGTCGGCGGCGCCATCGATGTAGTTAAAGATCGGGCCCGGCAGTCTGAGCCGTGCCAGTTCACGGAAGTCGTGAAAGTTATGGCAATCGCTTATTTGCATATTGCGAGGTAGTCGCCGATTTGGCCTCCTGGAAGACCAAACTTCAGGGACGGTCAATTCTCATGCCGCGTTTTTTTCATGGTCGCCGGATCGCGCACGATGGTGACCGCGCATGGCGCGTAGGCGAGCACCTGGCGGGCGACCGAGCCGATCAGCCAGCGATCGAACGGCGTATGTCCGCGATGTCCCACCACGAGATGGTCGATAGCATGCCGCTCCGCATACAGCACGATCTCTTTCGCCGGCGGCCCGACCACGAGATCGAACTCTATGGCCCCGTTCGAAGCGGCGAGCTTCGCCTTGACGTCGTCGAGGATCTCGTTGGCATGGCGCACTTCCAGTTCGATCAGATTTTTTCGCTCGACTTCGATCGCGCCCCAGTCCGGCGTGCGCGCGACGACGAGCACATGCAAGCGCGCGTCGAAACGCTTGGCCAGATCGACCGCGAAAGTCACGGCATATTGCGCGGATGCCGACCCGTCATAACCTACCAGCACGTTCTGCATGATCTGCTCCTGTGCGGTTCCCACCGGGTCGCGACTTCGTCTGACGAAATCCATCGGGCCGTTTGCGTGAACCGCGAACTCTCCCCGACTTCGCGGCGTCGGCGCGAAAGCATGTGCGATCCACTCGCGAACCCGCGGCGTGGATCGTCACGCGGACGGCGTCGGCACCTGTGGTGTTGAATCAGTTGTCGTCGCTTCTGGACGGGAGATGCTCGTGAGGCTCGGGCTCTGCCGCGTCGGCGTTAGGAAGCTCGTCTGGGGCCGGTTTTTGCGAACCCTTCGGATCGGGATGGCCAGTCGTGCCGGCGGAAGATTGCGCGGGGTCGCGAGAGGTGCCGGTCGGCTCAGCGGATGGATTGGAGGTCATGATGTGCTCCTGCGCTGATGAATGCAGCTTTTATCATCATAGTCCCCTGGCCAGTTTGAGTGATAGACGCCGTGACGCCCGCGCTGTCACGCCGCCGGCACTTTCTAGCCACGGTCGGGCGATTCTTGAACTAGACTTTAAATCTTGCTGAATTGCATAGACAGTTTCAATGTAAGTTGATGCGGCGATCGATAAGCAAAAGGAAGGTTTTATGGCTATCGTCGTACACAACATCACTGTGGGTCCTTCGAGCTGGGGCGTAGCGTGACGGCGAGCGATGCCGCGCCCGCTACGAGCGCCTGGCGACATATCGTGCGCGCGCAGGGCATCAGCCTGTCCTACGGCAAGATACGCGCGCTTTCCGGCATCGACCTTGCCATTGGGCGCAACGAGATCGTCGGCCTGATCGGCGACAACGGCGCGGGCAAATCGACGCTCATCAAGGTGCTGACCGGTGTCGTGCGACCGAGCACGGGCAAGCTGTTCATCCGCGACGAGGAGGTCGACTGGAGCCGCTTTTCCGTGCGCGAGGCGCACCGATTGCGCTTCGAGACGGTCTATCAGGAAAAATCGCTGGGCGAGAAGCAGCCGCTGTGGCGTAATTTTTTTGTCGGCCGGCAAATCACCAACCGGTTCGGTTTCATCAATGTTGCCGAACAACGGCGCATCGCCAACGAAATCTTGAAGCACCAGCTCGGTTTCCGCGGCGTGGGGATCGACGCGGATTCGTTGATTGCGAAACTCTCCGGTGGCGAGCGCCAGGGCATCGCAATCGGACGGGCAATGTATTTCGAAAGCGATCTGATCATTCTCGATGAACCGACGGTGGCGCTAGCCATCAGCGAGGTGCGCAAGGTTCTCGACTTTGTGCGTTCGATCAAGGAATCCGGCCGCGCTTGCATCTACATCGAACATAACCTCGCCCATGTGCACGAGCTCGCCGATCGACTGGTCGTGCTCGATCGTGGCCGTATCGTCGCGGAATTCAAGTCCGGTGAGATGAGCCTCGAGGAACTCACGCGGTTCCTGATTTCGCTACAGCAGAGCGGGCACGGGCCGGCGCCGGTTGCGGGGACACGGACGTGAGCGATCCGATAAAAGAAAAACGGCCGGCGCGGTTAGTGTTTTTTCGCCTGCCAGCTTTTGCTCGCGTGGAGGGATTGCCGAGCGTGGTCGTGTTTGCGTTGGTGGTCGGCCTGTTCATGGCGACCGCACCGCGGGTCTTTTTAGGCTGGCCAATCTACTTCTCCTTTCTGACCACCGTGCCGCCGCTGGTGGTGTTGGCGATCGGGCTGACTCTGGTGATTGCGGCCGGCGAGATCGATCTGTCGTTCCCGTCGGTAATGGCATTCGCGGGCTTTCTGTTCGCCTGGTGCGTGAACACCACCGGATCGGCCTGGCTTGCCGTCATTGCGGCGTTGGCTGGCGGCGCGCTGGTCGGCGTGGTGAACGGGGTGTTGGTCGCGGTGGTCGGTGTGCCGTCGATCATCGTGACGATTGGCACGCAGTTCCTCTGGGCCGGTGTTGCTTCGATCCTTTCCGGCGGGCTTTCCAATGCGCTTCAGCAACTCGCCAGTGGTTCGGCTTATGCGGTTTTCGCGGGCACCCTGTTCGACGTGGTCCCGATGCAAGCGCTCTGGGCGCTCGGGCTCGCAATATTCATGTGGTTCATCCTCAATCGCCACCGTTTCGGCGAGCACGTGCTGTTCATCGGAGACAACCGCAACGTGGCGAAGGTCGTGGGCATCAACGTGCCGCGTGAGACGGTGAAACTGTTCACGCTGATGGGTGTGCTGGCCGGCTTCGCGACGGTTCTGCTCACGCTCGAGAATCTGAACTACTTCTCGACCCAGGGGCAAGGCTACCTGCTGCCGGCGCTGGCCGGCGTGTTCATCGGCGGAACCTCGGTGTTCGGTGGCACGGCGACGATCGTGGGTACGTTCTTCGGCACCTTCGTGATTGGCATGCTGGAGGCGGGAATCGTTGCGACAGGTATCGCCGGCTTCTGGGTACAGGCGATCGAAGGAGTGGTGTTCATCGTCGCCGTGATCCTGCATCTGTTGGTCGAGAATCCCGCCAGGCTGCGTGTATTGCGCGAAAAACTCAGGTTTGGCGGGAGATAAAGCCGTTAAATCAGGAGATAGGAGCAGAAATGATCAAGATCATGACGGGATTCCTGCTAGGGGCGAGCGTTGTTGCGTTCGGCCTCGCGCCAACCGCCGGTGCCACCGAGCCGACCACGACGGGGCCGCTCGGCGCCGGTATGACGATGTATATGCAGATGGGCGGAAACCCCGGCGACGGCGCGACGCTGCCACGTCAGACCGGAGCCGCGGACGCGGGACATGCCCTCGGCATCAAGGTGATCGAGCAGTTTTCGGCCTGGAGTCCGGAGACGATGCTTGCGCAGTTTCGCCAGGCGATGGCGGCGCATCCGACGTGTATCGGCATCATGGGCCATCCTGGCGATCCAGCCTTCGCACCACTGATCAAACAGGCGGTAGACCAGGGCATCATCGTTACCGTCGGCAATACGCCGCTGCCGGAAAACCAGAAGCTCTACGACGCGAAGGGCTTCGGCTACGCCGGCGTCGAACTCTACATCGGCGGGCAGATCACTGCTCAGGCGATGCTCAACGCCGGGCTCAAGAAGGGCGACGAGGCGCTCGAATATGGCGTCTTCAACGAGAGCGTGCGCAGCCAGTCTGACCGTGGCCTTTCCGAGACGCTGGAAAAGGCCGGTGTGAAGGTGACGAGGCTCAATATCTCACCGCAGGTGGATGCCGATTCATCGCTCGCCGTGCCGATCCTGGTCGCCTTTATCCAGGCGCACCCTGATCTGAAGGCGATCGGCACGCAGCACGGCGGCGTGACCGGGTTCATTCCGCAGGCGCTCCAGCAGGCTGGCAAGAAGCCGGGGCAAATCATCGTGGGCGGCATCGATCTGGCGCCCGCCACGATTTCCGGGTTGCAGAACAAGTACCTCACTGCGACGCTCGACCAGCAGCTCTATCTGCAGGGTTTCCTGCCGGTTACGCAATGCGTGCTCTCGGCTGCCTATCATTTCGCGGGACTGACCATCAACACCGGCGCAGGTGTGCAGACACCCGCGACGATCGACTCGCTGATTCCGCTGATCAAGCGCGGGATCCGCTAGGAACTCGTGCCCTCCAGACGCGGACCGGTTACCTGCTCACCGTGTCCGCGAGCATCAAGAAGGTCTCCTTAAAGGGCGTTCTCCGCTCGTCAGGACGCTATGACGGCGCGTTGCCGCCAGCGGACAGTTCAGCCCAGTCCAGCTCTTGTACGAGTGTTCGGTACGCGTGATCCCCGATGACGTCTCTATTACGAAGGTCGATGGCCTTCGCGCGCGCGGCTGCAATGGCACGCCTCCTCAGTGGGCCGCCGGGGACTTCGCTCAGCGGTTGCGCACCATCGCGGATCGCGTTCAGGTCGACGCCTGACGAGCCGCCACGTTACCTAACCGGCGCCTTTCTCGCTGTCCAATTGCGACATCTGCGCGGACGCATAACGCTCGCCTGCGACGGCGCCCTTTGGCACGGTACGCTCGATCGCGGCGAGATCGTCTGCGCTCAGTTCGAGGTCGACCGAGCCGAGCGCCTCCGCGAGCCGGTCGCGCTTGCGAGCCCCAACGAGCGGCACGATATCCGCGCCTTGTGCGGCTACCCATGCGATCGCGAGCTGGGCGACCGTCACGCTCCGCTGTTCGGCCGTAACCCGCAAGGCCTCGACCAGCGCAAGGTTATGCGCCACGTTGGCCCCCTGAAATCGTGGACTGACGGCGCGGAAGTCGTTCGTTTTCGCGCCCGCTTGCCAGTGGCCGCTGATCAATCCACGGGACAATACGCCATACGCCGTGACGCCGATGCCAAGTGATCGGCAAGTCGGCAGGATTGCTTCCTCGATCCCGCGCGAGACGAGCGAATATTCAATCTGCAGATCGCTGATCGGATGCACGCTCGCCGCGCGCCGGATGGATGCAGCGCCAAGTTCAGAAAGACCGATTTGGCGTACATAGCCCTCCTTTACGAGATCGGCGATTGCGCCAATCGTTTCTTCGATCGGTACCTGCGGATCGAGCCGCGCGGGCCGATAGATATCGATGTGATCGACGCCTAGCCGTTGCAGCGAATACGCGACGAAGTTGCGCACGGCCGCCGGCCGACTGTCGTAACCGTGCCAGCCGCCGGCAGGATCGCGCAACGCGCCGAACTTCACGCTGATGATTGCCGCGTCACTCCGCGACGGCGGCAGGCCTGCAAGCGCCTCGCGGATCAGCAGTTCGTTGTGGCCCATGCCGTAGAAGTCGCCGGTATCGAGCAGCGTGACGCCTGCTTCGAGCGCCGAGTGCAGCGTGGCGATGCTTTCGGTGCGATCCGCAGGACCGTAGAAATCCGACATGCCCATGCAGCCCAGCCCAAGTGCCGAAACCGTGGGGCCGTTGCGGCCCAGAGTACGCATCTTCATGCTGTTTCTCCGTGATGTATTGGTTAACGAACGGCGCCACCCCGTCAATGCAATACACGCACGATGCTACTCCTGAATGTTATGGTTAAAAATTTCCAACCCCAGAAGATTTGGTTAATTGTCCGGAAGGCGAAAAGACATCCGACAGGTAAAGCGAGCTCTCCGCACACCCGGACGGACGGATTGAAATAGCGGCCCAAAAATGGGAGCCGGGAAATCAGCGAGTGTTATGGCTATTACAGCGCCGATGTGCGCTTCATACTTGAAACGCGCATAAGGACGCATTGAAAGTGAAACTGGCTCTTGTCAGGAGACGGCCGTTCGTCGAAGCTCAGGACAACCCAAGTTCGCAAACGAACCGGCCTTCCGGGTCACGGAGCGGGCGCGCCAAGTTTGAGGGTGCCCGTCACGAACTCGCGGACTGTCTTCCTGGCATTGATCGCGGCCTTTTCGTCGTACGCGAGGGTCGCTCCATACTCGACGCAGGGATCGCTGTAAGTAAAAAGCTGGCCAGTCGCTGCGTCCATGATTTGGCCGTTCTGTGCTTCGCTCAGTTGACAGCTTCTTATGGTCTGCGCCTTGGCGAGAACGATTGGCTTCGCCGCGGCTTTCCAGTCGAACATATGCTGGGCGCCCGAGTACTCGACGAACTTGATGTCTTTCCCCTTGGCGCGCAGTCTTTCGACGTATGCGCGGCATGACGCGACTGGAGCGAATTCATCTGCACTGCCATGAAAGACGAGCACGGGCTTGTCGTCGAATTCGTCGTCGGCTCTAAAGGTCGTGTTGCAGTTCGGATAGAACGCGATGTACCCGGCGAAGCCCTTGCCGGAAGTGGAGCCATGCAATTGTTGAAACCGTTTGAGGTCGGCATATAACGCTGGTTGTCCGCCGCGTGATTCGCCCATCAGTATCACCCGCTCCGGATCGACTCTTGGATGCTTCTGGAGCAGGTCGAGTGCGCGATACGCGTCCTCGAGCTGCACGAGCCGGCCCAGTTGCCCCTGGTCGTTGAGCGTGCTGACGACACCGCGCCCCGCGAAACTGTCGACAACGAACGTGGCGACGCCCATCGCAAGGAACTCCTGCTGCCAGTCGGTGATACCGCTGTTGATGCCGCCCGAGGGATGAAGCATGACGATCGCAGGAAGACGATCCGAACCCGCCTTGGGTAGGCTCAGCACTCCGGCAACGGTGACCGGCTTGCCCGCTTCGTGTCCGCCGAGGAACTGTTCGTCAGTGAGTGTGACCGACTGCAGCGGTAGAACTTCTGTCCGCACTACCTGCGCAGCGATTGAAGCGGGAAAGGCCGCCGCGACACTTATCGATGCGACGAGGCATAGGTGCCGCAGTCCAGCACCGGATTGCGCGAGTAATGACATGGCGACATCCTCCTGACCGCAACGGCGCGTCGGCCCAATAACGTCTCTTTGAACATAGACGATTGAATGTGCTTCTCAAGATCGAGGCGGCGCCTAGCTCCGGCGTTCTGAAGAATGTCTTATAAGTTCTGGTCCGGGACTGGCTCAAACATTGCTGACCGATGCCGGGGCCAGTTGCGCGGTATGCATGGCAGTGACCCATTGGCGTATCTACGCTCTGCTACGCGCCCTATGTCGTATTATTCGTGATGAGTCCGCTGCTGACCGTGGTCGTGAGGTGCCCTCGCTCGTGGCCGGCCCCCGGCGCGCGATGCGTTTCCAACCTGGTGCAAGCGTTCTTCCACCCGACGAACCGGGCACGCACTCTAACCGGCAGTCGGCAATACTGTAAGGAGCAGTCACGATGAAAATGCAACGAAACGCTCCCCGGATCGCGTCGACCCTGCTCGCCGCGGCGTTCACACTGGTTCAGGCAGGCGTCGCGGTCGCGCAGACGGCTGCTCCGCAGAGCGCCAGCGAGATCCACAGGACCGGCATGCCACCGACGCAGCAGCAGGGCGACATATCGTTCGTGACCGGCGGAGTTGGTCGCGACGAGTCGACCGCGCTGCGGCAGGCACGCAGGCAGTGGCCGCTGTCTCTGCAGTTCACGGGACCCGGTGCGAGCTATGTGGCCGACGTTCAGGTGCAGATCGCCAAAGGCGGCGCTTCCGTGTTCGAGGCCACGTCGAAAGGGCCGTACATGCTCGTGCGGCTGCCTCAAGGGCGCTATACGATCAGCGCCACTTACAGCAGCGTGACCAGAAAGCAGACGGTGAACGTCCGCGGCAATGGCAGCGCGCGCGCGACGTTCTCGTTTCCGTCCGGCGGCCACTGAGCGCGGTCCCGGCGCCGCGCCGAAGATCGCGCGGCGCGTTCGTTTGTTAACGCGAAAGCCCTCACGCCTCGAGCATCTTCTTGCCGTTCGCCCCGAGCAACGGCAAGTCGCGGATCCGCACACCCGTCGCGTCGTCGATCGCGTTCGCGAGCGCCGCGGCGGCCGGCCCTTGCGCCGCTTCTCCGACACCCAGGAATGGCAAGCCCGGCCGGTCGATCAACAGCACGTCCACGCGTTTGGGTACGGACGAGAAGCGCATGATCGGATAAGTGCTCCAGTCATAGCTCGTGATGCGTTGCGGATCGAATTGCGTTTCTTCATAGAGCGTCCAGCTCGCGGTTTGCAAAATGCCGCCTTCGATCTGATTGCGCACACCGTCCGGATTCACGATCTGTCCGCAATCGACGGCTGCGACGACGCGCTCGATGCTGAGCTCGCCGGTATCGCGCATCACCGTCACGTCCATCGCAACGGCAAAGTAGGCCATCAGGTTCTTGTATTGGGCGAACGCAAAGCCGGTACCGTGTGAACGCGGGCTAGCGTCGCCCGTTAGCGCGCTGTGAGCATGCCAGCCGAATTGATCGGCTACGGCGCGAATCACGCCATGTGCGCGCGGATCATCGAGATGTTTGAGGCGAAACGCAACGGGATCGGCGTGCGCGGCTCTGGCGAGCTCGTCGATGAAGCTCTCGATCGCGAACACGTTCATGTGCGCGCCGAGCGAACGCATCGCGGAGACGCGGATCGGCATCGTGGGCACGAAATGATGCTGCACGTGCAGGCTGGGCACGCGGTAGAGCGGAATGCTGTTGCGGTCGCCTCCGCCTTCCGGCATCGGAATCGGCTTCGGCGGCGCGGGGGTGAACGGCTGCGCAAGGAGCTGCGCGGGCAGCAGGCGGCCCGCATTCTCGATGCGGTTGTTATGCGTATTGCTCCATAGCTCGTAACGCCAGTCGGCAATCGTGCCTGCCGCATCGAGCGTTGCCTTCGCGTCGACTGTCATGGCCGGGCCGAACGGCTCCCACATGTGTTCCTGTTCGCGCATCAATTGCACGCGCACTGGTCGACCAGGCAACTCGCGTGCGATCAGGGCGGCGTCGGCCGCGACATCGTCCGCGCCGTTGTGTCCGTAGCAGCCCGAACCTTCCACATGCACGCAGCGCACCTTGCCGGGCGGCATCGCGAGCATTTCGGCGATGCCGGCACGCAGCGGAAAGACGCCTTGCGTATGCGTCCAAACGGTCATCACATCGTTGTCGAGTCGCGCGACCGCGCATGATGGCCCAATCGAGCCATGCGTCAGATACGGCCTCGAATAGCGCGCCCGTAGCGTCGCCATCGGTGCGGCCGCGCCGGTCGCCGCGCCCCGATCGGCCACCGCGATTTCCTGTGCAGGCAGGCTCATCAGCAACGCGTGGACGTTCGCCGGATCGGGCAGCGGCGGCCCCGACCGCCACTGCGCGGCGAGCGCCAGCTCACGCATCGCGAGGATCGCGCGCCATTCGTCGTCGGCGGCCACCGCGAGGTAGTTGCCGTTGCGCACGACCTTGACGACCCCGGGCAGCGCCTCGACGCGCCCGCTATCGAATGCAACGAGGCTCGCGCCATAAGACGGCGGCCGCACGACGCGGGCATGCAGCATGCCGGGCAGCCGCAGGTCCTGGACATAGCTCGCGCCGCCCGTCACCTTGCCCAGGATATCGACGCGCGGCAGCATATGGCCAATCAGCGCGTAGGCCGATGGCGGCTTTCTCGGCGCGTCGGGCTGGGCGTTCTGATGCAGGTCCGCGTGTTGCACGGCTTCGCCATAGCTCACGCGTCTTCCGTCGGCGGCAATGACGGCGCCGTCGCGTGTCGTCAGGGTCGCTGCGTCGAGGCCCAACTGTGAGGCCGCGCTCGCGACCAGCAGCGCGCGCACCTGAGCCGCGGCGTTAAGGATCGCGGTGCCGCTGTCGGCCATCGTGTGACTGCCGGCGGTGTAGCCTTCGTTCGGCGTTCTGGTGGTGTCGGCGGTGATCAGCTCGATCGCATCAGGCGCGAGATCCAGCTCTTCCGCGGCGACCTGCAGCAGCGCGGTGCGAATGCCCGTGCCAAGCTCCGCTTTGCCCGTGAATACGCTCACGTGGCCGTCGGGGGCGACCTTGATCCACGCATCGAGCAACGGCGTGGTCTTGAGACTGCCCGGCAGCTTCGGGGCGCTCGCGTTGAAGGTGCCCGCTTCGGTGGTGGTTTGCGCGAGCGCGGCCATGACTGGCACGATCGCGAAGCTCACCATCAGCGAGCCGCCAACGAGGAAGCGGCGCCGCGCGGGGTCATCCGGACCGCTGCCGTGGGCGGCGGACAATGGGCGGCCGTCGCTCACGATTGCGCTCCCCCGCCCGTACGCGGCGGCGAACCGCTCGCGACTTGCCGGATCGCCGCAAGAATGCGCATGTGCGTGCCGCAGCGGCACAGGTTCGGCTGCATGTAGCGGCGGATCTGTTCATCGCTTGGGTGCGGCACTCGGTCCAGCAGCGTTTGCGCTCGCATGATCATGCCGGCGATGCAATAGCCGCATTGCGCGGCCTGTTCGTCGATGAAGGCTTGCTGAAGTGGTCCAGGATGTTGCGCGCTGCCGAGTCCTTCGACGGTTCGCACTGGCCGCTCGCCCACGGCCACGACCGGCATGAGGCACGAGAACACCGGTGCGCCGCCGACGCTGACCGTGCATGCGCCGCATTGACCGAGACCGCAGCCGAACTTCGCGCCGTCGAGCTGCAATTCGTTGCGCAGCACATAGAGCAGCGGCGTGGACGGGTCGACATCGACCGTCTGACTGACGCCGTTGACGTTGAGTGTGATCATCGTGGCAGGCCGTCCCTGCGAAATTGCGCGACCGCACGGGCGTCGAGCGTGGGCCACGCGTCGCGTGCGGTGAAGCGTTCGCGCGTGTAGTTGGCGAGCTCCGCTATCTGCGCATCCGTGAAGGTGTTGGCAAATGATGGCATGAAGGGCTCGCTATCGCTTTCGTGCCAGTCGATGCCATCGAGGATGAAACGGACCATGTTGCGAGGGCTGTCGGCGTTGACGGCCGTGGAAAGGGACAGCGACGGTCGAGCGCCCCCGTTCGACATCGGCGCGCCTTCGGCATGGCACGATGCGCAGGCCGCGGCGAACAGATTCGCGCCGCCGCCGGGCGCGGGGGACACGGGCGCGGAGGTAGCGGAGGGCGAGGCGACCGGATGCTCCGGCGCGCCTCGGCCCCCGGATGGCAACGCCAGCAGATACGCGGCCATCGCCTCAACGTCGGAGGCGGATGCGTCGGCGAGCGTGCGCGTGACGGGGCGCATCGGACCCGCCGCCGCGCCATGGGCGCTGGCGAGGCCCGTGCGCAGATAGCCGACGAGCTGGGCCTGAGTCCAGGGCGTCGGGCGTGAAGCGAGGTCCGTCAGCGCGGGCGCGTCCCATCCGTCGATCGTGCCGCCTTGCAGCGCGTGGTCGCGGCGCTCTGCGCCGAGGCGGTCGAGCGGCGTGTGGCACGCACCGCAATGACCGAGGCTTTCGACCAGATAACGCCCGCGTGCGAGGTCCGGCGCTCCGGTCGGCGACGGTGCGGCTTCGCTGCCGGTATGCAGGTAAAGAAGATTCCACACGGCGATGAGGGGCCTGAAGCCGAGCGGGAAGATCAGCTCGTTGTGCGGCGCAGGCGCGTTGACCGGAGCGCGGCTCATCAGCCATGCATACAGCGAGCCGATATCGGCATCGCTCAGGTGCGTGAAGTGGGGATATGGGAACGCGGGGTAGAGCAGATGGCCGTCGCTGGACACGCCGCGCCGCATCGCACGTTCGAACGCGTCGAGCGTCCAGCCCCCGATGCCGGTTTCGTTGTCCGGGGTGATGTTGGTCGAGTAAATGAGGCCAAAAGGTGTTTGCAGCGGCAGTCCGCCCGCGAGGGGCTGGCCGCCCGTCGCGGTGTGGCACGTGACGCAATTGCCAATGGCCGCGAGCTTCGCGCCGCGCGTCGCGGCCGCGGTATCGCTGTTGGCCGCGATCGGCGCAGTGACGGCACCCGGCGCGGGCTCCCGTGCATGCGCAGTGGGGCCGTGCGCGGCCATGAGGGCGACCACAACAACGGCCACGCCCGCACTTGCCACCTGTCCTTTCATCTGGCCTCCATCGCCGAACCGTCCGCGCATCGTTGCAGAATGCGTCGCGCGGCTCTAAGTCGCGCAAGCGGCGTTCCCGATAGCGGCGGGTCGCGATAACGGCTTCTTCTAGCCGGCAGCGACCGCGATGGCGATCTGCACGAACAGCACCTTGACGATGGTCATCGACGGAAAAATCATCGCGTACATGACGTCGGGCTGATCCGTCGGCGCGATGCGGTTGGCGAAGGCGAGAATCGCGGGATTGCCGGTCGCGCCGCAAATCACGCCGACCGACGTATCGAAAGACAGTCTGAAGATCCACAGGCAGCACACAGCCGTGACGCCGACGAGCACCAGCAGCGTGATCACGCCATAAAGCAGCAGCAGCGGTCCGGCGGTGCCGACGGTCGCAACGAACTTCGGTCCGCAAGACAGGCCCACCTGCGCGAGAAAAATCGTCAGCCCGAGATTGCGCAGCACGAGATTTGCGGAGAGCGGCATCACCCACACGAAAGGTCCGCTGCGGCGCACCTTGCCGAGGCACAGTGCGACCAGTAGCAACGCCGCGAGACCCAGGCTGAACGCGCCGAGACCGGGCGCGCGCAGCGGGATCGCACCGACCAGCAGCCCCGCTGCCGCGCCGATGCCCAGACAGATGAAACTCAGCTCGGCCGTGCCCTTGATCGAATCGCCGAAGAACGCGCGGACCGTCGCCCTATGCGCGTTGTCGACGAGCAGGCCGACGCGGTCGCCTGCCTCGAGAATCAGATCCGGGGTCGACAGCAGATCGGTATCACCGCGCCGCACGTGCGCGATCGCGCAGTTCACGCCGTCCGGATAGCGCAGATTGCCGAGCGCCGTGCCGACGACCGCCGGGCTAGACGCGAACACGCGCAGATAGTCGAGGTCTTCGCGATGACTCGAAATACGCCCGGGCTGCGACTCGCCGCATAGTGCGGTTGCTTCGTCGAGCGGGCGGCGCTCGGTGGCGGTGGCAAGAAGGACGTCGTCGGCGCGCAGCGTGAAGTCGTCGCTGGGCAACTGATTGTGATGCGCGCGCCGCACGGCCGCTATCGCCACGCCGGCAGGCAGGCGGGTCGAGAGCTCCGACAGCCGGAGACCGAAGAGACTGGCATTGCGCAGCGCGATTTCCGCGGTCTCCAGCACCTTCGCGGTCGGCTTCGGTATTTTGGCTTTCAGAGCCGCGTTCAGCACATAGAGGAACAGGATCGGCCCAGCCACGCCGAATGGATAGGTGACGCTATAAGCCACGGCGGCATTGCTGCTTTTCATCGATGCAATGGCAACCTGCAGGCTCGCCGTGCTGGTGCCGCTGCCCGCGAACATGCCGAGCGCATCGGCGAGCGTGATGCCGAAGTGGATGAAGGCGCACGCCACCAGACCCGAAGCGATCACGCCCACACATGCGGCCGCGTTGGCCTTCATGCCTTCCCGGCTCGTCAGTCCGCGGAAGAACTGCGCGCCGTACTGAATGCCGATGCCATACAGAAACAGCAGCAGACCGAGCGTGCCCAGCAACGCCGGCGGCGCGGATTTCGGCGCGAACGCGCCGAGCCCGAGTCCAACGAACAGCACGGCCCCCGAGCCGAGAGCCACGCCCTTGATAGTGATTTCGCCGACCAGGTAGCCGAGCGCAATGGTCAGAAAAAGCGCGAGCAGCGGCTGAGTTTCGAGGAAAGTTCTGACTGCTTCCATGCGGCCCCCTATGTACGCGTCGCTCCTATCGCATTGCGCCTGCGAGGCTGCCCGAGCCGAGACCCACGATCAGATCGAGTGCACCGTTCTTCAATGCTTGCGTGGCGACCACGCCCGCCGCTTTCAAGCCGGCCGCGTCGATGCGCGACGCATCCAATAGTTCGACACGCAACCGCGTGGCCGCCAGCGCGTCGAGCTTCAGGATGTTGGCCGCGCCGCCCAGCGCCGCACGAATCTTTTCAGCGCGCTCCGTTTCCTGCGCAGAGTGTTGCGCCGAGGCGGCCACGGCCGCTGGAGCCGCCGCGGCAGTCGCGGCTGCTGCGCTTTCCACGCCGGGTGCGCCGGCCGCCGGCAGATCCGCTTCTGCGCCCGCTGTCTTCAGGTAGTCCTGCATGTCGGTTTTCATGTTCTCCGACAACGGCCCGAAGATCGCCTGCACGCCGTTGCCCACGCGCACCACACCCGCCGCACCGAGCGCCTTGAGCTTGTGTTCGTCGACGCGCGCCGGGTCCTTCACGGAGATGCGCAGCCGTGTGATGCAAGCGTCGAGACTGGTGATATTGGAGCGGCCGCCAAAGGCGAGCACGAGTTCGCGCGAGCGTCCGCCCGCGCCGCTCGCGGCGACCGCCACGGTATCCGCCGTGTCGTCCTCGCGGCCGGGTGTCTTGAGGTTGAAGCGCGTGATGACGAAGCGGAACACGCCGTAATAGATCACCGCGTAAATTGGACCGAGAATGAAAACATACCAGGCGTGCGTGGCCTTTCCGCCGATCAGGTTGAACATCAGAAAATCGATGCCGCCTTGCGAGAACGTGAAGCCCATGCGCATGCCCAAGGTGTTCGCCACGAACTGCGCCGACGCCGCGAGGCATGCGTGAATCAGGTACAGCACCGGCGCGACGAACAGGAACGCGAATTCGATCGGCTCGGTGATGCCGGTGAGAAAAGAAGTCAGCGCGGCCGAAACCATCATGCCGCCGACAGCCACCTTCTTCTCCGGCTTCGCGCAATGCCAGATCGCGATCGCCGCGGCCGGCAGGCCGAACATCTTGAACAGGAACGCCCCCGCGAGAATGCCGGCGGTGGGGTCGCCCGCGAAATAGCGGGTGATGTCGCCGTGAACCTCCTTGCCGGTCGTCGGGTCGACGAAGCTGCCCATTTCGAAGAAGAAAGGCACGTTCCAGATGTGATGCAGACCGAACGGAATCAGCAGACGTTCGACGAAACCGTAGACCGTCGCGGCGGTGCGCGGGTCCGAAACCGCCGCCCAATGCGAGAAAGCCTTGATTGCGCTGCCGATCGGCGGCCACACGAAGGACAGGATCGCGCCGAGCACGATCGAGCCGATCGCGGTCACGATGGGCACGAAGCGCTTGCCGGCGAAGAAGCCGAGATACGGCGGCAACGTGATCCGGTAGTAGCGGTTGAACATCCAGGCCGCAAGACCACCGGCGAGGATGCCGCCGAACACGCCGGTCTGGATCGACGGAATGCCCATGATCGTGTCGGTTTCGATGCCCCCAATCTTGGCGATCACACCCAGCGTGGCCGTCATCACCAGATACCCGATCGTTGCGGCGATACCCGAGACGCCATCGTTCTCGGTGAAGCCGAGCGCGACGCCGATCGCGAAGATCAGCGGCAGGTTGGCGAAGATCACGTCGCCTGCGTTCTTCATCAGCGCGAGCACGACGGTCGGCACGTAACCGTGGAAGTCGGTGGCGCCGAGACCGAGCAGCAAGCCGGCCACCGGGAGTACGGCGACGGGCAGCATCAGCGATTTGCCGATCTTCTGCAAGACTCCGAACGCATGCGAGAACATGGCTGATCTCCTGTTGATCGGCTCAGTCGGCAAAGCGCGACAGATGCGCGCGGACTTCCGCGGCGGTGCCCAGACGCAGCACCTCGGCGGCGAGCTTCTTTGCTTCGTCGGTCGTGATGCGTGCAAGCTGGGCCTTGATCGAACCGACTGCCGGAATACTTACCGAGAGCTCGTCGATGCCGAGGCCGACGAGCACCGGCACCGCCATCGCATCCGACGCGATGCCGCCGCAAATGCCGACCCATTTGCCGTGCTGGTGCGCGCCGTCGACCGTCATGCCGATCAGACGCAACACCGCCGGGTGCAGCGCGTCGGCCTGCTTTGCGAGTTGCGGATGGCCCCGGTCCATCGCGAGCGTGTATTGCGTCAGGTCGTTCGTGCCGATCGAGAAGAAGTCGACTTCGCGTGCGAGCGGCTCGGCGATCAGCGCGGCCGCCGGGACTTCGATCATGATTCCCACTTTCACGCTTGCTGCGCGATCGCCGGCTTCTTCGCGCAGGATCTTGCGCGCCGCCCGCACTTCCTCGACCGTCGTGATCATCGGGAACATCACGTGCAGGTTGCCGAGCGGCGCCGCGCGCAGGATTGCGCGCAGTTGGGTGCGGAAGATGTCGGGACGCTCGAGGCTCACGCGCACACCGCGCAGCCCGAGAAACGGGTTGTCTTCCTTCGGCAGCGGCATATACGACAGCGGTTTGTCGCCGCCGACATCGAGCGTGCGGACCACGAGCGTGCGCTCGCGGCCGAGCGCTTCCGCGACCGCGCAATATTCGGTGGCCTGTTCGTCTTCGCTTGGCGCGGTGTCGCGCGCGTCGAACAGGAACTCGGAACGCAACAGTCCGACGCCTTCCGCACCGCCAGCGACCGCGTCGCGCGCTTCCTGCGCATTGCGGATGTTCGCGACGACTTCGACGCGGTGGCCGTCGGCGGTCATTGCGAGTCTGCTTGCCGCGAGCTTTTCGTCTTCGCGTTTGGCGGCCTGGCGCCTGATGCGTTCGCGCGCCTTTTCCAGTTCCTCGGCGCTCGGATTGCGCCGCAAGCTGCCGCGCGAACCGTCGAGCACGACGGGCGTGCCGTCGGCGAGTTGCAGCGCGCGCGCGTCGATACCGCAGATCGCCGGAATGCCGAGCGAGCGCGCGAGGATCGCGACGTGGCTCGTCGCGCCGCCGGTCGTCGTGCAAAAGCCGAGCACCTTGCTGCGATCGAGCGACGTGGTGTCGGACGGCGACAGTTCCTCGGCGATCAGGATCGACTCTTCCGGCACGTCGATCTGCGCCTGCTTCACGCCGGCGAGCAGCGCGAGCACACGGCGGCCGACGTCGCGGATATCGCCGGCGCGTTCGCGCAGCAGCGGATTGTCGAGCTTTTCGAGCATGCTTGCCTGGTTCTGGAACGCATCGCGCCACGCGAACCCCGCGCCCTTTCCCTCGCTGATGCTGCTGATGGCGGCGTCGTTCAGGTCGGGATCGTCCAGCAGTTCGAGATGCGCGTCGAGAATCTGCGCTTTCGACGGATCGGTGAGCGTCGCCTTGAGCCCCTCGATCTGCTGACGCGCCTGATGCTGCGCCGCTTCGAGTTGCGCCCGTTCGCGTTGCGGCGACTCGCCCGCTTCGTTCACCTCGATCACTTGCTGGCGGAACTGCACGATCTTACCGACCGAAAGCCCCGGCGACGCGGAGACGCCGATGAATTCGTTGGCGTCGGCGGGAGCCGCCTCGCTCGGTGCCGGCACTGGCGCAACCGGCGCGCTTGACGCGGCCGCCGCGGGTGCGGGCGCATCGCCGGGCTTTTCGCCCGATCCCTCGGCAAGCAGTCGCGCGACGGTGCTGGCCGCCTCCGCCGCGTCGGGACCGCGGGCCTCGACGCGCAACTTGTCGCCGAACTTCGTTGCGAGCCCCATGAGCGCGACGACGGACTTGGCATTTGCGCTGGCGTCGCCGCGCAGCAAGCGGATCTCGGACTTGAATTTCTTCGCCTCGACCGCGACGACCGCGGCGGGCCGCGCATGCAGGCCCGCCGGATTCGGCAGCGTGATCTCGCCGGAGAGGATCGCGCCGGTGGCGCTGGCCGTATCCTTGTTCTCCCCGCTGCCGACCAGTTCGACGTACAGCGCGACGTCGGTGCCGGCGACGACGAGCCCTTTCGCGGGAACGTAGCGCGTGACGAGATCGCCATTGGCGATCACCATTTGCGTGAGCAGGCTGGTTGCTTTTGCGCCGACCACGATCGGGTCGAAGCGGATCAGCGGCGTGCCCGCCGCGACGGTGTCGCCTTCCTTGACCAACGGCATGAAGCCCTCGCCGCGCAGCATTACGGTATCGAGCCCGATGTGCAGCAGCACTTGCAGACCGTTGTCGCCGGTGATCGTTGCGGCGTGGCACGCGCTGTGGAGTTGCGTGACCTTGCCGGCAAGCGGCGATAGCAGTTCATCCGAGGTCGGATCGATCGATACGCCATCGCCGACCATCTTCTGGGCAAAGACCGGATCGGGCACGCTGTCGAGAGGAACCAGTACGCCCGACAGTGGCGCCATCAACTCGATGCGCTGAGGACGCTGAGGAGCTTTCATCGCCAAGACTCCTTGTACGTTGACGCTCGCCTGCGGTGGTTCGACTCGAGCCGCGTGAGCGCGACATTCATCCGTGCGGTCGGCACCATTGCCGGTTACGCCGCTCACCCACTTGTGAGCGGCGCACGTTACAAAAGCTCGGTGACAGGAACTCGGGAAACCCAACCACGTCGCGCACGTCGCCCGTATGCGCAAACTGCTGCTTACCCCTCGATGCGATTGCTCTCACCGGAAAGACTCGGCAGTCTGATTTCGTTCGCGCGCGACATGTCGGCTTTCAGGATGGTTGCCGCCCACGCAGCCTCGACCGGGGGTGGGCGGAGAAACGTCGGGCGCGCTGCGACGGCGTTGTTTGCGTGTGTCGGCCGCCTCGCGCCTGAGGGCGACCGGCTTGCACCGTGGTCCCGGAAAAAGGACCCGGAAAGCGCTCTGAAAGAGAGCATATGTTACTGAGCGCAGATTGCAAGACGAGACGATTTCGGAAGGGGATTTTCCGAATTTTTCTAATTCCAGGCGGAAGACCGGCACGGCAATTATTAATTGGCGCATCGCGCGGTTTTTACTTCTCTGTTTTATTCGTTTAGCGAAAGGCAGGGTCTGCTTTCATCTGCAACGACGTTCACCGTATCGAACTCGACAAGCAATTCCGCGCCCAATGAGGCGGTTATGTATGCAATCGGCATGTTGGGGCGGTTTTCTTTCCCGAAATACGTGCATTGAATTTGTTGATCAGGTCCATTCAAGCAAAACGGAATTGTTACGCTGACGCGGGGTGCCAAGTGAGCTTTAAGGTACCTTCAGGGCGCAGACTTGCCGTTTAGATGCGTTATTCCGGTCGTTTCTGCGGCTCTTGGGTGACCGACGACATGAGCGGCACTAATTCGGGTTTGTATCGAGCCAGGCAGTTGAGGATGGCGACACCGAAACGGCGAGCGATTTCGTCGTCAATCTTGTCGCCAAAGTCTGACAACAGAATGGGGAAGACCGTCCCGGTCAAAAGTGGCTGGAGAGCCGCCTCATCAACCATCTGAATGGTCAGTTCCATGTCCTCAGGAACGAAGCCGACAACGATTGATTTTGGTGGCTGGGGTGAGCGTGGAGTGTTCATATTGCTTGAGTGAATCCCATGCAAATGTTGTAGTTGTAGCGCGCACGGTCCATGCACGCCTGGACTGTTCCGTATCCGCCCATTGGCTTCCCGATAGCCCAAACGGCGCACTTTAGCGCTCGAGCGAGTTGCTGAGGCGCGGAGCCGCTTGCATATGCGCCGCCCTGAGCATGGCGCATGAACCTGGCGAGCGGGGCTAGTTGGCTCGCGTCGCGCGTGAGCTCCCATGGACTTGCTGAAGCAATGAGCTGGCGGCCGGTGCGCACCTCGTCGCTGGACGTGCTGCCGCGATATTCGTGCCGCGTATGGAGCGTGCAACTGCGGTGGGCTCCCGCTTTCAAATCAATCGCCATCCGTCTCCCAAGTACTGATCAGGCCAGTCGGTATAACTATCACGGAGCCCTATTGGACACGGCGAAAAACGAAGTCCTCAAGCGGCCGCGAACACTGCAATACCGACTTGGCGGCCCGATGCAAGCACTTCGGCGCCACTTACGAGATTTTCTAACATCGTGGAAGACTGTCAACGAAACGCATCACGCCGCTGATGACGAACGCTTTCATGCCGGCGCATATGAAAGAGGCTACGCGGTCGTTTCGGCCGTTAGCGGAATATCGTCGCCCGCGCATTGTTCAGCCACACCTTCTAGTCTTTTCATCGGACGACTCTTTTTCCAACGTGAGACCCCGCCTAAAGTGTCAGGCTTCAATCTGGCATCAGGGTCATCATGCACATCGATACACCTACGACTTCAGCGTCCCTGGAAGGGAATTCAACCTCCGCAGGTCAATGGCTATCCGTCATCGCTGTTGCGGTAAGCGCGTTCGCGTTCGTCACGGCCGAGTTTTTGCCCGTCGGGCTGTTGCCACAGATCGCACATGACCTCGGCGTGTCGACTGGTGTCGCTGGTCTGATGGTCACCACGCCCGGCGTAATGGCCGCAATATTGGCGCCGACGCTGATAGTCAGCGCGGGCCGCATGGACCGCCGGTACGTTTTCCTGCTCCTCACCGCGGTACTGTTGATCGCGAACGTCGTGTGCGCGATCGCACCGAACCTCGCGATCATGCTCGTCGGACGGGCTTTGCTCGGCGGCGCGCTGGGTGGCTTCTGGACTCTGGCGACGGCGGCGGCTCCTCGACTCGTGCAAGCAAAGGATGCCGCCAAAGCAACCGCGACCATTCTGACCGGCGTGACCTGCGCAACGGTGATCGGCGTGCCGCTCGGGACTTTCATCGCGTCGTTTGCATCGTGGCGCCTCGCGTTCGCCGCGACCGCGGGCCTCGTGTCGCTCGCCTTGCTGGCGCAGGCGTTCCTCGTGCCTTCGTTGCCGTCGGCATCGGCATTGCGGATCGCCGATTTCAAAACACTGCTTCACCGGCCTCATACGAGGCTGAGCATGGTGATGGTCGCGCTCGTCTTCGGCGCGCATTTCTCGACCTACACCTACATTGCTCCGCTGCTCGAACACGACTTCTCGTTGAGCGCCATCACACTGTTGCTGTTCGGATTCGGTCTGATCGGCTTCTTCTCGAATGCATTGGCGTCGATGGTGATTTCGGACCATCTGAAGAAATCCGTCGCCGCGATGGTTATGCTGCTATTGGGCGCGATGTCGTCGATGTTGCTGCTCGAGCATTCGCCGATCGGCGAGACTGCGGGGATGCTGCTGTGGGGAATCGCGTTCGGAGCGCTGCCGCTTTGCTTCAGCGTATGGATTCAGCGCAGCACGACAGACCTGCCCGAAGCGGGCTCGGCGATGTTCGTCAGCATCATCCAGGTCGCGATTGCGGCGGGTTCGGCAGTGGGAGGCACTATTGTCGACCGCGCGGGAATTCACGCTGACTTCACGCTGGGACTTGGACTCGCACTGCTCGGTCTCGTGACACTGCAACGGCTTGCTGTGCTGGAACGACCGGCCGCTGCGTCTTCTCTTGATTGCGCGTGCGATGCGTCGGCTGACTGACGGAACGCAACAAAAACAGAACAAATACGGCGCGAGACCGCACTCGCGATACCGGGCCGAGGCGACGCCGCGGCCCGCCAGGCGACGAATCCGTCACACAGCCGTCTTCACGACTCTGGGTTGAAACGGGGCGTTCAGCTGCACGTCGCCAGCGGCCTCGTTGCGGGCAGCGCTCGTCGACAGATAGCGCAAACAGCACACGCGCAGAAACGACGCGAAATTCAACGGATCTTCGCCGCGCAACGCGATCAGTTCGTCGTGAAGCTTCACGACGAACTGGGTCGTCGTCACGTCCTCGCGGTTGGCGATTTCCTGAAGCACGTCCCAGAAGAGATTTTCGAGCCTCACCGTGGTCACGACGCCGTGAATGCGCAGCGCGCGCGTACGCGACTCGTAGAGGATCGGATCAGCGTTGACATAGACGTTGCACATTCGGTCAGCCTTTCTCGCAAGTGATGACGTCGCAGGACGCGAAGCGCGCGGTGCGGTCGCTCATGCCATCATGATCGAGCGTAACACGGTTGCTCGCCCGCGATGCCGCGCTTCGGTCCTGGCGCTCCTTCAATGCGCGATGCGCGTGCCGAGCAGCGCAAGGAATTGCGCGATCCAGTTCACGTGCGAAGTCCATGCGGGTGCGGTGACGAAGTTCTCGTCGGTGATCGCGTCGGGCCAGTCGAGCGCCACGTACTCCGCGCCCGCCAGCTTCACCTCGGGCGCGCAGGCCGGATACGCGGAGATGCGCCGGCCTTCGATCACGCCCGCCGCAGCAAGCAGTTGCGCGCCGTGGCAGACCGCGGCAATCGGTTTCTTCGCTTCGGCGAAGTGGCGCACCCAGCCAATCACCTTGTCGTTGAGCCGCAGATACTCGGGGGCGCGGCCGCCGGGCACGAGCAGCGCGTCATATTTCGCGGGGTCCACCGATGCGAAGTCGGTGTTCAGCGTGAAGTTGTGTCCGCGCTTTTCAGTGTAGGTTTGATCGCCTTCGAAGTCGTGGATCGCGGTGCGAATCGCGTCGCCGGCGCGCTTGTCGGGCGCAACCACGTCCACCTTATGACCGACCGCCCCCAATGCCTGAAACGGCACCATCAGCTCATAGTCTTCGACGAAATCACCGGCGATGATAAGAATGCGCTTTGACATGCTTCGTGTCCTCTCGAATCGGGTTGGGAAAGGCGAGGCGGACGCGCTGTCGCGGTGTGCGCAAAGCGGCCGTTGACAAGCAATATAGCGATCGACGCAGTGGGCGGGGTAATACGCGGCTAAATGCCGACCAGGGATTTCACCGAGCTGAACGCGATTCAGCCCTCAGGCGAAGGAAAAAGAGTCGCGTTCGATTCGAGCGCGACCACTCTTTTGTCATTGGAAAGGTCCACTCAACCACGCAGATTCGACACACATCGCTGCAGCACCTTGCGCAGCGTATCGACCGGGATTTCCGTTACTCCGTCCAGCATGGACGCTTCGAGCGTGTCGATCGCTGAATCGCATTCCTTCAGTACCCTGCGCCCTTCGTCGGTCAGAAACAGATGAATCAGCCGGCCGTGCGTAGGATGTCCAGCGCGTCCGACCCAACCGTTGGCCTCCATCGTCTTGACAACTTCGTTGGCCGACTGCGGCGTGATGAACGAGCGTTCGGCGAGTTTAGCGTTGGTCATCGCGCCGCTGGCGCTGATTACGGAGAGCGCGGTGAATTGAGGCAAGGTCAGCCCGAATTCACCCAGCACATCGATCAAACTGCGTTTGAGCAGGCGGTCCAGTTGGCCGACCACATAGGAAACGCGGGCAGGTGGCGCACCGGTTTTCGTTGAACCGGCCTGTTTGGCAAGGGGCGTTCGCCGCTTCTCCATTGTCTTGGTCATTATCAGGTTAGCTTAGGTGTTTCTACCAAGCATATCATATTCTACTTTCAATATCAGGTGTCCTGAGACTAGACTCATCACTAATTCCGGGGGTGCCGTGGGAAGGGTTCCGATAAGTGACGCAAAGATCATTGTCAGAAATCTTCTCCTTCCCATGGCCGCTTCGTCGAACGACGAAGCGTAGCTGGCCACTGGTAATTCAATCAAAGGTCAAGGAGACGTCATGTCAAGTGTTGCTAATCGGTCGAGTGCCGTGGGCTCCAGTACTGCACTAACGTTGGCATTGTGCTTTCTCGTCGCGGTGCTGGAGGGTATCGACCTGCAGTCCACCGGCGTTGCGGCGCCTCGGATGGCGCACGAGTTCGGCTTGTCGGTCGGCCAGTTGGGGCTCGCTTTCAGCGCCGGCATGTTGGGGCTTTTACCGGGCGCGATGATCGGCGGCAGACTCGCCGACCGGATCGGCCGCAAGCGCGTTCTAATGATCTCAATGGCGGTATTCGGCATCTTCTCGATTGCGACCGCGCAGGTCTGGAGCTTCGAAAGTCTGCTGATTGCTCGCCTGCTGACGGGCATCGGGCTCGGCGGCGCGATGCCGAACCTGATCGCGTTGTCTTCCGAGGCGGTCGATCCGCGTCACCGCAACACGGCGGTCAGTGTCATGTATTGCGGTATGCCGGTCGGCGGCGCGCTTGCCGCATTGATCGCCGTGCTGAGCGCGGGTGCTACTGCGTGGCGTCATATCTTCTACGTAGGCGGAGTCGGACCGCTGCTCATCATTCCGCTGCTGATCGCGTTGCTGCCTGAGTCACGCGAATTCGCCGCCGAGTCGCGGGAATCGACTAAAGCGGACAAATCGCTGCTATCGACGCGCGCAGTCCTGTTCGGCGAGGGGCGCGCCGCGGCGACGATCGGTATCTGGATCAGTTTCTTCTGTACGCTGATCGTTCTTTATTTCCTGCTGAACTGGTTGCCTTCGTTGACCGTGGGGCGCGGCATGAGTCGTTCGCAGGCCGGGATTGCACAGATCTTTTTCAACGTCGGCAGCGTGATTGGCGTGCTCGGCATCGGTCTGCTGATGGATCGCTTCAGACAAGGCCTGTCGGTCACGGCAATCTATGCGTGCATCGTCGGTGCGTTGGTCGCGCTTTCGCAGGTCGCCAGCATCGAGACGTTATCCGTTGCCGTGCTG
Source organism: Paraburkholderia youngii (assembly GCF_013366925.1). NCBI lineage: Bacteria > Pseudomonadati > Pseudomonadota > Betaproteobacteria > Burkholderiales > Burkholderiaceae > Paraburkholderia > Paraburkholderia youngii. The sequence goes on from NZ_JAALDK010000001.1 coordinate 3,247,961, forward strand.
TTCGCCGGCATGGGCGTCGTCGGCGCGCAGTCGATGCTGTATGCGCTGTCCGCCGCGAGCTATCCGACCAGCGTGCGGGGTACGGGCGTCGGCGCCGCGGTGGCGGTGGGACGCGTCGGTTCGATCGTCGGCCCCGCCGCCGCAGGGCAATTGCTGTCGATGGGAAAGAGCTCGGCCCTCGTTATCGGCGCGAGCGTGCCGGTGACCATCATCGCGGCGATTACGGCATTGCTCGTCATTCGCTCCAACGCCGCGAAACGCTAAGTATTCGTTGATGGACTGAGATGGCCCGGCGCTTTCGCGCCGGGCCATTTTTCATGCGTCATTCGCGATTCGTCATGCGTCGGCCCGCAAACCCAGCAAGCTGACGGCATTCTCTTTCAGAATGAGCGGTTTCACTTCGGGCTTGATGTCGAGCGTGTCGAAGTCCTCCAGCCAGCGGTCCGGCCGGATCAGCGGGAAGTCGGACGCGAACAGCACCTTGTTGCGCAACAGCGTATTCGCATACTTGACCAGCTCGGGCGAAAAGTACTTCGGCGACCAGCCCGACAGATCGATATACACGTTCGGTTTATGCAGCGCGATCGACAGCGCCTGCTCCTGCCACGGCCAGGACGGATGCGCGATCACGATCTTCATGTCTGGAAAGTCGACGGCCACATCGTCGAGATAGATCGGCTCCGAATACTTGAGGCGCAAGCCGCCGCCACCGCGCATGCCCGAGCCCATGCCCGAATGTCCGCTGTGAAAGACCGCCGGCAGCCCGTACTCGGCGATCACTTCATATAGCGGGTACGCCATGCGGTCGTTGGCGAAAAAGCCCTGCATCGTAGGGTGAAACTTGAAACCGCGCACGCCGTGCTCGTCGATGAGCCGCCGTGCTTCGCGCGCGCCGAACTTGCCTTTATGCGGATCGATGCTGGCGAACGCGATCATGATGTCGGCGTTGTTCTGCGCGAACTGCGCGACCTCTTCATTCGAAATGCGACGGCGCCCGACGTTCGCTTCGCAGTCGACGGTAAACATCACGAAGCCGATCTTGCGCTCCCGATAGTGCTCGATCGTTTCGGGAATGGTCGGGCGTCGCCCTTGTTTGAGCACGGTGCCGAAGTACTTGTCGGCGGCTTCGTCGAATTCTTTGGCAAACAGGTCTGGCGGTTGACAGCACGACACCTCGGCATGCACGTGGGTGTCGATGGCCTTCAGTTGATCGATATTCAATGGCGTCTCCTATGTGTAATTGAGGCTGATGCGTCAGGCTGCGCGAAGATTGCGCACGCATGTCGACAGCAGGTCTTTCAGCATTTGTGAACCGTGTTCATCGATTTCGCCAAGCATCGATTGCTCGACCCTGTCGGCGACACCGTCGCACTGATCCAGCAATGTTTCGCCGGCCTGCGTCAGCGACAGCAGCCCGACGCGACGGTTGAACGGATCGGCCACGCGCGTGACCCATCCGTTCGCTTCCATCGATTTGACGACCGCGCTGGCCGCTTGCGGCGTGATCAACGAGCGCTGCGCGAGCTGCGCGTTCGACGAACGCGCGCGCGCCCGCAGCACCGACAGCGCCGTGTATTGCGGCAACGTCAGACCGTGCGACGCGAGCGCTTCGGAAAGCTGCCGCGTGAGAAACTTGTCGAGCTGCCCGGCCAGGTAGGTCAGACGCACCGGAGCGGCAGCATGCCTTCGATCGCGCACGTTGCGCCGCACCGTGTCGCCTGGCGTGGTTGCGGACCCTGACGGCTTTCTCTTGATCGTCGGCATAGGCGGTTAGGGGTTTGTACCAAGACCTCTACATTGTACTTTACTTATCAGGTCGCCTGATATTAAATTGAGCTCAGGCCGCGAGGGCGGCATTGATACGGAGATGCAGATGAGTTACGAAGGACGCTGGAAAACGGTCAAGGTCGCGGTGGAAGGCGGAATCGCCTGGGTCACGTTCAATCGTCCGGAAAAGCGCAACGCGATGAGCCCGACGCTGAACAAGGAAATGATCGACGTTCTCGAGACGCTCGAACTCGACGCCGAAGCCCAGGTTCTCGTGCTGACCGGCGAAGGCAGCGCGTGGACGGCCGGCATGGACCTGAAGGAATATTTCCGCGAAGTGGATGCGGGTCCGGACGTGCTGCAGGAGCGGATTCGCCGCGACGCGAGCCGCTGGCAATGGCAATTGCTGCGCATGTACTCGAAGCCGACCATCGCGATGGTCAACGGCTGGTGCTTCGGCGGCGGCTTCTCGCCGCTGGTCGCCTGCGATCTGGCGATCGCCGCGGACGAAGCCGTGTTCGGCCTGTCCGAAATCAACTGGGGCATTCCGCCGGGCAACCTCGTGAGCAAGGCGATGGCCGATACTGTCGGGCATCGTGAAGCGCTGTACTACATCATGACGGGCGACACCTTCACGGGTCCGCAAGCCGCGAAGATGGGTCTCGTGAACAAGAGCGTGCCGCTCGCGCAACTGCGCGACGAAACGATCGCTCTCGCGGCGAAACTGCTGAACAAGAACCCGGTCGTGCTGCGCAACGCGAAGCATGGCTTCAAGCGTTCGCGCGAACTCACATGGGAGCAGAACGAAGACTACCTGTACGCGAAGCTCGACCAGGCGAATTATCGCGATCCGGAAGGCGGCCGCGAACAGGGCCTGAAGCAGTTCCTCGACGACAAGAGCATCAAGCCGGGCTTGCAGACCTACAAGCGCTAAGCGGCGCACTTCACCGCTACGACTGAGGAGACGAACACATGCATCAAACGAACCTGTTGATTGGCGGCGCGAAACGTGCCGCGTCGAACGGCAAGACTTTCGAGCGCATCAATCCCGCGACGGGCGCGGTGGCCACCCGCGCCGCCGCGGCCACCGTCGAGGACGCCGATGCAGCCGTCGCCGCCGCGGCGCGCGCGTTCCCGGCATGGGCGGCGCTCACGCCGACGGAACGGCGCAAACGCCTGCTCGCCGCCGCCGACCGCATGGACGCGCGCACGGCCGAGTTCATCGCGATCGGCGCGGCCGAAACGGGGGCGATGGCGAACTGGTACGGCTTTAACGTGATGCTCGCGGCCAACATGCTGCGCGAAGCCGCGGCGATGACGACACAGATCGACGGCGCGGTGATTCCTTCGGACGTGCCGGGCAGCCTCGCGATGGCCGTGCGTCAGCCGTGCGGCGTCGTGCTCGGCATGGCGCCGTGGAATGCGCCCGTGATTCTCGCGACGCGGGCGCTCGCGATGCCGCTCGCGTGCGGCAACACGGTCGTGCTGAAGGCGTCGGAAGGATGTCCCGGCGTGCATGCGCTGATCGGCGAAGTGCTGAACGACGCGGGTCTCGGCGAAGGCGTCGTCAACGTGCTCACGCATGCGCCGGAAGATGCGCCCGCGATCGTGGAGCGTCTGGTCGCGAATCCCGCCGTGAAGCGCGTGAATTTCACCGGATCGACGCGGGTCGGCCGCATCGTCGCCGAGCTTTCGGCGCGCCATCTGAAACCCGCGCTGCTCGAACTGGGCGGCAAGGCGCCGGTGCTCGTGCTCGACGACGCGGACCTCGACGCCGCGGTCGAAGGTATCGCGTTCGGCGCGTTCTTCAATCAAGGCCAGATCTGCATGTCGACGGAACGCGTGATCGTCGATCGCAAGGTTGCCGATGCGTTCGTCGAGAAGCTCGTCGCGAAAGCGCGCACGCTGAAGGCAGGCGATCCGACGCAGCCGGGCTCGATTCTCGGCACGCTGGAGAGCGAAGCCGCCGCGCGGCGCATTCGCGCGCTCGTCGAAGATGCCCGCGAAAAGGGTGCGAATCTGCCGCTCGGGTGCGAGGTGAACGGCGCGATCATGCAGCCGGTGATCGTCGAGAACGTTACCCGCGAGATGAAGCTCTATGCCGACGAATCGTTCGGCCCGGTGGTGACGGTACAGCGCGTGGACGGCGATGAAGAGGCGCTGACGGTCGCCAACGATAGCGAGTATGGCTTGTCGGCGGCGGTGTTCAGCCGCGATATTGCGCGTGCGATGAACGTCGCGAAACGCATCGAGTCGGGCATCTGCCACATCAACGGCCCGACCGTGCACGACGAGGCGCAGATGCCGTTCGGCGGCGTGAAGGCGAGCGGTTATGGGCGCTTCGGCAGCAAGGCGTCGATTCCCGAGTTCACCGAGTTGCGCTGGATCACGGTGCAGACGAGCCCGCGTCATTATCCGATCTAGGCGTCGGCTCCCGGCCGCAATGCCCTAAGGGTAGGAAAAGCGATACAACCAACATGGGACCAGAGTAAGCGATAAAGCGCTAACTCTGGTCGACATAGGAGACAGGTTTTGGAATCGGAGCACAGCCACGCAAGCTCTCTGGCGACCGGATACCGGAGCGTCGCCATCGGAGCGCCTTCCTCGCGGATCGAGAAACGCGGCGACTGCTGGTACCTCGAGTCACTTGAACCTCTGGGCCCGTTTCCGGAGCGCTTTACCGACCGCTTGCTGAGCGGCGCACGCGCGCATCCCGACCGGCTGCTCGTCGCGCGACGCGATGCCAATGGCGCGTGGCAAGGCATCACCTATGCGCAAATGCTCGAGCGCGCGCGTGCGATCGGGCAGGCGCTGCTCGATCGCGATCTCAGCGCCGAGCGCCCGTTGGTGATCCTGTCGGGCAACAGCGTCGAACATATGCAGCTCGCACTCGGCGCGATGTGGGCCGGTATCGCTTATGCACCGGTGTCGCCGGCCTATTCGTTGATGTCGGGCGATTACGGAAAGCTGCGCCATGTCCTCGAACTGCTCAAACCGGGTCTCGTCTACGCGGACGATATCGGCGCATATACAACCGCGCTCGATGCCGCGCTGGATAGCGAAGTTGAACGTGTCAGCGCGGCGCCCGCGCCGAACGCGTCCAGGGTGACGCGCTTCGACGCATTGCTCGACACCGTCCCGCGCGACGTCGACGCGGCCAACGCGCGCGTGAATGGCGACACGATTGCGAAGTTCCTGTTCACGTCCGGCTCGACGAACCTGCCGAAAGCCGTGCCGACCACGCATCGCATGCTGGGCGCAAACCAGCAGATGCTGCTCGAAACCTTTCCGCAGTTCGGCATCGAGCCGCCGGTCCTCGTCGACTGGCTGCCGTGGAATCACACGTTCGGCGGCAGCCACAACGTCGGCATCGTGCTGTACAACGGTGGCACGCTCTATATCGACGACGGCAAACCCATCGCCGGCAAATTCGACGAGACGCTGCGCAATCTGCGAGAGGTCGCGCCGACCATCTACTTCAACGTGCCGAAGGGTTGGGAAGAACTGACCATCGCGCTGGAAAAGGATGCGGTGTTGCGCGAGCGGTTTTTCTCACGCGTGAAGATGTATTTCTTCGCGGGCGCCGGTCTGTCGCAGGCGGCGTGGGAGCGTCTCGAACGCGTGACGCTCGAACATTGCGGAGAACGCATCCGCATCATGGCCGGGCTCGGCATGACCGAAACCGCCCCGTCCTGTCTGTTCACGACGGGACCCGTATCGTGCGCCGGCTATATCGGCTTGCCGCCGCCGGGGTGCCAGGCCAAGATCGCGCCTGTCGATGGCAAATTCGAAGCGCGCTTTCGCGGCCCTCACGTGATGGGCGGTTACTGGCGCGCATCGCCGGCGCTTCAGAGCAGCGTGTTCGACGACGAAGGCTACTACCGCACCGGCGACGCCGTGCGTTTCGTCGACCCGCAACGTCCGGAACTGGGCCTGATGTTCGATGGCCGCATTGCGGAAGACTTCAAGCTGGCGTCGGGAACCTTCGTCAGCGTTGGGCCGATGCGCGCGCGCATCATCAGCGAAGGGGCGCCCTACGTTCAGGATGCGGTCATTACGGGGATGAACCGTGACGAAGTCGGCGTGATGATTTTTCCGCGCCTCGACGCGTGTCGCGCATTGGCGGGTTCGCCCGCGGATGCGAGCACGGAGGAGGTGCTCAACACGGCCGCCGTGCGCGATTTCTTCAGCGAACTCGTCGCGCGGCTGAATCGGAGTGCGACGGGCAGTGCGTCGTTCATTGCCCGCATGCACGTGCTGAGCGCGCCGCCGTCGCTCGACCTGGGCGAGATCACCGACAAAGGCTCGATCAATCAGCGCGCCGTGCTCCAGCACCGCGCCGCGCTAGTGGAAGCCATGCACGAAGCCGACGCAGCCGACGCGACGGTGATCCATGCGCGCAAAGGCAGCCAGTCCGGGGACACGAAGAAATGACGTTGACTTATAAGGCGCCGCTGCGCGACATGCGCTTCGCGATCGACGAGTGGCTCGACGCCGCGTCGTGGTGGCGCGACGTGCCCGACTGGCAGGACCTCGACTCGCAGACGGCGCAGCAGGTGCTGGAGGAAGCGGCGCGTTTCGTCGAGGAGCGCATCGCGCCGCTGAACGCGAGCGCGGATCTCGAAGGATGTCGTTTCGATGCGGGCAAGGTGACGACGCCCGCGGGTTTTCGCGAGTCCTACGCGGAGTTCGTCGAAGCGGGTTGGCCGACGCTGTCGCTCGACGCCGAGCACGGCGGACAGGGCCTGCCGCAGCTTCTCGACGTCGCACTGCAGGAAATGCTCGCGGGCGCCAATCATGCGTGGTTGATGTCTCCTGGGCTCACGCACGGCGCGACTGCCTGCTTGCAGACGCATGGCAGCGAGCGCGTGAAAACAGAGTTGCTGCCGAAAGTCGCGAGTGGCGAGTGGCTGTCGACGATGTGTCTGACAGAGCCCCAGGCCGGCAGCGATGTCGGCCTGATCCGTTCGCGTGCGACAGAAGCGCCGGGCACCGACGGGTATTTCATCGACGGCAGCAAGATCTTCATCAGCGGTGGCGCGCACGACCTGACGGAGAACATCGTTCATCTGGTGCTCGCCCGTTTGCCCGATGCGCCATCCGGTACGAAAGGGTTGTCACTGTTCGTCGTCCCCGAATGGCTCGAAGACGCCGACGGTGGGCGCTCGCCCAATGGTGTCCATTGCGAAGGCATCGAAAAGAAAATGGGCCTGAAGGGCAGCCCGACTTGCACGATGCGCTTCGAACGCGCATTCGGTTGGCTCGTCGGGGAGCCGCATCGCGGCCTCGCCTGCCTGTTCGTGATGATGAATGCGGCGCGCCTGCAGGTTGCGATGCAAGGCCTCGGGCATGCGCATACCGCGTGGCAACGCGCGCATGCTTACGCGCAGGAACGCGCGCAGATGCGCGCGGTCAGCGTGCCGCCCGGCGCGACCGTCGCGGCGGGGCAGGCTGCGCCGATCGCGTTTCATCCGGCCATGCGACGGATTCTGATGGAGCTGCGGGCGATCGTCGAAGGCGAGCGCGCGATCGGTTACTGGACCGCGCATTGGCTCGACATCGCCGCGCATCATGCCGATGCCGACGAGCGAGACCGGGCGGCGCAGCTCGCATCGTTGCTCACGCCGGTTGCGAAGGCGTTTTTTACGGCCAATGGTTTCGACGCCGCGTCGAAGGCATTGCAGGTGTTCGGCGGTTACGGCTACATCCACGAGTACGGCATCGAACAGACGTTGCGCGATAGCCGCGTGTCGATGTTGTACGAAGGCACCAACGAGATTCAGGCGATCGATCTGCTGGTTCGGAAGGTGCTGCCGGACGGGGCTGGAGCCCTCGATATGCTGCTTCGTCACGTGCGCGCCGAAGCGCGCTTGTGCCAGGAATCCGATCCGCTGGTTCGTTCTGCGGGTGCGAAGCTCGAACAACTCGCGGAGATAGTCGGGAACACGACGCGGGTGATCAAGGCACGCCATGCGCAAGACCCGGAGACGGCCTACCGCGTCGCGGACGACTATCTCGCGATGCTTGGCTGGATGCTGCTGGCGTTCGCGTGGGCGCGCACGCTGCGAATTGCGACGCCGCAATGCGAGGCCGAAGCGTTCTACGTGCAGAAGCGCGACACGGGCCGCTTCTTCTTCGACTACCCGCTCGCGGCCTTCGCTTATCGCCGCAGCCTCGTTGAAGCCGCTTGCGAGGCAGCGCTGCCCTACGTTTGAAAGTCAGCGGCAGCTCGACAACTCCGACAATCCGATTCGCCAGCCGATCCGACGAAATTCGCCTAAGCTGATGACACCATGCAAGCATGTACTTGGTGCCGTGACGCCTGTCGTGCCACGGCTACGACCCAACGGAGAGTGCGATGACTGAAGCCGTCGGAAACGCGGCGAACGCGCGTGTCGCGTGGATTGCCGGAGTGGGCGCGAGCGCCGGGCTAGGGGCCGCGCTCGCGCGTCGTTTTGCTCGCGAGGGTCTGCGCGTCGCGGTGACGGGCCGTTCGCGCGATCGGCTCGATACGATCGTCGACGAAATCCGGCGTGCCGGAGGGCAAGCCGATGCGTTGCCCGGCGACGTGACGAGCGAGAGCGAACTCGCCGCCATTGCGCGCCAGCTCGCCGACCACGGCACGCTCGAAGTCGCGATTTTCAACGCTGCCGGCGCAACGCGTGGACCGACGCTCGAATTGAGCGCCGAGCAGTTCGAGGCGGCATGGCGCGTCATCACCCTTGGCGGTTTTCTGTTCGCGCGAGCGTCGTTGCCGGCCTTACTGGCAGCAGGACGAGGCTCGCTGCTGTTCACGGGCGCCACCGCGTCGCTGCGCGGGCGGCCGCCGTTTGCCGCATTCGCCGCGGCCAAAGCCGGCTTGCGCTCGCTCACGCAGAGCCTCGCGCGCGAGTTCGGGCCGCGCAATATTCATGTAGCGCACGTGGTGGTGGATGGCGGCATCGACGGCGAACGTCTGCGCACGTCCGCGCCGCAATACGTGGCCGAACGCGGCCCGGACGGCCTGCTGAATCCCGACGACATCGCCGAAGCATACTGGCACCTGCATCAGCAGGGACGCAGCGCGTGGTCGCAGGAAATCGACCTGCGCCCGTTCAACGAGTCGTTCTAGCGAGGTGAGGCGAGCAACACCTGCCTCATCAATACCGCTCGGCCACATATTTAAACGGATAGTCTGGTTCCTTATAGCCGTCCGGCTTTTGCCGTTTCGGCAACGAGACTTTCTTGCGGGCCGACTGCTTATACGGAATCCTCTGAAGCATGTCGCTGATGATGTTCAGCCGCGCGCGCCGCTTGTCGTTCGAGTTCGCCAGGTACCACGAAGCGAAGTCGGTGTCCGACGCCGCGAGCATCTCATCGCGGGCGCGCGAGTAGTCATACCATCGGCTATAGGATTTCAGGTCCATGTCGGTCAGCTTCCAGAGCTTGCGGCCGTCGTTGATGCGTGCTTCGAGCCGGCGAGTCTGTTCCTCGGGGCTGACCTCCAGCCAGTATTTGAGCAGGATGATCCCGGAATGAACGATCGCCCGCTCGACGAGCGGCACCGCCTTGAAGAAGCTTTGCACGTCGTCCTCGGAGCAAAAGCCCATCACGCGCTCCACGCCCGCGCGGTTGTACCAGCTACGGTCGAAGATGACGACCTCGCCCGCGGCCGGCAAATGCGGCACGTAGCGCTGCATATACATCTGGCTTTTTTCGCGTTCGCTCGGCGCCGGAAGCGCGACCACGCGGAACACGCGCGGACTGACGCGCTCGGTCATCGCCTTGATCGTGCCGCCTTTGCCCGCGCCGTCACGACCCTCGAAGACGATGCAGATCTTCGCTCCCGTTTGCACGACCCATTCCTGCAGCTTGACGAGCTCGACATGCAGATCGAACAACGCCTTGCGATACTCCTTGTACGACAGCGACCTGTCTTTCTCGGGCTGCCCGTTTTCCGACTTCGTTCTGGTCATACTCTTCTCCCCAGCGCGGACTGTTCCAGGGTACTGCGCAATGATCCATTCCCAAGGTAGAGCGCGGCGCGAAGCAGGGCCATACGACCTTGGTCCAATATCGTCGGTACAGGGCGCGCTGTATGCTCTGGGCGTTTGCTCGCGCGAGCCCGATCCGACTGTCCTCGCGGTACCTCGTCCATATGCCGGCAAGGCGCGCGGGATAGTTCGACGCCATCGCCACGGGAGGCCTCATGGATGCCACCGGTCACACGGAGCGGGAAAACGTCGGCGATAGGGAGCCGGTCCTCGATGTCGTCGATCGAGTGTGCGAGTTATGTTTCGGCCTCTTCATGGCGCTGACCTTCGTCGGTACCGTCTCGGCCGTCGGCGCGAGTGCGGACGCGGGGCACAAAATGTTCTACACCGCGCTCGGCTGCAATCTTGCCTGGGGTCTCGCGGACGCGGTGATGTACCTCGTGCGTACGCTGGTGTCTCGCGGCAGACGTATGACGGTTGCGCATTCCGTGCGAAGTGAGCCGGATGCGGCCGCGGGCGTTCGGGCGCTTCGCGATGCGATGGCGGCATGGCTCAAGCCGTTGATCGGCGACACGGAGCTCGAGTCCATCCGCAGGCGTGTTGCCGCGCGTCCGGATTTGCCGCAGCGTGCAGTATTCGTTCGCGACGATTTCATCGGCGCCGCGGCTATCTTCGTGCTCGTGGTTGCCGCGACGTTCCCGGTCGCGTTGCCCTTCGTGCTGTTCACGCACGTGCCGACGGCGCTGATCGTCTCTCGCGTATTGACCATCGTGATGTTATTCGGCAGCGGCGTGGCGCTGGGCCATTACGCGGGATTTCGCGGCTGGCACGCCGGCCTTGCGATGGCGGTGGTCGGCGTGCTGCTGACCATGGCGATCATCGCGCTCGGCGGATGATCGATGAGCTCTGGCTTCGCGTTTCGCCCAGCATCCACACTGCGCTACCTGTAAGACCAAGGTCCGATTCCGCAGCGGTTTCAGCGTGACATCATGTATCTGCAAGCGTTGTAGTCGTCGCTCCGGTAACTTAAGAGCGACGCTTCCAATGCTCGCTACATGCGCTCGGAAGATCGACGCGCGGCGGTGGCATTGATGGTTCCTTGGGCGGCTATGCCGCTTCACGGCAGAGAAAAAAGATCGAGGCTTCCAGACATCACGACTGGCGACTCGGATCGTAACCAGAACGGAGTCGAAAGTGAACAGACGGAACTTTGTGCACACGCTCGCGCTAACATCCATGGCAGCGAGTCTGGCTTTGGCGGGTTGCACGACGACAGGAGGCAGTGGCGAAAGCGCCACTACCGACGCCGCCAAACGGCAGGAGATCGACGCGGCCGTGAACGGTGCGCTGTCGAAATTGTTCGATACGGTGCAAGGCTCGCACGAGCTCGTATCGAAAGCGCAGGGCGTGCTGGTGTTTCCTTCGGTGAAGAAGGCAGCGTTTATCGTCGGTGGCGAGTACGGTGAAGGCGCATTGCGCGTCGGCGGAGCGACGGTCGGCTATTACAGTACCGCCGCGGCTTCGTTCGGATTGCAGGCCGGCGCGCAGTCGACCGCCGTGTTCTTCCTGTTCATGACGCAGGCTTCGCTCGACAAATTCCGCAACTCGAAGGGCTGGTCGGCGGGCGCCGATGCGTCGGTTTCGCTGCTGAAAGTCGGGGCTAACGGCGCGATCGATACCTCGTCGGCGACCGCCGAGGTCGTGGCGATGGTCTTGACCAATGCGGGCTTGATGGCCGACGTGTCGGTGGCCGGCACCAAGGTTACGCGTCTGAATCTGTAACCGGACGCGGCAAGCAGCGCCATTCGATCGATCGTCATGACGCCGTCACCCGGCGGCGCGTCGCATGCTTTGGTACGGCGACGCGCCAGCATGGTTTTTGGCGGACCCACCTCAGCCGGCCTCCCTATCATCCTTCCCGTTGTTCTCACGAAACGCTGCGAGCCAGCTGCGCTCGCGGCTCCCGGCGACGCCGCCTTTGATCTGCACTGACCAAAGACGAAACCGAAACTCGGGTTCCTCATCTTCCTGGCATAGATTTATTTTTCGCGGTTGATGAAAGCAGATATTCACCGCGTGGAATATCGGGATAAAAGCTTGACTTGCGTCAAAAACATATTTCCGGGAGATTAACTAAATTGCAGAATTGGCGTTGGGCCTGCCCGCTGGCTCTTTAATTCGCACTGCATGAAAACTTTACCGTTGAAGTTTCCATTTGAAAGCGCTATCGCCCAGAGTGAAAGCATTGCGGCTCCAAACGGCGACGTTGCTGGTTTGCTAACCTTGTGCGCGTGTGGATGGGCCGACACTCCGGGCCAGCAATAATTAACTGCCTAACAAACTGGGTCGCCATCTGCCGGTTGATGGCGGACAATGCAAAAAACCATTGAGTAGTTTCCCGAGTAAGTTGCATAAATTACGGTCTCCTGTCGGTAATTGATTCTGGATATCCTATACTGACTTCCAGCACCAGACGTGCGAAGTACCGATTGTGAAGTCGATTATTTGGTTCGAAGCCCAACGATAAAGACGTCGCAGTTGTACGGAATCCGTTCGCACTGGACCCGGAGGTGCCAATGATTAATCTGATCGTGCATGGCAGACACCTGGCGATCGGGGTAGCGGGAATCCTCACGGCGCTGCACGCGCAACCGCGCCACATGGGTCAAAGCAACCCGTCGCAGATCGACAATGCGCGCAACGACGGTCCTCCGCTATCCGGGCATGACCGTTCCAGACAGTCTTCACCCAGGCATCATCGGTTTCAGACCGCTCGAAATATCACCGGCGTGTCGAGCCGGCAGAGTCCCCGCGATACCTGCGAGCCGCCGTCCGGCTTGCCGGCATGGCGGCGCTATGTCGCCGCCTGCTCGTCATGGTTGCGAGGCGAAGGCGATAGCGGCACGCGGCGCATGCTCGACGCGAGAGTGCCGCTGTGCGAGACGCTCGAAATGTTGCCGGTGCCGATCGTCACGATCGATCAGCGCGACCAGATCATTTTCGCGAACGCGCGGGCGGCGCAACTGTTCGGCTACACGAGCGAAGAGCTGGTCGGCGCGCCGAGCGCCAGGCTGTTTCCGATCGACGGCTTCAACGCCGATCGGTCGAGTCGAGGCAATCGTGGCGCGAAGCTGCAACTCGGCGTCACGACCACGCAGAGTCTGATCGCGCGGCGGCGCGATGGCGGCGGCTTTCACGCGGAGGCGGAGACCACCCGATGCCGCGTGCACGATCAGGAATTGCGGATCACCGCGATATCGGATTGCAGTGCGTGCGGCGAAGTCGATGGAAATACGAGGGATCTCGCGCACCTCGCGCGCGTTTCTTCGTTGGGCGAACTCGCCGGATCGCTCGCACACGAGTTGAAGCAGCCGCTTACCGCGATCCTCTTCAACGCGCAGGCCGCACGCAAATTCCTGGATTCGGAGACCACCAACGTCGTGGAGCTGCGCGAAGCGCTCGAAGACATCGTGGCCGACAATTGCCGCGCGAACGACGTGCTGCAGAAGATCCGCGCCCTGGTGCGCAAAGGCGATGTCGAGTTGCAGTTGCTGGACGCCGGCAACGTCGTGCGCGACACCGCGATGCTCGTGCATAGCGATGCGTTGACACGCGGCGTGCACACGAGCTTCGACATCCCGGAGAATCTGGCGCTGATTTGCGGCGACAAGGTTCAGCTTCAGCAGGTGATCCTGAACCTGCTGCTGAATGCTTTCGACGCGGTCAAGGCTTGCCCTGCCGCGGAGCGCCGCGTCGAAACGACGGTGCGCGAGGAAGCGGACGGGCTGATACGGATAACGGTAAAAGATTGCGGCCAGGGCCTCGACGTCGACAGCATGGAAAGGATTTTCCGGCCATTTTTCACCACCAAACCGCAGGGGCTCGGGCTGGGCCTGTCGATCAGCCGCACGATCGTCACGGCGCACCGCGGCCGGCTGTGGGCGGAAAACAACGAGGGCAAAGGGGCATCGTTTCACGTCACGCTTCCCGTCGCGACCGATATCCGACAGAGACTCGTGCCCTGATCATCATGAACCAGACCAACACTCGCGTCTTCATCGTCGACGACGACGGCAGCGTGCGCAGCGCGCTCGCCCGCTTGCTGCGCGCGTCCGGCTACCAGGTCGAATGCTTCGACAGTCCCGAGGCCTTTCTCGAACGAGCCGATTTGACGAGCATGCCGGCCTGCCTCGTTCTCGATCTGCAGATGCCGGGCATGACGGGACTCGAAGTGCAGCGCAAGCTCGATCAGCTGCTGCCGATTGTCTTTCTGACCGGCCACGGCGACATCGGCTCGAGCGTCGACGCGATGAAAGGCGGAGCCGTCGACTTCCTGCCCAAGCCGGTGCGCGACTCGCTGTTGCTCGCCGCGGTGGATCGCGCGCTCGCGCGCGCATGCGTGGAAAGCAGGCGCCGCCACGAACGCGAGGAAATAGAAGAGCGCATGCGGCATCTGACCCGCCGCGAGCGCGAAGTGATGGAGCTCGTCGTGACCGGCCGTCTGAACAAACAGGTTGCGAGCGATCTGGGCGCGGCCGAAAAAACGATCAAGATTCATCGGGCCCGCGTGATGGAGAAGATGAAGGCCCGATCGATCGTCGAACTCGTTCATCTGCTGCGAAAGGGCGGCTTTTGTACGGCCGACGAAGAATAATCGCCCGGCTCCCGCGTTGCGCCGCCACTTTCAGCGGCGCTGACCGACACCGCTAGTGGACCAAAGTCTTATATCTCATTGGGGTTTCAACCAGTACGCTAAGGCATCAGAGGTCCCCTTTCCGGAGCGGCCGCGCGTTCGCGTTGTCATATGGTCAACCCTAACCAATTCGTTGCGGTGGTCGACGATGACGAGTCGGTGTGCCGAGCTATCAAGCGTTTGCTGCATTCCGAAGGTATCAGGGCGGAGACGTTTTGCAGCGGTGACGAGTTCTTGAATGCGCTTGCGGCAATTCCGTCGTATCGGCCTGCCTGCGTGATTCTGGACGTCCAGATGCCGGGAACCAACGGCCTGGAAGTCCAGCGTCAGCTCGCGCAAATGGGGGTGCCGGTCATCATGATTACCGCCTACGAAGATATCTCCGTCCGCCAGGCCGCGCTCGCGGCCGGCGCGGCCGCGTATCTGCGCAAGCCTTTCACCAGCGCGATTCTGTTCAAGGCGGTCGAGGTGGCCATCGGCGGTCCGCCGCCGACACCCTGAACGCGCGCCTTCGCACCAGAAGATATGAGACCAAGGTCCGATTGCCGCCGTTTCTTCGGATCACCAAACTGAACTCAATCCAAGCGTCGAACCGAACGCCGGCTGCGCCGCGCGGAGCGCGGCAGCGTTCAAGGATAAGAGCGGGAGCGCAAGTGATGAAATCAATTTCGGTTTGTCTCGCGATTCTTCTCGGTACCGCTGCGATGCAGGTGGGCGCGGCGGACTTCGACGGCAGCAAGCGGCTGATGTGCGCGACGATCGACGCGCACGCCTGCGATCCAGGGATCGCTTGCACGCGCGCGTTGCCCGCGGATCTCGGTCTGCCGAAATTCCTCACGCTCGACTTCGACAAACGCGCGGTCGTCGGCCCCGCGCACACGACGCCGATGCTCTCGGTTACCAAAGAGGCGGATCAGCTCGTGATGCTTGGCAATGAAATGGGCTTTGGCTGGACGCTGGCCGTCGATTCGACGGACGGCGAGATGACGCTGATGATCGCGAACAGAAACGATGCCTTCGTGCTGTTCGGCAACTGCACGCCTTTGTAATCAGGCGGAGTGCGCGATGAAAACCGTACCCGTGTGTTTGGCCTCGCCGCGGCCGGATTCTCGCGGCCCTCTCCCGTTGCTCGCCGTCGTCGCGGCACTGACGCTGCTCACGCTGCTCGCGTCGTGCAAGAAGGAAGCGCCACCGCAGGTGGCCGCCGTGCCGGAAGTGACCGTGATGACGGTGGTCCAGCAGGACACGCCGGTCGACTTCGAATTCACCGCGCAAACCCAGAGTTCGCGCGAAGTCGAGATCCGCTCGCGGGTGGACGGCTTTCTCGACAAGCGCATGTACACCGAAGGCACGTTGGTCAAGACGGGACAGACGCTGTTCCAGATGGACCGCAAGCCGTTCGAGGCCGCGCTGCAGACCGCGAAAGGGCAACTGGCCCAGCAGCAGGCGCGTCTCGAAGTCGCCAAGGCCAATCTCGCGCGCGTGCAACCATTGGCGGCGCAGAACGCGTTGAGCAAGAAGGATCTCGACGACGCTGTCGGCAACGAGAAGCAAAGCGCCGCGGCGGTGTTCGCCGCGCAGGGCGAAGTCGATACCGCGCAGCTGAACCTCGGCTACACCACGATCAAGTCTCCGCTGAACGGGCTGTCGAGCTTCGCGCGTCAGCAGGATGGCAGCTACGTGACGGCAACCGGCAACAGCAGCTTGCTGACCTACGTGTACCAGCTCGACCCGATGTGGGTGAACTTCAGCATTTCCGAGAACGAGATGCTGAAGTACCGCGACGAAATCGCGGCCGGACGGCTGCGCTTTCCGCCGAACAACAATTTCTCCGTACATCTGATTCTCGCCGACGGCACGCCTTATGCCGAGCAGGGCCAGATCGACTTCGCGAACCCTGCGTTCAACACGGAAACGGGAACCTTCCTCGTGCGCGCGACCTTTGCGAACCCGAAATACACCTTGCGTCCGGGGCAGTTCGTGAAGGCCCGCGTCGGCGGTGCGATCCGGCCCAACGCGACGCTGGTGCCGCAGCGCGCGGTGTTGCAGGGCGCGAAGAGTCACTTCGTGTGGGTCGTGGGTAACGATGCGAAGGCGCATCAGCGGGTCATCGAAGTCGGCGAGTGGCAGGGCGACAACTGGTTCGTGTCCGATGGACTGAAGGCGGGCGAGCGCATCGTCGTGGATGGCGCGCTGCGCGTCACCGCGGATTCGCAGCTGAAGATCGTCAAGGAGCTGCCGCCGGCCAAGGACTCGGCGGCCGTGGCGACGGCTGCATCGCAAAGTGGCGCGGCGGCGGCGCCCGCCGCCGAGTGACGGGGCGCCCACATGAATATCTCGCGCTACTGCATCGACCGGCCGATTTTCGCGTCGGTCATCTCGATCGTCATCACGCTCGGCGGCGCGATTGCGATGTTCGCGCTGCCGGTCGCGCAATACCCGGACGTCACGCCGCCGCAGATCACCGTGTCCGCGACTTACCCGGGCGCGAGCGCCGAGGTCGTCGCGAACAACGTCGCTGCGCCGATCGAGCAGCAGGTCAACGGCGCGGACAACATGATCTACATGAACTCGTCCAGTTCGTCGACCGGCAGTTTTACGCTCAACGTGTTCTTCAACATCGGCACGAATCCCGAACTGGCCCAGGTCGACGTGCAGAACCGCGTGAATCTCGCGCTGCCTCAACTGCCGAGCTCGGTGCAGTCACAGGGCGTCCAGGTCCAGAAGAAGTCGTCGGCGTTCATGATGGTGATCGCGGTCTATTCGCCCACCGACCGCTACGACGCGACCTATATCGCGAACTTCACCAACATCTACGTACTCGACGCGATCAAGCGGATTCCCGGCGCGAACCAGTCGTCCATATTCGGTAATCCAGACTACGCGATGCGAATATGGTTGAAGCCGGATCGAATGGCGCAACTGGGCGTGACGGCCGCCGACGTGCAGAAGGTCGTCGCGAACCAGAACCAGCAGTTCGCGGTCGGCAGCATCGGGCAGTCGCCAACGGGCTCGGCGGTGCAGCAGTCGTTCGCGGTCACGACCACGGGGCGCCTCGCCGAGCCGTCGCAGTTCGACAACATCATCGTGCGCGCGGCGAGCGGCGGCGCGGCGATCGTGCGCCTGAAGGACATCGGCCGCGCCGAGCTGGGCCAGAAGGACTACTCGATTCGCAGCCGCTTCCAGGGCAAGCCGGCCACGGTGTTGGCCGTGTATCAGCAGCCGGGCGCCAATGCGCTCGAAGTGTCGAAGCAGGTGCGCAAGACGCTCGCGGAGCTGAAGAAGTCGTTTCCGGAAGGCATGACCTACGAGATCGCGATGGACACGACCGAGTTTACGCGGGCGTCGATCTCGGACGTGATCCACACGTTCTTCGAAGCGCTGGTGCTCGTCGTGATCGTCGTGTTCGTGTTCCTGCAAAGTCTGCGTGCCACGCTGATTCCGATCGTCGCGGTGCCGGTGTCGATCGTCGGCACCTGCATGTTCATGCTGCTGGTCGGCTTTTCGATCAACATGCTGACCCTGTTCGGCATGGTGCTCGCGATCGGCATCGTCGTCGACGATGCGATCGTGGTGATCGAGAACGTCGAGCGCAACATGACGGTGCACAAGCTGTCGCCGAAAGAAGCCGCGAAAATGGCCATGGACGAAGTCGCCGGACCGGTCGTGGCGATCGTGCTGGTGCTGTGCGCGGTGTTCGTGCCGGTTGCGTTTCTCGGTGGCATCACCGGGCAGTTGTACAAGCAGTTCGCGATCACGATCGCGATTTCGGTGGTGCTGTCCGGCATCGTCGCGCTGACCTTGTCGCCGGCGCTCGCCGCGTTGCTGCTCAAGAGCGCGCACCACGAGAAAAAGGGCTTTTTCCGCTGGTTCGACAATCAGTTCGCCCGCATGACGGCGGGCTATACGCGCGCGGTCAAAGTCGTCATCAAGCGCTGCATCATGGGGCTCGTGTTCTTCGTCGCGTTGATCGCGCTCTCGGTGCTGATGGTGCGCTCGATTCCGTCCGCGTTCCTGCCGCCCGAGGACCAGGGCTATCTGCTCGGCGCGGTCATCATGCCGGACGCCGCGAGCCTCGACCGCACCGGCCAGGTATCGCAACGCGTCACCGACTACTTCAAGGAGCGAGACGGGGTGGGCAGCATCACCACGATCGATGGGTTCAGCCTGCTCGACAGTCAGAACAAGAACAATGCCGGCACATTCTTCGTCGGTCTGAAGAGCTTCGACGAACGCTACACGCGGGCCAACATCAGGACGCAGAATGCGCGCGCGCTTCTGCTCGACGCGTATAAGTACTTCTCGAACGTGCAGGAGGGCATCGTACTGCCGGTCAATCCGCCGTCGATTCCGGGGCTCGGCACGACGGGCGGCACGGAGGTGTGGATCCAGAGCAAGGGTGACGGGAACATCTCGCAGCTCGCGGGCGTGGTCGATCAGTTTTTACAGAGAGCGCGGGCGCGCAAGGAACTGACTCGCGTGACGTCGACATTCAATGCGTCGTCGCAGCAACTGATGGTCAACGTCGATCGCGACAAGTCGGAGACGCTCGGCGTGCCGGTCGAAGACGTCTATAGCGCGATGCAGACGATGTTCGGCTCGCTATATGTGTCGCAGTTCAACCGCGCGGCCCGGCTGTGGCAGGTGATCCTGCAGGCGGAGCCGTCATATCGCCTGAAGCCGACCGATCTCGATCAGATCTTCGTGCGCAGCACCAACGGCACGATGGTGCCGATCAAGGCGTTGGCGACCTACCGCTATGTGACGGGCCCCGACCTCGTCACCCGCTTCAATAACTTCCCGGCCGTCAAGGTCACGGCGAATGCCGCGCCGGGCTATAGCTCCGGGCAGGTGATCTCCACGCTCGAAGAGCTCGCCGCGCAGATGCCGGACGGCTACGACGTCGCGTGGAGCGGCGAAGCGTTCGAAGAGCGGCAGTCGGGCGGCACCTCCGGTCTCGTGTTCGTATTCGGTCTCGTGATGGTGTTCCTGATCCTCGCCGCGCAGTACGAGAAATGGACGCTGCCGTTCGGCGTGCTGATGGCGGTGCCGTTCGCCCTCTTCGGCGCGCTGCTCGCGATCATGCTGCGCGGGCTGTCCAACGACGTCTACTTCCAGATCGGGCTGACGATGCTGGTCGCGCTCGCCGCGAAGAACGCGATCCTGATCTTCGAATTCGCGGTGCTCAACCGCGAGGGCGGCGCATCGGTCCTCGACGCGACGATGACCGCCGCGGAAGAACGGCTGCGTCCGATCGTGATGACCTCGCTCGCGTTCATTCTCGGCTGCGTGCCGCTCGCGATCGCGACGGGCGCATCGGCGAACAGCCGCCATTCGATCGGTACCGGTGTGATCGGCGGGATGCTGGGCGCCACGGCGATCGCGGTGTTCTTCATCCCGATGTTCTATTACCTGCTCGAATCGATGTCGTCGCGCTCGAAGGGAGGCAAAAAGTCGAAGCCGGACGCGCAGCACAGTGGCGGCGCGGGACGGGAGCCCTCGGCGGTGGCCGGGCCCGGTGCGTCGAGCGAGGCGCCGTCCGCGCCGCGGCAAGGTGAATGACATGCGTGGCACGGCACCGACCCGTCTGCTCGCCTGCGTCATGCTGCTCGCGCTGAGCGGATGCCTGCTAGGCCCCAACTACCAACGCCCGGCGGTCGAGGTGCCAGCCACCTATCGTTTCGCCCAGGGCGAGGCCGCGGGCATCGCCAACGCCGTATGGTGGGAGCAGTTTCAGGACCCAGTGCTCGATCAGCTGATCGCCACCGCGCTGCAGGACAACCGCGACGTGAAGGTCGCGGCCGCCCGGGTCGACGAGTTTCGCGGGATGTTCGTGACCACGCGTTCCGGGCTGTTCCCGCAAGTCTCGGCAGGCGCCGAGGCGTCGCGCCAACGCGTCTCGCAGGTCGAAGCCGTGACGGTGCCCAAGGGCGTGAGCCCCGTCTACAACCAGTTCGAAGCGACCCTGGCGGTGTCCTGGGAACTCGATCTGTTCGGCAAGGTGCGCCGCGAAACCGAGGCGGCGCGCGCGAATCTGCTCGCCAGTGAAGAGGGCCGCCGCGCGACGATTCTGACGCTGGTCAGCTCGGTCGCCTCGGCCTATATCAATCTGCGCAGTCTGGACCGGCAGCTCGAGATCGCGAAGGAGACCGTGCAAAGCCGCGCGGAATCGGTGCGCGTGTTCGAGGCGCGTTTCCGCTACGGCGAGGTCTCGCAGATGGAACTCGCGCAAAGCCAGTCGGAGTATCAAGCCGCGCAGGTCACGGTTCCGCAGCTCGAAGCGCAGATCGGCCAGCAGGAAGACGCGTTGTCGGTGTTGATCGGCAGGAATCCCGGCGCGATTCTGCGCGGCCGTGAGCTGGCGCAGATGGGCACGCCGCCGATTCCCGCGGGGCTGCCGTCCGAACTGCTCGAACGCCGTCCCGATCTGCTGGAGGCCGAGCAGACGCTGGTCGCGCAAAACGCGCTGATCGGCGCGGCGCGCGCGTTGTACTTCCCGTCGATTTCGCTGACCGGGCTGTTCGGTTCGGTCAGCGCGCAGTTCTCGAATCTGTTCACCGGGCCGGCGCGCGCGTGGTCGTTTGCGGGCAGCGTCACGCAGCCGATCTTCACGGCGGGCAACATCACCGGCCAGGTGCATCAGGCCGAAGCGCGCCAGCAGGAAGCGCTGTACTCGTATGAAAAGGCGATCCAGGTGGCGTTTCAGGAGGTCGAGGACTCGTTGCTCTCCGTGCAGAAGACACATCAGGCACTCGATGCGCAAAACCTTCAGGTCGAAGCGCTGGTCACGTATGCGCACCTCGCGAGGCAGCGTTACGAAGGCGGCTATACGAGCTATATCGAAGTGCTCGATGCGGAGCGCAGCCTGTTCAACGCGCAATTGAGCTATGCGCAGACCCAAGGCGCGGTGCTGGCCTCGTACGTCACGCTCTACAAGGCGACGGGCGGCGGCTGGGTGGCCGAGGCGGAAAAAATGACTGCACCGCCGGCCGCGCCGCAAGCGTCGCCAGCGATGGCGCCGGCCTCGCAGAACTTGACCGCGCCGGGTGGAACGTCGGGTGCAGTGGAGGCGGCGAGATGACGGGCAACGAGCTGATCGCGTGCGAAGAGTGCGACCTGCTTCAGCTCGGCGCGCCGCCCGCCGCCGGCAATGCGTTGCGCTGCCAGCGTTGCCGCGCGGAGCTCAGGCGCGGACGCTCGAACGGGCCCGAGTATGCGCTCGCATTCTCGTGCGCGTCGGCGGTGCTGCTCGTGATCTCGAACGCGTTTCCGATCGTCGGTCTGTCGCTGAACGGCAATCTCGTGCAGACGACGCTCGCGGGTTCGGTGCGCATGCTGTACACCCACGGCGCGTGGCCGCTCGCGTTGCTGGTCGGCCTCACGACGATCGTCACGCCGGTGCTGCAAACCGCGGCGATGCTGTGGCTGCTGCTGCCGCTGCACTTCGGGCGCGCACCGTGGCGCCCGGTCGAGTTCTTTCGCGTGTTTCAGCTCGCGCGGCCGTGGGGCATGACCGAGGTGCTGATCCTCGGTCTGCTGGTCGCGCTGGTCAAGCTCGCGCATATCGCGAAGGTGGTGCCGGGCACCGCGCTGTGGTCGTTCATCGCGCTGATGCTGCTGCTCGCGGCCGCGGCGGCGACGTTCGATCCGCGCGAGGTGTGGTCGCGAATCACGGCGGCGCGTGGCGCGCAAGCTTGGCAATTGCCGCCGATCCGCGTGCGCCGCAACGCCATCACGGCGGCTGCCTACGGGCTCGTGCTGTGCGAAGAATGCGGCCTGCTGCTCAAGCAGCCCGGCGGCGCGGGCAAGCATGTCTGCCCGCGCTGCAAGGCGCCGTTGCACCAGCGCAAGCCCGCGAGCCTGTCGCGGACCTGGGCGTATCTGGTCGCCGCGATGGTGCTCTATATTCCGGCCAACGTGCTGCCCGTGATGGACACGAGTTCGCTGTTCGGTTCGCAGAAGGACACGATCCTGAGCGGCGTGGTCTATCTGTGGGTATCGGGCTCATGGCCGCTCGCGGTGCTCGTATTCATCGCGAGCATTGCGGTACCGATGCTGAAGATTCTCGGCATCGGCTATCTCGCGTTGTCCACGCAGCTTCGTTGGCAATGGCTACCCGGGCAGCGCACGCGGATCTATCGGCTGATCGAGCTGATCGGGCGCTGGTCGATGCTCGATATCTACGTGATCACGATGCTGGTCGCGCTGGTGCAGTTCCAGGCGCTCGCGACGATCAAGGCCGGCCCGGCGGCGGTCGCGTTCGGCGCGGTCGTCGTGCTGACCTTGCTCGCCGCGATGGCCTTCGATCCGCGCCTGATGTGGGACGCTATGGAGACCGAACGTGTCCACTCCGACTGAAGAGCCCGAGCTGCCCGCCGCCGAGCCGGTACCGCGCTCGCGCTGGCGGATGCAACTGGTCTGGCTCGTGCCGATCGTCGCGATCCTGATCGGCGGTTGGCTCGCGGTGAAGGCGGTGATGGAGCGCGGCGAGCAGATCAGCATCAGCTTCAAGACCGGTGACGGTCTCGAAGCAGGCAAGACGAAGCTCAAGTTCAAGGACGTCGACATCGGCGTGGTCGAAGCGGTATCGCTGACGCCGGATCACAAGCGCGTGGTGGCCAAGGCCGAGGTGACGCGTGACGTGTCGGACCTGCTCGTCGACAACACGCGCTTCTGGGTCGTGCGTCCGCGCATTTCGGGCGGCACGGTGTCGGGGCTCGGCACGCTGCTGTCGGGCTCGTATATCGACGTCGATGTCGGCAATTCGCCGAAAGCGCGCCGCAGCTTCGTCGGCCTCGAGGAGCCGCCCGCGATCGCGAGCGACGTGCCGGGGCAGGAGTACACGTTGCACGGAGTTGGACTCGGCTCGCTCGACGTGGGCACGCCGGTCTTTTTCCGCAGAATCCAGGTGGGCCAGGTCTCGTCGTTCCACCTGGACCCGGACGGCCGTGGCGTCACGGTGAAGGTGTTCGTCAACGCGCCCTATGACCGGTTCGTGAGAACCGACACGCGTTTCTGGCACGCGAGCGGTGTCGACATGTCGTTCGACAGCAACGGCTTGCGCCTCGAAACGCAGTCGATCGTGTCGATCATCATCGGCGGGATCGCGTTCGAATCGCCGCCAGGATCGCAGGTGGAGACGAGCGCCGATAGCGGCACCCGGTTCGAGTTGTACCCGAGGCGCGCCGACGCGATGGAGCAGCACGATCGCATCGTCGACAAGTACGTGGTGAATTTCACCGATTCGGTACGCGGTCTGACGGTCGGCGCGCCCGTCGATTTCCGCGGCGTCGTGATCGGGGAAGTGACGGCGATCTACACGCGCTTCGATCCGAAGACGCGCCAGTTCAGCATTCCGGTCGAAATCAATCTTTATCCGGAGCGGTTCACGTCGCGCTATCGGAACGACGGCGCCGGCGACGGCGGACGGCTTACCGCGGACCCGCGCGCGCTTGCGAACTTCCTCGTCGAGCGCGGGTTGCGCTTCCAGTTGAGAAGCGGCAATCCGCTGACGGGCCAGCTCTATCTCGCGGTGGATTTTTTCCCCGACGCGCCGAAGGCGTCGATCGACTGGAGCAAGACGCCGCCCGAAATGCCCGCGACTCCGCGCACGCTGCAATCGCTGCAGGACTCGGTCTCGCGACTGCTGACCAAGATCAACAACATCCCGTTCGAGGATATCGGCAAAGACGCGCGCTCGACGCTGCGCACCACCAACGCGATGCTCGGGCAGCTTCACACCCAGGTCGTGCCGAAAGCGTTCGACACGCTGCTGTCGGCGCAATCCACGCTCGATTCGGCGAATGCCGCGTTGCAGCCGGACTCGTCGCTGCAGCAGTCGACGGAGGACGCGATGCGTGAACTGACGCGCACCGCGGCGTCGCTGCGCACCTTGGCCGACTATCTGGCGCAGCATCCGGAATCGCTCGTGCGCGGCAAGTCGGAGGGCAAGAAGCCATGACAGATGCGACGGTCCGTTTGTTGCCCCGCTTATTGCCCCGCTTTTCGGCCCGCTTTTCGGCCCGCTTCACGGTCCGCCTCACAGCCTGCCTGATGCTCGCGCTCGCCGCCGCTCTGCTCGGCGCCTGCAAGTCGCCGGCGACGAACTTCTACACGCTGAGCCCCGACGAATCGCTGAGCGGCACCGGCGCGAGCCGGCCGATCGCGGCCGTGATCGGTCCGGTCACGATTCCCGAGATCGTCGACCGGCCGCAGATCGTCACGCGGATCGGCAACAACGAGGTCGAGGTCAACGAGTTCGACCGCTGGGCGCAGCCGCTCGGTGGCGACATCGGCCGTGTGATCGCGGCCGACCTCGGCGCACTGCTGAACTCGCAGCAGGTTTCGGTGTTCGATGCGGTACGCGATCCGTCCGTCGTCTGGCGCGTGCGGATCGACGTGATGCGCTTCGAGTCCGTGCCGGGGCGCGACGTCACCGTCGACGTGCTTTGGGCCGTGCGCCCGCCCGGCAAGATCCGCGCCGTCACCGGCCGCTCGGTCGCTCGCGAGAGCGTGTCCGGTCCCGGCTTCGAGCCGATCATCGCCGCGCATGATCGCGCGCTCGCCTCGGTGAGCCGCGATATCGCCGCCGCCGTGCAGGCGAATCCCGCTCAATGACTCGTCGCGGCGCGTCACGTCGACACGCACGGCGCCCGACCCCGGGTGCGGCGCTGGGTCGCGCGCATAATAAGACCTTGGTCCGATTGCCACAGGCCAGGGCCAAATCCACGATTCAATCGATGCACGGCGCGTGCGTCCGCAGCGATCGTGACGCGCACCTTTCAGGAGTCTTCCGATGGACGCTGAAACGCTGTTGTCACAAAGCCAGGACATTGCCTCGAAAATCACCCGCGTGCTGCAAAAGCGCACGCAAATCGCGCAGCAGCATCTGAACGAACGAGTCACCGAAACGCTCGGCCTGGATCACAACGGCGCGCCGACTGCAAGCGCGATGCCCGCGTCATTCGATCCGCTCAGCGGGTGGCAATACGCGGTGGATGCCGCGCAGCGTTCGCTGCTCTTCTGGGACACGCTATACCGGCGCGGCAATGAATTCGTCGAACGCAGCGTCAGCGGTCCGACGCCGGTGCTGCATTTCGAGTACGACATGCTGCTCGACGGCCGCACGTTCGAGCGGCCGGTCAACTACGCGCTGCTGCAACTTCGTCCGCTCGAAGGCGTGGGCGTCGACGTGCGCAAGCGCCCGTATCTGATCATCGATCCGCGCGCGGGCCACGGCCCCGGCATCGGCGGCTTCAAGGACGATTCGCAGGCGGGCATCGCGCTGCGCGCGGGCTATCCCGTCTACTTCGTGGTGTTCTTTCGCGACCCCGAACCCGGTCAAACTCTGCTCGACGTGTGCAATGCCGAGCAGCGCTTCGTGCGCAAGGTGCGCGCGCTGCATCCGGACAGTCCGAAGCCCGCGATCATCGGCAATTGCCAGGGCGGCTGGGCGGCGATGATGCTCGCCAGCTCGGACCCCGAGGAGACCGGCCCGATCGTCATCAACGGTGCGCCGATGTCGTACTGGAGCGCGGCCTGGAGCGAAGGCGAGGGCGACAATCCGATGCGCTACTCGGGCGGCATGCTGGGCGGCGCGTGGCTCGCGTCGTACGCGGCGGATCTCGGCAACGGCAAGTTCGACGGCGCGTATCTGGTGCAGAACTTCGAAAACCTGAACCCCGCCAACACGTTCTGGGACAAGTACTACCACCTGTACTCGAACGTCGATACCGAACCGCCGCGCTTTCTGGAATTTGAGCGCTGGTGGGGCAGCTACTACCTGATGAATCGCGAGGAGATCGAATGGATCACGCGCAACCTGTTCGTCGGCAACAAGCTGTGGTCGGGTGCGGTGACGAACAGCAGCGGCCAGGCGTTCGATCTGCGTGAAATCCGCTCGCCGATCATCCTGTTCGCGTCGATGGGCGACAACATCACGCCGCCTCAACAGGCGTTCAACTGGGTGGCGGACCTGTACGGCAGTACCGAGGAGATCAAGGCGCGCGGCCAGGTGATCGTCGGTCTGACGCACCAGAACATCGGTCATCTGGGCATTTTCGTGTCCGGCAAAGTCGCGAAGAAAGAGCACAAGCAGATCGTCTCCGTGCTCGAGACCATCGAGACGTTTCCGCCCGGGCTCTACGGCATGACCATCAACGAGACGAGGAACGCGGCCGGAGAGATCGATTACGAAGTGGAATTTCATGAGCGGCGGCTCGAGGAGATTGCCGCGCGCTTGAACCGCTTCGGCCGCATCGACGAAAAGCCGTTCGAAGCGGTCGCGGCGGTGTCCGATATGAATCAGCGCATGTATGAACTGTTCGCGCAGCCGTTCGTGCAGGCGATGTCGAACGAAACGAGCGCCCGCATGCTGCGCCAGTTCCATCCGCTGCGCTGGCAGCGCTGGGCCGTTTCCGCGATGAACCCGTGGCTTGGCTGGCTGCCGGCGGCGGCGCAGTCGGTGCGTGAGAATCGTCAGCGGACCGGCGCGGATAACCCGTGGAGCAAGCTCGAACGCAACGGCTCGCAAATGATCAGCGCGTCGCTCGACTATTACCGCGCGATGCGCGACGCGGTGACCGAGGCCGGCTTCTTCAGCGTGTACGCGAACCTGTATGCGACGTACCTGAGCAAGCCCACGGCCGACGGCGCGCCCGCACAGGCCGGCGCGATCGATCCGCGCGAGCTGCCGTTCGTGCGCACCGCGTTGGAGGCGATCGGCGACGGCGGCTACACGGAGGCGCTCGCGCGCGCGGCCTTCCTGTTGTCGCAAAGAGGCGAGACGTTGCCGCTCGCGCGCTACGAGCTGCGCAAGGAGATCGCCGAAAGCTACGCGGAGTACCTGCCCGACATCAGCAGCGATCACTGGCGGCGCATCCGGGGCGAGCAGGAAATCATCGTCAGCCTCGAACCGGACCAGGCGATTGCGACGCTGCCTAAGCTGCTTTCCCATAGCGAGGACCGCGAGCGCTTTCTGCAACTGCTCGACAAGCTGGCGAGCGATGAGCGCGTGTTGAACGCGTCGCCCGACGCCGCGCAAAAGGACGCGTTCGAACGCATCCGCGCGGTGCTGGGTTCGCGAGTGAACCGCAAGCGCGACGCCCGTTTGCCTGACCCCACGCGCATGTGAGCGAGCGGCGCGTTGCGCGGCCGGATGCAAGCGTGACGCAACGGCGCATCGCGCGTCACGAATCTAACGCGTTGTACACACGAGGAATAAGCCGATGGAAAAGCACGCGAAGTATCAGCGCCTGATCGAGTTCTGCCAGACGCTGCCGGCGATGCCGACAGCGGTCGCGCACCCGTGCGACCAGAGTTCGCTGCACGGCGCGGTGGAAGCGGCGGGCATGGGCCTGATCGCGCCGGTTCTCGTCGGGCCGCGCGTCCGTATCGAAGCGATCGCCGCCGAGCACGGCATCGACATCTCGGACTTCACGATCGTCGATGCAGCGCATAGCCATGCCGCTGCCGCTGTAGCCGTACAACTGGTGCGCGAAGGCAAGGCCGAGGCCATGATGAAGGGCAGCCTGCACACCGACGAGCTGATGGCCGAGGTGATTCGCCGTGACACCGGCCTGCGCACCGAGCGGCGCATCAGCCATTGCTTCGTGATGGACGTGCCCGCGTACGAGAACGCGCTGATCATCAGCGACGCCGCGATCAACATTGCGCCGACGCTCGAAGAGAAGGTCGACATCCTGCAGAACGCGATCGATCTTGGGCACGCGCTGAAATTCGACGAAGTCCGCGTGGCGATCCTGTCCGCGACCGAGAGCGTCAATCCGAAGATTCCATCGACGGTGGAAGCGGCGGCGCTGTGCAAGATGGTGGACCGCGGACAGATCACCGGCGGGCTCGTCGACGGTCCGCTTGCACTCGACAACGCGATCAGCCTCGAAGCCATGCGCATCAAGAAGATCGAGTCGCGGGTGGCGGGACGCGCCAATGTACTGGTGGTGCCGGACCTCGAAGCGGGCAACATGCTGGCGAAAAGCCTGTCGTTTTTGGCCGGCGCGGACGCGGCGGGCATCGTGCTAGGCGCGCGCGTGCCGATCATTCTGACGAGCCGCGCGGATTCGCTGTCCACGCGTCTCGCGTCGTGCGCGGTCGCCGCACTGGTGGCGAAGGCAAGGCGCGAGGCCGCCAAGGTGGTCGGGTGACGCCATGTCGGATGTGATCCTCGTATTGAACGCAGGCTCGTCGAGCCTCAAGTTCCGAGCCTTCGACGCGCAACACGCGCAACTCGAGCTGATTCTGCGCGGCCAGATCGAAGCGCTTTACACGAACCCGCGTTTTCGCGCGACCGATCGCGACGGCAACGTCAGCTCGCACGAATGGGGCGACGGCCATCGCCTCGGCCATCAGGGCGCGATCGAATATCTGGGCGGCTTCTTGCGCGAGCACGGCAGCGGCAATCAACTGAAGGCGGTCGGGCATCGTGTCGTGCATGGCGGACAGCGCTTTGTCGGCCCCGTCCTCGTGACCCCCGAGGTCATCGACCAGCTGGACAGCCTGAGCCCGCTCGCGCCGCTGCATCAGCCGCATAACCTCGCGCCGATCCGCATCCTTGCGCAACTGCGTCCCGACCTTCCACAGGTCGCGTGCTTCGACACCACGTTTCATCGCACGCAGACCGAGACCGCGCAAGCCTATGCGCTGCCCCCGTCGATTACCGACCACGGCGTGCGGCGCTATGGCTTTCACGGGCTTTCGTACGAATACATCGCGAGCGTGCTGCCGCAGATCGCACCGGACGCGGCGGCGGGGCGCACCGTGGTCGCGCATCTGGGCAACGGCGCGAGCATGTGCGCGATGGTCGCGGGCAAGAGCGTGGCCAGCACGATGGGCTTCACGGCGGTGGAAGGCCTGCCGATGGGCACGCGTTGCGGCAGCCTCGACCCCGGCGTGATTCTTTATCTGCTCGACGAGCTGAAGATGGATTCGCAGGCGATCGCGGACCTGATTTACAAGGGCTCGGGGCTGCTCGGCCTGTCGGGCATCGGGGGCGACATGCGCGTGCTGCTCGACAGCGACGACCCGCGCGCGCGCTTTGCCATCGACGTCTACACCTACCGCATCGGGCGCGAACTCGGCAGTCTCGCGGCGGCGATGCAAGGTATCGACGC
Organism: Paraburkholderia youngii; assembly: GCF_013366925.1. Classification (NCBI taxonomy): domain Bacteria; kingdom Pseudomonadati; phylum Pseudomonadota; class Betaproteobacteria; order Burkholderiales; family Burkholderiaceae; genus Paraburkholderia; species Paraburkholderia youngii. The sequence goes on from NZ_JAALDK010000001.1 coordinate 3,277,522, forward strand.
GCTGGTGCTGACGGCCGGCATCGGCGAGCACGCGGTCGAGATTCGCGAGCGCATCGTGCGCGACGCCGCGTGGCTCGGCGCCGAACTCGACGACGCGGCCAATCGGGCGAACGGGTCGCTGATCACGACCGCTTCGAGCAAGCTGGCGGTCTGGGTCGTGCCCACCAACGAGGAACTGATGATTGCCCGTCATACGCGCGCTATCGCCCCATAGAGGAGTTTCATCATGTCTGTCGAGCAACCGCGTTTGATTCTCGAAGGTGCGAAGGCCCTCGTGACCGGCGTCGCCAACGAGCATTCGATTGCCTATGGATGCGCGAAGGCGTTTCGCGAGCTCGGCGCGAGCGTCGCGCTCACCTATGCGAACGACAAGGCCCTTCCTTATGTGGAACCGATCGCCAAAGCACTCGATGCCGAGATCTTCATGCCGCTCGACGTAACGGGCGAGGACGAAATGGAGGCCGTGTTCGACCGGATCGAGAAAACTTGGGGGGAGCTCGACATTCTCGTTCACGCCGTTGCATGGGCGCCCAAAGCGGATCTGCAGAGCGGCTTGCTGCAATCGTCGCGCGAGGGCTTCCTGAGCGCGATCGATATCTCCTGCCATTCGTTCGTGCGGATGGCGCGCCTCGCCGCGCCGCTGATGAAAGACGGCGGCACCATGCTGACGATGAGCTACTACGGCGCGAACAAGGTGGTGCCGAATTACAACCTGATGGGCCCCGTCAAGGCGGCGCTCGAAGCCTGCGCGCGCTATCTGGCGTTCGAGCTGGGACCGAGGGGCATCCGCGTGCACGCGATTTCTCCCGGACCGCTGCAGACTCGCGCCGCTTCGGGCCTGAGGGATTTCGAGCTGCTGCTCAACGAAGCGGTGCAGCGCGCGCCGCTCGGCGAACTGGTCGACATCATGGACGTCGGCTATACCTGTGCGTTTCTGGCCACGCCGTATGCGCGGCGAGTGTCCGGTTCCACCTTGTATATCGACGGCGGATTGAACATCGTCGCTTAGGGTCTGGAGGAGTAAGCATCATGGCTGAACTGTTTCTTGGAAACGTCGAGGAAAGCGTCTCCGACGAAGAGATCGGCGAGTTCCTGATTCGCTACGGATTCCCGCGCTTCAGTTCGATCCAGCGGGTGCCCGGTACGGGTTCGCGTCCGGGTGCGGTGGTCGTCTTCGACGACGTGCCCACGGACGGGCTGCGCATACTGCAAAGCCGCGTGCATAACCTGTTCTGGAAGAACCACACGATCGTCGCGCAACTGCTGCCGGAGCGCGACGAGTCGTAACGGGCGACGGGAGCCGGAGATGGGTCTGTTGTCGTGGCTGACGAAGCGCAGCGCTGCCCCGGAGAGCGACGATCAGCAGGCGCAGGAAATCGTCGAGCGGATCGTCGGGCTCTGTCCGTCGTTGCGGCTCGCGCGCAACTATGCGTCGCGCCTGCGGCCCGCCGTGCAACACACGCTCGCCTATCTGGACCGGCTCGCCGATGAAGTGCCCCCCGCGCGCGAAGCGAGCGCGGCGGCGTGGGCGACCGACCCATACATCCACGCCTTTTTCGCCACACCCGACGACGTCTGCCCGGTCTTCAACCGCTCCCACGAGCTGAATCAGTTCTTCAACGACCATCCCGTTGCCGATCCGGTATTCGCGGTGCTCGGCATGGCCTTCGACGAGCGGCGCGTTTTCGGCGTCGGCCAAAGAGGCGAGACGACCCAGACCGACCTCGCGCAGACGACCCTCAACTTCAGCGATCACCAGGTGCGCGTGTGCGGCGAGTCCGAAGCCGCGCTGCGGCGTGAAATCCTGTTGCGGATCGTCGATCAGCTCGTGCTCGAAGGCCTCGGCAAGATCGAGGCCGAGACCTCGCGGCAGGACGCATTGGAACGCGAAAGGGCGCTGCTGAAAACGCGTCTGACGATTCTCGAACGGCAAGGGGCGGGCGTGCGCTCGCTGCTGGGTAGCGACGCGTCGTCGAATTACGCGGAGGTGGCGAAGCTGCAGGCGCAGATCGAAGAGAACGATCAGGCTCTAGCGCAACTGGGCCTGAAGACCGAGGCGCTGGAGCGGCATCTCGACGTGATGTGCGGTGTGCTGCAGGCGCCGGACGCGCATGTCTACGTGCGCAAGAGAAAATACCGGCTCGACAGGATGAACGTCGTCGTGGAAGACGGCGATACACGGCCCGCGCACGAAATCGAGTTTCGCCTTGCGCATCTGCCGGCAAGTCCCAATGCGATGCGGGTTTTCTCGACGGTGCGTTTCCGACGCGCTGATTTTTCGCCGCTCTTCAGCGACCTCGCGCAAGCGCACCGCCTGCTCTGATGCGAGCCATGCTCGCTATTTGACCGTGACCGGTGCCTCCGTCTGACCGAACCCCGTATTCGCGACACACACGAGCGCCGCCGCGACGATCAGTTTGCGGTTAATCATGCTGTTCCCCTTGTGTGGTCAATTGACGGTGTAACCCCGGCCCGACATGCATGCGGCGAAAGCGCGATTGAACGTGTCCATCGCGCCCTGCGTTTGCGCCTGCGAATTCGCCGCGGCCGCGCGCCGGTTCTGCCGCGCGCGCGATCCACCCACCATCGTGCCGGTCGCCGCGCCGATCGCCGCGCCCTTGCCGGCGTCGCCCGCAATCGCGCCGATGATTGCGCCGCCGGCCGCGCCGCGCGCCGCGCCCTGCACGCGCTCGCCGCCTCCCACCGCGGGGCCGGAAGGCGGGGGCGGGGCGTTGGCGACCTGGGTCGGATCGATGCCGGTATTGTTCTTCGCCCACGCATAGCAGGCCCCTTCGTCCTGCTGCTGTTGCTGCGGGCTCTGCCCTCTGGCCGGATACGCTATCGGCCTCGATTGCGCGATGCCTTCGAGCGATAGCGACGCCGTCAACGCAGCAATAACGGCATATTTCGTCGATTTGTTCACGACAGCTCCTTGCGTGGGCACACGCGGATGCGAGTCGCCGGCTGCCTGTCGGTTCAGGCGTGAGGGCGCAACCGGCACCCGTGAATGGGAATTCTGATGGGACCGGTTGCCGCGCGGTGGATGCGCAGCAATGGCAGGTTCGCTTTCATCATGGCGTCGCGGGCTTGTTTGGCGCAATCGGACCAAGGTCGTATTTGCAATATCGTTTGTGATTTCCAAACTGTATTCATGCAACAGGTGCAGGTCGTTTCCATTGCTTCGGAGAACTGTCTGTCGAAAATTATGGCCGTGGACTGCCGCGTAGCGATGCAGCCCGAGGCCGCTGACGAAGCGCAAGGGGAAGCATCGATGGACCGCGATTCGCGTGCGCGCGCACGCACCATCCCGTTTGCAACGGCGCTCGACGACGAGCCGAGGCGCGCGCGACGCGTCAGCCATGTGCTGGGCGCCGCGCTTCTGGCGTGCTGCGGCGCGTTCTCCATTGCGGTGTCGCTGGCGCAGGCGCCGGCCGCGAACGCCCCGGCGAACGCGGCCAACGCGCCCATTCCCGCGGCGACGCTCGATAAGCTCGTCGGACCGATCGCGCTGTATCCGGACGACCTGATCGCGATAATCCTGCCTGCGTCCACCTATCCGGTGGAAATCGTGCAGGCCGACCGGTTTCTCGACCAGTACAAGAACAACAAGTCGCTGAAGCTCAACGACGCGTGGCACGATCCGATAAAGGCGCTGCTGAATTACCCCGACATCGTCAAGAACATGAGCACCGATCTCGACTGGACGATCGATCTCGGCGAGGCCGTCGTCGCCGATCAGGGCTCGGTGCTCGAAGCGATTCAGCGCTTCCGGCGCCAAACGCAGTCGGCGGGGCATCTGAAATCCGACGACAAGCAGGTCGTGGTCGTCGAGAAGGAAGTGATCAAGATCCAGCCGGCCGATCCGCAGGTGATCTACGTGCCGCAGTACAACCCGCAGACCGTCGTGGTGGCCAGTGCACCCGTGACCTACGCGTATGCGCCCACGCCATATCCGGCCTACTACTATCCGTACGCGCCCGGCGCCGCGCTCGCGACGGGGCTGATCTGGGGCGCGGCGATTACCGCCGCCTGGAACGGCGGGCACTATGAAACGCATTACGGGGGCGGCGGCAACAACAACATCAACATCAACCGCGAAAGAAACGTCGAGCGCGGCGATAGAACCGTTAACCGGGGCGATAGGAACGTCGAGCGCGGCAATATCAACACCGGCAATGTCAACACCGGCGACATCAACCGCGGCGGCGGTCGCGGGCAGGGAGGCGGTACCTCCGCATGGACCCCGGACAAGAAGCCGGGCCAGGTCAGCGGTATCTCGGATCGTTCGGCGCGCACGCAGCGGGTCGGCGATCCGCCGTCGCGCGGCGGCAGCGCGGGTGCGGGTGCGGGCGGTGGGTTGGCAGGCGGCAACCGCGGCGGAGCGGGCGGCGTTGCCGGCGCGAACTTTGCGGGTGGCGGCGCAGGCGGTGCTGGCGGCGGTGCGGGCGCCAACTTCGCAGGGGGCGGCGCTGGCGCGCAAGGGCGGCCGCAGCCGTCCCAGCGTCCGACGGCGTCGACGGGCGCGCGCGGCGGCGATGCGTTCAGCGGCTACGGCTCGGCGCGCGACGCGCAGGCCAATAGCGCGCGCGGCGCGGCGAGCCGCCAGTCGGCGGCGCGTGGCGGCGGAGGCGGATACGCCGGTGGCGGTGGATTCGGCGGCGGTGGCGGCGGCGGATTTTCCGGCGGCGGGCGTGGCGGTGGCGGATTCACGCCGCGGGCCGGTGGTGGCGGCCGCGGCGGCGGACGGCGATAAGGAGATGGTATGGACGGGCAGAGCATCACCGGAAAGCGCGCACGCGACGTTTCGCGGCGACGCGTGACCTCATCGCGGCGGCTGTGCGCGATGGTGCTCGCGCTGTCGGTTCCAATGGCGGCGTTCGCCGCAGGGCAGCGCACTTTCGCCAACCCGGAAGACGCGGTCGCCGCGCTGTCCAGCGCGCTGAAGACCGACGACGAAGCGTCGCTCGTCGCGATCTTCGGCGAAACGCACAAGAGCCTCGTGGTCTCGCCGGATCAGGCGGAGAACGAGGCGAACTGGGCCAAGGCGAGCAAGGAGCTGGACGCCTATCACTTGCTCGACGACAGGGGACCGAACCGGCGGATTCTGCTGGTCGGCGACGAGGCGTGGCCGATGCCGATACCGATCGTCAAGGAGGGCGGCAGCTGGCGCTTCGCGACCGAAGAGGGCGAAGAAGAACTGATCAATCGACGCATCGGCTCCAACGAACTCGCAGCGATCAGGGTGCTGGAGGCTTATCTCGACGCGCAGCGCCAATATGCGTCGCGCGACCGCAACCACGACGGCCTGCACGAATACGCGCAGAAGCTGGCCAGCACGCCGGGCAAGCAGGACGGTCTCTACTGGCATACCGACGAAAACAGCGACGAAGAGGAAAGTCCGTTCGGCCCGCTCGTCGCCGCCAGCTCCGAATATCTGAAAGGCCACGCGGCGGGCGATCCTTACCGGGGCTACCAGTTCCAGATCCTGACGCGGCAGGGCAAGAACGCGCCGGGCGGCGCGTTCAGCTACGTAATCAACGGGCACATGATCGCGGGGTTCGCGATGGTCGCTTATCCGGCGCAGTACGGCAAGAGCGGCGTGATGACCTTCGTGGTGAGCAACAACGGCGTGATCTACCAGAAGGACCGTGGCCCGCATGCGCCGCCGGTGACCGAATTCAACCCGGATCACACGTGGCAGCGCGTCAAGGATTCGCTCTGAACCGCTCGGGGTCGGCAGTGGCCACGCCCGCGCCGCGCGCCCGTGCTTCCGTCGGCTCCGCTTTCGTACTCGAGGCGCTACGTTGAACCACCCACCTGGCTTCACCGGCCTCGCGTCAGCCACGCCACCCGCGCGCGGGTGGCGCTCCGCGTTTCCGCCCGCGCAATGGCTGCGAAGCTATCAGCCGCGCTGGCTCGCGAAAGACGCGGTCGCCGGTGTGACGCTCGCGGCCTATGGCATTCCGGTATCGCTCGCGTATGCGTCGCTCGCCGGCGTGCCCCCGCAATACGGCATCTACGGCTATCTGGTGGGCGGCCTCTGTTACGCGCTGTTCGGTTCGTCGCGCCAGCTCGCGGTCGGCCCGACCTCGGCGATCTCGATGCTGGTCGGCGTGACGGTTGCGACGATGGCCGACGGTGATCCGGCGCGCTGGGCTTCGATCGCCGCGCTCACGTCGGTGCTGATCGCGTGCATGTGCGTGATCGGCTGGCTGCTGCGCCTAAGTTCGCTCGTCAGCTTCATCAGCGAGACGATTCTGCTCGGCTTCAAGGCGGGCGCCGCGCTGACGATCGCGATGACCCAGTTGCCGAAGCTGTTCGGCGTGAAAGGCGGCGGCGAATTTTTCTTCGAACGGATCGCCGTGCTGTGGGGGCAGCTTCCGCTGACCAATGTCAGCGTGTTCGCCTTCGGTCTCGTTTGCATCGCGTTGCTGCTGCTCGGCGAAAAGCTTCTGCCGGGGCGTCCGGTGGCGCTCGCCGTGGTCGCTGCGTCGATCGTCGCGCTGTCCGTCACGTCGCTGGGCAGCCGCGGCTTTACGCTGGTGGGTGCGCTGCCTCAGGGCTTGCCTGAATTCCGTCTGCCGGGGCTGCGGGTAAGCGATGTCGATGGCATCATCCCGCTCGCGTTCGCGTGCCTGTTGCTCGCCTATGTCGAGAGCGTGTCGGCCGCGCGCGCGCTCGCGCAGGCACATGGTGACGAGATCGACGCCCGCCAGGAATTGCTCGGTCTCGGCGCGGCCAATCTTGCCGCGGGATTGTTCCAGGCGTTTCCGGTCGCGGGCGGGCTGTCGCAATCGTCGGTCAACGACAAGGCCGGCGCGAAAAGCCCGCTGGCGCTGGTCTTCGCGTCGCTGGCGATCGGCTTCTGTCTGATGTTCCTCACCGGACTGCTCGCGAATCTGCCCAACGTCGTGCTGGCGGCGATCGTGCTCGTGGCCGTGAAAGGCCTCGTCGATGTCCGCGAATTGCGTCATGTATGGCGCGTGAGCCGCTTCGAATTCGCGATTTCGATGGTGGCGTTCGCGGCGGTGCTGCTGTTGGGCATCCTGAAGGGCGTGATCGTCGCGGTGCTGGTGTCGATGCTGCTGATCATCCGCCGCGCCGCGCATCCGCATGTCGCGATGCTCGGGCGTATTCCCGGCACGCGCTATTTCTCCGATCTCGAACGTCATGCCGAGAACGAGACGATTGCGCATGTGCTGGCGGTGCGGGTCGAGGCGTCGCTGCTGTACTTCAACGTCGAGCACGTGCGCGAGACGATCTGGCGCATGATCCGCGCGGCTCCCGAGCCGGTGCGGCTCGTGATCTGCGATCTGTCGGCGTCGCCGGTCGTCGATCTGGCGGGCGCGCGCATGCTCAAGGCGATGCACGTCGCGCTGCAGGCGGCGGGCACCGGGATGAAGGTCGTCGGCGCTCACGCGGACGTGCGCGACCTGCTGCGCGCCGAGGGGCTCGAGGTTCGTGTCGGCCACATCAGCCGACGCGGCTCGGTGGCCGACCTCGTCGACGCATTCCAGCAAAACGGCGATCTCGCGGACGAAGCGGGTCGCGGATGATCTCGAGGAGAAAACCAAATGTCACGTCAATTGCTTCCTGGCGCGCGCGCGCTCACACACGACGCCGTGCACTCCCTCACGATCACGCAGTGGCTGGCGGCAGCGGCGCTGCTCGCCAGCCCCGTCTTGTGCCATGCAGCGAACCTGAACTTTCTGAAAGACACGCCCGTCGCCTACATGCACGAAGCCGACCGTAAAGCGCTCAACGATGCGGCGCAAAAGGCGCTCGATACGAAAAAGGATGGCGAATCGTACGAGTGGAGCAATGCGGGCACCGGCAATTCCGTTTCGATCACGGGCACGGTGACGCCGCAGGATACGACGAAGGACGGCGATCGAACCTGCCGGACCGCGACGCTGACCGCGGTTGCGAAAGGACAGACCCAAACCTGGACGCCGATCGTCTGCAAAACCGGCGATGGACCGTGGAAGGTACTGAAGAGATAAGCACCTGCGCGTCGCTCGATACGAACCATTTGCGCTGTTGATGCATAATTTGCCCAGCGTTTCGCGGCTCATGCACAAGGCAGACACATGGAACACTCTTACGCTAACGACGATACCGGCAATCTGATCCTGCTCGAACACGTCAACCTGAAAATCCCCAACCAGATTCTCGCGACCGCCTTCTACGTCACCGGCCTCGGGCTCACGCGCGATCCGTTCGTGATGACTGGGGTCGAGAATATGTGGATCAACATCGGCCGCTCGCAGATTCACTTGCCGCACGGGGCGGCGCAACGTTTGCGCGGCAGTGTCGGTCTCGTGGTGGGCGAACTCGACGCGCTGGTGAAGCGTTTGCGCTCGGTCGAGCCGCTGCTCGCCGGCACCGGGTTCGGCTGGACGGAGCGCGCAGGCAGTGTCGAAGTGACGTGTCCATGGGGCAATCGCTACGAGTGCCTCGATCCCGTCGATCGATCCGCGTCGGCTCCGTGGTCGCAAATCGATCTGGGCATCGCGTTCGTGAAGATGGATGTGCCGGTCGGCAGCGCGCTGCCTATCGCGCGCTTTTACCGCGATATGTTCGATGCGCCCGTCGACATCGAAGAGAAGCATGGCTTGCACCGCGCGATCATCGACATCGGCACGCATCAGCAACTGCTGTATGCGGAGACAACCGAGCCCGTTCCTGAATACGACGGGCACCACATCGCCATTTACACGGCGGCTTTTTCGGAGCCGTTCAGGCGGCTCGCCGAAAAAGGCCTCGTGTATGGAGAGGAGCCGCATCAATACCGGTTTGCCGACCTCGTCGATCTGGCGTCCGGGCAGCGTTGCTTCAGGCTCGAGCACGAAGTGCGCAGCCTGCATCACCCGCTTTACGCGCGACCTCTGGTAAACCGCAATCCGGAACAGACCGACCGGAACTATCTGCAGGGCGCCGATTGGCGCGGCGGGCGGTTCTGATCGGCTCAATGAGCGGTCTATTCAGTGGAAAAACTCATGAGCGTATTCGGAGACAAGATCGACTGCCATTGCCACGTGTTCGATCCGACTGCGGCGGCAGATCCCGTGGGAAACGCCGCAACGTAGGTGAAAACGATGACCAGGGCGGCAGTGACTGGCGACAACGGTGCGCGCCGATCGCTTGCCACTCCTTAACGCTTTACTCTAGAAAATCCACAACACATCGGCTACCCTTAATCGAGCCGGTTTGCCGCGGACCCGTGCATCACTTCTCCCCTCTGCGAAGCCGACCCGTCCTGACAGAGCTGAACAACGATTCGAAGCCGTACGCTTTTGTTGTCTGCGAGGGTTGCGCCACCGTGTTTTTTCACGCTGTCGTCCGCGTGGATCCATGTCGCACTCCTGCGCTGCAATTCATAGGAATGTAAAAAGCTAGGAGACGCTCATGCCATTCAACCGTATTCAGGGAATTGTCGGCCTGCCACTGCTCGCCATCGCGTTCGGCTTGCCCGTGGCTCATGCCGCCGACGAAGTACAGAACAGCGCGACCACCACCGCCGCGCCGGTGCCATCGACGCTTCAGCCCGTCACCCAGGATCAGCTCGATCGCGCCGGCAGCATGACGGCGGTCTGGCTGCATTCGAACGGCTCGTATGCGCAGACGCGCTATTACCCGGGCTCGCAGATCAACAGGACGAACGTCGCGAAGCTCAAACCGGTGTTCATCTTCCAGACGGCTGTCAACGAATCGATGGAAACGGCGCCGATCGTGAAGGATGGCGTGATGTTCCTGACCACGTCGTTCAATCATGTGTACGCGATCGATGCGAAGACGGGCAAGGAGTACTGGCATTACAAGCACAAGATGGGTCCGGTCACGACGTTCTGTTGCGGACCCAACAACCGTGGCGTCGCGATTTCGGGTGACCGGCTCTATATGGGCACGCTCGACTCCAAGCTCGTCGCGCTCGACGCCAAAACCGGCAACGTGCTGTGGCAAACCCAGATCGCCGATCCCGACCAGGGCTACTCGGAAACGATGGCGCCGGCGGTCGTCGACGGCAAGGTGCTGATCGGCACGAACGGCGGCGAGTACGGCATTCGCGGCTTCGTGAAGGCGTACGACGCGAATTCCGGCCAGTTGCTGTGGACTTTCTACACGATTCCCGAAACCGGCCAGGAAGGCGTGTGGGCGACCAAAGACGCGACCGGCCGCGACGAGAAGCGCGACATCGACGCAGAGAAGAAGCAGCTGGCCGACAAGGGCGGCGACTTCTACAAGACGCTCGGCGGCGGCGTGTGGATGACGCCGGCGATCGACCGGAAAACGAACACGGTGTACTTCATGGTCGGCAACCCGTCGCCGGACCTGTATGGCGCGATCCGGCCGGGAGACAACCTCTATACGGACTCGCTCGTCGCGATCGATCTCGACACCGGCAAGTACAAATGGCACTACCAGTACGTGCCGCACGACGTCTGGGACCTCGACGCGGTGAGCCCGCCGGTGCTGATCGACGTGCGCGACAACGACGGCAAGATGATCCCCGGCATCGTGCATGCGGGCAAGACCGGTCACGTGTACGTGCATGATCGTGCGACCGGCCGTCTGATCCGCTTCTCGCAGGCGATGATTCCGCAGGAAAACATGTGGACGCTGCCGACCGCGGCCGGCGCGCGCATGTTGCCGGGCGCGAACGGCGGCGTCGAATGGTCCCCGATCGCGTTCGATCCGCAGACGCGTCTCGTCTACGCGGCCAACCTGCATCAGCCGATGACGTACCAGGTCGAGGACGCCGCCTATCCGGGCGGCAGCAAGCTGTGGCTCGGCGGCGCGTTCAAGGTGATCCCGTCCGAGGCGCAATGGGGCAAGCTGTCGGCCGTCAACGTCGACACCGGCAAGGTCGCGTGGGACTACAAGACCGACCAGCCGCTGATCGGCGGCGTACTCGCGACGGCGGGCGGCCTTGTGTTCAACGGCGAGGGCAACGGCCTGTTCCGGGCGTTCGATGCCGCGAACGGCAAGAAGCTGTGGGAGTTCCAGTGCGGCGCGGGCGTCAACGCGCCGGCCGTGTCGTACACGCTCGACGGCAAGCAATACGTGGCGGTCGCGGCGGGCGGCAATACGCAGCTCGACTACAAGCGCGGCAATAGCGTCATCGTGTTCGCGGTGCCATGAGGGGGCCGGCGCCGCGGGGAGCGCCGGGTGGGGCGCGCGCTGCATGGGCGGCGCTGCTGTGCGGCGGATTGATCGCCGCATGGCTGCCGTCGGGCGCGCGCGCCGACGCCGAGGCGGGCAAGGCGAAAGCGCAGGTGTGCGTGGCCTGTCACGGACCGATGGGCAATTCGACCAATCCGGACTATCCGATTCTGGCCGGCCAAACCGCGCGCTATATATATCTGGAACTGAAGGACTTCAAGCAGGGACGGCGCAGCGATCCGCGCATGTCGCCGATGGCGGCGAACCTGTCGGCCGAGGACATGCAGGACCTCGCCGACTACTTCGCCGCGCAGAAGCCCATATCGGTGCAGTTCAAAGCGGATGGCGCCAGCATAGAAGCGGGCAGCAGGAAGGCCGCCGAGGTGCTGTGCACGATGTGCCACCTGGGCGGCTTTTCCGGGCAGAACGAGATTCCGCGCGTCGCGGGCCAACATTATCAGTACATCGTCAAAGAGTTGCAGGACTTTCGCTCGCACACGCGCACCAACGATGCGGGCAACATGACCAGCGTGACGCGTAATCTGACCGACGACGACATCCATCATCTGGCCGCCTATATCAACAATCTGCAGTAGCGGGGGGAAGAGACGATGACAGACATGATCACTCGGCCACTTGTGGCCGCCGTTCTGCTCGCCGCCGCGTTCGGCGCTTGCGTGCCGGCGCTCGCGCAGGACCAGGGGGAAATCAACCGCCAACTGCTCGCGGCCGCGAAGGACGACGATCAGCAGTCGGTCGTCGCGGCGCTGCAGCGCGGCGCGTCGGTCGATGCGATGAACCGGATCGGCGACACCGCGCTCGTCACCGCGTGCAAGAAGGGCGATACGGCGATGGCGCGCACGCTGATCGAGCGCGGCGCGAACGTCCAGCATGCGAACGCGCCGGGCGATACACCGCTGATGGCCGCCGCCTACGGCGGCTTCGACGAGATCGTCGCGCTGCTGCTCGCGCATGGCGCCGATCCGCTCGCGACCGATCGCGTCGGCAAGACCGCGATGGAATACGCGGCGGGCGAGGGGCAAACGAAGGTCGTCGGTCAATTGCTCGATGCCGGCGTCGACGTGAACCGGACCTACAAGAACGATCTGACCGCGCTGATGTGGGCGGCCGGCTACGATCGCGCGGAGACTGCCCAGCTGTTGCTCGCGCGCGGCGCGAACCGGTCGTTGAAGGACAACCGGGGAATGACGGCGAAAGACATCGCGGTACAGACGAAGTCGGCGCGGGTCGCGGGGTTGTTGTCGGCGAGTTAGCGGCTGGAATCAAGCGCGCAATGCCGGCCGCGCTTGCGCCAGAATCGCCGGCAACGCCTCGAACGAATCGATCAGCGCGTCGCAACGCGGCATGTCGGCGCCGCTCGCGCTGCCATAGCCATAGCTGACGATAAAGACCGGCAGACCGGCCGCGCGCGCCGCCGCGACATCGACCGATGAATCGCCGACCAGCACGCAACGTTCGGGCTCGGCGTCGAGCAGCCGGCACGCGTGCCAAAGGGGTTCGGGCGACGGCTTCATGCTCGCCACGGTGTCGCCCGCGATCAGCCCGTCCAGATGAGCGGCGAGCCCCGTTTTGTCGAGCAGCGCCGCCGCCAGCGCCTGCGGCTTGTTGGTCACGCACGCGCAGCGGTACCCGTGCTGCCGCAACGCGTGCAGCCCGGCCATCACGCCGGGATATACCCGACCCAGCTCCGCGTTGGTCACCGCGTAATGCCGCTCGAATATGTGCTGCGCGTGCTCCAGTTCGACATGCTGGCCGAGGCCCGCCGCGTTCAGCGAGCGTTGCACGAGCTTGCGCACGCCGTTGCCGATGAAGCCGGTCACCATGCCTGACGGCAGGGGCTCGGCGCCGAAGTCTTTCAGCATCAGGCCGGTGGCCGCGACGATGTCCGGCGCGGTATCGACCATCGTGCCATCCAGATCGATCAGGACAGCGTGGTAGCCGCGGTTCATCGCCATGACGCGCTCGCGTTCGCGTTCGCCTGGTCCGCGTTCAGTGCGCCGCGCGCGGCCGAATCGGGACGCCGTGTGGCGTCTTCATGCCAGCGACGCAGTGTCGCCAGATCCACCCAGCGATGCCATTCGCCGCGCACCATCGGAACGATCGGCGCATGCGGATCGCCGAGATGAGGCAACACGGCCAGCGCGCCATCGAAGTCCTCATGCGCGTTAAAAGTGCTCGGCGTGACGACGACCGTCACGCGCGCGGCGCGCGCCGCGAGCAACCCATTGCGCGAGTCCTCGAAGGCGAGGCAGGCTGCGGGCTGCAAGCCGAGCTGTTCGAGCACGTGTCGATAGACGTCGGGGGCGGGCTTTTTCGCCGGCGTGGTGCCGGCGTCGCCGATCGCCGCGAAGCGATGGCGCCAGCTGGCGCCGAAATGCGCGTGCAATAGCGCGTCGAGGTTGGCGGGCGTCGTGGTCGTCGCGATCGCCACGCGCAGGCCGGCCTCGTTCGCCTCGTCGATCAGACGCGTGATGCCGGGTCGCAGCGGCACGCCGCGCTCGCGCACGCGCTCGGTGTAGTGGCGCGTCTTCAGTGCGTGCAGCGCGTCGACGGCCTCTCGCGCTCGCGGGCCCGCGGCTTCCTCGCACGCGACCGTGCGCCAGTAATGCAGCAGACGCTCCTTGCCGCCCGCCACTTTCAGCAGGCCCGAATAGAGCGCTTCGTCCCAGAACCAGTCGAGGCCCGCTTCCGCAAACGCGGCGTTGAACGCTTGCAGATGAGCGGTCTCGGTGTCGGCGAGCGTGCCGTCGACGTCGAAGATAAGGGCTTGCATCGTGCGGTCCTCGCGAGGGTGGGGTGCCGTTCAGACACGCACCACGATAGCCGAGCCATCCGCCGACTCAAATTCAAAGATTCTTTCGCCGTCGCTAAGCATTGCATTATGTGCCGACGAGCACGCCGCAACATGCGCGCCGCGCCGCGTCATTTGCCCAGCTGCGGATCGGTCACGAAGCCCAGCTTCGTCAGCCCGCCGCTTTGCGCCGCCGACATCACGATCGCGACCCGCTCGTACGGCACCTTGCGATCGGCGCGCAAATGCAGCTCCGGCTGCGGCGTCGCGAGGGCGGCCTGCGCGATGCGCGCGCGCAAGCCGTCGTCGGTCACGGGCTGACCGTCCCACAGCACCGTGCCGTCCGCTTGCACCGCGACGTCCACATGCGCGGGCTTGACCGCTTCCGGCTGACTGCTCGCATGCGGCAGATCGATCCTGACCGCGTGTTGCAGCGCCGGAATGGTGACGAGAAAAATGATCAGCAGGACCAGCATCACATCGACGAGCGGCGTCATGTTGATCTCGTTCATCAGACCTTGATCGTCGTCGTCGGAGAAAGGGCTCATTGCCATTCGAGGTCTCCGTCGCGAGTTGCGTTCGTCGCGTTGGTGCCGCGCGGTACCACGCGCATCTGCGGGCCGGCGCTCGACGGCAATTGCGCACCGGTCACGAAGTACGCATGCAAGCCGTGCGCGAAGCGCTTCAGGCGCGCGACGATCGAGCGGTTCGCGCGCGTCAGTCCGTTGTAGCCGAGCACGGCCGGTATCGCGACGAAGAGCCCGAACGCCGTCATGATCAGCGACTCGCCGACCGGGCCGGCGACATGATCGATCGACGTCTGACCGGTCTCGCCGATCACGATCAGTGCATGGTAGATGCCCCATACGGTGCCGAACAGCCCAACGAAAGGCGCAGTGCTGCCGATCGAAGCAAGAATCGCGAGGCCGCTTTGCAGACGTGCGATCGTTTCGTCCATCGTGTCCTGCAGACGCCGGGTGATCCAGTCGGACACATCGATGCGGTCGTGCAACTGCTGCTGCGTCTGCCGATGATGCGTCGCGGCTTCATGGCCCGCCAGCGCGAGCGCGAGCAACGGATTGTCGTGCGCGCTCGAATCCGGGTAGCCGAGGGCGTGCAGCCCGTCGTCGAAGCGGTCCGCGCTCCAGAAGCGCGCGTCGCTCTGGCTGGTCACGCGCCTGAGGAGGACCACTTGCCACAGCTTCACGATGATCACCGTCCACGACAGCACCGACATGATCACGAGCACGCACAGAATGCCGCGCGTGACGAAATCACCCGAATCCCATACGTTTGCGATTCCGTAATGTTGCATGGCGAGTTCCTTCGGTTGGTGTCGGTGGTCTGTTTGGCGGTTCGGTTACATCGGTTCGGTCACTCGGTCACTCGGTCAGTCCGAATACGAACGACTGCGAATACGCGGCGCGCACCGGCGTGCCGTTTTCGGTGTAGGGCTGGCAGGCACCCGCATGCACGGCGGCGAGCGCCGCGTCGTCGAGCCGAGCCGAGCCGCTGCTGGATTGCAATTGCGCTGTTTCGATATGCCCGCTCAGACCGACGACGAAGCGCACGATCGCCGTGCCATGCTCGCCGCGCCGCTTCGCGACGTCGGGATAGTCGGGCTTCGGAATCGAGCAGTCGACATGCGCCACGTTGCGCGGCTCGGTCGACGCGGGCACCGCCGGATGAGCGGCGGGAGCGGATGCGGCCGACGGCGCGGCGGCCGTTGGCGTGGCGGGCACGGCGGCCTGCGGCGCCGCCGATGGCGCGGCGGTTTGCGTGACGGGCTGCGTGGTGCTTTCGCGTGTCGGAGACGGTGTCGGCACAGGCTTTTCCACACTATGCGGCACCTGCGCGCGCGGCTGCGGCGCCGGTTTGGGGTGCACGGCGGGATGCGTGACGGCTGGCGTGGGTGCCGGCGGGACGACAGCGGCTGGCGGGGGCGGCGTGGGTGATGAAACAACCGGAGCGGGAGGCTCGGGGCTCAGCAGCAACGCGGTGATCGTGCGCGGCTCGACCGGACGCTCGACGATCCGGTTGCGTGCGCTCAATGCGATGGCAAGCAGCAGCAGGTGCGCGACGATCACGGCGCCCAGCACGATCGCCGCGCGACGGTAGCCGGCCGCGGGATTCGCAGAACTTGCTGGGTGCACCACGGCAACTTGCAGCATCATCGCCACCTCCGCGGTCATTGTCCTCCGTGGACCCCGCTTTTCAAACCCGCGACGGACGGCGCGAAGCAATTCGGGAAAATCTCCCGCCGATCCGCGTTGTCAAACAATCACCCGGTGGGCTACCTTGAAACGATGACGCGAACCATCGCGGCGCCGCCATATCAACACGGAGTACAACGATGCTGGAGACACGGATTCCCCCCCGACCGCCACGCCGTTCCCTCGCGCTGGCTTGCGCGCTCGTGCTGGCCGCGAGCGCCGCGCATGCCACGGCCGCGCCGCTCGCCTACGTGACGAGCGAGAAGGCCGGCGTCGGCGTGATCGATCTCGACCAGATGACGCTTGCGCAGACCTTTCCGGTCGGCGCGGACGGCCCGCGCGGCCTGAGCCTGAACGCCGACGGCACGCGTCTATTGGTCGCCAACAAGAACACCAACGATCTCGCGGTGATCGACACCGCCACCGGCAAGGTCGTCAAGCGCGTGAAGATCGGCAAAAACCCTGAATATGTGCGGGTGCGCAACGGCTACGCGTACGTGACCTACGAGCCCGGCGAGGATGGCGGGCCGCCGGGAGCGAAACCGGAAGGCAAACCCGACGCGAAAGGGGACAACAAGCCCGAAGCGAACGCGGGCGGCAAGCCCGGCGCGGACGACGACGACGCGAACAAGCCGCCCGCTGAAATCGCGATCATCGATATGAAGAACTGGCACGTGATCCGCTCGGTCACGAGCGGCCACGAAACCGAAGGCATCGAATTCTCGCGCGACGGTCAGATGATGCTGGTCACCAACGAAGGCGACGATACGGTGTCGATCTATCACGCACGAACCGGCGCGCCGATCAGGACCGTGAAGCTCGCGGCGGGCGGGCGGCCGCGCGGCATCCGGCTGTCGCCCGATGGCAAGCACTATGTGGTCACGCTGGAGTCGCTCAGCAAGCTCGTCGTGATCGACGCGCACACGTTCGAGGTGGTCAAGACCGTCGATACCAAACTTGGGCCCTATGGCGTCGCGTTCGGGCCGGACGGTCATCGGCTTTTCGTGGCTGCTGCGCGCGACAAGGTCGTGCAGGTGTTCGACGGCCACACCTTCGAACATGTCGCCGATGTGCCGGTCGGCCAGCGCTGCTGGCATTTCAGCTTTACGCCGGACGGCTCGAAGCTGATGGTCGCGTGCGGGCGCTCCGACGCGGTGTACGTGCTCGACGCGAAGAGCTATCAGCCGCTCAAGCAGATCGGTGAACTGCCGCTCGCGTGGGGCATCGTCACGTATCCGCATAGCGATGGGTCGATCGAATCGCATTGAGTGGGATGCTGGCGAAGAGGCTGTTGCAGATCTTTTCGAGGTCTGTTGGCTTTGCGTTGCTGAGTTGGTATTGACTTCCTGTCTTGTACCGCTCTACGAGAACGGGCACAAATGAGCCGCCTGAGAGGGGCGGCTTTTTTACGTGTGCCGGGCATGCTCAACAGCTCGGGGGCAAGTCTCCTGTCCTGCCTAAATCCCGATTCCGCACACGCAGAAATATGCAATAGAAACGAGTTATCCGAAACCAATAGCGTCAATTTTTGTAAAAACGGGCTTATCCCGAATTAAAGTCGTTGGCCGTGGTCCGTTTCGATGGTTAATTCTCGTAGCAATGCCAGAAAACTCATGAGGAGTGCAATGGAGGAACAGATGCAGCAAAGCAGTGGGACGGATTGGACAGTCGAGGAAGAATGCGGAGTTTGCAGCATTATCTTTTCTATTTATTCCAAGTTCCCGCCGATGCCGTCCGCACAGGCCTTGAACATGGAAACCGGGGAGTTCTTTCCGTTTGAGAGGGTTCGTAAGCTGAAAAGCGGTTATGCCATGGCAGAAGCGCTGGGCGTTGCATGGGCGTGCAATTGTCGCGAACGATCAAAGAAGCGTTTCGATGAACAGTTCACGCTTTGGGACCCGAACGGGCGCGCGCTTTCCGATACTCTCTATACGGTCCGATTCCCATCGGGCGAGTTGAAGCATGGTTGGCGACAAGATGAGAACTTACAGCCATGACCATCAGGGTCGCTTAGTTAAGGGCTTGCTCAGGCGTCGTCACCGTGAGGCAGAAATGTTCGAGGCAGGGATCTATGACTCATCACACTAAACTTATCGCGGCGATTGCATTCTGGCCGATCTTCTCAATAGCGGCCACCGTTTATTCGGGGGAGTTCGATTACAAGCAGATCCAATCATCGGCGACGTATTTCTCCGGCCACTCGGAAAAGGAAATTGATCGTTTGTGCAAGAGCGGAGAGCATGCGACGAATGATGATCTAGCTCAATGCCAACACCGGGAATTTGAGCGTGCAAAGGTGCGACTGGATGACAAGCTTAAGGCTGTTACGGCGCGATTTGAGCGGGGAGATAATTTTTTAAAAACCTATGATGAGAAACCATTGGCGATGCCATATTTCGTTTCGGCGCAAGTTTCTTGGATGAAGTTCCGTGACAGTCAATGTTATGCCGAAACATATATGATGGGCGAGGCGGCAGAGCGCGATATATATTTTTGGGGATGTATGACTGACATTACGCAAACGCGCGTAAACGAGTTGGCGAAATTGCTCAAAGATTGGAGTGTTCACTAAAAAGTCCCGTTTCGGCGAAGCTATTTGAAACGGGAATTTATGATGCGCAGCACTAGTATGTTTTTCTGCTATTCATTATGTCGCAGGCGACCTATTCTTCACAGTCCATCTATGGATGCCTATGGGGAGCCTGCAGCATTACCCTATTTAAAAAAGGCGCAGGCGAACTGGTTGCTTTATAGCGAAGACGACTGGTCCGCGCCGCTTTGCCGGCATTGCGCTCGTGCAGAACCCCCAAGCGACCGCAAGACCGAAGCCATCCGATCCCACCACGCAATCCACCTCTACTTCCACCCATATCTCATCCCCACCCAAAACCCCCTCGGCGCCCCCGGCCCGACGAACTGCTCGTTGACCGGATTCGCGCCGTTGAACGTATTCCCCGGCCCGGTAAAGAAGTTCGCCCCCAGCGCGCCGAAGCTCGCATAGCGTTTATCGAGCAGGTTCGACACCGATGCGAACACCTGCAACTGTTTCGTCACCTGATACGAAGTGTCCATATCGATCAGCAGATAGCCGGAGATCTTGCCATTCACGTCCTGATTGTTCTCATCGCCCTGCGCGTAGATGCTGCCGCGCCACGTCAGGTTCGTGCCGATTCGCCATTTCGAGGTGGCCGCGTAATCGAGCCGTAGTTTGACGGTCGTCGCCGGAATGCTCGGGATGTGGTCGCCGGGATGCACGGTGATGTTGCCGTTCGCGTCGGCGCTCGAATTGCTGCGGCTGCTTTCGACCCATGTCGACTGGTAGGTCGCGTTGACGTAGCTATAGCTGCCGGTCACCGTGAGCGGACCATATTTCGTCTGCCCTGCCAGTTCGACGCCTTGCCGGCGCGTGCGCCCGACGTTCTGGAAAAAACCCTGCGAACTGCCCGCACCGTTACTGCTGATGAACTGGATGTCGTTGTCGAGCGTCGTGCTGTAAGCGGCGGCGCTCCATGTCGTGTTGCCGCCGATCCTGCCGCGCGCCCCGACTTCATAGGTCTTCGAAATAACCGGCTGCAACGGCGGATCGGAGATGAAGTCGTTCGGCAGCGAACATGGCGCGTTCGGATCGGCGCAGGCCAGTTCGATCGCGGTCGGCGAGCGCATGCCCTCGTTGTAGGTCGCATAGGCGGTGAAGGCAGGCGTCGGGTTCCAGTTGATGCCGACCGCCGGATTGAAGCGCGAGAACGTATGGTGGCCGTTGAGCTGCGGCTGCGTGCCGGATTCGTCGCCGATCGTCGCATCGGCCCAGTTGTAGCGGCCCGACAGCGTCAGCGACCACTGCGGCGTCAGCGACAGTGTGTCCGTCAGGTAGATGCCGTAGTTCGTGTTGTGCGTGTTCGCGTTGGTTTGCGGTTCGAAATTGCCGATGCCGACCGTCGCGCGCGAATCGGTGAACATCGCGTCCTGCGACGACTGCGTGAAGTGCGAATTGGCGGCATCGACGGCCATGCCCGCGATGAACTGGTTCTTCATGCCGCCGAGCTTGCCGAGCAGCGTCAGTTGCAAGCTCGCGCCGTAGCTGTCGGTCGTCACGGTCGATTGCACGTTGGTCGCCTGCAACGTATCGACGTCGCCGTCGTCCCCGATCTTGCCGAAGTTTTCGTTGACGTTACTGCTGGTATTGGCATTGCGAAAGTGTCGGTAATACGCGTTGCCGCTCAGCTCGACGTTGTCGTTGAAGTAATGATCGCCCGACAGCGTCAGGTAGCCGACGCTATTCTGATTCCGGTCGGGATACGTGTACGGTTGCTTCGGGTTGTTGAGGAACGAGCGCGGAATAGTTTGCACGCCGTGCAGATCGTTGTCCGCGCCACCGGCCGACAACGACAGCGTGGTGTCGGCGTCGGTATAGCGCAGCTTGCCGAATGCCTGGCGGATGCGGCTCTCGTTCTGCTCGGCCCAGCCGTTGTCGTTCGCGGCGTTGGCGGTGAAGTAGTAATCGAGGTTCTGGCCGATCGTGCCGCCCTGTTCGATCTGCGCGGCCTTGCGTCCCCACGAGCCGCCCTGTATTTCGGCCTCGCCGACCGGGTTGTCCTTGCCGTTTTTCGTCGTGATCGCCAGCGCGCCGCCGAGCGTGTTGAAGCCGAAGGTCGGATTGGAGCCGGGGATCAGCTGCATCGTGTCGATTGCCTGTTGCGGTATCAGGTCCCAGTTCACGACGTCGCCGAACGGCTCGTTCACGCGCACGCCGTCGACGAATACCGACAAGCCCTGCGGCGTGCCCAGCAGCGGCGATGCAGTGAAGCCGCGATAGAACAGGTTCATCTGATACGGATTGCCCTGAGCGTCGGAGATCGAGACGCTAGGCAGATTCGCCGCGAGGTAATCGGTAAGCGTCTGGCGTCCCTGTCGTTGAATATCGGCCGCATGGACCGTCTGCACGTTGGCCGGCACTTGCGTCAGCGGCGTGCCGATGCCGAGCAACGGCGTGGTGCCTACGACGACGATCGGCGCGAGGGTCGTGGTGGGTGTCGTGTTGTTGGTGGCGTTGTCGTCGGCGGCCTTGGAAGGCGCCGCGGAAGACGCCGAAGCCGGCGCCGACGCCGACGCCGCGACCGGCGGCTCGGCTTGCCCCTGCGCCCATACGCCCGTGGACAAACCGGCGAGCGCGCCCCCCACACAGAAGGTGATGCCGGCGCGCCGCTGAAGCCGGCGTTTGCGGCGTGCTTGAGATCGCATGCTCATCGTTGTTGTCTCCTGCCGGCTTGTTATGCGCGCGTGTCGCGCGTTGTTCGACGTTGGTGTAAAGCTTCGCATACACGTCTGTAAGCCGCGCGGGAGCTTTTCCCGATCTGCCGGGGAAGCGTTCCCAAACTCGCGCGAAACCCGCTGCGCGTGCCGGCGCTGAGTAGAATGCAAGCGTCATGTCAAGCGAACCGATCCATTCCTCCTCTGCTGGCCGTCCACCGCCATCGTCACCGATATGGCGCGACCTCGGCTGGGTCGTCGCCGTGACCGTGCTCGCGGCGGCGCTCGGCGCCGCCTTCGATCTGAGCGAGAAGATCTACCGGTTCACGCGCGGCATGGAGCGCTTCCAGCTCGATGAGTTGCCGGGCACGCTGTTCGTGCTTTCGATCGCGCTCGCATGGTTCGCGTGGCGACGCTATAGCGATGCGCGCCGCGAAGCGCGCCATCGCCGCATGCTCGAGGAACAGGCCGAACGACTGCTCGCCGACAACCGGCGCCTCGCCAGTCAGGCGCTGCAGGCGCAGGAACTCGAGCGCCGCCATATGGCGCGCGAGCTGCACGACGAGCTGGGTCAATACCTTAACGCGATGTCGCTCGACGCGGCGCGCATCCGCGATCTATCGGGCGAGCGCGAGCCGGAGATTCATCGCATCGCGCTCGGGCTGATACAAAGCGCGACGCATGTGTACCGGGAGATCGGCGGCATGATCCGCCGCCTGCGGCCGATCGGTCTCGACGAATTCGGCTTGCCGACCGCGCTCGAACATTGCGTCGACGGCTGGCGCGAGCGTTTGCCCGAGGCGTCATTCTCGGTGACGATCGAAGGCGATTTCAGCGGCCTCAGCGATGCGTTGACGATCACGCTGTACCGGCTCGTGCAGGAAGGACTGACGAACGTGTCGAAGTTCGCGCGCCGCTCGCGCGTCGAACTGTTCATGGTGCGCGCGCCGCGCGAAGACAACGGCACGCAGATCGACGAGATTGTCGTCACGATGGCCGACGACGGCCCCGGCACCGATCTGACGAAGCCGCGCAGCGGGCTCGGGCTGATCGGCATGCGCGAGCGCGTCGAGGCGCTCGGCGGCGAGTTTCACGTCGCGAGCGAGCCGCAGCGCGGTTTTCTGTTCTGCGCGCGCGTATCCGCTCAAGCGGGGCTGGCCGAGCCCGTGAACTGAAGTCCGAGGCGGCTTGCCATCTGCGCGAGCTGCACGCCGTTGTCGGCGCCGAACTTCTGCCGGATCACCGATTGATGGTTGGCCACCGTCTTTTGACTCAAGCCGAGCTTTTCGGCGATGCTCGGCAGCGTGTAGCCCTGCACGAGCAGCCGCAGCACTTCGAACTCGCGCGCGGACAACTGACGCCCCGGCGGCCCTTCGTTGAACGCGGTGCGCAGCGCGAGCGCCTGCGAAATGTCCGGGCTCAGATAGCCGGCGCGTCGGGCGATCGAGCGCACCGCTTCGACCAGCACGTCGGGCGCGCTCGCCTTGGTCACGTAGCCGAGCGCGCCTGCGTCGAGCGCGCGGCGCACGAAGATCGATTCCTCGTGCACGCTGAAGATCAGCACGCGCGCATCGGGCTCGCGCGCGAGCATGCGCCGCATCGCTTCGATGCCGCTCGCGCCCGGCAGCGACACGTCCATCACGACCACATCGGGCCGCAACGCGCAAAAACGCTGGTAGGCCTGCGCGGCGTCGGCCGCTTCCCCGCACACCTCGACGTCGTCGTTCAATTCGAGCAGACGCCGGTAGCCTTCGCGCACGACCGCGTGATCGTCGACGAGCAGAACGGAGATGGTGTCGGCACTCATGATTGGGCTCCGGGTGATGCTCGGTTGTCGCCGGCGGTGTCGGGCTCGCGGGCAGCCGCCGCGAGCTTGCGCGAGTTGGCGTCGTTGCGGAACAGGATCGGCTGTTCGCGCGCCGCTGCTGTCGCCGCGGATTCCGACGCCGCGTGCCGCACGATCTTGACCACGTTCTCGTGAAATGGCGACTTGTCGCAGACAGGATCGGCGTTGGCCGCGTCGCCGGTCAGCAGGTAGGCCTGGCAGCGGCAGCCGCCGAGGTCGTGTTCCTTTTCGTCGCAACTGCGGCACGGCTCCTTCATCCACTGCAAACCGCGAAAGCGATTGAATGCGTCGCTGTCGTACCAGATCTCGCGCAACGGCATCTCCTTCACGTTCGGCAGCGTCAGGCCGGGCAAGCCGCGCGCCGCGTGACACGGCAGCGCGGCGCCGTCGGGCGCGATGCCGAGGAACACCGCGCCCCAGCCGTTCATGCAGCGCTTCGGGCGGCGCTCGAAGTAGTCGGGCACGACGAAGAAGATCTTGCAGCGCTCGCCATGAGTCCGGCGATAACGCGCGACTACCGCTTCGGCTTCTTCGAGCTGCTCGCGCGTCGGCATCAGTTGCGCCTGGTTCTCGCGCGCCCAGCCGTAGTACTGCGTGTTCGCCAGCTCCAGATATTCGGCGCCGAGAGCCAGCGCCATCTCGATGATCTTGTCGACGTGCGGCAGGTTGTAGCGATGCAGCACGCAGTTCATCACCATCGGAAAGCCGTGCCGTTTGAGCGCGGCGGCGACGCGCTGTTTCAGCTCGAACGTGCGGGTGCTGCTCAGGAAATCATTCAACTGCTGCGTCGAGTCCTGGAACGACAACTGGATATGATCGAGCCCGGCGGCCTTCAGGTCGCCGAGGCGCTGATCGGTGAGACCGACGCCCGACGTGATCAGGTTCGTGTAGAAGCCGAGCCCGTGCGCTTCTTCGACCAGCACTTCGACGTCGTCGCGCACCAGCGGCTCGCCGCCCGAGAAGCCGAGTTGCACCGCGCCGAGCGCGCGCGCCTCGCGCAGCACGTCGAGCCATTGGCCGGTGGTCAGTTCGCGGTTGTGATCGGTGTAGTCGAGCGGGTTGTAGCAGAACGCGCAATGCAGCGGACAGCGATAGGTCAGCTCCGCGAGCAGCCACAGCGGCGGCGGCACCGCGGCGGCCGCGCTGCTTTGCGGTTGCCCGCCGGGTTGAGAGCCTGGTTGAGAAAGATCGGTCATCGCACTACTCCAGCCAGCCGCGCCCATGCGCGTCGGCGATGAAAGCCCGCACCTCGTTGCCGATGCCGGTCGCGTTGAACGCCTGTTCGAGCTCGGCGATCAGCGTATCGATGTCGCGTGTGCCGTCACAGCGCTTGAGGATTTCTCCCGCGCTTTGATTGAGTTTCACCATGCCTTCCGGGTAGAGCAGCACGTGCGCGTTCTGCGCAGGCTCCCATTGCAGGCGGAACGGCTTCGCGATCGTGAGCGGCGTGGCGGGGTCGGCGCGTGTGGTGTCGTTCATTGCGGAAACGCCTTCTCGATCGAGTCGAGCATGGTCCACAGAATGTCGAGCTTGAACTGCAGGATTTCGAGCGCGCGTTCCTGCTGATCGCGTCGCGTGAAATGCGCGAGCGTGACTTCGAGTCCGTGCTGCACGTCGCGCTGCGCGAGCGAAATGCGCGAGCGGAAGTACGCGAGGCCCTCGGGCTCGATCCACGGATAGTGCTCGGGCCAGCTCGCGAGCCGGTCGCGATGCACCTGCGGCGCGAACATCTCGGTCAGCGACGAGCACACCGCTTCCTGCCACGGCGCACGGCGCGCGAAATTCACATAGGCATCGACGGCGAAGCGCACGCCCGGCGTCACGTGTTCGAGCGACCACAATTCGTCGCGCGTGAGGCCGACCGCGTCCGCAAGACGCGCCCAGGTTTCGATGCCGCCTTCCGCGCCTTCGTAGCCGTCGTGATCGAGAATGCGCAGCACCCAGCGGCGGCGCGTCGCGCGGTCCGGACAGTTCGACAGAATGGCCGCATCCTTGAGCGGAATGTTGATCTGATAGTAGAAGCGGTTCGCGACCCAGCCGCGAATCTGCTCGAGCGAGCAGCCGCCGCTATTCATCTTCACGTTGAACGGATGGTGGATGTGATAGGCGGTGCCCTTCGCGCGCAACTGCGCTTCGAATTCCTCACGGCTCCAGGCGGGCCGGTCGATGAGCTGGGTTCCCGCCGCACTTGCATCGCGTGTCGGTATCGTGTCCTGAATGTCTTTCGCGTTCATGCCGTCCGTCTCCGTTTTATCGTCGTTCACAGCCGCGCCTGGCTACCTCATCTCTTCGCACTCTTTACTGCGCACTTCAAAGCTCGAAGCTCATTCCGTCGTACGCGACCTCGATTCCATGCTCGCCTAGCATGCGCCGCTCGGGGCCGTCTTCGATCAGGATCGGATTTGTGTTGTTGATATGGATCAGCACTTTGCGCTTCGCGCCGAGCGAATCGAGCGTTTCGATCATGCCGCCCGCGCCGCTCTGCGGCAGATGGCCCATATCCGCCGAGGTCTTCTTCGACAGGCCGAGGCGGATCATTTCGTCGCCGGTCCACAGCGTGCCGTCGACGAGCAGCAGATCGGCCTCGCGCATCGCCGCGAGCACGTGCGGCTCGATCGCGCCAAGGCCCGGCGCGTAGAACACGCGCTGGCCCGATTGCAGGTTCGTCAGCACGAGCCCGATGTTGTCGCCGCGCTCGGGCGCCTCGCGATGCGGCGAGTACGGCGGCGCCTTGCTCGATAGCGGCAGCGCGTCGATGCGGATGCCGGGCAATGCGTCGACGACGAGCGGCGCGCCGTCTAGCGCGATGCGGCGATGCTCGACACCACAGTAGTGCGACAGGATCGGCGCGACCGGAAAGCCGGAGCGCAGGTCTTGCCAGACCGCATCGGTCGCGTACAGCGGCAGCGGCGTGTCGCGTTCGCGCAGCATCAGAAGGCCGGTCACGTGGTCGATCTGCGCGTCGATCACGAGCACCGCGGCAATGCCGCTGTCGCGCGCGCGCCGGGCCGGCTGAAGCTCGGGATGCGCGGCGATCTGCGCGAGCAGATCGGGCGACGCATTGACGAGCAGCCAGTCCTCGCCGTTCGCGCTGACCGCGATCGACGACTGCGTGCGGCGCGTCGCCTTCACCGTGCCGCGACGCACGCCGTCGCAATTGCGGCAATTGCAGTTCCACTGCGGAAAACCGCCGCCCGCCGACGAGCCGAGTACCTTGATCTTCATGCCGCGTGACGCATGCTGCTGCGCTCCTCGTCGATGGTGGGAATGAACATCGCGGCGAGCGCGCTCGCGACGCGTGCATGCAGTGCGGGGTCGCTCGCCAGATGGCCGGCCGCGCTCACGGACTCGACACGCGCGGAAGGAACCGCGCGCGACAGACGCCGCAGATTGCCGTGCGGACACACCGGATCGCGCGAGCCATGCACGGCCGCGATCGATACGCCGGCCGTGGCCGCGCGCCGCGCGAGCGACAGCAAACGCGTTTCGCCGAGCCAGCAGCGATGCGCGAGGTAGTGCGCCTGAATCCGGTATTTGCCGATCAACTTGCGAGCGGCATGGCGTTCGCAATCGTGTGCGTTTCGCTGGGCCCCGCGTTGTTGTGCCGCGGCGCCTCGCGGCGATGCACTCGCCAGCACCGCGTTTTCATAACCGCGCCAGGCCAGCGCGACCGCACGTTGCCGCGCTTCGCGCGCGCCGTATTGCAAGCCGGAGCCGCATCGCGCGGCTAGCGTTGCAGGCTCGTCGCAGCGGGCAGCGGCACGCAGTCTCGACCACGCACGCGGCGCGCGCTTGCGCGACGCGATGAACAAACCGCGCACTTCGCGCGCGGATGTTAGAAACAGGCCGCGCAGCACGACGCCCGTGACCGACTGCGGACACTGTCCCGCATACGCGAGCGCGAGCGCCGCGCCCCACGATCCGCCGAGCACGCCCCAGCGCGCGAAGCCGAGCCGCACGCGAATCGCTTCCAGATCGGCGATCAGATAGTCGGTGCGGTTGTGGCGCACGCTGCCATGCGGCGTCGACGCACCGGTGCCGCGCTGGTCGATCAGCACGACGCGAAAGCGCTGCAGATCGAAGAGCCGCAGCACGCCGGGCTGACTGCCGCTGCCGGGGCCGCCGTGCAGCACCGCGACCGGCACGCCGTCGCGCGCGCCGGCGAGCGCATACCACACGCGATGGCCATCGCGCGTGCGCAGCGTATGCACTTCGAGCGCCGCGGCTGCCTGCGTGGGGTGCGACGAGCTTCGCATCGTCATGGCAGCATCCTCGCGAGCAGGTTGTCGCGATCGATCCACTGATGCTTGAACGCGCCCGCCACGTGCAGCACGATCAGCGCGATCAGCGCATAGCCGATCGCATGATGAAGGCCGAAGAACAGCTCGCGCAGATGCGCGTCGTCCCAGCCCCACTTCGGCAGCAGGATGCCCCAGAAGCGCGAGCCGTAGCGGTTGAACGACGAGCCGAGATACCCGGCGAGCGGCATCGCCACCATACAGACGTATAAAAGACCCTGCGTAGTGCGCGCGGCGGCGCGTTGCCACGGTGGCATCGGCGGCAGGGCAGGCCGGTGAAGGACCACCCGCGCGACGATGCGCAAAAGCACCAGCAGGAAAACCGTCAGTCCGAGCGACTTGTGCAGATTGATCAGCGTCGCTTTGACAGGCAAGCCCTTCGGCAATCCGACCATATAGAGGCCGAGCGCGAGCAGACCGATGATGCCGAGCGCGATCAGCCAGTGCAGCGCGATCAGCAGCCCGGCATAGCGCGGGGCGCCGGCGCTGGCAGTTGCGTTGACGTTGATATCAGGCTTCGCGTTTCGAGAATCCGCTGTCGTCATGCCCTGTCTCCATGCAACATCGTGGCGGGACGTTTCTTTTTTGCCGAATAGCGTTTCAGTCCTGGGCGACATAGCTGCCTTAGCCGGCGATCAGTATTTCGCCGCGGCCGTCGACCGCGAGGTCGCCCGTAAAACGAACCGGCAGACGGTCCGCGCGCCACTGCGAAAACGGCGCGATTTCGGCCGCGAGGCTGCGTATGAGCAATGACCAGAATACGTCGAAACCGTGCCCGCCGCCGGTGAACGTCGGGGGCGGCAAACCCTCGGGTCGTTGCGCGAGCAGCAGCGTGCCGCGCCTCATCGCATACGCATAGTGTGCGCCCAGTTGCCCCGCCACGCCGACGGTCCCCGCCACCAGCCGCGACGCCGCGAAGTCGCCCGCGTTGCCGCCGACCAGCACGAGGCCGCGCCGCATCCGGTCGGCGAGCCGAGCGCCCGCGTTGCCGTGGATCGTCAGCGTGCCGCCGCTCATGCCTTCCATCTCGCCCGTCAGCGCGCCGGCGGCGAAGTCGCCGCTGTCGCCGCGCACCGTCACGCGTCCGCCGCGCATTTCGCAACCGGTGAAGTGCCCCGCGTCGCCGTCGATTTCAAGCAAGCCGCCGCTCATCCTGAAGCCGCTGTAGTCGCCGACCGGGCCGCGCGCGACGAGCCGTCCCCCGTCCATCTGCGCGCCGAGCCGGTCGAGCCACCGCGCGGCGCCGTCGATCAGCAGCGTGGCCAGGTCGTCGCCGGATGCGGGCGCGTCATCGCGCGAAACCTCGAATACGTCGCCGACCACGCAGCGCTCGTTGCCGGCCGGCAGCACGCTGCGCTCGATCTCGGCCACGCTCATGCTCGCCAGCGCCGCCGGTGACAGTGCGGCCGCATCGACGCGAAAGCCGGGCGGTGTTTTCACGCGCAACGTGGTCGTGCTCATGCGCGTCCCCCGTTGAGTCCCGCCGCCAGCTCGTGCAGATGAAAGTGGTACGGCCCGAGCTTGCCGCCGTAGTTGCCCGCCGAAATGCGCAGCACGCCGGCCGCGCGCCCGAGTCCGGTCGCCGCGCCGATACCGGCCGTCATCGCCGCGCCGACGTCGGCGTCGGTCAGACCGTCGATGACGATCTCCAGCACGCAGCCCACGTCCGCGCTCAGCTCGCTGCGCGATGCGAGGCCGATCAGGCTCGGACAGAACGCGTCGTTGGTCGATGCGGTCGCGCCCGCGTACTTCGAGCCGATCTTCGAGCCCGACCGCACGATGCCGCCGGGAAACGGCATGATCACGTTCGGCAGCCGGCGCATCGCTTCGACCGCGGCTTCGGCGGCGGCGAGCGCCGCGCCCTGGTCGCGCGCGAGCAGCAGCAGGTTGCCGCCGCCGACGGCCTTGACCGTCGCCGCCGTGTCTTCGCAGACGAACTCGCCGTCCATCACCGGCACGCGCCAGTAACGGGTGGGGCCGTTCCCCGTGTCGATCATCTTGGCGATCTGCCAGCCGTCGCCGAAAAAGCGCAGCCCGCTGCCGAGCGGCGCGGGGTCCGATAGCGGCGCGCGGCTCGTGGCCGGATCGATGCCGCTGTATACGGCGGTGCTCGGACAGGTGAGCACGCACTGGCCAACACGCCGCCCGATCTGCTTCGCCAGTTCCTTCGTCGACACCGCGAACAGCAGCACCGCGACGCCGGGACGGCCGTCGGGCGTTGCCTCGGGCGCGAGCATGCGCTCGATGCCCGCCTCGCAGCCGCAGCCGATCACCGAGGTCGCGAAGCCCGACAGCGAGTTCGCCGCGTGCATCGCCCACGTTGGCGTGTGCGCGGTGATCACGAGCCGGGTCGCCTTCATCGGGAAGGCTTCGGCGAAGGTCGCGTCGATCGCGGTGCCGTTGATTTCGAGCGGGGCGGGAGCGTTCATCGTGGCCGCGTCAGGTTAGACATTCGACGGGCAACAGCCGGCCGCCGCGGCAGCAGCGGCAGGCTTCGTCGTCGCTGATCGCGGCGTGCGCGAAGTTGCTCGCGAGATTCGCGTTGCTATACGCGCGCAGCGTTTTCTCGATACCGCGATCGAATTCGGGCGCGACGAAATGGATGCCGCCGGTCGGCGTCGCGATCAGTGTGCCGTCGCGCGCGACCAGTTCGCCGTCCTTGAACACATAGGCGGGCGACGTGAACATCCGCTCGCGGTCCGGCTCGTCGCGATAGACGGCGATATCCGCCGCCGCGCCCGCGCCGAGATGGCCGCGATCGCGCAGACCGAGCAGCCGCGCGGGACCGGCGCGCGTGATGATCGCGATCTCGTACAGCGAGAATTCGCGCTCGAGTTCCGGCAGCGCGCTGGCGACCTGCGCTTCGGGATGCAGCTTCGCCAGCTGCTCATCGCGAAACGCTTTATCCATCAGCAGGCGGATCAAATGCGGATAGCTCGTGAACGGTCCGCCGTTCGGATGATCGGTGGTCATCGCGACGCGCCACGGGTCGTCGACGAGCAGGAAGATTTCGAGGCCGATGATCCATTGCAGCGCGTTCACGTAGCTCTGTTCGCGATAGCGGAACGGCACCACCCCGCAACCCGCGTCGCACTCGATATCGCCGACCACCCACTTGTGCGGCCGCGCGAGCGGCGCGTTGCGGAACTGCATCATCGTGTCACCGGAGGCCGTGACGGTCTGTCCGAAGATGATCTGCCCGACGTCGATCGACACGTTCGGCCGCGCGTTCACGGCCTCGGCAATCTGCCGTGCGCCCGACGAAAACTTGCGTGTACCCTCGGTGCCATAGCTGTGAAACTGGATATGCGTCAGATGGATCGGCAGGCCGTCGGCGGCGTCCATCGTCGCGATCGTCGATGCGAGGTTGCCGGGCACGCCGAGGTTGCTCGTATGCACGTGCAGCGGATGCGGCACGCGCAGTTCGGTCAGCGCGCGCGTCAGCGTGCGCAGCACGTCGCGTGGCGTGATGCCGTAGTGCGCGTGCGGTTCGTCGACGTTGAGCGAGCGCTGGTTGAACTTGAACGCGGAGATGCCGCCGGGGTTCACCACCTTGACGCCGAGCGCCTTGCTCGCGTCGATGGTCCAGCCGACGTAGTCGCGCAGACGTTCGAAGTCGTCGCGTGCGGCGAGCATTTGCAGGAACAGTTCGTCGTTGCCGAGCATCACGTACGCGCCGTGATCGATGATCGGCGTGTCGCCCATTTCGAGGTGCGTGTGGCGCGCGTTCGACGGCATCATCGCCGGTTCGAACGCGGCCGTGTAGCCCATTTCGGCGTAGCGGTAGCCGGTCGCGAGCGTGCCCGGCGCGCAGACGCCGCACGAAGGCAGACGCAGATAGCGGCCGTTGTCGTCGCGCGTGGCTTCGTAGGCGGCCTCGCCCAGCGCGTCGGCGCGATGGTCCTCGGGCAGCAGCAGGCGCGACAGATTGGTCTTGCCGCCGCCGATATGCGAATGCAGATCGATGCCGCCCGCCATCACGATCATCCCGGTCGCGTCGTATTCACGATCGACAGGCATGGTGGAGGGAACATCGACGATGCGGCCGTCGCGAAACGTCAGATCGCGCCGCTCGCCGTTGACGTTGTTGATCGGGTCGAACAGCGTGCCGCCCTTGAGCCGAACGAGAGTCATGGCTGATCCTCGCGCGGATTCAGTCGGCCGCTCACTCGTTCGTTCAACTGCGCGGCAATCGACGCCACCGTTTCCAGCGCCACCCCACGCGCGGCGGTGAGCGGCATCACGACGGTACCGTCGACGCGAAACAGATGCCCGCCGCTATCGATGCCCGGTGTCGCGACCGGCACGAACACGGTGTTCGCGCCGCGTGCGCTGGCGGCAGCCGCGAGCGCCGGATGACCGAGCACGATCAGCGCAAGCGCGGGATCGAGCGACGCGGGCCACGCGTGCGGCGCGAAGCCCGCGATCCACAGCAGCGCATCGACCTCGCGTTCGGCGAGCAGCCGCGCCGTCCGATAGCGGTACGGATCATGATCGAGCGGCGCCGCGCCGGTGACGCGCGCCGGCATCGACACGCGCGTGCGCAGCGGCAAGCCTGACAGCCACGTGACGGTCTGATTGACCGTCAGCGCGCCATCGTCACCGCCGAGTGCGACACATGCCGCGCGCGTCGTGCGATTCACGGCCTTGACGATCCGGTTCAGCGCTTCGATCAGCAGCGCCGCGTGCGGCGCGGGCAGTGCGGCCGGTTCATAGACGACCACGGCGTAACGCGCGCTGGCGATGCGTGCCTGAAGTGACGCGAGCGCGGTTGCCACGTTGGCGTGGTTGCCATTGCCGTGACTTAGCGCGGCCGCATCGCGTCCTTCGGCGAGCGCCGACCACAGCGCAAGCGTGTCATAGGGATCACTGTCGCGCAGCAGCGAGTCGATACGCGTTTGCGCGAAACCGGCCGCCGCCGGGTCCGCTTCGCAGCCGACGAAGACCAGTTCGCGCGCGAGCTCGGTGCCCGCCAGCGCGCGCGTGAAGAAGCGCGGGTAGCGCAGCGACGGCTGACAGCCGAAGAACACCAGCAGGTCGGCGCGCGCGCGCACTTCGGAGAGCGTCGTGAAGAACGCGCCGCGATCCTGCAACGCGAGCGTCGCGGGCGTCAGCGCATCGCCGTGCAGATGATCGAGGATCGCGCCGCAGGAGGCGGCAAGCGGATACAGCGCGCGGGTGCCGGCGACGTCGGTGGCGAGGCCGCCGAACAGCGGGCGGCGCGCGTTCGCGAGCAACTGTGCGGCGCTCGCCAGCGCGGTATCCATGTCGACTTCGTTGCCATCGACCACGCATCCGCATTGCGCATCCGCCGCGCCGTACTGCGCGAGTGCGTGAGCGAGCCGCGAACATTCGGTGTCCGGTACTTCGAGCGTGCCGTCGTCGTGGGAAGCGGCGACCAGGTCGTCGCATAGCAATGGGCAGAACGGACAGATCCAGTCGCGTGTGAGCGTCGCGGCGCGCGTTGCGCTCGGGCTAGGGGGCGATGGATCGATGGCGGGACTATGCATGGGCCAGGTTTAGCAAGCTCCATGCCGATCTTTGGACGACGCATCGGCGGGCGAGCGCCGCGCCGAAGCGGGCCGCGCTTACGGTCATGCCGCTTTGCATTCAGCGGATCGACCTGCGCGAAGTACCGGCGGCAAGCGTGCCCGATCGTGCGTCGGCGCGCGGGTTCAAGGGCCCGCTGCGCCATACAAAATGTGTGCCGTTCTGGAGCAGAGTGTCACACGCAAACTGTCCGGCTTGTGTTGCGTTTACAGACAGCGCTGTCAGAACGTGTGGCATGGAAATTGTATGGAAGGCCTACGCTGAATCGGAAGGCGCGCAGTCGAGCTGCCGGTCGTGCAGCGCGGACGCCACCAGCCAGGCGCTTGCGCCGGTGGCCGCCGCGGCGGCCAGATCGGCCTGATTGCGGATGCCGCCCGCGCCGATCAGCGTGGTGTGCGCGGCGGCTTGCGCGCGCAGGCGCTCGAATGTCGCGAGGTCGGGGCCGGCGTAGCTGCCGACCTGGTCGAGCGTCATCGCGATCACGCGCGACGGCCACCATGCCGACGAGCAATCGAGCGCGGTCGCGGCGAGCAGTTCGCCGGCGCGATGATCGAGCGACAGGATCGGCGCGAGGCCGGCGCGCTGCGCCGCGTGCACGGCATGGATTTCGCGAAGCGTCTCCGAGCCGAAGACAGGCACGACGGTCGCGAGGCTGGAATTGGCGGCACGGCGGTCGGGTTGATCAACAGCAGCGTCGATGCGCTCGAACAGCGCGCGCATCGATGCGTAGTCCGCGAAGCCCGCGTCGAGCCACAGTTCGATGCCGGGCAGCGCGGCGCGCAACGCGGCGAGCGTCGAAGCATGCGCGCCGCGCTGCAGGATGGCGCCGAGATCGGCGATATAGAGCGTGCGCGCGCCGCTGGCTTCGAGTAGCGCGCGGGCGGTAGCAAGTGGGTCGCTCGTCGCGACGAGGCGGGACTGGATGGGCCGATAGGCGTTCCGCTCGCCGCGTACCGCGCGGACGACCTGGCCGTCGAGCAGATCGAGAACAGGTATCACCTGCATAGAGGGGCGCTTTCCTTTGACCAAGATCTTTGTTTATGAGTATCTCACCGGCGGCGGCATCGACCCCGCGCTCGCCGGCGCAGGCAGTCTCGCCGATTTGAGTGCGCTGATCGTCGAAGGACGCGTGATGCGCGACGCGCTGGTCGCCGCTCTGCGTGAACTGGACGGCGTGCAGGTCACGTTCGCGACCTCGCGCTTCGAAACACGAGCGCCGGGCGACGCTCATTGTATGGCCGCGCCCGGCGAATCGATGACGGCGTTCGTCGCGCGCGTCGCGCGCGAGCACGACTACGCGTGGGTCGTCGCGCCGGAATGCGACGGCCTGCTGCTGCGCTTTCACGATGCGGTCGGCACCGCCCGGTGGCTCGGCTGCGCGAAGGAAGCGATCCGCGTCGCGTCGAGCAAGAGCGCGACCGCGGCATGTCTTGCCGCGCATGGCATTGCGACGACGCCGGCGCTCGAACCCGGCGACCCAGCCGCGCAGCACGGCGGCCGCTGGGTCGTCAAACCGGACGACGGCGCGGGCGGCCTCGACACGATCGTCTACGAGCGCTTCGCCGATGCCTGCGCCGAGTACGAGGCGCGCGCGGCCGCGGCGCGCAATCCGGTGCTGCAGGCGTGGGTCGACGGCGAGCCGTTGAGCCTGTCGCTGATCTGCCGCGGCGACGCGACCAAGCTGCTCAGCATCAACCGTCAGCAGATCGGGCTGAGCGGCGGCGACGCGCCGGGCGAGGTTGCGCGGATCGTCGAGTTCGACGGCGTGCTGGTCGATCAAATCGACCAGCACAGCGACATGGGCCGCGCGCTCGACACGCTCGCGCATCGCGTCGCGCGGGCCATCCCGGGTTTGCGCGGCTTCGTCGGCATCGATGTCGTGTGGCATCCGCAACGCGGGCCGGTCGTGATCGAGGTGAATCCGCGTCTGACGGTCGCTTATGCGGGGCTGTCGGCGGTGCGCGGCAGCGGCCTGACGCGCGCGCTGCTGGCCGCGCATGGCGTGCGACTCGAGCGCTGCGGCGCGGCGCGCGCCAATCCGCTCACATTCGAGGTGCGTCCTTGAGCCCCGCCCGTTCGAACCCGGCGGTGCGGTTCGGCTGGGACGTCGGCGGTGCGCACGTGAAGGTGTCGCTCATCGACGGCAGCGACGCCGTGCTCGACGTCGTGCAATGGCCGTGTCCGCTGTGGCAGGGGCTCGACCATCTGCAACGCACGATCGACCTCGTCTTCGAGCGCTGGCCGCAGGCCCGCACCGAAGCCGTGCAGCATGCGGTGACGATGACCGGCGAGATGGTCGACCTGTTCGCGGACCGCGCCGAAGGCGTGCGCGCGATCGTGGCCGCGCTCGCGCAGCGGCTCGGTTCGTCACTGCGTTTCTACGCCGGCGACGCCGGCTGGCTCGCTGCCGACGACTGCCCGGCCGGCTGGCGCCAGGTCGCGTCGGCGAACTGGCTCGCGACCGCGAGCTGGGTCGCTACCCGCATGGCGAACGCGCTGCTGATCGACATCGGCAGCACCACTACCGACATCATTCCGATCGTCGACGGCCGGGTCGTCGCGCGTGGCGCGACCGATGCGGGCCGGCTCGCGAGCGGCGAACTCGTGTATCACGGCGTCGTGCGCACGCCGTTGTGCGGCGTCGCGCATCGGATCGAATTCGGCGGCGCCACGCTGAACGTGATGAACGAATGGTTCGCGACCACCGCCGACGTCTACCGGCTGACGGGCGAACTGGACCCGCTGCACGACGTGCAGCCGAGCGCCGACCAGGGACCGAAGACACAGGCGGCGAGCCGCGCGCGGCTCGCGCGCATGATCGGGCACGACGCGCACGACGCGTCGGACCTCGAATGGCTGCAGTTTGCGCGGCGCTGGCGGGCGCTGCAGGTGCGCGAAATCGGCGCAAACCTGATGCGCGTGGTCGCCGCGCAGCCGTCGCTCGCGGCCGCGCCGCTGGTGGGCGCGGGCTGCGGCCGCTTCCTCGTCGCCGCCTTGGCGCGCGACGAAGCGCGCGGCTATATCGACTTCGGCGCGTTGGCGGGCGTGCCCGATGCCAGCGCGGCGTGGGCGGCGACCTGCGCGCCGAGCGTGGCGGTCGCGCTGCTGGCGGCGCGCGAACCGGGAGCGCAGCGGCGAAGCGCGTGTGGCGTGGCAGCGCGCGCGGCATGAGTTGACCGGCGCGGCGCCGCCCGAAGACGGGGCGCCAGCGCACGAGTAGCGCAAAGAGGGACAGTGGGGACGATTGGGCGAGCGGGACAAGTTCGGTGATGAACGAGGTTGCGAAACGACGCGACCCAGCCGGGCACTCAACTGGACGCGAGGACAACAGTCATGTGGGTGGTCAAGATCGGAGGCAGCCTGAGTCACGACCCGGCACTGCGCCACTGGCTCAGCGAGCTATGCGAAGTCGGCGGCGGACGCGTGGTGATCGTGCCCGGCGGCGGCGATTTCGCGGACAAGGTGCGCCAGTACCAGGGCGAATGGAACTTCGACGATCTGGCCGCGCACAACATGTGTCTGCTCGCGATGACGCAATACGCGCTGCTGATGCAAGGTGTGTCGCCCGAACTGGTGATCGCGTCGAGCGAGGCGAAGATTCGCCGCACGTTGCGCGACGGCCACGTCGCCGTGTGGGTGCCCACCGCGCTGATGCGCGACACGCCCGACGCGATGAGCAACTGGGACACGACCTCCGACAGCCTTGCCGCCTGGCTTTCGACGATGCTCAACGCCGAGCGGCTGATCGTCGTCAAATCCTGTCCGATCGCCGCCGACGATCCACTCGAAATGCTGGCCGCGTCGGGCGTAGTCGACCGCAAGTTCGTCGACTACGTGACGGATGCGAACTATGTGGTCGAACTGCTCGACAAAAGCAACGTCGCGCTGATGCGCGACCGTTTGCTGAACATTCCGGTGATGTGAGCGGTGGCTATAGCCGCGTCGCGCTCGTCGAGCCCGGCAGCGGCGCACCGCCATCGACGCGGATTTCGCCAGCCGGCCGATGCAACGCGCTCGCCCATTGCGCGACGCGCTCGGGATCGAGCCGCGAGCGGCGCCCGTCGGCGCACAGCGCGGTGCGAAAACCGGCCACGTCGGGCGCCAGCGCGCGGATCTGCGGCAGTTGCGCCCAGCCGAGCGCACCGGCGATGCCCACCATCGAGCCGCGCTGACGCGCGAGCCGCAACCAGCGTGCGAGCGAGTCGACATCGACGTGATCGAACAGCGTGCCGCCGTCCTTGCTCGCGGTATCGAACATCAGGCCGGCAAAGCCGAGCGCCGCGGTGTGGCTGACGAGGTCGTCGTCCATGCCGCCGTCGCACAGCAGCACCGGCACGACAGTGGCCGGCAGATTCGCGAGCTGCTCGATGCAGCGCCGCGCGGCTGGTCCGCGCGCGACCCCGACCTTCACATAGTCGACGCCGGCGTCGCTGACGTCGATCACGCGCGTGGCGATCTCGTCGAACGCATCCGCCGGCACGTCGCCGATCGCCGCGCTGATCGGCTTGACCGGATAGCGCGCCCGCAGCTGTCGCGCGATGTTCGTAATGGCGCCGACCGACAGGCCGCCGAGCGCGCCGTCGTTCGGTTCTTTCAGGTCGATCAGCTCGGCGCCGGCGCGTGCGGCATCGAATGCTTCCTCATCCGAGCGGACGCTCGCAAGCAATGCGGTCATCGGGATTCTCCGCGGCAAACGGGTTGAGGGTCTAACAGACCCTAATGATGGGCGGAAGCGGCGGCGTGATTGGCCTCCCCTTTCAGATTCGCGCGGTATCGCGCGACCGCGGCGACGAGCCAGCCCCATGCGGTGCGCTCGTTGTCGCCGGCGGTTTTGTCGATCGCGATCTGCAGATAGGCCATTTCGCGATCGACCTTGTCGGCCGGCAGCATGAAAAGCCGGCTTACCAGAATCGCGCCTTCCACGACCGCCGACTGCGCGCGATTGAAGCCCGCGAACGGCGCGTGGTTTTCGCGGTGCACGCATTTCATCACCAGTACCGGGCGCTCTTTGTCGTCTTGCAGTTCGTCGAGTTCGAGTTCGGCGTGGGCCAGCGATTCGGCCAGCCGCACGCTCGCGACACGGCTTGCGGCCACGGTCGGCCAATCGGTCGCGCAGTGCGTGACGCAGCCCGCGAAGATGCGCACGTCGGTCGTGAAATTCAGCACGGCCGCGCGCGTCGCGACGATGTTGTCGAGCGTAACCGACGGTCGGAAAGGCGCAAGGATGATGCGCTCACCCTCGTAGCGCGCGCCCATCGGCGCGATATGAGGACGGCCATCGCACGCTGCCGTGGTGACGATCGTTTCGTGGATCATGGTTGGGAACGTTTGTCCCGACAGCGCCGGAAGGCCGGCCGTCAGCAGAGGTCAAACACAAACGGGAACCGCAAAGGGGCCGCGGCGTGCGGCCCGGTTGCGGGCTTAACGCGTAGCGACATACATCACGATTTCAAAACCGAGGCGTACGTCGGTGTAGCTCGGAGTCGTCCATTGCATACGTGCTTCCTCCTTCGGTTGAAACTGCGGTTGGAACTGCGGTTCGAACTACTCTGAGCCGCCGGCCCGGCGAATTTTCATGCCCGATCTCGACGGCAGCCGGCATCACGCAATCTCCATGCCCGTGCGTGTGCCGGCCGGCCAGGCGGGCGCGCATTCGAGGGCTAATACAGCGCTCGGCGAATTGCGCCACGCCCTGGCGCTCGCGCGGCTTGCCAGACGCAAGCGTCCGCGCGGTGTGGCGGAAACGAAGCAAAGTGTTCCATCGCGATTCGCCAATCCGATTGCGCTGTCACCCGTGCCCGTCTCCCACACCAGCCGATTCTGCTCCCATTGCCGTTTCATGGCGTGAAAAAGAAACTAACGATGTGATAGCGATAATCGATCCATTAAGTCTGCCAAATAAAATCGTGAATTCCCCTTGAGCGTGTCCGTGCCTACAGTGCAACTCAAGCGCTTCGTTCTTCCGGCAGTGCGCTTGCCACCTTCGAGGACACGTCATGAACGATTTCAGTCAACCGCCGATCCAGCCCGGACATCAAGCGCGCGATCCGCACAATCCGCGCGAGCGGTACGCGGCAGGCGTGATGAAATACCGCGAGATGGGTTACTGGCAACCGGACTACGAACCGAAAGAGACCGACGTGATCGCGCTCTTTCGCATCACGCCGCAACCCGGTGTCGAACCCGAGGAAGCGGCGGCCGCGGTGGCCGGAGAATCGTCGACCGCGACGTGGACGGTGGTGTGGACCGACCGCCTGACCGCCTGCGACATGTATCGCGCGAAGGCGTATCGCGTCGAACCGGTGCCGGTGTCGCGCGCCGACGAGCCGCAGTACTTCGCGTACATCGCGTATGAACTCGATCTGTTCGAAGAGGGCTCGGTCGCGAACCTGACCGCGTCGATCATCGGCAACGTGTTCGGCTTCAAGCCGCTGAAGGCGTTGCGGCTCGAAGACATGCGCATCCCCGTCGCGTATCTGAAGACGTTTCAGGGACCGCCGACCGGCATCGTCGTCGAGCGTGAACGGCTCGACAAGTATGGACGCCCGCTGCTCGGCGCCACGGTCAAGCCGAAGCTCGGGCTGTCGGGCAAGAACTATGGGCGGGTGGTCTACGAGGGGCTGCGCGGCGGCCTCGATTTCCTGAAGGACGACGAGAACATCAACTCGCAGGCGTTCATGCATTGGCGCGACCGCTTCCTGTTTTCGATGGAGGCGGTGAACCGCGCGCAGGCGGAAACCGGCGAGGTCAAAGGGCACTACCTGAACGTGACGGCCGGCACGATGGAGGACATGTACGAGCGCGCCGAATTCGCGAAGGAGCTTGGCTCGTGCATCGTGATGATCGATCTGGTGATCGGCTGGACCGCGATCCAGTCGATGTCGCGCTGGGCCCGCAAGCACGACATGATCCTGCATTTGCATCGCGCGGGGCACAGCACCTACACGCGGCAACGCAATCACGGCATCTCGTTTCGCGTGATCGCCAAATGGCTGCGCATGGCGGGCGTCGATCATGCGCATGCGGGCACCGCGGTCGGCAAGCTCGAAGGCGATCCACTGTCGGTGCAGGGCTACTACAACGTGTGCCGCGACGCGCACAACGCGGTGGACCTGTCGCGCGGCCTCTTCTTCGATCAACCGTGGGCCGGCTTGCGCAAGGTGATGCCGGTCGCCTCGGGCGGGATTCACGCGGGGCAGATGCATCAACTGCTCGACCTGTTCGGCGACGACGCGATCCTGCAGTTCGGCGGCGGCACGATCGGCCATCCGGCCGGCATCCAGGCCGGTGCGACTGCGAACCGCGTCGCGCTCGAAGCGATGGTCAAGGCCCGCAACGAGGGCCGCGACATTCTGCGCGAAGGGCCCGACGTGCTCGAAGCCGCCGCGCGCTGGTGCACGCCGCTCAAGCAGGCGCTCGATACGTGGCGCGACGTCACTTTCAACTACGCGTCGACCGATACGCCCGATTTCGCCGCTACGCCGACTGCGGCTTAAGAGAGCCGAGCTTTACCCGCCAGCGCTTCACGAGCGCATCCGCAACGTGGTGCTACGGCACCGCGCGGGGCACCGTTGACGCCGTTCTGA
This sequence comes from Paraburkholderia youngii, assembly GCF_013366925.1. Taxonomy (NCBI): domain Bacteria; kingdom Pseudomonadati; phylum Pseudomonadota; class Betaproteobacteria; order Burkholderiales; family Burkholderiaceae; genus Paraburkholderia; species Paraburkholderia youngii. The sequence continues at coordinate 3,318,237 of NZ_JAALDK010000001.1, forward strand.
ACGCGACATCCATCAACGAGGTTCGTCATGCGTATTACTCAAGGAACGTTTTCTTTTCTGCCCGAACTGACCGACGAGGAAATCGGCCTGCAAATCGACTACGCGCTGCGCCAGGGCTGGGCCTGTTCGGTCGAATTCACCGACGACCCGCATCCGCGCAACACGTACTGGGAAATGTGGGGCCTGCCGATGTTCGACCTGCACGACGCGGCAGGCGTCTTGCAGGAGGTCCGGGCCTGTCGCGAGGCGCGGCCGCAGCACTACATCAAGGTCAACGCCTTCGATTCGGAGCGTACCTTCGAGACGATGCGCCTGTCGTTCATCGTCAACCGCCCGGACGTGGAGCCGGGCTTCCGTCTGTCGCGCCAGGACGCGCAGGGGCGCACGCAGCGCTACAGCATGACGGGCTATGCGACCGACCGGCCGGCGGGCGAGCGCTACGGCTCAACGGGCTGAGCCGCTGATCGAGCACGAGGGTGCAAGACAGGCACACGACAAACGCGCAAGGAGGAGCAATGACTGACGCCGCCATCGTGGACGCACTGCCCGCGTCCACCGCGCACAGCGACGACGCCACGCCCCACATCGACCTCGCGGCGCTGTACCGCGACTCGGGCATCGGCGACGTGCTCGGCGAACTCGAACGCGATCTGGTCGGGCTCGCACCCGTGAAGACGCGCATTCGCGAAGTCGCCGCGCATCTGCTGGTCGAACGCGCACGGGCTTCGCTGGGTCTCGCGGGCAGCGCGCCGACCTTGCATATGTGCTTCTCCGGCAACCCCGGCACCGGCAAGACGACGGTCGCGCTGCGCATGGCCGAGGTGCTGCACCGGCTCGGCTACATCCGCCGCAATCATCTGGTGTCGGTCACGCGCGACGATCTGGTCGGCCAGTACATCGGTCACACCGCGCCGAAAACGCGCGATGTGCTGAAGCGCGCGATGGGCGGCGTGCTGTTCATCGACGAAGCGTACTACCTGTATCGTCCGGAGAACGAGCGCGATTACGGGCAGGAAGCGATCGAAATCCTGCTGCAGACGATGGAGAACCAGCGCAGCGACCTGGTCGTGATTCTGGCCGGCTACGCGTCGCGGATGGAAGTGTTCTTCGAGAGCAATCCGGGTTTCCGCTCGCGCATTGCGCATCACATCACGTTTCCCGATTACGAGGAAACCGAACTGCTCGAAATCGCCGAGCGGATGCTCGACACCATGCATTACCGCTTCGATGCCGCGTCGCGCCGCGCGTTCGCCGACTATCTGGCGCGCCGCATCCGGCAACCGAATTTCGCCAACGCGCGCTCTGTGCGCAATGCGCTCGACCGCGCGCGGCTGCGCCAGGCGAACCGCCTGTTCGCGAGCGCGTTGCAGGGCGGCGAGCCGATCGATGCCGCCGCGCTGACGCTGATCGACTCCGCCGACGTGCGCGCGAGCCGCGTATTCGACGAGCCAATGCAGCCGTCCTCGCCACCGCCTTCCACCGCGCGCGCCGTCACGGCGCCGCCGGGCTGAATCACGACACCATCGAAGGAGAACGCCATGCAGGACGGACGCACGACACTTTCGAAGTTCCTGATCGACACGCTCGATCGCCCGCCGTGTACGGACGACACGCGGGACACGGCGGGACTCTCCGCGCTGCTCATCGACGTAGCGGCCGCCATCAAATCGATCTCGGCGATGCTGACCAAGGGAGCGCTAGGCGGCAACTACGGTTCCGCGCAAACGCTCAACACGCACGGCGAGGAGCAGAAGAAGCTCGACGTCTCCACCAACGAGATTTTCGTGCAGCAATGCGAGTGGGACGGATTGCTGGCCGCGATGGTGTCCGAGGAAATGGAGCACGTGTACCCGATTCCTCCGGAGTATCCGCGTGGCGAGTATCTGCTTGCGTTCGATCCGCTCGACGGCTCGTCGAATATCGACATCAACGGCGTGGTCGGCTCGATCTTCTCGGTGCTGCGCACGCGCGACCCGGCGGAGGATGCAAGCAGCGAAGCCGCGTTCCTGCGGCCGGGCTGCGAACAGGTGGCGGCCGGCTATGCCGTGTATGGACCCTCGACGATGCTGGTGCTGTCGGTCGGCAACGGCACGCATGGCTTCACGCTGGAGCGCGACATCGGCAACTTCGTGCTCACGCATTCGAACATCCGGATTCCGGAAGAGACCGGCGAGTTCGCGATCAACGCATCGAACGAGCGCTTCTGGGAACCGCCCGTGCGCCGCTACGTGCAGGAGTGCAAGGACGGCCGCAGCGGCTGCCGCGCGCGCGACTTCAACATGCGCTGGATCGCGTCGATGGTCGCGGAAGTGCATCGCATCCTGATGCGCGGCGGCGTGTTCATGTATCCGCGCGACTCGAAAACGCCGGCGATGGAAGGGCGCCTGCGCCTGCTCTACGAGGCGAACCCGATGAGCTTTCTGGTCGAGCAGGCGGGCGGCCTCGCGACCACCGGACGCGAGCGCATTCTCGAGCTCGCGCCGCGCGCGCTGCATGTCCGCGTGCCGGTGATCCTCGGCTCGAAGGTCGAGGTGGAGCGCATTGCGCGCTATCACGGCGAATACGACCGCGGCGAGGACAAGCCGTTCTCGTCGCCGCTGTTCGGCACGCGCTCGCTGTTCCTGCCGGATTTCACGGCGTGATCGGCGACTGAGCGCACAGACGTACAGCGCACGGCACCAGAAACACAGTCATCCGGAGACAAGCGCATGTCAGTCAAACATCCGATCATCGCGGTGACCGGCTCGAGCGGCGCGGGCACCACCACCGTCATGAAGAGTTTCACGCATATCTTCAGACGCGAGCACATCAATGCGCAGATCGTCGAAGGCGACGCGTTCCATCGCTACGACCGCAACGGCATGCGCGCGGCGATGCAGGAGCGCGAACGCGACGGCGTGCCGAATTTCAGCCACTTCGGGCCGGAAGCAAATCTGCTCGAAGAACTCGAAACCCTGTTCACGCGCTACGGCGAAAACGGCAGCGGGCAGTTTCGCCACTACGTGCACGACGCGGCCGAAGCGCAGTTGTACAAGCAGGACGGCGGCACCTTCACGCCGTGGGAGGACGTCGCGGCCAATACCGACCTGATGTTCTACGAAGGGCTGCATGGCGCGGCGGTGACCGACAAGGTCAACATCGCGCGACATGCGGATCTGCTGATCGGCGTGGTGCCGATCATCAATCTCGAATGGATCCAGAAGCTGCACCGCGATCAGACGATGCGCGGCTACACGCACGAAGCGGTGGTGGACACGATCCTGCGTCGTATGCCCGACTACGTGAACTACATCTGCCCGCAGTTCTCGCGCACGCATGTGAACTTCCAGCGCGTGCCGACCGTGGACACGTCGAATCCGTTCACCGCCCGCGAGATCCCGCAGCCCGACGAGAGCTTCGTCGTTATCCGCTTCGCGCGGCCGAAAGGCATCGACTTCCAGTATCTGCTGACGATGCTGCACGACTCGTTCATGTCGCGCCCGAACGTGATCGTCGTGCCGGGCGGCAAGATGGGACTCGCGATGCAGCTGATCTTCACGCCGATGATTCTGCAACTGATCGATCGACGCTCGCGCGCCTGACGTTTTCGAAGCGCACCCGACGCGGCGCGTCGCGGACGGTGCGCGTTGAGCACGCCGCTCGACAAGATTTCATTTCATATCGAGGAGCACGCAATGGCCTTCATCACCCTGCGGCAACTGCTGGATCACGCGGCCGAACACGACTACGGCGTGCCCGCGTTCAACGTCAACAACATGGAGCAGATTCACGCGATCATGCGCGCGGCCGAGGCGACCGATAGCCCGGTGATCCTGCAGGCGTCGGCCGGCGCCCGCAAGTACGCGGGCGAACCGTATCTGCGCCATCTGGTGCTCGCCGCGCTCGAGGCGCACCCGGACATTCCGCTCGTGCTGCATCAGGATCACGGCGCGAGCCCGGCGGTGTGCCAGCAGGCGATCCGCTCGGGCTTCACGTCGGTGATGATGGACGGCTCGCTATTGCCCGACCAGAAAACGCCGGCCGCGTATGACTACAACGTCGAGGTGAGCCGCCGCGTGGTGGACGCCGCGCATGCGGTCGGCGTGTCGGTGGAGGGTGAGTTGGGCTGTCTCGGCTCGCTCGAAACGGGCACCGCGGGTGAAGAGGACGGCGTCGGCGCAGAAGGCAAGCTGACGCGCGAGCACCTGCTGACCGACCCCGACGAAGCGCGGCGCTTCGTCGATGCGACCGGCGTCGATGCACTGGCAATCGCGATCGGTACTTCGCACGGCGCGTACAAGTTCAGCCGCGAGCCGACCGGCGACATCCTCGCGATCGACCGGATCGCCTCCATTCATTCGCGGATTCCGGACACGCATCTGGTGATGCACGGTTCGTCGTCGGTGCCGCAGGAATGGCTCGCGGTGATCCGCGAGTACGGCGGCGAGATTCCGACCACCTACGGCGTGCCCGTCGACGAAATCCGCCGCGGCATCGCGCACGGCGTGCGCAAGATCAATATCGACACCGACATCCGTCTCGCGATGAGCGGCGCGATGCGCAAGTCGCTCGCCAATGCGCGCTCGGAATTCGATCCGCGCGCGGCCCTGAAGGCGGCCACCGCCGCGGCTAGCGCGATCTGCATCGAGCGTTTCGAAGCGTTCGGTTGCGCGGGGCAGGCGGCGCGCATCAAGCCGCTGCCGCTCGACACGATGGCGAGCCGCTATCACTGACGCCACTGGTACGGAGAACGCAATGCGCGAATTCCTGATTGCTCCGTCGCTGCTGTCGGCGGATTTTGCCCGCCTCGCCGACGAGATTCGCGACGTGACGGCGGCCGGCGCGGACTGGATTCATCTGGACGTGATGGACAACCACTATGTGCCGAACCTGACCGTAGGGCCGCTCGTGTGCTCGGCGATCCGGCCGTACACGTCGCTGCCTTTCGACGTGCATCTGATGACCACGCCCGTCGATCCGCTGGTGTCGGCGTTTGCCGAGGCCGGCGCGAACCTGATCAGCTTTCATCCGGAGGCGACGCTGCACGTGCATCGGACCATCGAACTGATCCGCTCGCACGGTGCGCGCGCCGGGCTCGCGTTGAATCCGGCCACGCCGCTCACGGTGCTCGATCATGTGCTGGAGATGCTCGACGTCGTGCTGGTGATGTCGGTGAATCCGGGCTTCGGCGGCCAGGCGTTCATTGCCGAAACGCTCGATAAGCTGCGGCTGCTGCGCGAGCGCGTCGATACGACGATGCAGCGCACCGGCCGGCCGTTGCTGATCGAAGTGGACGGCGGCGTGAAGGTGTCGAACATCGCGCTTGTCGCCACGGCGGGCGCCGATGTGTTCGTCGCGGGATCGGCCGTGTTCGGCGCGAGCGATCGCGCGCAGGCGATTCGCGGCATGCGCGGCGAACTGGCTACCGTCGACGAACCCACGAGCGTGGCGGCCATGCAGTGACGGCGCGGTGGGTTCAGCGCTTTTTCATCGTCTCGCCCGGCCCGCACCAGACGCTGAGGTCTTCTTCCGGCCGGTCGATCGCGCAGCCCCAGTCGAGCGGCTGGTCCTGATCGAAGCGCTTGCCGAGCCGCCACGCGATTTCCGCGCGTGCAAGCTGCACGCCCATATAGAACGCGTGGCCGCCGTCTGTTTCGAGGTTCAGCTGCGGGTACAGCGCGAACGGATCGTCGCCGCGTCGATGGCCGTCGCGGTTGTACACGTGAATGCCGTCGGCGCTGATCTGCACGCGGAAATTCGGATCACGCACGGCGCGCGCGAATTCGTCGATTTCTTCGGCGCTGTACGGAAACGGCCGTTTCGCGTGGACCGTCGCGAGTTCGCTGCTGATGCCCTTCGGCAGCACTTGCGCATCACGCGCCGCATGCATCACACGGCGCGCGATATCGGCTTCGCGCAGCGCGCGCCGCGCATGCAGACTCACCGACGTCGTCAGCACCGCGCTGACGCGCAATTCGGCCGCCATGCCGAGCAGCACGGCGTTGATGCCGCTCGTGTCGGCCTCGGTCAACTCGGTCACGTTGCCGATGCCCATCATGATCGCGATGTCGGGATAGCGCTCGCGCAGGCGCACATAGCGCGCAATCGATGCGGCCAGCCCAAACGGAATCGGATCGAGAATCGAATCGGCGAGAAACGCGCGGCCGCGCGCGCTTAGCGCGTCGATCGCGGCGTCGAGCGAGGCGGCATCAGCGGGTTCGCGCGCGACGAGGATCGGCGTCGACGGCACTTCATCGGCGATCCACAGCGTATCGACGTTCAGGCTCATCAGATAGTCGGCGCCCGCGCGGCCGCCGCGCAGCAGTTCCTCGTTGCGCATCGAATCGACGCTGACGCGATAGCCTTCGGCCTTCAGGCGGCGCACCGCGTCTTCGAGATGCGGAAACGGCGTGTCCGGCAGACAGCCGATGTCGATCACGTCCGCGCCCTGGGCCGCATACTCGCGCGCCCTTGCGGCGATGCCGTCGAGGTCGAGCCGCGGCGCATCGACGACCTCCGCGAAAATCTCCGTGTCGTAGCGGCTCAGGTCGAACGGCTTCGCCTTGTGGCCGAAAAACTGCGGCAAGTCCTTGACCTCCTCGGGGCCGCGTTCGAACGGCACGCCGTAGTGCGCGCTCAGCGTGTCGAGATCGCCGCGGCAGCGGCCCGGCACGATCACGCGCTGCGCGGCAAGCGGCGTGGGCACGCGGCGCTGGATCATGTCGGCGGTCATCAACGCGGCGACCTGCAGGCCGATGTCGCGCACCTCCCAACTGAACGGCGCCGGCGCCATGCCGTCGAGCACGCGCCGCAGGCTCGGTTCGGCAAGCCGGCCGGTCAGGAAGAGGATGTGGTCCATGCGAGATCGAGGGTCGCGAGGCGTTGGGAGAGTGCCGCTTCGAGTTCGTCGAGCGAGCGCGCGAGCGTCGTGTATTCGAAACGTGCCAGACGCTCGACGTTGTCGAGCTCGATCGCCCTTGGTCGCAGTTCGACCCATTCATCCGGGCTATGCGTGATCACGCTCGGTTCGGTGTCGCATGCAAAGACGATGCCGGGGATGCATTGCTTGCCGGCCTGCGCGTACATGTTGGTCGGCAGCGTATCGGAGATGCCGTAAGCGCATTTGGCGACCGTGTTGCTGGTGGCCGGCGCGATCACGACCGTGTGATAGATGCCGTGATACAGCATGCCGACCGGCACGCCGCTCGCGCTGTTGTCGCGCAGCACGCGGAACTGTTCGCGCAGCTTGTCGAGCGGCCAGCCGTACAGCGGCAGCACTTCCTCGGCCGCCGCGGACAGAAACAGATCGACGCGCGGCAAGCGCCGCGCGAGCGCGATCGATTCTTCGAGCATATGACCGGAGCCGGTCACGCACCACGCGAAGCGCGCATCCGGCTTGAAGTCGGTGAGATCGCGGGCGGCCTTGGGCGCTGACTCGTTGGGGGACGACTGGGTCATGCGTCGAGATCGAGCGGCATGCCGTCCGGCGACGAGCCTTCGTGCGACAGCCGGATATGCAGCCGGCGCATCTTGCGGTACAGCGTGTTGCGGCTGATGCCGAGCGCCTTCGCGACGTTGCTGACGTTCCAGCGATGCTCGTCGAGCAGCGACAGCACCGTCTCGCGCTCGTTCAGCTGGATCGCGTTCAGCGAAGAAATGTCCGCTTCGTCGGCGAGCTGCCCGTCCATGTCCGCGTTTGCGAGGCGCAGCGCGGTGGGCAGATCGACCGCCGACGTGCGTTGCGTGACCTCGGGCGGCAGATGCTCGCAGCCGATCGGCTCGCCGTCGGACAGCGCAATGGCCATCTGCAACACGTGACGCAGCTGACGGATGTTGCCGGGCCACGCGTAGGTGAGCAGCGCGTGTTCGGCTTCCGGCGTCAGATCGGGCGGATCGTCGGTTTCGTTGGCGAGCAGATGATGGATCAGCGGCAGCTTGTCGACGCGCTCGCGCAGCGCAGGCAGATTCAGCTCGACGCCCTTGAGCCGGTAGTACAGGTCCTCGCGGAACTGGCCGCTCTCCACGAGTTCCATCAGATTGCGGTGGCTCGCGCTGATCAGCTGGAAATTGACCTTGACGGTGGTCTCGGCGCCGAGCGGCGTGACCTCGTGTTCCTCGATCACGCGCAGCAGCCGAGCCTGCAGCACGAGCGGCATGTCGCCGATCTCGTCGAGGAACAGCGTGCCGCCGTTGGCCTGCACGATCTTGCCGCGCCGACCTTCACGCTGCGCGCCGGTAAACGCACCGGCGCGATAGCCGAACAGCTCGCTCTCGATCAGGTTCTCCGGCAGCGACGCGCAGTTCACCGGCACGAACGGACCGTCGGCGTGCGGGCTGATGCTGTGCAGCGCCTGCGCGAAGACTTCCTTGCCGGTGCCGGTCTGGCCGCGCAGCACGATCGGAATCTTGCGCTGGATCACGCGTGCGGCCAGCTGGATCTGCGAGGCCATGCGCGGGTCGCCGAATTCGAGGTGCGCAATCTCTTCGAGCTTCGGCACCGGCGCGTGCTTGTCGTGCTTCTCGTGTTTTTCCGGGGCGCTGCTGCGGATCGCGGAGTCGGTGACGATCACCCGCGTCACGCGCCCGGTGCCGTTCTGCGGCGTCTGCGCGACGAGGAAAAAGCGGTTCGTCGCATTCGCGCTGTAGACGGTGACCGGATGGAACGAGCCGCGAATGCTGCGCGCGATCATGTCTTCGAGCGACGCGTTGAACGCTTCCTCGATGCGCCGGCCGCGCAGCTCGGCGAGCGAGCGGAAGCCGAGCTGGAACAGCGCGCTGCGGTTCGCGGCGAGCACCGTGCTGTCGTCCCCGACCGCGAGCTTGCCGCCGTGCAGCGTGCCGACGAATTCCGGGCGGCTGTGGAAATGGATCATGTTGGCGTGCCGGTAGCGCGCATCGAGCAGACGGTTTTCGATCATCTGCCGCGACATGCCGACCAGTACCAGCGAGTGCTGCTGCAGCAGCTTCGAGCGGCTGGTGACGTCGAGCACGCCGGCGATTTCGCCGCCGTCGTCGAAGATCGGCGCGGCCGAGCACGTGAGCGACGTATAGCGCGGATAGAAATGCTCGTGCTGACAGACGGCGATGCAGTCGCGCTCCGCGAGACAGGTGCCCATGCCGTTGGTGCCGGCTTCGCGTTCGCTCCACAGCGCGCCGACGCGAAAGCCGTCGGCGGCGACCGCCTCGGCGAACGGCACGGACGACACCTGATGCACGATCACGCCGCCCGAATCGACGAGCACGACCGCGAGCTCGGGGTCGGCGAGCTGCTGATAGAGCGTCGTCATCTCGAGCTTCGAACACGCGATCAGATCGCCGAGCGCCTCACGGCGCGCGCTGAGTTCGTATTCGGTGAGCACCGGCGGCGGCACGAAACGCGCGGGGTCCAGCTGGAATTCGTTGATGCAGCGCGTCCACGACTGAGCCACGGGTTCGCTTGTCGGGCGCGTGGTCAACTGATGGTTGACCACGTTCAGAACTTCCCGGACGTGCGTACTGCTGTCAGCGAGCAACGACATGGGATTCGTCTCCGTTGCGTCATTTCGCAAGCATGCCTGCATTGCACGCTGCGAATGCCGCTTTATCAAGCCTGTCTGCCCTTGGTGCGGCGGGTTCTGGGTCCGCCTGCTCCCTCGCGACCGGCCCTGCTACGAGGCGGGTATTTAAAACTGTACGCTCGATGCAAGACAGGTTCAACAGAAAGTGACTGTGGGTTTACCTCACCGTGCCCGGAATTTGCTTTTCTCGATGCGCGATGCGTTAAACGTTTTGCAGGTTGCATGCCTGTCGCAGCTTCGACACAGAGTGTGCCGCGCGTCGCTCAGTTCTATCGTTCTACTGTTGCATCTGTTCAACCTTGGGCCGCGCCGCGGCGGAGACCATCATGGATCGTATCGATACTGTTCGCCTTGCCGCATTTTCCAGCCTCGGCGCCAATCCCGGCTCGCAAGCCGGCGCGTTGCCCGAGCGCCTCGACATCGTCTTCATCGAGAACTTCATCGGCCAGACGGTCATCGGTATCGACAGCAGCGAGTTGCATGTTGCGCAACCGGTGCGCGTGAATCTGGCGATCGGCGTGCCCGCGATCCGTGCGTGCGCGACGGACCGGATCGAAGATACGGTCAACTATGCGGCCGTGCGCGAGGCGCTGCTGGAGCTATTCGCGTCGCATCGCGTGCGGCTGCTGGAGGCGCTCGCCGAGACGATCGCGCAACTGTTGATTGCCGACTTCGGCGCGCACTGGGTGCGGGTGTCGCTCGCGAAGCCTGCCAAGTTCGCCGACCTCGCGGCCGTCGGCGTGCAGATCGAGCGGCGTCGCGGCGATGGCCCGGCGGCCGCCGTGGGTCTCGCGTGTTACGCGTCGCTGGGCGCGGGGCTGGTGCCGAATTGACGGGGAGAGCGGGGCGCGCCCGACGCCCGGCGCGCCTCGAACCGTCGTCATTTCGCCACGGTCGACGTTTTCTGCGGACCGAGTCCGCACGCCTGATACGCGCTCGTTTGCAGCGCGCGGAATTTCCTGGTTTGAGCCTTGGCGTGATCGACGCGGAATTCCGCGCCGCCTTCGCCGCCGAGCGTCGCGTACTTCGAGAAGGTCGACTGGTCGACGAATTCGTCGTACGGCAACGACGCGGCCATCTTGTCGATCACGCACGAGCACTTGTAGACGTTCGCGAAATCGTGGCCGTTATCGTCCATGCAGCTGAGCACGTATTCGACGCGGCCCTCGGTCGGATAGTTGTAGCCGCCCGCCCACGCGAGCGGTGCGGCGAGCATGAGCGAGGAAAATGCGAGAAGCGCGCGACATCTATTAGTCATTGAATGCCTCTGCGAGAGCATTGAACCCGCTTCGCGAACCGCTGCGCGAGGTCCATGCCTTGCGGCCGCGAGGCGACGGGATGCGCGAGGAGGCGGGGCCGCGAAGCGCCGCGTCTCCTGCGCTGCCATGCACCGTCAGTTCGGCGCGAACGGATGCGCGACGGTGCCCTTCTTGGATACTACTTCAGCCGCGCTCGGCTCGCCGCTGACCGCGCGCTTGATGGCCTCGCGCGTCGCCTGATAGTTGAACTGCTGGATTTTCTTGTCGTCCTCCGCCTGCCAGTGGATGAAGACGCCGACGCAGAGGAACAGATCGTCGGCTTCTTCCTGCGGGATCGTGCCGTCCTCGACGCTGTCGGCCACTGCTAGCGCGACCGCGTGCTGCGCTGGGCCGAACATCTGCACGGCCTGCTTGGCGCCTTTGATCGTCACCTTGTTGAACAGGATCGTATTGGGCTTCGTGATGAGATTCGGCGCGACGACGGCGAGCAGCGACGTGAAGCCGTCCTTGTTGTTGGTGAGCGCGTTGCAGAACGCGGTTTCCGCAGCCGAACCTCGCGGTCCGATCAGCAAGTCGATATGCGCGACCTCGTTGCCGTCGCCGACTAGCGACTCCCCGATCATGACGCGGTTGATCTTGGCCATTCTGTTCCTCCAATGAGTAGGTATGGACCTGCTGACGAGGCGCCGCCCGCGATCGTGTCCAGATCAGCATCGCGAGAGCGGTGCGGGATTGCACGGCGGTACTAACTAACAGGTTCCGTGCCAGTTGTGGCACCCGGCATGCTGACGCGCCTGTTCGGGGCGTGTTCAGTGCAGACGATTCAGGGTTAACCGCGCCCTTCGACGCAGCGCGCAACGAACAGCGTAGCCACCGCGAGGTCCGCGCTGGTGCCGGGATTGATCGCGCGGGCCTTCAATTCGGCGTCCCAGGCATCGAGTTGCGGATCGCTTGCCGAGCGGCGCGCGGCGGGTCGCGTTTGGCGCCAGCGCGCGTGCTGTTCGCGTGCCGCGAGCGTGACACTCTGCGCCAGCGCCAGGCCGTGCTTGCGCACAATGTGAGAGTCGGGCCAGCCGGCGAGGAACGCGAGAAACACGTTGAGCATCGCGATTTCGCCTGGATCGACGGGCGCGGGTTCGGACGTTGGCGTCGAGGCTTCGAAGCAGGCGGTGAGGCCGGTGTCGAACAGGTCCGCGAAACCGTTCGCGTACTGCCGCGCGATGCTGTCGCGCTCGCTGGCGAGCCGCATCGCGTCGCGCAGGCCGATCGTCGGCGCTGCGTGGACCGATTGCTCGGGCGCGTCGCCGAGGCCGCCGGGCTTGGCGAGCGCGATCGCGCGATAGGCGAGCCGCGCATCTTCGACGTCGAGCCGGCTCAGCACGTCGCCGACGGCCGCGCGCCACGCTGGCGCCGTCAGCGGCCGTTCGCCGGTTTCGTCGAGAGCCGCGGCGAGCGGCGCGATCAGCAGCACGATGCCGAGATTCGTATTGCAGCCGACGGCCGCGCGCGTCCGTGTGACCGCGTCGAGAATGCGCTGTCCGACGCGGGCGCCGCGCGCGAACAGCGCGTCGAGCGATGCGTCCGCGCTGGCGAGGAACTGCGCCGCGTTCATGCCGTGGCCGGGGCTCTGGTTGCTGACGTTGCCGGGTTTCGGCGTGATGACGTCGAGCGTGCAGGCCGCGAGGAAGGCTGCGCGCGCATGCTCGACGGAGATTGCATGAGGGATGGGCATGACGCTCAAGCCCGGCGCTGCGGAGACTGCACGGGCACCCCGGCGCTAGCGGCTTGCTCGGCTTGCTCGTTCGCGCGCCGTTGCGCCGCAAGTTTGCGATCGAGCAGATCGTCGACCAGCGCCGCGGCGACATCGAGCGGCACGACCGACTGCAAACCGCGCCACGCGGCCACGCCGTTGACTTCGAGCACGAGCGGCAGCGCGGCGTCGTCGGGATTCGGGATCAGGTCCACGCCCGCGTAGTCGAGCCCGAGCGCGACGGTGGCGCGCACGGCACTCTGCGCGAGCGGGACCGTCAACTCCGCGGCCTCGCAGCGCGCGCCTTGCGCGACGTTGTGAATCCAGCCCTTGCCGCCGCTGCGCCGCATCGCCGCGACCGCTTTGCCGCCGATCACGAGCACGCGCCAGTCGAAACCGGGCCGGGCGCCGGCAACGAAGCGCTGCAGATAAGCGACCTGCCGATAACGCGCGAGCGACGGCAGCGGCGCGAGCAGCCCGCCACGCGCGCCGAGCCGTTTGAGCCCGTGGCCTTGCGAGCCGAACAGCGGCTTGAGCACGACCTGGCGGCCGGCGGCCGCTTCGCGCATCAGGACGCGTTGCGCGAACGCGGCGGACTCGCCGGCCCAGGTGGCCGGTGTCGGCACGCCCGCGCGATGCAGCAGGAAGCTCGTCATCGATTTGTCGACGCTGCGCTCGATCGCACGGGCGTCGTTGTAGACCGGCACGCCCGACTCGCGCAGCGCGTGCAGGATGCCCAGGCGCAGCGTCACCTGCTCGAAAGTGCCGCCGGCGATGCCGCGCACGAACACCGCATCCGGCAGCGTGCGGCCGAAGCCCGGGATCACGAGGCCGTGCGGCAGCCACGTGGTGTCGATGCGGCAATCCGCGAGATCGACGCAACGCGCTTCGGCGCCGCGCGCGCGGAACGCCTTTTTCAACCGGCCGGTGTGCCAGCCGGTTTCGTCGCTCATGATCGCGATGCGCAGGCCCGCTGTGATCGTCATCGCGCGACCGGCTCGCCGCCCCACTGTTTGCGCAGCAGGCCGCCGTCGAGCCGGCCGCCATGATAGGTCACGCCGCTTTCGAGGCTGCTGACCCACACCTCGGCGGGGGCGAACAGTGCGGGGTCGATCTGATAGAAGTCGAAGTTGACAGCCGTGAAGACGTCCGCGAACGGCCGGCCGTAGTCGCGCGAATTGGCGGAGGGCAGCGTGTCTGCGAGACGTCGCGCGATCTCGTCGTGCCGGACCGTCAGATGCACGCGGCCGCCGTACAGGATCGCGTCGTTGGTGCGGCCCATCGCCTGAATGCCGTCGGGCGCGGGCGGCGGCAGCGGCGCCGAGCCCGTGCCGGCGACGATCTCGTCGAGCGGCACGCCGAGCACGTGCACCTTGTGCAGCGCCACTTCGACGACGCGGGCCACGACCTGTACCGTTCCCGCGACAGAGTGTGTCGGCGTGACGATCAGCGTCAGGTGGTCGGGCGCGAGGCCGCAGTCGTGCAGCACCTTGTCGATCACGACCTGCGGCGGCAGACGGTCCACTTCGAGCACCAGCGCGCCGCGTTCGTGGCGGTCTCGATAGCCGAGTTCGTCGAATAGCGGTTCCTTGACCGCGAGCGCGCGCGCGGGCCCTGAGCCGAGCGAAAAGAACTTTTTGCCGCCGGTCTGCTCCTTGGTCGCCGCGAGGCTCCAGCCCGCGTACTGGCTGCCGAGACAGGCGAGCACCGGCGACGAGGTGCTGACCTCGAGCATCGTCGGCCACAGCGGCGCGGCGTCGAAATTAGCGCGTACCGCGACGCGGCCGAGACCGCCCATGCAGATGCGCGCGATCAGCACGCCGGCGTCGAGACTGCCGCGGGCGTCGACGCCGGCATCGGCGATCACGGTGCCGGCGGGTGTGCGAGTGAGCGCGACGCCGAGATGTGCCGCCTGATCGACGAGCCGGGCGACGAGGCGCTCTGACAGCGCATTCACGCTCGGCGGCGCGGTGGGCGGGGATGTCTCAATGGGCGTGGAGGCAGGCATGGTCGGGCTCATTGCAGGTTTCGATTCGTTGGACGACGCGTTCGTGCTGCGCATCGAGCGCGGTGCGCACCGCGTCCGTCGACGCCGCTCGCACGAGCAGCGTGCAGACCGGCTGCCCGACGTCGATGCGGGTGCCCGGCATCGGCACGTCGCGGCATTGCGGATCGCGCAGGCAGGCGTCGGAGAACGCCGCGGAGACGTTGAACGGCCGCTGCGCGAACAGCACCCGCTGGCCGGCGCGCCAGCGCGGCGCGCGGGCCCGTGCGAGGCTCGCGGCCGACGGCGCGCGGCCGTGGCGGCACGCGTCGAGGTGGCAGGCGAGCAGGCCGGCTGGCCACGCATCGGGCGACGCGGTTTCGTAGAGCGCCATCGTCGACGAAGGGCGCGGGTTGATTTCGAGCACGTCGAACGAGGTGCCGTCCGACAGAAAATCGCAGCTGTTGATGCCGACGAGGCCGGCGCTTGCGCATAGCGCGTCGAGCGCTTGCTGCACCAGCGCAACGAACGCCGGCGGCAAGTCGATCGGCCCGATCGAGCCCGCATGCACGAAGCGCAGATCGCCGATCGCGCAGGTGAGCTGCTCGGCGAAACCGATCAGATGCGCGCGGCCGTGCGCGCCGATGAACAGCGCCGACAGCGAGCGGCCCTGGCCAAGGCGCTGGAAGTAACCGTGCGCGGAGGCGCTCGTGGAGTCGAACGAGTCGGCGGGCTGGATATGCGTGCCGCCACAGCCATCTGCCTGCTTGAATAGCCAGCCCTCGGCTGTCGTGGGCCGCTCGAACGACACAGCCGGATGCCCGATGCGCAACGCGTCGAGCAGCGCGAAGAAACGCCGCGGCTCGCGTACGGCCGCGATCGCCTCGGCATCGTTGCCGAGAAAGCGCGGCAAGCCGGGCTCCCGGCACAAGTCAGGCATCAAAGGTTCGAGCCCGCTGCCGCCGATCCAGCCAAGCAATCCTGGCAACCGCGCGACGCGCGCAAGCGCATCGACGAGCCGCGCCCGGTCGATCCCGAGCGCGCCATCACCGCCGCCGATGTCGAACCACAGTTCGGCGGCCTCGCGCGTGTCGCAGTCGCCGAAGATATCGAGCGCGGCGACATGCAGGCCGGCGCGCGCCGCGGACTGCGCGAGCAGGCGCGCGGACTGCCCGACGACCGCGACGATGGGCGCATGCATGAGCGGCCGGTGCGGCTTCATGACGGCCGCTCTCAGCCGAGACCGGCCGCGACCGCGCGGGCCTCGTCGTAGGCTTCCGGGAAGCCCAGGTAGACCGGCTTGCCGCCCGTGCGCATGCGCATGAACAGGCGATGCTCGACCTGATACTTGACGTTGCCGATCGCCAGCGCGCCGATGCCGACCGCGCCCGCGTTCGGCACGCCGTCGATCGGCTTGCCATCGTTCATCACGTTCACGCCGGCGATGCCTTCGGGCGGCACCGCGTTGACGTCGGCGGCGACGAGCAGGCGTTTTGCATGCGCGAGGTCGTCGCGGCCGACCACCTGCACGCCCGCGACAGCAGTGGCAATCGCGATTTCCGCTTCGGCGAGGGCGCCGCGCAGCTCGTCGGACGTCGTGGTGCCGATGCCGTTGGTGACGATGCCGAAGCGCTCGTTCAGTTCGGCCGATGCGGCGAGCGCGCGACTGCGGTGGGTGTGGCTCGCGATCGTCACGTCGGCGCCGCGCGACGCGGCGATCGCCGCCGCGATGCGCCCGACCGCGCCGGCTCCGCCGAGAATCAGCACGCGCTTGCCGCCGAGCTCCACGCCGTGCTGCTTGCCCAGATGCCGCTCGACCAGCGCGACGAGCGCGGCCGCGGTCGTGTACGAACCGCTCGGATCGGCGAACACGGAGACCTCGAACGGCGGGACCATCGCGCGGCGCGCGGTGTCGAGCATGGCGACGGCCTGCATCACGTCGCGTCCGCCGATGAAGATGCCGGTGCGCGACACCCCCTTCGGGCCGCGCGAGAAGATCGCGTCCTGCGTGAGGTTCGCGACCATGCCGGCTTCGACGTTGCAATACGGCACGATGACCTGGTAGCCGGCGTCGGCGGCCATATTGACGTCGAACGGACTCATCTGCGGCGTGGCCGTGAACATGTGCAGGATGTAGGGCCTTTCAATGGTTTCTGACATGGCAGGGGCTCGTTGTAGTGGCAGTCTCGGGAAGGCGCGGGGCAACGCCGCGCCGCGCGTGGCAGCGCGTCAGGTGAGCGGCGGCCTGAGCGGCGACCTGAGCGGGGCCGCGCATCATGCGGCGTCGATGTGCGGCGCGCGCACCTCGGCGCCGCTGATCGCCGCGCCGCTATTGCGGCCCGCGACGACGCTGCATTCGATATGCGGCAGCGCGCTTGCGACGGCGCGCGCGGTTGCGAGCGCGCGTTCGGCCTCGCGCGCGTTCGCGAGCACCGCGAAGCCCGTCGGGCCCCACGAGGTCTGGCCGATGCCGGCGGTGCGCTCGGCGGCGACCGCGCGCAGCACGCGCTCGACGTCGGGACTCGCGAACACGCCGCCTTGCGCGCTCGCGAAGTATTCGCCGATGGTCTGCTGCAGTTCGGTGAGGCCGTGCGCGAACGGCGCGAAGTTATGTTCGGCGGCGCCGGGCAGGATCTGCATCAGCACCAGATGGCACAGATGCGCGGCGAGCCGCTGCGGAAACGGTGCGAGCGATGCGAGCGCGCTGCGTTCCTCGGCGCCGTGCAAGCCCTCGCGGCTGCTGTCGCTGACGAGCAGCACGCGCCACGGCTGCGGAAACGGCTGGCGCGACAGCAGCGGCGGCATGCTCTGGCGCAGATCGCCGGGCGGGCCGCCATCGAGCAGCAGGCCGCCGCACTCGAAGCCGAGTATGCCGATCCCCGAGCGCGCGCCGCGTCCGAGCAGACTGGCGAGCTCGGCGCTCGTCGCCGGCTGGCCGACGAGACGCGTGAACGCGGTGCCCACGGCGAGCGCCAGCTGCGTGCCGGAACCGAGGCCGGTATGGGCGCGTGGCGCTTCCAGCACGTCGATCGCGAGGGTCGCCGGCCCGTAGGCGGCCTGCAGCCGCGCGAGACTCAGCGCGATCCGTTCGCGCTCGGCCTCGCTCGCCACCCCGCCGATCTGCTCGCGTTCGGCGAGCCGCGCCCGGATCCGCGTGCCGTGCGTATCGATGACGAGCCCCAGGCTGCCGAACGCGCGCCCGAGCGACGCGTTCGGATCGAGAAAGCCCAGATGCAGCCGAGCGGGCGCATCGATCGTGATGGGCGCGCGTGGCGGCAGGCGGCGGAGCTGAAGCGGCATCTCGAGTGTCCTCAGGTGTCCTTGCGGGTGCGCGAAACCGGGTTCGGCGGCGGGGTGTGCGCAACGCGTCGTATCGCGTCGCGGGTTCCAGCGACAGTGCGCCCGGCGACGTCAAGCGAAAGCCGTACCAGGCGCGCGCAACGGCCACCGCAGCGGATCCGGCCCACGGGAACCTCTGAACGGGCGCGCCGCGCGCCACCCGGTTTCGCCGCTGCATGGACGCTGTGTGACGCCGAAGGCGCACTGTGTCACGCGCTGTTTCATCCGGCGGCAGGCGCGCGCGTCAACTGCCTTGCGCGGTTTTCGGCGCGTCGTACTTGATATAGCGGAAGCGCTGATCGTCGGACGGCGTGCCTTCTAACGGGCCCTCCTCGTGGCCGGGCTGCCAGTGGACCACCGATTCGATCTTCGTCGCGAGCGCGAAGTCCTTGTCGGTGATGCCCTTGGCGGTGTGCGTTTTGAGCTTCACGATCACGAACGCATACGAGACCGTCAGATCGGGGTGATGCCACGCGGCTTCCGCGAGGTGCCCCACGGCGTTGACCACCATCAGCGTTCCCTTCCAGCCCTCGGTGCGGTATTTGCGCCGCAGCCAGCCATCTTCCAGATACCAGTGCTGCAGCGGACCGACGAGGCGTTGCTGGATCTCTTCGTCGGTATAGACATGCTCGGTGTTTGCCATGGCGGTTAGCTCCTCGAATGCGCGAATCGTTCGCCGAACGAAGCTTCGTTGCAGTGACAGGCCCGTGCTGCGGCGCATGATTCGCAAAGGACACGATTCGTATCACGCAAGTGACACAGTATGTGCCGCATCGCGTGACGCAACCCCTTCAGCTTACCGCCATGCAAGCATCGGCGTGCAACGCCCGAGTGCCGCGACAGGTCGCGCGTGCCGGGTCGGCGGGCCACCGCACGCAAGAGCGGCAGCGTTGCCGCTATTCCGGCATGGAATATGCGTTGGCCGTTCATGCGTTGCGAAGCCCGACATCGAATCGGGATAGCGCGTTAATCGTTACCTGCAATCGAGAAGGCGCGCACGATGCGATGAGGTAGCGTGGGTCATTCGTGAGTTGAACAGCAGGACAATTCTGGAGGAGACATGAACTTACGCACTGTAGTTCTTGGGCTCGCGATCCTCGCATCCGCAGCCTTTAGCTCTCTGGCTGCGCAGGCCGATTCGCAGCTCGACGGACTGATGAAAAACCCTTCCAACTGGGCGGCCCAGGCGGGCGATTATGCGAATCACCGCTACAGCCCGCTCAAACAGATCAACGAGAACAACGTCGGCAAACTGCAGGTCGCATGGACCATGTCGACCGGCGTGCTACGCGGCCATGAAGGCGCGCCGCTCGTGATCGGCGACACGATGTATATCCACTCCCCGTTTCCGAACAAAGTCATTGCAGTCAACCTGAAGGATCAGACGTTCCTCTGGCAGTATCAGCCGAAGCAGGATGAACAGGTCGTCTCCGTGATGTGCTGCGACACCGTCAATCGCGGTCTCGCATATGGCGACGGCAAGATCTTCCTGCAGCAGGCCGACACCAAGCTCGTCGCGCTGAATGCAAAGACGGGCGAGGTGGTCTGGACCGCGCAGAACGGCAATCCGAAAGCCGGTGAAACCAACACCAACGCGCCGCACGTATTCGGCGACAAAGTGCTGACCGGTATTTCGGGCGGCGAGTTCGGCGTGCGCGGGCGTCTGATCGCGTACGACATCAAGACCGGCAAGCCGGTCTGGACTGCGTACAGCACGGGCCCTGACAACGAAATGCTGCTCGACCCGGAAAAGACGATGACGTACTCGAACGGGCAGATGGTGCCGGTGGGCGCGGATTCGTCGGTGAAGTCCTGGAAGGGCGATCAGTGGAAGCTCGGCGGCGGCACCACGTGGGGCTGGTATGCGTGGGACCCGAAACTCAACCTTGTTTACTACGGTACTGGCAATCCGGGCACATGGAACCCGACGCAACGTCCGGGCGACAACAAATGGTCGATGTCGATCTTCGCGCGCGACCTGAATACCGGCACGGCCAAATGGGTCTACCAGATGACGCCCCACGACGAATGGGACTATGACGGCGTCAACGAAATGATCCTGTCCGACCTGACGATCAACGGCAAGAAGGTGCCCGCGATCGTGCACTTCGACCGTAACGGCTTCGGCTACACGCTGAACCGCGAAACCGGACAACTGCTGGTCGCGCAGAAGTACGACCCGGCGGTGAACTGGGCCGATCGTGTCGATCTGCAAAGCGGCCTGCCGATTCGCAACGCGGCGTACTCGACGCAGGCGGCCGGGTCCGACCACAACGTGAAGGGCATCTGCCCGGCGGCACTCGGTTCGAAGGACCAGCAACCGGCGGCGTTCGATCCGAAGACGAGTCTGTTCCTCGTGCCGACCAACCACGTCTGTATGGACTACGAGCCGTTCGATGTCGACTACGTGTCGGGGCAGCCGTATGTGGGCGCCACGCTGTCGATGTATCCGGGCCCGAACGAGGGCAACGCGATGGGCAACTTCATCGCGTGGGATGCGAGCAAGGGCAAGATCATCTACTCGAAGCCGGAGAGGTTCTCGGTATGGTCGGGTGTGCTGGCGACCGGCGGCGGCATCGCGTTCTACGGCACGCTGGAAGGCTACCTGAAGGCGGTTCGCATCTCGGACGGCAAGGAACTGTGGCGCTTCAAGACGCCGTCGGGAATCATCGGCAACGTCTTCACGTATGAGTATCAGGGCAAGCAGTACGTCGGCGTGTACTCGGGCATCGGCGGCTGGGCCGGCATCGGCATGGCGGCGGGTCTCGAGAAGCCGACCGAAGGTCTGGGCGCGGTCGGCGGCTACAAGGATCTCGCGAAGTACACCGCGCTCGGCGGCACGCTGTTCGTGTTCGCGATCCCCAACGAAAAGAGCTGAACGAACGGCTGAAATGAAAGGCTGAACGAGCGGGGCGGCTTGAACAGGCACGGCCGCCCCGTCAGCCTCGCGCAAGCATTGAATTACCCCCAAATCGCGCCCGTTGGTGGATGCGTCGCTGAAACGCATCGGGGCGCGGCTTTTTCCCAGATGGAGACATGTGCATGAAAGGCCGATCTATCCTGTTGCTCACCGCGTTGCCCGTAGCACTCGTCATGCTGCCCGTCGGATACGCGCAGAACAATCCTTCGATTGCGCAGGTCGCGTACAAGGTAGTCGACGGTAACAAGGTCGACAGCAATACGCTGCAGGGCTGGAAGACGTGGCGCGCGCTCGCTTGCGAACGCTGTCACGGCGCGCAGCAGCAGGGCATGGTCGGGCCGTCGCTGATCGACGCGTTCAAGACGCTGGACAAGAACGAGTTTCATCGCACGGTGTTCGGCGGCCGGGTCGATAAGGGTATGCCCGATTTCAGCGCGAGCCAGATGATGCAGAAGAACTGGGAGAATCTCTATGCGTATCTGAAAGGACGCTCCGATGGACAGATCAAGCCGGGCGATCTGCATGCCATCGACTCGAATTAACGCCGCGCCGTCATTGTTCCGGAGGCTCACGATGCGTGATAAGAGAAGCATGTCCGTGCATGTCAGCGTGCTCGCGGCCGCGTTGTGTGGGGCCGCGCTCGCGAGCGCCGCGGTCCGGGCGGATGGCCCCGCGCTGCCGAACAACGACGGCGCGGACGGCGTGCTCAGGGTATGCGCGGACCCGAACAACATGCCGTTGTCGAACGACAAGGGCGAGGGCTATGAGAACCGCATCGCCGCCCAGATGGCGAGCGACTTCGGCTACAAACTCGAATACACGTACTTTCCGCAGCGCATGGGCTTCGTGCGCCACACGTTGCGCGAGAAGGCGGAGGGCAGCGAGCGTTATCGCTGCGATCTGATCATCGGCGTGCCGAAGGGCTATGACATGACATCGACGACGCAGCCGTATCTGCGCTCGACCTACGCGATGGTGCTGCCGAACCGCCCCGAATTCGCGAGCATCAAGACGCCCGACGACCTGCTGAAACTGCCGCCCGATCAGCTGCACAAGCTGCGTTTCGGGATCTTTTCGCAAACTCCGGCGGTGGACTGGCTGCTCGGCCACAACCTGATCGACCAGGCGGTGTCGTACCAGGTGCAAAGCGGCGATCCGGGCGTATATCCCGGCCAGATGATCGAACACGACCTGGCCGCGGGCAACGTCGACGTGGTCTTCCTCTGGGGGCCGATCGCCGGCTACTTCGCCAAGCGCGCCGGTGATTCGGTCAGGCTCGTGCCGTTCCCGCCGCAGCCCGGCATCCGCTTCGACTACACGATTTCGATGGGTGTGCGCTACGGCGAGAAAGACTGGAAGGACAAGGTGGATCAATGGATCGCCGCGAATCACGACAAGATCGACAGCATCCTCGCGACCTACCAGGTGCCGATGCTCAAACCGGTCGACGCGCCGGCGGGCAAGCCCGGCGACGCATCGCAATGACGCGCGCGCGCGGCGCCTGGCTGCGCGCGGCACGCGCCGCGCTGATGGGGACGCTGTGCTTGCTGTGCCTCGCGCCGGCCGCGAGCCGTGCGGCAAGCCCGGCGAGCGCCGCGTCGGCGCCGGGCGGCGACGATATCACGCCGGCGGAGCGGCTGATTTTTCTGACCGATCATCTGCACGGCGTCGCCGCGCAGACCGAGCTCGACTACGCGCTGATCGATTCGGAGCAGCCGTCGCGCAGCACCGATGTCGTCAAGGTGCTGGTGGTCAGCGAGAACAACGCGAAGGGCGACGCACAGGTGACCGACCATACCGGCAGCGTGAACCTGCCGATCGGCGGCCTGCAGTGCAATCCGGCGATCATTTATTTCCTCGAACGCGACATCGCGGAGATGCAGGGTCTCACCGGCGGGCAGCGCCGCTATTTCCAGCAGCGTCTGCGTCTCGCGCTCGCCGCGGGGCCGCAGATCGAGAGTGTGCCGGGCGAGCTCGGCGGCAAGCCGGTCAGCGCGCGGCGCATCGTCGTGCAGCCTTATCTGAACGATCCGAACGGGGCGCGCTTCGCGCAGTACACGGGCAAGCGCTACACGTTCGTGCTCGCCGACGGCGTGCCGGGCCAGGTCCTGCAGATTCGCACCGACGTGCCGGGCCCCAACAACGACTTTGCGCATCCGGCGCATTCGGAGTCGTTGAGCTTTCAATCCGCACTGAACAAGTTGCCATCGGGCAAGGAGCCGGCGAAGCCGTCGAATGCGCCGCGGGCGAGCCGTTGAGTCTTCGATGCAGAACGCGAGTTTCGCGACGCACCGGGTCAAGCTGAACTTCGTTCGCACGCTGACCCTGCGGCAGTTGCAGATCTTCGTCGTCGCGAGCCGTTATACGAGTTTCGCGCGCGCGGCCGAAGAGCTGCATCTGACGCAGCCGGCCGTGTCGATGCAGATTCATCAGCTCGAGGAGGCGATCGGCCTGCGGCTGTTCGAGCGCGTCGCGCGCAAGCTCACGCTGACCGAAGCGGGCGAGGTGCTGACCCGTCACGCGAGCCGCATTCTCGGCGAAATCAAGGACACCGAAGACGCGATGATGTCGCTGAAGCAGGCCGACAGCGGCTCGATCAACGTCGGCATCGTCAGTTCGGCGACCTACTTCGCGCCGAAACTGCTGGCGATGTACTCGCATCTGTACCCGAAGGTCGACGTGCATTTCTCGGTCGGCAATCGCGACGCGCTGCTGCGCATGTTGCAGGACAACGCGATCGATCTCGCGATCATGGGCCGCCCGCCGCCCGAACTCGATACGACGGCCGAGCCGCTCGCGAGCCATCCTCAGGTGGTGATCGCGCCGGTGCAACATCCGTTGTGCGGCGCGCGCCGCTTCGATCTGCAGGAGTTGAGCAACGACACCTTTCTGCTGCGCGAGCCGGGCTCAGGGACGCGCATGGCCGCCGAGGCGATGTTCCGTCAGCATCTGTTCACTCCCGCGAAAACCGTCACGCTCGGCAGCAACGAAACGATCAAGCAGGCGGTGATGGCGGGCATGGGCGTGAGCCTGATCTCGCTGCATACGCTGCAGCTGGAGTTGCGCACCGGCGAGATCGCGCTGCTCGACGTGAACGGCACGCCGATCGTACGAACGTGGCAGATCGTGCATCTGCGCACCAAGCAGCTTTCGCCGACCAGCGTGATGTTCCGGCAGTTCCTGCTCGAACATGCGGCGGTGCATCTGGAGCAGGAATATGCGCAGTTTGCGGGGGTGTTTGCGAAACGGCCGGTCGGGGCGCAGCGGTAGCGCGATGCGTGCGTTGCGTGCGGCGCGGCGCAAGCGCGCTCGTCGGCTTGCTGATGAACGGTGCGTGATAGGCGGCATCGATGGCACAGTCTGTACCCGTCTGTCGTGACAGGCTGCCAACTTTTCGCATTCGATTTAACTCTTGCGTCCCTCCTCTGCGATCGGCATAAACCGTGCTTGAACGGAGGCTGGCGAGTCTTGAAGCGCGTCGACGTTCGGGCGTCGCGCAAATAAACGCCAGCCACCACGGAAGGGGATCGCAGCGATGGTTTCTGGCGAGCAGCTTCAGGACTGGCGTTTTCACGCCCAGCAGATCGAAAACGAAGTGGCGAGAGTCGTCGTCGGTCAGCAGCAAACGCTGAGGCTCATCAACGTCGCGCTGTTCGCACGCGGCCACGTGCTGCTCGAAGGCGGCGTCGGGGTCGGCAAGACGACCGTGTTGCGGGCGTTCGCGCGCGTGGTCGGCGGCGATTTCGAGCGCGTCGAAGGCACGATCGATCTGATGCCGGGCGACCTCGTCTATCACACCTATGTCGACGCCGACGGCAAGCCGCGTATCGAGCCCGGCCCGTTGCTGCGCCACGGCGAGCAGCTGACCACCTTCTTCTTCAACGAGATCAATCGCGCGCGCCCGCAGGTGCAATCGCTGCTGCTGCGCGCGATGGCCGAGCGTTCCGTGTGGGCGTTCGGCCGCGAGCATCGCTTTCCGCACATGACCGTGTACGCCGACCGCAACAAGGTCGAGAAGGAAGAGACCTTCGAGCTCGCTTCGGCGGCGCGCGACCGTTTCCTGTTCGAGCTGAACATGCCGACCCCGACCGACGAGGAGGCGCGGCGCAGCCTCGTGTTCGACACGAGGTTCCATGACGTCGACGGCCTGCTCGCGCAACTGACGCCGTCGATCGTGGCGTGGGAACAGTTGAACCGGATCGGCGCGGCGATCCAGCAGGGCGTGCAGGCGAGCGAGACGATCGAGCGCTACGTGCACGACATCTGGCAGGCGACGGAAGCGCCGGCGCGCTTCGGCATCACGCTCGACGGCGTCGACATGGAGCAGCTGATTCTCGCGGGCGCGAGTCCGCGCGGCATGAGCGCACTGGTGCGGGCCGCGCGCGTGGTCGCGTGGCTCGCGGGACGCACGCATCTGCTGCCGGAGGACATCCACGAGGTGCTGCTGCCGGCGCTGGGTCATCGCGTGTTTTTCACGCCGATCTACGAACTGCGCCGCCAGGAGCTGGCCGAGGCGCTGATCGCGCGGATCGTCGCGAACGTCGCCGTGCCTCGCTGAACGCCGACGCGCTTACACGATGAACGGCATCGCTGAATTCCACTATCGTCTGCCGATGCGCGCGGCCGGTGCGCGGCCCGGCTCGCATCCGGGCTCGAGTTTCGGCTCGGGCCAGCAGTTCGCGATGCACGGCCGGCTGTTCGACTATCCGGACCCGCGCCGCCTCGATCTGCGCGCGAGCTTGCGCGCGGCGCGCGACGAGTGGCTCGTGCGCGTGCATTTGCAGCGCGTCGCGGTTTCCGTGTTCGTGATCGTCGACGTGTCGGCGTCGATGCGATTCGGCACGCATAAAACGAAGCTGCAGGTCGTCGCTGATTTTGTCGAAGCGCTCGGCCATAGCGCGTTCCGGGTCGGCGACCGGCTCGGCATGCTGGCCTTCGATAGCGGCGAACGCGACGATCTGTTCATGCCGGCGCGCACGGGACGGGGCACCGGCTCGCTGCTCGCGAGCATGCTGCGCGAAGGCGTCACTGATAGCGCTGACCGTCAGGCGAATGGTCACGCCGAACGTCACGCTGAACGCGGGGCCGCCGAAGGATTGCGGCGTTGCGCGATCCGTATCGCCGGTCGTCAGGCGCTGGTGTTCGTGGTGTCCGATTTCCACTGGCCGCTCGCGCGACTGTCGCCGGTGCTCGACATGCTGGTGCATGCGTGCGTGGTGCCGATGGTCGTATGGGACGCGGCCGAGACCACGCCGCCGCAGCACGCGTCGCTGCTGGCCGTCAACGATGCGGAGTCCGGCGAGGAGCGTCGCGTGTGGCTCTCGCGCGGCGTGCGCGAGCGCTGGCGCGAAGGCGTCGCGCGACGTCGCGACGAACTCGCCGCGGTGTTCGGCGCACGCGGCATCCAGCCGTTCTTCGTCGAAGGCGCGTTCGATCCGGAAGCGATGTCGCGCTACTTTCTGGAGCTGACGGTATGAGCGCGCGCGGGGTGCGCGGCGGCTGCGCGCGTCGGGCGGCGCTGCGCGTGCTGATCGCGTCGCTATGCGGCGGCGCCGCCTGCGCGATGGCCAGTGCCGCCGAGGTGGCCGCGCTCGTTCAGGAGCCGCGCGCGTTCGGCTATGTGCTCGGCGATGTGCTGACGCAGCGCGTGCTGCTGGAGGCCAACGGTCGCGACCTCGGTGCGGTCACGCCGCCTTCGGTCGGACGCACGGGCGTCTGGCTCGAACGCCGGCCCGTGACGCTCGAAACCGATGCCAACGGCCACAAGTGGATGGTGATCGGCTATCAGGTCGTCAATGCGCCGCAGACGCTCACGCAGATCACGTTGCCCGCGTTGACGCTGACGTCGGCGGCGGGCACGCAGTTGCAGGTCGCCGAATGGCCGGCGAGCATCGGACCGCTGACGCCGCAAACCGCGTTCGCCGCGGGGGACTTGCAGCCGCTGCGGCCCGACCGGCAGGCGCCGATGGTGGGCACGGCCGGCTGGCGCCGGCAGATCGCGTGGGCGCTCGGCCTGTTGCTCGCGACGCTGCTCGTGTGGGCGAGCTGGTGGTGGGCGCGCAATCGGCGCGAGGCGGCGCGGCTGCCGTTCGCGCGGGCGTGGCGGCAGATGCAACGGCTGCCGGAGGCGCCCGCCGCTTCATCGAACGATGCGTGGGTCTGCCTGCATCGCGCGCTGAACGAAACCGCCGGCCAGGTCGTGCATGCGGCTTCGCTATCCGCGTTGCTGGCGCGTGCGCCGTATCTGCAACCGCTGCGCGCGCAGCTCGAACGTTTCTATCTGGCCTCGGCCGAGCGCTTTTTCGGGCCGGCGCCGCATGCCGTCGAGAATGCCGGCGAGCTTTCGCTGCACGCGCTGTGCCGTGCGTTGTATCGAGCGGAGAGGCGCCATCAGCGATGACCATGAGCCTGGATTTCGCCCTTCCGTGGATGCTGGTGCTGCTGCCGCTCGCCGCGCTGCCGCTGCTGCGGCGGCGCAGCGACACGCTGGTGTTTTCGAGCGTCGCATGGCTGCCCGCTGACGACCTCGGGCGCGTGGCGGGCTGGCTCGTCCGCGGCGGCGCGGCGCTGGCGATCGCGGCGATCGTCGTCGGGCTGGCGGGGCCGGGGCGCTCGCAGTTGCAGGTGCTGCGCACCGGCAGCGGCGCACAGATCCTGATTCTGATGGACCGCAGCCAGAGCATGGACGAGCCGATAGGCAGCAAGGGCGTCGAGGCGCCGCGCGGCGACTCCAAGAACCACGTGGCGCGCGCGGCGCTGACGCGCCTCGTCGAGCAGCGGCCGAACGACCGCCTCGCGTTCATGATGTTCGGCACCAACCCGGTGCTGGCGATGCCGTTCACCTACAACCATCGCGTGATCGAGGCCGCGGTCGCGGCCACGGCGATTGGCCGCGGCATGCCGGACACCGAGCTCGATCGCGGCATGCTGGCGGCGATCGCGCAGTTCGACGAGCGCTTGTCGTCGGGCCGCCGCGCGATCGTGCTCGTCTCCGATGGCGGCGCGTTGCTCGACGAAACGATGCGACGGCGCATCGAGGAGGGACTGCGACGCAACCGGATCGCGCTGTACTTCATCTACCTGCGCAGCAGCGTCTTCAGTCCCGATCTGAACGCGACGCAGCCCGCCAGCGGAAGCTCGGCCGAAGCGCAGCTGCATCGCTTCTTTCTGACGCTGAAGACGCCTTACAGGCTGTTTCAGGCCGAAGACCCGAAGGCGATGATGGCGGCGATCGCGGAGATCAACCGGCAGCAGAACGCAACGACGACGTTCGTCGAGCATCTGCCTCGCCAGGATCTGAGTCCGTACTGTTTCGCGCTCGCGCTGTTCTGTGCGGCGCTGCTGGTGCTGTTGCACCAGTTGCAGGTCAGGAGCTGGGCATGAAGCGCGCGCTGATCCACACGCTGTTCGGCACCGTGACGATCTGTTGCGCCGCGTGGGCCGCGTATGGCTTCGTTCGTCTGCAGCACGCGGAGCGGGTCAATCAGGCCATCGTCGCGACGAACGCCGCCGCGCGTGACCAGCAAGCCGGCGGCGACGCGCGCGAGGTTCAGCTGGCCCGTGCGATAGCGCTATCGAAAGCGGGCTCCTACGACGCGGCGGCGCGACTCTATAACGGTCTGCTCGCCGAGGGCAGCCCGCCTGATGAAGTCGGCCGCGCGGCGCTGTTCGATCTCGGCAATCTGTACTTGCGCGAAGGCAGCGGCGACAACGCGCAGACGGTCAGGTCTCTGGCGATGATCGGCGAGGCCAAGGCGCGCTACCGGCTCGCGCTGCGCGCGGCGCCCGACGATTGGGACGCGCGCTACAACCTCGAGCGCGCGCTGTGGCTCGCGCCGGAAACGCCGTCCGCGCTCGCCGGACCCGATGTAAAAGAGCAGCACAACGTCACAGTGCGCGACGCGCGCAGCCAGGACCTGCCATGAGCGGCGTTCGGCGCGAGCGTGGCTTCGCAAAATGGCGTCATGCGTTGACGCCGCTCGCGCTCGTCGCGTTGATCGCGGCGGTCGCGATGCCGGACGTCACGTTGCCGCGCAACACGTTTGACTACATCGTCACGTTCGACATCACGCAAAGCATGGACGTCGAGGATGTGGTGCTCGGCGGCGCCCCGGTCAGCCGGCTCAAGTTCGCGCAGGCCGCGATGCGCGACGCGCTCGAACGTTTGCCGTGCGGCTCGAAGGTCGGCTGGAGCGTGTTCACCGGGCAGCGGGTGTTGCTGCTGATGGCGCCGGTCGAAGTCTGCGGCAACTACGACGCGCTGCTGGTGTCGCTCGACGGCATCGACGGGCGCATGCGCTGGACCAACTGGAGCCGCATTGCCGAAGGCGGTGTGTATTCGGCCGTGCGCGTCGCGAAGGATGTCGGCGGCGGCGCGGCCATCGCGTTCGTCACCGATGGGCAGGAGGCGCCGCCGCTGTTGGCGTCACGCCCGCTGATGGAAGGCATCAATGCGGCGAGGACCAGGGGCTGGCTGATCGGCGTCGGCGGCGACCAGCCCGCGGCCATTCCGAAGACCGATGCCAATGGCAACCGGATCGGCGTCTGGCAGGCCGACGACGTGATCCAGGTGCCGCCTACGCCCGGCTCCGGTGTAGCGGCGCAAACGCACGAGGAATTGTCCGAATTGCGCGGTGAGTACCTCGCTTCGGTGGCTCGGCAGACGGGCCTCGACTACCGGCGTCTGCTGAACGTGACGTCGTTCGGCGATGCGCTGCTCGAAGCACGCTTCGCCCGCCGCGAACCCGTGCCGACCGATCTGCGCTGGTGTCCCGCGCTGCTCGCGTTGCTGCTGCTCGTCGCGCGCTTCATGCCCGACGCCGTTCTCGCATGGCCGCGCGCCTGGCGAAAGCGTTTTCAAACGATGGCTTTGCGCATCGCGCCGGCATTCAATGGCCGGCCAACACGCGCCGACTGACTACCGCGAGCGCGACCGTTGACGCTGCAACGGTTGAAGATGCAGGTACCCGATCTGACCGCGCAGTTGCCTGGGAACCCTCGCAAGAGTTGCCGGGGATCGTTCGATTCGCGACGCTTGGACCAGAAGCTTTTGCCGGTCTTCGCCACACTCGCGAGATACCTCACACATTGACCTACCGGTCCGCAAATCACTGACTACAATGTCTGAATGCAAGCGACGCTGCGAGGCGCGCGGTTCGAGTGACGCGCCGTGTCATGTGACGTTTCAATTCCTTCATGGAGGCATGCCGATGACGTGCCAAAACGAGAGGATTGTCGGAGTGGTACTCGTCTTGATGAGCGGCTACGCGTTTGCGGGAGGCCCCTTCGGCGATGTGCCGCAAGCGATGATGGTCGCCAACATCGTCGCGTCGCCCGTCGAAGTCGTGCCGCCCATTCCCGAGCCTCGGCGCTACTTCGAGCAGCAGCGCTATGCGATGGAGTATCAGGGGGATCGGGGCCAGCCGTTCTACGCGCAAATGGAGAATTACTATAGCGTGGACCTTGCGCGCGATACCCAGCTCGGCACCAAGAAGGCCTTGGTGTCGTCCGGACCGCAGTTCGCACCGGTGTCCGAACCGGGCGCAAATGCCGCCGCGCAGAGTGCTTCGAATGCTCTACGTATGGGTCCATCTACCGCACCGCAAATATCCATCGTTCAGATGAACAGTTCAGTGTTGTCGATTGGCCAGTCACCGCAGCGGCGCTTGTCCTTGACGGTCGACAACTGGGTGTTCTCCGGCACCGCGCGCGTCGCGATTCTGCATTCTCACGATACGGGCGCGACGCTGATCGTCAAACGCCGCTACTGAGTGATGTCGAGCGGCTGCGCCGCCCGTGCATGTCACGTCGACGAAAAGCGCTCGCGATACACCTGCGGCGCCACGCGCAGCTGACGCACGAAGCTGCAGCGCATCGTTTCCTCGCTACCGAATCCGCATCGCGCCGCGATCCGTTTGATCGACCAGGATGTTTCGCTCAGCAAGCGTTGTGCCGCTTCGATGCGTAGCTGCTCGACCGCGCGCGCGGGCGTGCGGCCGGTTTGCGCCTTGTAGTGGCGCATGAAGCTGCGCTCGCTCATATGCAGCCGTTGCGCGAGCGCGGGCACCGACAGGTCGGATGCGAGGTGCGACGTCATCCATGCATGCAATTCGCCGAAACGGTCGTCGGCATGTTGCAGCGACAGCGCAGCGCTGAATTGCGACTGACCACCCGGGCGCTTCAGAAACACGACGAGTTCGCGCGCGACGTCGAGCGCCAACGCGCGCCCGTGATCGTCTTCGAGCATCGCTAGCGCGAGGTCGATGCCGGCGGTGACGCCCGCCGATGTCCAGATATCGCCGTCGCGAATGAAGATCGGATCCGCTTCGACTTGCAGTTGCGGATAGGCCTGCGCGAGTTCGTCGCAACGCGCCCAATGCGTGGCGACGCGCCGGCCGTCGAGCAAGCCCGCCTCGGCGAGCAGGAACGCGCCCGAGCAGACCGACGCGACGCGTCTGCAATGCGGCGCGTGGCGTTGCGTCCAGCGGATCAGGCGTTGATCGGCCGATGCCTCGCGAATGCCCCAGCCGCCGGGAACGATCAGTGTATCGAGCGGCGTCTTCAGCGAGCGCAGTGAGGCGGCAAGCACCGCGAGTCCCGACGACGATGTGACGGGCCCGGCTTCGGCCGCCACGACGCGGGGTGCGTAGAGCTTGCCGAGCCCGCGCTGCGCGACGAGTTCATTGGCCGACGCAAATACCTGCAGCGGACCGCTGATGTCGAGCAGTTGCATGTTGGGGAAAGCGAGCAGCACGATGGAGCGGGGAGCGCTGGACATGTGAGCAAAAAGCTTGGCAGAAATCAAGGGAAGAATGGAAGTCTTGCCAAAGGCTACCCGCATAGAATCGATCCGTCCAGCTGGAAGTCCTGCGTCTGATCGCAATTGACAACGACCCACGGGGCCGGAGTCGCAAGGTCTAGTAACCGCTGCGATCAGGAACTGTTCGCGGTGCTTGCGCTCGACGCAAGGGGCTACGCCAGCGCCAACTGTCACGGGAAGACGCGTCAGCGATTCTCGCTGACGTCACGGAAGGCGTGAACGCGAAACTGGCGGCTATGGATGCTTCATGGACCCAACACTAACCAGTTTCGATCCCTGACGATAAAGGCGGCTCAATGCCGCCTTTTTTTGTCCTGCGCCAGCAGGAATATGCAAAAGAAATTGGGATAACCGACGCCACCGTAAATAGTTGTTCAAAACGGGCTTATCCCAAATTAAAGCGATTGACCGTGATCCGTTTCGATGATTAATTCGCGAGGTATCGCCTGAAAACTCTTGAGGAGTGTAATGGAGCAACTGAGACAGCAAAGCAGCGGAAAGGATTAGACAGTCGAGGAAGAATGCGACCTTTGCCGTATCACCTATTCGATCTACTCAAACTTCCCGCCGATGCCGCACGCACAGGCCCTGAACGCCGAAACCGGCGAGTTCTTTCCGTTTGACAGGGTTCGTAAGATGAAATCCGGCTACGCCATGGCCGAAGCGCTGGGTTACGCATGGGCGTGCAATTGTCGCGGGCGTGCCCCCAAACGGTTCAATGAGCAGTTCGAGCTAAGAGACTCCACTGGCAAGCGACAGGCGGGGGTGCGTTACAGGATTCGCGTCGGTTCGAGGGTCATCGCGAAAGGTGTCACCGATTCCCAAGGGCAGACCCAGCGTGTTTCGACAGATAGCGCAAACCAGATTTCCATCGAGTTGCCGGGCAATAGCAATGGACTCAGGCAAGTCTTCTATCTCTGGTGAACACATGACAAATGAATTTCTGACCAAGAATAGCCAATACTTCAAGACCGACGAGAATGAAGAATGGACGGAGGTCGGCACAGCCATTACCAATATCACTCCTGGGTCAATATCCAATGTCGTAATCAATACAACGCCTATCTGTCCAAATATGAGCAATAAAGAATTTAGAGGATTGATAATGCGTTTACGAGATGCAGCGTTAACTCTCATAAAGGAGCGCATTGCAGATGTTGCAAGTTGGGATATGTCAGCACAGGATCGTGCAAAATTCTGGTTTGGCCGCAGCGATCAATATATCCGCGATAAATTGAATATCGGTCTGCCAAGGCTTGCAGCTGTGATGAGAGAACTGCAACCTGAGAAAATAATTCGTTGGGACGAACAGAAGGTTGTACAGCTTTCCTGTGCGATAGTTCCCGATAGGGGCACGAACGATGCTGCTGTATGCAAGCCAGATTCGAAAAGGCGATATATTGCAATTTATCCCCATTTTTGCACGCTGCCACCCGTTGCAGTCTCAACAAATTGCCAATTGAAGGTAATCATCCACGAGTGCACGCACTATGTCGATACATTCAATTCAGACGATGTGATGTATGGTTTTGGTCCGGGCGTCGGTTACTGGGCTCAGAACGATCCCGAGGGGGCTTGCAGGAACGCAGATAGCATCGCATGTTACATCGCGCACTTCGATACGCAAATCGAGTTCAATCAAAAGAAGATTTGGTGATTCCATGAAGAAATTCGCTTTCGCCGTCCTTTCGGCTTTTTGGTTCGCCGCTTCTCAGCAGGCGGCTGCATGTACTATTTCGGAAGATTTGACAGAAAGTGTTCCACTTAACTATCAAGGAATTCCTAATTCCTATCGTCTTAAAATGGTGGACTTGGTATCAAATGCGCGCCGGTGGCCCGATGTTGAAATTCAAGCTCAAATCGTCACAAACGCTTACGTCGGCGAAAAGAACGCAGAAGAATTAGCAAAGTCGAGGGGTCAACAGCTAAAAGAATTCCTAATTCAAATTGGAGTGAAGTCGCAATATATATATGTCGACACCCATCTGGAAGGGGCGCCCTATCCGCAAGACAACAGCGGATTCAATGGATACCTACAGCTAAGCGTTGGTCTCATGCCGCTTTGCAAGGGCGGCTGCGAACGACTATGCGACGATCCCCGCATAACGCCGACGAGCAAGGCCATCGAATAGAAATTCGCCCGCTTCGGCGGGGTTTTAACTTCGGCGCGTCGGCGCAGCAGATCGTGCGCAGTTGTTTTTTGTCAAGGCGAGCAGCACGATGAAGCGCTGGACATAGCCAAGCGTTGAGGCTTGAGGTGGTCCATTGAATAGGAGGTGAATATGTTTGATCGACTCGTGGCGGATGGGGACCGCACTTCCACGGCGGCGTTACGTCGCTCGCTCGCGGAGTTACGACTAGAGGATCGTCGTTGACGGCGAACGTATGGCATATTGCAAGCAGGGTTGCCAGGGCTTCTTCAAGTTATGCAGAATTTAAAGCCAGAAAATATCGTTCGCTGGGACAAGCAAAAATATCGTAACATCACTTGTACCATCTTTCCAGATAACGGCGCAACCGATGCTTCGGTCTGTAAGCCCGACTCAGCAAGACGCATCATTGCGATATACCCACATTTTTGCACTTCGCCACGTTCGCAACTGTGGCACGGTTGCCAAGTCTTGACGCTGATTCACGAATGCACCCATTTCACTGATGTGTTCGATTCAACCGATGATATGTACGGTGTCACCATTGGACTAAGAACATTTCGTGCTACAAAAGAATTTTCACTTCCTGAGAGTCTGCTATCTGCTGGCGTTTTACATTGTTTCCACCGCAGGTAGCGCAAATGCCTGCACCATTTCAGAGGATATGACAAGTAGCTTGCCTCTCAATTCGACGGAAATTTCAAATATAGATCGTATTAAGATTGTGAACTTGGTGCTTGTTGCGAGGCAATGGCCGAACGTCGAAATTAGAGGAATTGTCTACGCGGACGGGTATGTGAAGGAGAGCAGCCCGAAGGATATAGCAGAAAAGCGAGCAGCGGTCCTTAAAAGCTATCTGGTTCAACTTGGCATAAAGGAGGGAAATATCTGGGTTGATACGAGACTCATCAAGGAACCCGATATTGATGACAAAGGCAACGCGACGCTCGATCAGATATCAGTAACGCTTGTCCCCGTATGTGAAGGCGGGTGCGAACGACTATGTGACGATCCGCGCGTGACACCGACTACAAAGATTAACAATAGAGAACTAACTACCCCCGCTTCGGCGGGGCGTCATTTGGGCAGTGCGTCGTGTCGCCTGAACAATCATGAGGAGTCCAATGGAGAAAATGAATCAGCAAAGCAGTGGGACGGATTGGACAATCGAGGAAGAATGCGACCTTTGCCGTATCACCTATTCGATCTACTCAAACTTCCCGCCGATGCCTCACGCACAGGCCCTGAACGCCGAAACCGGCGAGTTCTTTCCGTTTGACAGAGTTCGTAAGATGAAATCCGGCTACGCCATGGCCGAAGCCCTGGGTTACGCATGGGCGTGCGAATGCCGCGGACGCTCACAAACCCCGCCGCAAAACCTGGATAATGCGCAAGCGTTCGAGTACACACCGCATGCGAAAAATGGTGACGTGGTAGAACTGGCGGGCAGCCAGGGAACGCCACGCAACAATCAGGCGCAAAATAGACAGACCGATGATGTCGCCAGAATCTTGCGCTTAACTCCCGGTCAATCCCGGCAGCTCCACGATGAAATTTCAGGCCAAGGCCTCGGCTTCCATGAAATCATGGAGCGGGCAAAAGACATGTTCAACCTGTGGTAACGCACGCCGTATAGGAAGGGATGATTCGATGATTGATACTCGAAGCGAAATTGAGCGGCGTCTGTCAGTGCTACGAGGCTTGGAACTGAGCGGAATGAACCATGCCGCTGACATGCTGACGCTGAGCTTTGGTCCGTTGCGGCAAGTTACTAACTTTAAAGGGACGGTGAAATATGTGGGTGCGTGGGCGCTCCACATCCAATGTGTGTGGCGACTTGAGAAAGTGGGCTGCGTCGTGGCAACAGAGGATGATCTTCGCGGGCCGGATGAGAAGGCGCACGCGAGCACCCATCGTCTCCAGGGGGTCTTGCTTGCGAATGGCCTTGCAGCAGTTGAGGCAGTGACAGCGGACGAGGCCGGCGGGGTGAAGCTCTCCCTGTCGCGCGGTTTTTGCCTTACGGTCATACCGGACGGGAGAGTGGACGAGGAAGACTGGCGTTTCTTCGCGCCCGGCGTGGATGCAGCGCACTTGGTGATCAAAGGTGGCACAGTCGCTCCGGAATCATTTGACTGACACGAAATGCTTTCCATGCTCGACAACCTTGTCGCGACCTTTGTCCGCGACTGCCACCGGTCAACGGATCAGGACTGCCGTTAACTCCATGTGGCGACCGTCGTTCTGCGAAAAGGCGTAGGCGCTGCGGCAAGGGCATCCGTAGCCTTATCGCTTCGGTCGAAAATGGGAAAGGCTT
This sequence comes from Paraburkholderia youngii, assembly GCF_013366925.1. Taxonomy (NCBI): domain Bacteria; kingdom Pseudomonadati; phylum Pseudomonadota; class Betaproteobacteria; order Burkholderiales; family Burkholderiaceae; genus Paraburkholderia; species Paraburkholderia youngii. The sequence continues at coordinate 3,354,308 of NZ_JAALDK010000001.1, forward strand.
CCGTTAAGCGGCGCTCTGGACGGATCGAGGCTTACTGGGGCCAGCTAGTCAAGCGTGGATATATATATGCGTTGCTTTTCGGCAGGCGAGCAGCACGATAGAACGCGGAGCGCTGAACATGCGACAAGGCGTGGCAGAAATCAAGGGAATAATGGCAGTCTTGCCAAACACTACGCACATAGAATCGATCCGTCCAGCTGGAAGAAATGACAGATGGCGCGTTTCGATTTCTCCTTCGATAAGGTATCCCCATGACCCTCCAAATCGGTTTTCTGGTGTTTCCGAAACTACAGCAACTCGATCTGACCGGCCCGCATGACGTGCTCGCATCGGTGCCGGGCGCCACGATGCATCTGGTCTGGAAGACGCGGGAGCCGGTGGTGTCGAGCAACGGTCTCGTGCTGACGCCGAGCGCCACGTACGAAAGCTGCCCGCCGCTCGACGTGATCTGTGTGCCAGGCGGAAGCGGCGTGACCGCGCTGTTGCAAGACGAGCAGACGATCGACTTCGTTCGCCAGCAGGCCGCGAGCGCGCGCTATGTGACGTCGGTCTGCACCGGCGCGTTGCTGCTGGGTGCGGCCGGTCTGCTGCGCGGGCGGCGCGCGACGACTCACTGGGCGTTTCACTCGCTGCTGGAACCGCTCGGCGCGATTCCGACGCATGCGCGTGTGGTCCGCGACGGCAATCTGATTACCGGCGGCGGCGTCACGGCGGGCATCGATTTCGGGCTGACCGTGGCTGCCGAACTGGCGGGCGTCGAAGAGGCGCAGGCGATCCAGCTCGAACTCGAATACGCGCCAGCGCCGCCGTTCGACGCGGGCGATCCGGCGCTGGCGCCGCAAGCGGTGGTGGAACTGGTCCAGCAGAGGTCGGCGGAAGGTTTGGCGGCGCGGCGTCGCGTCGTGATGGAGATCGCAGAGAGAAGCTAGGTCTTGCTTGCGGGTGCGGGCCTTCCATTAAACTGTGAGGCTCCACCCGTTTTCCGCCAGTCGGATCGATGCGATGAAGTACCGCGAATTCTCCCGGGGGCACTCCCCATGCGTGTAGGCAAGCCCGTCAAGGCACTGCCGCAGCCGTCATGCGACTACTGCGGCAACCGCGCTTTGCTCGCGCGTTACGGCGACGAGTCCTACCCGTATCGCAGCGATCAAGGCCCGCTGTGGATCTGCACCGCCTGTCAGGCGTGGATCGGCGTGTATTCGCGCAGCAAGCACAACCTGCCGCTCGGCCGCCTAGCCGACGCGACATTGCGCGAGTCGAAGAGCAAGCTGCACGACGCGCTCGAACCGCTCGTCGCCGCGAAGGTGCGCCGCGACGGCGTCAACGCATTCGAAGCCCGCGCGAAAGCGATCCGGTGGGTCGCGACCGAGCTTGGCTTCGATCCGGTTCCTGCGAGCATTCACGCGTTCACGCCCGAGCAGTGCGAACAGGCGCTGCATTATGTCGAGGCGTTTGTCGAAGCCCGGCGTACCAGATAGCGCGATTTTCCGCAGCCGGCTACATCTCCAGCAAAACCTCGCGCAGCGCATTCAACGACGCATCGCGCGGATTCCTCGGCCGCTGTAACGCAATCGGCAGTTCGCGCGCGATGCGGCTCGGGCTGCCAACGCCCGCCGGGGACAACAGCAGCACGCGATCGGACAGACTCAGTGCTTCGTCGAGATCGTGCGTGACGAGCAGCACCGTTGTGCCGCGCGCGTGTTTCAACGCGAGCAGCAACTGCTGCAGTCGCGCGCGCGTGATCGCATCGACGGCGCTGAATGGTTCATCGAGCAGCAGCAGTTCCGGCTCGTCGAACAGACCTCGCGCGAGCGCGACGCGCTGCGCCATGCCACCGGATAGTTGCTTCGGCAGCGCGTCGCGCACGCCAGCGAGACCCACCTCGGCGAGCAGCGCATCGACGCGCGGATCGTCTCCCGCGTGCGGCCCCGCGGCAAACGCGATGTTGTCGGCCACGCTGAGCCACGGCAGCAGGCGCGGTTCCTGAAAGATCATGCCGACGCGCGGCGACGGCGCGAGCAAGGGCACGCCGTCGATCAGCACGGCACCCGTGGCTGCGCGATCGAGTCCCGCCACCGCGCGCAGCAGTGTGCTTTTACCGCAGCCGCTAGGACCGACCAAACTGACGATCTCGCCGCGCGACAGCGCGAACGATACCTTCTCGAACACACTGCGCTCACCAAAGCGCCGCGTCAGTCCACGTACTTCGAGTAACGAAGGAGGTGCCCGATTCATCGCGCGGCCTCCGACACCCGGTGCGCATCGCGCCACGACAGCGCGCGTACCTCGATCGCTTTCAGCATGCCGTCGCTCAGTTTACCGAGTAGCGCGAGCAACAGGATCGCGCCGAACACCAGATCCGGGCGGCCGGTTTCGCGGCCATCGCTGAGCAGATAGCCGAGCCCGCGCGTCGCCGCGATCAGTTCGGCGGCGACCATGAACATCCACGCGAGGCTCAGTCCGGTGCGCAGTCCGGTGAAAATCTGCGGCATCGACGCGGGCAGCAGTATGCGCGTGAACAGCGCGCGCCGGCTCAGCCGGTTCAACTCGCCGAATTCGATCAGCTTGCGGTCGACGCCGCGAATGCCCGCCACCACGCTCAACTGCACCGGGAAAAACGCGCCGATCGCGATCAGCGTGATCTTCGGCGCTTCGTCGATGCCCATCCATAGCAGCAGGATCGGCACCCACGCAAGCGACGGAATCGCGCGCAAGGCCTGAAACGCGGGGTCGAGCAACGCATCGACGCGCCGGCTGAGGCCCATCGCCGCGCCGATCAGCAGCGCGAGCACGGCGCCGATCGCAAAGCCGCCGTACACGCGGATCACGCTCGCGCCGATATGGCGCGCGAGCCGCGCCGCGCCGAGATCCCATAGCGTCTGCGCAATCGCGCTGGGCGCGGGGACCAGATGCATCGGCAGGATCGACGCGCGCACCAGCAGCTCGATGACAGCCAGGAACACGACCGGCAGCGCGAGACCGGCATAGCGCCACAGTCGTAACGGGTCGATCGCGCGCGGCGGATGCGCGAGTTCGCTACACGACGGACAGGACGTATCCCTCCGTGCGAGCGTGAAAAAGTTCTTCGCGGTGCTCATCGGTGGGCTCGGGTCTGGTGCGTGTGCTTCATTTAGAGCCATTGCTCGCCGTCGCGATCACGGGCTGCGCGACTTTAGCGTCGACCAGTGCATCGATGATCGCGTTCAGATCGGTGCCGCCCTTCACGAGTTGCTCGTCGACCAGGATCGGCGCAGCGGCTTTGAGCGCGGCAATCTGCCGGGCGCCAGGCTGAGGCTGGCTGAAGTCGTTGCGGCTCAACTGCAGTTTCGCGACCGGCAGCGAAACCTTGGATTCCTCCGCGACGATCCTGGCGGTGTCGTCAGGGTGAGCGGCGATCCAGACGCGGGCTTTTTCATAGACCTTCAGCACGCGCGCGAGCGCGTCCTGATGGTCGCGGATGAAGTCTTCGCGCGCATTCAGGAAGCCCCAGGTGTTGAAGTCGACGTTGCGATACAGCAGCCGCGCGCCATCGTCGATCTGCGCGGCCGCCATGTGCGGATCGAGCCCGGCCCACGCGTCCACCTGGCCATTGGCGAGCGCGGTGCGGCCATCGGGATGCTGCAGGTTGACGATCTCGACGTCGTCGCGCGACAGCCCCGCCGTATGCAGTGCGCGCAACGTGAACAGGAACGGATCGGTGCCCTTGGTGGCCGCGATCTTCTTGCCCTTCAGATCGGCGACGGTTTTGATCGGCGAGTCCTTGCGCACGACGAGGGCGGTCCACTCGGGCCGCGAATAGATGTACACCGCGCGAATCGGATTGCCGTTCGCCTTGCCGAGCACGGCGGCGAGGCCCGCCGTCGAGCCGATGTCGATCGCGCCGCTGTTCAGGTATTCGAGCGCGCGGTTGCTGCCGAGGCTCAGCACCCACTTCACTTGCGTGTGGTCGGCGGCGAACTCCTGTTCGAGCCAGCCGTTGCGCTTGATCACGAGGCTTTCCGGCGAATAGTACGCATAGTCGAGTTTCAGCTCGTCGAGAGGCGCGGCGTGGGCGGTGTGGGCTGCGCCGAAGACGCCGAGTGCGAGCGCGGCCGCGGCGGTCTTCAGCCAACCGCGTCGGCTGCGGTTGCGCTCGCCGACGGTGGCGATTGCGTTGCGCGCTGTAGTGAAGAATGAAAATCCCCGGGCCGGTGTCATCGATTGTCCTTATGGTCGTGTGTGGCGGTCGCCCCAATGTAACCAGGACGGTGGCGCGAGCGAACCAACAAATGCTCAGAATCAAAGCAGTTTTGGCGCTATGGCGGATAGTCGCGACGCAAAAGCAATGCTGCGTTCCAGTGATTAGCTATGCATGATTCGTTGGAACCGCGCCGGTCGAAAATGCCTATAGTCGGAACCTTCTTCGTATCCAGACCAACCCGAAGGCTTCCGATGAATCACACTCTCCGTCAGCTGCGGCGTGCGTTGCGCGCCGCTGCCTTCGTCGCGGCGTCGGCCGGCATTGCCGCGTTTTCGCCGTTCGCTTCATCCGCGCACGCGCAAAGCCGGGAAGTCGTGATCGGCTATCAGGACATGGTCGTGCCGTGGCGTTACGCGCAAGCCACCGGCGCCGTCGAAAAAGCGACCGGCTACAAGGTCACGTATCGCAAGCTCGGCAGCGGCGCGGATGTGGTTCGCGCACTGGCGTCAGGTTCGATCCAGCTGGGTGAGGCGGGATCGAGCCCGATCGCGGCGGGCCTGTCGCAAGGCGTCGACCTGTCGCTGTTCTGGATTCTCGACAACATCAACGACGCGGAAGCGCTGGTCGCCCGCGACGGTTCGGGCGTGACGAAGATCGCTGACCTGAAGGGCAAGACGATCGGCGTGCCGTATGTGTCGACGTCGCATTTTCATGCGCTGGTCGCGTTGCAGCAGGCGGGTGTCGATCCGTCGTCGGTGAAGATCCTGAACCTGCGTCCGCCAGAGGTCGCCGCCGCCTGGCAGCGCGGCAATATCGATGCGACCTACATCTGGGACCCCGTGCTCGCGAAGGTCAAGCAGAACGGCAAGGTGCTGATCACGTCGGGCGAAGTCGCGAAGGGAAGCGGCAAGGCAACCTTCGACGGCTTTGTCGCGTCGCGGCAGTTCGAGCGCGACAACGCGGCCTTCATGGCGGGTCTCGTCAAGGTGCTCGCCGATACGGACGCGCTGTACCGCGATCACAAGGCCGACTGGACCGCGGCTTCGCAGCAGGTGCAGGCGGTTGCGCAGGAGTCGGGCGCGGCACCGGCCGACGTGCCCGCGAGCCTCGCGCTGTACGCGTTCCCGAGCGCCGCGGAGCAGGCGTCGCCGACCTGGCTCGGCGGCGGCAAGCAGTCGGGCGCGGCGCAATCGCTCGCGGCCACGGCGGCGTTCCTGAAGACGCAGGGCACGATCCAGAACGTGTTGCCCGACTACTCCGCGGCCGTGAATCCGCGCTTCGCGCAGCAGGCCGCGCGATGAGCATGCTCGACATCCGCGGACTGCGCGTGACCTACGCCGGTGCAAGCGAGCCCGCGCTCGCGGGTGTCGATCTGCGCATCGAGCGCGGCGAGTTCGTGGTCGCGCTCGGGGCGTCGGGTTGCGGTAAGACCACGTTGCTGAACTGCATCGCCGGCTTCGTCGATCCGAGCGAAGGCGAGGTGCGGCTCAACGGCACGCCCATCGACGGACCCGGTGCCGAGCGCGGCGTCGTGTTCCAGAAGCATGCGCTGATGCCGTGGCTCGACGTGCTCGACAACGTCGCGCTCGGCTTGCGGTTTCGCGGCATCGCGCGTGCGCAGCGACACGAGATCGCGCGGCATACCCTGGCGCTCGTCGGGCTCGAACGGCATGCGAACGCGAAGATCCATGCACTGTCGGGCGGCATGCAGCAGCGCGTGGGTATTGCGCGCGCGTTGGCGAGCGATCCGCAGATATTGCTGATGGACGAGCCGATGGGTGCGCTCGATGCGTTGACGCGCGAGACGGTGCAGGAACTCGTGCTCGACGTGTGGACGCGCACGCACAAGACCGTGTTCTTCATCACGCACAGCGTCGAGGAAGCGCTGTTTCTCGCGACGCGTTTGGTACTGATGACACCGGGGCCCGGACGCATCGCCGAAGTCCACGCACTGCCATTCGCGCGCGAATATCTGGCGACTCGCGATGCACGCGCGGTCAAGTCGTCGCCGGCTTTCATCGAGTGGCGCGAGCGCCTGACGCGGCGGCTGCACGATACATTGCGTGAGGCCGCCTGATGAGCGTGATCGATTCGTCGCAACAACACGCGCCGACACGTCCGGACACAGCGCGCAACTCGACCCGGCTACGCAGCGCGGCGCACGGCCGCAGACCTTATCGCGGCATGCCGGGTGAAGGCCCGACCGCGTGGCTCAGTGTGATCTGCGTCGCGTTGTTTGCGCTGCTGTGGTGGACCGCGACTCATCTGCACTGGATACCACCGCTGTTCCTACCCGCACCGGACGCGGTCTGGCATGCGTTCGTCGATGCATGGCACGGCCGCATTCAGGGCGGCTTGCCGTTGTCCGAGCATCTGCTGTGGAGCGCGATCCGCGTGTTCGGCGCGTTCGCGCTCGCGAGCATCACCGCGATACCGGTCGGCATTCTGATGGGCGTGAGCCGTGTCGCGCGTGGACTGCTCGATCCGCCGCTGGAGTTCTACCGGCCGCTGCCGCCGCTCGCGTATCTGCCGCTCGTGGTGATCTGGTTCGGCATCGACGAGACTGCGAAGATCGTCGTGATCTGGCTCGCGTGTTTCGCGCCGATCGCGATGGCCGCGCGTGCCGGCGTGCGCAGCGCGAGCGTCGAGCAGATCAACGCGGCGTGGTCGCTGGGCGCGAATTTCCGCCAGGTGGTTTTGCACGTGGTGTTGCCTGCGGCGTTGCCCGAAATCCTGACTGGCCTGCGCATCGCGATCGGCTTCGGCTGGACCACGCTGGTCGCGGCCGAAATGGTCGCCGCCACTGCCGGGCTCGGTCAGATGGTGCTCAACGCGTCGAGCTTCCTGCGCACCGACGTGGTCGTGATGGGGATCGTGCTGATCGGCCTGATCGCGTGGCTGTTCGATCTCGGCATGCGCGGGCTCGAACGCAGGCTGGTGCCGTGGAAAGGCAAGCAGTAGGCACCTGCCGCATATCTGAATCGCCGCTTAGCTCGTGACGTTTAGTTGGTTCGCCATTGCGATGCGCGTTGTTACAGTCTGTGCGTCGTTGTCGTGAGGCAGTCGTGAATCACGTCGTACATAAAACATCCAATACAAAGGCCTAACCATGAAAATCAAATTCGTTGGCGCAGCAGTGATGGGGTTGCTGCTCGCGATTTCCGGCGCAGCGCACGCCGATCGTCTCGACGACATCAAGAAGGCGGGCGTGCTGCGCGTCGCCACCTTCGACAGCAACGCTCCTTTCGGTTTCGTCGATCCGACGACCAATCAGATCGTCGGGCTCGACGTCGACTATGCGCGTGCGGTCGCGAACAAGCTCGGCGTGAAGCTCGAAATCCAGCCGACCAATCCGGCGAACCGCATCGCTTTCCTGAAGTCGGGCAAGGTCGACCTCGTGTTCGCGAACTTCACGATTACCGACGAGCGCAAGAAGGAAGTCGATTTCAGCACGCCGTACTTCGCCTCGGGTACGCAGTTCATCGCGAGGAAGGGCGTACTGACGTCGCCGCAGCAGGTGAACGGCCTGCGCGTGGGTGCCGACAAGGGCACGACCAACGAACAGCAGGTGCGCGCGCAATTCCCCAACGCGACGATCGTCGCCTACGACGACACGCCGTTCGCGTTCGCCGCGCTGCGCGCCGGCAACGTGCAGGCGATCACGCAGGACGGCCCGAAGCTCGTCGCGCTGCTCGCGAACGTGCCCGATAAGGCGAACTACGAGATCCCGCCGTTCACGATCTCGAACGACTATGAAGGTGTCGGCGTGCCGAAGGGCGAGGCGCGTCTGTTGAACGTCGTCGACGATACGCTGAAGGGCCTCGAAGCGGACGGCAGCGCCGCGAAGATCTACGACCACTGGTTCGGACCGCAGAGCCGCGCGCCGTTGCCGCGTCTGTTCAGGATCGGCGATCCGCAGAAGAGCTGATCCGACGGAAGTTTTGGAGCCGGCCTGCCGTGTGAAAACGGCGGGCCGCTTTTCATGGCGCAACGAAAGCGCTCGAGCAGAAGAGCAGAATGAACGGCTGGCTGGAACCGAAGTACCTCGGGTGGATCGCGCATGGCTTTCTGATGACGCTGGTGTTGTCGGCCTGCGCGGGCGCGGCGGCGACGTTCGCCGGTTTCGGGCTCGCGCTCGCGCGTAATGCGCGCAACGGCATGCTCGCGCGCGCGGCCGCGCTATACATACTGGCGTTTCGCAACTCGCCGTTGCTCGTGCAATTGCTGTTCTGGTATTTCGGGGCTGCGACGCTGTTGCCGCAGCCGTGGATGGAATGGCTCAATGCGTCGCACACGGTCTCGCTATTTGGCTGGACGATTGCGTGGCCGTCGTTCGAATTCGTCGCGGGCTGGGTCGGGCTTACGTGCTATACGACCGCGTTTGTCGGCGAGGAATTTCGCGCGGGTATGCGCGGCGTCAAGGACGCGCAGCATCAGGCCGCCGCGGCGCTGGGCCTTACGCCGCTCGCGGCGTTCCGTTACGTGATCCTGCCGCAGGCGATCCGGATCTCGACGCCGCCTCTTGCTGGGCAGTACATGAACCTCGTGAAGAACTCGTCGCTTGCGATGACGATCGGGCTCGCGGAACTGTCGTATGTATCGCGGCAGGTCGATACGGAAACCTTCAAGACGTTTCAGGCATTCGGCGCGGCGACGGTGCTCTATATCGCGATCATCGCGGTTATCGAAGCGGTGTTGCTGATGTGGAAACGTGGCGCCCTGCGGCTCTGGCAAGGAGGGCATTGATGAGCGCGCTCGAATGGCTGCCGTCGCTGCGTTATCTGCTGCTCGGCACGTTCCCCGATGGGCCGCTCGGCGGCGCGGCGCTGACGATCGTGATGTCGATCGTCTCGGCGTTGCTGTCGGCTTTGGTCGGTCTCGCCGGCGGCATTGCATTGTCGATGACGCGCGGCGCCGCGCATCTGGCGCTCACTGCGCTGGTCGGCTTCTTTCGCGCGATCCCGGTGCTGATGCTGATCTTCTGGACCTTCTTCCTGATGCCAATGCTGCTGCACATCGACGTGCCCGGCCTCGCCACCGTGGTTTGCGCGCTCGCGCTGATCGGCGGCGCATATCTGTCGCATTCGGTGCAGGCAGGCATCGCCGCGGTCGGCGCGGGGCAGGCGCAAGCGGCCGCGTCGCTCGGCATGACGCGCTGGCAGACGCTGCGATACGTGCAACTGCCGCAGGCGATACGGATCATGATGCCGTCGTTCGTCAATCAGTGGGTCACGCTGATCAAGGACACATCGCTCGCTTATATCGTCGGCGTGCCCGAGTTTACGTTTCTCGCCAATCAGGTCAATAATCGGCTGATGGTGTATCCGGTGCAGATCTTTCTGTTCGTCGGCATCGTTTATCTGCTGCTGTGTTCGACGCTGCAGTACGGTGCGACGTGGCTGCTGAAGCGCCGCTTTCGTTCGGGCCATGCGGCGGCGAACGGCGAAACGAAGTTCAAATGGCAGTTTCCATTCGGCGTCTAGCTGCAACGGCTAGAAGGCCGTTACTTGCGCGAGCGAAGCAATGAGTTCAACCCTTACGCCGAGCAATCCGATTCGCAGTGAACTCGATCTGGATGCTCAGGGCAAGCATGCGGGCTATCTGCGGCTGCCGCATTCCGTGCATCGGTCCGCGTATGGCTGGCTGCCGATTCCGATCGCTTCGATACGCAATGGCACGGGTCCGGTCGTGCTGATCATGGCCGGCAATCATGGCGACGAGTACGAAGGACAGATCCTCGTGTCGACGCTGATTCGCGAAACCGACGCGGCCCAGGTTGCCGGTCAACTGATCCTGTTGCCGCAAGCGAATGCGCCAGCGGCCGAGGCGGGCCTTCGCACGTCACCGCTCGACGACGGCAATCTCAACCGCACGTTTCCGGGCGATCCGCAAGGTTCTCCGACGCAGGTGATCGCGCATTACATCGAGCATGTTCTGCTCGCGCGCGCGGACTATCTGATCGATCTTCATTCCGGCGGCAGCTCGCTGCTTTATCGCGGCAACAACATGCTCGCGATCGATCCGCGCGACGACGCAGAGAATGAGCGGCTGCAACGCGCATTACGCGCTTTCGGGTTGCCGAACGCGTTTTTGCATGCGGAGAACCCGGTGCATGCGGCGACTGCCGCGCGCCGGCAAGGGGCGCTGTCGATCACGGCTGAGCTGGGCGGTGGCGGGACAGTCGATGCCGCGCTGCTTCGCGAAGCGCGCCACGGCCTGCTGCACTTTCTCGGCGCGATCGGCGCATTGAGCGGCCCGCTCGTGCCCGATGCGCCGCCGGCCGACACGCGCTTCCTGCGCGTCGCGGGCGCGCGTCACTATGTGTACGCATACGACAACGGTCTGTTCGAGCCGCTGGTTGAACTCGGCGAGCGGGTGGTCGCAGGGCAGCCCGCGGCGCGCATTCATTTCCCGGACACGCCGCTCAAAGAGCCGGTGACCTGTCATTTCGCGAGCGATGGCGAAGTCGTATGCAAGCGGGTGCCCGCGCTTGTCAGGCGAGGGGATTGCCTATTTCATCTCGCTGAAGAAGTGGTCCGCTGAAGCGGGTGGGGGCGCATTTGGATCGCTTGACGCTGTCTCGACCGACGTCCGCGAGACGCCGGCACCTGCCAGCGCGGCACGCGCTTGGCGTTCGTGCGATAGCCAGTTGCCCTCACCAAGGCCGCTTCGCGTCGCCGGAAGGGCATTCGCGCGAAGATGCCAGCATTCTGCTGCCAATTGGAACAATGCCTTCGAATACTAGGGGTTAACCCTTGGGCGGAAGGCTCCTAGACTTTCGCTGTCGGTGCAGACACGTTGTCGCACCGCTAACAAAAGTCGATGGAGCATCATGAAGTCCCTCATCCAAGCCGTTGCAGTTGCCGTTGCAGTCGTAGTGCCGGTTGCCTCGTTCGCCCAGTCGAACGGCCCGGTTACCCGCGCCCAGGTGCGCGCGGAACTTGTTCAGCTTCAGAAGGCGGGTTATCGCGGTGGTGATGGCGATCAAGCGCACTATCCAGACGCGATCCAAGCCGCAGAAGCGAAGGTCGCCGCGCAGCAAGTTGCAACAAACGGTGGTTACGGCGGTGCCGCAAGTGGTTCGTCGGACGAAGGTCGTCCGGCGGTGTCGAAGGCTGACTGGAACGCGATGTACAACCACCCGTAACTTGACGGTGTTGAGCGCATGTGCGCATGTGCGCATGTGCGCGATTCCGGATTTCGCACGGCCCTTCCGCGCTCTGCGTTGTCGGAGTCGGGTTTAACGTCTGTATTCCGCGATCATTGGCGCTCACACACGCTAAAGAAACGGCGGCAACGGGTCCTTGCATTTACTGCCTCGCGCAATATCACTGCGATAGCTTCATGATCGCCGCATAAGACAGCGCCGCCACGATCAGTTCAATCGTCTGCCTCCAGACCTTCGCAATTGCTCCCCAGAGCTTCACGATTTTCCTGCGACGAACCTTTATTCGCCCAGGAGAGTTGACGACCATCACCCACGCCCCGGGCTTTTCGGAGTCGTCTGAAACCTGCACTCGGCACATGCACCTAGTATTGAACTGTCGCCTCGCGGTATGTCGTTCCCGCTGAGGTGGCGGTTCTTTTGGCTCTTCTATCTGTGATGCAAATTTTTTGCGCGCCCCTGTGGCGCGTCTTTTTTGCCCCGGCGAAAGCAGCGGCCAATCCGGAATCGACCTGTAGCGCGCCAGTGGCACGCGCGCTTACGGTCAAGGCTCACCAACTCGAGGAACCTATGAAGGATGCAATGACCTACAGCCAGCGCAGTCAGGAGGCGTGACACATGGCCTATACGGGAAAATTTCTGGTGAATAACGAGCCTCTTTCACCACTCACCTTTTTTGGCGTCGGCACGTTCAACGCCTATTCAGGCAATGACCGATATCGCAATCGCGGCGGGTGCACGGCAGTTCTCGAGAACGGCCCGCTTCCCGCCGGTACATACTGGATCGTGGACCGCCCCACAGGTGGCATCCGTTCACAGGCTTACGCATTTGGAAAAGACGTGTTGAATGCCGTTTCCGGCCATCCGTCGAATCACGGTGACTGGTTCGCCCTGTATCGGGATGACGGCAGCATTGATGACTTTACGTGGGTCAATGGTGTCAAGCGTGGGCAGTTCCGGTTGCATCCGGCCGGCGGGCACGGCACCTCCCTCGGCTGCATCACCCTGCCGAGCCTTACGGATTTCATGATAATCCGCAACGCGCTGCTGCACACCGTGAAAATTCCCGCGCGCACTTCGGGCCTGCGCGCCTATGGAACAATTGAGGTCATCACATATGGCAGCACTTGCCCGTAGACTGTTTAAGTTCACGTTGTTTCTGGCACTGTTCGTTCTATCAGTTCTTTATGTCCGCCCGTATCCCTACGAGTGGACAGATAGCGAGGCGCGTGCATGGCTGTATTGCTCGCAATCACTTGGCATCCGTGACCCTGATGACCTCTATTACGTGGTGTGGGTGACGATCGAACTGATCGTGGCGGCGCTGGCCTATCTGGCAATTATCAAGATATGGCGGTGGTATCGCACGAATTAGATGAAGCTCCTTCACGGAAGCTTCTTTACCCCGAACCAAAAAAAGCCCCACAGAAGAGGGGACGATGAACCGCTTGCAATGCGTGCCTTTTTACTGGCTCGAAACGCCACCAATGGTCCTCGCAACGAAACTTGAGGGGAATCCCCGTGAACCTTGCTGTCACCCCAGCTTGATCGATGTCGGGTCGGCGGTCAGATAACCGACCGCCGAGCCGAAGCGGTTCCGGTAGTTCGCGCGTACGAGCGGATCGAGCGTGGCACCTGAATCAGCTCATGCGAAATGCGGCCGAGGCAGTAATGCTTCTTTACCGTACCCGTGCCGTCAGGGTGCACGGTCACTTCCGGCCTTGTTGTGGGGTGTACCGGGGACTCAGGATCGGGATGACCATGGCGCGCCGGATTGACGCGTTACTTTATGGAATGACTATGAAAAAGTATTTGACAGCAGCTTGTTATATTTCCGGCAAGCTGTTGTCACCGTGTTTCGACCGGAGCATCTCGGCGTGACATGGGCGTTGCACTACGCAATTGCAGCGCGTTTGCCGCTATCGCAGCCAATCGCGAGACCAGATAAAGATAGAGAAATTGCTTCGTTAGCGTCAACGCGGCTGCACGCTATCGTATGAGCTCCTGACTATCCGACGACCTCGTGTCGATCGTTCATGAGCACTCTCGTCGTTGACACCACGCCACTCGATCCCCGCGCGCAACCGCTGCTCGACGCGCTGCTGCACGAATACGCGACCCGCTACGAAGATTATCGAAAGGACGGCGGCGCGGCCGCCGCGCAGGAGATGGCGCGCTATCCGGCCGACCTGTTCGCACCGCCGCACGGCGCATTCATTCTGCTGATTCGCGACGGCGAGACGATCGGGGGCGGCGCGTTCAAGCGCTACGACGCGCGTACCGCGGAACTCAAACGCATCTGGACGCGCGACGATCTGCGCCGCCAGGGACTCGCGCGACAGGTCGTGCGGGAACTGGAAGCGCGTGCGCTCGCGCAGGGCTACTCGCGCATCTATCTGACTACCGGTTTCAAGCAGCCCGAAGCATGGGCGCTTTACGAACGCACCGGCTATACGAAGCTGTTCGATACCGCGTTGCCTCCCGAAGTGCACGTGCATCTTCGCTTCGGCAAGAACCTGCTCGCGCCGCTACGCATCGACACGCTCGACGACCTGCGCGCGAAAGACGCCGATCTGGCCGTCCGCTAATCGCGGCACTCCTATCTCCTCACACTTCGACGGATATCTCATGAAAACAGGTCTGCAGTTGTCGTCGCTCGTATTGGCGGCCATGTTCTATGTCAGCGGCAACGCGTTCGCCGCGACGGGCTTCGATCTGAGTCCCGACCAGCACGGCCGCGTGCGCGCCGAACAGGATGCAGCCGCGGCCAAGGCGGTGCCGGCGAACTTCCCGTTCGTCGCGAAAGACGAACTGACCGTCGGCATCGTCGTCGCGCATCCGCCGATCAGCACCTATGCCACCGATGCGAAGACCGTGGTCGGCTTCGATCCCGATCTCGCGCAACTCGTCGCGGACAGCCTCGGCCGCAAGCTCAATGTCGTGATCCTCGCGTGGCCGGACTGGCCGCTCGCGCTCGCTTCCGGCAAGGTCGACGCGGTGATTTCGAACGTGACCGTGACCGAGGAGCGCAAGGCAAAGTTCGACTTCTCGACCTACCGGCGCGACGAGGTCGGCTTCTTCGTGAAGACCGACAGCCCGATCAGATCGATCCGCGAACCCAAGGATGTCGCGGGCCTGCGCGTGATTACCGACGCCGGCACGAACCAGGAAAAGATCCTGCTCGAATGGGACAAGCAGAACGTCGCGCATGGATTGAAGCCGATCCAGGTGCAGTACTACGACGACGATGCGGTCAAATCGGTGGCGCTGCAATCGGGGCGTGCCGACGCGATCTTCAGCGTCAACGCGGCGCTGCTGTACGACTCGGCCACGCATGGCAAGACGCGCCAGGTGGGCACCGTCAGCGGCGGTTGGCCGCGTACCGCCGAAGTCGCGGTAACGACGCGCCGCGGCAGCGGTCTCGCCGCGCCGGTAACGATCGCGCTGAACGATCTGATCGGCAAAGGCCAGTATCGCGCGGTGCTCGAGCGCTGGAATCTCGGCTCCGAAGCGATCGACAAGGCCGCGACCAATCCGCCGGGATTGCCGAAATCCTGAGTGCGTCAGCGCTTTTTCTCTTTCTTCGTCGATCTGCCATCCCATGACCTTTTCGCTATCGCTGCTGGATAAAAGCCCGATTGCCGCGGGTGCGAGCGCCGCCGAGGCGTTGCGCTTCACGGTGTCGCTCGCGAAGCGCGCCGAAGCGCTCGGGTTCAAGCGCTTCTGGATCGCCGAGCATCACGGCGCGCCCAACCTCGCGAGTTCGGCGCCGGAGATCGTCGTCTCGCATGTGCTCGCGCATACGTCGCGGATTCGCGTCGGCTCGGGCGGTGTGATGTTGCAGCACTACAGCCCGTTCAAGGTCGCGGAGACCTTCAGGCTGCTCGCGGCGCTCGCCCCCGGGCGCGTCGATCTCGGCATCGGCAAGGCGCCCGGCGGACTGCCGCAGACCACCCGCGCGCTGCAATGGCTGCACGACAAGAAGAGCAAGCCCGGCTTCAACACGCAGCTCGCGCAACTCGATGCGTTTCTCGGCGCGGGCGTCGAACCGGACCATGCGCTCGCCGGCGCGCTCGCGTTTCCTTCTCCGCCGACGCTGCCTGAGCGCATTCTGCTCGGTGGCACTCCGGATAGCGCGGCGCTCGCGGCAAAGCAGGGCTGGCAGTTCTGCTACGCCGGACACTTCAACGGCGACGAGGCGAACATCGAGCGCACCGTGCAGACGTACCGCGATGCGAGCGGCCGTGCGCCGTTGCTCGCACTGTACGCGGTCGCCGCGGCGACGCGCGACGAAGCCGAGCGGCTCACCGGGCCGCTGCGCATCTTCAGGCTGCAACTGGCCAGCGGCCAAAGCCTGAATCTGGCGACGGCCGAAGCCGCGGAAGAATACGCGCGCCAGGCGGGCGCAAGCGGCTACACGATCGAAGAGCGCCATCCGCACGTCGTCAAGGGCACGGCCGACGATGTACGCGACCAGCTCGACGCCTTGAGCCGCCGCTACGGCATCGACGAATTCGTCATCGATTCGCCGTTGCAACACTATCCGGCGCGCCTGCGCTCGGTCGAACTGCTCGGCAGCGCGATCGAGCCGGCCTACGCGTGATCTCTCCAACGAACACTCAACGATTGGCGGACTATCCGATGAGCCATCGCAAACTCAATTTCGGCATCATGCTGCAGGGCGCCGGCAGCCATATGAATTCGTGGAAGCATCCGGCCGGGCCCGCCGATGCGAGCGTGAACCTGAACTTCTTCGTCGATACGGTGCGCAAAGCCGAGGCACACGGCATCGCGTTCGCGTTCGTCGCCGATGGTCTGTACATCAACGAGAAATCGATTCCGCACTTTCTGAACCGCTTCGAACCGATCTCGATCCTGTCGGCGCTCGCGACGGTCACGTCGAAGATCGGGCTTGCGGGCACCGTATCGACGTCGTATAGCGATCCGTTCACCGTCGCGCGCCAGTTCGCGTCGCTCGATCTGATCAGCGGCGGGCGCGCGGGCTGGAACGTCGTCACGACGCCGCTCGAAGGCACCGCGAAGAACTACGGCGGCTCGCACCCCGAGCATGCGCTGCGCTACGAGATCGCCGACGAATACCTGAGCGTCGCGCAAGGCCTGTGGGATAGCTGGGACGACGACGCGTTCGTGCGCGACCGCGAGCGCGGCGTGTTCTTCGAACGCGACCGGCTGCACACGCTCGATCACGAGGGCAAGTTCTTCCAGGTGGCGGGGCCGCTCAATATTCAGCGCTCGGCGCAGGGTCAGCCGGTGATTTTCCAGGCGGGCTCGTCGGATGCCGGCATCGCGCTTGCCGGCAAATACGCGGACGCGGTGTTCACGCATTCGGTGTCGATCGAAGAAACGCGCGCGTTCGCGCAGCGCGTGAAAGACAGCGCGGTCGGACATGGCAGAAGCCGCGACGACGTGAAGATCTTCCCCGGCATCAGCCCGATCGTCGGCGCGACACACGAGGAAGCGGAAGCGAAATATCGTGCGATTCGCGAGCTATTGACGATCGACGAAGCGCTCGCGTATCTCGGCCGTTATTTCGATCATCACGACTTCACGCAGTATCCGCTCGACCAACCGTTTCCCGAGCTAGGAGAGATCGGCCGCAACAGTTTCCGTTCGACCACCGACCGCATCAAGGCCGAAGCGCGCAGCAAGGGTTCGACATTGCGCGAGGTCGCGCTCGAAGTCGCCACGCCGCGCACGCATTTTCTCGGCACGCCCGCGCAGATCGCGGACGAGCTGATCCGCTGGCTCGACGCCGGCGCAGCCGACGGTTTCATCCTCGGCTTCGCGGTGCAGGCGCAGGGCCTCGCCGATTTCGTGCGCTACGTAGTCCCCGAGCTCGAACGACGCGGGCGCTATGAGCGCACGTTGACGGGATCGACGCTGCGCGATCATCTCGGCTTGCCGCGCAAGGCGAGCCGCTATGTGGTGGCGGCAGGGTTGGCAAACCCGGCAGACCCGGCCGACACGGCCAACGCGGCTGCCGTGGCCTGAAAGCGCGGAGCAGACGACGATGAACGACACCGCTGAACTCGCGAATCCGCAACTCGCCGCCGCGCACGCCGACACGTTGCGCGAGCGCGCCGACTATCGCATCGTGCCCGCGAAAAACCGCGCACGCCTCGCCGGCACCGTGGCGGCCGTGGCGCTGATCGGCATCGTGCTCGAATCGGTCTTGGGCAATCCGCGCTGGGGGTGGAATGTCTTCGCCCAATGGTTTCTGTCCGAGCCGGTATTGTCCGGGCTCGGCCGCACGCTGCTATTGACCGCGCTCGGCGCGGTGTTCGGCTTCGCGCTCGGCATTCCGATCGCGCTCGCGCGCGTATCGCGTTCGCCGCTGCTCGCGGGCTGCGCATGGGCGTTCGTGTGGCTGTTCCGCTCGATTCCGCTGATCGTGCTGCTGTTGATCCTGAACAATCTCGGCTATCTGTACGAGACGGTACATCTAGGCGTGCCGTTCACGAGCCTCGTCGTTCTCGATGTGCCGACCACCGAGCTGATCAGCCCGTTTCTCGCCGCGGTGCTCGGCCTGACGCTCAATCACGCGGCGTTTTCGGCGGAAGTGATTCGCGGCGGCATTCAGTCGGTGGACCACGGTCAGCTCGAAGCTGCCGCTGCGCTCGGCTTGCCGCGCGAGCGCCAGGCCGGGCGCATCGTGCTGCCGCAGGCGATGCGCGCGATCCTGCCCACCGCGTTCAACGATCTGATCGCGCTCGCGAAGGGCTCGTCGATGGTCTATGTGCTCGCGATGCCGGAGTTGTTCTACACCGTGCAGATCATCTATCGACGCAATCTCGAAGTGATTCCGCTGCTGATGGTCGCGACGGTCTGGTATCTGATCATTCTGACCGTGTTGTCGGCGATACAGGTTTATGTGGAGCGGTATTTCTCGCGCGGCGTCAGGCGTAGCGCGGTGCCGTCCGCTTTCGGCGCGCTGCTGAAAAGCCTGGGTATTGCGCGCGGTGGCGGCGTTGCGCCCGCCGAGCCGCATGGAGAAGCAAAAGACAATGCACGTGCAGGCGCCTGCCTGGATCAACGCTGGGCCGATCAACGCGACGGCGCACGCATCGCGATCCAGCAGGTATCGAAGAGTTTCGGCACGCTGAAGGTGCTCGACAACGTGTCGCTGACGATGCGCCCCGGCAGTGTCACCGTGATTCTCGGCCAATCGGGCTCGGGCAAATCGACACTGCTGCGCACGATCAATCATCTGGAGCGCGTGGACGGCGGACTGATCGACATCGACGGCGAGCTGATCGGCTATCGACGCGATGGCGATACGTTGTATGAGCTCAAGGAGTCAGAGATCCTGCGACGCCGCGTCGAGGTCGGCATGGTGTTTCAGAGCTTCAATCTGTTCCCGCATCTGACCGTGCTGGAAAACATCATCGAGGCGCCGGTCGCGTTGGGACGTTTGTCGCGCGCGGAAGCGGAGAGTCTTGCGCTGAGTCTGCTCGCGCGTGTCGGTCTCGAAGCGAAGGCGCATGCGTGGCCGCGTCAGTTGTCGGGCGGGCAGCAGCAGCGCGTGGCGATTGCGCGCGCGCTGGCGCTGAAACCGAAGGTGCTGCTGTTCGACGAGCCGACTTCGGCGCTCGATCCCGAACTCGTCAACGAGGTGCTCGACGTGATCAAGGCGCTCGCGCGTTCCGGCACGACGATGCTGATCGTCACGCACGAGATCGGCTTTGCGCGCGAAGTGGCCGACACGATCGTGTTCATGGATCGCGGACGCGTGATCGAGTCGGGCCCGCCCGCGCAAGTATTGAACGAACCGCGCCATGCGCGCACGCGCGAGTTTCTGTCGCGCGTCCTGTGATTGCAGACTGATCCCTATCAATGACCCATCGACGTCAATTCATTCTGGCCGGTACGGCGCTCGGCGCGCTGCTCGTGCGCAATGCGCTCGACGTAGCACACGCGGCGCAGGCGCCGCACGGCACGGTGGACCTGAGCCCCGAGCAGCCAGGCCGTGTTCGCGTGCCGAAGAATCCGGCAGCGATCGCGGCTATCGGCAACCATTACCGCTTCGCGAACGACGGCAACTTCACGGTCGCGATTTCGCCGCACCTGCCGCCGACCGCGACCTATGCGACCGATGCGCGTACCGTCGTCGGTTCCGATGCCGACTACGCGCAACTGATCGCCGATTCGCTCGGATTGAAGCTGAACCTCGTGCCGATCGCATGGGCCGACTGGCCGCTCGGCCTCACCTCGGGCAAATACGACGCGGTGATTTCGAACGTCGGCGTCACCGAGCAGCGCAAGGAGAAGTTCGATTTCACGACGTACCGGCAAGGACTGCACGGCTTCTACGTGAAAACCGCGAGTCCGATCAGGAAGATCGCTCAGCCGCAGGATATAGCGGGCCTCCGCCTTATTACGACCTCGGGCACGAACCAGGAAAAGATCATCCTCGAATGGAACCGGCAGAACGTCGCGAAGGGTTTGAAGCCGGTCGAGTTCCAGTACTTCGACGATGACGCCGCGAGCCGCATTGCGTTGCTATCGGGCCGCGCCGACGTCGTATTCAATCCGAACGCGCCGCTTGCCTACGATGCGGCCACTACCGGCGCGATCCGCGAGGTGGGTACGCTGAACGCCGGCTGGCCGGCGCGCGCGGATGTGGCGATCGCCACTCGCAAGGGCAGCGGCTTGATGGATGCGCTGACGGTCGCGACGAACGGACTGATCGCGAATGGCGCCTATCGGCGCTCGCTCGCGCACTGGGGCATCGAGTCGGAAGCGTTGGCGCGCTCCGAAAGCAATCCACCGGGTCTGCCGAAGTTCTGATGCGCCGAAAGACATTGCAGCATCGGGTTTATCACTCCAGCAGATAACCGTATCGGATTTGCTTCGTTGGCATCGCGCGCGCGGGCCGGTACATTCGTCGCACTGACCGCGCCGTTAGGCGCCCGCTGAATAGTTTCGACGAAGAGACGCCTGTGACGACTACCGCCGCTGCTTTTACCGCTTCCGCTACTGCGACGCAATCCTTCGAGATTCGCGCATTCGATGCGCCGCTCGGCGCCGAAGTGCTCGGCCTCGATCTCGGCCAGCCGCTCGGCGACGACGATTTCGCGCGCATCCACCGCGCGCATCTGGACCACCACGTTCTCGTGTTTCGCGACCAGCGCATCACGCCGGAGCAGCAGATCGCGTTCAGCCGCCGCTTTGGCCCGCTGCAGATTCACGTGCTGCATCAGTTTGGCCTCGCAGGTTATCCCGAGGTGCTGGTCGTATCGAACGTGATCGAGAACGGCAAGCCGGTCGGTCTCGGCGACGCCGGCCACTACTGGCACTCCGACCTGTCGTACAAGGAAAAGCCGAGCCTCGGCTCGTTGCTGCACGCGCAGGAGCTGCCGGCCGAAGGCGGCGATACGCTGTTCGCGAACATGCACCTGGCGTGGGATACGTTGCCCGCGCATCTGCGCAGCGCAGTGGAAGGACGCAGCGCGGAGCACACGTACCTGGCCAAATACGCGGAGTTGCAGAAGCGCAGCCCGTGGCGGCCGAATCTTTCCGCCGAGCAGATCGCGCAGGTGAAGCCGGTCGTGCATCCGATCGTGCGTACGCATCCGGAGACGGCACGCAAGGCGCTGTTCGTCAGCGAGCACTTCACGACGCGCGTGATCGGGCTGCCGGAAGACGAGAGCCGCGCCTTGCTCGACGAACTGTTCGCGCACAGCGTGCGGCCCGAGCATCTGTATCGGCATCGATGGGCCGAGCACGACATGGTGTTCTGGGACAACCGCTCGTTGATGCACCTCGCCGCCGGCACGCCCGACCACCTGCGCCGCAAGCTGTATCGCACGACGATCGAGGGCGACGTGCCACGCTGAGCGACGCTTTCCATCACAACGACACCGTCACACCGCACGCCGACTGGAGTTTCAATGCTGAGCCGATTTCACCCGACCGCCGCACGGCCGTCGTTTGTCCGCCGTTTGACGGCACTACTGCTGAGTCTGTCGATGGGCGCCGTCGTCAGCGCTCCCGCGCATGCCGAGGGCGAGATTCGCGTGGCCGAGCAGTTCGGCATCGTGTATCTGCTGCTGAACGTGGCGCGCGATCAGCATTTCATCGAAAGCGAAGGGCGCAAGCAGGGCCTCGACATCAAGGTCGATTGGGTCAAGCTGTCGGGCGGCGCGGCGGTCAACGATGCGTTGCTGTCGGGCGCGGTCGATATCGCCGGCGCGGGCGTCGGGCCGCTGCTGACGATCTGGGATCGCACGCACGGCAAGCAGAACGTGAAGGGCGTCGCGTCGCTCGGCAATCTGCCGTACTACCTGGTCAGCAACAATCCCGACGTGAAGACGATCGCTGACTTCACGCAGAAGGACCGCATCGCGCTGCCGGCGGTCAACGTGTCGGTGCAATCGCGCGTGCTGCAATACGCGGCGGCGAAGCGCTGGGGCGACAAGGAATACAACCGGCTCGACAAATACACGCAGGCGTTGCCGCATCCGGACGCGGCCGCGGCGATCATCGCGGGTGGCACTGAAATCACCGGGCATTTCGGCAATCCGCCGTTCCAGGAGCAGGAACTGGCCGGCAATCCGAAGGCGCATATCGTGCTCAATTCGTACGATGTACTCGGCGGCCCGAGCTCGGCGACGGTCCTCTATGCGACCGAAAAATTCCGCCATGACAACCCGAAGACGTATCGCGCGTTCGTCGATGCGCTCGCCGATGCGGCGAAGTACATCAACGCGAATCCGCAGGGCGCGGCCGATATCTATATCCGCACCAATCAGTCGAAGATCGATCGCGACCTGCTCGTGAAAGTCATCACGAACCCGCAGGTGCAGTTCAAGATCGTGCCGCAGAACACCTTCGGGCTCGCGCAGTTCATGTATCGCATCGGCGCGATCAGGAACGAGCCGTCGTCGTGGAAGGACTATTTCTTCGACGATCCGGCGACGGCGGCGGGGAGCTGAGCATGGCGTTGCGCGTTTTCGTGGCGCTGCGCGGTACGCGGCGACACTCGCCGGTCGATCCGGTTCACTCACAGGGAGCGCTTTGATGGTGGCCAATCCCACGCTTCTGTTTCCCGACGACGCCGCACGGAAAGCCGCGGCAACCAGCGGCAAACTGCTCGCGGTCGAGAACGTCAACCTCGAGTACCGCACGCGCGAGCGGATCGTGCGCGCGACGCACGACGTCAGCTTCGACGTCTACGGCGGCGACCGCTTCGTGCTGCTCGGGCCGTCCGGTTGCGGCAAGTCGACGCTGCTGAAGGCGGTGGCCGGTTTCATCGAGCCGAGCGCGGGCAGCATTTCGCTCGACGGTCAGCGCGTGCGCGGACCGGGCGCCGATCGCATCGTCGTGTTTCAGGAGTTCGACCAGTTGCCGCCGTGGAAGACGGTCGTGCAGAACGTCGCGTTTCCGCTCCGAGTCGCGAAGAAACTGTCGAAGGCCGAAGCTCGTGAACGCGCGCTGCATTACCTCGACAAGGTAGGGCTCGCGGCGTTCGCGCACGCGTATCCGCACACGTTGTCGGGCGGCATGAAACAGCGCGTCGCGATCGCGCGTGCGCTCGCGATGCAGCCGCGCGTGCTGCTGATGGACGAACCGTTCGCCGCGCTCGACGCGCTGACGCGCCGCAAGATGCAGGAAGAACTGCTGCGGCTATGGGAAGAGGTGAACTTCACGCTGCTGTTCGTCACGCATTCGATCGAAGAGGCGCTGGTGGTCGGCAACCGGATTCTGCTGCTGTCGCCGCATCCGGGCCGCGTGCGCGCGGAACTGAACAGCCATCAATATTCGCAGGACAGCTTCGGCCGCGCCGATTTTCAGCGCAGCGTCGCGCGGATTCATCAACTGCTGTTCGAACATACGGAGACAGTGCAATGAGTACCCCTGTCACGTTGCTGCCGCCCGTGCGCGACGAATACGAACGTCCGGTCGAAGCACCCGGCGACCTCGCGATCGAAGCGCCGTTGCCAGCGACGAGGCGGATCTTCGCGCACGGCTGGCTGCGCAAGACACTGATCGCACTCGTGCTGATCGCCGCGTGGGAAATCGCCGCGCGCGTGATCAACAACGATCTGCTGCTGCCGACCTTCGGCGCGACCCTGAGCGCGTTCGTGCAAGGCGTGTGGTCCGGCGAACTGCTCGCGAAGACGGCGGTATCGATGTCCATACTGCTGCGCGGCTATCTGCTCGGCGCCGCGTTTGCGTTCGTGCTGACATCGCTCGCGGTGTCGACGCGCGTGGGCCGCGATCTGCTGTCGATGCTGACCGCGATGTTCAACCCGCTGCCGTCCATCGCGTTGCTGCCGCTCGCGTTGCTGTGGTTCGGGCTAGGCACCGGCAGCCTGCTGTTCGTGCTCGTGCATGCGGTGCTGTGGCCGCTCGCGCTCAATACCTTTTCTGGCTTTCAGTCGGTTCCCGCGACGCTGAGGATGACCGGACGCAATTACGGTCTGACGGGCCTGCGTCATGTGTTGCTGATCCTCGTGCCGGCGGCGCTGCCGTCGATCCTGGCCGGCCTGCGCGTGGGCTGGGCGTTTGCATGGCGCACGCTGATCGCCGCGGAACTCGTGTTCGGCGCGAGTTCGGGCAGCGGCGGGCTGGGCTGGTACATCTTTCAGAATCGCAACGAGCTGTATACGGATCGCGTTTTCGCGGGGCTCGCGGCCGTGATCGTGATCGGTCTGCTGGTCGAGCATCTCGTGTTCGATACGCTCGAACGCGTGACCGTGAGGCGCTGGGGCGTGCAGCAGTAACGCGTTGCGTCGGCTCGAATTCGCGCTTCGCGGCGTCGGCGCGGGCGCTTGCGGCGCGGTTCGCCTGGCCGTCGGATCGCACCCTGCGTTCGGGTGCAAATATCCGGTTGCGTCCGTCGCTGTCGTGAACTACAAATGTAAGGTTACGCGCTGGCTCGATTTTTGGCGGGTCAGGCTTCCGTTCAGAACCGTTCAGAACGACAGGGAGAGTGCCGTCATGGGAATGCGCCCCGATCCTACCTTTCATGCATCGCCGAAGCTTGCGATGGATGCGCCGGCGGAAGAATACGCATACACGGTGCTGCTAAGTCCGGATTCCTCGCAGCCCGACGCGCTCGCCGTGATCGACGTGAAGGCCGGTTCTCCGACCTATGGCCAGGTGGTCCACACGGTGCCGGTGCCGAACAAGGGCGACGAATTCCATCACTTCGGCTGGAACGCGTGTTCGTCCGCGTTGTCGCCATTGACGGGCCACGCATTTCTCGAGCGACGCTATCTGATCATTCCGGGCATGCGCTCGTCGCGCATCTATATCGTCGATACGAAACCGCATCCGACCCAGGCGAAGATTCACAAGATCATCGAGCCAGAGGAAATCTTCCGCAAGACCGGCTATTCGCGTCCGCACACCGTGCATTGCGGACCGGAGGGCATCTACGTGAGCACGCTCGGCGGTGGCGGCAAGGACGGCACCGACGGGCCGCCCGGAATCTTCATCATGGATTGCCAAACGTTCGAGGTGTTGGGACGCTGGGAAATCGAGCGCGGCGCGCAGGAAAAGCACTACGACTTCTGGTGGAATCTGCCGCGCGACTACATGGTGTCGACCGAATGGGCGCTGCCGCCGCAATTCGAAAACGGCATCGTGCCTGAAGACCTGCTTTCGAACAAATACGGCCACCGCGTGCACTTCTGGGATCTGCGCGCAAGACGCAACGTGCAGACGCTCGATCTCGGCGCGAACCATCAGATGGCGCTCGAAGTGCGGCCCGCGCACGATCCGAGCCGCGAGTACGGATTTATCGGCGTCGTGGTCGATACCACGAATCTGGAAGGGTCGATCTGGACCTGGTGGCGCGAAGGCGGCCACTTCCACATCGAAAAGACCGCGACCATTCCGCCGGAGCCCGCGCACGCCGACGAGTTGCCGCCGTTGCTGCAAGGTTTCGGCGCGGTGCCGCCGCTCGTCACCGATATCGATCTTTCGATCGACGACAAATTCCTCTACGTCTCGTGCTGGGGCACCGGCGAGATGCGCCAATACGACGTGACCGAACCGCGCAAGCCGAAATTGACGGGCTCGGTGCGCATTGGCGGCATCGAACGTTGCACGCCGCATCCGAACGGCAAGGCTTTCGCCGGCGGTCCGCAGATGGTCGAGATCAGTCGCGATGGCAAGCGCGTCTACTGGACCAACTCGCTCTATTCGACGTGGGACGACCAGTTCTATCCGGACGGTGTGCCCGGCGTGCAAGTGATGGCGCTTGCCGATCCGAATGGCGGTCTCAAACTCGCCGAAGATTACTTCGTCGAATTTCCCGCCGGCTATCGCGCGCACCAGATCCGACTCGAAGGCGGCGACTGTTCTACCGATTCTTTCTGCTATCCGTCGGTGGGCGTTTGAGCGGCTCGGTGTCGCCGCAAGCGGCACTGTGGCTCGCCGTCGTCGCGAGCGGCGTGTACCACGGGCTCAATCCGGCAATGGGGTGGCCGCTCGCGGTGTCGAACGCGCTGATGCAGAGGCGC
Source organism: Paraburkholderia youngii (assembly GCF_013366925.1). Lineage (NCBI taxonomy): Bacteria > Pseudomonadati > Pseudomonadota > Betaproteobacteria > Burkholderiales > Burkholderiaceae > Paraburkholderia > Paraburkholderia youngii. Next base: position 3,380,145 of record NZ_JAALDK010000001.1, read on the forward strand.
TCGCAAGCGCTGGTCGTCGCGCTTCTTTACCTCGCGGCCGGGCACGCGCTCGCGATACTGCTGATGATGCTGCCGTTCGCGATGCTTGCGAGCTTGCTTGCGTGGCAGCGTCAGATGCAGATCGGCGCGAGTTTGCTGGTGATCGGCTTCGGTCTGGTGTTGCTGATGCGCCGCCGTCATCCGCGCGTGCTGGCGAGAATTCCGCCATCTCGGCTCGCGCTATGGTCGTTCGCGGTGGCGATCGCGCACGGGGCCGGCTTGATGCTGGTGCCAATCTATCTCGGTCTGTGCCGCGCCGACGCGATGGACAGCGCGCACCAAGCCGCCCAGGCGCTGATCGAAACGAGTCTGCGCATGGCGCTGTCGGTCTCCGCGGTGCATGCGGCGACGATGACGATCGCCGGCGGCGTGCTCGCGTGGCTCGTTTATCGCTATCTCGGACTCAGGTTCGTGTCGCGCAGCTGGTTCAATCTCGATGCGGTGTGGGCGTCGAGTCTGATTCTGGTGGGGGGCGTGTCGCTGGCGTTGAATGCGTCGGCAACGGGTGTTTCCAGGTGATTTCGGCGGACTCGCGGGCACAGCGTATGCTGCGCAGTTTCGGTGCAGGAACGCCATTGCGTGCGGGTCCTGATTTTTCCTTTCGTCATCTACACCCGGAGAAGATCATGCCGCTGAAGAAAGGTACATCGAAAGAGACCGTGTCGCACAACATCAAGACCGAGACGAAGCATGGCAAGCCGCACAAGCAGGCTGTCGCGATCGCATTGAATCAGGCGCGCAAGTCGGGCGCGAAGATTCCGAAGAAGAGCGAGAAATAGGCTGCTTCGGCACGCGCGGTCGTACCCATGACCGACAAGCCGCAGAAAAAGCGCGCGCATGGCGACGCGCAATCGGAGCCAGCGGATGTCGAACCCGATCAGCATCCGGCGAAGCTCGGCGATTGCCGCCGCTGCGCGCTATGGCGCAACGCGACTCAGGCCGTGCCCGGCGAAGGGCAGCGGCATGCGTCGATCGTGCTGGTCGGCGAGCAGCCCGGCGATATGGAAGACCTGCAGGGCAAGCCCTTCGTCGGGCCGGCCGGGGCGTTGCTGGACAGAGCGCTCGAAGAAGCCGGCGTCAAGCGTAACGACGTATACGTGACCAACGCGGTCAAGCATTTCAAGTGGATTGCTCGCGGCAAGCGTCGTTTGCATAAAACGCCCGCTCAGCGCGAAGTCGAAGCATGCAGCTACTGGCTCGAACAGGAACTCGACATGCCGGATGTGCGCGTGGTCGTCGCACTCGGGGCGACCGCGTTGAAAGCGGTTGTCGACGATCCGCACGCGCGTTTGCAGGACGCGTTCGACAAAACGCTCGAACGCGGCGAGAAGCGTGTGGTCGCGACGTACCATCCGTCGTATGCACTGCGCGCGCCGGACCCTGAAACCCGTCGCGAGGTGTACGAGCGCATCGTCGCGGCGCTGCGCACCGCGCAGAAGCTGGCCCACGGCGGCAAGCGATCAGGGTAATGCTGGCGCTTTCGTCGCTTGCATTCCGAGGTTTTTCATCAATCGTTGCGCGTCGAACGGCGCCCGCGCTTTTACGTCATTGTCGAAGTAGCAGTAGACGTCTCGCGTGGCCCGCCGGCGCGGCGCGAGTTGCGGCGCGATCAATCGCGCGTCGGCCGGTTGTGAGCCGCCGCGCCATGCATCGATTCGCTCGGCCCATCGTTGCAGAGCTTCGTCCCCATATGAACCCGAGTATTTGGCTTCGCTGCCGTGCAGGCGGATGTAGACAAAGTCCGCCGTCAGATCTTCGGCGACGGGCCATGGTTCGGTGGAATCGGAAACGACGAGCCCGACGCCGTATTGCCGCAGCAAGGCCACGAACGCCGGATCGACGAAGCTCGCGTGGCGCACTTCGACCGCGTGACGCAGCACCCGCTTGCGATCGATGTCGACGTAGGGCGTCTTGACCCGCTTATCGTGTTGACTGGCGAGCGCCGATGCACTCGCGGTGTCGGGCGGCAACTCGTGCAGAAAGCGCTCCATTGCGTCGGGCTCGAATCGGAAGGACGGCGGAAATTGCCACAGGATCGGGCCGAGCTTTTCCTTCAACGCGAGCAGGCCCTGCGCGAAGAAGTTCGCGATGCCGACGCGCGCGCTCGCATCGCGAAACCGCAGCATATGAGTCAGATAGCGCGCGCCTTTGATGCCAAACACGAAGCCGTCAGGCGTTTGCGCATACCAGCGCTGCCAGCTACCGAGCGATTGGAGGCTGTAATGCGTGCCGTTGATTTCTATCGTGCCGAATCGCGCCGACGCGTACTGCAATTCCGATGCATGTTTCAGATCCTCGGGGTAAAAGCTGCCGCGCCAACCTTGATAGCGCCAGCCGGAAATGCCGATATGCACATCGCCGGCCTTCTTCGTTCGCGCGTCGAGTGTGGCGTGCGTCATTGAATACGCGCGATTTCCTTCGCGACCGAGGCCGGGCTGTCGAAATTGTGATCGGGCAGACGGTCGACCAGATCGACGATGTCGGTATTCGCGTGATTCTTGCGCGCCTGCGCGACCAGCTTTTCGCGCGTGGTCGGGTAATTCACGCCACTGAGTGCCTTTTCGATGTCAGCGGGATTCGGCTGGCCGGGATGACGATGATCCTGGGAATGAGCGGGGTGCTGTGACATGGTTCCTCCTTGAATGAGTACATCACGACTGCGCGCCTATCGTTACGTGCCGCATATGTCGTGCCGCAACTCGGGGGCTCGTTGAGGAACGCGGCTTGCGATCAGCCGGAAAACGCAGCGCCGCTGACACACGACCTTTCAAGGAGAAGGCTCATCATGAGCACGATGCTCGCTTATCGCATTCACAGCTTCGGCGGTCCCGAGGTGTTCAAGGCCGAGGAGATCGAGATTCCCGAGCCAGGCGCCGGCCAGGTGCTGGTGCGCGTGCGCGCGGCCGGCGCCAATCCGGTCGACCTGAAGACACGCGCGGGCCAGTACCCGTTGATCCGCGAAGAACAGCTCCCCTATACGTTGGGGCGCGATTTTTCCGGTGTGGTCGAACGGGTCGGCGAGGGCGCCGCGCAATGGCGCGCGGGCGAGCAGGTGTATGGCTTCGTTGGCCAGGGGCAGGGTGCGTACGCGGAATTCGTCGTCGTGCCCGCGAGTGCGCTAGCGCATGCGCCCGAAAAACTGGACGCGGGGACCGCGGGCGCCGTGCCGCTCGCCGCGTTGACCGCGTGGCAGGGCCTGTTCGAGCACGGCTGCCTCGAAGCGGGCTGCCGCGTGCTGATTCACGCGGGCGCGGGCGGCGTTGGACATTTCGCCGTGCAGTTCGCGAGGCAGAAGGGCGCGCAAGTGTACGCGACGGCGTCCGGCGACGGCATCGAGTTCGTGCGCTCGCTCGGCGCGGATCGCGTGATCGACTATCACGCGCAGCGTTTCGAAGACGTCGCGCGAGATATGGACCTCGTGTTCGATCTGGTCGGCGGCGATACGCAGCGCCGCTCGTGGTCGGCGGTCGCGACCGGCGGCGCGCTGATCTCGACGCTCAACGAGCCGTCGCAGACCGAGGCGTCGAGTCATGGCGCGCGGGCCGCGCGTTACACCGCGCGGCCCGACGGGCGGCAATTGACCGAGATCGCGTCGTTGATCAATAACGGCAGCGTGCGAGTCGTGGTCGCCGAACGGTTTTCGTTCGATGCCACGGCCAGGGCGCTGGAACGGCTCGCGAAAGGCCACGTGCGCGGCAAGATCGTGGTGGACATCGCGCCGTAGCACGGACCGCGCGCAGGATGCCAGCGGGCTAGTCCGGAGTCGCGTCGTCGCTCGCACTGCGCAGCGGCGCGCGGCTCTGGTCGTTATTCAGATGCACGAACTTTCTCAATAGCCTCAATAGCTCTCGCGCATCCTCGTCGCCCATGCCGTCGAGCAGGCCGTGATTGAGCGCGTTGACGCCGGGGATCAATTCATCGAGCAACTGCTCTCCTGCCGGCGTCAGTAACAGACGACGCTGGCGGCGCGGCAGAACTTCGCGCACGATCCAGCCTTTCGCTTCGAGCCGCACCGCGATATCGGCGGTGGTCGACGTGTCGAGACCGACTCGCTGCGCGAGCGTGACCTGATCGAGTCCGGGCAATTCCTGCAGCATTCTGAGCACCGCATATTGCACGGGCGTCACCTCGCGCCCGATCAGATCATGAAACATGGACACGGAAATCTGATGCGCGCGTCGGATCAGATGGCCGGGCTGGTCGTACAGATCGATGCTGATCGCGGAAGTGCTGGTATCGGTTGAAGTGACCATATTAGTTCTGAAAACCTCGTGCCTTTTCGTCGCGAATGGAAATGGCAAATTGATCTTCGTGTTACCTGATTGAAAGTTCGTGTAGGGGAAAACCTTCATTTAATCATTAAAGGCACATTGAGTACACTGAATCTCAATGAGTGGACTGAATGAAGTGCGCGAACTAACAACAAGGAGTGAGACTGACATGTTTCCCAAGAACGCGTGGTACGTCGCATGCATGCCCGATGAAGTCGCGGACAAGCCGCTCGGCCGGCAGATCTGCGGCGAGCCGATGGTTCTCTATCGCAACGCGGAAGGCGCCGTAGTGGCGCTCGAAGACTTCTGTCCGCATCGCGGCGCGCCGCTGTCGCTCGGTTTCGTGCGCGACGGCACGCTCGTGTGCGGCTATCACGGACTCGAAATGGGCTGTCAGGGCAAGGCGACCGGCATGCCGGGCCAACGCGTCAACGGCTTTCCGTCGATTCGCAGCTATCCCGTGATCGAGCGCTATGGCTTCGTCTGGGTATGGCCCGGCGATGCGACGCAGGCCGATGCCGCCAAACTGCATCATCTGGAATGGGCCGAGAGTGCCGAATGGGCATATGGCGGTGGTCTTTATCACATTCGCTGCGATTACCGGCTGATGATCGACAACCTGATGGATCTGACGCACGAGACCTATGTGCACGCGAACAGCATCGGGCAAAAGGAAATCGACGAAGCCGCGCCGAAAACCGTGGCCGAAGGCGATACCGTGCGCACGAGCCGTTTCATGGAAAACGTCGCGGCGCCGCCGTTCTGGAAGATGGCGTTGCGCGGCAATGGTCTCGCCGACGACGTGCCCGTCGACCGTTGGCAGATCTGCCACTTCACGCCGCCGAGTCACGTGCTGATCGAGGTGGGGGTCGCGCATGCCGGGCATGGCGGCTATCACGCGCCCGCTGACAAGAAGGCGTCGTCGATCGTGGTGGATTTCATCACGCCTGAAACCGAAACATCGATCTGGTATTTCTGGGGCATGGCGCGCAATTTCCGTCCCGACGATGCCGCGCTGACCGCCAGCATCCGCGAAGGGCAGGGCAAGATCTTCAGCGAAGATCTGGAGATGCTCGAACGTCAGCAGCAGAACCTGCTGCGCTGGCCCGAGCGCAATCTGCTGAAACTCAATATCGATGCGGGCGGTGTGATGTCGCGTCGCGTGATCGATCGGCTCGTCGCGCAGGAGCGCGCGGAGACGGGCGCACCGCAGGCTGACGCGCCCCGGGCTGACGCGCCCCGGGCTGAAGTGACGCGCGTCATTCCGGTGCGGACGGCGACATGAATCATCCCGTGCTGAATGTGGTGGTCGCGCGCCGGCGCGACGAAGCGCCCGGTATCGCGAGCTTCGAACTTGCGAGCGAAAACGGTCAGGCGTTGCCCGCTTTCGACGCCGGCTCGCACGTCGACGTGCATTTGCCGAACGGGCTCGTGCGTCAGTACTCGCTGTGCAACGATCCGCGCGAAACGCATCGCTATCTGATCGCTGTGCTGCGCGACGAAGCGGGACGCGGCGGATCGAAAGCGGTGCACGATTTGCTTCGCGAGGGCGATCGCCTGCAGATCAGCGCGCCGCGCAATCATTTCGCGCTCGCTGACGATGCGGCACATCATCTGCTGCTCGCGGGCGGCATCGGTGTCACGCCGATTCTTTGCATGGCCGAGCGGCTTGCCGCCACGGGCGCTTCGTTCGACATGCACTATTGCACGCGCTCGAAGGAACGCACGGCGTTCGTCGAGCGTCTTGCACAAGCTGGCTTCGCGAAGTCGGTCCAGCTTCATCACGATGACCATCCTGGCGGCTCGACGTTCGATATCGAACAGACGCTAAGCGATGCACCGCCCGGCACGCATCTGTATGTGTGCGGTCCGCGCGGCTTCATGGATTTCGTGCTCGAGACCGCGCGCGCAAAGGGCTGGCCGGAAAACAGGCTGCACTACGAGTTTTTCGGCGCGGCCGCGAATCAGCCGGCGACGGGCGGCAGCTTCCAGGTGCGCATCGCGAGCAGCGGCGCGACGATCGACGTGCCGCCCGAATGCACGGTGGTTCAGGCGCTGGCCGCGCATGGCGTCGAAGTGATCACGTCGTGCGAGATGGGTGTGTGCGGCACCTGTTTGACGCGAGTGCTGTCTGGCGAGCCGGATCACCAAGATTCTTATCTGACCGACGAGGAGCGCGCGGCGAACGATCAGTTCCTGCCGTGCTGCTCGCGCGCCAGATCGCCGCTGCTGGTGCTCGATCTGTGATCTTCTGCGGACGACGGGCGGGTCGCCCGTCATACCGCTTATTGCCCTTTCCCTTCGGAGTCCGACGAACTAACCGTGCGCACATTCAACGCCGGGTCGCGCGCAATCGCTTCTTCGGAGAACGGAAAAATCGTCCAGCGCTGGGCCGCGTAATCGCGCGTGCCGTCGGCATAGTGCGGCGACGCCGGATCGTCGGATTCAGACGGCGCGAGCAGCGTGCGGGCGATCACCTGATCGTCCGAGAACCACACGATCTGCAGATACGTGTCGCCCATCGGCTTGACGTTCATCGAATAGCCGCTCGCGTCGAATGGATGCGCGGCACACGCGGAGGTGAAATAGCCACCGGCGTCGCAACCGCCGAATAGCGGAATGCGCTCGTCATTGCGTTGCACGTAGAGGGCGGCGCTACGCGGCGCATCGATCGCGATGCCAGCGCGTTGCAGTGCCGCGAGCGCATCATGCAGCGCGGCGGCGAGCTTCGCCGGATCGGCGGCGATGCCCGCGGGCGTGGTCAACGGCTTCGCGGGATCGAACGGCACCGCGTATAACTGCGCGGGCGGAACCGTCAGCAGACGTCGCCACAGTTCGTCCCACAAGGTTGCACCCGCTGCGCCAGCCGCGGCCGTATCGTCCCATGCGACCAGTACTTTGCACGCCGCGCGCTGTTGCTCCGGGTTCGGGTCGGCGGGCAGGGCCGCGAGCGCGCTGCTGTTGCACAGACGGTCGAGCACGGGCTGCTTGAACAGCAACGCCGACATCGAGCGACTGTCGAGCGCCGCGCGGCCGAGTGCATCGGCGGAAACCCCATGCGGGTCGTTCTGCAATTGCGCGGCGCTCGTATGGCCGAGCCGTGTGCGCAGCGTCTGCGGCGTGTCGGTCGCGCCGATGATCTTCGCGTAGCCCGTCATTGGTGCGGCCGGGTTGGTGAGCCAGTAGCTGTCGTTGAAGTTGCCGACATAGTCGCGCCGAAGCAGCGACGGCATCCGCGCGACCGGCAACGCACGGTGCTGTACCGCGCCAGGCTCGTCGCGCCAGTCGCAGTCGCTGCGCGAGCCGTCGAGGACCGGCACGCCGGGCATGATCTGCGCCAGTGCCCGGCCGACCGGCGGCGTGCAACGTTGCGCCAGCTCGTCGGGCACGTCCGGGGTCGCGCCGATGTCCGCGTACCACACGCGCGGATCGTCGCGGCCGATCGCGAGCGTGTTGACCCACGGCACCGCCGCGTTCTTCTTCTGGATGCGGATGAAATCGTCGAGCGAGGTCGCCTGATTCCATTCGAGGAAGTTTTCGAACGTGCGGAAATTGTCGGTATTGATATCGCGCAGCGCGAAGGCCTGCTGCGCATTCCACGCTAGCGCGGGCGACATCGCGCGGAGGTTGACGAGCGGTCCGAAGCGCGAGCGATACAGCGTGCGCGACACGGTATGCAGCGAACCGTCGGCGGCGCGCACTGCGACGTTCACGCGCGTCGGCGTCATCGCTACGCTGTTGCCGTCGACCTGATACCGGGTCGGCGCGCCGGGTTCGAGCGTCAGCTTGAACAGGCCGAAGCGCTTCGCGGTGGACACGGTATGCGTCCACGCGACGTTGTCGTTGAAGCCGATCACGATCAGCGGCACGCCGAGAAACGACACGCCGCTGACGTTCAGCTTTCCGGGAATAGTGAGTTGAGCCTGGTAGAAGCGATCGGGGCCGGTCCAGAACCAGTGCGGATTGCCGAGCAGCAGCGCGCTGCCGGTGTGCGTCGCGTCTGCGCCGAACGCGAGGGCGTTGCTGCCGATGCCAGCATGGCCGCCGAAGTCGGCGAGCGGTGCAGCGACGGCGGCGTCACCCTGCAACCCGCTTTGCGGCGCGCTCGGCATTGCCTGTGGCGGTTGCGCGGTCGCGATCGCATTGATGAAGCGGGCCTCGCCACCGGCCAGATTCGCCGCGATCTGACGCCGGTAGACGTCCGCGTTGCTGATCTTGCCGAGCCACGGCGCCGCGCGGCAGGCCGCATGCGCGCCCGGAAAGTCGCCGTGCGCCAGATCGGCCACGTAGCGGTTATAGCCGGCGACGAAGCCGTCGATCAGCGCGCGCATGTCCTCGGTCTGGCTTTTGCGGTAGCGCGCGACGGTCACATCGTCGACGATGAAACGGAAGAAGAAATCCGAGTCGAGGTTGTCGGGCTGGCCGAACGTCGCGCCTGACGCGGGGCGCGCGTCGGCGCCGAAGAAGCGCGAACGTTCGCCGCGATAGGTGACGAAGCTTTCGGTCATCGTGCACAGATTGTCCTGGGCCTGCGCGTAGCCGTACCCGTAGCCGAGGCTGCCCCAGTCGTCGGCTTTGATGTGCGGAATGCCGAGCGCGGTGCGGCGGATATCGGCGCGATAGGGGCCGGTATGCGCGACGTTGTCGGTGTCCGGACTCGCGCAGCCTTGCAGAGCGGCGGCGAGGGGCAGAGCGACCAGCAGGCCGGCGAGGCGGCGGAGCAGCGAGACGTTCGAACGCATGGCTTTTTCGGTCGGGCGGACGTTGATTGGTGATGCGCGTGGCGCTCTCGCGAGCTTAGCGGGTAGTTGAAGGCGGGTCACCGTGGTGAAGCCCAAAAACGACAAAGCCCGCTGGTCGGCGGGCTTCCGGCGCAACTTTTAATGCGAGTGCAGCGATTGTTTCCACCGCGAGATGGCTAGTCGTCGAGCTTTCGCTGACCACGCTTCTTGCTTCGCCACACAAGCAGAACTGCTGCGGCGAAACCTAGCACGATTGCGGCCGACGACATGAGGAAGGCCAGGTCGGATTCCTGATATGCCGTCTTGACCCCGTACATACGAACCGCCAATTTCCATATCGGATTCGAAAAGTTCAAGGGCGCTTCTGGATTCATCATCCACCACAGCGCATTGGCAAAGATTGCGAGCAGTAAGGCGAAACCGACCGCGAGAAAAGTTAGGACTTTTTTCATCTCACAATCACTTCACCGTACGCTTTAAGTTCCGATCCAGGCACAGATACTTTCGGCGTGTTGGTAAATATCGAACGAATATGATGCCAGTCTGCGAGTCGGTCGATAGTTATGCAGCCCTCGCTTCTCCCCAATCGGCCCTTCGGATGCAATCGGAACTGGCCACGAATGATACCTTCGCATAAGACTTTATCGTCGTCGATATTAGCGTCGATAGCGTAGAGCGCGAACCATTCGCTCTTATTATTGCCATTCAGGTTAAGCCGATCTTTCAATGGTCCCAGAATGCCTCCGGATCTACGGTCAAAAATATAATATCTGCCGACGGGAATGGCGCCGATCTTCGGCGTGCACATTCCAGCCGCCTTGTTGATATAACTCCCCTGCCCAGAGTATGCAGGAAACGATAGAGCGCCAATCCGAAATTCGCTCATTGGCTTACCATTCAATTCGAACGTGCATTGAAACACCTGTCCTCCGGATTGTCCGATAACAGTGAACTCGTAAATAATTAAGTTATGCAGAGCGGCATTCTAGAGGCGATTTTTTTTGAGACGGCAACTATTAAACTAAATTGTTCACGGCAACAGCTCGGCGTGCGCGGCCTGATTTTTGCTGACCTGCTTGGGCGTCGTCTCGTTCGCAGGGGGCGATGCGTGTTGAAAGCTCATCACCAGCGGGGTCCCAGTGGCAGCAGCGCAAGCATCCGGAACGTCAGGACGGCGCATCAGGCGGGGCAGCGTCACGTCGTTAGCGGCGCTGGCTAGCGCGTCCGCAAACTCCGCGCACGCCTACCCGGTAGCACCGCTGAACTACTTCCTGCACGCAGCGGGCCCGGCGGCCCGTCCGACGCTTTACCTCGGCTGGGTTTTCACCGCGATCGTGACGCTGGTCACGCTGATCGTCGCCGGTCTGTTGATCGGCGCGATGGTCCGCAAGCGTCCCGCGGCGCAACCGGATGCGCTCAGCGCCGAGCCCGGCGGCATCCGCTGGGTGTTCATCGGTACCGCGGTGTCGTCGGTCGTGCTGCTGGCGATGCTGGTCTATGCCCTGATCACGCTCGAATCGGTGGCGTCGCCCGCGTCGTATCCGCAATTGACGATCACCGTGACCGCTTACGACTGGTGGTGGAAGGCCGATTACAGTGACGATCCGAACCCGGCCCGCAACTTCAGTACCGCGAACGAGATTCACATTCCGGTCGGTGAACCCGTGAAGATCCAGCTCAAAAGCGCGGACGTCGTGCACGCGTTCTGGGTACCGCAACTGGCGGGCAAGACGCAGACGATTCCGGGGCAAACCAACGAGCAGTGGATTCAGGCGGACCGTCCCGGCATTTATCGTGGGCAGTGCTCGCAGTTCTGCGGCGCGCAGCACGCGCATATGGCGTTCGAGGTGATCGCGCAGGACGCTGCCGCCTTCAACGCGTGGCGCGACGCGCAGGGACGCGCGGCCAGCGTGCCCACCGGCGATGCGGCGGTCGCGGCCGGCCAGCATCTGTTCGAAGAGCGCTGCGCGGGCTGCCACACGATTCGCGGCACCAAGGCCACCGGCGTGCAGGCCCCCGATCTGACGCATCTCGGCTCGCGCCGGATGATCGCGGCGGGCGCGCTCAGCAACACGCCCGACCATCTGCTCGACTGGATCGAGCACGCGCAGCGAATCAAACCCGATGGATTGATGCCCAGTATCGCGCTGACCACCAGCGAGGCCGCCGCGATGTCGGCGTATCTGGCGACGCTGCATTGAAGCGCATCGCACGCGAGGAGCCCGTTCAATGTCCGATCATCCCGCTTCCGCTTCACTGCCCGCACTGACCCGCACGCCGCAGCGCGGCCGCGTCGAACCCGGCAGCGAGCAGGAAAAGCGGCTGCGCGAAATCTGGGAGTCGCGGCCCGGCTGGCGGGGCTGGTTCTCGACAGTCGATCACAAGACCATCGGCCTGCGCTACCTGGTGACCGCATTCGTCTTCCTGCTGATGGGCGGTGTCGAAGCGCTGATCATGCGCGTTCAACTGGCGCGTCCCAACGCAACGGTGCTCACGTCCGAACAGTACAACCAGCTGTTCACGATGCACGGACTGACGATGATCTTTCTGTACGCGCTGCCCGTTCTGTCCGGCTTCTCGAACTACATCTGGCCGCTCGTGCTCGGCGCGCGCGACATGGCCTTTCCGCGCCTGAACGCGCTGTCGTATTGGGTGTTCCTGTTCGCCGGCATCTTCCTGTATGCGAGTTTTCCGACCGGCCAGGCCCCCGACGCAGGCTGGTTCAACTACGTGCCGCTGTCCGGCCTCGAATACAGCAACGGCCCGAACATCGACGTGTATGCGCTCGGCATGGTCCTGCTCGGTATTTCGACGACGGTCGGCTCGATGAACTTCGTCGTCACGCTGCTGAGAATGCGCGCGCCGGGCATGTCGCTCGATCGCGTGCCGGTGCTCGTGTGGGGCACGCTGACCGCGTCGGGCGGCAATCTGTTGGCGGTGCCTTCGGTGAGCCTCGCGTTTCTGATGCTGTGGATGGACCGCCGCATCGGCACGCATTTCTTCGACGTGCTCAATGGCGGGCGTCCGTTGCTATGGCAGCACCTGTTCTGGATCTTCGCGCACCCGTGGGTCTATGTGGTCGTGCTGCCGGCGATGGGCATCGTGTCGGATGCGCTGCCGGTCTTTTGCCGCCGGCCGCTGGTCGGCTATGGGCCGGTCGCGTTGGCGACGGTCGCGACGATGGTGCTCGGCTTTGCCGTGTGGATCCACCATATGTTCGCGACCGGCATTCCCGCGCTCGCGCTGTCGTTCTTCGGCTCGGCCAGCATGGTCATCGCGGTGCCGAGCGCGGTCGCGACGTTCGCGTGGGTCGCGACGATCTGGACCGGCCGCCCCGTGTATCGCGTGCCGTTCCTGTTTTTCGCGGGCTTCGTGCTGCTGTTCGTGATCGGCGGTGTCTCCGGCGTGATGACGGCCGCGGTGCCGTTCGACTGGCAACTCACCGACACCTACTTCGTCGTCGCGCATCTGCACTACGTGCTGCTCGGCATCAACGTGTTTCCGGTGATCGGCGGCATCTACTTCTGGTTTCCGAAGTTCACCGGCAGGATGACGAACGAGCGTCTCGGCAAGCTCGCGTTCTGGGTGCTGTTCATCGGCTTCAACGTCGCGTTCTTTCCGATGCATATCGCGGGACTGCTCGGCATGCCGCGCCGCATGTACACGTATCCCGCCGACATGGGCTGGAATACGGTGAACCTCGTCACGTCGCTCGGTTCGTTCCTGTTTGCGGCCGGCGTGCTGCTGTTTCTGATCGATATCGCGGTGAGCCTGAAGCGCGGCAAGCTCGCCGGCAACAATCCGTGGGATGCGCCGACGCTCGAATGGTCGGTCAGCTCGCCGCCGCCGCCGTACAACTTCGCAGTGGTGCCGACGCTCGCGAGCCGGCATCCATTGTGGGAAGGACGCGTCGAAGAGCCGGGGGAGGCGGTTCAAGCGCGCTCGCAACTCGACGAAGGCTATCTGCTCGCGCAAGGTCGCGAAGCGTTGGGCACGACCGCACTGGAGGCGAGTCCCGACGTGATCCTGAAGATGCCCGAAGATTCATACGCGCCGTTCTGGCTCGCGGTCTTCGCCGCGCTACTGTTCGCGGGGCTCGCGTTGACCGCGTGGGTTTTCGTGGGCGCGATGCTGGCCGGTTGCGCGGTGTCGATCATCACGTGGCTGTGGCCCGAGCGCGCGCTGCTCCAGCGCGAGCCGGTCGCGGTCGAGGACGCGGGAGGCTGACGTGAGCGATGCACTGAATTTCAATCGCGCATCGAGCGAACCGGACCAGGCCGCGCGAGCATTGCCGGTTGGCAGCGCGGGCGAGCGATCGAGCGGCTGGTGGGGCTGCTTCACGCTGATCGCGACCGAAGGCGCGCTGTTCGGCTATCTGATCTTCTCGTATCTGTATCTGGCGTCGCAGAGCCAGCAGCATTGGCCGCCCGAGGGCTTGCCGGAGCTCGGGCTCGGCGGCGCGAATACGGTCATTCTGCTGTCGAGCAGCGTGTTCGTCTGGTTCTGCGAGCGCTGCGTGCGCCGGCGGCGGTTGCGGCTGGGTGTCGCGTCGATGGCGGTGGGCATCGTGCTGGGCTGCATCTTCATGGGCATTCAGTTGCGCGAATGGCACAACCACCCCTATGGTCTGACCTCGCACCTCTATGGCTCGCTGTACTTCACGATTACCGGCTTTCACATGGCGCACGTGCTGGTCGGCATCGTCGTGCTGACCTTGCTGGCGATCTGGACCGCGCTCGGCTATTTCGACGACAAGCGCTGCGCGGCGCTGTCGATCGGCGGACTGTATTGGCACTTCGTCGATGTCGTGTGGCTGTTCATTTTCAGCACGCTGTATCTGACGCCGTATCTGTTCCGGGAGTGGTCATGACGACGGTGCCCCGAGACTCCCACATCTCGATGCGCTACGTGCTGATCGGTCTGCTCGCGGCGCCGTTCGCGTGGCTGTTGCAGATGATGCTCGCGGAAACGCTCGCCGCGCAGGCCTGCTATCCGCACAACCATCCGCTCGGCGCGCCGCTCGTGTCGTGGATGCGTCCGGCGATCGTCGCGCTCGGCACGGTGTGTCTGGTCGCGGGCGCGTTCGGCACGTGGGTCGCATGGCGCAATCTGCGCCGCGTCGCGCCGCTGAAACTCGGTGGGCTGAACGGCGAGCGTCGCACGCGCGCCGAACTCGACTGGTTTCTGACGCACGTCGCGGTGATGACCAGCATGCTATTTCTGTTCGCATTGATCGCAACGGATGTCGCGGTCGCGATCGTGTCGCCGTGCAGGTGGTGGTGATGAAGCGCGACGTTCTCGACACGGTTAGATACGGCATCGTGGCCGCATGCGCACTGACGATAGCAGCGGCGGCACACGCCGCCAGCGTGGCCGACGCGACGGCAAACGCCGCCAGCCCCTCGACCGACGCCGCGCAGATCGCCCGCGGCGCATATCTCGCCAAAGCCGCCGATTGCGCCGGTTGCCACACCGCCGCGCCGCGCGTCCCGCATCCGGGCGCGGCGCCTGAAGCTACGCCGCCGTTTGCCGGCGGCCTCGGCATGGGATCGCCGTTCGGCACGATCTATACGTCGAACATCACGCCGGACCCGCAATACGGCATCGGCCGTTATAGCTATGACGACTTCGCGCGCGCGTTGCGCGAGGGCATCGCGCCCGGGGGCAAGCGGCTTTATCCGGCGATGCCGTACCCGTCGTTCGCGAAGATCACCGACGACGACATGCACGCGCTCTACGCCTACTTCATGCACGGCGTGCAACCGGTCGCGGTGCCGGCCCCGCAAACGCGCTTGCCGTTTCCCTTCAATCAGCGCTGGGTGTTGATGTTCTGGGACTGGGTGTTCGTACCGAAAGGCCAGTTCAAGGCCGATGCGAAACATGACGCGCAGTGGAATCGCGGTGCGTATCTGGTGCAATCGCTTGGCCATTGCGGCGCCTGCCACACGCCGCGCGGACCCGCCTACGAAGAGCGCGGCTATGACGAATCGGCATCGGCCTATCTGACGGGTGGCACCAACGACCACTGGTTTGCGCCGAACCTGAGCGCCGACCCAGGTTCGGGGCTCGGCCGAAGTTCCGCGGCCGACATCGTCGACTTCCTGCGACACGGTCACGGCGGCGGACTCATCACGTTCGGCAGCATGGTGCAGGTCGTCGAAGACAGCACGCAGTACCTGAACGACGACGATCTCGCGGCGATCGCCGCGTATCTGAAGAGCCTGCCGTCGCACGCGCCGAGCGGCAATTTCAACGCATGCTCCAGCGCCGCGCAGCAAACCGTGCAGGCGCTGAAAACCGGCGATGTGGAAAGACCCGGCGCGGGCATCTATGCGTCGTATTGCGCGCGCTGTCATCAGATGGACGGGGCCGGGGTGCCGCATAAGTACCCGCGCCTCGCGGGCAACCCCGCGGTGCTGTCGGCATCGAGCGCGTCACTGGTGCGGTTGCTGGTCGAGGGCGGCGGCAGTCCGCATACCGAGTCGGGACCGGAGCCGCACAAGATGCCGTCTTTCGCCGGCAAGCTCACGGACACGGAAATGGCCCGTGTGCTCACCTTTGTTCGAACCACATGGGGAAATGCGGCCGGACCGGTCACGCGAAACGATGTATCTGATGTGCGCGGCGCATTGCAAAAGTAAATGCCAATACGCGTCGTTATGCGGTGTTCTCGCTGTCGACGTCACCGTGGCCATTGGCGGCGCTGAACAGGGTCTTCAGCTTCGCGTTGACCGCGATCAACTCTCCCACTGGCGTCACCGCGAGTTGCTGATCGAAGAGCGTGAGGACCTGACCGAGCAGCGCGTAGGCGTCGTGATCGACCACGCAGATGCCGGTGTCGAGTCCCGCCTGGCGGCAGCGCAGAATCACGCCCTCCGCGTCGCGAAACAGCTCGGGTACGGCCGAACCATAGCCGCGCTGATTCAGCAGCATCGCCATGTAAATGGCCTGCGCCATGCTGCCGACGTGATATTGATTGGCGACGCCGCTGCGTAATGCTTCGAGCGTCATGTGATAGTCGAGCGAGATTTCGCCTGCTTTGGCAGGCACGATCGGGCGCAGCATCGCCTTCGGGCGGGTGCGCGGCGACTTCGCGGATGCGGCGCGAGTAGGGCTCGCTTTTCTGGTCATATGCTCACTGAGGCGGCCGGCTTGCGCCGGGCCGCTAAACCATCACGGAACCTGACAACGTCGATAACGGAACACGGCTGCGCCGCGTCACACGCGGCGCCGTTCCCGTTAGCCCATATGCAGACCGCCGTTCAGCGAGAAATCCGCTCCGGTCGCAAAGCCCGCTTCATCCGACGCGATCCACGCGACGATCGACGCAATCTCTTCCGGCGTACCGAGACGCCGTACCGGAATCGTCGCGACGATTTTTTCCAGCACCTCCGGACGGATGGCCTTGACCATGTCGGTGCCGATATAGCCGGGCGACACGGTGTTGACCGTCACGTTCTTGGTGGCCACTTCCTGCGCGAGCGCCATCGTGAAGCCGTGAATGCCGGCCTTGGCGGTGGAGTAGTTGGTCTGCCCGAATTGGCCTTTCTGGCCGTTGACGGACGAGATGTTGATGATGCGTCCAAAGCCCCGGCCGACCATGCTCTCGATGACCTGTTTGGTCACGTTGAACAGACTCGTGAGATTGGTGTCGATCACCGCTTGCCAGTCTTCGTAGGTCATCTTGCGGAACATGCCGTCGCGCGTGATGCCCGCGTTGTTGACGAGCACGTCGACTTCGCCCACTTCCGTCCTGACCTTCTCGAACGCTTTCGCGGTGGACTCCCAATCCGCGACGTTGCCTTCCGAGGCGATGAAGTTAAAGCCGAGCGCCTTCTGATCTTCCAGCCATCGGGCTTTGCGCGTCGAGTTCGGTCCGCAGCCCGCAATGACGGTGTAGTTCTCTTTGTGCAAGCGCTGGCAGATGGCGGTTCCGATACCACCCATGCCGCCGGTTACGTATGCAACACGATTTGCCATAAGTCCTCCTTCTTGTTTGGGGTGAGTTGAGCAAGCTTGATTGGAGGATGGACCTATTATTGGCAGCGGCAAACGGCCGGGACGATGGGCATTTTCACCTACGGGTTAACTGCCAATTCGGATGCCGGAATCGTTGTTTGACGAGGCAATTAATTATCTTGATTGACGGTTGAATGCTTTGCGAACTCCGCGGTCCCGATGCCGCCGGCCGCTTTCCTGTCCTTGCCTGCGCGCCGTCTTCCTCATACCCTTAGCGTTAGCCTTAAGTAGCTGCCCCGGACACAGCGCGGCAGACCGCCGGCACGGTCGTCGATCCCGGGGAGCGAAGCCGTCCCTTGCTCCCGCATCTATTCGTGTGATCATCAGAGGCACATCAGGATGACTGATTATCTTGCTGACATCGATCCCGACAAGTTGAACATCCTTGGGATCTTCGGGCTGTTGATCGGCGGCCTCGCGCTGTTTCTTCTCGGGCTGGAGTTCTTGACCGGCGGGCTCAAGGCGATCGCGGGATCGAAGTTGCAGTCGTTGATCGGCGTGCTGACCGCGAACCGGTTTCGCGGCGTGTTGGCGGGTGCCATCGTGACCGCGCTGCTGAACTCGTCGACCATCACGACGGTGCTGATGGTCGGCTTCGTGTCCGCCGGGCTGATGACACTTGCCCAGTCGGTGCCGATGATCATGGGCGCGAACATCGGCTCGACCATCACCGCGCAGATCATCGCCTTCGACGTTTCGCGCCTGACGCCCTACATGCTCTCGATCGGCTTCGTGCTGCACGCGTTTGCTCCGCGCGAGCTGCTGCGGCAGATCGGCGGCGTCGTGATGGGGCTGGGGCTGCTGTTCATGGGCATCCAGCTGATGGGCGAGTCCACGCATCCGTTGCGCACGTACCAGCCGTTCATCGACGCGATGCAGGACATGCGCAATCCGCTCGTCGGCGTCATCGTGGGGGCGGTCTTCACCGCGATCGTGCAAAGCTCGGCGGCGACGCTCGCGGTCGTAATTGCGCTGAGCGGGCAGGGCCTGATGCCGCTCGAGGCCGCCATCACGCTGATTCTCGGCGCGAATGTCGGCACCTGCGGCACGGCCTTGCTCGCTTCGATCGGCAAGCCGCCGGAGGCGGTGCAGGTGGGCGTCGTGCATCTGGTGTTCAATGTGCTCGGCGTCGTGATCGCGCTCTTCCTGATTCCTCAGATGGCGGAATTCGTACGCTGGATCTCGCCGGCGCATCCGGACCTGCAGGGCCTCGAACGCCTCGCGGCCGAGGCGCCGCGCCAGGTAGCCAATGTGCATACGCTGTTCAGCGTGGCGAACACGCTGCTGCTGATCTGGTTTACCGGTCCTATCGCGCGGTTCGCGCAACTGGTCGTGCCGCAGCGTGCGAAGCCCGCCAAACCCGCGGGCGATCCGCAGTATCTCGACGAGTCGGTATTGACGGTGCCGGCGCTTGGATTGCAGCGCGTGCGCATCGAGCTGACCCGGCTCGGCATGCAGGTGCTCGAGGTCGTGCAACGCGGCTCCCAGATGGTGTCGACGGGCACGATGGAAGAGATCAATCAGATGCTCGATAAGGACAAGGAGAGCGATCGGCTCTCCTTCGAGATTCTTCAATATATCGGTCGCCTGTCGAAGGGGGAGCACTCGGAGGAGGAAGGTCAGCAGATGGTCGGCTATACGCAGGTCACGAGCCACCTCGAAAGCATCAGCGGCATCGTCGGCACGACGCTGCTCAGCGTCGCGCAGCAGCGAATGACGCAGCAGATCGACCTGTTGCGCCTGCGCGATGCGGCGACCACGCAGTTTTCCGAGGCGGTGATCCGCAATCTCGAGCAGGCGATCCGCACGATCGAGGCGCCCGCTCCGGAGGAAGTCGCGAAGGTCATCGACGCGAAAGCCGGCATCGAGAAGCTCGCCGCGACCGCGCGTCAGGTCGTGCTCGCGAAGCTTCAGTTGGCCGACAAGACGGACGTCGTCACATTCCGGCTGGCGATGGATCTGATCGAGCAGGGCCGGCAGATCGCGCAGTTTGCGCGGGCCATTGCGAAAAACGTGGCGGCGCTTCAATAGATTCAATGGCGATCGATATATTCGTGCGGAACTGATCGCCAGCACACGTAGGTGCGGGTTGCATGACGGTTAAACTTGTGGCGTGTCATCCTCGTGACACGCTTTCAAAGAGAGTGGGATTGCCCGCCTTTGCTGTGCGGGCTTTTTTCTTGTCGCGCGGGTTGTGGTATCAGTAGTGAAGCTTGCAACGCCTGTAACGATTTAACACACGCCGCGTCCATTATTTGATAGCCTTTGTCGCAGCAGAGCATTGAACTCAAGGAGGGATTCACCATGATAAGGTGGCTTGCTAACTGGGCTTCACAACATGCTCCTACTCCCGAGAAACAGGCCGAACGCGCGCTGAACAACTTGCGCATGGAACTGTTTCAGGCCGAACAGCTGGTGCTCGACGCACAGCTGCGTGCCGATTACTATCGGGCTCGCTTGACCTTCCTCGAAGAAGTCACGAGAAAGGGAATCGAACAGGTATCGGACGAACGCAAGGCTCCTCTGGAGCCTCCCCAGCCACTCCGGCCGGGACTCAAGCTCACCGCGGCACAATAGCCGCGTATATTCCCATCGCAATCCGTTCGGTCAGCCGCGTTTGAATACGTGGGCTGACGGCAATCGTGCTGTCCAGGGCGCGTGCAATGCGCGTTTTTTGCCAGCCGATTGTGCGAGCATTGATTGCCGCGCCGAGAAGGTTCGAGTTGCCCGGTTCAGTGCTTCGACCGGGCAACTTCGTTTGAGCGATTGATTTTTACTGCGGGTAAACGCCTGCTTTGTCGTGCCTAGAGCGTGTTAGGAACTTTGAAGTACTGACACGGCGTGGACAAGCATGAGCATTGCGAAGACGACGAAATGAAGCCCAGCGAGAGTTTCGGGGAGCCGTTCATAGTCACGTGCGAGACGCCGGAAACGGTTGAGCCAGCCAAAGCTGCGCTCGACCACCCACCGGCGGGGGAGCAGAACGAAACCCTTTTTCGTTTCTTCGAGTTTGATCACCTGAAGGTCAATGCCCTCGTCGAACGCAGCCTGCGCTGGCTCTTTGCCCGTGTATCCCTGATCGGCAAATGCCACCTTGACCGTTCGTCCCGTTACCTGCTGGACCTGCCGCGCAAGCTCCGCTACCTGTGCGCGCTCCTGTTCATTGGCTGGGGTCACGTGCACCGCCAGCAACTGTCCCAACGTGTCTACTGCAATATGTACCTTACTACCGCGCTTGCGCTTATAACCGTCATAACCCGCACGCGGGCCGCTCTCGCAGGTCGACTGTATCGTGCGGCCATCGAGGATGACCGCGCTGGGCTGTCCCCGACGGCCCTGTGCCACGCGTATCACCGAGCGCAGGTCACTCACCATGCTCTCAAAGCAGCCAGCCTGCAACCAGCGTTGAGTCTGCTGATACACCAACTCCCACGGCGGGAAATCATTGGGCAGCATCCTCCACGGCGCGCCGGCACGAGCCATCCAGCGCAATGCATCAAACATGTCGCGCAGTTCGTATTTGCGCTGGGGCGCGTCAACGTCCATCAGCGTCAGATACGGCGCCGCGAAACTCCATTCCTCATCCGACACATCAGTCGGATACCCTTTGCGGTCAGTTGTTTTCATCCCGCCAGGATACCAGGTCTCAATCGAAGTTCCTAACACGCTCTAGCTTGCCAGATCGGGCGGCAGCTTGCCGCCGTTTGCAGCGAGCGCCTGCATCACCTGCTTGTGCAGCCAGATGTTCATGCTCGCTGAGTCGTTCATATCCCCGCTGTACTTCAATTCCTGCGCAAGCTGCTTGCGGTGTTCGAGACTGCTGTCGACGCCGAGCGCCTTCATCGTGTCGACAATCGACGTACGCCAGTTCAACGTCTGTCCGCTTTCGCTGACGAGTTGATCCATCACGGCGGCCACGTCGACGTCGGTCAGCGGTGCGGGTGCGGCGGGCGCGTTGGGCGTCGCGGCTTGCGCGGCGGCCGGGTCGAGGGGTGGCTTCCGTCGCGGGGGGAGGTTGGTCCGGCTTCGCTTTGCCGAACAGCTTGTGCACGATGTCACCAAAAATACTCATTTCCGAAATCTCCGCGGTTGAATGACGAATGCGAGTGGGGGCGCTCGCGGGACATGCCCCCGATATGCTACGCGTCTAGCACGCTGAAAAACGTAATATTTTGTCAGCCGGTCGTCATTCGGCGTGCTCACGGTCGAACTGCCATACCGCTGGGAAGCCCATCGATTTGCACATTCCGGAGAACGGGTACATGGTGTCTTCCACCTGCGTGGTGGCGCGCTGCGCCTCGATCTGGTCGTAGACATCTTGCAGTGCTATCGCGACCGCGAGAAAGCCCGATGCCGGATAAATCGCAATCGAAAAACCGAGCTTCTGCAATTCAGCGGGCATCAGTTGCGGCGTGCGGCCGCCTTCGACGATGTTCACGAGCAGCGGCATATCGAACGTGCGTGCGATCGTCTCCAACTCGTCGACCGTTTCCGGTATCAGAAGTGCATATGCAAGCCGACTCGTGCGATAGCCTGGGTCTGGCCGCTCGATGCGCCGTCCGCGCTGTTCATGCCGTTGATCTGCGCGAAGCCGCCCGAGCTTGCGCGCTGGTACAGGCCCATCACGTAGACGCTCGTGCGCTTCGACAGCGAGTAGTCGACAATCGCCGCGACCTGGTGCGCGTGATTATTGTCGACGACCGAATTGCCCTTCATGTACATATACGACGCGCCGGTGGCGAGTGCCGGTGTGAACCGGTACAGCACGCCGACCGAGGCTTCATAGACCGAGCCGCCATTCGCCGAGTTGTGCACCCGTGAGAATGGCGAGCGCGATCTGCGTCTTCTTGATTGATTTGATCTCCTTTCTATATTTCGTCATGCCAAGCGAAGTCGTATGGCTATGGTGGTATTGGCGGGCTGTCAGACATCGCGGGGTTTACGCGAACTCGCGAGGCGGCGCTCCGACTATTTCATCTCCGACTATGTGTGGCAGTTCATTGCAATAAAAGCTTTGCGTTTGCATCGCGGCAACAAGATGTTTTGCTTGCCGTAAAGCAGACGAATGGAAGGTGTAAGAGGCTGAAATGTCACGACAAACGCATCAATAAACAAAACAGAAAGCTTTTCGCGTAGATTCGCAACGCGATTGGAAATAGCGTTTCGGCTTTCTTCCTCATTACTTCGTGGAAGTCATTCGCGACTCGTAGTGCTACCGACTACTGATTTCAATTTGTTTCTTTTCGCATCTAAAAAAATTATTGGGTGCGACCGTGGGAGTTGGCGGTGCACGCTCGAATCGGTTTGCGGCGCCGCTTGTCATTCCTTGTGCCATCGGCTCGAGCGTGGTGTCGAGCGTCATCGAGTTCGGCGTGCGAGCGCATCGGAGAGCCGCCGATATCGCTGATCCCTGTGGTTAACCCGCGATTTCCTGTCATTCACCGTCTGGCTAACGTCGCGTCAACCCGGCAAGCCCGTGCGACCGCACCGCCGCGACCGGAAGAACGAGGACGTTTCTAAAAGCCGAAGTACCAAAAGAGGAGATGTGAATCGATGAAGGTGAAGAAGACATGCGTCACGCATCGCGGATGCGTGATGCGCACCGCGAACACACGCACGGGCCCAATAGTGGACCGTGACAACCGCGCAGGAGAACAAGTATGAGAAGACTGCAACCCCTCAAGTTGCTGTCGCGCATCAAGGCGCGCGGCGTTTCACTGCTGACGTTCGTCGGCGTTTGCACGACGGCCGCGATCGTCGCCGCATGCGGTGGCGGTAGCGGTGGCGGCACGCTCACGTACACGCCATTGGCAGCCGTGCAACCGGTCGTCGATTGCTCGAAGCTCGCTTCAATCGATATTACCGACATCGGCGGCGCCGGTAGTTCGATTACCTCGGCGACCGTGACCAACGCAACGGTCAACGGCGCGACGGTCGCGTTCTGCACGGTGAAGGGCACACTCGCTCCGTCGAACACGTTCGAAGTCGCGCTGCCGGTCAGCACATGGACTCAGCGTTTCGCGGAACTCGGTTGCGGTGGTTTGTGCGGCAATCTGAGCGACCCGACCAAGCAAAGCTCGTTCAGCTTCTCGTACCAGTGCCCGCTCGTGCAACAAGGCGGCTTCGTAACGGCGGCGACCGACATGGGTCACTCGGGCCAGGATTCGAGCTGGACCACGGACCCGCAAAAGCAGGCTGACTTCGCGTATCGCGGACAGCACATCACGACGCTCGCCGCGAAAAAGCTGATCAAGGCTTACTACGGACAGACGCAGAAGTATTCGTACTTCATCGGCTGCTCGGACGGCGGCCGCGAAGCGCTGATGGCCGCGCAACGTTATCCGACCGACTACAACGGTATCGTCGCGGGTGCGCCGGCTGCGCACTTCCAGATCCAGAACTCGCTGTATCACGGCTGGAGCGTGAAGTCGCAAAGCACGACCGGCACCAGCGCAGGCAATGCGATTCTGTATGCCGACAAGGCGACGCTGCTGCATAAAGCCGTCGCGGCGGCATGCGGCGGCGGCAGCGGCGCGGCCGACGGCCTGATCGCCGATCCGCGTACCTGCCATTTCGACCCCGCGACGATCCAGTGCGCGAGCGGCGCGACGAGCACCAGCAACTGCCTGACCGCGGCTGAAGTCACGACAGCGAAGGCCATTTACAGCGGTCCGACCGATGCGACGACCGGCGAGTACATGCTGGCGGGTTCGCCGCAGTATGGTTCGGAAGCGAACTGGGTTGGCGTCGAAGTGCCGACGTCGAACTCGACGGATGCACCGGTTTCCGTGACGAAGCTGTTCAGCTATTCGATCGTGACGGGCGCGTACAACCTGATCTTCACGGGCTCGCCGACGATGCCGAGCATCGACACCTTCGGCTACCAGGACGCCAGCTTCTACCCGACTTATCTGAAGGCGAACCATCCGTTCATCGACGCGACGAGCCCGGACCTGTCCGCGTTCAATGCTGCCGGCGGCAAGCTGATCCTGTGGCACGGCTGGGCGGACCAGCACATCTCGCCGCTGTTCACGATCCAGTACTACGAGGCGATGCAGAACACGATGGGCACGTCGAGCGTGGACCAGTTCGCGCGTCTTTATCTGGTGCCGGGCGTCGGTCACTGTGGTGGCGGCGAAGGCAACCCGAATATCGACCTCGTGTCGAAGATCACCAACTGGGTCGAAGAATCCAGGGTGCCGACTTCCGTGATGACGTATCAGACCGATTCGTCGAACAACGTGACGGCCTCGCGTCCGGTCTATCCGTACCCGGCGGTCGCGAAGTACACCGGTTCGGGCGACTGGCACGACGGCGCGAACTACACGCAAGGCACACCGCTCTACGCGGCAGCCTCGCGTACGTGGGCCGGTTCGAGCTTCTACACGCCTTATGCGCCGGCGACGCGCGGTGTCGCGGCGCCCTGAACCGGGTCTCGCACAGAGCGCTAACTGAGTACGAGCCGGTCCGCGACGCCGGCTCATCCCGAAGCGGCATGGCCGTGACACGGTCATCCGCTTTTTCTTTTGAGCCCTTTTTTCGTGGGGAAAATCCGCTGCCAGCGCGGCGCATTCACGTCGATCGCAAAAGCGGGGCGTCTCGCTGCCGTTCTATGCGAGTTCGTTCCCGCGTCATCTGTTTTGTTTATCAGTTGGTGTGCCAACTGGCGTTCGGCAACGCTGCTTCGAAGGCCGGTGGGCCTAGGTCGAACCCCGGTCCGGCGCCGCTTTGCGCGAATCGGACAGACTTCGAAGATGCTATGCGGAACGCTGAAAATGCGGATACTCGCTTCGACCATATGGTTAACCCGCGCTTTGGCCCGCGAAGGACGAAACGTACCGTCACGCCAGTTGTTTGAGCAGGGCGTGCAGGGGCCCCATCGCCACGATGGTTACGACGCACTTTGCGAAGCAACCCGCGTCGAGCGCGCGATGAGGCCATTGAAGGAGACAGGAGAGTTTTGATGAGTACTACCAGCGGTAACAGAATTGATATCAAGAAGTTCATCGATGAACGGCCGATCTCGCCCTACCAATGGCTGCTGGTAGTGCTGTGTTTTCTGATCGTGACCGCCGATGGCATGGACGTCGCGATCATGGGTTTCGTCGCACCGTCCATCATTCATGATTGGGGTATTTCGCGTCCCCAATTCGGTCTCGTGATGAGCGCGGCGCCGATCGGTCTGGTGATTGGCGCATTGTTCGCGGGTCCGGCATCGGACCGCATCGGCCGCAAGTGGGTGCTGATTACGTCGGTGTTTCTGTTCGGCGTGTTCACGATCGCGACTGCGTTCACGCAATCGCCGTTTTCGATGGCGGCGCTGCGTCTGTTGAGCGGTGTCGGCCTCGGCGCGGCGATGCCGAACTCGACGACGCTGCTGTCCGAGTACGCACCGCAACGCAAGCGCGCGCTGCTGATCACCGTGATGTTCACGGGCTTCAATCTCGGCTCGGCATTGATCGGCTTCGCGGCCGGCTGGCTGATTCCGGTTCACGGCTGGCGCTCGGTGCTGATTTTCGGCGGCGCGCTGCCGCTCGTGCTGATCCCGTTCCAGATCTGGCTGCTGCCTGAGTCGGCCCGTCTGCTCGCGGTGCGCGGCGCGCCTGCGCAGCGTATCGGCAAGGTGCTCGGCCGCGTGTGCGGCGTGCGTTTCGCCGGCAATGAAGTGTTCGTGTCGAACGAACCGCCGCTGCCGACGCGCAAGCCGATCGGCGTGCTGTTCTCGCAAGGCTATGGCTCGATGACGATCGCGCTGTGGGTCACGTATTTCATGGGCCTGCTCGTGATCTATCTGCTGACCGGCTGGCTGCCGACGCTGATGAAGGATGCGGGTCTGTCGGTCACCACCGCGGCCAACATCACGGCGATGTTCCAGATCGGCGGCACGATCGGCGCGGTGCTGGTCGGCTGGGTCATGGACAAGGCGCGTCCGGCGCCGGTCATCAGCGCCGCGTATATCGGCGGCGCAGTGTGCGTGCTCGGGCTCGGCTACATCGGCGCGATGTCGTCGTCGCTCGCATTGCTGGTGTTTGCCGCTGGCTTCTGCATGAGCGGCGCGCAAACCGGTCTGAACGCATTTGCGCCCGGCCGCTACCCGACCGTTGCGCGTGCGACCGGTGTGAGCTGGATGCTCGGCATGGGCCGCTTCGGCAGCATCTTCGGCTCGGCGATCGGCGGCGCGCTGCTCGGCTTCGGCTGGCAGTTCGGCGCGATCCTCGCCATGCTTGCGATCCCCGCTACGCTCGCCGCGATCGCCATCCTGGTGAGCCAGCGCGCGGGCGGCACCGGTACGGCGGCGCAGCCGAATACCGCGCATTGACGCACGCAGGTACGTGGCGCGCGTGCGGTTCGCGCGCGCCGCTGGTTAAATTCATCTACTGAGGAATCACGGTGATCATCGACATTCACGGCCACTACACCACCGCGCCCAAAGCGTTGGAGGCGTGGCGTAACCGCCAGATCGCAGGCATCAAGAGTCCGTCCGAGATGCCGGCGGTGTCGGAATTGCAGATCAGCGACGACGAGCTGCGCGAGTCGATCGAAAACAACCAGTTGAAACTGATGCGCGAGCGCGGCCTCGATCTGACGATCTTCAGTCCGCGTGCGAGCTTCATGGCGCATCACATCGGTGACTTCGAAGTCTCCAGCACGTGGACCGCGATCTGCAATGAACTGTGCTATCGCGTGAGCCAGCTGTTTCCTGCGAACTTCGTGCCGGCCGCGATGCTGCCGCAAAGTCCGGGTGTCGATCCGGTCACCTGTATTCCTGAACTCGTCAAATGCGTCGAGCAGTACGGCAATGTCGCGATCAACCTGAATCCCGATCCATCGGGCGGCCACTGGACCAGCCCGCCGCTGTCGGACCGCTCGTGGTACCCGATCTACGAGAAAATGGTCGAGTACGACATTCCCGCGATGATTCACGTGAGCACGAGCTGCAATGCGTGCTTCCACACCACCGGTTCGCACTACCTGAATGCGGATACCACCGCGTTCATGCAATGCCTGACCTCGGACCTGTTCCGTGATTTCCCGACGCTGCGGTTCGTGATTCCGCACGGCGGCGGCGCGGTGCCGTATCACTGGGGGCGTTTCCGCGGCCTCGCGCAGGAAATGAAGAAGCCGTTGCTGAAGGACCATCTGCTGAACAACGTGTTTTTCGACACCTGTGTCTATCATCAGCCGGGCATCGATCTGCTCACGCGGGTGATTCCCGTGGACAACATCCTGTTCGCGAGCGAGATGATCGGCGCGGTGCGCGGCATCGATCCCGAAACCGGCCACTATTTCGATGACACGAAGCGCTACGTTGAAGCCGCGGATATGAACCCGGAGCAGCGCTACAAGATCTACGAAGGTAACGCGCGGCGCGTCTATCCGCGTCTCGATGCCTTGCTGAAAACGAAGGGGCTGTAATCATGTATGAAATCGGAGTCGTGTATCGCAACATCCAGCGCGCGGACGCGGACGTGGCCGCGAAACTCGGCGCGCTGGGTTCGGCCACCGTGCATGAAGCCATGGGCCGCACGGGCTTGCTCCAGCCGTATATGCGTCCGATCTATACCGGCGCGCGCGCGAGCGGCACGGCCGTCACGGTGCTGCTGCAACCGGGCGACAACTGGATGCTGCACGTCGCGGCCGAACAGATCCGGCCGGGCGACGTCGTCGTCGCGGGTGTCACCGCGGAGAGCACCGACGGCTACTTCGGCGATCTGCTCGCAACCAGCTTCCAGGCGCGCGGCGCGCATGCGCTGATCATCGACGCCGGTGTGCGCGACGTCGGCGTGCTGACCGAAATGAACTTTCCGGTCTGGAGCAAGGCGATTTCCGCGAAGG
Organism: Paraburkholderia youngii; assembly: GCF_013366925.1. Classification (NCBI taxonomy): domain Bacteria; kingdom Pseudomonadati; phylum Pseudomonadota; class Betaproteobacteria; order Burkholderiales; family Burkholderiaceae; genus Paraburkholderia; species Paraburkholderia youngii. The sequence goes on from NZ_JAALDK010000001.1 coordinate 3,408,052, forward strand.
GCACGGTCAAGGCGACGCTCGGCTCGGTGAACATTCCGGTCGTGTGTGCGGGCGCACTGGTCACGCCGGGCGACGTCGTCGTTGCCGATGACGACGGCGTGGCCGTGGTGCCGGCGGCCGCCGCGCAAGCGGTGCTCGACAAGGCCGCAGCGCGCGAGGCGAACGAAGCCGAGAAGCGCGCGAAACTCGCCTCCGGTGTGCTGGGCCTCGATATGTACAACATGCGCGGGCCGCTCGAGCAGGCTGGACTGCGTTACAAGGACTGACAGGCGTGGTCGCAGAGATCAAGGGTCAAGCCGTGCGCGCGCCGATCACCGGCATTTCGTCGATGGCCACGCGCCAGGTGCTCGCCGAACTCGCCGCGTCGTACGAGCGGCGCACCGGGCAGGGCGTCACGATCGAATCGGTCGGCGGCGTCGATGCGGCGCGCCGGGTCGAGGATGACGAAGTCTTCGATATCGTCGTGCTCGCAGCAGACGCGATCGAGCGGCTCGTGGTGACGGGTTGCGTCGAAGCGGCGAGCCGCGTCGGGCTCGCGCGCTCGGGCATCGCGGTCGCGGTCGCGGCCGGAGCGACACACCCGGACATCGCGACCGAAGCGGCGCTGCGCGACGCGATTCTCGGTGCGCGCAGCATCGGTTACTCGACGGGGCCGAGCGGCACGCATCTACTGAAGCTGTTCGAACGCTGGGGCATTGCCGGGCAGATCGCTTCGCGTACCGTGAAGGCGCCGCCGGGTGTGCCGGTCGGCACGCTCGTCGCGCGCGGAGAAGTCGCGCTCGGCTTTCAGCAGATGAGCGAATTGATTCACGTGCCCGGTATCGACGTGCTCGGCGAGCTTCCTGCCGCCATCCAGTCCACCACGACTTTCACCGCCGCGATCTGCACGGCGGCGCGCCACCGCGAAGCGGCGCAGGCGTTACTGACGTTTCTGGTCTCGCGCGAGGCCGACGGCGCAAAGCTGCAAAACGGCATGTCGCCGGCTTGAAGGGGGGCGGCGTTCGCCGCCCCGGCTCGATGGCGGAATCCAAACGCCGCGAATGAAAGCGGATTCAAGCCATCAGCTTGCCCCACTCGTAATCGATACTGTCCGGCGTGAAGGGCAGCACGCCTGCACCGGGCGTAAATGTCAGTTCGCCGAAATAAACGCGGTCGTCCGGTGCATACAGGTCCACTCGCACATAGTCGAAGTCTTCGCACAGACGGACCGCGATATCGAGCACGGCATCCAGATTCGGCGGGCGCGGACCTGGTGCCGCACTGCGCTTGTAGTCGCCGATTGCGATATCGAGGTGATTCCAGTCGACGTCGTACACGTCGCCGTGCGTCGCGGTGCCGAACCGGTCGGAGATCACGAGGATATAGATGATCGGCCCCCCAGGCCGACCGCCGAAGCAGTGCATCTTGAGATCCGCCGGAATCTGGCCGCGCTGATCGAGCAGCAGCTTCTCGAAGAAGACGCGAGGCTCGATCGACCGATAGTGCCGTTCGCGCCCAACGTAATAGAATTCGGTGCGCAGCCACTGGTCGGCAAGCTTCTTCAGCTTGTCGAACGAGGTCTCCGATTTGTTTCTCACCACTTCGACGAAGCTGCTGCCGTGATTGGCTTTCATTACGAAAGCATCGGGCAGCGCGTCGAACACTTCGGGCGTGAATACAGCGGGCGCTGCGATCAGCGGTATCAAATGCTTGTCACCGATCTTCCGGGCAATATAGTCCCGCACCAGCAGCTTGTCGGTCAGCTCGATATAGCGAGGATCAGGGTGAAGATTGCGCTGCAGGATCTTCTCATTGAACGTCACTGGACGAATCAGATTCGGATAACGGCCAGTGCATTTGTGATGTAACAGGCTTAGGAAAAGGGCATCCGGCAATAAGGTCTTCGCCACTTCCTTGATCTTTCTCACGGTAGATGGCGCTTGCCCTTGCGCGAAATGCGCGCCTGCGCGCAGGCCCGGCATCTCACAGGGCGCAGCCACGGCACTGTCAACGGATTGTAGGGAGGCCATGTTTTCCGTCGCGACGGCCGCGTCCTCCGCGGCCAGTTCGGCGGTTTTGATGATCGTCATGTTCTTATCCCTTTTGCGGTCGAGCCGACGAGTCGTGCTCGGAGTAATAGGGAATTGAAATCAAAGCGTCAGCGGCGCTTGCCGCAACATCTCGGTCGCGGCACTCCAGCTTTCCTCCGGTGTCAGCCAGCGTTCTTCCGCGTCCACATGCTGTTGCGCGCGGAATTGCGTCGGCGACATGCCATAGCGCTCCTTGAATAGCCGCCCGAGCCGATTACCGTCGCCCATTCCGCAGCGACGCGCGATCTTATCGACCGGCAAATCGGTGTTCTTCAGCATCGAGCGAACGATCTCGAAGCGTGTGCGCAGCAGATATTCGAGTGGCGTCATGCCGAACTCGCATTTGAAACGGCGCTGAAAATTGCGCTTGCTCATCGCCACCGACTCGGCCGCCTGGGCAACCGAAATAGCCTTGCTGTAGTTCTCCTTGATCCAGCGCGCCGATTCGCGAATCTTCTCGGTCGTCGTCGTGATATTGACGTCGTCGAGCTCCGAACGGCTCTTCTCGGCGTAGCCGGTTTGCAGGATGCGGCCGATTTTGCGGGCCGTGTCGGTATTGATGTCGCGTTCGATCTGCGCGAGCGCGAGATCCGTCGGCGTCACATTGCTCTGCGTGCGCGCGGCATCACCGCTGTCGTCGAACAGAAAAATCGGCACGATCGATTGCAGCGGATCGTTGCAGACGACCGCGAGATTCGCACCCTGTTGCATGCCGAAAGATGCGATCGATCCTTGCAGTGAGATCCACGACAGAAACCGATCGTTGGATTCCGCCACTTCGGTGACGTCGCGGCAGGCCACGAAGAACGCGTGGAAATCCGCGAGGCAATAGCGTTCGAGGCCTTGCGTCCAGATCGATATGCCGGAAGAACTGGTCACCAGACCACCGCCATCGGATACCACGGTAAACCGGTATGGCGCCTCTTCGCCAGCCGTTCTCTTGAACTCATTGGCAAGCCGGAACGCGTCGCCGATCGCGCCGGTACTTGCCATCGAACAATCCTGAAAGACGAATAGACCAATATGCTTCATCACGCCAGCTTCTCCAGACAGGAAAATCTACGCATTGAGATTAGCGCATCGATTTCTGTCAGACGAGCTTGGCCGGCATGCGCGGGTGTTTTGGCGTAATCGTCAAGATTCGAGAAATTCTTACCTCACTATTCGCTAAACTGCGTGCTACTAATTAACGTTGCGCGGAATTTTTTTCCAGCTCGATTAGCGCGATTTTTGCAGGGGAAAAGCCAAGGCATCGGCGGAATGCGCCGAGTGGCGTGGAATCGGCACGATTTGTGGGATATCAACGGCATTCTTTGCACAGGAACCGCCCATTTGGCGTTCTGTCGCGATGTACGGCGCCTATCGTATAACTCTGTTACAGCAATTGCAGATCGCAACAAGGCTTTCCAGCTTCTGTTTCATTTGTAAAAGGCTCCGCATTATCGGCCAATAGCACCCTACTTTGGGCCGCCGGCGAATGCCCCGATCCTTTGCGGACTATGCTTCACCGCAACATCGAGAGAGAAATTGTCAATCGCGGATTACGTGAATGGCGGGCACCGCATTCGCTGATTCGTGAGAAGAACAATCGGCAATGCCGCGGTGGATAAGCAATAGGTGTGTAGCCTTCCGTGCTTCGAGAGGTCCCGAACACGGCTCCCCGACCTAACCCGACACAGCACGTCGCTTCGCCGTGCTGCCAGCCAATCCAGGGTCTATCCGGCCGGCGGCATAAATAGCGACGTGGCGACGCAAAGCGATCGCCGATCGCTTTGTTTCATCAACCTGCAAGGATCAGACCGGTGGATTACTATCCGCAAAACTCGCTCTATCCCGCTGTTGATACCGAGCGCAGACAACTCAGTGCCAGCGGGATGCTTACGCTAATGCGTGACCACATCTGGGAGATCGTGGTGACGACGGTCGTCGTCCTCACGCTCGCGGTCGCGTATCTTCTGATTACCACCCCCATCTATTCCGCCGACGTAATCGTTCGGGTGGACCCGCCCGAGCCGAATGCGCTCGGACTTGCGTTGCAGAACCAGGACCTGTTGCCGCCTCCGACGCCGTCGTCGGTAACGGAAATGGCGGTGATGGAAAGCCGGTCGGTTTTGCAGCCGGTGATCGACCAGTTCCGTTTCGACATTTCGGTAAAGCCGCACAAGCTTCCGGTGCTCGGCGACATCGCCGAAAAATTTGCTACACCGGGACAGCCTGCGGCGCCGTGGCTCGGCCTGAAATCGTATGCATGGGGCGGTGAGCGCGTGCAGATCGCGGCGCTCGACGTGCCGCGCGAACTCGAGGAAGAGAAGCTGACCTTGACCGCGCTCGACAATGGCGGCTTCGAATTGCATGGCCCGTCCGGCGAGTTGCTGGCGAGTGGCACGGTCGGCATGCCGCTCAAGCAGAACGGCGTGTCGATGCTCGTGAAGGAACTCGCTGCGCGGCCCGGCACGAAATTCGAAGTGATCCGCTGGAATGAGCTCGATGCGATCAAGCGCTTCGAGAGTCTGATCAAGATCGGCGACAAGGTGAAAGACTCGGGGTTGCTGCAAATCCAGTACCGCGACAAGAGTCCGGACAAAGCCGCTGCCGTCGCCAATGCATTGGGACAGCAATACCTCGCCTCCGCGGTGGCGAGCCGACAATCGAACGACACGCAGACGCTCGCGTTCATTAACGGCGAACTCCCGCGTCTACTCGCCGATCTGCGAAAAGCCGAGGAAGCGCTGAAGAGCTTCCGCTCGAACTCGCAATCGATGCAGCCGACCAACGAGGCGCAAGCCTATTTGCAGGGCGGCCTCGATCTCGACAAGCAGATCGCGACGTTGCAATTGCAGCGCACGCAAATGCTCGAGCGCTATACGCCGCAGAGCCGCTGGGTGCAGAACATCGACGAGCAACTGGCGCAATTGAAAGAAGCGAAAGCGAAATTCTCCGACCATTTCAACGGCATGCCGGCGTCGGAGCGCGAGAGCGTCGATCTGATCCGCGCGCAGAAGGTGGCTGAAACGGTGTATCTCGGCATGGTCCAGAAGGCTGAGCAATTGCAGGTGCGCCGCGCCAGCACGACGGGCGGTGCGCATATTCTCGATCCGGCGATGAGACCGCATATGCCGGTCATGCCGCAACCGATTCTCGTGCTCGGCGGCGGATTGATGCTCGGTATCGTGTCCGGCGTCGTGTTGGTCTTCATGCGCCGCCACGTGATGATCGGCGTGACTGACCCGCGCTACGTCGAGCGCCAGATGAGCGTGCCGGTGTTTGGCGAGATTCTGTTCAGCCATCAGCAAGTGCTGCTCGATCGCGATGCGACCGCAGGCCGAAAATCTCTGCCGCCAGCGACCGGGCGTGCCCATCCGCCGCTGCAGAAGAGTCTGCACGAGATTCAGCTCGATAAGGGCATTCCGAACAGGATTCTCGCCGCGCGCTTTCCACACGACGCGTCGGTCGAAGCGCTGCGCAGCGTACGGACCGCCGTCACGCGCGATCTCGCGCATGCACGCAACAACATCGTCATGGTCATCGGCCCCACGCCGTCCGCCGGCAAGAGCTTCGTCGCGGCGAATCTGGCGATCCTGCACGCGGAAGTCGGTCAGCGTGTGGTGCTGATCGATGCCGATATGCGGCGTGGCCATCTCGCCTCGCTATTCAACGAGAGCAATCGTGGAGGCCTATCCGAAGTGCTGTCCGAACGCTTGCCGTTGCGCAATGCGTTGCGCTCCACCCGCATCGACGGATTGACGTTCCTGTCGTGCGGCGTGCGCCCGGAGAATCCCGCCGCGCTGCTGATGAAGCCGCGCCTGAAGGATGTTCTTGAGCGGCTGTCGAGCCAGTTCGATCTGGTGATCATCGATACGCCGCCTTTCCTCGCGGTCACCGACGCCTCGATCGTCGCGAACGAGGCGGGCGCATCCCTGCTCGTGCTGCGCTCTGGTATGCAGAGCGAGGAGGAGATCGCCGACACGATCAGAAAGGTGGAACGCGCGGAAGGGCGCATCGCGGGCGCGGTGTTCAACGGCATACCGCTGCGTCGAAGCACGAAGAATTACGGCTACGAAACGAACTATGCCAGCGATTTCGGCGAAAACGACGCCGGCCAGCAAGCGCCGCGAGGCGCCTGAGCGTGTGGAGGCCTCAACGCGGCAACGCGCGTTCGCGATGGCGTAAAACGGAGAACCAGATGGCCTTTGCAATCAACGGAAAGTTTACTTCGCAGTCCATCACGGGGGTTCAACGCGTGGCGTATGAGCTGACGAGGGCCATGCAGATGCGCGCCGCGCCCGGTGACGAACCGGAATTGTTCGTGCCACAAAACGCAGTCGAGCCCGGGGCGCTGCTCAGACCGCAACGGCGCTTTCCGTGGCTGCGTGGCACGTTGTGGGAGCAGATCACGCTGCCGATCGCTGCTCGCGGGATCACACTGCTCAGTCTGTGCAATACGAATCCGCTGTTCAAGCACAGTCAGGTCGTGATGGTTCACGACATGGCCGTCTTCGACGTGCCGCAAGGCTTTTCGAGGAAATTCCGGCTCTGGTATCGCATCGTCTTCACGCTATTGCCGCGCACGCATCCAATCGTTCTGACGGTGTCGACGTATTCGAAAATGCGGATCTGCCATCACCTGAAGATCGACGAATCGCGTGTGAAAGTGGTGGCGCCCGGCGCGGATCATCTCGACCGGATCGTGGCCGACCCGTCGGTGCTGCAACGGCTCGAGTTGAACAAGGACGCGTATTGCGTGATCGTCGGCAGTCTCGACCCGCGCAAGAATCTGCGCGGCGTGCTGGACGCAATTGCGCGGCTCGGGCATCTGCGCGACGTGAAATTCGTCATCGTGGGAAAACAGTATCCGCGCATCTTCAGCAGTGCGGGCGTTGAGCATCCGCTGCAGTCGCGGCAGGTGGTGTGGGCCGGATTCGTGTCCGACGAGGAGCTGAAGGGGCTCTACCAGAACGCTGGATGCCTCGTGTTTCCGTCGTTGTACGAAGGCTTCGGCCTGCCGCCTCTGGAAGCGATGTATTGCGGCTGTCCGGTGATCGCGTCGACGCGTACGTCGATACCGGAAGCGTGCGGGGATGCCGCGATGTACTGCGACGCGGCCTCCGCGGACGACATCGCCGCAAAGATCGAGCAGATGATGAGCGACGCCGATCTGCGTCAACAATACCGCAGCGCTGGGCTGCTGCATGCGCGCGAGTTTCGCTGGGAGCGCGCGGCGCAACAAGTGCTCGAAATCCTCGATGTAAAGACCGGCGAGCGGCTGCCTGAACTGGCACCGCGCGCGTCAGCGAGCTAGCGATGGATCGCGTCAAGACCGGTGCTGGCAGAAGACGTGCGTTGCGCACACTCGCCGCGTTGGCGGCGGGGGCGGCCACGCCATTGTCGGATATCAGGCCCGCTCTCGCGTTGGTACAGGACCCTGCGCCCGCGCGCGCGCGCGGCCGCATGATGAGCGATCTGATCGGCGTGAACGGCTGGGCCGGATCGGTTGCCGACATCGAGATGTGGCGAGCGATGGGCATCAGCTGGGGGCGCGACACGGTCGGCCCGGGCCAACCTGATCGGCGCGGCGAGCCGATGCGCATCGACAAAACCAGCTCGGCGTACGATGTCGACCTGCCGTCCAGACTGTTGCGAAATGAACGCAATGGAATCGGTTCGCTGCTGATGCTCGGCTTTACGCCGAGATGGAATGCGAGCGTGCCGGGCGAAAACAATTCGGCACCCGTCGACGTGGATGCATGGAAGCAGTACGTCGACGCGGTGGTCCGCAAGTATTCCGCGCCGCCTTATAACCTGCGCTATTTCCAGATCTGGAACGAGGCGGCTGGAAAATTGTCCGGCGGCTTGCAGCAGTCGGTGTTCTGGCGCGGCCCGGGGTTCAGCAAGGACGAAAAACGCTCGAAACCGTACGAGAGCGCGATGCAGGATTACGTCGAGCGGGTTCATATTCCGGCCGCCCGCATCATTCGCAGTCATCACGCGTTCGTGGTGTATGGCGGCTGGCCCGACCAGGGCGGCCTCGATAACTTCTACCGCTGGCTCGAATATCGCAGTCCCGCATTGAAAGAGCGCATGCTCGATTGGGTCGACTACATCGACACGCACTATTTGCCGGTCGCCGACATGGAACCGCTGTACCAGAGGTACGTGAAGAACGGTCCCGCACGCGGCATCTGGCAAACCGAGATCGGCAACGAGTACATGAAAGACCCGCACTATTTGCCGCGCTATTTCTTCGACTTCGCGGTGTGGGCGCTGGGCAGGAACTGGGACGATCCGAACAAGTACCTGTCGATGATCTATCACTGGGAGGGCTATGAACCGTATCGTCTCACGCATCCCGGTCCGCCCGAACGAACCTACAACGTTTCCGGTCGAAGCTTGGTCGTGTTGCGACAAACCGTGGGTGGGCATCTGGCGAGTTTTTCGAAGCCGCTGCAATGCGGTCCGGGTGTTGCTGCAAATGCTTTGGTTTCCGGCAACGACCTGGTGATGCAGGTGAGCAGCAGCGCGGGCTGGCAGAACATTTCCATCGGCGGGCTGCAGGCGCTGCGCTCGCATGCGGTAAAGGCCGATTTCATCGACGCGGTGAATGGCGAGGCGAGCGCACCGGACAATGTCGCATTGAGTTGGGACAACGATTTGATGAACGTGCGATTCAAGGTACCCGACAAGGTGAATGGTGCTGGTAACAATCCGCCCAAACATCTGGCTTATCTGGTGGTACGGAGTGCGGCGCAGGCAGTGGCATAGCGAGATTTCGCGAACTTTGCGGCCGCCGGGAGCCGGCGGACCGAACCTGATGGATAGCGTTGACACATCATGAAACAGGTCACCATTGCGATTTGCAATTACAACTACGAGCACTATCTGGCGGCGGCGATCGACTCGGCGCTCGCGCAGGACTATCCGGCGACCACGGTCATGATCGTCGACGATGGATCGACCGACGGGTCACGCGCGATCATCGAAGGCTACGGCGACCGCGTCGTGTCGGTGTACAAGAAAAATGGCGGACAGGTGTCCGCCTACAACTATGCAATCGCGTCGCTCACCACCGAGTTTGTGATCTTTCTCGATTCGGATGACGTGCTGTACCCATCCGCAGTCACCGAGGTCATGCGCTTTTTCGAGCACGGCGAGTGGGCGAAGGTGCAATTCCGCCTCGACGTGATGGACAGCAATGGAGAATTGACGGGTGCCTACGTGCCGAATAGCGAGCCGCCCCCCGACTGCAGCAGTCTGCTGCGCGGCGGTTGGCTCTATCCGTCGCCGCCCGCGTCTGGCAACGCTTACCGGGTGAGTGCGCTCAAGCAGATCTTCCCGGTCCCCGAAGAGGGCGTGAATCGCTATGGCGCGGACTTTTACGCGATCTATGGCGTCGCGCTGGCTGGACCGATCGCGACTTTGTCGAAGTCGCTAGGCGGCTACCGTGTGCATAACGCGGGCAGTGAAACGGTGTCGTTCGCAAACTCGGAACAACTGACGAAAGCGCCGCGCGCGTTCAACATGCGCTGGGCCATTCTGCGCAATATTGCAAAAGACCGCCTCGACATTGAATTACCGGCCACATTTCTCGACTTTTCACACGAGAAAGCGACATTCTGCTCTTCCGTTTATCGCGCGACGTTTTTCAGGCGTTGGCACTGGATGCTCCGCGATTCGCGCAACTATCTGCACACGATCATTGCAAATCCGTTCTGGAGCCTGAAGAAGAAGCTCGGCACGCTCGTACTGTCGAGCCTGTGTCTCGTGCCGTACTCGCCGCTGTCGGATTTCGCGGTGCGTTATATCGCGAACCCGCTTGCGCGGCGTCGCGTCGCAGGACGCTAGGCGAAGGAGGACGGCATGGATAGACGAACGAGCACCAACCTGATCGTATTTGTGTACGCCGGCTATTTCATGAGGTATGTGTACCTCATGATCGTGGTGCCGTTCTATGGCAGGGTGCTTGGCGTGGCCGAATACGGGCGGGTACTCGCGTCGATGTCGCTGATGAACGTGATATGGATGTTCGTCGGCTTCGGCTTCACCTTCGTCGGCATGCGCGAGGTGGCGAAAGCGCAGTCGACTCAGGAATGCAATGCGATCTATTCGCTGCATGTCAGCGCGCGGCTGACACTCGCCGTGATTGGCGCGGGCATAGGCATCGTTGCGACGTTCTGCTCACCGTTGTTGGCGGAGCAGCCTCTGATCGGCATGCTCGCAACCCTGCTAGGGATCGTGTCGGCGTGCAATCTCGGCTGGCTGTTTCAGGGGCGGCAGCAGATTCGCACGCCGATCATGATCGAAGTGTTCGGCTTCGCGCTGAGTCTCGTGCTGGTGCTGGCGCTCGTCAAAGGTCCGAACGACGCCGTATGGGTGTTGGCGAGCCTGCTGATTGCGGGCGTCGCGTCGCTGGTCATTGCGTATGGTTTGACGACGTGGCAACTCGGTTGGCCGCGTCTGGCGTTTTCCGGCGTCCTGCCGCTCGTGCGCAGGTCGACGATGCTGTTCTGCTTTTCGTCCGGCTCGGTCGTGCTGACGGCATCGTCGACGTATTTGCTGACCTTGTTCTCGACGCCCGCGGAGGTCGGCTATTTCGGCGCGGCCGAGCGTTTCGCGACGATCGGTCTGAGCCTGATGGCCCCCGCGGCGCAAGTCTTTATTCCGACGATAACCAGGCAACTCGCGCAGGGCGACAAGGCGGGCGCGCATGTAACGACGCGGCGCGGCGCCTTGTTGCTGCTCGGCTATGGCGTGCTCGTGCTGTGCGGCGCATTGACGCTTTCGCCTTTCGTGTTGCCGCTGATTCTCGGCGCCGCGTTCGAGCCGAGTGTGCACGTATTGCAGGTATTTGCATGGATGTTCCCGTTCGCGGCCTTCAATGAGTTCGTCGCGTTCTATGTATTCGTACCGCGGAGGAATGACCGGGTACTCGCGATTGCGGGCGTCGCCTCGGCGCTGGTCAATCTCGCGGCGGCGCTCGTTCTCGCGCCGCCTTTCGGCGCGATTGGCATGGCCTCTGCTCGGGTGATCGGCGAAGCAGCGCTCTCGGTCACGCTGCTCAGCGTGCTGATTCGCCTCGAGCTGGTCGGGCTGTTGCCCGGCGCCGAGCGGGCGCTCGCGCGGGTGCGGGTGGTGTGTGGGCTTCGTACGCAGGCGGGCGGCGCAAAAGACGATTGAAGTGGCGCGTGGGTGTGCGGGAGTTTGGGTGGATTGTCACAGGAGGTCGAAGTGAAAGTCGCTATTGTTCACGATTGGCTGGTAGTGTCCGGCGGCGCCGAGAAAGTATTGAAGAACATCATCGAGTGCTTCCCGGATGCGGACGTCTTTTCGATTGTCGATTTTCTCGAAGACCGCGATTGCGTGAAGGGGAAGTCCGTCAATACGTCCTTCATCCAGAAGATGCCATTTGCGCGAAGACGATACCGCGCCTATTTGCCGTTGATGCCGATTGCTATCGAGCAGGTGGATCTGTCCGGCTACGATCTCGTCATTTCGAGCTCCCACGCGGTTGCCAAAGGCGTGTTGACCGGGCCGAACCAGGTGCACATCAGCTACATTCATTCGCCGATCCGCTATGCGTGGGATCTGCAACATCAGTACCTGCGCGAATCCCACCTCGACAGGGGACTGCGCTCCGCGTTGGCGCGAGTGCTGCTTCATTACATTCGCGGCTGGGATTCGCGTTCTGCGAACGGCGTCGATCATCTCGTTGCTAATTCCCAGTTCATTGCACGGCGAATCAGAAAGGCCTATCAGCGTGAAGCGACCGTGATCTATCCGCCAGTCGATCTGGCGAATATGTCCATTGGTACGGAGAAAGAGGATTTCTACGTGACGGCGTCGCGGATGGTGCCTTATAAGCGTATTGATCTGATCGTTCAGGCTTTTTCTCAGACGCCCGAGCGCAAGCTGGTCGTGATCGGCGACGGTCCCGATATGAAGAAAATCAAAGCGGTGGCCGGCGACAACGTCAAGATCCTCGGGCATCAGCCGTCCGACGTGCTGGTCGATCATTTGCGGCGCGCGCGTGCATTTGTGTTCGCGGCGGAAGAGGATTTCGGCATTTCCGTGGTCGAAGCGCAGGCATGCGGTACACCGGTGATTGCCTTCGGCCGCGGCGGCGCGCTTGAATCGGTGGTGGGATTGCCGCTCGAGCGGCCCACCGGGGTCTTCTTCGGCGAGCAAAGCACCGCTTCCTTGCTCGAAGCCGTTAGCCGTTTCGAGAGCAACGCCGCCTTATTCGATGCACGCGTGTGCCGCAAGAATGCCGAGCGTTTTTCGTCTGAGAACTTCAAGAAGGCGCTGATGGGCTTCGTCGATGCCCGGCTCCCCTATGCGTGCGTCGAGCAGTTCCTTCCCTATGCGCCGAGTCAGTCGCTGCCGGCCGAAGAACGTCATCTTGCCGACGTTGCGCCGTGAGTCGGGCGCCGGGGCACGGGCTGTGTAGCTCGCGCACCCACCACGCCCGCCTTGCGCGCACCGCGCGGGCCGGGCCTGAATGCGGTGGCCGCGAGCGGACGCGCGGCTAGCAGCAGCGAGATTACAAGAGAAAGAATCAATACATTCGACGGCGTGACCAGCCGATGCTCGGTTGCCGACATCACCAGCAGGCATACCGACGAAATCTCGACGAAGCGGAACGCCGCGAAGTGGCGGCCCCCCTCGACCAACGCGGCATACGCCGCCCCCTGCTTGCTCCATTCCACCAGTTTCCAGAAGAACGCGAGGATCAGCGTCAAGCCCACGACGCCGAGCTCGGCGAGGATATTCAGGTACGAGTTGTGAGCGTGCGAGTCGCTGTGCTCGATCACGATGTCGGACGGTACCGCGAACAGATGGAAGTACGAGGTGAGGCTGCCGATATGGTCGTCGAACGAGCCGAAGCCGAGACCGACGAGCGGGCTTTGCACGAAATACGCGAGCGCTCGTGGCCATAGCCACTCGTAGCGGATGTTGAGGTTGTTGACCTTGGCGTCGTTGGCGTGAATCGCGAACGTATAGCCCATGTAGTCGACGTTCGGCTGCGTATGGTAGATCGCGATGGCGGCCGAGGCGAGCAGCAGCACGGCGATCAGCGTACCGAGAATCCAGCGCTTGCGGCCAAAGTACAGGTAGGGGAGAACGGCCACCGCGCCGAGCAGCGAGCCGCGGCTGTAGGTCGAAAACAGCATCAGCGTAGTGCAGAACAGCAGCGCGATTATCAGCTTGCTGCGCTTTTGCAGGTAGCACGCCACACCCAGACAGAACAGCATCGCGAGGAAGCCGCCGGCCGCGTTACGGGCAATGAAGTAGCTGCCGAAGGTGTCGTTAGGGTGAATGAAGATGCTGAACAGCCCGTTCGTGGCGATGTAGTACGCGTACATCGGCAGATTGATGACGACTGCGAAGATGAACAACGAACGCAGCACCTTGTTCATATCCCAGCGGTGCGCATACACGCAACCGGCAAAAATGGGCAGATAGGAGATGAAGAAATTGCCGTCGCGCCGATAGAACTCGAATTCGAGGAACGACTGCGGATCATAGAGCAACGTCGAGATGATCGCGAGCACCGTGAAAGCGGTAAGCGGCGTGATGAACGCGGGATAGGTGCGGCCGTAAAAGCGCCATGCCAGCAATAGCAGCGGGACGAAGCCGATCGCACTGAGGGGCACGAAGTTCGTGACCGTCATGAACAGTGCGAGTAGCGAAAGATAGGCCATTGCAGCTCCAGAAAAACGGATGGCGCGCCGGTTGGGGTTGTGCCCATGCGCTGGATGATGGCGAGATTGGGAACAGCGAAAGACTTACAGCGTGGCCGTGCGGGATCACACCGCTGTTTGTCTTTGACAGGAATGCCACGGGACGTTCATTAAACGGTAGCACGTGTCGCTGCTTATTTCCATCGTGCGCACTGCAATAGAAGTGCAAGCTCGTTCGCAAGCTTGCGAAATCCGGTCCGCGAGCGCCGCCAAAACTTCCGCGCTTCGCGCCAGATGACCTGTGTCGCAAGGCGCTCTCACTATGATGAATCCATCGGGGCACGACGTCGACCAGATCCGATGTACGTCGTTGCCACATTCGTTCTTTCGTTTTCAAATCGTTTTCCGGTCGTCGTTGTCGAGCAGACCACTGCGATTCGGCCAGTCAGTTTCTGTACTTCCAGCTCGCGCCGGATTTGCCGTCGGCGCGTGCCTCTATCACTGTGAACTGAACTACTGGTCTGGTCCGTTTGACGCGGACGCCCTGTCGATAAATCACATCAGACGGTATTTGCGTGGATCGCGGCACACCGCGTCGTTCGGTGTCGTCCAGGAAGACGCGTTCCCGAGCCGGTTTCAATGCGAAGGAGTTTGCGATGGGTAAGGTTACCGCGGCAGCCGCCGCAGTGGATGTCGAAACGATACGACAGGATGCCGCCGAGTCGGATTTCCCGACGCTCGTGCAGGTGATTCTCGCCGGTGGTTCCGGCACCCGGTTGTGGCCGGTGTCGCGCGAACAGTTTCCCAAGCAACTGATCGACGTGATCGGTAAGCAGACTTTGCTGCAAGCGACCATGGGGCGCATGGCGGGCTTCGATGCCGCATGGAACGTCGCGGCCGATCCGGTGATCGTCTGCGGCACCGAGCATTATTTCGCCACTTACGAACAGGCGCGCGAGATCGGCGTGAACGCGCGGATCGTGGTCGAGCCCGCGCGTCGCGATACGGCGCCGGCACTGACGCTTGCCGCGCTGACGGCATGCACGGAAGACGAAGACGCGATCCTCGTCGCGATGCCAGCCGACCATGCGATCGCGAATCTGGAAGCGCTGCATCACTCGCTCCACATCGCCGCAACGCATGCGCGCAACGGCGCGATCGTCACGCTAGGCGTGCCGCCCGAACGGGCCGATACGGGCTTCGGTTATATCCGGCTCGGCGATGCATTGCCCGACGGCGCGCGTCGCATCGAGCGCTTCGTGGAGAAGCCCGCGGCGGAACTCGCGGCCCAGTACGTCGCGTCGGGCAATTATTGGTGGAATAGCGGCATCTTCGTCGTGCGGGCGTCGGTGTGGCTCTCGGTCATCCAGCAGTTTCAGCCGGACATGCACACGGCCTGCATTCAGGCGTATCGCGACGCGAAGAAGACTGAAGAATGCATCATGCCGGACGCCGACGGGTTTCTCGGTTCGCCGTCCGACTCGATCGACTATGCGGTGATGGAACAGCTAGGCAAACCTGAGTCGGCGTTTTCGGGCGTGGTGGTGCCGCTCGAAGCGGGGTGGTCCGATCTCGGCTCGTGGGATGCCGTGTGGCAAGCGATGGAGAAGGACGAGTGCGGTAACGCGGCCAGCGGCCGCGTGCTGTTCGAAGGAGCCACCGCGACCTACGCACGCTCGCAAGGAGGCAGGCTTCTCGCTTGCGTCGGCACCGACAACATGATCGTGATCGAAACCGACGACGCGGTGCTCGTCGCGGATCGCTCGCATGTGCAGGACATCAAGGGACTCGTGTCGCGGATCAGGGCCGAGAAGTCACCGGAAGCCGATGCTCACAGAAAAGTCCGCCGCCCGTGGGGTTTCTATGACTCGATCGATCATGGCGAGCGCTTTCAGGTGAAGCGCATCGTCGTGATGCCGGGCGGCCGTCTGTCGTTGCAGATGCATCATCATCGCGCCGAGCATTGGGTGGTGGTGTGCGGCACCGCGCTCGTCACGCGTGGAGAAGAGCAGTTTCTCCTCGGCGAAAACGAATCGACCTACATCCCGCTAGGTGTTCGCCATCGGCTCGAAAATCCGGGCCGCGTACCGCTGCAGATCATCGAAGTACAGTCCGGCACTTATCTCGGCGAAGACGACATCGTGCGTTTCGACGACAAGTACGGGCGTTGTGGCTGATGCGACGAAGTCGACCTGATACGTCCTATGAGGGGGCTGTGATGCGATTGCTGACTGGTCTGCTGGCGAGAGCGTTCGACGTCGCGATGATCGTGGCTGGGGCCTTCGCGGCCTCACAGGTGCGCTTCGACGGCGGCTCGCAACGGAGCTTCTATTTCGCGTTCGTCGCTTTTGCCGCGGCGTTTGCTCTCGCGGTCTTTCCGGCGCTCGGCGTATACGAGTCCTGGCGGGGCCGCTCGAAAAGAGTGCTGGCGAGCCAGGTGGCGCTCGGCTGGCTCGTCGTGCAGGCGTGCGCGATGGTGCTGATGTTCTCGCTGCACCGGATCGACATCGTGTCGCGGCTCTGGTTCGTGTACTGGACCGGCATTTCGGGCGCCGCGATGATGTCCGGCCGGCTGGTCACGCATGCGCTGCTCGGCCGCATGCGCCATGCGGGGATGAACTTGCAGCAGGTCGCGGTGGCGGCGTGCGGCGATCATTGCGACGAGATCATTCGCAAGATCGAGACCTCGCCCGCTGCCGGCTTTCGCGCGAATGCGTTGTATAACCTGCACCCCGAGTGTTGCGTGCCGCCGCACCCGTCGGTGCAGGTGTTCGAAGAACAGTCCGCGTTCGCTCGCTACGTGCGCGAGCAGCAGATCGGCGAAGTGTGGCTGGCACTGCCGCTCACCGAGGAGCGCGCGATTCTCAAGCTGGTGGCGGAGTTTCGCAACGACCTGATCAATGTGCGCTTCATGCCCGACGTGCGCTCGCTTGCGCTGTTCGAAGGCAGCATGACCGAGTTGCTCGGCTTGCCGACGATCAATCTCGCCGCGTCGCCGCTGCCGCCCAAGGCGTTGGTGCAGAAAGACCTGTTCGACCGTCTGTTCGCGCTCGTCGCTTTGATCGCGATCTCGCCGATCCTGCTGGGCTGCGCGATAGCCGTCAAACTGAGTTCGCGCGGGCCGGTGTTCTTCAAGCAGCGCCGCAAAGGCGCCGACGGCCGCGTATTTACGATCTACAAGTTCCGCACGATGCGCATGCACGAGCAGAAGCCGGGCATTCTCGAACAGGCGACGCGCGGCGATCCACGCATCACCAGCGTCGGTGCGTTCCTGCGCCGCACGAGTCTCGACGAACTGCCGCAGTTCTTCAACGTGCTGCGCGGCGATATGTCGGTGGTAGGGCCGCGTCCGCATGCGCTCGAACATGACGATCTCTATCAGAACATCGTGTCGGGCTATATTCAGCGTTATCGGATCAAACCCGGCATTACCGGCTGGGCGCAGATCAACGGATATCGCGGCGAGACCGATCGCCTCGAAAAAATGGAAGGCCGTGTTGCACACGATCTGTACTACCTGCGCAACTGGTCATTCTGGCTCGACATGAAGATCATTCTGGCCACGATTTTCAAGGGGCTTCATCATCCAAACGCGTACTAAGCATGATGCTATCCGGAGTTGAAAACGTAGTGAGACGATCAGCAAAGCGGGTCTCGCTTTACCGCTTTCACCACGATCACGGCATGCAGGCGAGAAGAATATTGGAGCGACTGGAAAGCAGATATGGCAAGGCCGACCCGAACAACCTGCGGCTCGCGGACGCCTATGCGCGGGACGTGTTCGGTGACCCGGTCTACGCGCCCTGGCTGCGCGTTTATACCGCGTTTTGCGGCACATTCAAGGAAGGCTGGATTCCGGACAACTACTATGGGATCGTCGTCGTGCCGCATCTGAAAGGCTGGTACGGCAAGATTTCGAGCCTTAAGCCGATTTCACGGCTGATTTTCGACGGCGACGAATTGCCGGACCTGGCGTACTTTGCCAACGGGCTGTTCTTTACGGACAAAAGCGTCGTGGTACCCGAGCGCGACGTGAAGGACGTCGTGTTCGAACATACCGAGCGCGTCGCCTTCAAGCTCGACGGTTCCGGACAGGGCAATGGTGTCTACTTCTTCGACCGTGCCAACTTCGACCCCGCGGTCATCAGGTCGCTCGGCAATGGCGTGATTCAGACTTTCATCGACCAGCACAGTTTGTTCACTGCGTTTGCTTCGAAACCGGTGGCGACGTTGCGCTTCACGACCGTGGTGGACGACGCCGGCCGCATTTCCGTTCGAGCCTGCTACTTGCGGCTCGGCAGAGCCGAAGATACGCATGTGCTGGCGAATCGCGAAATATGCGTGTCGGTCAATCTCGAGACGGGCGAACTGTGCGACTTTGGGTATATGAGCGACTGGGGCGCGGTGGAGGCGCATCCGGACTCGGGCGTGCACTTTGCGGGCGTGAAGATTCCGTGTTTCGACAAATGCATGGCGACCGTGCTGCGCCTGCACAGGAAGATTCCGTTTGCGCGCTGCATCGGCTGGGATCTCACGGTCGACGCGAACGACCAGGTCAAGTTGATGGAGTGGAACGGCAAGCACAACGACGTCAAATTCAGCGAGGCGACGCAAGGCCCGTGCTTCGCGGATCTGAACTGGGAACGGCTCAGGGCCGAACCTGACTTTGGACGGCTGCCACCGGTCTGACCGGGCAGGACAATAAACGCAGCGGGAGACGCGACGTGAGCGAACAGTTATGGTGCGTCCACATCGAAGGGCTGAACGACTTCATTGCCGTCGATTCTGAGGAATCGGCGCGGCACGAGGCGTCGGCGATCAATGCGTATATCGATCGCGCCGACAGAAGCTCGCGTGCCGCGCGTTTGCGCGCGGTGGTGCTCGAATGGCCGTTCAGCGCCGACGGTCACGCCAGAGCGCTGGATACCGACTGGCACGATCTGCAGCATATGCCGCATAGACAGCAGGCTGCGGCGCGCCCCGACAGCGTGCTGTCGAATCTCGCGCGGCGCGTCAAGGAACTGCTGGGTGTCGCGCGCGCGGACAGGGACGATGCCTGAACCGTGGCGATGGCAAACCGCGTTACGCGGGCAGCGGCACCTCCTCGATCAGATCCGCGTTCACCGCGCGAATCCTGCGGTCGACAAAGTAACCGCCGCCTTCGACGTAGCGCAAGTACAGTCGCCCGCACGTCGAGCATTGCCATACGCCGCAGCGGTTGTACGGGAAATAGCGCGGCGCGATCGGCGCATCGGCCGACCAGTAGCTCGTCTTATTGGGCAGATATTCGCTGAAGGTCGGCTCGGGATCGTCTTCCGGCATCAGCGTGCCGATCTCCTCCAACAAGGTTTTGTCGAGTGAAAGCGGTTGCGATTGCCAGCCGTCGAGGGGAGTGCGCGTGCATTCGCAAGGCGCGGCGGCGCGTTGTTGTTCCAGGCGCCGCTGCGCCGCGCGCGCGAGGTCGAGAAGGGTTGCAGTGTTCAGGTAGTGCGCCATGTGGCTAGTAGCAAGGGGTTCATGAGCCGTTCATCATCCGGTTGCGCTGCGTCGCGAGTCGCATCATTGATCACGAGCAGGTCGCCGGTGCGGCAGAATTCGAACGCGCGATGAATCGCGAGATTGTCGCCGGGGCGTGTATGGGTCGTCAATGCGGTGCCGGGGCCGTCAATTCCTGACGATCAGGGGGCGGCTCAATGCCGCCTTTTTCTAGTCACGCCGCCTAAGCAGGATATGCAATAAAAATAAGAAACGCGACACCATTGTAAATAGTTGTCAAAAACGGCTTATCCCAATTTAAAACGGTTGACCGTGGTCCGTTTCAGGTGTCAATTCTCGGGGCATCACCCCGAAACCTGATGAGGACTTCAATGGAGCAACAGAGACAGCAGAACACTTGGAGCGTTGAGGAGGAAGTATGCGGGGTTTGCCGCATTACCTATTCGATATATTCCAATTTTCCCCCAATGCCATCCGCAATGGCCTTGAACGCCGAGACTGGGGAGTTCTTTGCATTCGATAAGCTCCGCTCGCTTCCAACCGGTTACGCCATGGCCGAGGCCCTGGGATATGCATGGACGTGCAATTGTCGCGAACGCAAGGCAGAGTCAGCGCTAACGTCGAACGATCGGACTCACGACGAGCAATACACACTCAAAGATGCTGGCGGCCGGACTATGCGCGACACGTATTACACGGTTCGTCTGCCGTCTGGTTCGCTCGTACACGGCGTTACAGATGGTTTGGGGCGCACTAAGAACCCTTAACAAAATGAACGAGGGGGGCTGTTTACTCTCGATGAATCCTGTTAACCTTTTCATTGTTTCGACGACGAAAAGGACATGGCTAAACCTATACTCGACGACGAACTTTGGGCACTGATCGAACCGTTGCTGCCCCCTCCCAAACCAAGGCGAAGCCGTTATCCTGGGCGCAAACCGCTTGATGATCGTGCGCTCCTCATGGGCATCCTGTTCATCCTGCAGACAGGCCTGCGCTGGGACCTGCTGCCACGCGAGATGGGCTGCGGCAGCGGCATGAGTTGCTGGCGCCGTCTGCGGGACTGGCAGGCTGCCGGCGTTTGGGACCGACTGCATGAAGTCCTGCTAGCAAAGCTGCGTGCGGCTGACCAGATTGACTGGTCCCGTGTCATCGTCGATTCCTCCTCGATCCGCGCAGTGGGCGCAGGTCAAAAACGGGACCGAATCCCACGGATCGCGCGCGACCCGGTTCAAAGCACCATCTCATCACCGAGGCGCAGGGCATCCCGCTCGCGGTAATCCTCACAGGCGCCAACCGTAACGACGTTACCCAGCTTCGCCCACTGGTTGACGCCATCGCGCCCATTGCTGGCAAGCGCGGCCGGCCACTTTCGAAGCCCCATATTGTTCAGGGCGACCGAGGCTACGATCACGACAAATACCGACGTCCGCTACACGCAGCCGGCATCGCGACTGAAATCGCCCGACGCGGCGAGCCACATGGCAGCGGACTGGGCAAAACACGCTGGGTTGTCGAGCGCACCATTTCATGGCTCCATAACTTTCGACGACTGCGTATCCGCTTCGAACGTCTTGCCTCCATCCATGAAGCCTTCATGAAAATCGCATGCTGCATCATCTGCTGGCGAAGACTGAAGAACTCATTTTGTTAACGCTTCTAAACGCTACAAAACGAACGGCGCTCAATCCATATCTATTTATCTTGGTCACCGAGAGGACGCGTAATGCCCGACGCACTTGGAACAGCGATAACGAATACCAATCCGAATTCATGCGTGACTGTCCATTCGGGCAGACTCTGCAAGCCATGGAAGATATCGCAGCAAGGGATAACTTTCATTGCAGGCTGGGAAGCTTTCAAGCCACATATGTACGACAACGACGGTGCAGGTAAAGGAGGTAATGCAACTATTGGGTATGGACATCTGGTTCATATGGGGCCAATATCAGGAGCGGTGTCTGAAGCGCAATTTCGTAATGGCATAACAATTGCCGAGGCCCGAGAATTGTTGCTGCTTGACCTTGATTACCCTGAGCACATTCTAAATAGAAAGATTCGCGTTCCACTATATCAGTACGAGTACGATGCGCTCGTTTGCTTTGTATATAACCTTCCAAGTGGTAACGCTGGCTTGTTGAGTCTTGTTAACTCGGGTCACTATGACCGCGTACCGGCCAAATTTTTGGATTACACGATGGCTGGCGGTGTGCGGCCGCGTGGACTGATCAAGCGTCGTCGCTCAGAAGGCAATCTTTTCAAAGAAGGAAATTATGACCACAACCGTTAAAACCATCGGGGCGGTACTGATGATATCGGCGTCTATTTCAGCGTTGGCGGATACGGCATGTGAAGAGAAGGCAAAAACGCGAAACGATTTTCTTGCCTGCACCAACGCCGACACAGAAAAAATTCTTGCGAACGCAGAGAAGCTGTATCGAGGCATCAGGAAAGGTACGACTGGAGATAAGCAGATTGCTCTCGACAAGAATTTTGGAATCTGGAATGAAAGAATGTCATCGGACTGTACATTGATTGCTTATTCGTTTAACGAGTGGAGTGATCGCTATGCTCCCGATACGGGTTTTCAGGTTGCGGAATGCCGCTTAAATATCGCTTCGCAGGAACTGGAGTTCTATAAGTGGCTGTCTTGTCCCGAAGATATGGAAACGTCAAAAATTCCAAAATGTGCTGCAGTCAATCGGTTACTTCGAAGAGGTCGGTAACAAGGATTGGAGAGGGACGCGATGAATTTGTGCCGACTGTGAACAGGACGATGAAATAGTTCTTCTCCTCCGAGACGTCGAATAGCAGCGCTTCACAGAAGCCCTCACGCCGCACGAATCGAATCGATGACCAGTTGCATCGCCGGCGTGACGCGCCGGTTTCTGCGCAGAATCAGCCCATATGGTGCGAGCCGGCCGCGCAACGGCGTCGCGACCGCGGCAATCGCATCGAGCGCGACGTAGTACTGCGCGACCGAACTCGGCAGCACGGCGAGCATGTCCGAATCGCGCAGCAACGACAGCGTGGTCAGAATCGACGACGTCTCGACCGTGCTGACCGGCGGCGCGACGCGCGACTCGCGAAACGTTTGATCGATGACCTGGCGCATCGGGCTCGGATGCGGCTGGATGATCCACGGATAGCGCGCAAGGTCCGCGAGCTTCGGCCGCGTCTGAGCTTGTTTGCCTGCTTTCACGGCGGGATGATCGGGCCGCACGACGATCGACAGCGCCTCTTCCGCCAACGTCTCGAAGCTCAGGTCGAGTGCCGGAAAACCATCGGGAATCCGACCGATCACTATATCGAGCTGATCCTGTTGCAGCGACTGCACCAGCACGTCGCTGGTGTCGATCGTGACCGCCATCTGCAGGCGCGGATGCGCCTCCTTCAGCTTGACGATCGTGTGCGTCAGCAGTTCGGGCGACGGCGCCATCACCGCGCCGATGCGTACCTTGCCGATGTCGCCGGCCTCGATGCCGGCCAACTCCTCGCGCAGCTCGTCGAGATCCTCGAACACGACACGCGCATAGCGCATCACGGCCTCGCCGAAGATCGTCGGCTCCATGCCGCGCGCATGTCGCACGAACAGCGATACACCGAGCGTGTCTTCGAGATCCTGCAAGGCCTTGGTCGCTGCGGGCTGGGTCATCGCGAGATCGTCCGCGGCGCGCCGCAGCGATTCGGTTTCCGACAGCGCGACCATCAGTTGCAGATGACGTAGGCGCAGACGCTTGCGGATGGTGGAGGCGGGCGGGATCATGAGCGATAACTTTAAGGAATCGGCCGATACGAATTATTCAGTGGTCAGTTATCGGATAGTTTCGCACACTAGCGCTTATCGCCGAACGGCAATCGCGACGCCTTTCGCGTTGACAAGACCAAACTGGAGACGACGCATGACGATGACCGCGAGCCCCGCGCTCGACAGCGCGATTACCAAAGCGCGCACGAGGCTGCTGCCTTTTCTGATCCTGATGTACGTACTGGCGTTCATCGACCGCGCGAACGTCGGCTTCGCGAAGAACGTGCTACAGGCCGACACCGGCTTGAGCGACGCGGCGTTCGCCTTCGGCGCCGGCATTTTCTTCGTCGGCTATGCGGTGTTCGAAGTGCCGAGCAATCTGCTGATGTACCGCTTCGGCGCTCGCGTCTGGATGAGCCGCATCATGGTCACGTGGGGCATCGTGTCCGCGTGCACCGCCATCGTCGACAGCGCCACGAGCTTCTATGTGCTGCGCACGCTGCTCGGCATCGCCGAAGCCGGTTTCTTCCCCGGCATCATCCTGTTCCTGTCGAACTGGTTTCCCGCGAAAACGCGCTCGCAGACGATGGGGATGTTCTATTTTGGCTTCCCGCTCGCGCTGTTGCTCGGCAGCCCGATATCGGGTCTGCTGCTCGATGCGGGCAATCCCTTTGGCATGCATCCGTGGCAGTGGCTCTTTGTCGTCGAGGGGCTCGCGGCGTCGGTGGTGGGTGTCGTCGCTTACTTCTATCTGACCGACCGGCCCGTCGAGGCGCGCTGGCTCCATGCCGATGAGCGTGATGCGCTCGATCACGCATTGCGCCAGGAAGACCGCCAGAAGCTCGAGCATGGTCCGGCTTCGGTGCTGGCGGCGCTGCGCGATTCGCGCGTGCTGTTCTGCGGCCTGATCTACTTTGCGGTGCAGATGAGCGTGTACGGTGTCGTGTTCTATCTGCCGACGCGCATCGCCGGGCTTGCGAGCGGTGGCCACGTCGGCGTCGAGGTCGGACTGCTGACCGCGATTCCGTGGATCGCCGCGATCATCGGGACGTTCTGCGTGACGCGCTACGCCGACCGTCACGGTCATCACCGTATCTGGGCCGCGGCGATGCTCGCGCTCGCGGCGTTCGGCATTGCCGCATCGGCGATGACGTCGTCGGTGACGCTGGCGATTGCCGCGTTCTGTTTCGCCGCGATCGGTTTCGTCTGCGTGCAGCCGCTGTTCTGGACGCTACCCACCGGTTACCTGGGCGGCGCCGCGGCCGCGGGCGGCATCGCGTTGATCAATTCGATCGGCAATCTCGGCGGCTTCGTCGCACCGAACCTGAAGGGGCTGGCCGAGCGCGCGATCGGCTCGTCGCAGGCGGGGATGTTCTCGCTCGCGGTGGTCGGCCTGATCGGCGCGTTGCTGCTGCTGACGTTCCGCTTCACGTCCGCTGCCGCTTACAGTTCCGTCTCTCATCGCAATAGCCCGCTCAGCGAACGCACGGGCCACTGACTCACCGACTCTCAGAAGGAAATCGTCGAACATGAAGATCAAGCATATCCGTACGCGTGTTTTCGAGTGGAAAGGCAAAGTCGTCCCGCCGCAAGCGCATTTCTGCACGAACGCGGTCGATATTCTGTACGAGCGCGGCGACGCGATGGGTTCATTCCGCTTTCACGGCTGGCTCGTCGTCGAAGTCGAATGCGACGACGGCACGGTGGGCATCGGCAATTGCGCGCTCGCGCCGCGCATCGCGAAGCAGATCATCGACGAATACCTTGCGCCGATCGCGATCGGCGAAGATCCGTTCGACAACGAGTACATCTGGCAGAAGATGTATCGCCGCACGCTCGCCTGGGGCCGCAAAGGCATCGGCATGGCGGCGATCTCCGCGATCGATATCGCGCTGTGGGACATCATGGGCAAGGCCGTGAAAAAGCCGGTGTTCAAGCTGCTCGGCGGCCGCACGAAAGAAAAGATCTGGTGTTACGCGTCGAAGCTCTACAACAACGACGACCGCGATGCGTTCCTCGGCGAAGCACAAGGCTACCTGGACAGCGGCTTCACCGCGATGAAGATGCGCTTCGGCTACGGCCCGAAAGACGGCCCGAAAGGCATGGCGAAAAATGTCGAACAGGTGCGCCTGTTGCGTGAACTCGCCGGCGACGAAGTCGACATCATGCTCGAATGCTATATGGGCTGGACGCTCGAATACGCGCGCAGAATGCTGCCGCGCCTCGCAGAATTCAATCCGCGCTGGATCGAGGAGCCGGTGATCGGCGACGACATCGAAGGCTATCAGGAGCTGAAGAAGATGAACCTGATGCCGGTGTCGGGCGGCGAGCACGAGTTCACGAGCTACGGCTTCAAGGATCTGCTCGAACGCCGCGCGATCGACGTGATCCAGTACGACACGAATCGCGTGGGCGGCATCACGGCGGCGCGCAAGATCAATGCGATGGCCGAAGCGTGGTCGGTGCCGGTTATCCCTCACGCGGGGCAGATGCACAACTATCACCTGACGATGTCGAGCACCGCGAGTCCGATGTCGGAGTTCTTCCCTGTGTTCGACGTCGAAGTGGGCAACGAATTGTTCTACTACATCTTCGAAGGCGAGCCGCAACCGGAAAATGGCTATCTGCAACTGTCGGACGACGTGCCGGGCCTGGGCATCCAGTTGAGCGACAAGTATCTTGCCGATTTCAACATCGTCGAATGAATCGACAGACCCGAGGAAAGTATCGTCACGCTGATGGCGGTGGAGCGAGCTAGCTAAGGCGCGTCAGCGTTTCCTGCGCGGCCCGGTCGAAGCACGCACCACCAGCTCGGGCGGCGGCCCGAGCACCATCGACGGCTGCCGCTCCGGCGTCTGGATCAAACGGATCAGACTCTGGATCGACAACTCCGCGACAGCCGCGGTTTGAATCGCGACCGTGGTCAGCGCCGGATGCACCTGATGCGCGAGCTGAATGTCGGTGATGCCGATCACCGACACGTCGCCGGGAACCGAGCGGCCGAGCGTGATCAACGCCTGGATCGCGCCGATCGCGAGCAGGTCGTTGGTCGCGAAGATCGCGCTCAGTTGCGGGCGGTTCGCCATCAGCTCCATGCAGGCGGCGAAGCCGGCGTCGATCGAGTCGCGAATTTGCAGCACTGCGGCCGCGTCGGCTTCGATGCCGGCCGCGCGCATCGCCGCCCGAAAACCGTTCGAGCGCGCGTCCTGCAAGCCGCCGCAGCCGTCGCCGATCAGCAAGCCGATCTCGCGATGGCCGAGTCCGAGCAGATGCCGCGCGGCCAATTCGCCCGCGCGCGCGAAGTCGACCGCGATGCACGGTAGCGCGGGCGGCGACTCTGGGTGCTCCCACATCGCAAGCAGAATCGGCGCGCTATGTGTCGCCGATGCGCACAGATCGTTGATCGTGATGTCCGTGTTCATCACGAGCACGCCGTCGGCGAGCGTGCCGGCGATCTGATTCAGATACGCGCGGCCGATTTCGGCGTCGTCGTCGGTATTGCAAACCATCAGGAAGTGGCCGGTCTTGCGCGCCGCGCGCTCGGCGGCGAGCACGAACTCCGGATAGAACGGGTTCGAGATGTTCGACAGCATCAGTGCGAGCGTCGACGAGCGGCCTTCGGCGAGCGCTCGCGCATTCAGGTTCGGCCGATAGCCGAGTTCGGCTATCGCCTGCAGCACGCGCTCAGCCGTTTCAGGGCGGACTTTCTCGCGATTGCGCAGCACGTTGGAGACGGTGGCGGCGGTAACCTGCGCGCGTTTCGCGACTTCGGACAACGTGACCATGTTGGGTTATCCCAGATTTAGGGAGGTCAATTCAAGTGTTGCAAACGACCCGCGAGATTGCTAACTTTCTCAAAAACGTAACGGAGACACCCTGCCATGACTTTTTCCGTCGAACTCGAATTTAAGCGATTAAATGCCGCCCGCACAAGGCCCGGGCGTTTTATTTCGGCGAAAATTTAAGCGGTTAAATCAAGACGGAGACAGCATGGCGACGATTCGTTTGAGCGATGTGCAAAAGGCCTACGGCGACCATCCGCCGGTGATCCGGCGCGTGAATCTGGAGATCGCGCAGCATGAGTTCTGCGTGTTCCTGGGCCCGTCGGGCTGCGGCAAGTCAACCTTACTACGGATGATCGCCGGTCTCGAGGACCTCAGCGGGGGCGAGCTGCATATCGGCGGGCGACTCGTCAACGACGTGCCGGCCGCCGAGCGCGGCGTCGCGATGGTGTTCCAAAGCTATGCGCTGTTTCCGCACATGACCGTGTTCGACAACATGGCGTTCGGATTGAAGCTCGCGAAGCAGCCGAAGGACGTGATCGAGCGCAAGGTGCGTGAAGCCGCGCGGATTCTGCAACTGGACGGCCTGCTCAACCGGCATCCCAAAGCGCTGTCGGGCGGCCAGCGGCAGCGCGTCGCGATCGGCCGCGCGATCGTGCGCGAGCCGGGCGTGTTTCTGTTCGACGAGCCGCTGTCGAATCTCGATGCCGCGCTGCGCGGTCAGACGCGCGTCGAGATCGCGCGTCTGCATCAGAGGTTCGCGAACGCGAGCGTGGTGTACGTCACGCACGATCAGGTCGAAGCGATGACGCTCGCCGATCGCATCGTGCTGCTGCATGCGGGCGCGGATGCCGAGCGCTTCGGCAGCATCGCGCAGAGCGGTGCGCCGCTCGAGCTGTATCACCACCCGAAGTCGCGCTTCGTCGCGGGCTTTATCGGCTCGCCGCGCATGAACTTCATCGATGCAGCGGTCGAATCGATCGAGCCGGGCCGCGTGACGGTGGCGCTGGCGGCGGGCGCGCAAAAGCTCGTCGCGGACGTAGATGGAGAACGACTGCAACGCGGCCAGCGCGTCACGCTCGGCGTGCGCCCGGAGCATCTGCGGCTCGACGGCGATGAACAGTTCATTCAGTGCGCGACCGTGCTGTCGGAGCGGCTCGGCGAGCACAGCTATATCCACGCGGACCATGCAGGCGGCACGCTGATCGCGAAAGCGCCCGGCGATACGCCGCTCGTCGCTGGCGAACGCATCCGCGTTCACGTGCCGCCCGCTGCTTGCCATCTGTTCGACGAACAGGGGCTCGCGCTGCGGCGTAGCACGTTCGAACCGGAACGCGCGGCCGCCTGACCGAATTCCGCCATAGAGCGGGTTACATCGCCGGCCACGCTGCGTAGCCGGTCAACAAGGTAGACAAGGAGACACAGATGATTGCTCTTCGCCTTCGCCGTCTTGCCCAGGTATCGATCGCCGCCGCCGTGCTAGCCGGCGCGCTCGGCAGTGCCGGGGTCGACGCGGCTACGCTGAACGTCAACGTATCGGCGCGCGGTAATCAGCGCTCGACCTGGCAGGACGCATTCGATCAGTTCAAGAAAGCCAATCCCGACATCGACCTGAAAATCACCTATGTGACCGAGGAAGCGTACAAGGTGCAGATGGGCGGCTGGCTCGCGACCGATCCGCCCGATGTCGTGTCGTGGCACGACGGCGAGCGGATGGCCTATTACGCGCAACGTGGTCTGCTCGAAGATCTGAGCTCGGACTGGGCGAAGAACGGCTGGTCGCAGCAGTATGCGTCGGTCAAGGACGCATCGACGTACAAGGGCAAGCAGTATGCGGCGCCGCTCGGCTATGACGCGTACGGCTTCTTCTATCGCAAGGATCTGTTCGAGAAGGCCGGCATCAAGAGCGAGCCGAAAACGTGGGACGAACTGCTCGAAGCCAACAGGAAGTTGAAGGCGATCGGTGTCGCGCCGATCGCGGTGGCCGCACGTGATAGCTGGACGCTGGCCGCGTGGTTCGACTATCTGGATCTGCGCATCAACGGCAACGAGTTCCATCAGAAGCTGATGGCCGGCGAAATTCCGTACACCGATCCGCGCGTGAAGAAGGTCTACACGACGTGGAAGACGCTGCTCGACAACAAAGACTTCATCGACAACGCGCTGTCGTACGACGTCGATTCGATCGGCCCGATCCTGAACAACGGCAAGGCCGCGATGATGCTGATGGGCACGTTCTTCTCGGCGAGCTTCCCGCCGTCGATCAAGGATCAGATCGGCTTCTTCCGCTTCCCGGTGATCGACGCAAACGTGCCGATGGCAGAAGACGGTCCCGTCAACGTGCTGCTGATTCCGGCGAAGGCCAAGAACAAGGCCGACGCGCGCAAGCTGCTCGCGTTCATGGAGACGCCGAAGATCAACGCGGAACTCGCGAAGGGCTGGGGACAGTTGCCGTCGAACAGCCAGGCCGCTCCGCCTGAAGACGCGATCTCGAAGGTCGGCTTCCAGACGCTCGCGAACACGAAGGGCGGCATCGCGCAGTTCTACGATCGCGACATGCAGAAGGAAATGGCCGACGAAGGCATGAAGGCCATGCAGCAGTTCTACAGCGATCCGTCGCAACTCGACAGCGTGCTCGCTCATCTCGAAGCGACCCGCAAGCGCATCTACCAGAAGTGAGTCCCACGGCGCCGGCCGCGTGAGTGCGGCCGGCTTGCGGGTCCCGCTTCTGGGTCCTGCTTCCGGATCAAGTCCGCCTTCGATTTCCGACGAGGCCGTTCCATGTCTCATACCGCAGCGCGCCGCCTGCCCGCGGCGCGGCACCGTCGCGTCTCGACGACGCGCCGTCATCAGCATCGCGCCGCGTTTTTCTTTCTGCTGCCCGGCTGTGCGTTGTTCACGCTGTGCGTGATCTATCCGATCATCAGCAGTATTTCGCTGAGCTTGTACAACTGGGACGGCATGACGCCGAAGACCTTCGCGGGTCTTGCCAACTACGTAGAGCTGTTCCAGTCCGATACGTTCTACACGGCGCTGAAGAACAACCTGATCTGGCTTGCGCTGTTTCTGCTCGCGCCGCCTCTCGGTCTGCTGTTCGCGCTGTATCTGAACCAGCATGTGCGCGGCATGCGCGTCGTGAAATCGCTGTTTTTCGCGCCGTTCGTGCTGTCGGGCGTCGTAGTTGGCCTTGTGTTCAGCTGGTTCTACGATCCGACGTTCGGGCTGCTGCGGTTGATCGTCGGTCGCGGCATTCCGGTGCTCGGCGATCCGCACACGGTCACGTTCGGCATCATCTTCGCCGCGCTGTGGCCGCAGGCACCGTTCTGCATGATCCTGTATCTGACCGGACTCACCGGCATCAATCCCGAGGTGGTCGAGGCGGCGCGCATGGAAGGCGCGAAAGGGCTGCGACTGCTGTGGCACGTGATCCTGCCGCAACTGCGGCCCGCCACCTTCATGGCGGTGGTGCTGACTGTGATCGGCGCACTGCGCAGCTTCGATCTGATCGCGGTGATGAGCGGCGGCGGCCCGTTCGACAGTTCCACCGTGCTCGCCTATTTCATGTACGACGAGGCGATCAAGTATTACCGCGAAGGCTATTCCGCCGCGATTGCGGTCGTGCTGTTCGCGATCATGCTCGTCTATATCGTGTTCCATTTGCGTCGCATGCTGCGCGAGGAACGCTGATTCTCTGAACGTCAGGAGTACCAGCTCATGTATCCGCTTCCCGTCGAACGCTGGAAACCGCTGAATCGCACGCTTTACAAGGCCTCGCTGCCGCTTGCGCTGTTTATCTGGCTGCTGCCGATGCTCGCCGTTTTGCTGACCTCGATCCGCTCGACGGACGAGTTGTCGCAGGGCGACTACTGGACGTGGCCGAAACACTTCGCGCTGCTGGAGAACTACGGCACCGCGCTCACGCAAACGCCGATGCTGCATTACTTCGCCAATAGCGTGCTGATCACGGTGCCTTCGGTGATCGGCGCGATCGTGCTCGCGTCGATGGCGGGCTTCGCGTTGGCGACTTATCGCTTTCCGGGCAACACGGCCGTGCTGTTAGCGTTCGTCGCCGGCAATTTCGTGCCGATCCAGATCCTGATGATTCCAGTGCGCGACATGGCGCTGAAGTTCGGCCTGTTCAACACCGTGTGGGCGCTGGTGATCTTTCATGTGTCGTTCCAGACCGGCTTTTGCACCTTGTTTCTGCGCAATTTCATCAAGCAGCTGCCGTTCGAGATGATCGAGGCCGCGCGCGTCGAAGGGGCGAGCGAGTGGACGATCTATCTGCGCATCGTGCTGCCTTTGATCCGCCCCGCGCTCGCCGCGCTCGCGATCCTCGTGTTCACGTTCGTGTGGAACGACTACTTCTGGGCGCTGTGTCTCACGCAAGGCGACGACGCCGCGCCGATCACAGTCGGCGTCGCCGCGTTGAAAGGGCAATGGACGACCGCGTGGAACCTGGTCGCGGCGGGCTCGGTGCTGGCCGCATTGCCTTCGGTGCTGATGTTCTTCGGGATGCAAAGGCATTTCGTCGCCGGACTCACGTTCGGCGCGAG
Organism: Paraburkholderia youngii; assembly: GCF_013366925.1. NCBI lineage: Bacteria > Pseudomonadati > Pseudomonadota > Betaproteobacteria > Burkholderiales > Burkholderiaceae > Paraburkholderia > Paraburkholderia youngii. Next base: position 3,439,378 of record NZ_JAALDK010000001.1, read on the forward strand.
CAAGGGCTAACCGGCGCCTGAAACACGATTGAAACGACGGCTCGACGTCAACTCACCACGAGACTTTCACATGCAACTTGGTGTCTGCTACTACCCGGAACAATGGCCACGCGCGATGTGGGCCGACGACGCGCAACGTATGGTCGAACTCGGCATCACGCATGCGCGGATCGCCGAATTCGCGTGGAGCCGCATGGAGCCGCGCGCCGGCGAATACGACTGGCAATGGCTCGACGAAGCCGTCGACACGCTGGCCAAAGCGGGCCTGCAACTCGTGCTCGGCACGCCGACCGCTTCGCCGCCGAAATGGCTCGTCGACGCGCATCCGGACGTGCTGCCGGTGCGCGCGGACGGCACGCGCTGGAATTTCGGCTCGCGGCGTCACTACGATATTTCGAGCGACACGTACCGGCGCGAATGCGTACGCATCGTCACCGCGATGGCGCAGCGCTACGGACGGCATCCGTCGATCATTGCGTGGCAGACCGATAACGAACTCGGCTGCCACGACACGGTGCCGAGCTATTCGGCCGCGGCTTTGCAGCGCTTTCACGCGTGGCTGCAACGGCGCTATGCAACGATCGGCGCGTTGAACGACGCGTGGGGCAACGTGTTCTGGAGCATGGAGTACCCGTCGTTCGACGCGATCGGTCTGCCGACGCTGACGCCTACCGACGCCAATCCGATCCATCTGCTCGACTTCCGCCGCTTCATGTCCGACGAGGTCGCGAGCTTCCATCGCGAACAGATCGACGTGTTGCGCGAGCATGCGCCGAACGCGGATCTGCTGCACAACTTCATGGGCTTTTTCACGACCTTCGATCACTATCGCTTCGCCGCCGACAACGCGATCGACATCGCCGCATGGGATAGTTATCCGATCGCGCGCACCGAATCGATCGCATTGCCGGAGGAGCAGAAGGCGCGCTTCGCGCGTACCGGACATCCCGACGTGTCCGCGTTCGATCACGACCGCTACCGCGGCATTGGCGGCGGGCGCTTCTGGGTGATGGAGCAGCAGGCCGGTCCGGTGAACTGGGCGTCGTGGAATCCGGTGCCGGCGTCGGGCATGGTGCGGCTGTGGGCTTACGAGGCGTTCGCGCATGGCGCGGAGCTGGTGTCGTATTTCCGTTGGCGCCAGTGCCCATATGCGCAGGAGCAGATGCATTCCGGGCTCAACCTGCCGAACAACGAACTGTCGCCGGGCGGTCTCGAGGTGCAACGGGCCGCGCGTGAAATCGCGGGCAGTACGGCGCTGTCGACGCTCGCCGCGCCCGCACGAGCGGCCACCGCGCTGGTATTCGACTACGAGACGCAGTGGATATTCGACATCCAGCGTCACGGCAAGGGCTTCGACTATCAGACGCTCGCTTTCGACTACTACGAGTCGCTGCGCGAACTCGGGCTCGATGTCGATATCGTGTCGGGCCGGGCAGATCTTTCAGGCTACCAGCTAGTCGTGGTGCCGAGTCTCGCGGTGGTCGACGCCGCACTCCTCGAGCAGATCGCGCGTTCGAACGCGCAATGGGTGTTCGGCCCGCGCAGCGGCTCGAAAACCGACGCGTTCGCGATTCCGGGCAATCTGCCGCCCGGCGCATTGCAGCGCGTGCTGCCGATCCAGGTGCTCGAAGTGGAAACACTGCGCCCGACGCTCGCGCCCGCGCTGTCGCTCGACGGCACGACGGGTCACGCGCTGCACTGGCGCGAGCATGTGCGCGCCAATGGCGAGACACGCATTGCCGCGCGCTTCGACGATGCGTGGCCCGCGCTGCTGATGCACGGCAACGTTCGCTACGTGGCCGGCTGGCTGTCGCATGAACTGCATCGCACGGTGTCGCGGCAGGCGGCGCGCGACGCGGGACTCGATACGCAGATGCTCGCCGACGGACTGCGGCTGCGCCGCCGTGGCGGCCTGACCTTCGCATTCAATTTCGGCGCGCAACCGGTGCAGGTGCCGGCGCCGCGCCATGCGACGTTCGTGCTCGGCGAGCCGCGCCTGAATTCCTGCGACGTTTGCGTGTGGAAAGACGCGTGACGTGGTGCGGATGTGACGTCATGTCAGAGAGTCAACCAGGTTCGACAGCATGACGCAGCGCGGCGTCACGTTCGACGTGATCGGCCTGTCGTACTACCCGCAGTGGCAGGGCTCGTTCAGCGACCTGCAGGGCAATGTGAACGATCTCGCGACGCGCTACGACAAGGACGTGATCGTCGTCGAGACCGCGTATCCGTGGAGGACCGCTGTTCGATTTCCACGGCAATGCGTTGTCGTCGCTGGAGGCGTTCCGGCGGCGTTAGCGCATCGCGGGCGACACACAGGCATTACTGTGCCGGCGCTGCCTGCCCCTAGTGCTGGTTCACGCACTCCGACGTGATCGCCATGCTCGCCTGATCGGGCGTCATGTGGGGCGCGTCGGGGCGGTAGATCTTTTCGATGATCGCATCGACGGCCGCGCGGTCGGACGGGTCCTTGTAGTAGCGGGCGGCCTGGTCGAGCGCCTGAGCTTTGGTCTTCTTGTGGGCGCGCCACGACGCGACCTGGCCGGCGATATCGCCGAGCGCGAAACATTGATTGCTGACGGTCTGCGCAACGGCCTGAGTGGCCGGCTGCGCGACGCACAGCGCGACGAGCGCGGATACGACAACGCGTTTCATTACCGGAATCCTGAGATGAGACGGCGGCGCGGAAGCGGCGGTGCCCGCCGCGCCGGGCCGCGCGCGGAAAAATTGTTGCGTAGTGTATCGGGAAGTGGGCTGGGGCGCTTTTTGCCGCGGTGGATCACAACGCCGCAGGCGAACGGGCGTGACGTCGTTGCGTCACAACGGCAGCGGCCGATCCTCGAAAATGCTCTTCATGACCAGCGTCGACGACAGTCGCAGCACGCAGGGCAGCGTCAACAGATAGCGGTCGTAAAGCACCTGGAACGCCTTCAGATCGCGGGTGACGACGTGCAGCATGTAATCCGGATCGCCAAACAGGCGCTCCGCCCGGGTGATCTCCGGGATGTCCGACAGCGCGCGTTCGAAAGACTCGATGTTTTGGCTACTGCCTTCCCGTAACGTCGCGAACACGATTGCCGAGAAGTTCAAACCGATCGTTGCCGGATCGATAACCGCGCGATAGCCGCTGATGACCCGGGCTTTCTCCAAAGCCCGCAGGCGCCGCTGGCACGGCGAAAGACTCAGACCGATCCGCTCACTGAGTTCAGTGACGGTGAGTCGTCCATCTTGCTGCAATTCAGCAAGAATCTTGCGGTCAATTTCGTCCATATGAAAAATTCTAGCGCAGACCGCTTTGTGGCGGCAAGAAAGAGGGAGCACCTTCGACAGCCAAAACCGTAACATTTCCTCCGTCCAAATCATGCTCGTCGGGGAGAAGAAGGCTGTGGAAGTGAGCTTGTTGACGGCCTTTTGGCTCGTGTCTTTTTCGTTGGTGCTGGTACCCGGCGCGGACTGGGCGTACGCGATCTCGGCTGGATTGCGCGAGCGGGCGATTGCGCCCGCCATCGCCGGCATGTTGTCCGGCTATCTGGCGATCACCGTGGTGGTGGCGGCCGGTGTCGGCGCGCTGGTCGCCAAGGCGCCAGCGGTGCTGGCCGTGTTGACGTTCGTCGGGGCGGGCTATCTGCTGTGGGTCGGCGGCAATATTCTTGCTCGCCCCGCGGTGCCGACGGTAGCGGCCGAGCGCGCACCCGGCGCGGCGTTGGACTGGTCCGTCCGCGGCTTCGCGGTGAGCGGCCTCAATCCGAAAGCGCTGCTGCTGTTTCTCGCGCTGCTGCCGCAATTCACGCGTGCGACCGACGCGTGGTCGATTCCGGTGCAGATCGGCGCGTTGGGCCTGCTGCACATGGCCAATTGCGCGGTGGTTTATTCGGTCGTCGGACTCGGCTCGAAGGTGGTTTTGCGCACGCGTCCGAGCGTCGCGCGCAGGGTTAGCCAGGTTTCGGGTGCGGCGATGGTTCTGATTGCCGTGCTGCTATGTGTCGAGCAGCTCCTCGCGTTCAAATAGGCGCGAGATGCCATGCGTTCAGCCAAATAAAAAGCCGCCCTGCGAATCGCAGGGCGGCTTCTGGGTCACCACTCGATCGAACCGTTACCGGTCCGCTAGCGGACACATTTCATTGCACGCTCAATGGCCGAACGATTGCGTCTTCGACGCACCCGCTTCCGACGTATGCGGGCGTGCCGCCTGCTTGATCAGCAGCGCGACGCACGACAGCGCACCCGCGGCCGCGATCGTCGTGAAGATGCCGCCGAACGAGAAGTGGCGGCGCGTCAGCTCGGCCACGAGGAACGAGCCCGCGATGCCGCCGAAGCGGCCGACGCCGAGCATCCACGCGACGCCCGTGCCGCGGCCCGCGGTCGGGTAGAACGCGGCGGCGAGCGCCGGCATCGACGATTGCGCGGTGTTCATCAGCACGCCGGCGATGAATACGATCAGCACGAGCGCGCCGACGTTGCCGGCCGCCTGACCGATGAAGTACACGCTAATGGCGGTCAGCGCATAGCAGACCGCGATGACGCGGTTCGCGTTGAAGCGGTCCATCAGCACGCCGGCCACCACCGCGCCGACGCCGCCGAGCGGGAACAGCGCGGAGATCAGCGTTGCGCGTTGCGGCGTGAGGCCGGCGTCCTTCAGCAGGATCGGCATCCAGTTGATCGACGCGTAGAAGATCACGAGGCCCATGAAGTACGCGAGCCACAGCATCACCGAGCCGACGATGTACGAGCGCGACAGCACGACGCCGAGACCCTTGCCGCCGGTTTGCGGCGCGGTTTCGGTCATCGTGAAGCCGACGGCCTGCACCGCGTCGCCGGAAATGCGAGCAAGCGCCGCGCGAATCCGGTCGGCCGGCTTGTTGTTCGCGACCATGTAGCGGACCGACTCCGGCATCTTGGCGAGCAGCAGCACCAACAGGAGCAGCGGCGTGACGCCGCCGAGGATCAGCACGCTGCGCCAGCCCAGATGCGGAATCATCCACGCGGCGAGGAAACCGCCGAACGCGGCGCCGAGCGGGAAGCCGCAGAACATCAGGTTGATCACGGTGGCGCGGCGGTTGTCCGGACAGTATTCGCCCATCATCGTGACCGCGTTCGGCATCGCGGCGCCGAGGCCGACGCCGGTGATGAAGCGCAGCACGGTCAGCTGGTCGATGCTGGTCGAGAACGCCGACGCGAGACAGGCAAGGCCGAACAGCAGCACCGAGCCTACCAGCATCGAGCGACGCCCGAGGCGGTCGGACAGCGGGCCCGAGCCGAGCGCGCCGCACGCGAGGCCGAACAGCGCGGCGCTCAGCACCGGCGCGAGCGCGGGTTTCTCGATGCCCCATTCGGTGACCAGCGAAGGCGCGATGAAGCCGATCGCAGCAGTGTCAAAACCGTCCAGCAGGACGATGATGAAGCACATGAAAAAGATCAGCCACTGGAACGGCGAAAACGGATGCTCGTTAATGAAGGTTTGAACGTTCACAGCGGGGCTGCGGTTCATGATGGTCTCCTGACAGCGAAAGGCCCGACACGACGAGCGATTCTTCTCAAACTGTACGCCGTCTGGCAACGGCGCACGCTGCCTGCAGCGGCCGAATTGGCCATGCATCGGCAATGAATCATACCCGGACGGATCGGCTTGACGGAATCGCGCCGGGCGAGGAATGTTGTTCGTATACAGAACGGTGATTCTCTACGCGAACGCGCGCCACTGTAAGGAATGAAATCAATCCGGTCAACGGGGGAATACCCGAGTTTTCGCGCTGTCGATGCGTGGCAGGGCGGCGCGCTGCAAACGCGCCGGAGAAAGGGCCAGGCGCGCCAAGCTTAGCGCGCCGAAACAAGCGGCAAACGGCTTCGAGACACCCGCCGGTCAGCTCGTCACCGCGGGATGAGCCACCGTCCGCTCGATTCGTCCCAGCCGCACGACGGTCACACCGGGGCGCAACTGCCGCAGCGACGGCATCACGAGCATGCAGTTGTCGTAGGGGGTGCGCACCTCTTCGCCGTTGGACCAGCCGATCACGGCGCCCGCCTTGGCGAAAACCTCGAGGCCGGTGTACGCCGCCGCGAAGCTGAAGTCCATGCTGGTCGCGACGACCGGCTGTGTCACGCGCACGATGCTCTGCTCGGGCGGCAACGGCGCGAGCCACCCCGGCGGCAGATCCGTCTCGTCCACCACGCCGGCCAGCAACAGGAAACGCGCGGTCGCGTCGCGTGCGACCGCCACCGCACCGCGCTCCCAATGCTGGCCGCATTCGATCAGCAGCGCGTTCTTCGGGCTCGCGGCATCGCCGAACCCTTCGTAGTCGCGCATGCGGCGGCCTTCGGGATGCCCTTCGTCGCAGATCACCGTGGCGGGCGTACCGAGCCGCACCGCGAGGTCGATGCCTTTTTGCAGCGGTCCCGCGACGATCAGCGGCTTGCACCGCTCGTGCATCGAATGCAGGTCGAGCAGCGCGTCGACCGTGTCGATCACCGGGCGCATCGCACGCGCGCGCTTAAGTTCGCTCGACGTGCGCGACCTGTCGTCGAGCACCGCCGCCGTCCACACGCGGTTCAAGTCCTGATCGACGAAGCGCGCGGCGTCCGGATTCGCGGGATCGAAACGCCGGTACGCGGCGACGTTCGCGAACGACAGCGTGAGCCGCCCGCGTCGCGGCCGCAGCGCGCGGCGCAGCAACTCATCGACGACGATCGCGCCGCACACTTCGTTGCCATGTGTGAGCGTGTTGATCATCACGTGCGGGCCGGGCACGCCCGAATCGAACGTGTGAACGTATGCGATGCCCGACGATGACTGCTCGTGCTGCGCAATATCGGGGAATTCGACTTCGATCGGATAGGCTTCTCGGCTCATAGCGGCGTCCCTGGTGAATGGCATGGGTAATCTTTCCGTAAGACGTCGCTATGTTCGGCGCCTTGCGCAAAAGACAGTAAATGTTCTTCCGATATGTGCTCACCGTATCCCGCGACCTCGACAAAATCGTGAACAGATATCAATGAGGTGTGGATACGATGCGCATTTTCAGCGTGCGCGTTCGCGCATCGCCCAATACCGGTTGCCGAGAAAGCCCGCGATCACATAGACGGGAATGCCGCACAGTTGCGCGAGGTAGGGCGCGTGCGTGAAATGCAACACTGAAACCATCGGCTCGTGTTTCTGCTCGCGATGGCGGTAGGCGTCGGCTTCGTGCCGTTCAAAAAGACCTTCTCCGCAAGGTACTCGCGCTCGCGCCGTCCGGCGTAGACGTATTCAAATGGGGCTTCGACTTGCAGCGGGTGCTGTCGCTGCCCGTCTACGTGTGGGGCTTGAACAAAAGCGCGGCCGTGTATTTGCCGCTCGTCGCGCTGATTCGCGGCGCCTTGGTGACGCACAATGGCGAATGGTCGCTCTGTGAGCGGCACAACTGTCGATGACGGCGCATCTGCGCGCTGCGCCGTCTTTGCTTCATATCACGCGAGTTTCGCAGCAATCGCCTTGCCGACTTCGCTCGTGCTTGCGTTGCCGCCGAGATCGCCGGTGTGCGGACCGTCGATCAGCGTCGCCTCGATCGCTTTCAGGATCGCGTCGTGCGCCTCGCGTTCCTTGCCGCTGGAATGACCGAGGAAGTCGAGCATCATCGCGGCCGACCAGATCATCGCGATCGGATTCGCGATGTGCTTGCCGGCGATGTCGGGTGCCGACCCGTGCACCGGCTCGAACAGCGACGGAAACTTGCGGTCCGGATTCAGGTTGCCCGATGGCGCGAGGCCGATCGTACCCGTGCACGCGGGGCCGAGATCGGACAGGATGTCGCCGAACAGATTGGTCGCGACGACCACGTCGAAACGGTCCGGGTTAAGCACGAAGCGCGCGCACAGGATGTCGATGTGCTGCTTGTCCCACGTGACGTCCGGATACTGCGCGGCGATGCCGGCCGCGCATTTGTCCCACCACGGCATGCTGATCGCGATGCCGTTGCTCTTCGTCGCGACCGTGATTTTCTTGCGCGCGCGGCGCTGCGCGAGATCGAACGCGAACTTCAGCACGCGCTCGCTGCCGTGCCGTGTGAACACGGACTCCTGCAGCACGAACTCGCGTTCGGTGCCTTCGAACATCACGCCGCCCACCGACGAATACTCGCCCTCGGTGTTCTCGCGCACGATCCAGAAGTCGATGTCGCCGGCCTTGCGTCCCGCGAGCGGCGACGGCACGCCTGCAAATAGGCGCGCCGGACGCAGGTTCACGTACTGGTCGAACTCTCGGCGAAACTTCAGCAGCGACCCCCACAGCGAGATGTGATCGGGCACGGTGTCGGGCCAACCGACCGCGCCGAACAGGATCGCATCGGCCGATTTAAGTTGCGCTTTCCAATCGTCCGGCATCATCTTGCCGTGCTTCGCGTAGTAGTCGCAGCTCGCCCACTCGATGTGCTGATACTCGAGTTCGATACCGAAGCGTTGCGTCGCGACCTCGAGTACGCGCAGCGCTTCGGGCATCACTTCGACGCCGATGCCGTCGCCGGGGATGACGGCAATCCGGTATTTGTTCGACATGCTGGTCTCCTCCTTGGGGAATGGGTTGGGGATTCGGTGACGGTTATTCTATTCGTGGTGCGTTCGTTCGTGCGGTTTGTCGTTAGGGCGGAGGCGGGGATGGATGTGCATATTGATCCGATGACTTGAGAGTCTGCGCGACGAGGAAGGCGCGGCACGCATCTCATGGGAGGCTGAACGAGGGGTTTTTGGGGATGGTGTCTTGTTGCACAATCGGGCCTCCTTGACTGACTGTGAGGCACGATGACTTCACTTTCCCTCGGTTCTTTCCATGAGGTCCGTGAAAGGCGGCACGGACATTTCTTCTCGATCAGCCTTTACAGATCGTTCAACCTTCACATCGAATCTTCGTGGCTGTTTGACGTCGACCGGTGGTTCCATTTTGCGTTGCCGGCAAGCGTACCCCGCGAGTCGCACGACGACATCGTGCAGGGCATGGAGGAAGCGCGCGCAGCGTGGCTGCGATATAGCCCATCCATGCTGCTGTCGCACCAGTCGTACGAGTTGCGCGATATGCTCGGCCGGAGTCACAACCGCTTTCATATGTACAGGATGAGAGACGATGAGGTTGCCAAAGCCCTGTACAGCGAGGGAAGCGCGGTAGTCTGATCTTTGTCCCTGAGCGGGACGAGATGCGCGAGTGCGTGCAGGCGATACGGGAGCAGCGGGAAAGGGCGTCCCGGTCGGGCTCCGTGCGCGAGCAGCAATCGAGCGACGTGGACATGCTAAGGTCGATCTACGGGAACCGCCCGCGCGTGCCGCAGAATCTTGGCAACGCAAAGCCGTTTGAGTACACACCGGACGCGTTAAGCGACGATGTGCAGACCATTGCGGCGCGCGGCGTCAGTGAGGCCCACGAGGCTGAATGTTATGCACTCTATGATCGGGACATCGAGCAATGCAATGTCGCGCGGGCGATATATCAGGATCCGCGCACATACGCCCTATGCACCCAGCGCGCTTTTTTCAACTATCAAAGCTGTCGAGGATACTGAGATGTCGAAGCCCCCACGCGCAACTATCATTTTCTACGACGAACAAACACAGCAATTGAAAATGTGCACGGTATTCAGGAGAGAAGTGCAGACCGTCATTGACCGTGAAATAGCCAGAAGCGGCGGTATGACCATTCCGCCCGGGGCAGAGGAGTATGGGACGGAGCCAATCGGGGATGAAGACGCCCGTAAGCTTGGTGCGATGGCAATACTCATGCAGGCAGGGGTGCATGTAGAACTTCGTGAGCGACTCCAAATCACGACCGCAGAGCCAGTCAATTGGGATAAGCAGAAGCCATCTGCAGACTAGTGCTACCAACGCAAACGCAAATCAGAACGATCCGATGCACAATGCGGCGCCGGTCCGTATGTTGATCGGCCTGTTGCTTCGATGACTGGCTGTTCTAGCTAGTGCTATGGCCATTGCCGCCTCGTTTGAGGCGGATTTTTTGGGATGGTGTCTTGTTGCACAATCAGGCCTCCTTCATTGGCTGTGAGGCACGATGACTTCACTTGCCCTCACTTGGACTGAACACGGATCAGACACGCCGCCTTCGTTGCGATATCCAGAAGGACGATCTTGAGTAACACGGCATGATGGAGCGCGCCCTGGATTTGTTTGGAGAAAAATCGGAATGATCGATACGAAAGAGCAGGTAGCTCGTCACCTTTCCACTTTGATCGGGCTTGACGTTAGCGGAGTGGCGCACGCGGCTGACATGCTCACGCTACAGTTCGGACCGCTTCGGGAAGTAAAGACCAATAGAGGCACCATCAAGCATCTGGGCGATTGGGCGCTACATATTCAGTGTGACTGGCGCATCGAGCAAGGAAGCGCGATCGTTGCGTCTTACTCGGACTTTGCAGCAGCAGAAGAGAGTACGAGAAGAACAACACAACGAATCCGCGATCTCCTTGTGACTCAAGGCCCAATAGTTGTTTTGGATATCGAGGCGGGCGAGGGCGGTGATGCCGTCATTTTGCTGGCGAGAGGTATGCGTCTAGTAATTCTTGCGGATGCGATACCAGACGATGAAGACTGGCGCCTATTCCCGTCGAATCCCGATGCGAAGCACTTTGTGATCGAAGGCGGCAAGGTCGATCCCTCGTCCTTGTAGTGACTCGGCGGCGAGCGGCAGCAGGTCGTTCGGCGGCTCGCGCGTCGGTGGTAGCGCGATGCCAAGGATAGTCGTAGCCCGTACTGACTCAGCGAAGGCGGAACCCCTACGGTCGCTCGAGGACGGTGCGCGCAGAACTTCGTGATCGAAATTCACGAGGCCGAATGCTTCGCGCAGTACGAACGGGACATAGACCTGTGCAACGCCTTGGCTGGCACAATGGGCGGTACACGCGGCATCTCGCTTTGCAAAACGCAGGCATTCCAGAACTATCAACAGTGCAGAGGATATTGATGGCTACTCATCCGCCGTATTCCGTGGTTTTAACCTATACAGAGGACCGTCAACGGCTCACAGTGCAAACCGTTGACCCCGCCAGGCTAGCTCCTCTGCTGGCCGGTAAAATCGAAATGCCGATCTTTCTCGATAAGTACGATTTCAAACTCGACGACGAATTTGCGCGCAGGCTCGGCGTTGCAATACTCAACGTGATTGCGCTTGGCCAGCCTGACATCAAGCAGTACATGTCGGTTACGCAGGAGCCGATCGACAAGCCTTCACAGACGTAGCCTGCCGCCCACGGATTCACGCGCTGTGCGAGAAGCGGGCAGTCGCGAACTATCAAACCTGCTGCTGCGCGTCCGGCGCGCGCGTCAGGAACGATTAGCTCACGGCCCGAGCCGTGCCGGGCACGTAGCCAACGTGTATTCCAGCGGAGGGACTGAAGTGGAGTTTGACTTCATGAACGTTGAATCATTGTGATGCCTTATTGCCGCAACGAAAAATGATAGACAGGCTCAAGGACTTCGGCCATTTCCACGACTGGTATATCAACGCTCTCGTGGTTCGGGATAGGCATAAACTTATTGTTATGTTGGAAGATGAAGGGAAGCGAGCAACGGCAACTTTTAGCGGAACTAGTCGCTGCACCGTCGAACATTTCAGCGTGGCCAATAACATTGTCTTTGAGATAAGGATTCTCACGCCGGGGGACACGAATTACGATCTCGCGCGCACCATGCTTTCTAAAAGCGAGCGATTTTCGAAGACACCCGGGTCGCAAGTAGCACTAGTCCTCGCAACTGCCGGCGCTGAGCTGGCTGTGGAATTCGAGACGCTCGAGATCGACGCTGGGTAGGCGATTCGTGCGATGCCAACGCAAGGCGTCAAAAAGCGCAATGCGTGATGCATCAAGGAGGCCGCATGATGTTCGGGCAGCCGATTGCGCGAGAGATGAAGCCACGATAGGCGACGGCCCAAAATGAAGTGCGTCGCGCCTCAAACACGGAAAGCAGTGGTAGATTCTCCTTCCTCTTGCGGGCGGCGAGCACATTGTCCACCGCGCTCACTTGTGCATTCGTTTTTCAGGGAGATGACATGGCAGCAGATACGCCGCGCGCAAACGACGCAATGAAGATGAGCCCAGAAGGTTACGCTGCACTGAGGGTCAACGAGGGCGTGGTCATGCGCTATTACAACGATGCCCCATCAACGGAATCTGCACATGGGGCGTGGGAACACTGGCGCACTTCGGACCCTGCACACCTGCAGAGTTGCAGCGCGCGGTCTTACCTGAGCAGGTGAACGCTATCTTCACGGCGCGCGTTCACGACGCCGAGCGGCTCGTTAGGGCCACGGTCACAGAATACGCACTGACTCAAGCGCAGTTCGACGCGGCAGTCTCTTTCGCATACAACTCGACGAATCGGAATACACGAGAGGCGTTGGACCCTGCAAATCGGGGCGATATGGAAGCGGTTGCGCAGCATATGTCTCTCAATGTGGTGGTAACCCCACGCGATCGGCGGGGGCGCCCGATTGGCTCGCCGCGCAGGAGCCAGGGACTTGCGAATCGACGAGTGCGGGAATCGGCGCACTTCAGGAAGCAGCGGCCGTGACGCTCAAACCACTGTACCTGGCGTTAGCAATTTGCCTGACTGCCACCACCTGCTTCGCGGCCGGGCCCACGACCACCCCGTCATCATTCAACGGAAAATGGACCGTTACCGATGTGGTCGGATACAGCGACGTTTCCGGTGGCATACCCGAGGCAAAAAGACTGCTCGGCAAGGTGCTGAGCATATCGACCGATCAGATCGAATTCGCCGGCGAGCGCTGTCGTCCGCACGGCGGTTTCAGTGTCCGCACCGTCGATACCGCGCCGAAGCTCAAGGACTATTACGGTATCAACCTCGACGATACGGGCTTGCCCCAAAAGACCCTACTGCTGGACAGCGACAATTGCGCGGCTGTATTCCGCATGGATGCGCATCGCGTCGTATTCGGCTGGAACGGCGTGATCGTTCGGGCAGTGCAGCCGTAGCTCCGGCGCACCGTTCGCAACCATGCCCCACACCTACCGCCCCGCATTCAACTTGCGCCACAAGGTCGTCTTGCTGATGCCCAACGCGGCGCAAGCAGCATCGCGATCGCCTTCGTGAGACGCGAGCACCGCGCGGATTTCATCGGCCTCGACATGACGGCTGCGCTCGCGCAGCGTCAGCGCCGCCGGCTTCGCGCGCGCGATGGGCTCGACGACTTCCGGCGCGATCACGCGCAGCATGTCGCGCGTGACGAGCGCCGCGCTGGCATCCGTGCCCGCGTCGTTATCGGCGAGTTCAACCACGATCCGCTCGATCACGTTCTGCAACTCGCGCACATTACCCGGCCACGCATAGCGCCGCAGCGCCCCACCCAACCCCTCGAGCATGCGCGCGGCGGTCTGCGCGTCGGGCACGCGCGCGGCCAACCTCGGCTCGCGCGCGGCCGCCTGGCGCAACAGTTCGGCGGCGAGCGGCAGCAAGTCGTTCGGCCGCTCGCGCAGCGGCGGTAGCGCGATGCTCAGGATGTTGAGCCGGTAGTACAGATCGGCGCGGAAACTGCCGGCCGCGACGGCGTCGGTCAGCGCGCGATGCGTCGCCGCGACCACGCGGATATCGACGCGCATCGGCTCCGTCGATCCGAGCCGCACCACCTCGCGCTCCTGCAACACGCGCAACAGGCGGCTCTGCAACGGCAACGGCATCTCGCCGATCTCGTCGAGAAACAGCGTGCCGCGATGCGCGACCTCGATCAGCCCCGCCTTGCCGCCCTTGCGCGCGCCGGTGAACGCGCCTTCCTCGTAGCCGAACAGCTCGCTTTCGAGCAGCGCCTCCGGAAACGCGCCGCAATTGATCGCGACGAAGGCGAAGTCGCGCCGTACGCTCAACTGATGCATGCTCTGCGCGACCATCTCCTTGCCGGTGCCGCTCTCGCCGAGAATCAGCACGGTCGCGTCCGACCTCGCATAGCGCGCGACCAGCGCGCGCACCCGTTCGATCGATTCCGACGCGCCGACGATGTCGTCGAGCCGGTAGCGCGCGGTGAACTGCTGCACACGTTGCCGCGCGCGCAACGTGCGATCGAGCCGCTCGACCGCGCGCGATTCCTGAAACGTCAGCACGGTGCCCGGCGCCGCGCCGCTGCTCGCGAGCGGCCCGCGATGCACGACATAGCTCGCGCCGCGTACCGTGCAGAAGCTGTCGCCCTCCGCGTCGGGCAGACTGCCCGCGAGGTCGGGCGCGAGTTCGAGCAGCGCGCGGCCGACGGCCTTCGCGGCATCGATGCCGAGCACGCTCGCGAGACGCTGGTTCATCAGTTCGACGCGGCCTTGCGCATCGAGCGCGACGACGCCGTCGCGCAGATGCTGCAGCAACGTGTCGAGCCGCTGACGCCGCACGGTTTCGCGGCGCGTCGCTTGCGCGACTTCGAGCGCGGTATCGAAGCCGGCCCGCACCGACGCGCGCGAGTACAGAAACACCGCGTCCATGCCCGCGTTGGCGGCGAGATCGGTGACCATGCCCGGGCCGACCACGACGTCGATGCCGCGATCGCTGAGATCGAGCACGACGCTCTCGGCGTCCTGCGCGGACTGATACGACGCGAACGTGACGTCGAGCGCGTACGCGGCGGTGAAACGGCGGACTTCGTCGGGGGTGTCGCCGTGCGTGACGAGCGCGACGCGCGCGCCTTCGCGACGCGCGCGCGCGAGCGCATGCATCACGTCGTAGCCGGTCGGACTGATGCGCACGACCGGCACCGACACGCGCGTCTTCAGATACGCGCCGTTCGAGCCGCCCGCTAGCACGACATCGGGACGCGCGGCGCCCGCGCCCTCGATTTCGCGCACTGCGTCTTCGAACGCGTGCGACACGATGCGGACATCCGCGCGATCCACGTATTCGCCGGCGATGTCGAAGAACAGATCGCGCAGGCGGCTGATGCTCAGCGCCCAGACGCGCGGACGCTGCGGCGGTTCGTAAAGAGAGGTGCTCAAGGTGGGCGGCTCGCGACGGCGGGTTGGTTCGGAGGCTCCATTATGCGAGCATTCGTTCCCAATTTGAAATTCGTAGTTTCATTAATGAAATCGAGTGTATGGCGAGCCCGCGTGATTGGTTCGCCACACTTGCGTCAAATCAGGCACTTAGCAGGCGGCGTCCGGCCTGGCCCGTTCCTTGCGTTCTAGGCAGCCCAGTCAAGGCAATGCGCCAAATTCCAATCCTTTCCCGGAGACAATCCAAATGAGCGAAGCAGACAACAGCACGCCGAACACAGGCGCTTTCAAGCCGAAAAAATCCGTCGCGCTGTCGGGCGTGACCGCGGGCAACACCGCGCTGTGCACGGTCGGCAAGACCGGCAACGATCTGCACTATCGCGGCTACGACATTCTCGATATCGCAGGCGCGTGCGAATTCGAGGAGATCGCTTACCTGCTGGTCCACGGCAAGCTGCCCACGCAGGCCGAACTGACCGCCTACAAGACGAAGCTGAAGTCGATGCGCGGTCTGCCCGCCAACGTGAAGGCCGCGCTCGAATGGATTCCGGCCGCCGCGCATCCGATGGACGTGATGCGCACCGGCGTGTCGGTGCTCGGCACGGTGCTGCCGGAGAAGGACGATCACAACCTGCCCGGCGCGCGCGACATCGCCGACAAGCTGATGGCCTCGCTCGGCTCGATGCTGCTGTACTGGTATCACTACTCGCACAACGGCAAGCGCATCGAGGTCGAAACCGACGACGATTCGATCGGCGGCCATTTCCTGCATCTGCTGCATGGCGTCGAGCCGTCGAAGGCGTGGGTCGAGGCGATGCACGTGTCGCTGAACCTGTACGCGGAGCACGAGTTCAATGCGTCGACGTTCACGGGCCGCGTGATCGCGGGCACCGGCTCGGACATGTATTCGGCGATCACCGGCGCGATCGGCGCGCTGCGCGGCCCGAAGCACGGCGGCGCCAACGAAGCAGCGTTCGAAATCCAGTCGCGCTACCAGACACCCGACGAAGCCGAAGCCGACATCCGCCGCCGCGTCGAGAACAAGGAAGTCGTGATCGGCTTCGGCCATCCGGTGTACACGATCTCGGACCCGCGCAACAAGGTCATCAAGGAAGTCGCGAAGAAGCTGTCGAAGGAAGCGGGCAACATGAAGCTGTTCTCGATCGCCGAGCGCCTCGAATCGGTGATGTGGGAAGCGAAGAAGATGTTCCCGAACCTCGACTGGTTCAGCGCGGTGTCTTATCACATGATGGGCGTGCCGACCGCGATGTTCACGCCGCTGTTCGTGATCTCGCGTACGGCCGGCTGGAGCGCGCACATCATCGAACAGCGCGTCGACAACAAGATCATCCGGCCGAGCGCGAACTACACCGGACCGGACGACCTGCCGTTCGTGCCGCTGGCGAAGCGCGTTTGACGTGAGCTTGGGAGCGGCACGCATCGCGCGGCCGCTCCGCTGGAAGCATCGAACAATCGCAAATCAGCAACCCGTCGGCAGCGAGCTAAACTACCTGCACTGCCCGCCCGGCCGCGCGAGCGACGCGCTCCCGGAGGCCGCCGGCACACCGTCCGGCGGCCGATAACCGTCCTGTCCCTACGTCATGAATACTGCCAACCGCAAACGCCTTCCGGGCACCGAACTCGACTTCTTCGATACGCGTGCCGCGGTCGACGCGATCGAACCCGGCGCCTACGACAAGCTGCCCTACACGTCGCGTGTGCTCGCCGAAAACCTGGTGCGCCGCTGCGATCCGGTGACGCTGACCGCTTCGCTCAAACAGATCATCGAACGCAAACGCGAGCTCGATTTTCCGTGGTTCCCGGCGCGCGTCGTGTGCCACGACATTCTGGGCCAGACCGCGCTCGTCGACCTGGCGGGCCTGCGCGATGCGATCGCCGCGCAAGGCGGTGATCCGTCGCTCGTGAATCCGGTGGTGCCGACGCAGCTGGTCGTCGATCACTCGCTCGCCGTCGAGTGCGGGGGTTTCGATCCGGACGCATTCGCGAAGAATCGCGCGATCGAAGACCGCCGCAACGAAGACCGCTTCGACTTCATCAACTGGACCAAGCGCGCGTTCCGCAACGTCGATGTGATTCCGCCCGGCAACGGCATCCTGCATCAGATCAACCTCGAACGGATGAGCCCGGTCGTGCAGGTGAAGGACGGCGTCGCGTTTCCCGACACGCTGGTCGGCACCGACTCGCATACGCCGATGGTCGATGCGCTCGGCGTGATCGCGATCGGCGTCGGCGGCCTCGAAGCGGAGAGCGTGATGCTCGGCCGTGCGTCGTACATGCGGCTGCCCGATATCGTCGGCGTGGAGCTGAGCGGCAAGCCGGGCGAGGGCATCACCGCGACCGACGTGGTGCTTTCGTTGACCGAATTCCTGCGCAAGCAGAAGGTGGTCGGCGCGTACCTGGAGTTCTATGGCGAAGGCGCGGCGAACCTGACGCTGGGCGATCGCGCGACGATCGCGAACATGGCGCCCGAGTTCGGCGCGACCGCCGCGATGTTCTACATCGACGAGCAGACCATTCGCTATCTGAAGCTGACCGGCCGCGACGACGAACTCGTCAAACTCGTCGAAACGTACGCGAAACACACCGGCTTGTGGGCCGATACGCTGAAGCATGCCGAGTACGAGCGCGTGCTGAAGTTCGATTTGTCGACCGTGGTGCGCACGCTCGCGGGGCCGTCGAATCCGCATCGCCGCTTGCCGGTGTCGGAGCTGGCCGCGCGCGGCGTCAGCGGCAAGGTCGACAACGAGCCCGGTCTGATGCCGGACGGCGCGGTGATCATCGCCGCGATTACGAGCTGCACCAACACGAACAATCCGCGCAACATGATCGCCGCGGGCCTCGTCGCGCGCAATGCGAACCGGCGCGGACTCGTGCGCAAGCCGTGGGTCAAGAGCTCGCTCGCGCCTGGCTCGAAGGCGGTCACGCTGTATCTGGAAGAGGCAGGGCTGCTGCCGGAACTCGAACAACTCGGCTTCGGCGTGGTCGCGTATGCGTGCACGTCGTGCAACGGCATGTCCGGCGCGTTGGACCCGGTGATCCAGAAGGAAGTGATCGAGCGCGACCTGTACGCGACCGCCGTGCTGTCGGGCAACCGCAACTTCGACGGCCGCATCCATCCGTTTGCGAAGCAGGCGTTTCTCGCGTCGCCGCCGCTGGTGGTCGCTTATGCGATCGCGGGCACGATCCGCTTCGACATCGAAAAGGAGGTGCTCGGCGTCGATGCGGACGGTCATGCGGTCACGCTGAAAGATTTGTGGCCGTCGGATGCGGAGATCGATGCGATCGTCGCGGCGAGCGTGAAGCCGGAGCAATTCCGCAAGGTGTATGAACCGATGTTCGCGCTGTCCGCCGACACCGGCGCGAAGGCCGACCCGCTGTACGACTGGCGCGCGCAAAGCACTTACATTCGCCGTCCGCCGTACTGGGAAGGCGCGCTCGCCGGCGAGCGCACGCTCAAGGGCATGCGCGCGTTGGCCGTGCTCGGCGATAACATCACGACGGACCACCTGTCGCCGTCGAACGCGATTCTGCCCGACAGCGCGGCCGGCGAGTACCTGACGAAGATGGGCCTGCCCGAAGAAGACTTCAACTCGTACGCGACGCACCGCGGCGATCACCTGACCGCGCAGCGCGCGACCTTCGCGAACCCGACGCTGAAGAACGAGATGGTGATCGAGAACGGCCAGGTGAAGGCCGGTTCGCTCGCGCGCATCGAGCCCGAGGGCAGGGTCACGCGCATGTGGGAAGCGATCGAAACGTACATGGAGCGCAAGCAGCCGCTGATCGTGATCGCGGGTGCCGACTACGGCCAGGGTTCGTCGCGCGACTGGGCCGCGAAGGGCGTGCGGCTCGCGGGCACCGAAGCGATCGTCGCGGAAGGCTTCGAGCGGATTCACCGCACGAACCTCGTCGGCATGGGCGTGTTGCCGCTCGAATTCAAACCGGGTGTGAATCGCCTGACGCTCGGCATCGACGGCACCGAGACGTTCGACGTGATCGGCGAGCGCAAGCCGCTCGCCGATCTGACGCTGGTGATTCATCGCCGCAACGGCGAGCGTGTCGAAGTGCCGGTGACGTGCCGGCTCGATACGGCCGAAGAAGTTTCGATCTACGAAGCCGGCGGCGTGCTGCAGCGTTTCGCGCAGGACTTTCTCGAGTCGGCCAGGGCGGCGGCTTGATGGTTTGAAGCGAGTTTTGCACTGAACGTCACAGCAGAAGAGGGCGATGCGGCTTGATACGCCGCATCGCCCTTCCTCATCAAAGAACAGGTCACATCAGGACACTTTCATGCACTCACCACAGATCAGGATTCCGGCCACCTACATGCGCGGCGGCACCAGCAAGGGCGTGTTTTTCCGTCTGCAGGATCTGCCCGAGGCCGCGCAACGGCCGGGCGCCGCGCGCGACGCGCTGCTGATGCGCGTGATCGGCAGTCCCGATCCGTACGGCAAGCAGATCGACGGCATGGGCGGCGCGACGTCGAGCACCAGCAAGACCGTGATCATCTCGCGCAGCAGCCGGCCCGATCACGACGTCGACTATCTGTTCGGTCAGGTCTCGATCGACAAGGCGTTCGTCGATTGGAGCGGCAATTGCGGCAACCTGTCGGCCGCGGTGGGACCGTTCGCGATCAGCGCGGGCCTCGTCGATGCGAGCCGCGTGCCGCGTGACGGCGTCGCGATCGTGCGGATCTGGCAGGCCAATATCGGCAAGACGATCATCGCGCACGTGCCGATGACCGATGGCGCGGTGCAGGAAACCGGCGACTTCGAGCTCGACGGCGTGACCTTCCCGGCCGCCGAAGTGCCGCTCGAATTCATCGACCCGGCCGCCGACGAAGAAGGCGCGGGCGGCGCGATGTTCCCGACCGGCAACCTCGTCGACGACCTGGAAGTGCCCGGCGTCGGCACGCTGAAGGCGACGATGATCAACGCGGGCATCCCGACGATTTTCGTCGACGCCGAAGCGATCGGCTACAAGGGCACCGAGTTGCAGGACGCGATCAATAGCGATGCGAAGGCGCTCGCGATGTTCGAGACGATCCGCGCGCACGGCGCGCTGCGCATGGGGCTCATCAAGAATCTCGACGAGATCGCGACGCGCCAGCACACGCCGAAGATCGCGTTCGTCGCTAAGCCGGTCGACTACGTGGCGTCGAGCGGCAAGCCGGTGCGCGCGGGCGACGTCGATCTGCTGGTGCGCGCGATGTCGATGGGCAAGCTGCATCACGCGATGATGGGCACGGCGGCGGTCGCGATCGGCACTGCGGCGGCGATCGCCGGCACGCTCGTCAATCAGGCGGCGGGCGGCGGCGAGCGCGAGTCGGTGCGCTTCGGGCATCCGTCGGGCACGTTGCGCGTCGGCGCGCAGGCGAGCCTGAAGGACGGCGAGTGGGTCGTCACGAAGGCGATGATGAGCCGCAGCGCGCGCGTGTTGATGGAGGGTTGTGTGCGGCTGCCGCAGCCGTCGCATCCGCCGCTGTGAACCGACGCGTCATCTACAATGGCCGCTCGAGACGGCCGCTCCCACAACGACTCCCAGCGGCCGGCTCAGACCCGACGCAGAGGAGGCACGATGCAGAACAGGCTGGACGCCGACGCAACGAATTCCGCCGACGCGGCGCGCGATAACGTGCGTGCCAAACGCGCGGTGCTCGTGATCGCGATTGCCCAATTGCTCGGCACCTCCTTGTGGTTCAGCGCGAACGGCGCGATGCGCGATTTGCAGATCGCGTGGCAACTGAGCGCGTCCGGGATCGGCTGGCTGACGAATGCGGTGCAGGCCGGCTTTATCGTCGGGACCTTGCTGTCGGCGACCACCGGACTCGCGGATCGCCTGTCGGCGAGCAAGGTGTTCGCCGTCTGCGGCGTGCTCGGCGCGACCCTGAATGCGCTATTCGCGCTTTGCAGCAGCGGGCTCGCGTCGGCGCTCGTGTTTCGCTTCGGCGTGGGCGTCGCGCTCGCGGGCATCTATCCGCTCGGCATGAAACTGCTCGTGACGTGGGACCCGCGCCGCGCCGCGCAGACCCTCGCGTTGCTCGTCGCGATGCTGACGCTCGGCACGGCGTCGGTGCATGCGATTCGCGCGTTGCTGTCGGGCGTGCCGTGGCAAACCGTGGTGCTCACTTCGTCAGGGCTCGCGGTGATCGGCGCGCTGCTGGTGTTCGTGCTCGGCGAGGGGCCGCACGCGCGGCGCGCGGGCATCCGGCGCTTCGGTTTGTCGGCGGGCGTCGGACAGGTCGTGCGCATCAGCGAGTTTCGCTCGGCCGCGCTCGGCTATTTCGGTCACATGTGGGAGTTGTACGCGTTCTGGACGCTGACGCCGCTGCTCGTGCAGCGCGCGTTCGCGAGCGGCGCGCCGGCGGCACCGGGCACCGTCGCGTTGTGGTCGTTCCTGATCATCGCGATCGGCGCGCTCGGCTGCCTGTTCGGGGGCAGGCTCAGCCAGGCGATCGGCAGCGCGCGCACCGCCGCGCTTGCGCTGACGATATCGGGCACGCTGTGCGCGATTTATCCGCTGACCACCGGCCTCGGCACCGCCGCGCAGCTTGCGCTGCTACTCGTGTGGGGCATCAGCGTGATCGCCGATTCGCCGCAGTTTTCTGCGCTGTCCGTGAAGGCCTGTCCCGCCGACAAGATCGGCGGCGCGCTGACGCTGCAGAACAGCTTCGGCTTTTTCCTGTCCGCATGCTCGATCCTGTGGTCGACGAGCGTGTTTCACGCGCTCGACGTGCGCGTCGCGTGGCTGCTGCTGCCGGGGCCGATCATCGGTCTGATCGCGATGTCGCCGCTGCTGCGCAAGCACCCACGCTGGTGACGCTCGCGGCGCGTTACTTGCCGCCGTGCTTTTCCTGCCAGCGCCGCATGAACGCGATCTCGTCATGCTGCGCCTTGATGATGTCGCGCGCGAGTTTCTTGATCTCGGGGTCCTTGCCGTATTTCAACTCCGCCTGCGCCATCTCGATTGCGCCCTGGTGATGCGGAATCATGTGCGCGACGAAATCCCGATCCGCGTCGCCTGTGTATTCGGGGGCGCTCATGTCATGCATCATGCGATCATCGGCGGCCTTGAAGGCTTGCGTCGATGCGCCCGCGTCCGCATGCGCCGAATCCTGCATATTCATGCCGGGCATGCCCTGATGTTGCGCGTGAGCGGGCAGAACCGCCGCCGCGAATGCCAAACCGCCGAACACACAGAGAGCGCGCGCCGCGCGAAGATTTTTCATATTCGATTTCCGTTGTTGAAGAGAGTGGCGACGTGATCCGCGCGATTCTAGCGGTCACGTCGGACATCGTGGGGCTTCCCACCGTGGTAGGGTCAAGCGAAGGCAAAGCAATGCACGCCTATAATGAAATGCCACCGGATCACCAATCCAGCATCATTGGCAGCATCACTCACTCGACGAGGCTGAACGTATGTACATCGCGATGAACCGCTTCAAAGTGGCGCCGGGCTCCGAGGACGCCTTCGAACATCTGTGGACCACGCGCGACACCCATCTGAAAGAGGTGCCGGGCTTCGTGGAATTCCATTTGCTGAAGGGACCGCGCAAGGACGATCACGTGCTCTATTCGAGCCATACGATCTGGCGCGACCAGGCGTCGTTCGAGGCATGGACCAGGTCCGATGCGTTTCGCGCCGCGCATCGCAGTGCCGGTAACGAAAGCCGCGTACTGTATCTCGGCCACCCGGAATTCGAAGGCTTCGAGGTCATCCAGACCGTCAAATAGCGCAGCGCTCGCGCGGACATGGTGCATGCGCGTCCGACACCTATCACGCATCACTCATCGAGGAACGAACAACATGAAAGCCGTCAGAATCGGTTCGCCCGCCACCGTCGATAGCCTGCAGGTCGTCGATCTGCCCGATCCCGGTCAGCCCGGGGCCGGGCAGATTCGCGTGCGCATTCGCGCGAGCTCGTTGAACTACCACGACTACGGCGTCGTCTGCGGCAATCTGCAGGCCGAGGCGGGCCGCATTCCGATGGCCGATGGCGCGGGCGTCGTCGAAGCGGTCGGCGCGGGCGTGCGCGAATTCAAGCCCGGCGATCATGTCGTGTCGTGCTTCTTCCCGCACTGGGAAAACGGCTCGCCCGCACTCGGCGATTTTTCGACGACCCCAGGCGACGGCGTCGACGGTTACGCGCGCGAAGCCGTCGTGCTGCCGAGCCACTACTTCACGCACGCGCCGGCCGGCTATAGCCACGCCGAAGCGGCGACGCTGACCACGGCGGGGCTGACCGCGTGGCGTGCGCTGGTCGTCGATGGTCAGTTGAAGGCGGGCAGCAGTGTGCTGGTGCTTGGCACCGGCGGCGTGTCGATCTTTGGCTTGCAGATGGCGAAGGCGATGGGAGCTTCGGTGATCGCAACGTCGTCGTCGAATGCGAAGCTCGCGAAGCTGCGCGAACTCGGTGCCGACCATGCGATCAACTATCGCGACAATCCCGAGTGGGGCAAAGAGGTGCGTCACATCACCAACGGGCGCGGCGTCGATCACGTGATCGAAGTGGGCGGTCCAGGCACGCTGCCGCAGTCGATCACCGCATGCCGCATCGGCGGGCATATTGCATTGATCGGCGTGCTGACCGGCCGCTCGGGCCCGGTGCCGACCGCGCATCTGATGGTGCGGCAACAGCGTCTGCAAGGGCTGATCGTCGGCAGCCGGCAGGATCAGATCGACATGGTGCGCGCGCTGGAGACGACCGGCATCAAACCGGTGATCGACAGCACGTTCGAGCTGGACAAGCTCGCCGACGCGTTCCGGCACGAGGCATCGGGTGCGCACTTCGGCAAGATTTGCGTGGCGATCTGAGAATGGAATGCTCGCGCGCGGCCCGGCATGGCGCGCGCGACCGTTCTAGCTCAAGAGTGCCTCGCGAGGTCCGCGAAACAGACACGCGTCGCCTCGCAGGCCTGCGTGAACCCTTCGTCGTAACTCGTGAAAAACACCGTGCGCGTCGTGCCGAGCGTTCCGAACAGCTCCGCGAGCACCGTGCGCGCGGACGCGTCGAGTCCGCCGGCAGGTTCGTCGGCGATCAGCACTCGGGTGTCGCCGAGCGCGGCCGCCGTCAGAAACACTTTTTTGCGGCTGCCATACGACATCTGCTCGAAGCGTTTGTCCAGATGCGGCGCGAGGCCGAAGCGTTCGGCGAGCGCGAGCACGTCGTCGGTCAGCGCGGTGTGTCGCGCCGACGCGATCTGCCGCAGATAATCGCGGCCGGTCTGATCGGGCCAGTTCATGCTGTCTTCCGGCACGTACGTGAGCAGCGCTTGCGCGGCATGCTGCGCGGTACGCAGCGAATGGCCGCCGAGCCATACGTCGCCGCTATCGGCTTCGAGCGCGCCGGCGAGGATGGCGAGCAACGTCGATTTGCCGCTGCCGGATTCATCGTTTAACGCGACGCAGCCGGACGTCGTGTCGAAGTGCAGTCCTTCGAACAGGACTCGGTCGCTGTAGCGCTTGCTGAGGTTGTCGAATCGAAGCATGGGTTGGCGCCCAAAGGGCGATGTGAACGCGGCGCAGGATTGCGCCGCATTTCGTGCGGGTAATTTCGCGCCAGTGTAGCAGCGTGCACCTGCTTCTTTTGCGCCGTTACGCAGCCGGCGATGTCTCCAGCAAAAACTCCACCATCCGATCGCATACGCGTTCGAACATCTGTGTGCCCGTCACGGTCGGGCAGCCGCGCGCGCGTGCCGCTTCGATCAGCGGCGTGAGCGGCGGTTTCGTTACGACATCGCCGACGAAAGTCGTGGCCGGCAAGCGGGCGACGTCGATCGGCAATGGATCGTCCGCGCGCATGCCGAGCGGCGACGCGTTGACGACCACGTCGTACCTGGTCAATTCCAGTTCGGCCGCCGCGCCACGCGCCGTGCCGCGGCCGAGCGCGTCGAGCCGCGCGGTCAGCGAGCCGGTGCGTTCGACGTCGTTGTCGCGCACGTCGAGCGAGCCGACGCCGCTCTGAATCAGCGCATGGCCGATCGCCGAGCCCGCGCCGCCCGCGCCGACCAGCAGCGCGCGTTTGCCCGGCAACTCGCAGCCCGCGGCGGCGAGCGCCGCGACGAAGCCGGTGCCGTCGAACATGCCGCCATGCCAGCCGCCGTCGGCGTTGCGGCGCAGCGTGTTGACCGCGCCGAGGAACGCGGCTTCTTCGGCGAGCGTCGCGCAATAGCTGACGGCGCTGAATTTGTGCGGCACCGTGATGATCACGCCGTCGACGTTGCGCATCGGCGCGATGCCCGCGAAAAACGCGGGCAGATCGGCGGGCGCGACGTGCGCGGGCACCACCAGCGCATCCCGGCCGGCCGAACGCAACGCGGCGGTCACACCGGACGGCGAACGCACCTGCGCAATCGGATCGCCGACGATGAAATACACCCGCGTCGCGCCGCTCAGACCCGCGTCGAGCGACGCCGCGAACGAAGACTTTCCAGCCTGCTGCATAGTCGAATCTCCTCAGATGGGTGCCCGTTCGCATCGTGCCCGATGCGGGGTTCGATGTGTTGCTGTTGTCGAGTGGGTTCAGAAAACTTTGCTTTTTCTCAATACCGGAATAGTATTCCAATAAAAAAGCAAATTCTAGATATTATGAGCACACAAGGAGCAGCAGATGGGGGAGACATTGAGCGATTTGCAGCAGAACGAAGCCTTCGACGTCGTGGTGATCGGTGCGGGAGGAGCGGGCATGTCGGCGGCGCTGTTCGCGGCGATCGACGGCGCGCGCGTGCTGCTGGTCGAAAGCACCGAATACGTGGGCGGCACGACCGCGTACTCGGCCGGCACCACCTGGATACCGAACTCGCCGCACGGCCCGTCGATCAATCCCGACGACAGCAGCGCCAACGCCGAGGGCTTTTTACGCCGCGCGGTCGGCGAGCACAGCAGCGAAGCGTTGCGTCGTGCGTTCCTACGGGCGGGGCCGCAGGCGGTCGCGCATATCGAGGCGAATTCGGACGTCAAGTATCGGGCGCGGCCGTTTCATCCGGACTATCTTTCGGAGCTCGAAGGCTCGACGCTGCGCGGCCGCGCGCTCGAACCGCTCGCGTTCGACGGCCGCAAGCTCGGCCGTCACTTCGCGCTGATCCGTCCGCCGATCCCCGAGTTCACGGTGCTCGGCGGCATGATGGTCGATCGCGACGACGTCGGGCATTTGCTCAATATGACGAAGTCGTTCCGGTCGCTGCGCCACGCGGTGAAACTGCTTGTACGGCATGCGCGCGACCGCATCAGCTGGCCGCGCGGCACGCGTCTCGTGATGGGCAATGCACTGATCGGCCGGCTGCTCTCTTCGCTGCTCGCGCGCGACGTCACAGTGCTCGTGAGCACGAAGCTCGAAGCGTTGCGCACGAACGCGAGCGGCGCGATCGACGGCATCACGCTGAGTCAGAACGGGCAGCGCCGGCAAATCTCGGTCACAGGTGGTGTGATTCTCGCGAGCGGCGGTTTCAACCGGCATCCGCAACGGCGCCGCGCGATGCTGCCGGATGCGGACCTCACGTGGTGCCCGGGCGCGCCGGGCCATACCGGCAGCGCGCAGGATCTCGCGCTCGCGGCGGGCGCGCGCTACGGCGAGGGCGCGCTCAGCAACGCGTTCTGGGCGCCGGTGTCGATACGCCAGCGCGCGGACGGCACGACCGCGGTGTTCCCACACTTCATCATGGATCGCGGCAAGCCCGGCATGATCGTCGTCAATCAGCAGGGGCGGCGCTTCCTGAACGAAAACACGTCGTATCACCTGTTCGGCATCGCGATGCAGGAAGCACATTGCAAGACCCCATCGGTGCCTGCCTACCTCGTCACCGACGCGGACGGCCTGTGCAAATACGGTCTCGGCATGGTGCGGCCGGGCGGCAAGGGCCTGGCGCCGTTTCTCGCGGACGGCTATCTGACGCAAGCCGCGACGCTCGACGAACTCGCTGCCAAGCTCGGCATCGACGCGGCCGGTCTCGCCGACAACGTCGCGCGGATCAACCACTACGCGAAAACCGGCGTCGACCCGGAATTCCAGCGCGGCACGACCGACTATCAGCGCGCCAACGGCGACGCGAACTGGCCCGGCCCGAATCCGTGCCTCGGCCCGATCGTGCGCGCGCCGTTTTACGCGGTGCGGCTTTATCCCGGCGATATCGGCGCCGCGACCGGCCTCGTCGGCGACGACAAGGCTCGCGTGCTGAATCGCGACGATCAGCCGATCGGCGGCCTGTACGCGTGCGGCAACGACCTGCAATCGGTGATGGGCGGTGTCTACCCGGCACCCGGCATCACGCTTGGACCGGGGCTCGCGTTCGCGTATCTGGCGGCGCGCGATGCGGCGATGCGCGCCAAAGCCGCGCGGGGCGATGCGGCGTCGTTCGTTGCGCGCGGCACGACCGAGACCGCCAACGAAAAGATCGTCTGACGAACCAGGGGCACGCCTGGTTCGAACCAGGTTAAGAAGTGGAATAGTATTCAACAAATGCAGCACCAAGGATTTTCCCAACCGACGAAGCGAATGGCGATGAAGCGCGAACCGATCCTCGAATGCGATGTACTGGTGCTGGGTTCCGGCGCGGCGGGACTGTCTGCCGCGGTGACGGCAGCCACGCAAGGTCTGCGCGTGATGGTGGCCGAGAAGGCCGACGTGTTCGGCGGCACGAGCGCATGGTCGGGTGGCTGGATGTGGATTCCGCGTAATCCGCTCGCGACGCGCGCGGGCATCGTCGAAGAATCCGAAGCATCGCGCACCTATCTGCGCAACGAACTCGGCGCCCACTACGATCCCGACAAGGTCGACGCGCTGCTTGATCGCGGTCCGGAAATGATCGAGTTTTTCGAGCGCGAGACGGCGGTGCGTTTTATCGACGGCAATCGTATTCCCGACTTTCATACGACGCCGGGTGCAATGACAGGTGGCCGATCTGTCTGCGCGATGCCGTTCGATGGCCGCGAGCTCGGTTCGCTGATCGAGCGCTTGCGTCCCGCGCTCGACGTGGTGACGCTGAAGGGCATGGCGATCGCGTCGGGCCAGGACCTCGCGCATTTCTTCAATGCGACGCGCTCGCCGCGTTCGGCCGTGCATGTGCTGCGCCGGCTCGCCGCGTTCGCGAGAGACAAGTTGCGCTATGGCCGCTCGATGCATCTGGTCAACGGCAATGCGCTGGTCGCGCGTCTGCTGAAATCGGCGCATGACCGCGCGGTCGATTTGCGTACCGGCGCGAAAGCGGTTGCTTTGCTGCGCGAAGGCGGGGCCGGGGGCGGGCGCGTCACTGGAGCGCGCGTCGAGATCGGCGGTGTCGCTCACGAGGTGCGCGCCGCGCGCGGCGTCGTGCTCGCATGCGGCGGTTATCCGCATGACGTCGCGCGGCGCGCGCAAACCTTCGCTTATACGCCGTCGGGTCGCGAGCACTGGTCCGCCGCACCACTGACCAATACCGGCGACGGCATTCGTCTCGGCGAAGCGGTCGACGCGCATTTCGACGCATCGCTGGAAACGCCGGCGGCGTGGGCACCGGTGTCGCTGGTGCCGCGCAAGAGCGGCGAGGCCGTCGCGTTTCCGCATCTGATCGAGCGCGCGAAGCCGGGCGTGATCGCGGTCACGCGCGCGGGTCGGCGCTTCGTCAACGAGGCGTCGTCGTATCACGACTTCATCAATGCGCTGATCGGCACGACGCCGAAGGGCGAGGAAGTCTGCGCATGGCTGATCTGCGATCACCGCTTCCAGCGCCGTTACGGGCTCGGCTTTTCGAAGCCGTTTCCATTCCCGACCGCGCCATATCGCCGCTCCGGTTATCTGCGGCGCGCGCACAGCCTCGCCGAACTCGCAAGCCAGTGCGGCATCGATCCCCAAGGACTTCAAACGACGGTCGCCGCCTACAACGTCTACGCGAAAGACGGCTTCGATCCGCAGTTTCACAAAGGCTCGACGCCATACAACCGCGTGCAGGGCGATGTACGCCACCAGCCGAACCCCTGCAACGCGCCGCTCGAACACGGTCCGTTCTATGCGGTGAAGCTGCTGCCCGGCAGCCTCGGCACGTTCGCCGGTCTCGCGACCGATGCCGCCGCGCGCGTGCTCGACGACGCAGGCCAGCCGGTGCTGGGTCTGTACGCGGTCGGCAACGACAGCGCGAGCATGATGGGCGGCTGCTATCCAAGCGGCGGCATCACGCTCGGACCCGCGATGACTTTCGGGTATCTGGCGGGGCTGTCGCTCGCCGGCGCGGCGCAGGCCGATGGTACGGCCCGTGCCGCGCGCACCGAACCCACTCCGAATTCCTCCATCCCGTCACAAGGACGCATCTGATGACTCTCTACGACCTCGTTACGCTCACCGTCAAGATCGGCACCAACGCACAGGTGTTCGAAAACATCCAGGCCCACGGCGACGCACCGGGCTCGAAGCTGCTCGGCTGCTGGTACTCCGATATCGGCACGCTCGGGCAGGTGCTGGTGCTGCGCGGCTTCGATTCCGAAGCGTCGCTGATCGCCGAGCGCAAGCGTATGCTGCTCGAAGGTAATCCGTTCGGCTGCGGCGAATTCATTACCGACGTGAAGATCGACAGCTATGCGCTGTTCCCCTTTCTGCCGCCGATCGAGCCGGCCGTGCATGGCGGCATCTACGAGATGCGCGTGTACGGCACCAGGCTCGCGAGCCTGCAGCACACGATCGACGCATGGGAAAAGGCGGTGCCCGAGCGAGCGCGGCGCTCGCCGCTCGTCGGCGCGATGTACGCGCTCGATGGCGCCGTGCCGCGCTTCCTGAACATCTGGCCGTATGCGGGCGTCGACGAACGTTCGCGGATTCGCGCCGAAGCGGTGAAGGACGGCATCTGGCCGCCGAAGGGCGGCCCGGCCCATCTGACGACGATGGAGTCGACGATCTGCGTGCCGGCGCCGTTCTCGCCGTTGCGCTGAACTCGAGGAAACGACATGACCCCGCCCAACTCGCGCGAGCTGTCGCTGTCGGCGTTGACCGTGCTCGAACTGAGCCCGCCGCAGATGGTCGAGTGCGCCGCGCAGGCCGGCTACGACTGCGTCGGCCTGCGCCTCGTGCCCGCCACCGATCACGAAGTGCACCACGACATCATTAGCCCAGGCGCATTGAAGCGCGAAACGCTCGCGCGTGTGCGCGACACCGGTGTCAAGGTGCTCGACGTCGAAATTCTGCGCCTGAAGCCCGACACCGACGTAAACGCATTTCTGCCGATGCTCGACACCGCCGCCGAACTCGGCGCACGCTACGTGCTGGTCGCGGGCAACGATCCCGACGAAGCGCGCACCGCCGAGCGGCTTGCACGATTGTGCGAGCTGGCCGAACCGCGCGGCCTCGCGCCGTCGCTCGAACCGATGCCGTGGACCGACGTGAAGGACGTCACGCAAGGTGCGCGCATCGTGAAGGCGGCCGCGCGACCCAATACCGGGCTGATCGTCGATCCGATCCACTTCGATCGCGCGGGGACGCCGACGGATACGTTGCGCGCGTTGCCGCGCGAGTACTTCGGCTACGTGCAGTTCTGCGACGCGCCGGCCGAACGGCCAGCCGATCTCGACACGTTGCTGCATCAGGCACGTTGCGAGCGCATGATTCCGGGCGAGGGCGGCCTCGATCTCGCCGGCATTCTGCGCGCGCTGCCCGACCATCTGCCGATCAGCCTCGAAGTGCCGATGCAGCAATGGGCGAAAACCGCCTCCGCGCTCGAACGCGCACGCAGGCTGCGCGAGGCGACACTCGCTCTGCTCGAACGGACTTATATGGCGACGCCGTCATCCATCACGTTATGATGTAACCGCAAACCGCAGTTCAACCCCGGCTGGTCCCTTCACGAAAGCCGGAACCGACGCCCGCCGTGCCCTTGAATTCCAATGTGGAATCATGTTCTCATGTGGGATTCGAATCGAATGAGAGTGGATCATGGCGGGGAATCTCGAGCGGGCGCTGGCCATCATCGAATTGCTGGCGAAGCAGGGCGGCAGCATGCAGCTGGCCGCGATCGCCGACACGCTGAACATCCCGCGCAGCGGCACGCATCGGCTGCTCGCGGAGCTGAGCGACGAAGGCTACGTGCGTCAGGATGAGCACGGCGAGTACGTGCTTGCGCTGAAGTTGGTGTCGCTCGGGCTGATGTGGCTGTCCACGGCCGGCGTGCTCGATATTTCGCAGCCCGTGCTGGATCGGCTCGCGAGCGCGTCCGGCGAACTCGCGCGCCTGGGCGTGATCGAGGACGATCACATTACGTTCGTCGGCAAGGCGCAGGGCGCGCGCTCCGGGCTGCGCTACGACCCGGACATGGGCAGCAGTCCGCCGCTGCATTGCACCGCGAGCGGCCAGGCGTGGCTCGCGACCATGAGCGACGAGGAAGCGCTCGAACTCGTGTCGCGCCAGGGCGGCATCGGCAAGGCGGGCCCGCGCGGGCCGAAGGCACCGAAGACGATCCAGCAGTTTCTGCAGGACCTGGCCGGCGCGCGCAAGCGCGGCTACGGCATCGCGAGCGAAACCTACGAGGCGGGCATGACGTCGATGGCGGCCGCGATTCGCCATCCGGTGACCGGGCTGGTGGTCGGCACCGTCAGCCTCGCAGGGCCGACCAGCCGCCTGCCGGACGCGCGGCTGAAAGAACTCGCGCCGGCGCTGCTCGAAGCCGCGTCGGACATGAGCGCGGCCACCCTCAGCTCGCCGTATTTCAAGCGCACGCCGCGCGTCGCGCGGCCAGTGGCGGTCGTGCGGCCGGTCGAGCCGAAGCGCAGGGGCCGGCCGCGCGCGGCTTGAGCGCCGACCATCCGAATCCATTCGCGAGTTCCGCGATCTGAAGCAGCGGGCAGCGCACCAGCTCGTCCGCCGCTTCGCCAAGCCGGGCAATCCCGTGCGCCGAGCCGTTTGCGCATGCAAAGACGGCCATACCAGTCGGCATTTCTGACGCAAGCGCCCAATTTTGAGACGCACGGTCAAGCCGTGCCCCAAAACTGCGCTAACGTCACACGCGTAGATTGCAGATTGCTTTCGGTTTGAGCAATCGATGCGGCGGGGTCATCGGGCCAACAGGCAGGACGCGAGGGGAGCGAAGATGAGCCTTACGAGCAGGCAAACAGCCGCGCAACGCGGCGGGCGGCTACCGGCGAGGTTCGCGGATAGCCATTTGCAGCATCTCGAGAGTGTGCTCGGCTACGCGACGCGCAAGCGCGCGACGCAATCCGGTGAACTCGACCACGTCTATTGGGAGCGGCGCATCCGCGCGCTCGAGGATACGCATCATCTTGTCGAGAGCCAGCGCTCGCGCATTGCGAAGCTGCGCGGCATGTTGCGCTAGCAGGCGCAGGCCAGCGTCGCGCGGCGCACGGCGGCCTGAGATGTCGGGGTGGTCCGCGAGGACCGAAGTAGTGCAGTGGAGGAGAGTACCGTCGACGCCGCTCGGCGCCGACGTCAAAAAAGCAGAACCTGAGAGAAAAGCGGCGATGACGCGAACGGGCCCGCAGAGGCCCGTCGCGCATCCGCCCGATATGGCCGCCGGATTCCAACATCCTGACATAATCGCGAGCTGTTTTTTCAGATCAATTATGTCTTTCTAAAATCGCGCTTTTCCCAGTAATTCTGACTGATCTTAATTGGGGTGCGGTTAGATATAGACATTGAAACACGCGCCGCTTTTTACACTGATAAACTGTGCGCCGGAGCCAATGCGGCGACGCCTTTCGCGCCCTCGCCGCATTCCCCTTCCGGCGTGTCGACGGCCGGATAGACGGTACAAATAGGCCTTTTCCGCGAATTTGACAGACGCGTAACCCGGGCATACTGCCTTCGGCAACCGCGGCTCACCGGGACGCACTTCTCGTCGTCCTTATGGATTGTCCTTTAAGCCACGCGCCCGTGTGGCGCTTCGCCTCAGCCGATTTTCCGCAGACTCCACCTTGCGCTTTCGACAGGTAATTTTGACAGACAGCTTGATTCAGTAAGGGCTTGTTCAAGTCCTCATTTTGGAAATGACTCATGAAGCCGGGAAATAATTCGCTTAGGAAAAAGCGCGCACGCAAAATTGCGTTGGGCGCTGTGGCGGTGCTGATCGCGGTGCTGGTCGGTTGGGGCGGCTGGTATTTCCAGCATCGCGCCGTGCCGCAGGCCCCGGCGCTGAACGGCATTGCGAGCCAGATGCGTCACGATGCATCCGCGTGGACGCATCAAGAGAAAGACGCGTCGACGATGCTGCGCGACATTCACGACGCGAACGTCGCGGCGATCGGCGTGAGTCCCAACGCGATTCTGGTGTCGCTGCGCGACGGCTCGAAGTACTTCGTCACCGATCACAACGCCACCTTCTCGCACGCGCTGCTGCTGGGCGAGCGCTCCGACGCCGCCGCGTATCAGCTCGTGTGGCTGCCCGACGTCGACATCCACAGCGATGGCGCGCGCTGGACGCAACTGTTCGAGCAGTTGCGCGACGTGCTGAGCGTATTGCTGCCGCTCGCGCTGATCGGCGGCATGGCGTGGTTCATGCGGCGCGAAATGAAGGGCGGCGCGACGCTGCTCAGCGAAACGCCAACGCTGCGTTTCGACGACGTGATCGGCGCGAACGAAGCGAAGGCCGCTCTCGCCGACATCCGTGGTTACCTTTCCGATCCGAAGCAGTTCTCGTCGCTGGGCGTGCGCGCGCCGTGCGGCATCCTGATGGTGGGTGCGCCCGGCGTCGGCAAGACGCGGCTCGCTCAGGCGCTGGCCGGCGAATGCGGCGCGAACTTCATTTCGATCACCGGCAGCTATTTCAGCGCGAAGTACTACGGCGTCGGCATCCAGAAGGTGCGGCACCTGTTCGAACTCGCGCGCAAGAACGCGCCGACTGTCATCTTCATCGACGAAGCGGACGGTCTCGCGAAGCGCACTGATACCGGCGGTGGCCCGGTCGAAGCCGAAAGCAACCGGATCATCAACCAGCTGCTCGCGGAGATGGACGGCTTCGAATCGAACGAGGGCGTGATCGTGGTGGCCGCGACCAACCATCCCGACAATCTCGACGAAGCGTTGCGCCGCCCCGGCCGTTTCGATCGCACGGTGCAGGTGCGTCTGCCCGACCGCGAAGACCGCGCGAAGATTTTCCGTTTCTACGCGCAGCGG
Source organism: Paraburkholderia youngii (assembly GCF_013366925.1). Taxonomy (NCBI): domain Bacteria; kingdom Pseudomonadati; phylum Pseudomonadota; class Betaproteobacteria; order Burkholderiales; family Burkholderiaceae; genus Paraburkholderia; species Paraburkholderia youngii. The sequence goes on from NZ_JAALDK010000001.1 coordinate 3,473,425, forward strand.
CTGAAGTCGAAAGCGGCGGATATCGACTACGACCAGCTCGCGCGTTTGACGACTGGACTGTCGCCGGCCACCGTCGCGATGGTCGTGAATCAGGCGGGGCTGATCGCGCGCAAGGCGGGCGATAACGAAATCGCCGCGAAGCACTTCATGGAAGCGATCAAGATCGCGCGCATCGGCGACGTGAGCGGCGCCGAGCGCGCGCTCACCGAGGACGAGCGCAAGCGCATCGCGGTGCATGAGGCGGGTCACGGTCTGGTCGCCGCGCTGCTGGGCACCGGCGTGCTCGAGGAAGTGACGATCCTGCCGCGCGGCGGCGCGCTCGGCGTCGCGCTGATCACGAAAGCGCAGGACAAGCACCTGTACCGCGAAACGGAGATCCGCAATGAAATCCAGGTGCTGCTCGGCGGACGCAACGCGGAGATTCTGATGTTCTCCGAAGCATCGAGCGGCGCCGCATCGGACTTGCAGGAGGCCTCGCGTATCAGCCTCGACATGGTGTCGAAGTTCGGCTTCAACAGCGACGGCGATCTATTCAGTCTCGCGGCGCTGCCGTCGCAGTACGCGGGCCTGCAAATGAAGAGCGCAATCGAGCATGCGAACGTGCTGCTCAAGGAGCTCAACGAACTTTGCTACGGGCTGTTGCACGCGTACGAGCCGGTACTGCGCGACATTTCAGAGCAGTTGCTCGAGCATGAGACCGTGCCCGGCGATACCGTCTATCGGCTCATTGCCGAGCACAAGAGCACGTTGAAGATCGTGCATGAGCCCGCGGCGGCTTGACGGTCGCTTCGAAGTGCTACGCGAACCGGGACGGTCCCGGATTGGGCACACCCGGCGGCGCATCGGTATCACCTGACGGGTCGCCGCCCCCTGGGCCTGATTTGTTCGGGTCGGGTTCGGGGGTTTCGCCTTTTTTCGGCAGAGGCTGGTCGAGGCCCGGTTCGACCGGAGTGGGGAGTGCATCGCCGATGGGCTTCGAGACCTCGGCGGGTGGACTGCCGGGATCGTCGTCCGCCGGCCGATCAGGCTCGCTCGGGGAGTTCGCTGTGTTCGACACGATGCTCTCCAGTTGTTGAAGATAAGCCTCGGACAGCAATGCGCGTGCCACGGTCCCGTGGCGGATGTTTGAAGCAGGCGCGCTTCTATCGTTTGGCCGGTTCGGTCCCGCGCAGTGCCTCAGGTGAGGGGCGGCCGGATGGTGAGGCCGAACGATGGCGTGATCCGTGTAGCCGCAAAATCGGCGCCTCGATCAGCCGCCACGACAGGAACGCGATGCCTAGCGAAATCGCAAACGATGCGACGATGCCAAGCATATGTGCCCACATCGGCACGGTGCCGCCGAACAACGCTTCGGCGTGACGGTTGCGCGTCAGATCGGGGATCAGGTTGTGATACAGATAAAAGCCGTAACTGATGCGCCCAAGACCGGCGAGCCAACGCGTCTGCAACAGACCCATCACGGCAGCATTGCGGCAACACGCAATCGAAGCCACTAGCGCCGCGATACCGATCCCGTACATTGCGCTGATCGCGGTAAACAGCAACGGATCGTCTAGCGTGCTCCATCTCGGCTCGGCCGCGCACAAACCGATCACGACGAGACTCAGCGCGAACAGCGTCAGGCCATGACCGAGCCAGGCACGCACGCGGCCGCGATCGTCCGCGATCACCAAGCCACCGATACCACCTAACGCGAGCAGCCAGACATTGCTCAACAGGTGCGTATAGATCGCGATCTCATCCCAATGCGCGGCACGCATCGCGAACAACCCAGCAAGGCCGAGGGCCACGATCGCCCAACATGCCGCTCGATGTCGCCGCGCGGCAAGCAGCAGCAAAAGCGGCGCAACCACGAGATAGAACTGCTCCTCGATCGCGAGGCTCCACAAGTGCGAATAGCGGCCCGGCCAGTAGCGCAGCACCGAGCCGATCCAGAAGTTAGACAGATACGCAAAGTGAAACGGCATGCCGCTCGCGAGCTCCGGATTCGCGAGGCCGAATGCCATCAACCCGCACATCACGACGAGCATCAGGTAATAGATCGGAAAGATGCGCACCGTACGACGAAACAGAAAGCGTGCGAGTTCGACACCGAAACGGCTGTCGCCCGATTCGATGCGCGCGCGTTGCGACGACAGGAGGCCGATGATCAGAAAGCCGCTCAGCGCGAAGAAGATCCACACGCCGAGATGCCCGATCTCGCCGATGTCGCCGAATAGACGATGCTGCAGAAACACCATTAGCACGGCGATCGCGCGCAACCCATCGAATCCGGCAATTCTGTTTTTCATAAACCTCTATTCGCAAAGCGGCTGAAAAGCACGAAAACATCGTACGGGGAAAAAATGCGAAAAAAATCGCCGCGCGCGTTCGATGATTTTTTTTCGAGGCTTGTATCCGCCCGTCAATGCGGGCGTCCCTGTTTCGTGCATCAAAAGCCGCAAAACTTTCCGCGCGTTCGTTCAAGACGCACCGAGTATTACCAGTCGCCAACGACTCGATTTCAGATAGGCGATGCGGGGAACGAATTAGCGTTTTGCAGTTCGCACGGCATTGGCCGCTGACGCGTGGCCATTCACGTTCTTGCGTGCAGTCGGCGCGCGCATTCTTCGAGAAGACGAATGGAAACATCTGGCCGTGGTCGTGGACGATCGGTCGAAGTCGATTTCTTTCGCGGTATCGTGCTGATCGTCATCGTGCTCGATCACATTCCCGGCAGCACGCTATCGCATCTGATGCTGCACGCGTACGCGTTGTGCGATTCAGCCGAGGTGTTCGTGTTTCTCGGCGGCTATGCATCGGCGGCGGCGTATACGGCGGTGCTTGCGCATCGCGGCGAACACGCGGCGCAGCTGCGTTTCGTCAAACGCTGCTGGGAAATCTATCGCGCGTATCTATTGACGGCGATGCTGATGCTCGTGTCCGGCGCGGTTCTCGCGCGGCTCGATCTGAATCGGGCGATGGTAGAAATGACCGGCTGGCCACCCTTTGCGTTGCAGCCGTGGCGTGAGGCATTCGATATCGCGCTGTTACGACGGCAGCCGTATCTGTCCAGCGTGCTGCCGATGTATGTGCTGTTCGCGCTATGTGTGCCGGTGATGGTGCCGCTCGCGCGCCGCTCGGTATCGCTTGCGCTTGCCGTGAGCCTCGCGCTGTGGGCCGTCGCGCGGCCGCTTGCCGCGTTATTCAGCATTGACGATGTCGCCGGCTGGGCTTTTAATCCATTTGCGTGGCAACTGATGTTCGTGCTCGGCATGCTGTGTCGTATGCAGCCGATCAGCGAACGTTTTCATGCGAGCTGCGCCGCCCGGTGGCTCACGCGCGTCGCGGTCGTTGCGGTGCTTGCCTTCGCGATCGTCAAACTTTTCGTGCTGACGCAGCCTTTGCCCGGCACGCACAAACAGAATCTTTCAGTGGAACGTGTGATCAATTTCATCGTCATCGCCTGGCTCGCCGCCCAGTTCGTGCGGCTGGGCAGCATCGCGTGGCTCGCGAGGCGGCTGCCCGTCGTGGTGACGGTCGGGCGCGCCGGGCTCGTGTGCTTCGTCACCGGCACGCTGGTGTCGTTGATGATCGACACGGCGACACCGCACACCTTTCATGGTTTTCGCGCGGTGCTGGTCGGGCTCGGCGGCGACCTCGCGGCGATCGGCGCGCTGCTGATGATCGCGCGCGGGTGGAGCGGCTGGAAGGGGCAGCAGCCGCGCGCGCACGCGAAAGGCGCGGGTTGCGGATGACACGACGCGAGCGCCGTGGGCGCGTCACGACTACGATGCGCACCACGCGCAAGCTAGTTGGACTCGCAACCGTGATGAGCGTCGTGGTGCTCGCGTGGCTTGCGATACATCGCACGGCCGCACAGGCCAAAGAAACACCGTTCGCGATGCACTGCGCGGAGTTCGCGGGCGCGGTGCTGTCGCCCGAACTGATCGAGATGCCAACGGCCGGCGCGCTGATCGAAAGTGCGGCGATGATCGGCGCGACCGCGCAGGGCAATCAGCAAGGCGGCGAGTATTGCCGCATCACGGGCCGCATCAAGGCACTGAATCCGACCACACCCGACATCCGCTTCGATCTGAATCTGCCGCGCCGCTGGAATGGCCGCGCGTTGCAGATCGGCGGTGGCGGGTACAACGGCGTGGTCGTCAGCGGCATTGGCGTGATGCCGTTCTCGCCGGATCGCGCGCCGCTCGCGCAAGGCTATGCGACGTTCGGCGACGACTCGGGGCATGTCGGCGATTCGTCGCTCGCGGAGTTCGGTCTCGTCGATGAAGCGGTGACGAACTTCGGCTACGCGCATCTGAAGAAAACCCACGACGTCGCGCTCGCGCTGATCGCGAACGCGTACGGCAGGCCGCCGCAGCGCATGTATTTTGCCGGCGGCTCGACGGGTGGCCGCGAAGGCTACACGGTGATGCAGCGCTTTCCCGACGACTACGACGGCGTGATCGCCAATTCGCCCGCGCTGAATTTTTCCGGCGTGCGGCTGCTCGGCGTGAAGCTCGGCCAAGCCGAATATGGCACGCCGGGTGGCTTCGTGCCACCGGCGCTGCTCGAAGCCGTCCATCAACGCACGCTCGAGGTATGCGACCGGCTCGACGGCACGGAGGACGGCATCGTCAGTGACGTCGAAGCGTGCCGCGCGCACCAGGCGCAGATTATCGATTCGCTGCGCTGCGCGCTGCGCCCTTCATCGCACGATGCGTGTCTGACCGACGCGCAATTGGCCACCTTGCTGGTGATGCAAGATGGACTGTCGCTGCCGTATCGGCTCGCGTGGGGCGTGAGCGGCTATCGCGGCTACAACGTGTTCCAGGGCACGCAACTGACCGGCGCACTCGGGCTCGTGCATCAACCGCGGCGTCAGCCGGTGCCGACGTTCCGTGCGAACGGATATCTGTTCGCGCAAGGCGACGGCTATCTGCGCTACTTCGTCGCGCGCGACGCGCAGTTCGATTCCTTGACGTTCGATCCGCAACGGCCCGGAAAATATCTCTCGCAGCTGATCGCGCTGTCGGCCACGATCGGCTCGATGAACCCGGACCTGTCACGCTATATCGCGCGCGGCGGCAAGCTGATCACGCTGCAAGGTCTCGCCGACGAAGTGATCAGCCCGAACCAGACGACCGCGTATCACGACGCGCTGATCGCGCGTTTCGGCAAGGACGAGGTCGATCGTTTCATGCGGCTCTACATGGTGCCGGGGTTCCAGCATGGCAACGGCGTGTTCATTCCCTCGGTCGATCTGCTCGGCGCGCTCGACGCGTGGGTCACGCGCGGCGTCGCGCCGGAAACGCTGACGGCCACCGATCTCGCCGCGGCGACGAATGGACGTTCGCGGCCGCTGTGCCGCTATCCCGGGTTTCCGCGTTATATCGGCAAAGGCAATGTAAATCTGGCGAGTAGTTTTGTCTGTGCGCAGCCTTGAGGTATGAGTCGTCGCAGCGCCTGTGCCGACGAGCGGGCCGCACAGGAAAACGGCGACGCGGCAACTCGACGCCGCGTCGCCCGCTGAAGCTCGATGGCCGTTACTGCCCGTTCTGCATCCTGCCGTTGTTCATGTCGTTATCGTTGTTCATGTTGTTGCCGGTTCCGCTGCGCATGCCGTTGTTCATGTTGTTGCCCATGCCGCCTGTCGAACCGCCGGTCGCCGGGCTATTCGGGCTCGCGCCGGTACCGGTGCCCATCCCGCCGCCGGTGCCCGTCACACCCGGCGAACCGTAGCCGGAGCCGGTGTTGCCCGGCGTGCGGACCGAGCCCGGGCCAACACCCGGAGTGGCCGTACCGCCCGCGCCGCCCGTCGTGCCGCCACCGGCGCCGATGCCGGTGCCACCCGCGCCACCACCGCCGCCGCTCGTGCCGCCGGCAGCACCGCCGCCCGCGCCTCCTGCACTACCGCCGCCGCCCGCGCCGCCAGCACCGCCCGCCTGCGCGTATATGCCACCCGACAACGCCATCACGAGCGCGGAAGCAAAGATCGTCCTGGTCATGCGTTTCATGATTCACCTCCACGAAAAGGTTTGGTGTCATGTGAACCTCGCAAGGGGTGTGCCTCGGGGTTCATCGGCCGATGATCGACGAGAGCGCCGCGATGGCGCGCGTGCTCGACGCTGAAGCGGTGAGCCCGGCGAGCGAACTCGCGCGCGACACGCTGACGTATGGCCGCGGCGGCGACGTCTACTCCTGCACGGTGCAACGCAAAGGCCGCACCGGTCCGCGGCTCGCCTTCATCGAACAAGGTCCGGGAATTGCTGATCTTCAGGAGGCGTTGACCGACGGTTTCACGAGCCGCAACGGATTGGGCGTGGGTCTGGGCGGCGCGCGGGCATTCTCCTACGGACACGCCTTTTCATGACCGATGCGAACGCGAATCTGATCCTCAACGTCGACGATAACGAAGGCGCTCGTTACGCGAAAACGCGCATCCTGTCGCGCGCGGGCTTCATCGTGATCGAGGCCGGCAACGGCGCGCAGGCGATCGAGCGCGCGCGCATTTCGCAGCCGGACCTCGTGCTGCTCGACGTCAATCTGCCCGATCTGAACGGCTTCGAAGTGTGCCGCCGCATCAAAGCCGCGCCCGAGACCTCGGGCGTGCTCGTGATCCACACGTCGGCGGCCGCGGTGCAGAGCATGGACCGGGTGCGCGGCCTCGAAGGCGGCGCGGACAGCTATTTGACCGAGCCGGTCGAGCCGGCCGAGCTGATCGCGCAGGTGCGCGCGCTGCTGCGCGTTCGCCGCGCGGAGGGCGCGTTGCGCGAGAGCGAAGAACGCTTCCGGCAGATGGCCGAGAACATCGACGACGTGTTCTGGATGCTCGACCCGTCGAGTGCGCAACTGCTGTATGTGAGCCCCGCGTATCGGCGTCTGTGGGGCGACGCGGCGCACGAGCCGACGCCGAGCGGGCGACACTGGGCCAACCACATTCATCCGCAGGACGAGGCCGCGGTCGAGGCCGCATATCGCGCGCTCGCGACCGGTGTCGCGTACGAGATCGAATACCGGATCGTGCGGCCCGACGGCGAGTCGCGCTGGGCCGTCGAGCGCGGCTTTCCGGTGCGCGACGCGCGCGGGCGCATCTACCGGCTCGCCGGCATCGTCAACGATATTTCGGATCGCAAGGCCAACGAGATGGCGTTGCGCGACGCCGATCGCCGCAAGGACGAGTTCCTCGCGATGCTCGCGCACGAGCTGCGCAATCCGCTCGCGCCGATCCGCAACGCGATCGAACTGCTCGACCCGAGCCGTGCGCCCTCGCAGCAAAGCTTCGAGGCGATGCGCGCGGTGATCGGGCGCCAGGTCAAGCATCTGAGCCGGCTCGTCGACGATCTGCTGGACGTCGCGCGCATCAGGCAGGGCAAGATTACGCTGCGCCACGAGATCGTCGAGCTGGCCGCCGCGCTCGAAGCCGCGATCGAAACCGTGCGGCCCGCGTTGAATCGCAAGGGCCATACGCTCACCACCGATCTGCCCGGCGAGCCGTTGTTCGTCGTCGGCGACGGCGTGCGGATCGCGCAGGTGCTCGGCAATGTCCTGTCGAATGCGGCGAAGTACACGCCGCAGCGCGGCGACATCCGCATCGAAGTCCGCGAAGCGGGCGATGACGTGCTGATCAGCGTACGCGACAACGGCGTGGGCATCGGCGCCGAAACGATCCCGCATATTTTCGATCTGTTCGTGCAATCGGAAATCTCGATCGAACGCTCCGAAGGCGGCCTCGGCATCGGCCTGCCGCTCGCGCGTACGCTGGTCGAGTTGCACGGCGGCGGGATCGAGGCGTTTTCGGCGGGACTGGGGCGCGGTAGCGAGTTCGTCGTGCGTTTGCCGCTGACGCGGCTTGCCGACGCCGAGCAAGCGTCGACGGCGGCGCCCCAAGCCGTGCCGAATCACGGCGGCCAGGCGCTGCGCGTGCTGCTCGTCGACGACAGCGTCGATGCGGCGCTCGCGTTGTCGCTGGTGCTGCAGGCGGACGGGTACGAGGTGCGCGTCGGGCACGAGGCCAACACTGCGCTCGAACTGGCCGCGCACTTCCAGCCGCAGATCGTGCTGCTCGACCTCGGCCTGCCCGGCATGGATGGCTTCGAGCTCGCGCAGGAGATGCGCCGCCGTCCGGTCACCGTCGACGCGCTGCTGATCGCAGTGACCGGCTATGGCCAGGCCACCGACCGGCAGCGCTCGCGCGAGGCCGGCTTCGATCATCATCTGGTGAAGCCGGTGTCGGTCGAGGAAATCCAGAACGTGATCGCAAGCCGCTTTCCGGGCGCGCACCACAGCGCGTCGGCGTAAAAGGCTGCCGGCACGCGTCGCGCTCGCCCGGATGGCCGCGCCGGGCCTCGGTCTGCATCCGAACCCATCAGTAAGCCGAACTATCTCGCGCCGCGGCGAATCCGCGGCCGCGTGGTTCCGTGCTCTGCAGGCTTTCGCACTTTCCATTACATTGCGGATGCGGCGCGTCCGTTCACGCCGGTTTCCCTCATTCAACAGCGGTGTCGCCATTATCGAGTCCATGCAGCCTATCGTTTCGGTCACGAATCTGTCGAAAACCTATGCCAGCGGTTTTCGGGCACTGAAGAACATCAATCTGGCAATCCACCGTGGAGAAATCTTCGCGCTGCTCGGGCCGAACGGCGCGGGCAAGACCACGCTGATCAGCATCGTCTGCGGTATCGTCAACGCGAGCGAAGGCAGCGTGACGGTGGACGGTCACGACATCGGCGCCAACTATCGCGCGGCCCGCTCGCTGATCGGCCTCGTGCCGCAGGAGCTGACCACCGACGCGTTCGAAACCGTCTGGGCCACCGTGTCGTTCAGCCGCGGCCTGTTCGGCAAGGCGAAGAACCCCGCTTACATCGAGAAAGTGCTGCGCGACCTGTCGCTCTGGGAGAAGCGCAACAACAAGATCATCACGCTGTCGGGCGGCATGAAGCGGCGTGTGCTGATCGCCAAGGCGCTGTCGCACGAGCCGCGCGTGCTGTTCCTCGACGAACCGACCGCCGGCGTCGACGTCGAGCTGCGGCGCGACATGTGGAAGCTCGTGCGCTCGCTCGCGGCGAGCGGCGTGACGATCATCCTGACCACGCATTACATCGACGAAGCCGAAGAGATGGCCGATCGCATCGGCGTGATCAATGCGGGCGAGATCATGCTGGTCGAAGAGAAGACCGAGCTGATGCGCAAGCTCGGCACCAAGCAGTTGACGCTGCAACTGGAGTACCCGCTCGACGATGTGCCGGCTGCGCTCGCCGGCTATGGGCTGGCGGTCGCGAACGGCGGCAACGAGCTGATCTATACCTATGAAGGCGAGGGCGGCCGCACCGACATCATCGCGCTGCTGAAGTCGCTCGACGATGCCGGCATCCGCTTCAAGGACCTGCACACCACGCAGAGTTCGCTCGAAGACATTTTCGTCAGTCTGCTGCGGGGGAACCCATGAACATCTACGCAATGCGCGCGATCTACAAGTTCGAAATGGCGCGCACGTGGCGCACGCTGATGCAAAGCATCATCGCGCCGGTCATTTCCACTTCGCTGTACTTCGTCGTGTTCGGCTCGGCGATCGGGTCGCGCATCAAGGAAGTGGAGGGCATCAGCTATGGCGCGTTCATCGTGCCGGGGCTGATCATGCTGTCGCTGCTGTCGCAAAGCATCGCGAACGCGTCGTTCGGGATTTACTTTCCACGTTTCACCGGCACGATCTACGAGCTGCTGTCGGCGCCCGTATCGTATCTGGAGATCGTCGTCAGCTATGTGGGCGCGGCGGCCACCAAGTCGATCCTGCTCGGACTCATCATTCTCGCGACCGCCGCGCTGTTCGTGCCGTTGCAGATCATGCATCCGTTCTGGATGGTGCTGTTTCTGGTTCTGACGGCGGTCACGTTCAGTCTGCTCGGCTTCATCATCGGCATCTGGGCGGACAGCTTCGAGAAGCTGCAACTGGTGCCGCTGTTGATCGTCACGCCGCTCACGTTCTTAGGCGGCGCCTTTTATTCGGTGGACATGCTGCCGCCGTTCTGGCATGCCGTCACGCTGTTCAATCCGATCGTCTATCTGGTCAGCGGGTTTCGCTGGAGTTTCTTCGAGTTGGGCGACGTCGGCGTCGGCCTGAGTCTGGGCATGACGCTGCTGTTTCTCGCGGTGTTCCTCGTGATCGTCGGCTGGATCTTCAGGACCGGCTATCGGTTGAAAAGTTGATAGACATGCGACACTGAAATGAGGAGAGGGCGCGACGGCGAAAAAAAGCCGTCGCGCCCTCTTCATCGATACGCGGTGACGCCGACTACGACAGATACGCCTGCGCGACATTGATCAACTGCACGCGGTTGCGCACGTTGAACAACTGCCGCAAGCGCCGCAGATGATAGTCGACGTTATGCGGCGACAGGCCGAGGAAATACGCGATCTCCTTGTCCCGCTGCCCCTGCACGACCGCCTTCAGCACCGCATGCTGCAGCTTGCTCAGCGCGATGCGCTGCTGCTGCGCGGGCGCGATGCCGATCACGCTTTTCGCGTGCGTCCAGATGAACTCGTGAATCGAGTGCGCGAACATCAGCGTTTCCGCGACGATCGATTCGGTCATCCAGCGCGGGTTGCCGATCGCCGAGTTGAAGCACAGGCTCGCGCTCAGTTCCGGCTCCGGCAGCGGCATCTGCGTGAGAATGCCGCTCTTGCGCCCGGCCGCTTCCAGCATGTCGATCAAAGCGCCGAGCCGCTCGCTGCGCAACTGCGCGCGCGGCAGATCGGCGCGCAGATCGGCGGTATTCCACAGAAACGGCATGCCGGTCGGCGACGCGTGCGCGACGCGCGGATCGAGCTCGAAATAGCGCTCTCGGAAATAGCGCGTGAGCCATGCCTGCGACTCGTAACTCGTCAATACGAACATCGTCTTGTGATGCGACGACGTGCGCGTGGCGGTATAGCTGAACGAGTCGAAGCCCAGCTGCCTGATGCGCTGACGCACGAACTCCATGCGGTCCTGCGCGCTGCCGAACCGTCCGAGCGGACTGATCAGCGGCGCGGCGCGGCGCGCCGCGGGCGACGGCGTGCCGATCTCCTCCTCGGTAAACAGAGTCAGAAAGCCACTGCGCCCCGCGCCATTCACGGTACGGGGAGACATCTTCACTGTTTCAGCCGCGTGGGCTGATTTCGCGGCGTGCCGCGCGCCGGCCGGGTAAGCCGGTTGGGCGGATGCCGCTCTCGGGTGTGCTGCCGACGCGTGCCCGGCTTCGCCTTGCGGCGAGCCGTTCAGCCATTGCGGCAGCGTATCGCATTCATGTTCCATGAAACGGTAGCTCCGGCGTTCTAAACGCGTGAAATTCGACAACCTCAATGATTAGCGATTTCGTGAAATGTCGGTAGCCGGTTCCTTGCTATCATTTTTGTGATCTTGCGCTGACAGTGGACCGGCAATACGGGTACGGCGGCGCTTCTCCTTCCATACGGCACCTCCTTCGAAGGGATGTGATGGCACGAATTCCCAAGCTCACGACGACGCTCGCCTACGACCGCTATATGGCCGGCCAGCGGCTCGTGTCGAGCGTGGATCGCGAGTGGCGGCATCTGGTGCTGCGCTCGTATCTCGAACCGGTGCGGCAAGACCTGCTCGAAGCGCCCGGTTTGCGCGACTTCACGCTGATGACGCTCGCGAGCGGCGCCGAGCATCTCGAACGCAACCTCGGCGGAACTTGGGAAAGCGCCGATATGCGCGTGAACGACCTGTGGTTCGTGCCGCCCACGCCGATCTCGTGGCGCTGGCATTCGATCAGCGACGAGCCGTTGTCTACCTTGCACGTGCACATCGAGCGCGATTTGCTCGACAGCGTCGCGCAACAGATGGGGCTCGACGCGTCGCGTGAACTGTCGCTCGGCGACGCGATGCGCTTCAACGATCCGCTGATCGCCGCGATGCTTGCCGCACTGCATCGCGCCGCCCGCGATCCCGCCGATTCGCGTCTGTATGTCGATACGCTGGTTCACGCGCTCGCCGCGCACCTGCTGCAGCACTATTCGAGCGGCAACGGCGCGCGCCGCGGCAGCGCGACGAGGCCCGAACGGCTGGTGCCGCGCCGCATCCGCCGGGTGACCGACTACATCCGCGCCAATCTCGCCGAAGATCTGGCAATCGCCGAACTGGCCGAGCAGGCCGGCCTAAGCAGTTTTCATTTTGCCCGGGTGTTTCGCCGCGAGACCGGGGAGACGCCACACCAGTTCGTCACGCGCTTACGGCTCGAGGAAGCGGCGAGGCTGCTGCGCGCCACGGATCGAACCGTGCTGCAAATCGCGCTCGAAGTCGGCTTCGAGAATGCCGGTCACTTCTCCGTGCAATTCAAGCGTGGCTATGGCGCGACGCCGCTCGCCTACCGGCTGCGCGGTTGAGATGGACGAGCCGCAACGGCTTGTTTTTTTCTCCAGTCGGAATCACGCACCTGCGCAGTGTGCGTTGCATTGCGCGGCTTGCAAACTACGAACATTCGTGGCTGCGCGCGCTGCAAACTGGCATCGCACGTCGCGCAAGGCTTTGCGGCTCGGCCCGCCACCTGCGATCGTATCTGGTCTAACTGGACTGACCGCGACGCGCACAAGTGTACCTGTCGAAACCTTGCATCGGACGACAGAATCGAAGCGCCTTTCAATTTCATACACCGGATAACGCGCCATGACCCGACTCAAGATGACCGCCTGCGGCCACCCCTTCATCGCCGAAACGCATCCCGATGCGCCGCAGACCGTGGCCGCGTTCCTGAAGCTGCTGCCGTACCGGCAGAAGCTGATCCACGTGCGCTGGAGCGGCGAGGGCTGCTGGGTGCCGCTCGGCGAATTCAAGCTCGAGAACGACGGGGTCGCGGTCGGCTTCGAGAATCACACGAGCCATCCGTCGGTCGGCGACATCCTGTTCTATCCGGGCGGCTATAGCGAGACCGAGATCATCCTCGCCTATGGCTCGTGCTGCTTCGCGAGCAAGATGGGGCAACTCGCGGGCAATCATTTTCTGACGATCGTCGAAGGCCGGGAGAAACTGCGCGAACTCGGCACGAAGGTGCTGTGGGAGGGTGCGCAGGAGGTGGTGTTCGAGAGGTTTTGAGCGGGCCGCACTTCCTTGCTGGGCATACGCGATGCTTGGTTGAAGAGCCGCGTGCGGTCGGGTACCGGCCGCGCACGTCAGGCACGCGGCACCGTCTGGCCCGCCCGGCGAGGAGGAGCAAATGCGAGGCATAAATGACAAGGTCCGCGCTGTAGTTTTTGCCATGTCGATCGTGCTGCTGTCGGCTTGCGGCGGGGGCGGCAGCGGCAGCGGCGGCTCGAGTAGCGGCGGCGGCACGGCGACCGAGCCGGCCGGCGGCGTCAAGCTGCAGGTGGTGTCGTTCGGCGACAGCCTGTCGGACGTCGGGACCTATGCGCCCCTCGCGAGTGCGGTGGGCGGCGGCCGTTTCACCACCAACCCCGGCCAGGTATGGGCCCAGAACGTCGCGCAATACTACGGCGATACGCTGAGCGCCGCGTTCACGATCGATCTCACGCACAGGCTGAGTGCGCAGAGCGGCCTCGGTTATGCGGAAGGCGGCTCGACCGTGGCGACACCGGCGAACCAGTACGACTACCTGAGCGACGTCATCGGCAACATCGAAATGCCGGTCAATCAGCAACTGTCGAGCTATCTGGGCGCTCACGGCAGCTTCAACGCCAATCAGCTGGTGCTCGTGTGGGCGGGCTCGAACGATGTGCTGCGCGCCGGCAACCTGCCCGCCGCTGCGCCGGTCGTGCAGGCGGCGGCCACCACGCTCGCCCAGCTCGTCGGGCAGATCGTGCAGAACGGCGGCGTGCATGTGGTGGTGATCAATGTGCCGAATATCGGGCTGTCGCCGAAGGGGCTCGCTTCGGCCGATGGTGGCGCGAACCTCACGCAGTTGTCGCAGCTATTCAACGCTACGTTGAATAGCGCGCTGCAAACCGATGGGCTGCAATCGAAGGTGATCGAGATCGATTCGTACACGTGGACGAATCAGGTGATCGGAAACTTTCAGGCGAACGGCTTTACCGTGTCGAATACGGGGCAGGCCTGCGACCCGAAGAAAACGCCCGATGACACCTCGCTGCTATGCTCGCCGGCGACCTATGTGAGCGCCAACGCGGATCGGACTTACATGTTCGCCGATGATCTGCATCCGACCACGCATATGCATGCATTGTTTGCGCAGTTCGTCGAGCAGCAGATCGCGCATAGCGGGTTGGGGCGGTGAGAGGTGCACCGCGGCGTGGCCTGTTTTCGGCACCCCGTCCTTCAACCAGGCCGGGGTGCGCGCCACATCACATCGTCACTTGAACAACTTCGTCGCCTGCGTCAGCGTATTGATGACTCCCCACGCAAGCGGCACCATCACATACAGCCAGAACACCGCGAGCATCACCTTGTTGGTCGGATGTACGGTTTGAACGGTCGACATACGGATCTCCTCACGCGCCTTTGGCGACTTGTGCATCGGTCATGTGGTGCTTCTCGTCCACACGCTTGACCAGCAGGTTGCAGATAAAGCCGATCACGAGCAGCACGGCCATGATGTGTACGGTCATCGTGTACGCGTCCGCTTTCGCTACGCCGTTCGCGACTTCATACGCGCGGATGTAGTTGACGAGCACCGGACCCGCAACGCCGGCCGCGGCCCACGCGGTCAACAGACGTCCATGAATGCCGCCGACGAACGTCGTGCCGAACATGTCGGCGAGATAGGCCGGCACCGTTGCGAAGCCGCCGCCGTACATCGACAGGATGATGCAGTACGTCAGCACGAACAGCGCGATCTGTCCGTTCGCGGCGAAGCTCGGTACGAGGTAGTAGAGCACCGCGCCGAGCGCGAAGAAGATGTAGTAGGTGTTCTTGCGGCCGATCCAGTCCGACGCCGACGCCCACACGAAACGCCCACCCATGTTGAACAGCGACAGGAGCCCGACGAAGCCGGCCGCCGCGGCAGCCGTCACCGTGTTCTTGAAGCTCTCCTGGATCATCACCGAGGCCTGGCCGAGAATGCCGATGCCAGCCGTCACGTTCAGGAACAGCACGAGCCAGATCAGATAGAACTGCGGTGTCTTCAGCGCCTGGTCGATATGCACGTGATTGCTCGTGATCAGCCGGTGCTGCGTCGCTGCGGGCGGCGTCCAGCCGGCCGGCTTCCAGTCCGCCGGCGGCACGCGGATCGCAAGCGCGCCGATCGTCATCGAGATGAAATAGACGATGCCGAGCACGATGAAGGTCTCCGCGACGCCGATGCTCGTCGCGCTTTGAAAGTGCTTCATCAGCGCGACCGACAACGGCGCCGCGATCATCGCGCCGCCGCCGAAGCCCATGATCGCCATGCCGGTCGCCATGCCGCGGCGGTCCGGAAACCAGCGGATCAGCGTCGACACCGGCGACACATAACCGAGCCCCAGCCCGATCCCGCCGATCACGCCGTAGCCGAGATACAGCAGCACGATCTGATGCAGGTACACGCCGAGCGCGGACACGAGGAAGCCGCCGCCGAAACAGCAAGCGGCCGTGAACATCGTGCGGCGCGGACCGACGTGTTCGAGCCATTTGCCGGCGAACGCCGCCGACAAACCGAGGAACACGATCGCAAGCGAAAAGATCCAGCCGAGCGCGGTCAGCGACCAGTCATCGGGCGCGGACTGCGTGATGCCGACCACCTTGGTCAGCGGTCCGTTGAAGACCGAGAACGCGTAGGCCTGGCCGATGCACAGATGCACGGCCAGAGCGGCGGGAGGCACCATCCAGCGCGAGAAACCGGGCTGCGCGATGGTGGCCTGTTTCGAAAAGAATGGGGCTGAACCTTGTTGGCTGCCCGGCTCGCTGATGCTACTCATAAGTGGGTCTCCTTACAGTTGTTCTGTTTATCGGCGTTTCGTGCAATTACCTGAGGCGGCGGAGTGTAACTTGCGCGGGCGGCCCCGTCATCGCTATATGTACTTTTATTTCATATGACCGGTCCAACACACCCGAAAATCATGCCTGGGTCGACAATAGGACGTGGACGATGGCTTCGCAATATGAAGCGCGCGGACATAAGGTGTGATCCTGGTCAAACGCGACGACTCTTCACGCGATTCTGCAAATCGTGGGACGCGCCGAACGGGTCGCCCCGAACTTTCGACTAGAGGCACTATGCAAAGTGCGCGACAAGCGAGCCGCGCAGGTCGCCCGGCACGAAAAAGAAACGGGCCGGCGCTGCTTCTTTGCCACGTCGGCCCGTCGTGTATCGGCGGCGAGTTTCGCCGGTATCAATCGACCCTGCGGCCGGTCTTCATGCGCGCTGCAACGAGTACCGAAATCAGACAGCCGATCGCCAGATATGCGGCCACTGGATGCCACGAGCCGCCCGCGAAGCTGACCAGCGCGACCGCGATGAACGGCGTGAAGCCGCCGCCGACCACGCTCGCCACCTGATAGCCGACACCCGCGCCGCTATAGCGGTACTCGGTGCCGAACAGCTCGGTGAACATCGGCTGCTGCACGCTGACGACCATATCGTGCGCGATGTTGGCAAGCATCACCGCGAACACGACGATCCATATGGTCGAGCGCGCTTCGAGCGCGAGGAAGAACGGCACCGCGCTGAACACGCCGACCAGCGCGCCGATCATATAGATGCGACGGCGCCCGAAGCGATCCGCGAGCCACGCGAAGCACGGAATCGTCACACAGCTGAGCGCGCCGACGACGAAGCCGATCGTCAGGAAGAATTCGCGCGGCATGTGCAGGTTCGTGGTCGAGTAGCTGAGCGCGAACGCGGTGACGATGTACATCGTGAACAGCTCGGCGAGCCGCAGCGCGATGATCAGCAGAAAGGCCTTCGGATGGCGCAGCAGCGCTTCGACGATCGGCAGGCGCACGCGGCGCTCGCCATGCTGCCCGACTTTCTCGACGAACTCCTGCGACTCCTCCATGCTCGAGCGGATCCACAACGCGATCAGCACCAGCACGACGCTGAACAGGAACGGCAGACGCCAACCCCAGCTGAGGAACGCGGCGTTGTCCATCGAGCGGCTGATCAGCGCGACGAGACCCGTCGACAGCACGAGCCCGACGCCGTAGCCGACCTGCACGCCGCTGCTGTAGAAGGCCTTCTTTTTCTCGGGCGCGCTTTCGACGGCCATCAGCGCCGCGCCGCCCCATTCGCCGCCGACCGCGAAGCCCTGGATCGCGCGCAGCGTGACGAGCAGTACCGGCGCCAGCCAGCCGATCGTCGAAAACGCCGGCAGCAGACCGATCGCGGCTGTCGACAGACCCATCATCATCACGGTGAGCACCAGCATCCGCTTGCGTCCGAGCCGGTCGCCGTAGTGGCCGAACACGAAGCCGCCGAGCGGGCGGAACAGGAACCCGACGCCGAAGGTCGCGAACGCGGCGAGCGTGCCCATCGCCGGGCCGACGTTCGGGAAGAACTCGGCGTTGAACACGAGCGCGGCGACGATGCCGTACAGCAGGAAGTCGTACCAGTCGACCACGGCGCCGACAAAGCTGCCGAGCGCGGCCTTGCGAGCCTGATTGCGCGC
This sequence comes from Paraburkholderia youngii, assembly GCF_013366925.1. Classification (NCBI taxonomy): domain Bacteria; kingdom Pseudomonadati; phylum Pseudomonadota; class Betaproteobacteria; order Burkholderiales; family Burkholderiaceae; genus Paraburkholderia; species Paraburkholderia youngii. The sequence goes on from NZ_JAALDK010000001.1 coordinate 3,490,963, forward strand.
TTTGCGGTGCGTGGCCACTGCGGCCTGCGGGTGGGTGGTGCTCATCGAGTCTCCTTCAACGTGACATGGGCTTGAGTCGATCGCGCCGCGCCGGGAGGGCATTCGATGCGATCGCTGCGCGGCAGGATGTCCGGAAGGTTAATGACGCGACCCGGAATCCACAATCCGCGCAATGGTAAAAATGCGCGATGATCGCACGCGGCTGCGCGAATAGCGCGCATTTTGCGTGTTTACACCAAGCGCCAAGGAGCCCATCGCGGGCAATGATGTGGGCGAGCCACGGAGCCTATGGCGTGCTAACGTGAGGCATCTTAAAAACAACAGTGTTGATATACTACATACCGAATATTGAAAAATGCGGCGTTGCAGCATATGATTGAGGAATCATCTTTCTCAATCTTCGGAGTTGCACGTGGAATTCGTACCTCTCGCGCTGTTCGCCGTCGCTGTCGCAGGGTTGGGCTGTGCCGCCACCGTTTTGCTGACCGACTGGATTCCCGACTCGATCGGAGCGCGTGCATCGCAGCATGGCCGCTTCGTGGGGCTCGGCGAGCAGCGCGGCAAAGCGGCGGCGCCGAATCGCGCGCGTGTTCAAGCAGAGGCGATGAATGTCGTCAGAACTTCCAACTGAAACAGTGGCCACCCCGTTGACCCTGTCGTTGCAGCCTATCGGCGCGAGCGCGAGCTTGCGCGATCAGGCGTATGCGATGCTGCGTCAGGCAATCGCCGACGCGGATATCTACCAGAATCGCGAAGAGATCCGTCTCGACGAGCGCGTGCTCAGCGAATCGCTCGGCGTGAGCCGCACGCCGGTGCGCGAGGCGATGACACTGCTCGAGCAGGAGGGCTTTCTGCGCATGGTGCCGCGGCGCGGCATCTACATCGTGCGCAAGAGCAAGCGCGAAATCGTCGAGATGATCCAGATGTGGGCCGCGCTCGAAAGCATGGCCGCGCGTCTTGCCACGCTGCATGCGACCGACGAGGAAATCGGCCGCCTGCGTCATATGTTCGACAATTTCCGCGACACGACGCCGGCCGAGCATATCGCCGAGTATTCGGACGCGAACATCGCGTTTCACCAGGCGATCGTCGAGTTGTCGAAGTCGCAGATCATTCTCGACACCATCAAAAACATCTTCATCCACGTGCGCGCGATCCGGCGCATGACCATCTCGCAGAGCGACCGGGCCGCGCGCTCGATCGTCGATCATCTGCGCATCATCGAGGCGCTGGAGAAGCGTGATACCGAACTGGCCGAGCGGCTCACGCGTCAGCATTCGCTCGATCTCGCGGCGTTCGTCGAAGCCAATTGCGATTTTCTCGATTGATGGCGGCGTAGACGCCTGATTGCCTTCTGATGTCGAAAGCCCGCGGTGTGCAAGCACCGCGGGCTTTTTGCGTTCGCGCGCTTCGAGCGAGCACCCCGCTGCGGGATAAACCGTGCTTGACGGTCTTAAAAATATGGTATGTGATATATCAACAACGACAGCCACCATTCGCGACTCGGTGTTTTCCCTTGAAACAAACGCCGCAAAGCCTTGCAGATTCAGCGCAAAGCGACGGCTGGCAAGCTTGAGCAGCACGAACCTCGCGCCGTTTCTGTCTCGAAATTTGGCTTGAACCAATGTGATATATCACATACGGTATCTTCGAAGCCGTGAGACGTCGGTGCAGCCGGACGTATATCGAAGCGGACGCGTCCGTCGATAACCGTTGCACATCCGATAGATGAGGAGATGACCATGTCTGCAGTTGTTTCATCCCTGAGTCCGGCCACGGCCACCACGACCGCCGACGACACGCTCAAGCAGAAGACCCGCGACGCGGGCATCGTGTCGGGCGGCCATCTGGTTGCGAAGGCGCTGAAAAACGAGGGAATCGACACGATCTTCACGCTGTGCGGCGGCCACATCATCGATATCTACGACGGCTGCGTCGACGAAGGCATCCGCATCATCGACGTGCGCCACGAGCAGGTCGCCGCGCACGCGGCCGACGGCTACGCGCGCCAGACCGGCAAGCTCGGCTGCGTGGTGACCACCGCCGGCCCCGGCTGCACGAACGCGGTGACCGGCATCGCCACCGCGTTCCGCTCGGAAAGCCCGATCCTGCACATCGGCGGGCAGGGCGCGCTGACCCAGCACAAGATGGGTTCGCTGCAAGACCTGCCGCACGTCGACATCATGGCGCCGATCACGAAGTTCGCCGCGAGCGTATCGAGCACCGAGCGCGTCGCCGACATGATCTCGATGGCCGCTCGCGAATGCTTCAACGGCGCGCCCGGTCCCGCCTACCTGGAAATTCCGCGCGACGTGCTCGACCGCGAAGTCGACGCGACGCGCGCGATCGTGCCGCGGCCGGGCCGCTATCGCGCGTCGACGAAATCGATCGGCGATCCGCGCGACATCGAAAAACTCGCCGATATCCTCGTCAACGCCGAACGCCCCGCGATCCTGTACGGTCAGCAGGTGTGGACCGCGCGCGGTCACGAGGAAGCGATCGCGCTGCTTCGCGGCATCGAGATTCCCGGCTACTTCAACGGCGCGAGCCGCGGGCTGCTGCCGCCCGGCGATCCGCATCACTTCGATCGCACGCGTTCGCAGGCGTTTGCGAATGCCGACGTGCTGATCGTGGTCGGCACGCCGTTCGATTTCCGCATGGGCTACGGCCGACGCATCAGCAAGGAATTGACGCTGGTGCAGATCGATATGGACTACCGAACCGTCGGCAAGAATCGCGATATCGATCTGGGCCTCGTCGGCGATCCGGGCGCGATTCTCGCTGCCGTGCTGCAAGCCGCGAGCGGTCGTATCAAGGACGACAGGCGTCAGGCGCGCCGCAAATGGATGGCGCAGTTGCGCGACGCCGAAGCGACCGCGACCGAAAAACTGCTGCCACTGTTCCGCTCGAATAGCACGCCGATTCATCCGTACCGCGTCGCGTACGAACTCAACGAATTCCTGTCCGACGACACCGTGTATATCGGCGATGGCGGCGACGTGGTGACGATCTCCGCGCAAGCGGTGCGGCCGCGCCGACCGGGGCAGTGGATGGACCCCGGCGCGCTCGGCTCGCTCGGCGTCGGCACCGGCTTCGCGCTCGCGGCGAAGCTCGCGCATCCGCAAAAGGAAGTGCTCTGCTATTACGGCGACGGCTCGTTCGGCATGACCGCGTTCGACATGGAAACCGCGAATCGCTTCGGCGCGCCGTATCTCGCGGTGGTTGGCAACAACTCGGCGATGAACCAGATCCGCTACGGCCAGCTTGCCAAGTACGGCGAGGAACGCGGCAACGTCGGCAATCTGCTCGGCGACGTGCCGTTCAACAAATTCGCCGAAATGCTCGGCGGCTATGGCGAGGAAGTGCGCGATCCCGCGCAGATCGCGAGCGCGCTACAGCGTGCGCGCGAAGCGATTCATCGCACCGGCCGCTCGGCGGTGGTCAACATCTGGGTCGACCCGCGTGAATACGCACCGGGCACGAAGAACCAGACCATGTACAAATAACCTTCATCGTTCAGGAGACACGACATGGCCAAGGCACTCGACGGTGTGCGCATCCTCGATTTCACGCATGTGCAATCGGGACCGACCTGCACGCAATTGCTCGCATGGTTCGGCGCGGACGTGATCAAGGTGGAACGGGCAGGCGCGGGCGACATCACGCGCGAGCAACTGCGTGATATTCCCGACGTGGATAGCCTCTACTTCACGATGCTCAATCACAACAAGCGCTCGGTCACGATCGACACCAAGCATCCGGAAGGCAAGCAGGTGCTCGAAGCGCTGATCCAGAAATGCGACGTACTGGTCGAAAACTTCGCACCGGGCGCACTCGACCGGATGGGCTTCACGTGGGAGCGGATTCAAGAATTGAATCCGCGCATGATCGTCGCATCGGTGAAGGGCTTCGGTCCCGGTCCTTACGAGGACTGCAAAGTCTATGAGAACGTCGCGCAATGCGCGGGCGGGGCGGCGTCGACCACCGGCTTCGACGACGGCCCGCCGGTCGTGACCGGCGCGCAGATCGGCGATAGCGGCACGGGGCTGCATCTCGCGCTCGGCATCGTCACCGCGCTCTATCAACGCACGCATACCGGACGCGGCCAGCGCGTGCTCGCCGCGATGCAGGACGGCGTGCTCAATCTGTGCCGCGTCAAACTGCGCGATCAGCAGCGGCTCGATCGCACCGGCGTGATGAAAGAGTATCCGCAATATCCGAACGGCACGTTCGGCGACGCGGTGCCGCGCGCGGGCAATGCGTCGGGCGGCGGGCAGCCGGGCTGGATTCTGAAGTGCAAGGGGTGGGAGACGGACCCCAACGCATATATCTACTTCATCACGCAGGCGCCCGTGTGGGCGAAGATCTGCAACGTGATCGGCAAGGAAGAGTGGGCCACGGACCCCGACTACGCGACAGCGCCCGCGCGCCTGCCGCGACTGAAGGAGATCTTCGCCGAAATCGAACGCTGGACGATGACGAAGACCAAGTTCGAGGCGATGCAGATCCTGAACAAATACGACATTCCGTGCGGGCCGATCCTGTCGATGAAGGAAATTGCCGAGGAGCCGTCGCTGCGCAAAACCGGCACGATCGTCGAAGTCGATCATCCACAGCGCGGCAAGTATCTGACCGTCGGCAATCCGATCAAGCTGTCCGACAGCCCGACCGACGTCAAACGCTCGCCGCTGCTTGGCGAACATACCGATGAAGTGATGGCCGAGCTCGGTTATTCGGCCGAGCAGATCATGGCGCTGCGCACGGCTGGCGCGATCTAGGAGCGAGGCATGCAGACGTGGATGCGGTTCATGTCGGGCGACGGCGGCATCGTGTTCGGTCGTGTCGAAGGCGCCTACCTGCACGAGTACGAAAGTCTCGCACAGCCGGTGCCGACCGGCGCGGTTCTGTCGCTGCGCGCACTGACGCCGCTGGCGCCGTGCGCGCCGGGCAAGATCGTCGCACTGTGGAATAACTATCACGCGCTCGCGGCGAAGCTCGACAAACCCGTGCCTACCCATCCGCTGTTTCTGATGAAGCCGGCGGCGTCGGTAATCGGCACGGGCGAGCCGATCCGCCGGCCGCGGCATTACGCGGGCAAGATCGTCTACGAGGGCGAGCTCGGTATCGTGATCGGCCAGCGTTGCCGCGATCTGGATGTGCAGCAGGCGGAGGCGGCGATTTTCGGCTTCACGCTCGTCAACGACGTCACCGCCGCCGATCTGCTCAACGAGAATCCGCATTTTCCGCAGTGGTGCCGCGCGAAAAGCTTCGATACGTTCTGTTGTCTGGGTCCGGCCATCGTCTCCGGTTTCGACTGGCGGGCCGCGCGCCTGCTGACGACACTCGACGGCGTCGAGCGTCAGAACTATCCGCTCGCCGATATGGTCTTTTCGCCGGCCGAGCAGGTGAGTCTGATTTCACAGGATCTGACGCTCGAACCCGGCGACGTGATCGCGTGCGGCACTTCGGTGGGCGTGGGTTCGATCAAGGACGGTGCAACGGTGTCGATCACGATCGATGGGATCGGCACGCTGAGCAATACCTTGAGCGCGGCGCCGCGCGACGAGCCACGGCGATTGGGCGATACCGCGAACGCCGGTTGACGAGGGCAGGGACCTCGGGCTCTTGCCTTTTCATCGCATCACGGAGGATCACGCATGCCGCAAGCCTGTGGGAGTGCCGTGTTGACGGACCTGTTGCTGCTGCTTGCGGTGGCCGTCGCGATGGCGTTGGTCGCCGTGCTGACGGTCGCAGTGACCGCGCTCACGCGACGACAGTTCGGGGGGCGTTCGGCGCATCGGCACACATGCGTGCGCGAACGAGATCCAAAACACAGGGCCCGGATGCTCGCATTGCTCGGCAGCGGCATGGGTTTGGCGGTCGCGTCGATAGGCTTGATGGGTTACCTGTTGGCCGCGGCGCACGAGAACACCGAACGCATCGAACTATTTTCAGCCGTATTGATCGGCGCGCTGATCTTCGCGACCTGTGCGATCGCGTTCTGCAAACTGCGCGGCGTATTGCAACTCGAGGCGGCCGCGCTGCCGGGCCATCACGTCGTCAATCTGTTTGCGCTGCTGTTATGCGGCTGGCTCGGTTACAGCTTCGTCACCGAACAGGAACAGCCATTCGGACTCGCGGCATTGCTCGCGACGGGCGCGCTGGCAATGGCGATGGGCGTGCATCTGATGCTGAGCCGCGAGTACTCGTCCGACCCCGCTCACGCGGCGCATCACGACGGTTGCGCACCGCGCATGCGTGCGGTCGCTGCGCGCAGCGAGGGCCTGGCGATCGGCAAGCCGGGCCTGCTCGCGAACCTCGAGTGGCATGGTGGAGAAGAGCAGACGTGGGCGCTTCGCGATGTCGCGCCGGCGATGATGCGCTTGAGCGCCTGGGCTGATCGTCGGAATGCGCGTGACGGTAGACGAAGCAATGGGCGCCAGCGCGACGGTTCGCGCAAATGTACACACAAGCGGCCGGTTCATTTCACTACGCGCCGCTAATCGACGATGCATACGCCCCTGACAAACCTGATTGCCAATCGCGAAGACGGCGGGATGATGATCCCGCCGCCCGAGTCTTGTTCAATGCTTCTAGTCACCAACCGCCGCGGCGAATTCGCTGTAGTACTGCGTCTTCCTGTGCAGAATGAGTTGCGCGAGAAAGTCGGCATCGTACGCGCGATGCAGATGGCTGTGATAGCGCTCGATATAAGCGGTGATTCGCGCCAACTCGCCATTGAACTCTTTCAGCATGTCGAGCGTCGCGCGGTCCCAGCGAAACCGCAGCCCGAGATCGCTGAACGCGGCATTGTAGGCGCTCAGATGCGCATCGTCGGGATGGTCCTGGTGATCCGCCGCCGCTGTGCGAGCGTTGCGCGTACTAATACGGGATTCAACCGGAGTGTGGTTCATGATCGGCCTCCTCGGCTCGCAAGTGAAAGAACTCGCTTGCAGCATAGAAGCCGCGATCGATTTGCAATAGTTAAAGTTTTATTGGCTTTCCATAGCTTAAGGCTTATGCACGCTCAGTTCCTTCACGCGCGTGATCTTTTCGATCAGATTGGCGCCTTCCTCCATCAGGAAGCGTTTGAAGGCAACGGCGACCGGCGGCAGACGTTTGTTCTTCCGATGCACGACGTACCAATTGAGCATGACCGGAAAGCTCTCGACGTCGAGCACGACCAGATGACCCAATTGCAATTCGAGGCTGATCGTATGGGCGGACAGAAACGCGATGCCCATTCCGGCAATGACCGCCTGCTTGATCGTCTCGGTGCTCTTGATCTCCATCGCGATCTTCAGATTGGACAGTCGGCCGGCAAAACCCTCTTCCATCGAATTCCATGTATCGGAGCCGCGTTCGCGCACGATGAACGCTTCGTTCGCGAGTTGACTGAAGCGGATATTGCGCTTGTGCGCAAGCGGATGAGTGGGCGCCGCGACGATCACGTACGGATGCGGCGCGAACGGTTCATTGGTCGCGTCGGTTTCGTGCGGCGGACGCACCATCACCGCGAGGTCGGTCTGATTGGTCGCCAGTTGATGCAGCAGTTCTTCGCGGTTGTGCACCGCGAGATTCAGATCGACACCCGAATAGCGACGCGTGAATTCGGCGAGAAGGCGCGGAAAGAAATAGTCGCCGGCGCTGATCACGGCGACATTCAGCTTGCCGCCGGAGACGCCCTTCAACTGGCTCATCGCTTCGTCGACTTCATGGAACTGCTGCATGATCGCGCGACTGTAGTGAAGCATTTCGGTGCCGGCCGGCGTCAGATAAATCTTTTTGCCGAGTTGCTCGAACAGAGGCAGCCCCGCATGTTCTTCGAGTTGCCGGACCTGGGTGGAAACGGCTGGCTGAGTCAGATGCAATTCTTCCGCGGCGCGCGAAAAACTCAGGTGGCGCGCCACCGTTTCAAAGACCTTCAGTTGCCGCAGAGTTGCATTGCGCATCGTCATGGTCGATGTATAAGGAAACGTGAATCGACATAATAACAAACTTTAATTATGAGTAATTCAGCGATGACCCTAGCATGAAACCCATAACAAGCCGAATAGCCACCGTAATACGCGGGTTAACGCATAGATATGTGGTGCGGCGGACTCAATAGCGGGGAATAAGCTGCAATGCTTACCGGCACGAAGCGTGGTTCTCGTCGGAATAAAGCAAGAACTATCATCGAAACGCGGGGTCGGGGGATTTGCGGAAAAGCATGAAAGCATCGACTTCGAGATTTCCCGAATAGCGAAGTTCTCGGGCCATAACGATAAGGCGGGACGCATCCAGCGCGGCGCGTAAGCCGGCTGCACTAAATAAATAGTGGAGACAAGGCTCATGGACAATATCACCCAGCAATCGACGACGGGTATGTCATGGCGTAACCGATGGTCGCAATTGGTCATCGGCATGATATGCATGGCGCTGGTGGCGAATCTGCAATATGCGTGGACGTTATTCGTGGCTCCGATGCATGCGCGGCATAACTGGAGCGAGGCGTCGATCCAGCTCGCGTTCTCGATCTTCATTCTGACCGAGACGTGGCTCGTGCCGTTCGAGGGCTGGCTCGTCGATCGATTCGGGCCGCGCCCGGTGGTGGCAGGCGGCGCGCTATGCGCGGGTTTGTCCTGGATTCTCAATTCGTATGCAACGACGCTCGGCATGTTGTATTTCGCCGCGGTGATTGGGGGCATAGGCGCGGGCGGCGTGTACGGAACATGTGTCGGCAATGCGCTCAAATGGTTTCCCGACCGGCGCGGTCTCGCCGCTGGTTTGACGGCCGCGGGCTTTGGCGCGGGTGCGGCGCTGACGGTGATTCCGATTGCAAACATGATTACGCGCCGCGGCTATGAAGAGACGTTCCTGTTCTTCGGCATCGTGCAAGGCGTCAGCATTCTGCTGCTCGCGATGCTCCTGACGCGGCCGATCTTGCGTCAGGCAGGGGTACGCAAGAGCCGCTTCGCGGTGTCGAAAGTCGATTTCACGTCGCGACAGATGATCAAAACGCCAGTGTTCTGGGTGATCTACGCGTCCTTCGTCGCGGTCGCGGCGGGTGGTTTGATGGCGACCGCGCAGATCGGCCCGATCGCGAAAGACTGGGGCATAGCGCGCATTCCGATGTCGGTCTTCGGCGCGACGTTGCCGCTGCTGACTCTCACGCTGTCGATCGACAATATCTTCAACGGCTTGACGCGTCCGCTGTGCGGCTTCATCTCCGACAAGATCGGCCGTGAAAACACGATGTTCGTGATCTTCATCGGCGAAGGGCTCGCATTGCTCGGCATGATGCAGTTCGGCAGCAATCCGTATGCGTTCATGGCCTTTGCCGCGTTGATCTTCCTGTTCTGGGGCGAGATCTTCTCGATCTTCCCGGCGACTTGCGCGGATACGTTCGGCAGCAAGTATGCGGCCGCCAATGCAGGCACGTTGTACACCGCGAAGGGTACGGCCTCGTTGCTGGTGCCGATCGCGTCGGTACTCGCCGCGACGGGCGGCTGGAACCTCGTCTTCATCGTTTCCGCCATCATCACGATCGCAGCGGGCATTTCCGCGAAGTTCATCCTCGAGCCGATGCGCACGCGCTGGATCGAATCGCACGATGAACCTCAGGGCGCGCTGGCCGTCGCGGGTCATGGCAATGGCAATGCGTCGAGAATGAGTCACTGGCCGGAACAGTCCGGCGAATAACGTGAGCGTCGCGCGCCCGGAACCGACGCCATGAATGTTTCGTTGCAGCAGCTCAAGGTATTCGTCGCGGTCGCGCGCGAGCGCAGTTTCACGCGCGCGGCGCGCGAGTTCGATCTGACGCAGTCGGCCATCAGCCGTTGTGTGCGTGAACTGGAAGACGCGGTTGAATTGAAGCTGTTCGATCGCACGACACGCCAGGTCGAACTGACGAATGCGGGTGCGAGTCTCGAGAGAAGAATCGGCCGGCTGCTCGACGAAATCGAATTGACGCTGCTCGAAGAGCGCGCTGCTTACGACGGACACACGGGCGTCGTGTTATTCGCGAGTAATCCGGTGTTGTCGTCGGGCTGGGTGCCGCGGGCTTTGGCGCAGTGCGCGTCGGTTTATGCCGAACTCGTCGTGTCGGTCAAGGATCAGCCTCAATGCAGCGTAATGTCCAGTGTCGAGCAGGGTGAAGTGGATTTCGGCGCGGTCTGCGTGACCGCACCCGTCGATAGTCCTCTCTTACATGCTCAGGTACTTTTCACTACGCCACTGCATGCGGTGCTTCCATCCATACATCCGCTAGCCCAGAACGACAGCATCGAATGGCACGCGTTGCGCGATTGTCCGCTGATCACGCTGAATGCCGATACCGGCGTGCGTGCCGCGCTCGAACGCGTACTCGCCGCGAACGAATTGAAGCGCCGGCCGATGCAGGAACTCGGACACGTCGCGGCGGTAGCGCGCATGGTCGAATTGGGACTGGGTGTCGGCGTATTGCCTGTCGATGCGCATTGGCCTTCGCCGGGCGCTTCGTTGGTGAGTCGTCCGCTGGTTCCCGAAACGACATTGACGACGGTACTCATGCACCGCAGAAACCGCTCGCTTCGTCCCAATGCGGCTGCTGCGTGGGCGCAGTTCGTCGCATCGACGACCGGTCATGCGCGGATCGCGGACGAAGTGCCTGCCGCAGCCGCTGCCGCAACGCAAAGCTTCAGCTGGCAGTCCGTGCGGCAAAGCCTGTTGCCGGAACCTTAGATAAGGGCCGACCGAAAAGCTCGCGCGATGCGCGCCATTCGATCGATGCGCCGCCAGTCAGCCACATAACGTCCTACTCAAGGAGCTTCATGATGGATATCCAGTCCGACCTCAGGCAACATGATCTGTTGATCGACGGCAAGCGCATGCCGCCAGGCACCGGCGAATATTCCGTCGATATCAACCCCGCGACCGAAGATCCGATCGCGCTGGTCGCGCAAGGCAGCGCCGCCGACGTCGATGCCGCGGTGCGCGCGGCGCGCAGCGCTTTGAAGGTATGGAATTCGATTCGCGCCGCCGAACGCGGCCGGATCCTGCAACGGCTCGCGGGTCTGATGCGCGAGAACATGGAAGAACTCAGCGCGCTCGAAAGTCTCGACTGCGGCAAGCCGATTGCCGCGGTGATGCGTCAGGACGTGCCCGCCGCGATCGATACCGTCGAATACTACGCAGGCTGGTGCGACAAGATCAACGGCCAGGTGGTGCCGACGCGTCCCGATGCATTGACCTATACGCTGCGCGAACCGGTCGGCGTGGTCGCTGCAATCGTGCCGTGGAATTTTCCGCTGATGATCGGCATGTGGAAGATCGCGCCCGCGCTCGCATGCGGTTGCACGCTGATCGTCAAGCCTGCCGAGATCACGCCGCTCACCGCGTTGCGCATCGGCGAGCTGGCGCTCGAAGCGGGTGTGCCGCCGGGCGTGCTCAATATCGTCACCGGCAAGGGTAGTGTGGTGGGTGACGCGCTGGTGTCGCATCCCGGTATCGACAAGGTCACGTTCACCGGTTCGCCTTCGGTCGGACGAGGCATCCTGCAGGGCGCGGCGGGCAACTTCAAACGCGTGACGCTGGAGCTCGGCGGCAAGTCGGCCAACGTGATCTTTGCCGATGCGAATCTCGACAATGCGGTGCGCGCCGCGGCGTCGGGCGTGTTCTTCAATACGGGGCAAGTGTGCTCCGCTGGGTCGCGGATACTCGCGCATCGTGACGTGTATGACGAAGTGGTCGAGCGTCTGGCTACGCGCGCGAAGTCGATCAAGGTCGGCGATCCGTCGCTGCGCGAAACGTCGATGGGACCGCTGATTTCGGCCGCGCAGATGAAAACCGTGTTGAGCTATGTCGACACAGGTCGCTCGGAAGGCGCGTCGCTCGTGACGGGTGGCGCGCGCGTCGGCAATCGCGGCTTTTTCGTCGAGCCCACCGTGTTCGCGAATGTCGAGCACGAGATGCGCATTTCGCAGGAAGAAATCTTCGGGCCCGTGGCAAGCGTGATTCGGTTCGATGACGAAGCGGACGCGGTCCGCATCGCCAATGGCACATCGTATAGTCTCGCGGCCGGCGTATGGAGCGCTGACCTGAGCCGCGTGCATCGCGTGGCGCGCGACCTGAAGGCGGGCACGGTGTGGATCAATACTTACGGCTATACGGATGTGCGTTTGCCGTGGGGTGGTGCTGGCGATTCGGGCTTCGGTCGCGAGCATGGCGATGTCGCGATCGAGAACTTCACTGAACCGAAAGCGGTGTGGGTGGCGATCGATCAATAGCGGCGGATGTGAAAAAGGATCGGATGCATGGCATCCGATCCTTTCGGTCGTGGTGCAAAACGAAAAGGACTATCTGGTCAATTACCCTGTAAAGCCATCTTCTCGCGCAATTTGATCAGTGCGAGCACGACGTCGATGGTGGGTGTCGGTTCGGCAACGAGTCGGCCCATTTCCTGCACGACGGTCAGCAAAGGATCGATTTCCATCGGCCTGCGGTTCTCGAGATCGACGAGCGTCGACGTCTTGTGCGCACCGACCGCGCCCGCGCCATCAATACGCCTTTCCACGTCCACACGAAAGTGCACGCCGAACTGTTCCGCGATTCGCTTCGCTTCGAGCATCATCGTGCGTGAAACCGCCCGCGTGCCCGGGTCGCTCGTGAGGACATCGAGCGTTGCATGCGTCAATGCGCTAATCGGGTTGAAGCACAGGTTGCCCCACAGCTTGAGCCAGATCTCGTCGCGAATGTTGTCGCGAATCGGCGCTTCGAAGCCGGCTGCCTGCATGATCTCGTGCAATTGCTGAATGCGCGGGGTGCGTTCGCCACTCGGTTCGCCGATCGGGAACTTCTTGCCGTACACGTGTTTGATCACCCCCGGTTCGACGATTTCCGCCGCCGGATAGAGTACGCAGCCAATCGCGCGCTCGGGACCGAGCTTGGTCCACTGCGAACCGTCGGGGTCGACGCTCGCAAGGCGAGTACCGGCAAAGCGTCCGCCATGCTGATAGAAGTACCAATACGGAATGCCGTTGACGCCGGTAACGATCGCTGTGTGCTTGCCGAGCAGTGGCTGCATCGAATCGACCACGCCGGGCAGCGAATGCGCCTTCAGCGTGACGATGACGACGTCCTGAACGCCGAGTTCGCTTGGGTCTGAAGTACAGCGCACCGGCGCGCTGAATGTTTCGCCATCCATGATGAGGCGCGCGCCGTGCTCACGCATGGCCGCCAGATGCGGGCCGCGCGCAATGAAGCTGACGTCCGCGCCGGCGCGCGCCAATTGCACGCCCATTAAACCGCCAATCGCTCCCGCTCCGAAGATGCAGATCTTCATGATGTCGCTCCGTGACGATGAAAAAGCCGTTCGCCCAATGCCGCATTGCACCACTTCGCGGCCGGTCACGGTTCGAGCATAAGGTGGAGCAACGAAAGCCGATAGTTAAAGTTTCTCCGTCGATGTATTAGCTATTCGTTATGAAACGGCCTCACCTCAGGCACGCCGAACCAGCAGAAAACTCACGCCGATCGCAGCGAGAAAGCCGCCGCAGCAGCGATTGAACCAGCGGCGGATCTTCGCGCGCATCAGCCACTTGCCGAGATACATACCGGCCCACGAATACAGGGCGATCGCGACCCATTCGAGTACCAGGAAGCTCGCGCCGAGCGCGGCGAATTGCGGCAGTATCGGTTGCGCGACGTCGACGAATTGCGGCAGAAACGCGGTAAAAACCAGAATTGCCTTCGGATTGCCGGCCGCGACGAAGAACTCGTGCCGCGCAATACGCGTGAGCGCGGCTTCCTGGGGTTGCGATGTATCGATGGCGGGCGCGTCGCTGCGCCACAGCTGGACCGCGAGCCAGATCAGATAAGCGGCGCCCGCGAGTTTGATCGTCAGAAAGATCCACTCGGACGCATGCAGCACGACGGCGAGACCGGTCGCGGCGAGCGCCAGCATCATCGCGAAGGCGAGCAGCCGGCCGCTGCCGCCGACGAATGCCTTGATGAAGCCATGCCGTGCGGCGACGTTGATCGAAAGCAGGTTATTGGGCCCGGGTGCGAGGTTGATGGCAAAGCAGGCGGGCAAGAAGAATAGCCAGGCGGTAAGGGACATGACGGCTGCATTCCGAACGGGAGATCATGATGCATCGCGCGGAGGATCGCGCGCGATGCGTTACCGGGATTGTAGCGAAACCGCGCCGCGCTTCCGCCGGTCGGGTGTTCAGTTCACCGCCTTGATAAAGCCAGGGTCGCCGATCAATGTATCGACGCTGAGCTTGACCGTGTCTTCGATCGCGATCGTGTTGCTGGTGAATTTCGGCGACTTCTGCTTCACGGTGCGCGTGGTCGTGTACATGACTTTCTGGGTCGCCGCATCGACGACCACGTAGTGCATCTTCAGCGTCCACAGCGCCGGCGAGCGCTTATCGTCCACCGTGAAGGCTTCGATGCTGCCGCTGAGCACGCGCTTGTTGTCGTCGATACGGAAACCGGCCACTCGCAGACTGTTCGCGACGCCATTGCGCACGACCAGGCTGACCTCGTCCTTCAAGACGAGCCCGGTCATCCCGGTGTTTTCGATGCGGTTCGGGGAGACATGACCGTCGTGCGCGGGCAGATACGCGAAGTCGCTTGCAGGGGCGACGCTGAGCGAGCCCGTGCCGTGGGTCTTCGGGTGCGTCGCGCTGGCGCTGCTGTTCAGGCCGAACCATGACCACGAGCACGCGGACAACAGCGTGGGCAGCAGCACGGCGCCGCAGCCCTTGAGCACGACGGATCTCAACGGCGAACGCGCAGCAGCCATGCGGGAGAAAGCGGCGGTCGAAGTCAGAGGAGTTGCCCTTTTAAGTGGAGTCAGCCCGGTGAAGAACAGCATGGTAGCAGCGAACCTTGCGTCTGGCTGGCTAGCCCGGCCATCATAACGGGCCGCAATAGCGATGGACATCCGGACAACGCCCGAAGGGCGTTCGACCGCAGCCGCTCAGAAAAAGCCCGCCTTTCCCTGCGTGATATCGGTCAACGTTGCCTTGGCGCCGTCGAGCGCATTGACGGGCACGCGCATCGTCATCTTCACCAGCATGCCGTAGGCGCTGTCCACCAGTGCATAGCCTTCGGCGTCCATCCAACGACGGACTTTGGCTTCGTCGGCATAACTGACTTCGACGCCCAGCGAAACCTGGGCAATCCTCTCGACGCGCGGCGCGTCGAGCAGCGCGGACGCGATCGCATCGGTGTACGCCCGCACCAGACCGCCCGCGCCGAGCTTCACACCACCGTAATAGCGCACGACGGCCGCGAGCACGCCATCCAGATCGTGATGCCGCAGCACTTCGAGAATCGGCCGACCGGCGGTGCCGGACGGTTCGCCGTCGTCGGACATGCCGGATTGGCCGCCCGCGAGCAGCGCCCAGCACACATGCGTCGCGGCCGGATGTTCGTCGCGCAGACGCTGCAATTCGGCCATCGCGGCATCGCGATCGGCGACCGGGAGCGCATACGCGATGAAGCGGCTCTTGCGAATCTCGAGTTCCGCGCTCAGCGGCGCGGGCAGGGTATAGGTGGGCAAGGCGGAAACGTCGGTGGATGAAAGAAAGCATGCGGTACGCGCCGCGATGTCGGACATGGTAACGGATCGTCCACGCGAGCGAGGCGCCGAGGGCAGGTTCGCGGGTTCGACTACAATGGTCCGCTGAACGCGCGCCCATCATTTCGATGCTGCGCATCGCGAGGAGACGACATGCTTGACCTATCCACGTTGGGGACTTTCGTTGCCGTCGTGCTCGGGCTCTTTCTGATTCCTGGCCCGGCCGTGCTGCTGGTTTTGACGCGCACCATGCACGGTGGACGCAAGGCCGGCATTCTGACCGGTCTCGGCATCGCAGCCGGCGACTTCGTGCATACGCTGGGCGCCGCGGTTGGCCTCTCCGCGCTGCTGATGACGTCCGCGCTCGCGTTCAATGCGGTGAAATTCGTCGGTGCCGCGTATCTCGTCTATCTGGGCATTCGCGCGTTGCGCGAAAAGCAGGCGAGTGCGCATCTGCCGGTCGTCGCGCCGGTGTCGGGTTCGAAGGCGTTTTTGCAGGCGATTCCCGCCGAAGTGCTGAACCCGAAGACCGCGCTGTTTTTCCTCGCGTTTCTGCCGCAATTCGTACGGCCCGAGCATGGCTCGACGTTCCTGCAGTTCGCGACGCTCGGGCTGATTTTCGTTGCCATGAGCGCGCTTTACACGACGCTGATCGTCCTGACGATGCGGCCATTGGGCAAACTCGTGAAGCGTTTGACGTGGTTGACGCGCTGGCAGAACAAGCTCATCGGCGTGCTGTTCATTTCGCTTGGCCTGCGCGTGGCGGTGCAAACACGCTGAGGGTCGATGCGCGACTGGCACGCGCGATTCAGGAGACCGCGATGAATGAAGGCTCAACCTCGACGGCGCGCGCGCTCGAGTTCTGGTTCGACTTCGGCAGCAACTACAGCTATCTGAGCATGATGCGGGTCGAAGCGTTGGCGGCCGCGCGCAACGTGACGATCGTCTGGCGGCCGTTTCTGCTCGGCCCGGTATTTCGCCAGCTTGGGTTCGAGAACTCGCCCTTCGTATTGCAGAAAGAAAAAGGCGCATACGTGTGGAAAGACATGGAGCGTCAATGCCGCAAATACGGCCTTGCGCTCACGCGTCCCAGCACGTTTCCGCGCGCGGCGCTTCTCGCGATGCGCATCGCGCTGCTGGGTGCGAACGAGGCGTGGATCGGCGCCTGGTGCCGCCAGATCATGCAGTTGAATTTCGTCGGCGACCGCGACATCGGCTCGATCGACGTCGTCAGCGAAGCGCTCGACTCGCTTGGCTTACCCGTGCAGAGCGTGATCGACGCCGCGCAAAGCGACGCGAACAAGCTCCGTTTGCGCGAGCAGACCGAACGGGCCATCAGCAAGGGCATCTTCGGTGCGCCGACGTTTTTTGTCGGCGGCGAGATGTTCTGGGGAAATGACAGGCTGGAGGACGCGTTGGACTACTGCGACACGATCGCGGCGCGCCAATGAACGTCGAACGGAGCGCTCAATCAGCCTGCTGACAGAAGCGCCGGCCCGGGACATGAGAGACCACGGCCTGAGCGATTTCGAGTGGAGTACTTTCGGCGGGAACGACGCGGCGGCTCGATTCGGGCTCGTGCTTCATCGTCCATTCGACGAGGCGGTATGAACGGCCCCAAGGCTGTTGCAGCGGATCGGAGACCTTGCAGGAATGAATCTGGCGAGTCCATTGATGGCCGGGCATCGCACGCAGGTGTTCGACTACCATCTCTTCAACCATGATTTACCTCCTTCTTCTTGTGCGCGGGACCATGCTCGGCCGCGTTGTCGGCACCCTTCAAGAAAAAACGCCGCCGATGTTCTGGCGGCTCAACAGGGGATGAAGTACATACTTGCAGCGAACAATTAAGCGAAACTTAAGAACCGCAATCATTACGCAAACGGATCTCGCAGCGTGTAAGCGAGTGCAAGCGAATGCAAACGAGCGTTGACAACGGCGGGCGCGCACGCCCGCATGCCGGCCGACGCGTCGCGAGCCTGCCCTCAAGACCCCGGCGGATCGGCCGTTATCAGTAGAGTTGGGGCGTCGACCCCGTTCGCCTTCAGGGCCGCCTTGCCGATACCGTGACGAAACTCGCCCAAACGCCGCTTTCCGAGCGCCTTCGCTCGCTCGTCGACACCGTGCAGCACAACGAGCGCACGTTGCGGCGCTTCCAGAACGTCGAGTTGCATTTGATCGGCGCGCAGGATTTCGCGTCGTTTCTCGATACCTTGTTCAGCCATCTGCCGCGCGAGTTCGCTCTCGCGAACGTGGTGCTGTGGCTCGACGACCGCGCGCCGATGCTGCTCGAACTGCTCGAGCCGGACAATCTGCAAGCGCTCGACCATGCACAGCTGAAGACCTCGCGCGAGGGTGGTCTCATCGCGCGGTCTTTGTGCGAGGACGATCGGCCGTGGCTCGGCCGCCCTGACGAGCTCGACGGCGACGCGCGCCGCGCGTTCTTTGGCGCCGTGCCGGCCCAAGTGCCGGCCAGCGCGATCCTGCTGCCGCTCGCCGCGGGCAAGAACGTCAGCGGCTATCTATGCCTCGGCAGCGACGACCCCGCGCGCTTCGGCGCGGGCATGGCCACCGACATCCTGGAGCGCTTCGCGAGCATCGTCACCGCGAGTCTCGACAACGTCGCGCATCGCGAGCGGCTCAAGCAACTCGGCATGACCGATGCGCTGACCGGCCTCGCGAATCGCCGCTATTTCGACGAGCGGCTGCGCGAGGAGTTGATGCGCGCGGTCCGTTATCGCGCGCCGGTCGCGTGTCTGTTCATCGATATCGACGGTTTCAAACGCATCAACGATAGCCACGGCCATCAGATCGGCGACCGCGCGCTCGCGGCGGTGGCGGCCTGCGTGCGACAGCAGGTGCGCCTTGGCGACACCGTCGCGCGCTATGGCGGCGAGGAGTTCGCCGCGCTGCTGCAAGGCGATCGCAGCGACGCGCTGGCCGTCGCCGAGCGCGTGCGGCGGGCAGTCGAGAATCTCGACGTGCGCGACGTGCACGGCGAGCGCATCGCGTTGTCGGTGTCGATCGGCGTGGCCGCGCGCGTGGTCGCGGGCAGCCCGGCCGACGCGATGTCGCTCGGTCAGACGATGATGGACGAGGCCGATCGCGCGATGTATCAGGCCAAGCGCAACGGCCGCAATCGCATCGAGACGCACGCCGATGCGCTCGATGAGCAGGGCTGATCGAGCGGCGCCAACACCAACACTAACTGCGCGTCACACTCCGGCCGCATCCGGCGGCACCCCGAGCAGCTGCAATGCGCCGCCCATCACACCGCTGAACACCGGTCCGGCGACCGTACCGCCATAGAACGCCCTGCCGGCCGGGTCGTCGATCATCACGGCGACGATCAGGTGCGGATCGCTCATCGGCGCCATACCGACGAACAGCGCGCGGTAGCGATTCGGCGCGTAGCCCGCGCCGATCTGCTTGCGCGCGGTGCCGGTCTTGCCTCCGACGCGATAACCCGCCACGCTCGCGGCGCGTCCGGTGCCGCCATCGCCCGTTGCCATTTCGAGCATGTTGCGGATCGCGCGCGCGGTGCCGGGTGTCGTGACCGGTTCGCTGCGAGCGGCGAACGACGTCGGCTCGTCCGCATCGCGCGGCTCGCGCAGCAGGCTCACGCGCCGCAGCGTGCCGTCGCCGGCATAGGCGGTGTAGACCTGCGCGATTTGCAGCAGCGATACCGACAGCCCGTAGCCATACGCCATCGTGGCCTGCTCGATCGGGCGCCAGCGGCCATATGGCCGCAGCTTGCCGGCGGCCACGCCGGGGAAGGGCAGCTCGGGCTTCATGCCGAGCCCGTATTGCTGGTACTTGGTCCAGATCGTTTCGGCCGGCAGGTTCAGCGCGAGTTTCGCGAGCGCGATATTGCTCGACTTCTGCACCGCCTCGGCGACTGTCATCGCGCCGTGATTCGACGTGTCGTGAATCACGGCCGGGCCGATCCGATACCAGCCTGGCGCGGTATCGATGATGCTTTGCGGCCGCACCTTGCCTTCGTCGATCGATAGCGCGACGACGAGCGGCTTAATCGTCGAGCCCGGCTCGAACGTGTCGATCACCGCGCGGTTGCGCAGTTGCCGGCCGGACAGGTGCGTGCGGTCGTTCGGATCGAAGCTCGGGTAGTTGGCGAGCGCGAGGATCTCGCCGTTGCGCGCATCGAGCACGACCACGCTGCCCGCTTCGGCGCGGTGCTGCGCGATCGCGGCTTTGAGTTGCGTGTACGCGAGTTGCTGGATGCGCCGGTCGATCGTCAGCTGGATGGTCGCGCCGTTGCGCGCGGGCACGAGCGGCCGCGTCTCCGAGATCACGCGGCCGAGCCGGTCGCGAATCACCTCGCGCTGGCCCGGCACACCTTGCAGCTGCGCGTTGGCGGCGAGCTCGACGCCTTCCTGGCCGTTGTCCTCGATGTCGGTAAAGCCGACCACGTGCGCGGCCGACTCGCCCTCGGGATAAAAGCGTTTGGTGTCGGCGACCTGCGTGATGCCGGCGAGCCCGAGTCGGGACAGATGCTCGGCGGTGTCGGCATCGAGCTGGCGCTTGAGCAGCACGAAGCTGCGCTCGCGGTTCAGACGCCTGCGCAGTTCCGCGGGCGGCAGATCGAGCAGCCTGGCGAGCGGCGCGAACGCGCTTTCGTCGACGAGCTTCGGCGTGGCCCAGATTTCGTACGTCGCGAGACTGACCGCGAGCATCGAACCATTGCGATCGACGATCCGGCCGCGCGTCGCGTCGAGTTCGAGCAGGCGCTGATAGCGCTTCTGCCCCTGGTCGACGTAGAAGTCCTGATTCACGACCTGCACCCAGAACGCACGGGCGGCGAGCGTCGCGAACGCGGCGAACACGAGCAGCACGATGAACTTCGAGCGCCACGCGGGCAGCCGGGCGTCGAGCAGCGGGTTCTTCGCGGCTAACGCATAGGGATCGGGCGACGGAGGTTTTTTCTGGCGGATCATGGCGGCGGGCAGCGGACGTTACGTACCTTCGATTGAACAGGGCCGCCAAAACCACGTGGCCTGGCGGCAAGGACTTTCGCTGGGCCGAGTGTAAACAAAACGTAATTCAAATGCGAGGAATGTGAAAGACGAAGTGATTGTCTTCGAGCAACCGCTAGCCGGGCCGAAGCTCAAAAACGAAAAGCCGCGCGGACTTGCAAAATCCGCGCGGCTGATTCGTTCGATTGATGCGTCGACTCCGACGCGGCGTGTTGATGAGGCGCTCCCTGCCTGTGGAGCGCCTTCTTTTTATGCGCGCCCGTCGCGGGCGCGGCGCAGAAGCGTCAAGCCGGCAACGCGAAACTCGCAATCGCGTCGCGCAACACGCCGACCTGGTCCTTCAGCGAATGCGCGGCGGCCGCGGCCTCTTCGACCAGTGCCGCATTCTGCTGCGTGACCTGGTCCATCTCGCCGACCGCGCG
This sequence comes from Paraburkholderia youngii, assembly GCF_013366925.1. Lineage (NCBI taxonomy): Bacteria > Pseudomonadati > Pseudomonadota > Betaproteobacteria > Burkholderiales > Burkholderiaceae > Paraburkholderia > Paraburkholderia youngii. The sequence goes on from NZ_JAALDK010000001.1 coordinate 3,511,929, forward strand.
ATTGACCTGCTCGATGCCCGCGCTCTGCTCGCGCGACGCGTGGCTGATCTCTTCGAGAATTTCGTTGACGCGCCGCACCGACTGCACGATCTCGCCCATCGTCGCGCCCGCGTTGGCGACCAGCGACGCGCCGGTCTCGACGGTATCGGTCGAGGTTTCGATCAGCGCCTTGATCTCCTTGGCGGCCGTCGCCGAGCGCTGCGCGAGGCTGCGCACTTCGGCCGCGACCACCGCGAAGCCGCGGCCCTGTTCGCCGGCGCGGGCCGCTTCGACGGCCGCGTTCAGCGCGAGGATATTGGTCTGGAACGCAATGCCGTCGATCACGCCGATGATGTCGCCGATCTGCCGCGAGCTTGCGGTAATCTCGCCCATCGTGCGCACCACGTCGTCGACCACGCGGCTGCCGCGCGTCGCGACGTTCGCGGCGTCGCTCGCGAGTTGCGCGGCCTGGCTCGCGCTGTCCGCGTTCTGCTTCACGTTGACCGTCATCTGATCCATGCTCGACGCGGTTTGCACGAGCGCCGCCGCCTGCTCCTCGGTGCGCTGCGACAGGTTGGTGTTGCCCGCGGCGATTTCGTTCGCGCCGACGTTGATGTTCTCGGTGCCCTGGCGCACGCGCGAGACCGTGTCGACGAGTCCTGCCTGCATCGTGCGCAGCGCATGCAGCAGGCTGCTGTTGTCGTGCGGCGCGATCGACACCGGCGTCGCGAGATTGCCTTGCGCCATCAGCCGCGCATGCTTGACCGCCGCTTCGAGTTCGCCGCCGAGCGAGCGGCGGATGCTGCGCAGCACGATGAGCATCACGACCGTGGAGAGCGCGCCGAGTGCGACCGTGATCGCCAGCCAGCGCAGCAGGTTGCGGTAGAACGCGCTTTGCACGTCGTCCATATACATGCCGGTCACGAGGTACCAGTCCCATGGCGCGAAGTGCATCGAGTAGCTGGTCTTCGCAACGGGCTGTTCGCTGCCCGGTTTGGCCCACAGATAGTCGACGAAGCCGCCGCCGTCGTGATTGCCTGCGTTGACGATATCGACGAACAGATGATTGCCGGCCGGATCGGCGAACTGTGCGAGGTTCTTGCCGATCAGTTCGGGCTTGAACGGATGCATCAGCATGACCGGCTGAGAGTCGTTGATGGACAGGTAGCCGTCCTTGCCGTAGCGCATCGCGCCGAGCGTCGCGAGCGCCTGTTTTTTCGCGTCGTCCTCGGACAGCGCATGCTGCTGCGCGAGCGCGTAGTAATGGGCGGTGACGTGGTTGGCCTCTTCGATCAGCGAGCGCAATTGCTCGCGTCGGTCCGAGATCATCGACGCGCGGTTCTGCCACGCGCCGAACGCGCCGATCAGGATCAGGCCAACCCACAGCACGGCGATCATCGACGTCAGTTTTCGGTTCAGAGTCATAGCGAGGGGAATGGGATTTCTGGCCTTAGGGTCTAGTGGTTTGCGGTCGGATGCCGCTCGCTGTGTTAACGGCGGGAAATGGTGTTGGTCGAGGCAGGGGAAACCCGCTGTTTACATCGCCATTCATCTGATTGATAAGCGGATTTATTGAGCGTTTTAGCGGCGCTGGTATGCGCGCAATTCGAAAAAAAGGCATTTGCGAAGTATTCGCGAATCTGAATTGACTGGCGATTTGCGATAAAGCGCAGGGCATTGAAAAATGCGCACGAAAATCGACATAAAAACGGCCAGCACGAAGGGCCGAATAAACCGCCGAGCCAAACCCTGCAAGGTTCGCATCAACATTCCACAAAACGCCAATATCCCATTAAATGATAGAGTATCCAAAAAACGACACATTTTTCCACTTAAGAGCAACCACGAAAAATCGCTGCGGCATTCAAAAGACTCGCCATAAAAAATTCCGCTATAGTCGCCCTTTTTCCGATTGCCAGCCGGGCATAGAAGAACGTCAATCCGCCCGCCACCAGGAGTCCCGAAGAATGAATGCACGCGAACCCGCTTTCGTTTCCCAGTCCCGCAGTGCGCGCCTGCGCCAGATGCTCGTCCGCAGTGAACTCGATTTCATGATGGAGGCGCATAACGGCCTGTCCGCGCGCATCGTTCGCGAAGCCGGGTTCAAGGCGATCTGGGGCTCGGGCCTCGCGATCTCCGCGCAGTTCGGCGTGCGCGACAACAACGAGGCGAGCTGGACGCAGGTGGTCGATACGCTGGAATTCATGGCCGACGCGAGCGATCTGCCGATCCTGCTCGACGGCGACACCGGCTACGGCAACTTCAACAATGTGCGCCGCCTCGTGCGCAAGCTCGAACAGCGCGGCATTGCCGGCGTGTGCATCGAGGACAAGCAGTTTCCGAAGACCAACAGCTTCATCAAGGGCGAGGCGCAGCCGCTTGCCGAGATCGACGAATTCTGCGGCAAGATCAAGGCCGGCAAGGACTCGCAGAACGACGAGCATTTCTCGATCGTCGCGCGCGTGGAGGCGCTGATCGCGGGCTGGGGCATGGACGAAGCGCTGCGCCGCGCGGAAGCGTATCGACGGGCAGGCGCCGATGCGATCCTGATTCACAGCAAGCTGTCGCGCCCCGACGAGATTCTCGAATTCGCGCGCGAATGGGCCGGCCGCGCGCCGCTCGTGATCGTGCCGACCAAGTACTACAGCACGCCGACCGAGGTGTTCCGCGAAGCGGGCATCAGCACCGTGATCTGGGCGAACCATCTGATCCGCGCGGCGACCTCGGCGATGCAGGCGGTCGCGAAGGAAATCCATGCGAGCGAGACGCTCGTCAATGTCGAGGACAGCATCGCGGCGGTCAACGAAATCTTCCGTTTGCAGGACGCCGACGAATATTCGGAGGCCGAAGACCGCTATCTGTCGGGCGGCCGCGCGGCCGGCTCGGCCGTCGTGCTCGCCGCGAGCCGCGGCAAGGGCCTTGAAGCGGTGACCGGAGAGCGTCCGAAGGTGATGCTGCCGATCGCCGGCAAACCGCTGCTGCGCTGGCTCGTCGACGCGTTCAAGAAGCAGGGCGTCAACGACATCACCGTGGTCGGCGGCTATCGCGCCGACGCGATCGATACCGCGGGCATTCGCCTCGTCGTGAACGAGCAGCATGCGCAGACCGGTGAACTCGCGTCGCTCGCATGCGCACTCGATAAACTGAGCGGCGACACCGTCATTTCGTACGGCGACCTGCTGTTTCGCAGCTACATCCTGCGCGATCTGGTGGAAAGCGAGGCCGCCTTCAGCGTGGTCGTCGATTCGTCGCTGACCGATACGGAGAACGCGAGCGTGCGCGATTTCGCTTGGTGCTCGGCCGCCGACGACCGCGGTCTGTTCGGCAACAAGGTCGTGCTGCGACATGTCGCGAGCGGGCGGCACCAGTCGTCGACGGCGAGCGCCGCGCAGGTGCCGCATGGCCGCTGGGTGGGGCTGCTGAACGTGCGCGGCGCGGGCCTTGAACGCCTGCAAGCGGTGATGCGCGGGTTGCGGACGCGCGACGATTTCGCGTCGCTCGACATGCCCGCGCTGCTGAACGCGCTGATCGAAGCGGGCGAGTCGATCGAGGTGCAATACGTGCACGGGCACTGGCGCGGCGTCAACGATCTCGACGATTTCCGCCGCGCGGGCGACTTCGCGCACGCGCAGGCTCCGTTCGCGTCGGCCGTCTGCGGCGCAACGGCGCACGATGCACACGGAGGTGCGCAATGATCGAAGCAGCACAGTTCGTCGAGGCGGCGCGCGAGCGCGGTTTCGACTGGTATGCGGGCGTGCCGTGCTCGTATCTGACGCCGTTCATCAACTACGTGCTGCAGGACGAATCGCTGCACTACGTGTCGGCGGCCAACGAGGGCGACGCGGTCGCGCTGATCGCCGGCGTCACGCTCGGCGCGAAGAACGGCCGGCGCGGCATCACGATGATGCAGAACTCCGGGCTCGGCAATGCGGTCAGCCCGCTGACCTCGCTGACCTGGACTTTTCGCCTGCCGCAACTGCTGATCGTCACGTGGCGCGGCCAGCCGGGGGTTGCCGACGAGCCGCAACACGCGCTGATGGGCCCGATCACGCCGGCGATCCTCGACACGATGGAAATTCCGTGGGAGACGTTCCCGACCGAGGCCGACGCGATCGGCCCGGCGCTCGATCGCGCGATCGCGCATATGGACGCCACCGGCCGTCCGTACGCGCTCGTGATGCAGAAGGGCAGCGTCGCACCGTATGAACTGAAGGACGGCGGCGCGCCCGCGCGGCGCACGCCGGTCGAGCCGCATGCGCAGTTCCGCGCGCAGTTCCGCGATATCGCCGCGAACGAACTCGCAACGCGCCACGACGCGCTGCAAAAGGTCATCGCGCATACGCCGCTCGACTCGACGGTGGTGCTCGCGTCGACCGGTTTTTGCGGCCGCGAACTCTATGCGATCGACGATCGCGCGAACCAGCTATACATGGTCGGCTCGATGGGCTGCGTGACGCCGTTCGCGCTCGGCCTCGCGCTCGCGCGCCCGGACCTGCGCGTGGTCGCGCTCGACGGCGACGGCGCCGCGCTGATGCGCATGGGCGCGTTCGCGACGCTCGGCGCGTACGGTCCGTCGAACCTCACGCACGTACTGCTCGATAACGGCGCGCACGATTCGACCGGCGGCCAGGCGACAGTGTCGCCGCAAGTGTCGTTCGCGGGTGTCGCGGCCGCGTGCGGTTACGCGTCGGCGGTCGAGAGCGACGATCCGGCAGTCATCGACGAACTGTTCGCGGCGCCGCCGCTCGACGGGCCGCGCTTCGCACGCCTGACGATCCGCCGCGGCACGCCCGACGGCCTGCCGCGCCCGACCATTACGCCGCCCGATGTGAAGACGCGCCTGATGCGCCACATCGGCGCGATCTGAACCCTAATGCCAACAGGAGCGACCATGCTGCTGCTCAATCCCGGCCCGGTGACGCTCACCGAACGTGTCCGCAACAGCCTGTTGCAGACGGACTTGTGCCATCGCGAGAGCGAATTTTTCGACCTGCAGGAAGAGGCGCGCACGCGTCTCGTCGACGTGTACGGGATCGATCCGAACGAATGGCAGGCAGTGCTGATGACCGGTTCCGGAACGGCCGCCGTCGAAAGCATGACGGCCGCGCTGGTGCCGCAGAACGGCAAGCTGCTCGTCGTCGAAAACGGCGTGTATGGCGAGCGCATCGCGCAGATCGCCGCGCAATACGGCATCGCGCACGAAGCGCTGAAGCACGACTGGATGGACGCGCCCAATCTCGCGAAGATCGCCGAACGGCTCGACGCCGACAAGTCGTTCACGCACGTCGCGGTGATTCATCACGAAACGACCACGGGCCGTCTGAACGACATCGCGGCGCTCGGCGCATTGTGCCGCGAGCGCGGCCTGCGTCTGCTGGTGGACGGTGTCAGCAGCTTCGGCGCCGAAGCGATCGATTTCGCGGACGCGAGCCTCGACGCGCTCGCGGCGACCGCCAACAAGTGCCTGCATGGCGTGCCGGGCGCGTCGTTCGTACTGGTGCGGCGCGCGGCGCTCGCACGCGCGGCGAGCCGCACGTACTACCTCGATCTCGCGCGGCTCGCGCGTTTGCAGGATCAGCGCAACACGCCGTTTACGCCGTCGGTACACGCGTATTACGCGCTGGTCGAGGCCCTGCGTGAACTCGCCGACGAAGGCGGCTGGCGCGCTCGTCATGCGCGCTATGCGGCGCTTGCCGGGCAGGTGCGCGCGGGCCTGGCCGCGCGCGGCATCGGCAGTGTGTTGCCGGCTGGGGAGTCGTCGGTGGTGTTGCGCGCGTACCGCTTGCCCAACGGTATCGCGTATCCGCAACTGCACGACGCGTTGAAGGCGCGCGGCTTCGTGATCTATGCGGGGCAGGGCGGGCTGTCGGCGGAGCTGTTCCGCATCTCGACGATGGGCAACATTCACGCGGCCGATATCGACCGCCTGCTGCAGGGCTTCAGCGACTTGACAGGCTGACGCCGTGTCGAGCGCGGCTCCCTTTACACCGGGTCCTTGTCCGGCGGCCCGTCAGGCCGCTGCGGCTCCTCGACATGATGCCCCGGCGACGGCGGCACCAGCGGGTCGGCTTCCGGGTCGCGGTTCGGATCGGCGTTCGGGTCGGGAATCGGGCTGGTGTGCATGTCGTAGCTCATTGCGTCACCCTTGCGGTTGAAATGCGCGGGTCCGGCGGGGCGGTTGTTGCCGTCGATGCCCGCCGCCGCGTCGGTTATCTGTCTTCAAGCGTAGGCGCTCGCCGCGCTTCCTGCTCGCTCCTTTTTTGCTATTTTCTCGCGCGTTTGCGGCCGACGCTGAGCTGCCAGTAGCGCTCGGTCGCGAACACGTCTTCATAATTGCCGGGGCCGAACGCCCGCAACTGGCTCGCGTAGGCGTTGACCGCTTCGCGTTTCAGATGCGCGCGGCGCTGCACGTCGATCGTGTGGCCCGCGCTCGGCGTTGCCGGCGTCGCGACGATGCCGCGCTGCGCGAGATCGGCGAGCCGCGCCTGCACCGCGCCCGGCGTGAGCCGGTGAATCGCTTCCTCATAACCGAACCAGTCCAGATGCGTGAGGCGCGGCAGGATTTCGCAGCACGCTTCGAATACCCGCGCATGATCCTCGTGATGCAGGCCGAGCGGCATCAGCAGCGTGTTGGCGGTCGTGCGGTAAATCGTTTCCTCCAGCGCCGCCGCCATCTGGCTGATCGACGGCGAGTCGGCGTACTGGCTGTCGCGAAACGGCATGCGCAGCGGAATCGCGTCGAGCACTTCGAGCGCGCGGTTGTCTTCGACCGTGCGTTCGCGGACCGCTTCATGAGCGTTCGCGAAGCCCGCTTTCTGGTCCCACTCCGTATGCATGTCGTGTTCGGGCGGCGCGGCGAACACGGTGCAGACGGCAGCGTCGGGATGGGCGGCGAGCAAGGCGCCGCAACTGAACACGGCGTCGTCGAAATGGGGCGAGACGATGAAAAGGCGTGGAGTGGTTTCGCTCATGGGCTTGCGTCTGGGGGTTCGAGGCGGGGCGGATGAGGCGTCGAGGCCGTCGGTCGTCAAGGCGCCGCATGTGAAAAAACGTGGCGTCACCTCAGCTTAGGCGTAATCGGCACGGCTTGCGCGCGAAACTTGCCGTGCGCAAATTACATGCCTGAATGACCGCGGATCGGGGTCTCGATCTGTCCATCAGGCGACGGTCGCGGCTTTTCGGCTCGTCGCGCGTCGCTGTCATGGCGTTGAAGCGCCCGTGTTTTGTGTAGTTCGCGAATTCTCCAAACCCTCTCTCCGGCCTCCCCCGTTCAGGGGATAGTCCCCCCGCGCAACCGCGCAGATGATTTGCCTATCGGGAACTCACCGCGGGACGAGGCTGTCAGCCACGCAGCAATGAAGCCGTGTGCGCCCGCCATCCATCCAGTTCAGTGCTCTAGGAGATTCAGATGCGCGACAACGCCACGGCCGCCGCGCCCTCGGCCTACGCCTATCCATTGCTGATCAAGCAGTTGCTGCACACGCCGTTCGTTCAGGCGGCGGACCCGGAGATCGTGTATCGCGGCCAGCTCCGCATGACCTATACGACGCTGCGCGAGCGCATCGCGCGGCTCGCCAATGGACTTTCCCGGTTGGGCGCGTGGCACGGCGGCACCGTCGCGGTGATGGACTGGGACAGTCATCGGGTGGCGAATGGATTTCATCGCTGGAAATCGAGAGCCTGATTTCACTGTACCCGGGCGTATCGGAGGTGGCGGTCATCGGCATCGGCGATGAGAAATGGGGTGAGCGGCCGGTCGCGTTGGTGGTGCTCGGCGAAGGCGCCGCGGTGAGCGAGGACGACATCAAGCGTCACGTGCTGACGTTCAGTGAGTTGGGACGGATCTCGAAGTATGCGGTGCCGCAGATCGTCAGGTTCGTCGACGCGCTCGAAAAGACCAGCGTCGGCAAGCTTAACAAGAAGTGGCGGCGCGCGCAGTTCGCCTGAGAAATCACAACGCTTCGAAGGCTTGGCGCAATGGCTGGCGCGATAGCGCCTCACTCGCCGTTGCGCAGCAGACCCAGCGCTTGCGCGCGCGACACCGCATGCGCGCGCTTGTCGACCTCGAGCTTCACGAAAATACTCTTCACGTGCGATTTGACCGTCTCGGGCGCAATGCCGAGACTGCGCGCGATTTCCTTGTTCGACTGACCCTGCGCGATCAGCCCGACGATTTCGCTTTCGCGCGCGCTCAGCGCTTCGCGTTCGCCATCGCGCTGCGCGTGGCTGCCGGGCTGATAAAGCGCACGCCAGCCGTCGCAAAGACGGTCGATGTAATTCGCCGCGTCCTTCGTTCGCGCCGGCTTCCCCGCGACGCTGCGGGTATCGTCGCGCATCGCCTGCAGCAGCGATCCGATGCCGGCGCCCTGGTCGAGAATCGACTGATAGATGCCGGCGGGCGCGGCGACTTCGACGACCCGGCCGAACACCTCGATCGCCTCGCTCAACTGGCCCGCGCTCATCCACGCGAGCGCGAGCGTGGTGCGCAAGTGCAACGCCAGGTAGTCGCCGTGACGGCTTTCCGCGCTTCGCCGCGCGGTGTTCAGGTGGTCGACGGCCTCGCTCGTGCGGCCCCGCGCCATCGCCAGGCAGCCCGCGGCGAGTGCGCGATAGTTGTCGATTTCCGCCGACACGGGCGTCGACGATTGCGGGTCGCGCGCCGGGAGTCCGTCGAGTTGGTGCACACATGCGGCGGCTTCGGTCATTCTTCCTTCGGCGATATGCAGCCGAGTGCGCTCGACGAACCCCGCGGCGACCAGACGCTGCCAACCGCGCCGATGGCCGAGGTCTTGCGCGTGGTCGAGCAGCGCATACGCGTGCGAGGCGTTCGAGCGCGCCATCGCGATCCGGATCAGCACTCGATACGCAATCAGCACGCTATCGAGCAGCACGGCCGCATCGACGATCGGCATCAGATCGAGCAGGAGCGCTTCGGCCTCGTCGAGGCGGCCCTGCTCGTAGCGGATCTGCGCGAGCATCGGCGCGCACAGCGCGGCGGACACCGGAGGACACGCGTTTGCCGAGCCGTCGCCATCTTGACGGCACGTCTATTTGCATCAGAGTCCTTATAGCGACGCTCGCTCCAGAAACTTTCTGATCTCGAGAGAGTACGCACCAGGGTGTGAAAACCTGAACATGTGACCCGTGCGCGGCATGACTACTTCCTGCGCCCCCTTGATGCCGTTCACCAGGACCCCCGCGGCTTCTTTGCCGATCAGCTTGTCTTCCTCCGGAGTCAGGATCAGCGTGGGGACGTCGATGTTCTTCAGCAGAGCCGTATAGTCCGTCTTCCCGATCGAGCGTATGCGGTTGACGTAGGCCTTATGCGACGTTTCCCTGATGAAGAAGTCGCGGCTCTTTCCGATGGACCAGGGTATCTCCCCCTCCTTGTCGAACGACGAAGCCAACTGCATTGCATGGAATGAAAGAGTCAACTGTCGATAAAAGGGCCCGGGGAAGAACGGTGCAAGCGCCGCCAGCATCTTGAGCAAGGGCGAGGTGATCGGACTCCTGGCAAATCCACCCGAGAGCACCAGGCCCTTCAGGCCCTTCGGCTGCCGCGTCGCAACCGCGATCGAGGAGACCGCGCCGTACGAATCACCAACCAACACGTAGCTGTCGAGATCCTTCAACTGATCAGCGATGAAGTCGGCCAACGTTTCCAGTTTGCATACGTCGTCCGGTAAACGAAGTGTACGCATGGGGCGACTCCGCAAGTGGGTCAACTGGTCAAGCTGCCACGGAGCGCCTGCGAAGCAAGGGATCATGACCAAGGTGGGGGATGTCCTCATGGGGCACTCCGAGCAGGTTGAATAATCGGCAACCGAACTCTATGAGGCCCGAGGTATTCGATCCAATGGCATTTGCACAGCATGTCGATGCACGAGATTCATGGCGCCCTTGTCGCTGCGACGGCAGCAAGTCCCTGCCGATGTTCAGTGGGCGATCATCATGTTGGTAAGCCACTGAACGGCCGGTTCGTTGGCGCGCCCTCGGGCTCGAATAACGAGCACCTCCCAGGTCGGTAACGCCAACGGCAGTTCGAAAAGGCTCAGTTGCGCAGTGTCCTGCATCCGCAGTGCGACCCGCTCCGCGATAACGGCAATCGCTTCCGAAGCACCGACCATGAACGGAGCAGCCAGAAAGCTGGGGCAGGTGGCGCTCACCACCCGGGTTCGACCGACGGCCTCCAGCGCATCGTCGACGGCGCCTCGTGTATCTCCGCGCGGCGAGACCAGGATGTGCGGCAGCCGAGCGAAGTCATCCAGTTCCATGTGCAGCTTCTTGCCTCGCTTGACGAGGGCCGGGTGCCCCTTGCGCGCAATGCCGACGAAACGCTCCGTATGAACAAGCTGGCAATCAAAACGCTGCGGAATCTGGGCGAAAGAGCCGGACCCTAGCACGATGTCGAAATCGCCACGGTCCAACATGCGCAGAGCGGATTCGCTATCGGCTGGCCCGAGCCTCAGCACGACACCCGGCGCAGCGGCCTGGATGCTGTGCAGAACAGGGGCGATGACGGTCAAGATGGCGTGATCGGTGGCTGCCACCGACAGTGTCGCTTGCACGCGACCTGGATCGAATGGGCCACGTGGACTGGCGACGAGCCTGACCGACTCCAGCACCGCCGCCACGCGCGGCATCAACTCGATGGCCAGCGGCGTTGGCTCGATCCCGCGAGGGTGACGAATGAAAAGCTGATCAGCAAAAGCAGTACGCAGCCTCGATAAAGCGTGGCTGGTTGCGGACTGGGACAAATGCAGTCGTTCGGCGGCGCGGCCGACGTGCCTCTCGGCCCAAAGTGCCTCGAGTACGACCAGAAGGTTGAGATCGAATCGCGTCAGATCCAGGGGCTTCATGCGGTATCAGTGTCCCTTTCCTTGTCCGGCAAGATCGTCAGCATCGCGCGGCCGAGCCGTTCGAACAGTGCATCCGGTATGCCAAGCACACGCGGGTCGCTGCCACCAGTCAGCAGCCGTCCGCCGACATAGCAACCAATCGAGCCGGCGCCGTAGATACAGATTTTTGCCATGCAGATTCTCAGATCGCCTACCGGTCACACCCCCGTTGCGTCGCATCGGCAACTCGGTCCATCACACTTTGCGTGACGCCCAGGCCTCTAGTCCGCAAAGCCGGGGTTACGACGATCGAGCCGGCGCAGCAGCCCCGGCCACACGAGCGCGCCTGGCGTCGCGCCCCTCGTCACGAGCTTGATCTGCTCCTTGATGTTGTCGAGAATCGGCGGCGCGATGGGGAGAAGCTTGCCGCCGCCCGCCTGCGCGCGTACCTGGATCATGCAGGCCGCCTCGAAGAAATACATCGCGACGAACGCATCCGCCGGCGTCCTGCCGACCGTCAGCAGGCCGTGGTTGCGCAGCATCAGATTCGTGTTGTGTCCGAGGTCCTGAACGAGGCGCGGCTTTTCGGCTTCATTGAGCGCGATGCCCTCGTAGTCGTGATAGCCGAGCGACGCGAGCACACCCAGCGACTGCTGCGACAGCGGCAACAAGCCCTCCGCCTGAGCCGACACGGCCACGCCGTTGATCGAGTGCGTGTGCATCACGCAAAGCGCGTCTTCGCGTGCCGCATGAATCGCGCTATGGATCGTGAAGCCGGCCGGATTGATGTCGTACGGCGATTCGCTGACCTTGCGGCCGTCGAGGTCGATCTTGACCAGCGATGACGCGGTGATCTCATCGAACATCATGCCGTACGGGTTGATCAGGAAATGATGCTCGGGGCCCGGCACGCGCGCCGAGATGTGGGTAAACACGAGGTCGTCCCAGCCGAATAGCGCGGTGAGACGGTAGGCGGCCGCGAGATTGACGCGTGCGTCCCACTCGGCCGGGGAGACGTCGTTCTTCAGTCTGATGGCGGATGAGCTCACGTCGATACTCCTCGTTTGAAGATGCGAGTTCACATGATGTACTCGGAGCCGCCAAAAATCTGTCAGATACACGAAAGGTCGCGTCTCGGCGACGCTGAGCTTAGCCGCTAGAGCGTGCGCAAATCATCCGGCGTATCCACGTCGCGCAGAATGCCGGGATCGTCGACATCGAGGCGCGTCAGCGCCCGGGACTTGAGCAGCGCCTTCGCGCCGGTGTCGCCGTCGAGCGCGAGCAGCGCGTCGCGGTGCTCGCTGCCGAAGCCGACCGGATGGCCGCGCTGGCCGTCGTAGAACGGCGCGACGAGCGGCGCGCCGTTGTCGAGCGCGCGGGCTACCGCTTCGATGGTCGGAATTGCAATGCGCGGCATGTCGGCGAGCGCGACGATCCAGCCCTCGGCGTCGTCGCTCGCTTCGATGCCGGCGGCGAGGCTCGCGCCCATGCCGCGCTCGGCGCTCGCCGCAAACACGACATCACAGCCGGCATCGTTCAGCACGCGGGCGAGCGCGTCGGAGCCCGGCCGCACCACGGCGAGCACCCGCGTGACGACCTGCAGCAGCCGATGCGCGGCTTCATGCGCGACCAGGGTGCCGTCGGGCATGCGTGCGAGCAGTTTGTTGTGCAGTCCGCGCGGATCGAAGCGCGAGCCGGAACCGGCGGCGAGCAACACGCCAGTGGCGAGCGAGGCATAGGCCATCGGCGGATACCGGTAGAGAGGAGTGCCCCGATTGTGCGATGCAACGGGGCGGGAGGCAAGCGCGGCAGGACAAGCCCGATGCCAGCCGCCCGCCGCTCCGGCTTTCGCTGTTGCATCGTTTCCGCCGCGGCCGCCGGTTCAGGTCCGCACCACCTTGTCCAGCGTGATCGGCAGATCGCGCACCCGTACGCCGGTCGCGTTGTACACCGCGTTCGCGATCGCGGCCACCACGGCCGTGATGCCGATCTCGCCGATCCCGCGCACGCCGAGCGAGTTGATGTACGGATCGGGCCGGTCGATGAACGCAATGTCGATCGTGCCGATATCGGCGTTCACCGGCACGTGATACTCGGCGAGGTTCGCGTTGGTGAAGCGTCCGAAGCGCTCATCGAGCGTGCTCTCTTCCTGCATCGCCGCGCCGATGCCCCACACGATGCCGCCCATCATCTGGCTGCGCGCGGTCTTCTGATTCAGCACGCGGCCGACGTCGTACACCGCGACCACGCGCGGCACGCGGATCGTGCCCAACTCGGCATCGACGTGGACCTCGACGAACACCGCGCCGAACGAGTGAAACGAGTACTTCTGCTTCTCGTCGCCTGGCTTCACGGTGGCGGTCGCCTCGATCGGCTTGCCGCCCGCGCGCGCGATGATCGCCGCGGCCGGATCACGCTTGTCGGGTTGCGAGCGGCTCACGACCCAGCCGCTTGCGACGGTGACGTCGTCGAGCGGCAAGCCATGCACGGGCGAGGCCGCATCGGCGAGCGCCAGCGCGATCAGCTGGCTGCGCGCCTGGCTCGCCGCGTCGCGCACCGCGGGCGACACGCTGGCCGCCGACTGCGAGCCGCCCGACACCGGCGCGCGCGGCAGCGACGAATCACCGAGCGCGAAGTGGACCTGCTCGGGCGTGAAGCCGAGCGCATCGGCGGCGACCTGGGTCATCACCGTGTAGGTGCCGGTGCCGATGTCCTGCGTGCCCGAGGCGACCACCGCGGTGCCGTCCGGCAGAATCTGTGCGAGCGCCGACGCCTCGCTGCGGTTGGCCGGATACGTCGCGGTCGCCATGCCCATGCCGATCAGCGTGTTGCCATTGCGCATCGAACGTGGCGTGTGCGAGCGGCGCGACCAGCCGAACTTCTCGGCGCCGATCTGATAGCACTCGCGCAGCGACTTGCCGGACCACGGCTTGTGCTCCTGCGGATCGCTTTCCGCGTAGTTTTTCAGGCGCAGCGCGAGCGGGTCCATCTTCAGCGCGACCGCGAGTTCGTCCATCGCCGATTCGAGCGCGAACGAGCCGGTGGTCTCGCCCGGCGCGCGCATGAAGGTCGGCGTGCCGACATTGAGCTGCACGAGCCGGTGCGTCGTCACCTGGTTGGGCACCGCATACAGCATGCGCGTGACCATGCAGCAGGTCTCGGTCCAGTCTTCGATCATCGACGTGTTCGAGATGCTGTCGTGGCGCATCGCGGTCAGGGTGCCGTCATGCCGCGCGGCGATCACGAAGTGCTGCTCGGTGCGCGGCCGCGCGCCGACCGGGCCGAACATCTGCGGCCGTTCGAGCGCGAGCCGCACGGGCCGCCCGGTTTGCCGCGCGGCCATCGCGCACAGCGACACGTGCGACCACGACGAGCCCTTGCAGCCGAAGCCGCCGCCGATCAGCGGCGAAATCACGCGCACGTCGGACACGGGGATCGCGAACGTCTTCGCGAGCACCTGCGCGGTGCCGCTCACGCCCTGGGTCGAGTCGTAGACCGTCAGCTGCGGGCCGTCCCAGTGCGCCATCGTCGCGTGCGGCTCCATCGGGTTGTGATGCTCGATCGGCGTCGTGTAGGTGGCCTCGATATGCACGTCGCCGCTTTGCATGCCGTCTTCGAAGCTGCCGCGCTGCGTATCGGTCTGCCGGCCCTGCGGCTTGTCCGGCGCATGCGCGTGCGCTTTCGCCTGCTCGAAGTCGAGCGCCGCGGTGTCCGGCTGATAGACGATGCGCAGCTGGCGCGCGGCATCGGTTGCATGTTCGAGCGTATCGGCGACGACTACCGCGACCGGCTCGTTGCTGTAGTGCACCTGGTTGTCTTGCAGAAGCGACAGGTGCCGGCCGGCCGGAGGCGAGAACGCGGACTTGCCTCCGTTCGGCAGACGCGGCGCGTTCTGGTAGGTCATCACGAGCAGCACGCCGGGCACGGCCTCGGCGCGACTCGCATCGATCGACGAAATCGTGCCGGCCGGGATCGTGCTCGTCACGAGCACCCCATGCCCGAGGCGCGCCCCGGGGAATTCGGCTGCATAACGCGCGTCGCCGGTCACCTTCAGCAGACCGTCGACGCGATCGAGCGGTTGTCCGATCAGATTCATGCGACACCTCCCGCATTGCCGGCGGCCTGGTTGACCGCGCGCACGATCGCGCGCTGCGCGAGCTGGACCTTGAAGGCGTTGTCGTGACGCGGCTGCGCGCCGCTCAACGCGGCCGCGGCGGCGTTTTTCAACGTGGCCTGGCTGAGCGGCTGGCCGCTCAGCATGTGTTCGGCCACGTTCGCGCGCCACGGTTTGTGCGCGACGCCGCCGAGCGCGATACGCGCGCTCTGCACGCGCTCGCCGTCCATCTGCAACGCGGCCGCGACCGATACGAGCGCGAACGCATAGCTCGCGCGGTCACGCACCTTCAGATAGTGCGAATGCGCGCTGAACAGCGGCGGCGGCAGATCGACCGCGGTGATCAGCTCGCCGGGCTGCAACGTGGTATCGACGTCGGGCCGGTCGCCGGGCAGGCGATGGAAGTCGGCGAACGCGATCGTGCGCTCGCCGCCGGGGCCGCTCACGCGCACCAGCGCATCGAGCGCGGCCAGCGCGACGCTCATGTCCGATGGGTTGACCGCGATGCATTGCGGGCTCGCGCCGAGGATCGCGTGTCCGCGGTTATGGCCGTCGAGCGCCGCGCAGCCGCTGCCGGGCAGGCGCTTGTTGCAATGCGTGAAAGCGGTGTCGTAGAAGTAGCCGCAGCGGGTGCGTTGCAGCAGATTGCCGCCGACCGTCGCCATGTTGCGCAACTGCGGCGACGCGCCCGCGAGCAGCGCTTGCGACAGCAGCGGGTACTGCTCGCGCACCAGCGCGTGATTGGCCGCGTCGCTATTGCGCACCAGCGCGCCGATGCGCAGGCCGCCGCCGGGCAGCGTCGTCACCGAGTCGAGGCCGCCGATGTGTGTGATATCGATGAGCCGCACCGGCCGCGCGACGCCGCCCTTCATCAGATCGAGCAGATTCGTGCCGCCGCCGATGAACACCGCGCCGGGCTGTTGCGCGGCGCGTACCGCGCTGGCGACGTCGCTGGCGCGGTCGTAGGAAATCGCATCCATGTCGGTCTCCGTCAGGCGTGCTCGTGCGCGGCGCGCACCGCGGCGACGATGTTCACGTACGCGCCGCAGCGGCAGATGTTGCCGCTCATGCGTTCGCGGATTTCGTCGTCGGTGAGCGCGGCGGGACGCGCGCGCACGTCGGCGGTCACGGTGCTCGCCGTGCCGCTGCGGAATTCGCCGAGCAGGGCGGTCGCCGAGCACAACTGCCCGGGCGTACAGTAGCCGCACTGGAACGCATCGTGTTCGATGAACGCGGCCTGCACAGGACTCAACGTGCCGTTGCTCGCGAGTCCTTCGACGGTCGTGATGTTCTCGCCTTCATGCATGACCGCGAGCGTCAGGCACGAGTTGATGCGGCGGCCGTCGGCGAGCACCGTGCAGGCGCCGCATTGACCACGGTCGCAGCCTTTCTTCGTGCCCATCAGACCGGCGTATTCGCGCAACGCGTCGAGCAGCGTCACGCGCGGTTCGAGCTGTAGCGCGTATGCGCGGCCGTTGACGGTCAATGTAACGGGGCGCGGCGGCACCACGGGGTTGCTTTGCGGCGCGGGTGCGGCGGGTGCCTGCGCTTGCGCGCGCAGATGCGGCGCCGCGCCGATCGTCGCGGCGGCCGCCGCCGATTGCAGGAAGCGGCGGCGTGACGGTTGGGAAGGTGTGGTGGTTTGCTCGGCGGCCGACTCTGAAGCGGGGGTGTCCCCGCAATGCTGACATTCTGTAGGCGTGGTCATGACGATCTGTTGACTCCATTGAAAGGTCAATGCAGGCTGACGACGCGTCGATGTCCAACGCATCGCGTTGACACAAACCATTGAGCAGCAATTTAAGTGCCGTTGCGGGTGCAGCTACAACGGTATTAAAGACTCGCTGCAAACGCAAAGCCGATCCGCGCAATAAAGGCAGGCCAATATGCGCAATGATCGGGATGGAGCCCGTGTGGAGTCATGCAAAACGGGCAAAGTTGCACGTTTTGCACTGGGGAAAACGACCTGCGGCTCAACGCGCCCGGCAGGCTGTGAGGATGCCTCGCAGCAAATCGAGCGGCGGCGGCGGACATCCGGGGATCGTCACGTCCACCGGCAAGATCGACGAAACCGGGCCGCACACCGCGTAACTATTGGCAAAAATGCCGCCCGTGCATGCGCACTCGCCGGCGGCAACGACGAGTTTCGGAGCGGGGGTCGCGTCGTACGCGGCGAGCAGGGCCGTGCGCATATTCAGCGTCACCGGCCCGGTCACGAGCAGCAGGTCCGCATGCCGCGGACTCGCGACGAATTTGATGCCAAGCCCTTCGATGTTGTAGTACGGGTTGTTCAGCGCGTGAATCTCCAACTCGCAACCGTTGCATGAACCCGCATCGATCTGCCGGATGCACAGCGCCCGCCCAAGCAGATCGAGTATGTCCCCGCGAATGCGTCGCTCCTCGTGAAGCCATGCGTCTTCCGCCGCCGGCGCGGGTTCGTCGGGGAAATCGGTGCGCGCGAATTGCCGGATCAGTTGCCACATCAGAGATCGTGCCCCGCGTAGTTCAGGTTGAACGACTTGTTGATCAGCGGGAAATCGGGAACGATGTTGCCGATGATCGCGTGTTCGAGCGCCGGCCAGTTCTGCCATGACGGATCGTGGCAATGGCATCGGCCGATGACGTCGCCCGGGGCGAGATCGAGGGCGACGAATACGTCCCCTCGCCAGCCTTCCACCCAGCCTACGCCTTGCGCGTGCGCCGTTGCAGGCGTCATGGCGACGACCGCGGGACCGTCATCGGGAAGATTGGTGAGCAGCGTGCGGATCAGGCGCAGGGATTCATCGATTTCGGCGAAGCGCACCGCGACGCGTGCGGCAACGTCGCCGCGCGCATCGCTGACCGCATTGACCGCCATGTCGTCATACGGAGCAGCGCGCAAGTTCGCGCGAACGTCGAAGGTTCGGCCGCTGGCGCGGGCGGCCATGCCACGCACGCCGAAATGCTCGACGACAGCGGGCGTCAATCGTCCCGTGCCGAGGAACCGATCCTGCAGCCCGGACTGGTCTTCGTAGACTTTGCGCATCACGTGAACCTCGCGTTCGATCCGTTCGCATTGCTCGGTCAGCACCGCCGCGTCGTCGGGGCGAACATCGACCGATACACCGCCCGGCACGATCCGATCCATCAGGTACCGATGTCCGAACAGGCGGGCGTTCGTGCGTATCCAGTCCTCCTTGAGCCGCGAGAATTGCGCGAGTGCGAAGCCGAACCCGGCGTCGTTGCCCAGTGCGCCGAGGTCGCCGAGGTGGTTGGCCACGCGTTCGCGTTCGAGCAGAAGCGCACGCAGATACAGTGCGCGCTTCGACAGTTGCGTGCCGCTGGCTTGCTCGAGCGCCATGCAAAAGGCCCACGAGAACGCGACGGTCGAGTCGCCCGCAATCCTCGCGGCAACCCGATGACCGTGCGATGCGGGAGTACGTTCAAACAGACGCTCGACGCCGCGGTGCGCATAGCCGAGACGTTCTTCGAGGCGCAGCACCTTCTCGCCGACGACCGAGAAGCGGAAATGCCCCGGCTCGATGGTGCCGGCATGAATCGGCCCGACAGCGATCTCGTGTACGCCATCGCCCGCAACCTGCACGAACGGGTAGTCCGCCTCGCTCGATTCGAAGGCTTCGACACCCGTCGCCTGCCTTTGCAGCGGGAAATAATCATCGGGCCAGTTGCCGTGATTGAGCCACGCGCGCGTGTCCTGGGCGCCACGCGCGCGCAGGCCGATCAGATCGAAGATCGCTCGTTGCATGCGAGTCGCGCACGGGAAAACGGTGGCGAGATCGGGATAGTCTCCACCGGCATTCTGCTGACGCCCGATCGGCAGGCGCACCCACGCTATGCCGTCATCGCATTCGTACGCGGCGTTCACCGAGAAACCGTCTTCGACTGCTTCGCTGCCCCACATTGCAACGAGGCGCCGCTGCTCCGCTCGCGCGGTGCGCGCAAGCTCGAGCCACGCTGATTCATCAGCACTCACCACTGCTGCTGGAATCTGGCCCGCACGATGTGTGAGGCGGGTGGCGGCAAGTTGCATCGATTCGAGTCGCATCCGTCAGCCCGCCAACATCGTTGCGGCCTGGCGATACCACGTTGCCAGATACGGTGGCACATAGAGCCCAAGCATCAGCCCCAAACCCAGATGCACGAATACCGGCAGCGGTGCGGGGCGATGCTCGAGCGGCTTGGCCGTCGTCGTTTCGCCGAACACCATTCGCTGCACGCGCGCGAAGATCGCCGCGAACGCAACGGCGAGGCCCAGCAGCAACAGCGGCGCTGTCCACGGTAGCGTGTTCATCGCGGTCGTCAGAATCAGAAATTCGCTTGCGAACACGCCGAACGGCGGCAGTCCGAGAATCGCGAGCGCGCCGAGCATCATGCCCCAGCCGACCGTCGGGCTGACCTGCAGCAGCCCGCGAATGCCATCGATCGCCTGGGTACCCGCCTTTTGCGTCGCGTGGCCGACCGCAAAGAAGATCGCCGACTTGACGAGGGAATGGACGGTCATATGCAGCAGACCGGCGAACGTCGCGACCGGGCCGCCGAGGCCGAACGCGAACGTCATCAGTCCCATGTGCTCGATCGACGAATACGAAAACAGCCGCTTGACGTCCTTCTGCCGAAACAGCGAGAACGACGCGATCAGCACCGACACGAGCCCGAATCCGACCAGCAATCGTCCGGGCAGGCCATTGCCGAGCGCGCCGTCCGCCAGCACCTTGCAGCGCAGCACCGCGTACAGCGCGACGTTCAGCAGCAGCCCGGACAGCACCGCTGAGATCGGTGTCGGGCCTTCGGCATGCGCGTCCGGCAGCCAGTTGTGCATCGGCACGAGTCCGACCTTCGTGCCGTAGCCGACCAGCAGGAACACGAAGGCGATCGACACGATGGACGGGTCCAGGTGCGTCTTGACGGCTGCAAGGCTCGTCCACAGCAGCGCGTCGCCGTCGCTCAGTTGCCGGCTCGCGGCGAGGTACAGCAGGATCGTGCCGAACAAGGCCTGCGCGATGCCGACACCGCACAGGATGAAGTACTTCCAGGCGGCCTCGAGACTCGCGGCGGTCCGATACACGCTGACGAGCAGCACGGTCGCGAGCGTCGCGCCCTCCATCGCGACCCATAGCACGCCGAGGTTATTGGTCAGCAGCGCGAGCAGCATCGCGAACATGAACAACTGGTACATACTGTGATAGAGGCGCATCCGCGTCGCCGTCATCCGCCCGCGCGCCTCTTCGATCTGCATGTACGGCCGCGAGAACAGCGACGTCGTCCAGCCGACGAATGCAGTCAGCGCGACGAGGTACACGTTCAGGGGATCGACGAAGAATGCACGATCGAACGCGAACGACGGTCCGCGTTCGACGGTGCGCGCGGCGAGCACCAGCGTCGCCGCGAACGTCACGAAGCTGAAGCCGGCGTTCAGGTTGCGCGCGACCGGAGCGGGGCGCACGCCCGCGAGACATGCGGCCGCCACGAGCGGAATGCCGAGCACGGCGAGCACGACGTGGGCGTCATTCATCTTTGAGTTTCTCGAGGTGATGGATGTCCAGGCTGTCGAACTGCTCGCGAATCTGGAACATGAAGACGCCCAGAATCAGAATCCCGACCAGCACGTCGAGTGCGATGCCGAGTTCCACGATCATCGGCATGCCGTTGGTCGCGGCCGTGGCGGCAAAGAACAGCCCGTTTTCCATCGACAGGAAGCCGATCACCTGGGGAACCGCCTTCGCGCGCGTGATCATCGCCATGAACGACAACAGCACGCACGCAAGCGCGATCCCGAGCGTGCCGCGCGCGGCCGACGTCGCGAGCTGGCTGATCGGCGACGCGACGTTGAACGCGATGATCACGAGCACGATGCCGATCAGCAGCGTGGCCGGAATGTTGATCAGCGGTTCGACGTCGGCCTGAATGTCGAGCCTGCGCACGAGCCGATACAGAATCCACGGAATCACGCCGACCTTCAGCACGAGCGTCAGTCCGGCCGACACGTACAGATGCGCATCATCCGTCACGAAACCGAGGATCAGGATTGCCACCACCAGCGCCACACCCTGCAACGTATAGAGATGGATCAGCGACAGGATGCGGCGCTGGCTCAGCATCGCGAACGACAGCATCAGCAGCACGGCAGCGAGGAAATTGATCAGTTGCGTCGCGTAGGCGTGCATTCAGGCTCCCAGCAGCAGATGGACGAGCATGCCGATCACGGCGAGCAGGAAGGCGGTCGCAAGGAACTCCGGAACCCGGAAAATCCGCATCTTCGCGTTGGCGGTCTCGACCACCGCCAGCGCGGCGCCGCCGACCATCAGCTTGACGAACAGTGCCGGCACCGCGAACAGCAGCGCGAGCGGATTACCCGCCGCGGCGATCCCCCACGGCATGAACAGCGCAATACCGATGCACGAGTAGGCGAACAGTTTGAGGCTGGCCGCCCATTCCATCAGCGCGAGGTGCCGCCCCGAATATTCGAGGGTCAGCGCCTCGTGGATCATCGTCAGCTCGAGGTGAGTGGTCGGATTGTCGACGGGCAGCCGCGCATTCTCGGCGAGCGACACCAGAGTGAACGCGATGCCGGCGAATGCCAGGCTCGGGTAGATGGTCAGCTCGCTGTGGCCGAGCGTCGCGACGATGCTCGTGAGCAGGGTCGACTGCGTGATCAGCGAGGCCGACAGCAGCACCATCAGCAGGGCCGGTTCCGCGAGGAAACCGACCAGCATCTCGCGGCGCGCGCCGAGCGTGCCGAATGCCGTGCCGACATCCATTGCCGCCAGCGACAGCGCGACGCGCGCGAACGCGAACAGGCCGACGAGCGCGATCGCATCCGCGGCGGGCGACAGCGGCAATTCGGTCGACAGCGTCGGCACGACTGCGCAGGCGAGCGTCATCGCGGCCCACACGACATAGGGCGCGCCACGGAACACCGGACTCGCGCCACGAGCGACGACCGACTCCTTGTTGAACAGCTTGTGGAGCATCCGGTACGGCTGCCAGATGCTGGGCGCGCGCCGGTTCTGCAGCCACGCGCGGCACTGGTTGACCCAGCCCGTGAGCAGTGGCGCCGCGGCAAGCGCCACGATGATCTCGAGGCTTTGCGACAGCACGCCGGATACAGTCACCATCGTCTCACCAGCATCAGCAGGAGGATCAGCACGGCGAAGCTGTAGGTCAGGTACACGGCGATCCGGCCCGTCTGCAGCCGACCCGCCCATTCCGCCGCGCGTTGCGTGAGTGCCGCGATACGCTCGTACAGAATCGACCACGTGCGGTCGGCGACCGAGACCCGGTAGGCCGGCTGCGCGTCGAACGGCGACGGCAATTGCCGCTCGATGCGCAGCAGCGGCGCGAAAATTTCGCGGATCGGTTGCCCGAAGCCTTCCGCCGTGTCCTGCATCCGCGCGGTCGTGAACGGGAAGCCGCAACTCCACGGCGCGGCCCGTCGCAGCCGACCGTGGTAGAAGCGCCGCATCAGCACCCACGCAAGGCCGCAGCAGGCGACGAAAAACAGCATGAACACGACGGGCATGTAGCTCGCCCGCGCGGTCGATACCGGCACGAAGATCAGCCAGCCATGATTCTCCGCGCCGATTCCGGCGCCGACGAGCACGCGCGTGACCCGGTCCAGCACCTTGACGAACTGCGTGGGCATCAGTCCGAGCAGCACACCGGCCACCGCGAACCAGCAGAACGCGAGCCGTTCCCAACTGTTCGCGTCGTGTGCGCGACTCAGTTTCGTTTCTCTCGGCTGCCCGAGGAAGACGATCTGGTAGAGCATCGCGGTCAGCGCAAGCGCGGACAGCTCCCGCATGCCGTACGCGCGAAACAGCACCGCGAGCCCGAGCGCGACGATCATCAGGCCGACGTTGTCGATCGACGAATACGCGAGCAGACGCTTCATGTCGACCTGGATCGTACTAAACACCACGCCGAGCAGCGCGGTGCCGATGCCCAGCACGAGCAGCAGCGCGCCCCACCAGGCGATCTGCACGTGCAGCAGGTCGAACACGGTGCGGATCAGGCCATACAGACCGACTGCCGATCGCGAGCCAGGCGGCTGCGACCAGCAGGACGAAATGGACGACCGGGAAAGGTGCCATCCGGAATGTCTCCAGTACGCTCGGTTTGGACGAGGAGCATGGAATGAGCTCCGGCTTGCCGGCCTCACTCGAATCGCATTATGACATCAGAAACCAATCTGGATAACAGGATATGATAATGCCATTATCATGTGAGCCACATATTCGCCACGTCTTTGCCACGTCTTTGCCGTTGCTCCAAGCGATTGAGTGATCCTATGCCTGCGCAGTACTTTCGAAGCCTGACGGGAAAACACCGCAGCACGAGCGCGAATCGTCAGCTCGGGTTTTCTCTTGCCTTCGTCGCCGGCGCCACCAATGCGGGCGGCTTTCTCGCGGTCAGGCAATACACGTCGCACATGAGCGGCATCGTGTCGGCGATCGCGGATCAGGCGGCGCTCGGCGACCTCCGGCTCGTGCTGGCTGGCATTGGTTCGCTGGCGTCGTTTCTGGTCGGAGCGGGGTGCTCGGCGGTGCTCGTCAACTGGGGGCGCCGCCGCAGCCTGCAAAGCCAGTACGTGCTGCCGTTGGTGGTTGAGGCCGCGATGCTGCTGCTGTTCGGTCTGCTCGGCAGCCA
This sequence comes from Paraburkholderia youngii, assembly GCF_013366925.1. Taxonomy (NCBI): domain Bacteria; kingdom Pseudomonadati; phylum Pseudomonadota; class Betaproteobacteria; order Burkholderiales; family Burkholderiaceae; genus Paraburkholderia; species Paraburkholderia youngii. The sequence continues at coordinate 3,535,506 of NZ_JAALDK010000001.1, forward strand.
CCTCGCGCTAGGCGAAGCATTCTTCGTCCCCCTGACCGTGATCCTGCTGTGCTTCATCATGGGGCTGCAGAATGCGATGATCACCAAGTTGTCGGGTGCGGACGGCGCAATCGGTTTCAAGCATGTGGGCTACGTGTCGACCGTGCCGCTCGCTGGCGCACTCGTCACGCTGGCGATCGTGCCTGTCGTCGATGATCTGTTGACCTGTCTCTGCCGGTTCGAGCGCAGGCACTGAGCTCACGCGAGGACGGGGGAATGCTGGCGTGAAATGCCGGTTCTGGTCGTGCCGTCCAAAGCAAATGCATTATAATTTGGTTAGCATATTTGCCGACTCGTCCTCGCAATGGAAACGAAAACCGCACGCCTGACCGTCCTGATCGACCCCGCCAAGAAAGAGGCATTCGAAATGCTCTGCTCGGCGCAGGATCTGACGCCGTCACAAGTCGTCCGCCAACTGATCCGCGAGTATCTCGAGCGTCACGGCGTGACCTACAAGACCAAGAGCCCGCTTGCCAAGCGCGGAAAGTAACGCCCGGGTTGACGCCTCGCGCCGGTCAACCGCCGATTTCCCAGTGCCCCTGTCCTTGCTCACGCCAGATCAGCCGCTTCGGATCGAGGCGCTCTCCCTCTTTCAGGCGGCGCGCAGTGACGGATAGTTTGAGTTCGTCTGCAAAGGCAAACGAGAGGGCACGCTCGAATAGCACTTGTCTGGGCGGCAAACGATGCCCGCTTTTCCAGGCAAACGCGACGAAGTTGCTGTCGTCGCCGCACCGAACGAGCGCATAGCAAACGCCAAATGCGGATTTCAGCCACTCGAGGTGCTGCGGTATGGCTGGATCATCGTCCGTGAAGTTGATGACGAGGACGCCCGTCTCGGTCAGTCGCTCGCGACACGCGGCGAAGAATGCGAGGTTCGCACAGCGGCTCGCGATCCCTTCCGCGACGAACGCATCGAGCAGGATCACGTCCGTGCGGATGTCATCCTGCATCAGGTAGTCCGCGCCATCGGCGCAAACCACCTTGAACCGCGCGTCGTCCGCCGGAATCCTGAATACTTCACGCAGCGCGATCACCTCGGGGCTGATCTCGACCGCTTCGATCGTGACCTCGGGCAGATGCCGATAGCAATATTTCGCCAGCGAACCCCCACCTAGTCCGATCATGCAGATGTGCGTGGGGGCGGGCTGCAGCAACAGAAATCCCATCATCGCGCGCGTATAGCCGAGCGTGAGCTTCTCCGGGTTGCTGAGCGACATGAAGCTCTGAGTGGAGAAGTGATCGAAGTGTAGCGACACCGCGTGCTGCGTCTCCAGCACGAACGGTTGCCCGTCACTGATTGGCGTGGACAGAAATTTGACGAACGCGTCGTACGAGGTTCGATCCTCAGCCATTCTCGGTATGCTCGGGTAGCCAACCAGTCGATTGAATCATGCAGTGCGAACCGCGCTTCGGAGCGGGGCCGCCAACGGCGAACGGCCCGTCAGACCTTCTTCAGAAAGCAGGCCTTGAGCATGAAGCTGCCGGCGTCGGTCTTGCAGTCGATTTCGTGATCGCCGCCGACGATCCGGATGCTCTTCACCTTGGTGCCCATCTTCAGCGTGATCGACGAACCCTTGACGCGCAAATCCTTGATCAGCACGACCGAATCCCCGTCGGCCAGCGCGTTGCCGTTCGCATCCTTGACGACGCTACCGGCGGGTTCATCGTTCGCATCGGCGCCAGCGTTTGCCGACCATTCGTGACCGCAGTCCGCACACACGTACAGCGTGCCGTCAGGGTAGGTATTTTCCATCGCGCATTGCGGGCAGGCGGGGGCAGCGTTCATTGCAGCTTCCATTGAAACGACTTGAGGACAGTCAGTAAAAAACAGGCGGGCAACCCGCCTCGCCAGAGTCGGCATCGTGCCGGCGGCTCATGGGCGCACAAAATTATAATGCAATACACATCCTCTTACCTTCCAATTAGCATCTGCTTCCGGTGCCATTCATCAGACTTGCGGGTAGCTTCGCTGCGGATGTCGACAGCTTCGAGCTGGATGGAAAGTTGCGGGTGATAAATTTGGAACGGGCCAACCGGGCCAAAATGGGGTCGGTGCTCGCGGTGCCACAGGCGACGGAGGGACGATCATGGCGAAGCTGCGCATTGCGACGTTCAACATCAACGGAATCCGCTCGCGCCAGGCGGCGCTTTTTCAATGGCTCGAGCGCGAGGCGCCGGACGTCGTGTGTCTGCAGGAACTGAAGGCGGTGGATAGCGCGTTTCCCGTCGACGCCTTGCGCGAAGCCGGTTATGGCGCCGTCTGGCAAGGCCAGAGCGCATGGAATGGCGTGGCGATTCTGGCCAAAGGCGAAGCGCCGCTCGAGCGGCGGCGCGGTCTGCCCGGTTTCGAAGACGACACGCATAGCCGCTACATCGAGGCCGCGGTCGGCGGCGTGCTGATCGTGTGTCTGTACCTGCCGAACGGCAATCCGCAGCCGGGCCCCAAGTTCGACTACAAGCTCGCGTGGTTCGATCATCTGATCGCGCATGCGGCGCAGCTCTACGAGAGCGGCCACCCGGTCGTGATCGCCGGCGACTTCAACGTCGTGCCGACCGACGAAGACATCTACAACCCGCGCTCGTGGCTAAAGGATGCGCTGTTGCAGCCGGAGAGCCGCGAGCGCTATCGAAAGCTGCTCGCGCAAGGCTGGACCGACGCGCTGCGCACGCATTTCGGCGACGAACGTGTGTACACGTTCTGGGATTATTTCCGCCGTCATTGGGACACGAATTCGGGGTTGCGCATCGATCATCTGCTGCTGAGCGCCGATCTCGCGCCGCGTCTGCGAGACGCGGGCGTCGACCGGTGGGTGCGCGGCGAACCGCATGCGAGCGATCATGCGCCCGCGTGGATCGAACTGGAGATGGGCGCCGGCCGCAAGAAGAAGAGCGGCTAGTAAAGCAGAGCGGCTAGTAAAGCAGCGGGCGATCCGCTTGACGCGAATCGCCCGCTTTGGTGCGACTGCTTCGCACTATCGTTCGGCGCCTACGATCCGGCGCCGCGCCTGCATTAGTCGTAGTCGCGACCGCCGCGCGACCACAGCGCGCCCATCACGAACCCGGCGAGTGCGACGACGGCCAGCGTCGTGAACGGGCTTTCGGCCGTCGTGTCGCGCAAGAGGCTCGTCGTGTTCGCGCATAACTGCTGCGCCTTGCCGCTCAATTCGCGCGCCTTGCCCGCCACCTGCGCGCTGGTGTCGCCGACTGCGTCGCCGACTGCGCTCTGCACCTTGCCGGCGACTTCCTTTACCGCGCCTGCCGCTGAATTCGTGTCCATATGCATCGCTCCTGTTGTCATATTTACGTGCGGGCGCGCTGCAATTGCAACGCGCCCGCACAAGGGCGCCGCGCAAGCCGCGCCGGTGCGGCGTCAGCCTGCGTCAGTGACGAAAGGGGTGCAAGAAATGCGCCTGGAAACGCGGCGCTATGCATCCGGCTAGATGGAATGTGCTGGAACATCATCGTCGGCGCCTGGAATTGATGCCGACGAACACGGCCAGCAGCATTAGAAAACCGCCGAACAGCAGCGCGGAATTGACCAGCACCTGGCGCAGCCCGAGCGATTCGACGTCGATGAACGGATACGGATAGAAATCCGACAAGCTGCCGCGCCAGAACGTGATGCCGAGATAGGCGAGCGGATAGACGAGCCATAGCAGGCAGTGACGCAAGCGCAGATGGAAGCGCGGCACGAACAGCACCCAGTAGAGCGCGGCGAGCAATGGCAGCGCGCTGTGCAGCGACTCATTGAGCATGCGCCGGTAGGGCGACAGCGGCCACATTCCGCGCAACAGCACGTTGTACGCGATGCCGACGAACACCATGTACGCGACCACCGCGGTCACGACGGTCGGCTGGCGGAAAAAGCGCACGAGCGGCGAGCGGTGCTTCCACAGCGCGACGCTGGTGAAGCAGAAGGCGCTGGCGAGCACCGTCAGATTGGTGAGGTAGCTGCTCATGCGCGCGAGCGCGTCGAACACGGTGAGACCGCGCGCGAGCGTGCGATCGATGGCCAGGTCGGCTTGCGCGAGGATCGCCATCCACGCGATCAGCGCAATCACCGCCGCCAACGTCAGCGACGACACACTGGGCGTATGCAGCGGCAGCTCGGACTCGCGCTGCGGAACGAGGGTAGGGCGCATGCGCTCGATTCTACGCGCGGTGGGCGCTCGCTCGCATGTGCTTTCTCGCGCATGCGAGCCGGCGGTTGCGAAAATACTACGGGGTACTACGGAGGTCGGATAGATGACGACGAACGCGCTTAACCGTGTTGTGTTCCGACCCGTTATGATCGCGACTGCAGCCCTAGCTATTAACAGCGCCACGCGCGGCAAGCAGTCTCTATCGTCGCCGGTTGAAGAATCGCAAAGAAGCGGAGAGAAAGCATGAAAGCCAGCACCATTGCCGAACGGGAAGCGCGCGGCCGCGCCGCACGCGAGCATTCGAAACGCTCGAGCCATCGGGCGGTCGGCGAGTTGCACCGCGATCCGATCGAGCTGCTGAAGCGAAGCAGCGCGGAGCGCGTCGAGAATCTGGTGCCGCTGCGCTATGGGCGCATGGCAGCCTCGCCGCTTGCGTTTCATCGCGGCAGTGCGATTCTGCAAGCGCACGATCTGAGCAAGGTGCACGACAGCGGTCTTAGCATGCCGATCTGCGGCGACGGCCATCTGATGAATTTCGGCGGATTCGCGACACCCGAGCGGCAACTGGTCTTCGACCTGAACGATTTCGATGAAGTCTCGATCGGCCCGTTCGAATGGGACCTGAAACGCCTGTGCGCGAGCCTCGTCGTGGCCGCGCGGCAGATGCGCCTGAGCCGCGGCACCGCCGAGAGTCTCGTGATGACCGCGGTCGGTTCGTATCGCGATCGCGTCGCGCAATACGCGCAGTTCGGCGCGCTCGACCTGTGGTACGACCGCATCACGTTCGACCGCATGGCCGAGATCGCACTGACGCCCGAGCGCCGGCGCACGGTGCGGCGTGCCATGGAAAAGGCCGCGAGCCGCACGCATCAAAGCCTGCTGGGAAAAATGGCATCGTTCGACGGCAATCGTTGGACCATCCACGACACGCCGCCCGCGCTGTTTCACGTGCTCGGTGCGAACACGCTGTTCACAGCCGAGGAAACCGAAACCTACCGGACCGGCAACATCGAAAAGATGATCGAGCTGGTGTGGGACGAGTACCGCAAGTCGATGTCGCACGATAGGCGCGATCTGCTCGATCACTTCACGAGGCACGACGTCGTGTTCAAGGTGGCTGGCGTCGGCAGCGTCGGCACGCGTTGTCTGGTCGTGCTGCTCGTCGATCACATGGGCGAGCCGTTGTTCCTCCAGATGAAGGAGGCGCGGCCATCGGTCATCGCGCAGTTCTACAAGTCGCCGACGGTCAAGCATCAGGGCGAGCGCGTCGTGCAAGGTCAGCGGCTGCTGCAAACCGCGAGCGACGTGTTCCTCGGCTGGGGGACGGGGCCGCACGGGCGGCAGTTCTATTTCCGCCAACTGCGCGACATGAAGCTGTCCGCGAATATCGAGCTGTTCGACAGCGATCTGCTCGACGGCTACGCGCGGCTATGCGGCTGGATCATGGCGCGCGCGCATGCGAAGGCGAGCGGGCAGGCGATCGAGATCAGCGCGTACATCGGCCGCAGCGATCAGTTCGCCGAAGCGCTGAGCGGCTACGCGAGTGCCTACGCGGATCAGGTCGAGCGCGACTACGAGGGGTTCATCAAAGCGTGTCGCGCCGGCAAGCTCGAAGCGCGTACCGATGAAGAGATGGCGGCGGATTTTCGCGTGTAGCGCTGTTCGCGCCGAGTGTCGCTTCACGCCTGTCGTCACGCATCGACGCGCGCTTCGCGCAGCGTGACGAACCGCAGATGCCGCTCGCGCGCTGCTTCGATCACGCTCGGCAGCACCGCGAGAATCAGCGGCTGGCCTTCGATGGTCAGCGCGGCGTTGCCATCGTGCAGCAACAGGATGTCGCGCGCGGCGAGGCCATCGAGCAGCCGCCGCGCGACCACGTGCGGGTTGCGCTCGCGCGTATCGTAGCCGCGCCGTGTCCACGCGGCGAGACGCAGATCGAGCTTGCGCAGCACCGGCTCCAGAAAGAGATTGCGCAGTCCGGCGGGCGCGCGGAAGAACATCGGCCGCGCGCCGCTGACGGATTCGAGCGTGCGTTGCGCCGCGGCGATCTCGCGCGTCAACGCGTGCGGAAACGTGACCGAAAACGTATGCACGTGCACCTGCGAATGATTTTCGAGCGCATGTCCACGCGCGACGATCTCACGCGCGAGTTGCGGATAGCGCTCGACCTTCGAGCCGATGCAGAAGAACGTCGCCCGCACGTCGAACGCGTCGAGCAGATCGAGCACTTGCGGCGTGACGACGGGATCGGGGCCGTCGTCGATGGTCAGCGCGATCGCATCCGCGTTGCGCGGGCTCGCGGGCAGTCGGGTCCAGTTCGGTCCGAGCAGCGTCGTGCGCGGCAACAGTCCGGTGATCGTAAACAGCGCGTGATTCGCGATGATCGAGGCGAGCCACCATGGCCACGCGGCTGGTGCAACAGCCACGCCGATCAGCACGATCACGTGCCAGCCGATCGTGCCGTTCAGCAGTGCGGAGTTGCGGCTACGCGGCCAGCGGCGCGGCGGGTTCGGGCATTCATTCATCGAAACGTGCTTCCAGTACGCCTTCGTCCGTCCAGGGAAGGCTGTGAATCTTGCGCGCGATGCGCAACCGCGAACGATACCACTGTTGCGCGCGCCGACGTGCCGCGCTCGGCGGCCACGTACCCGGCGAAAGCGCGCTGAAAGACTCCCGCGGTTTGCGATCGCCGATTCGCTGTTGTATGGTGCGGAGCGAAAAGCGGCGCGCATGTCGATGGCGATCGGACCGATTCCGGAAAAAGCGCGCGTCGCGACCCAATACGACAGGAGATGCGCGATGTGGCAAACAGGAAACGGCAAAGTGGCGCTGGTGACAGGCGCGGGCAGCGGCATCGGCCGCGCGTGCGCCCTGACGCTTGCGAAGCACGGCTATAGCGTGGTGCTCGCCGGACGCCGCCAGGCCGCGCTCGATGCGGTCGCGCAGGAAGCGCAAGCGCAGCACGGCGAAGCGCTCGCGGTGTCGTGCGACGTGACCGACGCCGACAGCGTCGCCGCGCTATTCGACACGATCCGCGCGCGCTTCGGCCGGCTCGACGTGCTGTTCAACAACGCGGGACGCAACGGCTCGCCGGTCGATCTCGACGAAGTGAGCATCGACGAATGGCGCTCGATCGTCGACACCAACCTGAACGGCGTATTCCTGTGCACGCGCGCGGCGTTCGGGCTGATGAAGACGCAAAACCCGCGCGGTGGCCGCATCATCAACAACGGCTCGATTTCCGCGCACGCGCCGCGTCCGAACAGCGCCGCCTACACGGCGACTAAACACGCGATCACCGGGCTCACGAAAGCGGTGTCGCTCGACGGCCGCAAATACGACATCGTGTGCGGGCAGATCGACATCGGCAACGCGGGAACCGAGATGGCCGCGCGGATGGCGCGCGGCGTGCCGCAAGCGAACGGCGAGATCGCGGTCGAGCCGCTGATGGACGTGCAGCATGTCGCCGACGCGGTGCTGCATATGGCGAGCCTGCCGCTGTCGGCGAACGTGCAGTTCATGACGATCATGGCGAGCAAAATGCCGTTCGTCGGGCGCGGCTGAGCGGCGCGCAGCACCGTCTCGCAAGCGGGAGCGGCGCGCGCGGGTTCAACTTATACTGGGCGCTCCGCCGTCTCTCCAGGCAAACCAAGCGCCGTGCCCCGCGCCAAACCCAGCGACGACCCGCCGCCGCAGCCGCCCGTGCGGCCCGATCTCGACGACTGCTGTCACAGCGGCTGCACGCAGTGCGTGTTCGATCTCTACGACGAAGCACTGGAGCGCTACGAGATCGCGCTGGCTGCGTGGCAGAAGCGGCAGGCGCAGAAAGCGCGGCCAGCGCGGCGACCGGACACGCAAGGCGCGAAGTCGAAGCCGCAAGCGGACGCGCGTCGCTCGACAGCCCGGCGCGGCAAACCGAACCCACACCGCTGATGCGCGTAAGCAACTCCACGTCCCCGTCATGACCGACCTTCAGCTCACGCCGACCGAATCCCTCGCCGACCCGCACACGCTCGACGATCTGCATCGTTTCGTGCAGCGTCATCCGCGCCTGTTCGTGCTGACCGGCGCGGGCATCAGCACCGACTCCGGCATCCCCGGCTATCGCGACGACAACGGCGCATGGAAGCGCTCGCCCCCGATCACGCTGCAGGAGTTCCTCGGCACGCTGGCGATGCGTCAGCGCTACTGGGCGCGCAGCATGGTCGGCTGGCCGCTGGTCGCGCGCGCGCAACCGAATGCCGCGCATGTCGCGCTTGCACGGCTCGAAGCGGCCGGTCACGTGCCGACGCTGGTCACGCAGAACGTCGACGGCTTGCATCAGCGCGCGGGCAGCCGCGACGTGATCGAACTGCATGGCGGCATCGACGGCGTCAATTGTCTCGACTGCGGCATGCAGCATTCGCGCGCGGCGATCCAGCAGACGCTCGAAGCCGATAACCCCGCGCTGCTCGACGTCACGGCCGAAGCCGCCGCCGATGGCGACGCGCATCTCGAGTGGCACGATCTCGGCGGTTTTCGCGTGCCGGCATGCTCGAACTGCGGCGGGCTGCTGAAGCCGTCGGTGGTGTTCTTCGGCGAGAACGTGCCGAAGGCGCGGGTCGTTGCGGCGTCGCATGCGCTCGATGCGGCCGACGCGGTGCTGGTGGCCGGCTCGTCGCTGATGGTGTATTCCGGCTACCGCTTCTGCGTGTGGGCGCAGCGCCAGGGCAAGCCGATCGCGGCGATCAATCTGGGCCGCACCCGCGCCGATCCGCTGTTGTCTCTGAAGATGGCCGCGCCGTGCGGCGACACCTTGAGCGCGCTCGCCGGGTTGCTGGCGGGCGATTGAAAACGAGTACGTTGCGCGAATCACAATTAAAACCCGAGGAAACTGCATGCTGACGACGATCGAACAACTCGAAGCCCTCTACGCACAGCCAGCCGAGCGCTCGCTGCGCAAAGAGATCCCCTATGTCAACGACGACTACCGCGCGTTCATCGCGGCCGCGCCGTTCGCGGTGCTCGCGACGAGCGGCCCCGCCGGTCTCGACTGCTCGCCGCGCGGCGATGCGCCGGGCTTCGTGCGGGTCGTCGACGCACGCACGCTCGCGCTGCCGGACCGCCCCGGCAACAACCGGCTCGACAGCTTGCGCAACGTCATCGGCGATCCGCGCCTCGCGCTGCTGTTCGTGATCCCCGGTGTCGGCGAGACCTTGCGAGTGAACGGCCGCGGCCGAATCTCGAACGACGCGGCGCTGCTGGACAGTTTCGCCGTCGACGGTAAACTGCCGCGCACCGTGCTGCTGATCGACGTCGAGTCCGTGTACTTTCATTGCTCGAAGGCGATCGTGCGCTCGCGGCTGTGGGACCCGGCGCGGCATATCGAGCGCTCGCAACTGCCGAGCACGGGCGCGATCCTGCAACACATCTTCGCCGCGAACGATGGCGAAAAGTTCGACGCGGCCGCCTACGATCGCGAGCTTCCCGAACGCGTGCGCGCCACGCTGTACTAACGTAAATCGCAAAACCGAAACGCAAGGCCGACCATGACCGATGCCCGGCAACATTCGCCATCCGCCGAACGCAATCGCGAACCGATCCTCGCCGTGCTGCGCGATGCGCTGCCGGCGCGCGGCCGCGTGCTCGAAATCGCGAGCGGCACCGGTGAGCACGCGATCTGGTTCGCCGACGCGCTGCCCGGTCTCGACTGGCAGCCGAGCGATGCGGACGAAGAAGCACGCGAGTCGATTGCCGCGTGGACCGCGCACGCGGGGCTCGCGAACGTGCGCGCGCCGCTCGCGCTCGACGTGCATCAGCCGGACTGGGGCGTCGATGCGCTCGACGCGGTGGTCTGCATCAACATGATCCACATCTCGCCGTGGAGCGCGGCGCAGGCACTCATCGACGGCGCGGGGCGGCGGCTCGTCGACGGCGGCGTGCTCTATCTATATGGTCCTTACCGCCGCGGCGGCGCGCATACGGCACCGAGCAACGAAGCGTTCGAGCAGTGGCTGAAGAGTCGCAATCCCGAATGGGGCGTGCGCGATATGGAAGCGGTCGTTGCGCTCGGTGACGCGGCGGGGCTCACGTGCGAACGGGTGGTCGCGATGCCCGCGAACAACTTCAGTCTGGTGTTCAGGAAGCGGGCAGGGTAGCGGGAAGATCGACGGGTCGTGCATTCGTTCGTGTCGTCCGCCAAACCTCAGTCCGATCCCAAGCCGAACCCTCCGCGCAAGCGCCGACGCGCGCACAATACCTGTCTACCCGGCGTTACGCGCAAGTTGGAGCACGGCAGGAGCACCGCAGGAGCACGAGCAACCGGCGTGCTTGCCTGCCATCAAGCGGCAGGCGCGCATTTCTTTTATCCTTTCACCCTCGACGCCGCGCCGGTGTTTTTGCAGCGCGGCGCCACGACATTTATTGGACTCTGGAGAATTCAAATGAGCAAACAGGCAATCGGCGTGGTGGGTCTGGCGGTGATGGGCCGCAATCTGGCGCTCAACATCGAGAGCCGCGGCCACGCGGTGTCGGTCTACAACCGTAGCCGCGCGAAAACCGACGAACTCATCGCCGAATTTCCGGACCGCAAACTGGTGCCGGCTTTCACGCTGGAAGAGTTCGTCGACTCGCTCGAAAAGCCGCGCCGCATTCTGATGATGGTCAAGGCCGGCGAGCCGACCGACGCAACCATTGCCTCGCTCAAGCCGCTGCTCGAAAAAGGCGACATCCTGATCGATGGCGGCAACACGCCTTTCACCGACACGATCCGCCGCAACCAGGAACTCGCGAAGGCGGGTCTGCATTTCATCGGCACCGGCGTGTCGGGCGGCGAGGAAGGCGCGCTGAAAGGCCCGTCGATCATGCCGGGCGGCCCGCGCGACGCGTACGACCTCGTCGCGCCGATCCTCACCGAGATCGCCGCGAAGGCGCCGGACGGCGAGCCCTGCGTGGCATACATGGGACCGGACGGCGCGGGCCACTTCGTGAAGATGGTGCACAACGGCATCGAGTACGGCGACATGCAGCTGATCGCCGAGAGTTATGCGGTGTTGAAGCAGGTCGTCGGCTTGTCGAACGAGGAACTCGGCAAGGTCTATACCGAGTGGAACCAGGGCGAGCTCGACAGCTATCTGATCGAAATCACCTCGAAGATCTTCAGCAAGAAGGACGACGAAACCGGCAAGGACCTCGTCGACGTGATCCTCGACCGTGCCGCGCAGAAGGGCACTGGCAAGTGGACCAGCCAGAACGCGCTCGACCTCGGCGCGCCGCTGCCGCTGATCACCGAGGCGGTGTTCGCGCGCGTGCTGTCGTCGCTGAAGACGCAGCGCGTGGCCGCGAGCAAGGTGCTCGAAGGGCCGCGGGCCAAGCCGCTCGAAGGCGCGAAAGAGGCGTTCATCGAATCGGTGCGCCGCGCGCTGTACTTCAGCAAGGTGATCTCGTACGCGCAGGGCTTCGCGCAGTTGCGCGCAGCGTCGGAAGAGTACAAGTGGGATCTCGACTACGGCACGATCGCGAAGATCTTCCGCGCGGGCTGCATCATCCGCGCGCGCTTCCTGCAGAAAATCACCGACGCCTACACGAAGGACAAGGCGCTCGCGAACCTGCTGCTCGATCCGTACTTCCGCGACATCGCGAAGAACTACCAGGCGGCGCTGCGCGAAGTCGTGGTGGCCGCGGTCAATGCGGGCGTGCCGGTACCGGCGTTCGCGTCGGCGATCGCGTATTTCGACGCTTACCGCTCGGAGCGTCTGCCCGCCAACCTCGTGCAGGCGCAGCGCGACTTCTTCGGCGCGCATACGTTCGAACGCATCGATAAGCCAGGCAGCTTCCACGCACAGTGGAGCTAAGCGGTTGAAAAAACGGCCCGGCGCGCGATGGTGACAGCGCGCCGGGCCATTGTTCCGTTTGGATCGGCAAGCAGGCGCCGCATTATTGCCAAAATTATCGATGGTTAGCTGTAAGCCTAAGCAAATGCGAAATGATTATTGCGCTGGTAGGAATAGAGTTTCGCCGGTTTGAGGGTTTACCCTAGATCCTGACGCCTCTAAACTTGTTTTCAATCGCTGAGGGAAAAGCAGGAACCCCGAAGCGCACCACAACAAGTCCTTTGGAGGTTAATCATGAAGACCCTGATTTCCGCAGTTGCAATCGCCGCCGCCCTCGTTGTTCCGGTCGCTTCGTTCGCTCAAGCCAGCCAGCCGGTGACGCGCGCTGAGGTTCGCGCTCAACTGATCCAACTCGAACAGGCCGGCTACAACCCGTCCGCCAACGACGTCAACTACCCGGCCGACCTCCAGGCAGCGCAAGCACGCGTCGATGCGCAGCGCGGCACGGCCGTCGCAGCCAACCGCGCGGACACCAGCGGCTACGGCGCTCCGGCTGCCGGCACGTCGCAAGCAGGCCACGCCGTCGTTCCGGCGAAGGCCAACCGTAACTCGGTGTACTTCGGCAGCTGATCGCAGTAGAAGTGTGCAGGTGTAGTGGGTAGTCGTAGTCCGTTGTAGACGCCGCTTCGTGGAATAGCGCGAGCGCGGCGGGCAAGAAAAAACGCCATCCAGTTCGATCGGATGGCGTTTTGTCGTTTACGGCGCCGTGCTGCGGCGGGATCGGTCAATGCAGGGTTCGCTGCCGCCGGCCGATGTCATCGAACAGCGCGCGGCTCGGCTCCAGCGCGAGAAGCCACGATTCGTCGTAGCCGCTCAGATTGTCGAGCGCCTCGCGCAGACGCTCGATCGCCACCGCGGGCAGCTCGACGCTCGCCTCGACCCCGCTCGACAGCCTCGCGACGCTCGCCAGTTGCACGAGCGCATCGGCGGCCTCGGCGACGTCGGCGGCGAAAATCAGGTGGGTGTTCAGCAGTTCGACGAGGCCGGCAGACGCCGCCACATCGTCGACGTTGAGTTGCACGGCCAGAAAGGTGGCTTTGTTCATCCTCGATTCCTCCCAGAATCCCAAGGTTGTCGTGAACTGCTCCGCGCGGCTTGACTGAGTATAGGCGATGGCCGATTGCCCGCAACAATCTGACGAATCGGCCGTGGCGGCTTGCTCGCCGAGACGCGCGGGCCATGCGACCTATAATAGGGCCAGCCGCGCAAGCGCCGTCGCCGTGGGCGAACGGCGCCGCCCGCGGGGTTTGCGCGCTTGCCAATTGCTCATCGACCATGAAGATCATCCGCAGCAAAAGCTTTACCGCGCCGCGCGCCTGGGGCGCGCTCGACATCGCGAACATGAACGGCATCACCACGCGTCTGCATTGGACCGACCAGCCGTACAAGTGGCACGTGAACGACGGCGAGGAAGTGTTCGCCGTGCTCGACGGGCGCGTCGAGATGCGCTATCGCGAAGACGGCGTCGAACGTTCGACGGTGCTCGAAACCGGCGACGTGTTCCACGCGACGGTCGGCACCGAGCATGTTGCGCATCCGCTCGGCGCGGCACGGGTGCTGGTCGTCGAAACGCAGGGAAGCGTCTGAAGAACACGGCAGTTTGACGGCGCGCGCCAGCGCGGCGCGCGCATGGGGCTCGCGCATAATATCCACGCGGCAACAGACAGCCGCGACTTTACGCAAGCGTGGCGGCACGGCAATTGCAGCGGCGTCGATTGAATCGGAACGAGACACACGTCGAGGAAAATCAGATGACACAACAATGGCAACCGACGGCCATCCGCCTGCTGATCGCGGCGGCGCTCGGCCTGGCGATCGCCGGCTGCACGACGATGCCGTGGGAAAGCACGCCGTTCTACAACAACGCGCCGTCGAGCGCGACCAGTCTCGCGACCGTCCCGGTGCCCGCCGGCTTCTACCGCGTCAATCCGGGCGACACGCTGGCCGGCATCGCCTCGGCATATGGACGCAAGCCGCAGGAAATCGCGGCCTGGAACGGCTTGCCGGTCAACGCGGCGGTCGCCCCCGGCCAGGTGCTGCGCGTTTCTCCGCCGATGCCCTCGGGCAGCGTGGTCACGCCGCCGGTTGCGGTGGCGCCGGGTGCGCCGGCCACGCCGGGCGCGACGGCGAACGTACCGCCGGGCGCCGTTCCCGGTACGGCGGCCCCCGCGGCCGGGCCCCAGCAGGGCGTGCTGCAATGGCCGTTGCGCGGGCCGATCCTGCGCGCGTTCACGCCGGGCAAATCCAGTGGCATCGTGATCGGCGGGCAACCCGGCGATCCGGTCAAGGCCGCGGCGACCGGCCGCGTGGTGTACGCGGGCACCGGCATCGAAGCCTACGGCCCGCTCATCATCATCAAGCACAACGACTCGCTGATCACCGCGTACGGCCAGAACAGCCAATTGCTCGTCAAGGAAGGCGACGCGGTCGCGCAAGGGCAGACGATCGGCGAGGTCGGGGTCGATAGCCGCGGTGCCGCGTCGATCCAGTTCGAAGTGCGCCAGAACGGCCAGCCGGTCGATCCGCTGCAGTGGCTGCCCAAGCCGGGCGGCTGAGCGTCCCCGTCGCGTCTATCGATTCAGTGTCTATCGACTCCTCGCAGTCGGATCGGCGCGCCTTGCGGGGACGCGCCGATTTTCAGCGTCGCCTGAATTGAATACACTGTATGGCTCGTTTGCCGGCGCGTACGCGTTCCTCCCGGAGTGCACGCGCGGCCGGCTGCCGTAGGTTGTCATCCATGGACGCACAGGGACACACAATGATCGATTTGCGCAGCGATACCGTTACCCGCCCGACTCCGCCGATGCTCGCGGCGATGTCGGCGGCCGAAGTCGGCGACGACGTCTGGGGCGACGACCCCACCGTACTGCGTCTGCAGGCCACGCTGGCCGAGCGCACCGGCAAGGAAGCGGGGCTGTTCTTCCCGAGCGGCACGCAAAGCAACCTCGCCGCGTTGATGGCGCACTGCGCGCGCGGCGACGAATACATCGTCGGCCAGCTTGCGCACACCTACAAATACGAGGGCGGTGGCGCGGCCGTGCTCGGCAGCATCCAGCCGCAGCCGCTCGAAAACGCCGCCGACGGCTCGATCCCGCTCGACAAGATCTCCGCCGCGATCAAGCCGATCGACGATCACTTCGCGCGCACGCGGCTGCTCGCGCTAGAAAACACGATCGGCGGCAAGGTGCTGCCGGCTCAGTACGTCGCCGACGCGACGCAGCTCGCGCGCGAGCGCGGCCTCGCGACCCACCTCGACGGCGCGCGCGTGTTCAACGCGGCGGTCGCGTCGGGCAAGCCGGTCGCGGCGCTCGCCGAGCCGTTCGATTCGGTGTCGATCTGCTTTTCGAAGGGACTGGGCGCGCCGGTCGGCTCGGTGCTGGTCGGCAGCCGCGCGCTGATCGACGTCGCGCATCGCTGGCGCAAGGTGCTCGGCGGCGGCATGCGCCAGGCTGGGGTGCTCGCGGCCGCCTGCCTGTATGCGCTCGATCACAACGTCGAGCGTCTTGCCGACGATCACGCGAACGCCGCGCATCTGGCGGCGGGGCTGGAGACCATCGAGCAGGTGAAGGTGCAGTCGGTCGCAACGAACATGGTGTTCGCGCAGTTTCCGCAGCAGCATTGCGCGCCGCTCGAGGCATGGCTCAAGGAGCGCGGCATCCTCACGCAGATGCTGTATGCATCGCGCTTCGTCACGCACATGGATGTGTCGCGCGACGATATCGACACGTTCATTGGTGCGGTTAAGGGGTTCTTCGCGGCACGTTGATCGCGCTGCATTGGTCGGAAGCGAGGCGGCTTGCGTAGTTGCCGCCTCGTCTTCCCGCACCGGCTTCAACTCATGCGCGGTTCGTTCGAGCCGCGCTTCCTGCAAGCTTTATCCTCGTCTCACGCGCCGTCCGGCGCACATTTCACTTGACCGCCGCCTTCGCCTGCACGCCCGCGCGATGCGATGGCGCGAAGAGCCGCAAGCCGCTCGCGAGGCTCGCCGCGCCGGCAAAGAATGCGCCGAGGCCGAGCGCGAGCGTCGGCCCATGCTGGCGTCCGGCGATGCCGAAGCACAGCGCGACCAGCGCGGCACCGGTCGCCTGGCCGATTAGCCGCGCGGTCGCGACGATGCCGCTGGCGCCGCCGCTGCGCTCCGGCGGCGCGCTCGCCATCAGCGCCTTCAGGTTCGGCGACTGGAAAAAGCCGAAGCCCGCGCCGCAGATCGCCATGCGGATGCCGATGTCGAGCACGTGCGGATGGGCGGGCAGCATCGCCAGCGAGGCCATCCCCGCCGACAGCACCGCGAGCCCGACCGCGCCGAGCAGCCCCGGCGGATAGCGGTCCGACAGGCCGCCCGCGAGCGGCGCGGCAAGCGCGACCACGACGGGCCACGGCGTCATCAGGAAGCCGGTTTCGACCTGGCTGCGCAGCAGCACGTCCTCGAAATAGAACGGCAGCGACACGAA
The DNA here is from genome assembly GCF_013366925.1 of Paraburkholderia youngii. NCBI lineage: Bacteria > Pseudomonadati > Pseudomonadota > Betaproteobacteria > Burkholderiales > Burkholderiaceae > Paraburkholderia > Paraburkholderia youngii. The sequence goes on from NZ_JAALDK010000001.1 coordinate 3,552,009, forward strand.
TGCGAGGCTCTGCGCGGCGAACGAGCAGACGGCCGTCACCGCCGACAGCGCGAACACCGGCCGCTTGAACAGATCGACGGGCAGCATCGGCGCGGAGTGACCCGCCTCGCGGCGAATCAGTAGCAGCCCGAACGCGACGGCGACCGCCGCGGCGCTGAGCACGATCTGCATCGACGCGCGTTGCGCCGCCTCGCCGAGCGCGAAGATCAGCGCGGCGAACGTGACCACGTTGAGCAGCGCCGCCAGCGGATCGAACTGATGCCGGCCCTGCGCGGTATGCGGCAGCGCCGGCATCGCAAAGCTCAGCGCGAGGACGCCGAGCGGCACGTTGACCGCGAACAGCCACGGCCACGTTGCGACCGACAGAATCAGCGACGCCACCGTCGGCCCGACCGCGAACGACACGCCGACGATCAGCGCATTGGTGCCGAGCCCGCGACCGAGCCGATGCGGCGGGTACAGATAGCGGATCAGCGCGGTGTTGACGCTCATGATCGCGCTGGCGCCCAGGCCCTGCACGATGCGCGCGGCGGCGAGCAGCGGCAGCGTCGGCGCCAGAGCGCAGCCGAGCGAACTCAGCGTGAACAGCGCGATGCCGCCGATATAGATACGCCGATGCCCGACGATATCGCCGAGCGCGGCGAGCGGCAGCAGCGTCGCGACCATCGCGAGCTGATACGCGTTGATGATCCAGACCGACGCGGCCGGCGCCGCGTGCAGGTCGCCGGCGATCGCGGGCAGCGCGGTGTTGGCGATCGCGGTATCGAGCGTGGCGAGCGCGACGGCGAGCATGATCGCGGCCATCGCGCGGCGATTGGCGGCCGACATCGGGCCGTCGGCGGGGAGAGCCGGCGTGGAGACGCCGACGGTAGGGCTGAGCTTATCGGACAAGGCGTGCTCGTCGGGTTGGGCATGCCAGCGTCGGCCGCTTCCAGAGAGGCGACGCGCGCACGGCGGTTTTGTTGTGGGCGAGGTGGCGCGCTGTCCGGACCACGGCGGATGAGCGTGGCGGCTGGGGCGGCGCAACGTCGCGATTGTTGCAGAGACGGCACGATCGTGCAGGGAGGCGGGCAGGCTGGCGAAGAACAGGCGCTTGGATCTGACGGCAACGCAACTAACCGTCAACCCCGCCCGACATCTCCAAATCGGCCAAGGCCCCACATCGAATCCCCCACGCGTACGCTCGAACCGTCCGGCAGAACGGGGGGCCCGATGCGATCACACAGTTAGGGAATTCGCGGCTTCATTCGCCCGTCATGCATCGAAAAAATAATCGATGTGCGGTTTTGCACTGCATCCGTGCATCGGCCGCGTGCGATTGCGCGGCAACTGGCGGGTTCAGCGGGCACGGCATATGCGTCATCTTCCGCTCGCGCAGCGATGTGCGAGATCCCCAAAATGTCCTACTCTGTTTTTTTAACCGTTCCGACAGGCACGCGCCTCCCGTCCGTCTTCCGTGCGGTTCGCGTCTGCCGTGTCGAACTTCCCGGAGGCTTCGATGACGACCGTCGATCTGGAATTCGACCAGCTCCACAGTACCGTCGACGCGCTACGGCGCTCAATTTCGAATCGCATGATGTATGGCGTCGGCAAGGACGCCATCACCGCTCACCCGCACGATTGGCTGCATGCGGCCGCGCTGGCCGTGCGCGACCGGCTCGTCGCGCGCTGGATGAAGACCACGCGCCTGCAATACGAGCAGGACGTGAAGCGGGTCTACTACCTGTCGATGGAGTTTCTGATCGGCAGGACCTTTACCAACGCGCTGCTCGCGCTCGGTATTCACGATCAGATGAAGGAGGCGCTCGCGAGCCTCGGCGTCGACATGGACGCGCTGATCGATATCGAACCCGACGCCGCGCTCGGCAACGGCGGCCTCGGCCGGCTCGCCGCGTGCTTTCTCGACTCGATGGCGACGCTCGGCATTCCGGGCTTCGGCTACGGCATCCGTTACCAGTACGGCATGTTCCGTCAGGAAATCGTCAACGGCGAGCAGGTCGAGGCGCCCGACTACTGGCTGCGCGCCGGTAACCCCTGGGAATTTCCGCGGCCCGAGATCAAGTACATGGTGCACTTCGGCGGCCGTACCGTGCAGCGCGGCGAGAAGACCGAATGGATCGACACCGAGCACGTGAACGCGACCGCGTACGACACCGTGATCCCCGGCTACGCGACCGACGCGACCAACACGCTGCGCCTGTGGTCCGCGCGCGCGACCGAGGAGCTCGACCTCGGCGCATTCAATCGCGGCGACTACCGCAACGCGGTCGACACCAAGAACATGTCGGAGAACGTGTCGCGGCTGCTCTATCCGGACGACTCGACGCCGGCCGGCCGCGAGTTGCGGCTGCGCCAGGAGTACTTCTTCGTATCGGCGACGATGCAGGATCTGATCCGCCGCTATCAGCGCACGCACAGCACGTTCGGACGCTTCTCGGAGAAGGTCGCGGTGCATCTGAACGACACGCACCCGGTGCTCGCGATTCCCGAGCTGATGCGCCTGCTCGTCGACGTGCATAACCTGCCGTGGGACAAGGCGTGGAAACACGTGACGCAGATCTTCTCGTACACGAATCACACGCTGATGCCCGAGGCGCTCGAAACATGGGATGTCGAAATGCTGTCGCGCCTGCTGCCGCGCCATCTCGAGATCATCTTCGAAATCAATGCGCAGTTTCTGAAGCATGTCAGCGAACAGTCGGGTCATGACGTCGATATGATCCGCCGCATTTCGCTCGTCGACGAATACGGGCAGCGGCGCGTGCGCATGGCCTATCTGGCGATCGTCGCGAGCCACAAGGTCAACGGGGTGTCGAAGCTGCATTCGCAGCTGATGACGCGCGACATCTTCTCCGACTTCGCGCGCCTCTATCCCGACCGCTTCACCAACGTGACCAACGGCATCACGCCGCGCCGCTGGCTCGCGCAGGCGAGTCCGTCGCTGTCGTCGCTGATCGATGCGCGCATCGGTACGCATTGGCGCAGCAATCTGTTCGAGCTCGAGCAGCTGCGCAATCTGCGCAAGGACGACGAGTTCGTCGACGCGTTCCGTGAGGCCAAACGACAGGCCAAGCTGCGGCTCGTGCACCGGCTCGCGCAGCACACCAAGCTGCACTTCGATCCGAACGCGCTGTTCGATCTGCAGGTCAAGCGCATTCACGAATACAAGCGCCAGTTGCTCAACGTGCTGCACGTGATCGTGCGCTACAACGAGATTCGCGCGAATCCGGAGCGCGACTGGGTGCCGCGCGTCGTGCTGTTCGCGGGCAAGGCCGCGTCCGCGTACCGGATGGCCAAGACGATCATCAAGCTGATCGGCGACGTCAGCGAGAAGGTCAATCACGATCCGCTGATCGGCAACAGGCTGAAGGTCGTGTTCGTGCCGAACTACGGCGTGAGCGTGGCCGAGCTGATCATTCCGGCGGCCGATCTGTCGGAGCAGATTTCGATGGCCGGCACCGAGGCGTCGGGCACCGGCAACATGAAGCTCGCGCTCAATGGCGCATTGACGATCGGCACGATGGACGGCGCGAACATCGAAATCTGCGACGCGGTGGGGCGCGAGAACATCTTCATCTTCGGCCACAGCGCCGACGAGGTGGACGATCTGCGCGCAAGCGGCTACAGGCCGCGGCGGATTTACGAGGAAAACGAAGCATTACGCACCGCGCTCGATCAGATTCGCACGGGCTTCTTCTCGCCGGACGATCCGCTGCGCTTCTCCGATATCTTTCACACACTGGTCGATTGGGGCGATCACTATATGGTGCTCGCCGATTTCGATGCGTTCGCGAAGGCGCAGAACGCAGTGGATGCGCGTTTCGTCAACAAGCACGCGTGGGCCGAAAGCGCGATCGAGAACGTCGCGGGGATGGGGCTGTTCTCGTCGGATCGCACGATCGGCGAGTATGCGCGCAATATCTGGCGCGTGAATCCGCTCAGTCTGGACTGAGCCGGAGAAGCCGTGCGGGGCTGGCGTCGATCAGTCGCGCACGGCTCTTTCATGTTCGATCGACGCGCCGCGTCATGTCTTCGGCGCGGCGGCCGCGGCCTTCGCCCAATGCACGGCCTCGCCGACGCGTTCGACGAACTCGCGATCCGTGCTCATCAGCGCCTCGCGCTCACCGTCGGCCGTCTTGACCATCAACCGATGCGTGACGTCCTGAGTCACCCAGGTCAGCCAGCCGACCACGACCAGCATCGCCCCGGATACGAGTCCCGAAGCCGACTGCAGCACACCGCCGACGATCGCGCCGATCAGCCCCGCCGCCGAGATCACGAGCGGCACGACCTTGTTCTTCTGCACGGTCATGACCCGCACGTCGACGATATCGCGCAGCGGGAAGACCTGACCCGCGGCCGAGAGGGCGTTGCGCGTGACCGACACGCCGCGATCGTTGAATGGGATTTCCATCGTTTCAATGCAAGGGTGGTGAAGCGCGCAGCGTAGCAGACTTCGTCACGGCCAGTGGCGCGACGTCATGGGCCGATTGCATTGCGTCAAGGAAAATCATACTTAGCCTGGACGGATTGGCTAAGATGTCGCAGGTTCGCGCTCGGAGGCCATTCATGACTGTCGGCGTATATGCCACGCTGGTCGCGACGTCTCTCGTGCTGCTGCTCGGCGAAAAGCTCGTGCAATGGATCGGCGTGCTCCGAACCTATTCGATTCCGGCGCCGGTGGCAGGCGGGCTCATCGTCGCGATCTGCGTGCTGATCGCACGCATCACCATCCACGTGCAGGTCAGGTTCGATTCGACGCTGCAGGCGCCGCTGATGCTCGCGTTCTTCTCGACGATCGGCCTGAATGCGCATCTGTCGAATCTGAAGGCGGGCGGGCCGGTGTTGATCCGCTTTCTCGCGCTGGTCAGCGGGCTGCTGATCCTGCAGAACGTGATCGGCATCCTGCTCGCGTTCGCGCTCGGCGTCGATCCGCTGCTCGGCATTCTCGGCGGCTCCGTCACGATGTCGGGCGGGCACGGCACCGGCGCCGCGTGGAGCCAGGTCTTCACCGAACGTCACGGGCTGGAGTCGGCGACCGAAATCGCGATCGGCTGTGCGACCTTTGGCCTCGTGATGGGCGGCGTGCTCGGCGGTCCGGTCGCGCGTCTGCTGATGCGGCGGATCAGCGCCGACGAATTGCTGCGCGTCCAGCAGCTAGCGGACGAAACGCTGGTCTTCGAAGAACCGAAGGCGGAGCAGGCCACCACGCCCGCCGCGATCATCACGACGCTCGCGCTGATCTCGATCTGCCTCGCGGGCGGCGAAGTGTTTGCCGACTGGATCGCGGACACCGTGTTCGAATTGCCGACGTTCGTCTGCACGCTGTTCATCGGCGTGATCCTGAACAACGTGCTCGCGCTCATGCGTGTGCGGATCGACCAGCACGCGGTCGCGCTGGTCGGCAACGTCGCGCTCGCGCTTTTTCTCGCGATGGCGCTGATGCGCCTCGACCTATGGGAGCTTGCCGCGCTCGCGTTGCCGATCATCTCGATCCTCGCGGCGCAGACGCTGCTGATGGCGCTCTATGCGATCTTCATCACGTTTCCCGCGATGGGCCGCAACTACGACGCGGTCGTGTTGTGCGCGGCGCAATGCGGGCTCGGACTTGGCGCGACGCCGACCGCGATCGCGAACATGCAGGCGATCACGAACCGCTTCGGCCATTCCCATATCGCGTTCCTGATCGTGCCGATGACGGGCGCGTTTTTCATGGACATCGTCAACGCGATCGTGATCAAACTGTTTCTCACGCTGCCGTTTTTCCATTGAGCCCGGGCGAATACCATGAGCAACCAACCACACATCGCACCCGACAGCACCGCCGCGCGCGTCGCGCTATGGCGTGCGCTGCACGTGCAGGCCGACGCGCCGCCGCACGTGCTCGAAGACGAAGTCGGCTTGCAATTGCTGGCTCCCGCCGAGGATTGGCGCAGCCGCGGCGACATGGACCCGCGGTTCACGCGGCCGTTTCGCGCGTCGATCGTCGCGCGCGCACGCTTTATCGAGGATCTGGTCGTCGAGCAGGCCGGCCGCGGTGTCGATCAATACGTGATCCTGGGGGCCGGTCTCGACAGCTTCGCGCAACGCCGGCCCGACATCGCGTCGCGGCTCACCGTGTTCGAGGTCGATCCGCCGGGACCGCAAACGTGGAAGCGTGAGCGGCTCAGCGAATTGGGTTACGGCCTGCCGGACTGGCTGCGTTTCGTGCCGGTCGACTTCGAAGCGGGCGATAGCTGGCGGCAGCGTCTCGTCGCCGAAGGCTTCGACGAAAGCAGGCCGGCCGTCGTCGTGTCGACCGGCGTCAGCATGTATCTGACCACAGAGGCGAATGCGGCGACGCTGCGCGAAGTGGCCGGGCTCGCGCGCGGTTCGACGTTCGCGATGACGTTCCTGTTGCCGCTGGAGATGGCGGACCCGGATGTGCGCCCCGGACTCGAAATGGCGGAGAAGGGCGCGCGTGCGAGCGGTACACCGTTCATCAGCTTCTTCATGCCGCAGCAGATGATCGCCATGGCGCGTGAAGCGGGCTTTGACGACGCGCGGCATGTGTCCGCGGCCGATCTGACGCAGCGCTACTTCGCGGCTCGCACGGATGGACTGCGCCCGCCGGCCAATGCGGAGGAACTGCTGGTGGCGAATACTTAGCGGCCGTTGCGGTGGGTTGAATGCGCGATCGCGTTCCTCACGCGGCTATAATCGCGCTCGAACATGGCCTTCGAAGTCTACTCATGAAAAAGATCGCAGCCTTCGCACTCGTCGCATGCGCACTCGCCGCCTGCTCGTCGTCCCCGGAAAAGCAGGCGCAGCGCGCCCAGCAGGAAATCCTTCATAGCGAGCCGAACCTCCGCGCCGCGCAACGCGACGCGGTGATCGACTGCACGCCGGCGAATTGCGATGCCGCGTGGGCGGCGACGAAACGCTATATCGAGCAGCATTCCGACACGCACGTGATCCGCGCGGACGCGGTCGCGATCGATACCGACGTGCCCGACGATTCGGGCAAGGCCGCTTTTTCAGCGACCCGCGCGAACAAGAGCACGGGCGGCGCGACGTTGTCGCTGTTTGCGCAGTGCCGCGGCATGTATGGGCCCGACAGCGCGAAGGGCGACGACTACGACGAGTGCGCCGAGAAGATCCTGAAGACTCAGAACGGCTACGTGCCGTATCTGCGCTCGCACGCATCGGCGCAATAGGCGAGCCGCTACCGGAAAGCGCGGGGCCGCAAACTCGGCGCTCGCGCAGCGATTCGCTGAACCCTCGCCACGATGCGGCGGGAGGCGCTATGCTGATGCGTCTTGGCCTCGCGGAACCCCGTCATGCAAGCTCCTGGCGCCACCGTACCGATCTCGCTCGTCAATGGGTTCCTCGGCAGCGTCGGGACGCGGCCGGATATCGTCGACCGGCACCTGTCCGGCGCGAACATCCCGCGCGCGCTGCTGGACCAGCCTGGCGCGCGCGTCACCGAGGAACAGTTCTCGACGCTCTACCGCTCGCTCGCGATCGAACTCGACGATGAGATGCCCGGCATTTTTTCGCGCCCGCTGCGCAGCGGCGCGCTCAAGTTTCTGTGTCTGAGCCTGCTGGATGCGCCGAATCTCGAAACCGCGATGCATCGGTTCGGCCAGTTCTTCCATCTGGTGCTCGACGACTTCCATTTCGAGTCGCGCCGCGGCGACCTCGTTGCGACGCTGGCCTTGCATCCGGGAAGCACGGGAGCGCAACCGGGCATGCTGGGCCAGGAGCTGATGCTGAAGCTCGCGCATGGGATCGCGTCCTGGCTGATCGGCCAGCGCATTGCGTTGCTCCAGGTGCAGTTCGCCTTTCCTCGTCCTGCTCACGCGCTCGAGTACCTCTATCTGTTTCCCGGACCGGCGAAGTTCGACTGCAATCAGACCTCGATGCAGTTCAGCAGTAGCTATTTCGACCTGCCCGTGCGCCAGCGCAAGGCGAACCTGCGCAGGTTTCTCGCTCGTGCGCCGGAAGACTGGATCTTCGTGTCGTTCAACGAGCAGCTGTTCAGTCATCGCGTGCGGGAACATCTCGCGTCCCGGCTGCCCGACGTCCCATCCATCGAAGAGGCGGCGGAAGGCCTGCACTGTTCGGTCAGAACGCTGTGCCGTCATCTTGCCGCCGAGGGCACGGCGTTCCAGGTGCTCAAGGACGAACTGCGCCGCGACATCGCGATCCAGCGCCTGACCGGCACGCACGAGCCCATCGCCATCATCGCCGGCGACGTCGGCTTCGGCGACCCCACCGCATTCCACAGGGCGTTCCGTCACTGGACCGGCAGCACCCCGGCGGCCTATCGCCGGGGTGGCTGATCTCGTCACATCAAAGCGTCGGTAACCCGTGCCGACGCAGTTCCCACGGGGCGCTTACTTCCTCCGACGTGGCCAGAGATGTCAATAGATCGTCCGGTTTGGACAACCGGGCAGGGCCTCTCCGACGCTACGATTCAGCCATACGTTACCCCGGCCGCATCGGTGCCAGACGGGTGACTTTCCCTACGGACTATCTGATCGGAAGAATGGTAATGAGCTACGTCGCGCCTCTCAAAGACATGCTGTTTGCAATCACGGAACTGGCTGGAATCGACCAACTGGCGGGCTTGCCCGGCTGCGAGGACGCGAGCGCCGATACCGCTCGCGCGGTGCTCGAAGAAGCCGCGCGCCTGCACGAAGGCGTGCTCGCGCCGCTGAACGTGGACGGCGACCGCAACCCGAGCACGTGGAAGGACGGCACGGTGAGCGCCACGGCCGGTTTCAGGGGCGCGTTTCGTCAATTCACCGAAGGCGGCTGGCAGGGTTTGCAACATCCGTCTGAATACGGCGGTCAGGACTTGCCCAAGCTTCTGTCGACGCCCTGCATCGAAATGCTCAACGCCGCCAACCTGTCGCTGGGGCTGTGCCCGCTCTTGACCGACGGCGCCATCGAAGCGCTGCTGACGGCGGGTAGCGAAGAACTGAAGCAGCGCTACGTGACGAAGATGATTTCCGGCGAGTGGACCGGCACGATGAACCTGACCGAGCCGCAGGCGGGCTCCGACCTGTCGCTGGTGCGCACCCGCGCCGAGCCGCAGGGCGACGGCTCGTACCGGATCTTCGGCACGAAGATTTTCATCACATGGGGCGAGCACGATATGACGGAAAACATCGTGCATCTGGTGCTCGCACGTACGCCGAACGCACCGGAAGGTGTGAAAGGCATTTCGCTGTTCGTCGTGCCGAAGTTCCTCGTCAATGAAGACGGCTCGCTCGGCGAGCGCAACGACGTGCATTGCGTGTCGATCGAACACAAGCTCGGCATCAAGGCGAGCCCGACGGCAGTGCTGCAGTTCGGCGATCACGGCGGCGCGATCGGGCAGCTTGTCGGCGAGGAGAACCGCGGTCTGGAGTACATGTTCATCATGATGAATGCCGCGCGCTTCGCGGTGGGCGTGCAAGGCGTGGCGATCTCGGATCGCGCGTACCAGCAGGCCGTCGCGTATGCGAAGGAGCGCGTGCAGAGCCGTCCGGTGGATGGCTCCGCGAAGCAGTCGGTCGCGATCATCCAGCACCCGGACGTGCGCCGCATGCTGTCGACGATGCGCGCACTGACCGAAGGCGCACGCGCGCTGGCCTATGTGTCGGCGTCGCACTGCGATCTCGCGCATCGTCATCCGGACGGCGCGACGCGTGCGAATCATCAGGCGATCTATGAATACCTGGTGCCGATCGTAAAGGGCTGGAGCACGGAGATGTCGCTGGAGGTGACGAGTCTCGGCGTGCAGGTGCACGGCGGCATGGGCTTCATCGAGGAAACCGGCGCCGCGCAGTACTACCGCGACGCGCGCATTCTGCCGATCTACGAAGGCACGACGGCGATTCAGGCGAACGACCTCGTCGGCCGCAAGACCATGCGCGACAACGGCGAGGTGGCCGGGATGCTGCTCGCCCAGATCGACGCGACGCTGGACGCGGTGCAAGAGCACCCCTCGTATGGTACGAACGCGGCTTTCCAGGCGATGCACCGTCATCTGTCCGCCGGCCGCGACGCGTTGCACAGCGCGGTGCGCTACGTGGTCGAGAACGTCAAGAGCGATCCGAATGCGGTGTTCGCGGGCAGTGTCTCTTATCTGATGCTTGCGGGCGTCGTGCTCGCGGGTTGGCAAGTCGCCCGCTCGCTGGTGCTCGCTGCCGACAAGCGCGATGAAGACCCGGGCTTCTACGACGCGAAGATCGCGACCGCGCACACCTACGCGACGCAGATATTGCCCCGTGCGATCGCGCTCGAAGCGACGATCCGCGGCGCTCGCGATGGCGAAGGCGCGCTGGCGCTGCGCGAAGACCAGTTCTGATCGACCAAAGGACGTAATGTCATTCAAAACGATAGGGCCCGGCCCTATCGGTGTGGGAAGGAGAGAGTTGTGAGAGTTCTTGTATCAGTCAAACGAGTGGTCGACTACAACGTGAAGGTCCGCGCGAAGTCGGACGGCACGGGCGTCGATATTGCGAACGTGAAAATGTCGATGAATCCGTTCGACGAAATCGCGGTTGAAGAAGCCGTGCGTCTGAAGGAAGCGGGTGTCGCGACCGAAGTGATCGCGGTGTCGGCCGGTGTGACGCAGTCGCAGGAAACGCTGCGCACCGCGCTCGCGATCGGCGCGGATCGCGCGATCCTGATCGAATCGAACGAAGATCTGCAGCCGCTGGCCGTTGCAAAGCTGCTGAAGGCGCTGGTCGACAAGGAACAGCCTTCGCTCGTCATTCTGGGCAAGCAGGCGATCGACGACGACTCCAACCAGACCGGCCAGATGCTCGCCGCGCTGGCGAACCTGCCGCAGGCGACATTCGCGTCGAAAGTGGTCGTGGCGGATGGCAAGGCAACGGTGTCGCGTGAAGTGGATGGCGGCGCGGAAACGCTGTCGCTGACGCTGCCGGCCGTGATCACGACCGATCTGCGCCTGAACGAGCCGCGCTACGTGACGCTGCCGAACATCATGAAGGCCAAGAAAAAGCCGCTGGAAACGGTGAAGCCCGAAGACCTCGGCGTCGATGTCACGCCGCGTCTGAAGACGCTGATGGTCGCCGAGCCTCCGAAGCGCTCCGCCGGTGTGAAGGTGCCGGACGTGAAGACGCTGGTCGAGAAGCTGAAGACCGAAGCCAAGGTGCTGTGAGGAGACGCAAGAAATGACGAATCTGGTTAATCTGGTAGTAGCAGAACACGACGGTGCGTCGATCAAGGCCGCGACGCTGAATACGATCGCAGCGGCACAGAAGATTGGCGGTGATATTCACGTGCTGGTCGCGGGGCATAACGCGCAGGCCGCGGCGGATGCCGCGGCGAAGATCGCCGGCGTCGCCAAGGTGCTGCTCGCCGACGCGCCGCAACTCGCCGAAGGCCTCGCGGAAAACGTCGAAGCGACGGTGCTGACCATCGCCAGGAACTACTCGCACATCCTCGCGCCGGCTACCGCTTACGGCAAGAACATCGCGCCGCGTATCGCCGCAAAGCTCGACGTCGCGCAGATCAGCGACATCACCGCGGTGGATAGCGCCGACACGTTCGAGCGTCCGATCTACGCGGGCAACGCCATTGCGATCGTGCAATCGGCTGACCCGATCAAGGTCATCACCGTGCGCTCGACCGGTTTCGACGCCGTCGCAGCCGAAGGCGGCAGCGCAGCGGTCGAAAAGATCGAAGCCGCAGCCGACGCAGGCATCTCGCAATTCGTGAGCCGCGAAGTGACGAAGCTCGATCGTCCGGAACTGACGAGCGCGAAGATCATCGTGTCCGGTGGCCGGGGTCTGGGCAATGGCGAGAACTACACGAAGGTTCTGGAACCGCTGGCCGACAAGCTCGGCGCGGCACTGGGCGCATCGCGCGCAGCCGTCGACGCGGGCTTCGTGCCGAACGACTATCAGGTCGGCCAGACCGGCAAGATCGTCGCGCCGCAACTGTATGTCGCGGTCGGCATCTCGGGTGCGATCCAGCACCTCGCGGGCATGAAGGACAGTAAGGTAATCGTCGCGATCAACAAGGACGAAGAAGCGCCGATCTTCAGCGTGGCCGACTACGGCCTCGTCGGCGATCTGTTCACCATCGTGCCGGAACTCGAGCAGGCGCTCGGTTAACCGCCCCCAGCAAGCGGAATAATCATGAACGAGCTGAACGGATACGATTTCGAAGACCTGCAACCGGGTATGAGTGCCCGGTTCGCCAAGACCATCACGGAGGCGGACATTCTGTTCTTCGCGAGCGCGTCGGGAGACATGAACGCGGTTCACATCAACGAGCAGTTTGCGCAAACCACACCCTTCAAGGGGCGCATCGCTCACGGCATGCTGACTGCCAGCATCATCTCCGCGGCGCTCGCGGGGCAACTGCCCGGCCCGGGCACGATCTACCTCGGTCAGAACCTGCGCTTCAAGGCGCCGGTCCGGCCCGGCGACACCGTGCAGGCCGAAGTGACCGTCAAGGAACTGATTCACGACAAGCGCCGCGTGGTGCTGTCCACCGTTTGCACGGTCGGCGGCAAGGTGGTGGTCGAAGGCGACGCCACGGTGATGCCGACAAGCTGCCGCGACCGTGCCGTCGAGGACGCGGCTTGCGCCGTCAGCGACGCATGATAGCGAGCCCCGCCATGAGAATGCCATTCAGCATGCCACAAGAGTTTTCTACGGGCTGGGTCAAGGCCGGCTTCGATTTCTGGCGGTTTTCGCCGCTCAAGGATGAATTCGATGCGTCGGTGCATGACACCGACGGCTCGGACTTCGATTTCGACGGGCCGTTCTCGCGAGGCTCCGTGACCCACACGAGCGCCCACTACCTGCAACAGCAGGCGCAACTGTGGAGCGATGCCGTCGCCGGATTGATCGGCGGGCGCACGGAGTTGAAGGCGGTCGCCGAGCCCGAGCAGGGAGACCGGCGCTTTCACGCCGACGACTGGTCCAGCAACGGCTGGTACAGCCTTCTGAAACAGAGCTATCTGATCAACGCCAGGACGCTCGCGGACTTCGTCGAGGCAAGCGCGCTCGACGAAAAGGGCAAGCACAAGCTGCGCTTTTTCATGCGCCAGTTCATCGACTTCGCCAGCCCCGCGAATTTCCTCGCGACGAATCCCGAGGTCCTCCGGGAGGCAGTGGAATCGGGCGGCTCGAGCGTGCTGTCGGGCGTCACGCATCTGCTCGACGATCTGGGCAGCGGCTCGATTTCGATCACCGACCGAAGCGCGTTCGAAGTGGGCCGTAGCGTCGCCACGTCCAGTGGCGCGGTGGTTTATGAAAACGATCTGTTTCAGCTGATCCAGTACGATCCGCTGACTTCGAAGGTCGCCGCGCGGCCGCTCGTGATCGTTCCGCCGTGCATCAACAAGTTCTACATTCTGGATCTGCAGCCCGAGAATTCGTTTGTGCGCTTCGCCTGCGAGCAGGGCCTGACGGTGTTCGTCGTGTCGTGGCGCAACCCGCAGCAGGACATGGCGCAGACCACGTGGGACGCCTACCTCGAGGACGGCGTGATGCAGGCGCTCAAGGTGGCGCGTGAGATTAGCCGGGCCGACCAGGTCAATGCATTGGGCTGGTGCGTGGGCGGCACGATGCTGTCGTCGGCGCTGGCGGTCATGCGTGCGAACGGCGACGACTCGGTGGCGAGCCTGACACTATTGACGGCACTGCTCGACTTCACCGATCCGGGCGATCTCGGCGTGTTCATCGACGAGCAGGGCGTGGCGATGCGCGAGCATACGATCGGCCGCGGCGGCCTTTACCCGGGCCGCGAACTCGGCTTCGTATTTCAGGCGCTGCGTGCCAACGATCTGATCTGGCCGTACGTCGTGAACAACTACCTGAAAGGCAAAACCCCAACCGCGTTCGATCTGCTGTACTGGAACGCGGACACGACCAATCTGCCCGGTCCGATGTACAGCTTCTATCTGCGCAACATGTACCTCGAAAACAGTCTGCGCGTGCCGAACAAACTGACGTTCTGCAACACGCCGGTGGATCTCGGCAACGTCGATATCCCAAGCTATCTGATGGCGGCCGAGGAAGATCACATCGTGCCGTGGCGATCCGCCTATCAGTCGACGCAGCTACTGGGTGGTCAAACCGAGTTCGTGCTCGGGGCGAGCGGCCATATCGCGGGTGTGATCAATCCGGCGTCGAAGAACAAGCGCAGCTACCGGACCAACGATACCTGCAACGAGAACGCCGACGAGTGGCTCGCGACGTCGGTTCAGCAGCGCGGCAGCTGGTGGAATCACTGGATGGAATGGGTCAAGCAGCATTCCGGAGAGCAGGTCGAAGCGCGCACCAAGCTCGGCAATAGGAAGTACAAGGCTATCGAGAGCGCACCGGGCCGCTACGTGAAAGTTCGCGCCGCATGAGCGGACGGTGATAGCGTGTGCGGCAACGACGGAGTGTGATGTTTAGTGCATCGCACTCCGTTTTTTTTCGTCGTCACTTCGCATGGCTCGCGCGCCAGTCGCGCGGCGTCATGTGGAAGCGCGACACGAACCAGTTCGTGAACGATCCCTGTTGCGCGTAGCCGAGCAGTGCCGAGACGCGTCCGATCGGATAGGTGGGATTGCTCATGTAGCGCACCGCGAGTTCGCCGCGGACTTCCTCGACCTGATCCGAAAAGCTGGTGCCGGCCGAACTCAGCTGCCGTTGCATGGTGCGCACGCTCAGATGCAAATAACGTGCAACCAGCTCGGCGTTCGCCTGCTCGAGCGGCAGCAGCAGGTAGATCGCCTTGCGCACTTCCAGTGCGGCCGATTCTGCGGCGCTCGCGTTCTTGGGCGAGGCGAGGCTCTCCGCATAGCGCACGAGTTCAGGATCGGCCAGCGGATTCGGGTAGTCGAGATCGGCGCTCGCGCAGACGAAGCCGTTGAAGTCGCTGCCGAACTGCAGCGGACAACCGAAGAAGCGCCGATGAAACGTCAGGTCCGCGGGGGCGGCGTGTGTGAAATGGAGCTCTCGCGGTTTCCAGAACTTGCCGAGCAGAGCGCTGGAGTGCCGCGCGAGGACGCCGAGTGCCAGTTCGATCGCCTGCTTCGTCGGGGTACCCGGTGCGACGACGAGTTCCTCCCGAATGGTGACCGTCTTGTCCGCGTCCTCGACGTACACCGCCAGCGCTTCGTTGAGCAGATGACGGTATTCGGCCGCGGCCAGCAACACTTCGCGCAGCGTGCGCTTGTGCGCGAGCAGGACATTGATCACGCCGCTGCCGAAGGTCTGCCGCGTTTCCGCCATTTGCAGCGCGAGGGTCGGGCACGACGCCTTCTCGGCCGTCATTTCGAGCAGCCGGCAACAGGCGGTGGCCGATACGCGATCGTCCGGATTCGCGAGCGCGCCGGCATCGATGCCGGCCTGTTTCGCGAGTTCGACCGGGTTCAGTCCAAGCCGTCGCGCCACCTCGAAATAACCGCTCATGGCTACCGACGTCACCATCGTTTCCATCGTAGTTTCTCCGGACGATTCAAACGCTGAGTCTTTTTCTGGTCATTAAACGCTTGCTTCGCGCAATTATTGGTGTTAACGCGCAGTGGCACGAATCGCTAAAAGGATGGCGTCCAATCATAAAAGTGTAGCGCTTGATTCCCGTATCGTGTGCACATGTCGTTCGATGTGTTCCAGCGAATTTTCATGCGACCTCGCGATAGCGGAACACCGTCACTCACAACTGGATGGAGGCAATCAAATGCAATTTCTCGACGATTCGCTGCACCCCGAGAATCAGGACAAGGTAGTCATCACCACTGCGCCGTACGGCCCGGAATGGATGCCCGCGGACTTCCCGGAAGACATCCCCGTGACGATGGACCAGCAGATCCAGAAGGCCGTCGATTGCTACAACGCCGGCGCCACGGTACTGCACCTGCACGTGCGCGAACTGGACGGCAAGGGCTCGAAGCGGCTGTCGAAGTTCAATGAACTGATCGCGGGTGTGCGTACCGCTGTGCCCGACATGATCATTCAGGTCGGCGGCTCGATCTCGTTCGCACCGGAAGACGACGGACAGGCCGCGAAGTGGCTGTCCGACGATACGCGCCATATGCTGGCCGAGCTCGATCCGAAGCCCGATCAGGTGACGGTCGCGATCAATACCACGCAGATGAACATCATGGAGTTGCTCTATCCCGAGTATCTGGCGGGAACCTCGCTTTCCAACCCCGCGTTCATGGCCGCCTACAGCGAAATGACGGTTCCGGCCGGTCCCGCATGGGTCGAGGAGCATCTGCGCCGCCTGCAGGCTTCGGGCATCCAGCCGCACTTTCAGCTCACCGGCATTCACGCGCTCGAAACGCTCGAGCGCCTCGTGCGCAAGGGCGTCTACAAGGGCCCGCTGAACCTGACGTGGATCGGCATCGGTGGCGGCTTCGACGGCCCCAACCCGTTCAACTTCTTCAACTTCGTGCATCGCGCGCCGGATGGCTCCACGGTCACCGCCGAGTCGCTGCTGAAGAACGTGCTGCCGTTCAACATGATGGCGATGTCGATGGGCCTGCATCCGCGCTGCGGCATCGAGGACACGATCATCGATCAGCACGGTAAGCGCTTCACGTCGGTGCAGCAGATCGAGCAGTGCGTGCGCGTCGCGCGCGAACTGGGCCGCGAAATCGCCACTGGTAAAGAAGCGCGCGAGATCTATCGTATTGGTGTGCAGTACGAGACGGTCGAAGAAACGCTCAGCGCCAACGGGATGGCGCCGAACCGCCAGGCCGGCGTCAGGAACCTGCCGCTTCGCGCGGCGTGAATGCCAGAAGTCCGGGCCGACGCGTTGGCCGAGGCCGGGCTTCATGGGTAACGCTCCCGCTGCATCGCGGGAGCAGATAGCTGAATCCATAACAGGTCGTCGGCCCAGGCGGGCAAGGCGGCCGCCACGGAGTCAGCGTGGAAGGAGACTAACCATGCTCGTTCAGCATGCAGCGCCCACGACGGGCGAAGTTTCGGCAGCTCAGACGGATGTGCGCGCTTATGCGTGGGTGGTGTTTGCGTTGACGGTCGGATTGCTGCTTTCCGACTATATGTCGCGGCAGGTGTTGAATGCCGTGTTTCCGCCGCTCAAAGCGGCATGGAATTTGTCCGATGCGCAGCTGGGTTCGCTCAGCAGCGTGGTCGCGCTGATGGTCGGTGTGCTCACGTTCCCGCTCTCGGTGCTGGCCGACCGCTGGGGCCGCGTGAAGAGCATCGTGCTGATGGCGGCGATGTGGAGTCTCGCGACGGTGGGCTGCGCGATCTCGGCCAACTATGGGCAGTTGCTGCTGGCGCGTGCCTTCGTCGGGATCGGCGAAGCGGCTTATGGCAGTGTCGGTATCGCAGTTGTCCTGAGCATCTTCCCGGTGCGGCTGCGCTCCACGCTGACCGGCACCTTCATGGCGGGCGGCGCGTTCGGCTCGGTGCTGGGCATGGCGCTGGGCGGCGCGGTGGCGGCTCACCTGGGCTGGCGTTCGGCATTCGGCGCGATGGCCGCGATGGGGATCGTGCTGGTCGTGATCTACCGCCTCGTCGTCACCGAAAAGCGTCTTGCGCCGCTGCAGCCGGCGAGCGTGACGAAGCAGACGCAAACGCGCGGCATGCGCATGAGCCTGCGCGAGCTGATGAAGGGCTTGTTTTCGACGAAGTCCGTGGTGTGCGCCTATGTGGGCAGCGGTCTGCATCTGATGGTTCCCGCCGCTGTGTGGGCGTGGATGCCGAGCTTCCTGAATCGCTACTACGGCATGGCCACCGGCAAGGCTGCGATGTGCGCGGCGGTATTCGTGCTGGTGACCGGGGTGGGCATGGTGGTGTGCGGAAATCTCGCCGACCGGCTCAGCAAGAACGTGCGCGAACGTAAGTGGAGCGCCGCGATCGCCTTCTGCCTTGCCTGTTTCGTCCTGCTCGCGATCGGCTTCCACATGCCGGCGGGGCGGTGGCAGCTGGTCGTGATCGGCGCCGGCATGTTCTTCTGCGCCGGTGCGAGCGGCCCGTCGGGTGCGATGGTGGCGAACCTGACGCCGCCGACCATTCACGCCTCGGCGTTTGCGACGCTGACGCTCGCGAACAACCTGCTGGGCCTCGCGCCGGCGGCTGTTCTGACGGGAATCATCGCCGACCGGATCGGTCTGCTGGGCGCGTTGCAACTGGTGCCGTTCGCACCGCTCGTCGCAGCCGCCGCATTCATGATCGGCAAACGGAACTACTCCGGCGATCTCGATCGGCTCAACACGCTGCGCGAGCAAGCCGCACGCTGACATCGGATGGTGCCGCGCGGACGGCGCGGACAACAGAACCTGTGATGCGCCTCGGGCGCAACGAACTCTGCGAAGTGCAGATCAAGTAAAGAATTGGAGAGTCAACATGGCAAAGGCAGTGCGCTTTCATGAAACCGGTGGTCCCGAGGTCCTGCGCTACGAGGACGTCGAAGTGGGCAACCCGGGTCCCGGTCAGGTTCGCCTGCGCCATCAGGCCGTGGGACTCAATTTCGCCGATACGTACTTTCGCAGCGGCCTGTATCCGGTGCCGCTGCCCGCGGGAATGGGCGTGGAGGCCGCGGGCGTGGTCGAGGCCGTGGGCCCCGACGTCACGAACGTCGCGGTGGGTGATCGTGTGACCTACACGGGCTTCATCAACACGCTCGGCGCGTACAGCACCGAACGCCTGATTCCGGCCGCGCCGCTGATCCGGCTGCCCGATGCGATCGACTGCGAAACGGCTGCCGGCATGACCATGCGCGGCCTGACCGCCGCGTACCTGATGCGCCGCATTCACGCCTTCAAGGTGGGCGACACTATCCTTCTGCATGCCGCCGCCGGCGGTGTCGGCCTGATCGTTTCGCAGTGGGCGAAGCTGCTGGGTCTCACCGTGATCGGCACGGTGTCGAGCGAGGCCAAGGGCGAGGTGGCCCGTGCGCACGGCTGCGATCACATCATCAACTACAGCCGCGAAGATGTCGCGAAGCGTGTACGCGAACTGACCGATGGCGTCGGCGTGAATGTCGTGTTCGACAGCGTCGGCAAGGACACCTTCGCGGCTTCGCTCGACTCGCTGAAACGTCGCGGTCTGCTGGTTTGCGTCGGCACGGCCTCCGGCCCGATCCCGCCGTTCAATCCGCAGTTGCTGGCAATGAAAGGCTCGCTGTATCTGACCCGCCCGGCTCTGGCTGACTACATCGCCGATCCAGCCGAGAAGGACGAGCTGGCCCGGGACATCTTCGGGCTCATCGCCTCGGGCCGCATCAAGATCGAGTTGAATCAGCGCTATGCGCTCGAGGACGCGGCGCAAGCGCATCGTGATCTGGAATCGCGCAAGACGACGGGTTCGTCGGTCTTCGTTATCTAAGGAGCGAGCCATGCGAGTCGAACAACTGACGTACTCGATCGGCGCCGAGCTGACCGGGGTGAATCTTGCCCACGCCATCTACGACGATGGCCTGTTTGCCCAGATCCGCTCCGCGCTGCTGAAGCACCGGGTGCTGTTCCTGCGCGACCAGGACATCACGCGCGCCGAACACGTGGCGTTCGCGCGCCGCTTCGGCGAACTGGAAGACCATCCGGTCGCGGGCAGCGATCCGCAAAATCCGGGCCTCGTGCGTATCTACAAGACCCCGGACCAGCCCAACGACCGTTACGAAAACGCTTGGCATGCCGATGCCACGTGGCGCGAAAAGCCGCAGTTCGGTGCGGTGCTGCGCTGTGTCGAGTGTCCGCCCGTCGGCGGCGACACGATGTGGGCGAACATGGTCCTCGCCTACGAAAATCTGCCGGCGTACGTGAAGGCGCAGATCGCGGACCTGCGCGCGCGCCACAGCATCGAGGCGAGCTTCGGTGCCGCGATGCCGATCGAAAAGCGCCTGGCGCTGAAGGCGCAGTTTCCGGACGCGGAGCATCCGGTCGTGCGCACGCATCCGGAAACGGAAGAGAAGGTGCTGTTCGTGAGCGCTTTCACGAGCCATTTCACGAACTTTCATACGCCGGAGCGGGTGCGCTTCGGTCAGGACGCGAATCCTGGCGCGGGCGATCTGCTGCGCTATCTGATCAGCCAGGCGTACATCCCCGAGTACCAGGTGCGCTGGCGCTGGCAGAAGAACAGCATCGCGATCTGGGACAACCGCAGCACGCAGCACTATGCGGTGATGGACTACCCGCCGTGTCATCGCAAGATGGAACGCGCCGGCATCATCGGCGACAAGCCGTACTGAACCAGCAAGTAGCTTCCCATGAATTACGAATTGAAACCGACCATCCTGATGGTCCCGGGTCTGCGCGACCACGTCGCCGAGCATTGGCAAACCCTGTTGCAGCAACGGCTGCCGAAAGCGCTGTCGGTGCCGCCGCTCGAACACGACAAGCTCAGTTGCGCGGCACGGGTTGCGGCGCTCGATGCCGCGCTCGCGAGAATCGACGGCCCGGTCATTCTGGTCGCGCATAGCGCGGGCGTGATGATCACCGTGCATTGGGCGGCGCAGCACAAGCGCGAGATTCACGGCGCGCTGCTCGCGGCGCCCGCGGACCTCGAGACGCCGATGCCGGCGGGCTATCCGGAGCTGGATACGCTCGAGCAGAACGGCTGGCTGCCGATTCCGCGCAAGCGTCTGCCGTTTCCGAGCATCGTCGGCGCGAGCCGCAACGATCCGCTCGCACGGTTCGAGCGGGTGCAGGACATGGCGCAGGACTGGGGCAGCCGTCTCGTCGATCTCGGCGAAGTCGGGCACCTCAATCCCGCTTCGGGCTTTGGCGAATGGCCGATGGCGGAGACATTGATTCGCCGGCTGGTGCTGATGTGACGCGGCTAGCGTCGGATCAGCAGGAGCCTGAAATGTCGCGTCGGATCGTGGTGGGGGTCGCCGGCGAACTCGCGCCGGGCCAGCGCAAGCTGGCCTTCATCGATGGCCGCAGCATCGTGCTGTTCAACATCGCAGGCACGCTTCACGCCATCGACAACACCTGTCCGCACAACGGGGCCGCGCTTTCGAGCGGCCAGCTGGAAGGTTGCATGTTGCGCTGTCCGGCGCACGGTCTGCGCTTCGACGTGCGCACGGGCTGCATGGCGGGAACAGGCGGATTGAGTGTGACGACCTTCCCGGTCGAAATAATGAATTCAAAGGTGGTGGTGAGTCTCGACGAGCCGAATGCGACGCCCTCGCATGAGCGAGACGCCACAACCAGTCAGGAGACGGAAAGATGCAAGGCTTGATGATGCAGCAGTCGCTGCTGGTGTCCGCGCTGCTCACGCACGCGGAGCGCCATCACGGCGAACAGGAAATCGTGTCGCGACGCGTGGAAGGAGACGTCCATCGTTATTCGTATCGGCACCTCGCGCAGCGCGCGCGCCGCATGGCCAACGCACTGGCAACGCTCGGCGTCGGCCAGGGCGAGCGCGTCGCGACGCTCGCGTGGAACGGCTATCGCCACATGGAGCTGTATTTCGCGGTATCGGGCTCCGGGTCCGTGCTGCATACGCTGAACCCGCGACTGCACGTCGACCAGCTCGAATACATCATCGAGCATGCGCAAGATCGTGTGGTGTTCTTCGACCTGACGTTTCTGCCGCTGATCGAGAGCGTCGCGCCCCGGGTGAAGAGCCCGAAGGTATTCGTGGCGTTGACCGATCGCGCGCACATGCCGAAAGCGAACGAGCTGGACGGCATGCTGATGTGCTACGAAGATCTGCTGGAGCTGCACGACGACGTCTTCGAATGGCCGCTGCTCGACGAAAACAGCGCGTCGTCGCTGTGCTACACGTCGGGCACCACCGGCAATCCGAAGGGCGTGCTGTACAGCCATCGCTCTACCGTGCTGCACACCTACGCGGCAGCGCTGCCCGATGCGCTGAACTGTTCCGCGCGCGACGTGATTCTGCCGGTCGTACCGATGTTCCATGTGAACGCGTGGGGACTGCCCTACATCGCCTGCATGGTCGGCGCGAAGCTGGTGTTTCCGGGGCCCGCGCTCGACGGCAAGTCGCTCTATGAACTGATCGAGACGGAACACGTGACGCTGTCGGCCGGCGTGCCGACCGTGTGGCAGGGACTCCTCGCGCATGTCGATGCGATGGGCGGCACCTTCTCGTCGATGCGGCGCACGGTGATCGGCGGCGCGCCGTGTCCAACCGCGATGACCGAGGCGTTCCAGAAGCGCCATCGGGTCGAGGTGCTGCACGCGTGGGGCATGACCGAATTGAGCCCGATCGGCACGGTCTGCAGCTTCAAGGCGCATCAGCAGTCGCTGCCGATGGACGAGCAATACAGGGTGCAGGCGAAGCAGGGACGTGCGCTGTTCGGCATCGACATGCGGATCGTCGGCTCGCACGGCAATGAATTGCCGTGGGACGGCGAGAGCGCTGGCGATCTGCAGGTGCGCGGCCACTGGGTCACGCAACAGTACTTCGGCGCCGACGTCGAGTCGCCGCTGTGCGACGGCTGGTTTCCGACCGGCGACATCGCGACGATCGATCGGCTCGGCTTCATGCAGATCACCGATCGCAGCAAGGACGTGATCAAGTCGGGCGGCGAATGGATCAGTTCGGCGGCCATCGAAAACGTCGCGTATCTGCATCCGGAAGTCTCGACTGCAGTATGTATCGCCGCGCGGCATCCGAAGTGGGACGAACGGCCGCTGCTGCTGGTCGTCAAAAAGCCGGGCAGCGAGCTGGCCGGCGACGAACTGCTGTCCTTCTTCAACGGCCGGGTCGCGCGCTGGTGGACCCCCGATGCCGTGGTGTTCGTCGACATGGTGCCTATCGGCGCAACCGGCAAGGTGCTGAAGAACCAGTTACGCGATCAATACGGGAATTACTACTTGCCCTGACGCACGGCTTGCGCAGCGACGCGGTTCGATTCACGCAACAACGCGGCCGGTCACGCCCGGGCACACACAAAATCACCAATCATTTGAAGCGACCGCAGCATGGGCTTTTGCGCCACCGCCGGTACGCGAAGGAGACGCAATGAAGTTGAAGTCAAGCAGCGCTATCGTGTTGGCCATTTTCGCCACCGCAGCTCACGCGCAGTCGTCAGTGACGCTCTATGGCGTGATCGATACGGGTTTCCTGTATCAGAGCACTTCGGCGGCCCTGCCGCACGCGCCGAACACGGGCAAGATTTATCAGCTGAAGGACGGCGGCATCTATGCGAGCTTCTGGGGTTTGAAAGGCAGCGAAGACATCGGCGGCGGCTACAAGATCAATTTCAAGCTGCAGGGCGTATTCAACTCCACGAACGGCAAGTTCGGCCTGTCCGATACGCCGGGCACCACCGCGATCTTCAACCAGTTCGCGACGATCGGCGTGTCCGGACCCTTCGGCACCTTCGACGCCGGCCGGCAGATCATTCCGATGATCTACGCGATGGCGGAAACCGACGTGCGCGGCGCGCAGTATTTCGGCAGTATTCTGACCGCGTGGCTGGGCATCAATCAGGCGGCCGGCTGGACGGGTACGAGCACGAACGCGCCGATCGGCGCGCTGTACGACAGCAACGCGCTCGTCTATAACTCGCCGAAATTCCACGGCGCGTCACTTGCGCTGGAGTACGCACCGGGCGGCGTCGCCGGTCATTTCCAGGGCGGCACGCGCGAGTCGGCCGTGGCCAGGTATTCGAACTACGGTTTGAATCTGTCCGCGGTGTATTACAACGGCCACGATACTAACCCGTTCCCGATCACGTACCCGGCGGCACCCGCCATCCCTGCGACCGGGCTGGCGAACAACCGTTTCTACTATTTCGGTGCGATGTACACGATCGCCGGATTTTCGGTGTCGGCCTCGTATGGCGCCGGCAAGAACCCGGCGCATAGCAACACCGCGAACTTCGAAATGATTTCGGGGGGGCTTGGCTACCAGGTCAATCCGCGTTTCAAGGTCACGTCCGGGTACTACTACCTGAAAGACAAGAACAACTCGGCGAACCATTCGAGCGAATTCGCGGTGGGCGCGGAATACAACCTGTCTCAGCGCACCAAGGCTTACGCGCAGGTGGGTTATGTGGCCAACAAGGGGACCATGAACCAGACCATCATCTATGGCGCCCCGGTTGCGCCCGGCGTGTCCACCACGGCGGCCATGGTCGGCATCCGCCATAACTTCTGATTACGTCACCTATAACAACTGGAGTATTCGATGAAAAGCATTCAGGCACGCGCGCTGGCGATTGCCGCATTGATTCTGGCCGCGTCGGGCAGCGCATGGTCGCAGTCGGGTCAGACGTCCAGCGCAGCTTCGGGCGCGCCCGCGATGTCAGGTAGCGCGGCCGCTCCCGCCAGCCCGAGGCAAGCGAATCGCGCGCTGCGTCGGCAGGTGTATGCCGCGATCGGCAAGCACAAGGAGATCAGCGCCGGCAATATCAGCGTCATCGCAAAAGGCGGCGCGGTGACGCTGAGCGGCACGGTCACCGACGCTTCGCAGATCAATCAGGTCGCGGAGATCGCGAAGGGCGTTCCGGGGGTGACTTCGGTGACCAACAAGCTCACCGTGCAAAAGCCGTTCGGCGGGCAGTAAAAAGAGCTCACGCATCGGGGGAATCAAAGCGCGAGGAGCTCACTGCAATAACTCACTAGCTGTCGAACAGCGCCGTGTAACGGCGCTGCATCTCTTCAGGCGTGAGCGCTTCGATCTGGGCGCCGAGCTGCCATTCGTGTCCGAACGGATCGCGCACGGTCGCCGAGCGCTCGCCATAAAAATGATCGGTTAGCGGGAGGACCACGGTTGCGCCCGCTTTGACCGCTTGCGCGAATAGCTGGTCGACGTCGTCGCAGTGGATATGTAACAGCACACCCGGCCGGCTCTCGCCGCTCGGGCCGAGCATGTCGTGCTCGGGATATTCGTCGGACAGCATCACGATCGCGGGACCGATCTTCACTTCGGCATGACCGATGCGGCCGCCTGGCTCGGTCAGGCGAAACTGTTCGATGCCGCCGAATGCCTGTGCGTAGAACTCAATCGCCTGCACGGCATTGCGCACACGCAGATAGGGGTAGACCTCATGGATCGCGCTCATCGTCACCTCCAGGTGGTGGGCGAATGATTCCTGGGACGTCATGGTCGTTGCGGCAGATTACATTAGAAACAGCCCGGTTTGGCCGACCATGAATCCGGAATCGCGCCACATTTGTCACTCCCATCACTCGATGACCGGCGGCGTAAACTGAACCTTCATCAACAGCGAGCGATGCAAGGCGAGTGAATCGCCTTCCGACCCGAACGCACAGGACATCGCTCTAACCCGGAGGTTGCGATGACGACGAACAAGTCACCTGAGAAGAGTGGGAAAGATGGACAGCCTGCGATGAAGACACCGCCGGTCGTGTCGCGGCAAGAGTGGGAGGCCGCGCGCGAGCAGTTGCTCGTCAAGGAGAAAGCCTTGACACGTGCCCGCGACGCGCTGGCCGCCGAGCGGCGTCGGATGCCATGGCTTGCAGTGGAAAAAGCGTATGCGTTCGACGGGCCGCAAGGCAGAGTGAGCCTGCTCGATCTCTTCGAAGGCCGCCGTCAGCTGGTCATCTATCGCGCCTTTTTCGAGCCCGGCGTGCACGGATGGCCAGAGCACGCGTGCATTGGCTGTTCCCTGGGGGCCGATCAGGTCTCCCACCTTGCGCATTTGCACGCTCGCGACACGACCCTCGTATACGCTTCCCGCGCACCGCAAGCCGATATTGCGCGGCTGAAGGCCCGGATGGGCTGGGAGATGATTCCCTGGTACACGATCACCGACAGCTTCGACGCCGACTTCGGCGTGGACGAATGGCACGGCCACAACGCGTTCATCCGGGACGGCGAGCGAGTGTTCCGAACGTACTTCATTAACGGGCGTGGCGACGAGGCGATGGGCACGGTCTGGAGCTACCTCGACATGACGGCGCTCGGGCGGCAGGAGACGTGGGAGGATTCGCCGGAGGGCTACCCACAGAGCCGGCCGTACAAATGGTGGAACTGGAACGACACTTACGTCCCCGGCGCGGCTCCCGATCCGAAGTGGGTCGAGGTGTCGGATGCCGGCGAGGCCGCATTTCGGAAGCACGACGAGTAGCGCCTGACGAATCGTCACTCGGAGAAACGACGTTCGCCAACGTACGGGACGGCCGTTCTCGCGGTCCAGCGGTATTTGAATGCTAGAGTCACGCTCGCGCGCAAAGACAGCAATCACTGCAAGCCTGACTTCGAATCTATCTATGTTCGCACTACCGTGGATCGCGATTTTCCTCGCCGCGCCGGCGACGTGGGCCAGCACGTTTCGCTGGCTGGGCGTCGGCCTGCTCGTGATCGGATACGGCACGGCGTTGGCGACCGGGCAGCTCGGCCCTTTCGCGAGCGTCGCCATTGCGCTGCTCGGCGTGGCCGCGTACGCGGTGTCGCCGGCTCGCCAGCGCTACGTTCGATACGCTGGTCATCTGCTGTTCGTCGCGCTCGCGATCGGGCTCAGCCTGCATTGGCTACCGGGCTTTCATAACCCACGCGTGATCGGCCCCGTGCATTTCACGCCGGATGCCGTGCCCTTCACGATGTACCTCAATTTCGACAAGCCGCTGATCGGCTTCTGGCTGCTGCTCGCCTTGCCGTGGATTCGGCCGCCGCACGCGCTGAGCACGTGGTTAGTCGCCGGCGTCGCCGGTTGGCTGATCACGGTCGCGGCCTGCATGGCCGTTGCGTTGTCGCTGGGGATCGTCGGATGGGCGCCGAAGCGGCCCACCGACAGCGTGCTGTGGTTGGTGAACAATCTCTTTCTCGTCACGCTTACCGAAGAGGCGTTGTTTCGCGGCTATCTGCAAGGCGGTCTGACGCGACTGTTCGCGCGCTGGAAAAGGGCGGACCTGCTCGCGCTATGCGTGGCGGCCGCGCTGTTCGGCCTCGCACATCGCGCGGGCGGATGGCAGTGGATCGTGCTCGGAAGTGTGGCGGGCATCGGCTATGGGCTGGCGTATCGCTTCGGCGGATTATCTGCGGCGGTGCTCGCACATTTCGGGCTGAACGTGGTCCACTTTTTCTTCTTCACGTATCCGATGCTGCAGCCCGCGAGCAAACTGTGAAACGACGTGGATCGGCCGTGCGCTGGCCGCGAATCCAGGCGAAGATTACCAATGACTGGATCGTTGCGGCATCCCGACGGTTCAACCACTACGTTTCTCCGCTTACGAGGGCCACACGCCGATGAACGCATCCGAACGTATCGACGAACTGATCGCAGGACTCACCGACTGGCGCGGCGCGACCTTCGCTCGCATCCGTCAATGCGTGCTGGCGGCGGACCCGGCGATCGTCGAGGAATTCAAGTGGATGGGTAGTCCGGTCTGGTCGCGCGACGGCATGATCGCAGTCGCCAACGCGCACAAGGGTAAGGTCAAGCTGACCTTCGCGCATGGGGCGGGCCTGGCCGACCCGCACGGCTTGTTCAACGCGGGCCTCGAAGGCAACGCGCGGCGCGCGATCGACTTCTTCGAGAGCGACAAAGTCGACGAGCGCGCACTGAAAGCGCTGATCCGCGCCGCGATCGACTATAACCAGAGTCATCTGAAGAAGAACATGCGCGGCGCACTACCGAAAGCCCGCCGTAAGCCGGCGCCCGGCGACGCCTGAAGCCGGCACGGTCTGCTCGCCGGCCGCGCCGCCAGGGCCGGCGGATTGATACCAGAACTGATATCGATATCGCCCAAAATATAATTGGAAAGATATCAACCCGCTCCGTACACTTCACCATCCCTGGACATTGAGCGGCAAGCCTTGCGCCGTGGCGCCGGGTGGGCCGCTTCAGTCAAATATGCCGGTGAGGGTCCCGGCGCATGCATCAAGGACCTAGCATGTCGGAAAAAAAGCGGAAATTGCGCTCGGCCGAATGGTTCGGCACGGCTGACAAGAACGGCTTCATGTATCGAAGCTGGATGAAGAATCAGGGCATCCCGGATCATGAGTTCGACGGGCGCCCTGTGATCGGTATTTGCAACACGTGGTCCGAGCTGACACCGTGCAACGCGCACTTTCGCAAGCTCGCCGAGCATGTGAAGCGCGGCATCTACGAAGCGGGCGGCTTCCCGGTCGAGTTCCCGGTGTTTTCGAACGGCGAATCGAATCTGCGTCCGACCGCGATGCTCACGCGCAATCTCGCGGCGATGGACGTCGAGGAAGCGATCCGCGGCAATCCGATCGACGCGGTGGTGCTGCTGACCGGCTGCGACAAGACGACCCCCGCGCTCTTGATGGGCGCGGCGAGCTGCGACGTGCCGGCGATCGTCGTGACCGGCGGCCCGATGCTGAACGGCAAGCTCGACGGCAAGAACATCGGCTCGGGCACCGCGGTGTGGCAGCTGCACGAATCGCTGAAAGCCGGCGAGATCGATCTGCATCAGTTTCTGTCGGCCGAGGCGGGCATGTCGCGCTCGGCGGGCACCTGCAACACGATGGGCACCGCGTCGACGATGGCCTGCATGGCCGAGGCGCTCGGCACGTCGCTGCCGCACAATGCGGCGATTCCCGCGGTCGATTCGCGCCGCTACGTGCTCGCGCATATGTCGGGCATCCGCATCGTCGAGATGGCGCTCGAAGACCTGAAGCTGTCGAAGATCCTCACGCGCGAGGCGTTCACCAACGCGATTCGCGTCAATGCGGCAATCGGCGGCTCGACCAATGCGGTGATTCATCTGAAGGCGATCGCGGGGCGCATCGGTGTCGATCTCGAACTCGACGACTGGGTGCGCATCGGCCGCGACACGCCGACGATCGTCGATCTGATGCCGTCGGGCCGTTTCCTGATGGAAGAGTTTTATTACGCGGGCGGTCTGCCGGCCGTGCTGCGCCGGCTCGGCGAAGCGAACCTGCTGCCGCATCCGGATGCGTTGACGGTCAACGGCAAGACGCTGTGGGACAACGTGAAGGATGCGCCCAACACCAACGACGAAGTGATCCGTCCGCTCGACAAGCCGCTCGTCGCTGATGGCGGCATTCGCGTGCTGCGCGGCAATCTCGCGCCGCGCGGCGCGGTGCTGAAGCCGTCGGCGGCGACGCCCGAGTTGCTCAAGCATCGCGGACGCGCGGTCGTGTTCGAGAACTTCGAGCACTACAAGTCGCGCATCGTCGACGAAACGCTCGAGGTCGATGCGAACTCGGTGCTGGTGATGAAGAACTGCGGGCCGAAGGGTTATCCGGGCATGGCCGAAGTCGGCAACATGGGCCTGCCGCCGAAGCTGCTGAAGCAGGGCGTGAAGGACATGGTGCGGATTTCCGATGCGCGCATGAGCGGCACCGCGTACGGTACCGTGGTGCTGCACGTGACGCCGGAAGCGGCGGCCGGCGGCCCGCTCGCCGCGGTGCAGGACGGCGACTGGATCGAGCTCGACTGTGACGCGGGCACGCTGCACCTCGATATCAGCGACGCGGAGCTCGAGCGCCGTCTCGCGAAGCATGTGCCGCCCGAGCCACCGGAAGGTGGCGGCTACCGGCGCCTGTATATCGATCACGTGTTGCAGGCCGATGAGGGCTGCGACCTCGACTTCCTCGTTGGGTGTCGAGGCTCCGCGGTGCCGCGGCATTCGCACTGACGCGCTGATCTGCCGTTGCAGCGGCAACGGCTCGACCCATGACCATGCGGGCGATGCATTCGTGCATCGCCCGCATTTTTTTTGATTAGTGGCTATCAGCCGAGGTTATCGACCGCGTCGAGCACAAGCCCGAAGAACTCGTTGGCCGCGGCCGGATTCAGCCAGCGCACGACCACCGTCATGCGCCGCTCCGGTTCGACCCACGTGAACGAACTTCCCGCGCCGATGCCGAAGTAGCTCGACTCCGGCACGTTCGAGAACACCTTGCGCCCGGTGTTGAGCCACACGAGGTAGCCATAGAACGGCGCGATCGCGCACGGCGTACGCATGCGCGCGATCCATTCGGACGACAGCACGCGCTGGCCGTTCGCGACGCCGTCATCGAGCAGCATCTGCGCGACCTTCAACTGATCGTTCGCGCTCACCGACATGCCGCCGCCCCAGTGCGTGCCGCCCGGCACCGACTGCATGCGTCGCCCGTCGATTTCGACCCACGCGTCGTCGTAGCCGACCCATTGCCAGTTTTCGCTCGCGCCAGTTGGCCGCATGATCGCTTCGCGAAACACCTCGGGCAGCGGCTGACGGAACAGATGCAGCAGTGCGAGCGAGAACTGGTTGATGCGGACGTCGTTGTATTCCCAGTAGCTGCCCGGCCGTTGCAGCGGACGCGGGTCGCCTTTCTTGCCATCGGGCGGCGCGGCGAAATTGACCGCGCGGTAGTGATCCGCCTGATCCGACAAACCGAAGTAGGTGCCGCGCCATTCGCTGGTTTGCTGCAGCAGATGCGCCCAGCTGATCGGCGCGTTGTGTTCGTCGTCGAAGCCGATGTTGGGCACGCGCACGCGCACCGGCTCATCGACGTCGGGCAACAGGCCGCGATCGTACGCGACGCCGGCGAGCAGCGCGAGGTACATCTTTGCGACGCTGAAGGTCAGATCCGCGCGATCCGGTTCGCCCCAGCTCGTCAGCACGCGGCCGTCGACGGCGATCGCACCCGATACCGGCCCGCGATCATGCACGGGACCGAGCAGCTTGTTCCACGGCGGCGGGTCGTTCACGTGCACACCCCACGCGCCACCCACGTGGCGGTCCCAAAGCGATTCATGATCCACCGCGAACTGCACGGCTTGTTGCAAACGGTCTTGCATGGAAAAGGTCCTGTCGGTTCGACGAAGCTCGCTAGGCAAGACTCAGCGTGCGTGCAGTCGCACGCGTGCCCACATCACGGTGAAAAGGCTGAGCACGGCCGCGAGCATCAGATAGAGGCCGGGTGCGAGGTTATTGCCGGTTGCCGCGATCAGCGCGGCGACCGCGAGCGGCGTGAAGCCGCCGAACACGGTGGTGCCGATGTTGTAGCCGAACGCCATGCCGGTCGTTCGCGTACGGGTCGGAAACAGCTCGGACATCATGGCCGGAATCGGCGCGAAGTAGGTCGCCTTCAGCATCGCGACCCATGTGACCGCGGCCAGCAACGAGCCGAGCGACGGATGCGCGTTCATCAGCATGAAGGCCGGATAGACGGTCGCGAAGAACAGCGCACCGGCGCAGAGCATGATGCGCACGCGGCCCACCTTGTCGGACAGATGACCGACGATCGGCGTGAGCACCATCATGATCAAACCGGCCGCGAGCGTCGCGATGAAGCCCGACGACGGCGCGAGCCCGAGTTGCCGCGCCGCATAGGTCGGCATGTAGAGCAGCATGTAGTTGGCCGTGGTGGTCAGCACGAGCGCGCCGATCGACACGAGCACCTGTTCCTTTTGCGTCGCGAGCAGTTCGCGCACCGGCGCGGCGGATTTCTCCGCGCGCTCGAATTCCGGCGTTTCGTCGATGCGGCGGCGAATGTACAGCCCGACCGGACCGATCAGCAGGCCGAACAGGAATGGAATGCGCCAGCCCCAGCCTTCGAGTTGCGCGGTACTCAGCGTGCTTGTCAACACCGCGCCGAACAGCGACGCGAGCAGCGTGCTCGCGCCCTGGCTCGAGAACTGCCAGCTCGCCATGAAGCCCTTGCGCTCGGGCGCATGTTCGATCAGAAACGCGGTCGAGCTGCCGAACTCGCCGCCCGCCGAGAATCCCTGCAACAGCCGCGACGCGAATACGCCGATCGGCGCGAGCACGCCGATCGCCGCATACGACGGCATCAGCGCGATCATGCCGGTGCCGAGCGTCATCATTGCAATCGATAGCGTCAGCGATGCCTTGCGGCCTTTGCGGTCGCTGAACGAGCCGAGTGCGAGCGCGCCGATCGGTCGCGCGAGATACGACAGCGCGAAGGTGCCGAGCGTAAGCAGCAGCGACACGGTGCGGTCGTGCACCGGAAAAAACGTACGCGACAGCACGGCCGCGAAGTAGCCGTACACGACCAGATCGTAGAACTCCAGCGCGTTGCCGATCGAGGTCGCGAGAATCAGCCGCGATACGCCCGAGCGCGAGGTGTGCCGCGCGAGCGCGTCGGCGGTGGTGGCGGAGTCCATGCTCATGTCGAAGTCCTCGGGCGGCATTGGGAGGTGCGCCGGCAGTGTCGCGTGAGCGGCGCGGGCGCGGGATCGAAGCGTGTGACCCGATGTTGGGGTGGCCGATATTTATAGACAATTACAATATTTGGCAGATATCGTTGCCGAAACGGCAAAGCGCAGCCCGCGTCGAATTCCTGACGGGCGCGATTGGGAATCCGGCGTTGCTTGAGCGATTTCGCGCCGCAGAAAAGAAAAAGCGCCCTGTAGGGCGCTTTCCAATCGATTCAGCCTGGCAGGGAACAGGTGTTCCCCACCGCGAACCGTCTGCTTAGAACTTGTGACGCATACCGACGCGGAACGCGAGCTGGTTGTCGGCGCCGACGCCCGACGTGTTGAAGTAGCTCGTGCTCGAACCGATCTGTGCCTGCAGGTCGCCACTTGCGGCGTTGTGGCCCGATGCGATCTGATAGATGCCCAGCACGTAGACGTCCGTGCGCTTCGACAGCGCGTAGTCGCCGCTCAGGTTAACCTGGTTCCAGTGACCGACGTTCGCGCCGCTCAGGTGCATGTACGTGTAGCCCGCGCCTGCCGTGATAGCCGGCGTGACCGCGTACTTCGCGCCCGCTTC
Source organism: Paraburkholderia youngii (assembly GCF_013366925.1). Taxonomy (NCBI): domain Bacteria; kingdom Pseudomonadati; phylum Pseudomonadota; class Betaproteobacteria; order Burkholderiales; family Burkholderiaceae; genus Paraburkholderia; species Paraburkholderia youngii. The sequence continues at coordinate 3,584,581 of NZ_JAALDK010000001.1, forward strand.
GTAGGCTGCGAACGTGGTCGAGCCACCCGAGATCGGGGCGAGGCGCGTGTTCGTGTACAGGGCCCACAGCGTCGCCGGGCCGAATGCGTAGCGGCCGCCAACGCCGAACGAGCGCAGATCCTGGATCTGGCCGGTGCCGAGCGTCGGGAAGCTCACGTTAGCCAGCGAAGTCGAGAAGGCCGGCGATGCCTGGCCCGGGTAACGGATATCCGTGTACGCTGCGCCGATACCGAACGGGCCGTTCGCATAGTTCGCGCCGAAGCTGTAAGCGCGCGACGAACCCGCAACCGGTGCAGCCGACGTGCCCGTACCCGGCGTGCCGGCAAAGCCGCCTGCCGTGTTCGAGAAGCCGTACATCGCGCCGAAGGTCAGGCCCGAGAAGTTCGCGCTGCTGAACTTGACCGAGTTGTTGATACGGCTCGAGGTGAGCTGGTCGACGTCGTTGATGTGGTAAGCGTAGTTGCCCGCGACGGTCAGGCCGCCGGTCGAGTAGTTCGAGCCGAGGTAGTCGGTCGAGAACGAGTACTGGCGGCCGAACGTCAGCGAGCCGATGTTGTTCTGCGACACACCGACATAGGCCTGGCGACCGAACATCGCGCCGCCCTGGCCGGCGGTGCCGTTACCGCTGTTGAAGCCGTTTTCCAACACGAACAGTGCCTTCAGGCCGTTGCCGAGGTCTTCCGTGCCACGCAGACCCCAACGGCTGCCTTGCGCGACGCCGTCGTCGTACTTGGTCAGGCTGCTATGGCCGGTGGACGTTTTCGAGTTGTTCACGTAGCTGATACCGGCATCGATCAGGCCGTACAGCGTGACGCTGCTTTGTGCGTGAGCGGCGGAGGCGAAGACGGCAAACGTAGCGGCGGTCAGGATTTTCTTGTTCAACATACTTCTCCGAGTTAGCGAATTTTGGCGATCGCGACGCGCTGCTCTGCGGCAACGTCGCGCGATGGCCGGCAATTTAAGGGAACGCTGAGTAAGGTATGTGACAGGAAAAAATTTTTTCCACGGTGTCGTGTCGGCGCGACACTTTGCGTGGGCACCGGGGGCGGGTGTGTCGGTGGCGGGGCGGGTCGATTTACCCTGGAGCGAAGCGGGGCGTGCGGCAGCGGATCGCCCGCCAGGCGGCGGGCGATCGGTTACTTCGGCTGCTGCATGAAAATTTAGTTACATGGCCGGCTGCGACGGCATCGGCGGTCGCAGCGGCTGTGGCGTCAGTTGCTCAGCAACGAGCCGCTGCGGAACGGCGTCACGCCGGCGATGCGCGCGAATTCGAGGCCGGCCGTCGCAAAACGCGCCAGATGCCGCGCGTACAGCACGCCGGCCACGGTGTTCTTGATCGTGACGACGCGGTCCGTCAACGGATCGATGATGTCGGCGATTTCCTGACCCACGTCGATCCACGTGCCGACCTCGCAGCGATACACGAGCACGCCGCTGATCGGCGCGACGAGCGGCTCGGCGCCCGCGAGCGGCGTCGCCGCGAATTCGAGCGGCGGCAGCGGCGCCGGTTCGCCGTCGACCACGCCGCGCAGGGTCAGATACTCGATGATCGCCTGCGCGTCTTTTTCCGCGTACTCGTACGACACGTCGCGCTGGCCGCGCAGTTCGATCGTGACCGAGATGCCGCCGTTCGGGATCGGGAAGCGCTCGCCGAAACGGCCGCGCAGATCCGACCAGCAGAAGCTGTGGATCTCGTCGAACGGATTGCCGACCGAGTTCAGCGCGAGCAGCGACGCCTTCGCATCGATGTAGCGCGCGAGCGGTTCGACTTCGGGCCACAGGTCCGGATTGGTATACAGGTGCATCGCGGCTTCCCAGTCGCAATGCAGATCGAGCACGACGTCGGCGTCGTACGAGAGTTTTTGCAGCGCGAGGCGTTGCGAGCCGAGTTCGGTGGTCGGCTTCTGCGCGTCGAGCGCTTCGCGCATCGCCGCGCGAATGGCGGCGCGGTTCTCATCTATGTCGCCGGTCAGACGCGACTCGATGGTCGGCAGCACGAGTTCCGCGAGGTCGTAGAAGTTGCGGTTGAAGTTCTGCGCGCTGCCGGTTTCGAAGCGCCCGAGCATCTGGCCGAGCAGATGCTGGTTCAGGCCGATCGGATTCGGCACCGGCACCACCACGACTTCGCCGCGCAGCTTGCCCGCGGCCTCGAGCGCGGCCAGCTTGCGGCGCAGCGACCACGACACCAGCATGCCGGGCAGCTCGTCCGCGTGCAGCGACGACTGGATATAGATTTTCTGTCCGCCGCCGGGACCGTAGTGGAAACTCGTCAGTTCACGGGCGGTGCCAAGCGACGGGGCAATCAGCGGATGGGTCTGGGTTTGCATGGTTTTGACTTCGCGGCCCGTTCGTAGCGGCCGCGCTAGGTTGTTGATTGCAAGGGGAAAGGTGCGCGCCGGCTGCGCGCGAGGTCCGCGTGCGCGAACTGCGGTCACCCGTCTCCCGGCGACCGCGCGTTGCACGATCTTAGCCGATATGCCCCACGATGTGGCTTCATGTGGCTGGATGTGGAGCCGCAAAACAAAACGGGCTCCGCATCGCGGAGCCCGTTTCGGACAAGCTGCCGGCGCGCCGTGCGGCGCGCGTCGGCGATTTAGCTGCCGTACACGTCGAAGTCGAAGTACTTCTTCTCGATCTTCTTGTAGGTGCCGTCCTTGATCATGTCGGCGATCGCCTTGTCGACCTTCGCCTTCAGATCGGTGTCTTCCTTGCGCATGCCGATGCCGGCGCCGCTGCCGAGGATCTTCGGATCGTTGAGGTCCTGACCGACGAACACGAAGCCCTTGCCGCGCGGCGTCTTCAGGAAGCCTTGGTCAGCCTGCACCGCGTCCTGCAGCGCTGCGTCCAGACGGCCCGAGATCAGGTCGGCGTAGACCTGGTCCTGGTTCTGATACGGCACGACTTTCGCGCCCGCCGGTTCCCAGTACGTCTTCGCGTAGGTTTCCTGGATCGTGCCCTGTTCGACGCCCACCGTCTTGCCCTTCAGCGATTCAGCGGTCGGCAGGATGCCCGAGCCCTGCTTCGCGACGAGGCGCGTCGGCGTGTTGAACAGCTTCGACGAGAAGGCGATCTGTTCGGCGCGTTGCGGCGTCATCGACATCGACGACAGCACGCCGTCGAACTTCTTCGCCTTCAGTGCCGGGATCATGCCGTCGAAGTCGTTTTCCACCCACACGCACTTCGCACCGACGCGCTTGCAGATTTCGTTGCCGAGATCGATATCGAAGCCAACGAGCTTGCCGTCTGCGCCTTTCGACTCGAACGGGGGATAGCTGGCATCAACGCCAAAACGGATCGTCGACCAATCTTTAGCGTGTGCGCCAATGGAGACGGTGGCAATCAAGGCAACCGTCAAAGCCGCTAGCAGTTTTTTCACTGTTTTTACTCCTGGGTGTAGTTCAATTTCGCCCTCGACGGTTGTGCCGCCTTGGGACGCCCGGCGCGACTCGCAAACGGGCTTCTGGTCAGGATGCAAGCCGGGGTGGCCTGCAACGCGCGCCAAGCTTATCAGTTCAAAAATATTGGGAAGCTAGTAAAACACCGGATGGCGCAGGAGGAGGCCCTCTGGAGCGACGCGTGCGCCCAAGCCGATGTGACCGGATCGTACACTGTTGGTGGTGTTTGCGTAACACGGGTGTAATGCACGAGGGGTAATACGGTGAGCCGGCGAGCGTGATCGACCGGAATATGCGGAGGCATTCTTTGCGAATTCGCCGAAAAGCGGTTCGAAACGCGGGTTTGAAACGTGGATATCGTTAAAGCTCGTGGCCGAATTTGCCGTTAATTAACAGCGGCCTCGAGACCATTGGCTTACACGGTATTACCAGCGCCGATATTTTTGCGCGGCCGTTTCGAACCTGTGCGAAAACCACGGCTTTTGGCGCTATCATCGATGCTCCATGCGTAGGACGCCGACCGCCCGCGCGGGCGCGGATCGCACCGAAGCAAATCGTCGGACAGCCGTCAAGATTCAAATGCCGCGCATTTGCGCTAGATCAAAAGGCCTTTCTGCTCAACGGTGTTTATTCATGCGCACGATGTCGTTCACGGCGGATCAAACAGGCTCTTGTAAACCGACTTTTAAGCGACAAATCGCGAGCGTCGGCGCGTGGGTTCGCGCGGCATTATTGCAGCGCCGTTTTTTTATCGGCTTTTTGTCGAGAATTACATCGGGATTTACATCGATTGGCGTATCGGGATTTCGGTGCGACGTTTTGCCCCGCGCGTTGCGCGTTCTGACAGGCGCACTGCTGTGCGCGAGTTTCGCCGTGGCCACGCCAGCCGCGGCTGCCGACAAGGTGCTGCACGTACTCGCATGGCCCGGCTACGCGGACCCGGATGTCGTCAAGGCGTTCGAAGCGCGCTACGGCGCGAAGGTCGAGGTTACGCTGGTCGATTCCGACGAGGCGCTGTGGGCGCAGATGCATAGCAAGGGCGAGCCGCCTTTCGACGTACTCGCCGCCAACACAGCCGAAATTCGCCGTTATGCGCAGGCTAATCTGCTTGCGCCGCTCGATCTCGCGAGTCTGCCCAATACGAAGAAGCAGTTGCCGCGTTTCCAGGCGCTCGGCTCGATCGGCGGCCTGACGTCGGCGGGCAAGGTCTACGCGATTCCGTTCACCTATTCGTCGATGGGCCTCATCTACGATCGCAAGCAGATTCCGGTGGCGCCGCATTCGATGCTCGAACTGTGGAACCCGCGCTATCGTGGCAAGGTGCTCGACTTCAATAGCGCGCAGCACAACTTCTCGTTCACCGCGCTCGCGCTCGGCTATCCGCATCCGTTTCAACTGGACCCCGCGCAGATGCGCACGATCGCGCACAAGCTCGTCGAGCTGCGCCGCAATCTGCTGACCTACTACACGCTGCCCGAGGAGGCGACCGCGTTCTTCATCCAGCACAAGGTCGCACTGATGTTCGGCAATTACGGCACGCAGCAGGTGCAGTTGCTGCGGCGCGCGGGCGCCGACGTCGGCTATGTGATTCCGGACGAAGGCGCGCTCGCGTGGCTCGACTGCTGGTCGATGACGCGCGCGGCGAGCGACCAGCCGCTCGCGCTCGCGTGGATCAACTACATGCTCGAGCCGAGCGTGAGCGCGCTGCTGACACAGCGCCAGGGGCTCGCGAATACGCTGACCGAGCCGGCCGAAGGCAACCCCAACGCGCACATCGTCTGGATCAGTCCGGTCGAGGATATCGACCGCCGCGAGCAATTGTGGACGCGCATCGTGTCGGGCGACCGTTCGGAGCGCTTCTGATGCTGCATCGCGGCCTGACCTTCAAGCTGTCCGTGCTGCTCGCGTGCATCGGCGTGCTGGCGTCGGGCGCGACCGGCTATTACGCGTATCGCGCGAATTGCACGATGCTGGTCAACGAAGCGGAGCGCAGCCTGCAGACTTCGACGGAGCTGCTCGGCCAGCGCATCGCCGTATCGATCGACGACGTCGCGGCGGACGCGCTGGTGCTGGCGACGATGCCGTCATCGGTGAGCGTCACGCAGACCGACGACGGCATCGGCCCGAACCTCGGCCGCGAGCGGCTCGCGCAGGTGTATTCGAGCTTCATGCTGCACCACCCGGAGTATCTGCAGGTGCGGCTGATCACGCGGCAGCATCACGGGCTCGAGCTGATCCGTTTCGATCGCGACAGCGACGGCCTCGTGCGTGTACAGGGTGGCGATCTGCAGGAAAAAGCTCAGTTTCCCTACGTATTCGAAACGCTCGCGTTTTCGCCGGGACGCATCTACACCTCGCCGATTTCGATCAATCACGAATACGGCACGCATGCGGCGCAAGGCAGGCCGACGCTGCGTCTCGGCACGCCGATCGCGGATGCGCGCGGCACGGTGGTCGGCGTCGTCGTGCTCGACGTCGATCTGGCCGGCATGCTGCGGCGTTTGCAGAGCGATCTGCCGAGCGACTACCAGGTCTATCTGGCGAACGAGTGGGGCGACTTCCTGGTTCATCCCGACGCGTCGAAGACCTTCGGTTTCGACCGCGGCCGGCGCGTCCTGATGCAGGACAGCTTCCCGGTCACGAAGCAGCTGTTCGAGCAGCGGCGCAGCGAAGTGCTCGTCAACGGTCTTGCGCGGCCCGATGACGCGCACGGGCGGGTGCTCGCGTTCGTGCGGCGGCCGTTCGGCGATTCGGAAGGCAATCGCTTCATCGTGCTCGGTCTCGCGAAGCCGCTCGAGGACGTGTTGAGCGGCGCGAATCAGCTCGGCACGCGGATCATTCGCATGGTGCTGGTGTTCAGCGCTTTGTCGGTACTGCTGGCCATTCTGTTCGCGCGAGCGCTGACCAAGCCGCTTCATCAGCTCGCGCATGCGGCGACGCATCTGTTCGCCGAGCACGCGATGCACACCTTGCCGCTCAAACGCACCGACGAAATCGGCGTGCTCGCGCGCTGCTTCGAGCGTTTGCGCCGTGAAATCCGCGCGCAGATGGATGCGCTGCACAGCAAGCAGAGCGAGCTCGTGCATCTGGCCTCGCACGACGTGCTGACCGGCTTGCCGAACCGTATGCTGTTCATGCAGAAGCTCGAGAACGCGATCGAGGAGGCAAGCTTCCGCCGCGAAGGCCTCGCGGTGCTGTTCGTCGACCTCGACCGCTTCAAGCAGATCAACGATCAGTTCGGTCACTCCGTTGGCGACAAGGTGCTGGTCGCGGTCGCGCGCCGTCTGAAGGAGGTACTGTGCGCCGGGGACGTCGTCGCGCGGCTCGGCGGCGACGAATTCATCGTGCTGATCGAAGGGCAGCGCGCGGCGGAGGTCACGCCCGAAATCGCCGAGCGCATCATGGATGCGCTGAACGAAACGCTGAGCGTCGACGGCAATAGCATGACGGTCGGCGCGAGCATTGGCATCAGCGAGTTTCCGCACGACAGCGGCAATGCCGAGGAACTGCTGCTGAACGCCGATGCGGCGATGTATGCGGCGAAATCGGGTGGCCGTTGCGCGTATCTGCGCTATCAGGATCTGCTCGCCATGCGGCTCCACGAACAGGCCGAGCAGGCGCGGCTTGCCCACGCGCAACTCGCCCAGGCGCACGCCGCGCGCGATGCGACCGAGGGGCGCGAGGAGGAGCCCACCGCGTGACGCGGCTTGATCCGCGCCGCCGAGCGTTTTCTATTGCCACGCCGCGATTGCGCCGCGTGCGCCTTTTTGCTGCAACAAACGCAATGCGTCGTCGAGCGTCGTTCTGAATGCCGCATGATTCGCGAGCTTCGCATCGAACACTTCGCGTACGCCGAGTAGCGCGTTCATCAACGCCTGCGGGTCGCCTTGCGCGGACGCCGCCAGCGTCGTCAGCCTTTCCGCGAGCGGGTCGTTGATTGCGTAGCGCGTGCCGTCATCCGCGTGGCCGCGCAGGAACGTCATCCACGCAGCGACGGCGAGTGCGAGCCGACGATACGGTTGGCCCGCGTCGATGCGCGCCGCGATGGTTGCGAGCAATCGCGGCGGCAGCTTCTGGCTGCCGTCCATCGCGATCTGTGCGCAACGGTGCTTGAGCGCCGGGTTCGCGTAACGCGCGAGCAAGGCGTCGCGATAGCCGGCAAGGTCGAACGATGCGGGCACCCTCAGCGTCGGCGCGATTTCGTCGGTCATCATCGCGTGAATCAGATGGCGCAGCGCGGGCTCGGCGATCGCCGCGTCGATCGTGTCGAAGCCGGCGAGCATCGACAGGTACGCGAGCGTCGAATGCGTACCGTTCAGCATGCGCAGCTTCGCGAGCTCGAACGGCATCACATCGTCGACGAGTTGTGCGCCGACCGCATCCCACGCGGGACGTCCCTGCGCAAAGCGATCTTCGATCACCCATTGCCTGAACGGTTCGCATGGCACCGGCGCGGCGTCGCGGTAGCCGAGCTGTTTGGCTGCGGTGATGCGTTCGGCGTCGGTGGTGGCGGGGACGATGCGATCGACCATCGTCGATGGAAACGCAACTTCGGCCGCGATCCAGTCGGCGAGCGCGGCGTCGAGTTGCCGGGCGAACGAGCACACCACCTGACGCAGCGCTGCGCCGTTGTGCGAGAGGTTGTCGCACGACAGCACCGTGAAGGGCTGTCCGTTCGTGGCGTCGCGCCGCGCGCGCAATGCCGCGGCGAGGATGCCCGGCACCGTGCGCGGCGCGAGCGGGTCAGCGAGATCGCGCTGGATCGCGGGGTCGTCGAGATCGACTTCGCCGGTCTTCGGATCGCGGCAATAGCCTTTTTCGGTGACGGTCAGCGAGACGATCCGCACCACGGGGTCCGCGAGACGCGCGAATAACGCGCTGGCGTCGGCGGGCATCGCCAGCACTTCGCGCAGCGCGCGGATGACCGTCACCTTCGCACCGTCGGGCCCGCGTTCGACGAGACTGTACAACCCCTGTTGTTCCATCAACGCGTCGCGTTTGCCGACGTCGCCTTGCAGTGTCACGCCGCAAATGCCCCAGTCGCCGCCGGCGGCCAGCATCGCTTCTTCGGTATAGAGCGCCTGATGCGCGCGATGAAAATTGCCGATCCCCAGATGCACGATGCCGATGCGCGGCTCGCGCCATTGCGGCGACAGCAGATGGGCTTGCAGTGTGGGCAGTGCATCACGGGACAGGCGGTTTGGCGGCAAGGCGGTGGTCGCGGCGGTCATCGGAAATGGTCCTGGTGGGGCGGGGAAACCCTGATTTGACGATTAGCTATACTTGTATGGTAGCATCGATCCAACAGCTTGAGACAGGCTGACCAGTGTTTTTATGCCGCCATGTCGGCTTCGTCCGTCGTCGCGGTTCCCCGTTTTCTGCCAGGATCCATTCATGAAAATCGTTCGCGCCGACGTCATCGTCACGTGCCCGGGCCGCAATTTCGTCACCCTGAAAATCGTCACCGACGAGGGCGTACACGGCATCGGCGATGCCACGCTGAACGGCCGCGAACTGGCGGTCGCGTCGTATCTGAAGGACCACGTGTGCCCGCTGCTGATCGGCCGCGATCCCGCGCGTATCGAAGACACCTGGCAATTCCTCTACAAAGGCGCGTACTGGCGGCGCGGTCCCGTCACGATGACGGCGATCGCCGCGGTCGACATGGCGTTGTGGGACATCCTCGGCAAGGTAACCGGCATGCCGCTTTACAAGCTGCTCGGCGGCGCGTCGCGCGAAGGCGTGATGGTGTACGGCCATGCGACGGGCCGCGATATTCCCGAGGCGCTCGACCGTTACGCCGAACATATCGAGGCCGGCTACCAGGCCATCCGCATTCAATGCGGCGTGCCCAACATGCGCTCGGTGTATGGCGTCGCCAAAGGCAACGGCATGTACGAGCCCGCCACCAAGGGCGCGGTGGAGGAGCAGAGCTGGTCGTCGGAAAAGTATCTGGACTTCGTGCCGAAACTGTTCGAGGCCGTGCGCGAGCGCTTCGGTTTCGACACGCATCTGCTGCACGACGTGCACCACCGTTTGACGCCGATCGAAGCGGCGCGGCTCGGCAAAGCCGTCGAACCGTATCGGCTGTTCTGGATGGAAGACCCGACGCCCGCGGAAAACCAGGCCGGTTTCAGGCTGATTCGCGAGCACACCGTCACGCCGATTGCGGTCGGTGAGGTGTTCAACAGCATCTGGGACTGCAAGCAGCTGATTGAAGAACAGTTGATCGACTATATCCGCGCCACGCTTACGCACGCGGGCGGCATTACGCATCTGCGACGTATCGCGGATTTTGCTTCGCTCTACCAGGTGAGAACGGGCTGTCATGGTCCGTCGGATCTGTCGCCGGTCTGCATGGGTGCCGCGCTGCATTTCGATCTGTGGGTGCCGAATTTCGGGGTTCAGGAATACATGGGCTTTCCGGCCGAAGCGCTCGACGTGTTCCCGCATGCGTGGAGCTTCGACAAAGGCATGATGCATCCCGGTGAAGCGCCGGGCCATGGCGTCGACATCGACGAAGCGGCGGCCGCGCGTTATCCGTACGATCCCGCTTACCTGCCGGTCGCGCGTCTCGAAGACGGCACGTTGTGGAACTGGTGAGCGTCCAGACGCCCAACGTTCCCGCTCACTAATACAGCATCACGGAGACAGCCTTGAACACAACGCGCCCTCAGGGCAACGCGCCAGCCAGCACCGCGATGCTGCGCCGCGTGGCCTTCGCGTCGACCATCGGCACCGCCGCGGAATACTACGACTTCTTCGTCTACGGCACGGCGGCCGTGCTGGTGTTCGGCCAGAAGTTCTTTCCGGCTTCCGATCCGCTGATCGGCACGCTCGCCGCTTTCGCAACCTATGCGGTCGGCTTTCTTGCGCGGCCGCTCGGCGGCATCGTGTTCGGTCATTTCGGCGATCGCGTCGGCCGCAAGAAAGCGCTGATCGTGACGATCCTGATCGTCGGCCTCGGCACCTTCGCGATCGGCTTGCTGCCCGACTACGAAACCATCGGCGTGTGGGCGCCGGTCGCGCTGATCGTGATCCGCGTGTTGCAAGGTTTCGGCGTGGGCGGCGAGCAGGCCGGCGCGGTGCTGCTTACCGCCGAATATGCGCCGCCCGTGCGGCGCGGTTTCTTTGCGAGTCTCGTGCAACTCGGCGCACCCGCCGGCTTTCTGATTCCGTCCGGCCTGTTCGCGTTGTTGTCGGCGACGTTGACGCCCGCGCAACTGCTCGACTGGGGCTGGCGCATTCCGTTTCTGGCGAGCGCGTTGCTGGTTGCGCTCGGCCTGTATATCCGCCTGCGTACCGAGGAATCGCCGATCTTCGCGACGATCCAGCGCACCAAGGCGGTCGCGTCGCGGCCCGTCGTCGAGGTGCTCAGGCAGTTCGGCCCGACTATCGTGAAGGGCGTCGGCGCGAAGCTGATCGAGGCCTGCACGTTCGCGATGTACACGATGATCGTGCTCGCATACGGCAAGGCACACGGCATCGCACAGGGCATGTTGCTGCAAACGGTGATCGTCGCGGTGGCGCTCGAACTCGTGACCATTCCACTCGCGGGCGCCTTGTCCGATCGCATCGGCCGGCGCGCGACGTTTATCGCCGGGGCGCTGTGGCACGTCGCGCTCGCGGTGCCGTTCTTTCTCGCGGTCGACAGCGGCCAGCGCGGCGCGATGCAGCTCGTGACGATTCTCGCGATTAGCGTCGGCCACAGCCTCTGCTATGCGCCGCAAGCCGCGCTGTTCCCCGAGCTGTTTCCGGCGCGCGTGCGTTGCAGCGGCATCGCGCTGATCTGGCAGATCGGCTCGCTGCTCGGCAGCGGCGTGCTCGGCCTCGTCGCGGTCAAGCTGATTCAGGCGACGCACGGCAACTCGCTCGCGCTGATCCTCTATGTGGTCGTGCTCGGCCTCGTATCGGCCGTGTCGCTGTACGCGTTGCCGGAGACCGCCCCGCGGCGGCGCGGTGGCGATCTTCACGACTGGGGCGGCGCCACCGTCGCTGACACCGCACATGACACGGCGGCCGCCTTCGCAACGTCATCGCAGTCTTCTTCGCTTGCGCGCCGTTGAACGCGCACGCGACGCCAACCCCGGAGTCCATCATGCTTGCAGCCGTACTTCATGAACCGAAACTGATCCGCATCGACGAACTCGAGCCACCCGAACCAGGTCCGGGGCAGGTGCGGGTTCGGGTGCGCGCGGGCGGCATCTGCGGCTCGGATCTGTCGTACTACTTCAAAGGCAAGAGCGGTGACTTCGCGGTGCGCGAGCCGTTCGTGCTCGGTCACGAAGTGGCCGGCGAAATCGACCTGCCCGGCGAGGGCGTCGGCGCGGAGCAGGGGCTGGCGCGCGGGCAACGCGTCGCCGTCAATCCGGGTCTCGCGTGCGGTACCTGCCGCTTCTGCATCGCCGGGATGCCCAATCATTGCCTGAACATGCGCTTCATGGGCAGTGCGTCGACGTTTCCGCATACCCAGGGCATGTTCCGCCAGTACATCGTCGTGGCGGCACGGCAATGCGTGCCGGTGTCGGACGGCGTCGATTTCGCGCAGGCGTCGATGGCCGAACCGCTCGCCGTCGCGTTGCATGCGGTGAAGCAGGCGGGCTCGCTGGTCGGCGCGCGCGTGCTGCTGGTCGGCTGCGGTCCGATCGGCTGCATTCTGCTCAGCGTGGCGCGGCGCGCGGGCGCGCATCGCGTGATCGCGGTCGATCTGTCGGAGCGCGCGCTACAGGTCGCGCGGCAACTCGGCGCGGATCAAACCGTGAATGCCGCCGATACCGCGACGATCGCCGCGTGGTCCGACAGGCGCGGCACGTTCGATGTCGTCATCGAAGCATCGGGCAGTCCCGCGGGGCTCGACACCGCGTTGCGTTCGGCGCGCGCGGGCGGCACGGTGATTCAGGTCGGCAATCTGCCCGCGGGGCAGTCGCCGGTCGCGGCGAATCTCGTGATGGCGAAAGAGCTGTGCTATCGCGGCTCGTTCCGCTTCACCGACGAATACGCGGTGGCCGCTGATGAAATCGCCGCCGGCAAGCTCGACCTGCGTCCGCTGATGACACACGCGTTCGCGATGCGCGACGCGAACCATGCGTTCGAAGTAGCGCTGGACCGCTCGCAGTCGATGAAGGTCCACCTGACGTTCGATTAAAGAGCGTCATCCGCCAACGCAAACCAAACCCAAACCCGGAAGCAACGCCGAGCGCCCATCAAGAGGCGCCCCGGAAGGAGACATCCGATGATCAAAAGTCAACGCTGGTTCGTCGTCGCGCTGCTGTTTCTGGCGGGCGTCATCAACTATCTGGATCGCGCGGCGCTGTCGATCGCCGCGCCGTTGATCCAGAAGGACCTCAATTTTTCGCACGCGCAGATGGGCGTCGTGTTCAGCAGCTTCTTCATCGGTTATGCGCTGTTCAATTTCGTCGGCGGTCTCGCGTCCGACAAGGTCGGCGCGAAACGCGTGTTCGGCACGGCGATGGGCGTGTGGTCGGTGTTCTGCGGCGCAACCGCGCTCGCGAGCGGCATCGGTTCGCTGATCGTGCTGCGGGTGCTGTTCGGCATGGGAGAAGGGCCGTTCAGTTCGTCGACGAGCAAGATGGTCAACAACTGGTTCCCGCGCCGCGAGGTGGCGAGCGCAATCGGCGTGATCAGTTCGGGCACGCCGCTAGGCGGCGCGCTGGCAGGCCCTGTGGTCGGTTTCATGGCCGTGCAGTTCGGCTGGCGCTGGGCATTCGTCGCGATCATGCTGTTCGGGCTCGCGTGGCTCGTGCTGTGGTCGCTGACGACGACCGAGCATCCGCACGAGCAGACTCGCATCACACCGGCCGAACTCGACCTGATCCGCGCCGGCCAGGCGGTCGAGCCAGCATTGGCACAAGCGGACGGCAGCGAGCAGGGCAAGCCGGGGCTCGGCCATTTCCTGCGCAAGCCGATCATTCTCGCGACCGCGTTCGCGTTCTTCTCATACAACTACGTGCTGTTCTTTTTTCTGTCGTGGTTCCCGAGCTATCTGACCGAGGCGCATCACCTGAGCTTGCACGACATGAGCATCGCGACCGTGATTCCCTGGCTACTCGGCAGCATCGGTCTCGCGGCCGGCGGCTTCATCTCGGACCTGATTCTGCGCATCACCGGCAAGCCGCTGTTGTCACGCAAGCTCGTGCTCGGCACCTGTCTCGGCGCGGCGGCGGTCTGCGTGGCCTTGGCCGGGCGCGTCGCCAGCATGGAGGGTGCGGTCGCGCTGATGTCGGTGTCGATCTTTTTCCTGTATGCGACGGGCGCCGTATATTGGGCCGTGATTCAGGACACCGTGCCGCGTGAACACGTGGGCGGCGTCGGCGGCTTCGTGCATCTGCTGGCGAACCTGGCCGGCATAATCGGGCCGGCGGTGACGGGCTTTATCGTCGAGGCGACGCATGGGGCGTACGGAAGCGCCTTCGTGTTGGCGGGCGCGATTGCGGTGCTTGGCGCCGTTTGTTCGCTGTTGTGGGTGCGTGAGCCACGCACGGGCACTTTGGCGGTCGAGCGCGCATGGTAGTATGGTGCGACGCTTTTATCCGCTTCCGATCCGCCGCTATCCGTTGCTTCGCCAATGCCCACCAGCACTCATCTCGCCGACGTCCCGTCTTCTCCCGCCGCCGCGTCGAGTACGCCGCGCAAGCGCGGCCGCGCCGCCGCGCAAGGTGGCGCGCGCGCCGCGCTGCCCGACTTGACCGCCAACCTGTCGTTCGATTCTCACGAGCCGATCGGCAAACAGATTTTCCGCGCGCTGCGCGAGGCGATTTTCGTCGGGCAGATGGCGCCGGGCACGCCGCTGTCGGAGAAGGAAGTGTCGGACATGTTTCAGGTGTCGCGCCAGCCTGTACGGGAGGCGTTCATCAAACTGGTCGAGGCGGGCGTGTTGCAGGTGCTGCCGCAGCGCGGCACCTTCGTGAAGCGGATCTCTCCGCGCCAGGTGCGCGAAGGACGCTTCATTCGCGAGGCGATCGAAACCGCGGTGGTGCGCAAGGCGGCGGTTTCGATTACCGACGAACAGTTGCAGGCGCTCGCGGACAATCTGCGCGAGCAGAAACTCGCAGCGAAAGCGAACGACACGGCCGCGTTTCTCGCGCTCGACGAAGCGTTCCATTACGCGATCGCGCAGGCGATCGACTGCACGGCCGCGTGGGAAACGATCCAGGACATCAAGGCGCAGATGGACCGCGTGCGCTATTTGAGCCTGCCCGAGGTATCGCCGCTGGATCTGCTGATCCGGCAGCACGCGAAAATTCTGGCGGGACTGCGCGCGCACGACCCGAGCGCCGCCGAAGACGCGATGCGCCACCATCTGCGTGAAATTCTCGTGTCGCTCGGCCCGATCGCCGAGCGCAACCCCGCCTGGTTCGAGGCCGACGAGCCGGAGCGTGTGCCGCTGTCGACCTAACGCTCGAGCCCGCTCAAACAGCCCACTCAAACAATTCGCACCCCGCCGCGATAAGTCGCGCGCGGCACTGGCAGCTTGTCGAGCATCGTCACGCGCACGAGATCCGCGCGCAAGCCCGGCTCGATCGCGCCGCGGTCCGTGAGACCGGCGGTGCGCGCCGGTTCGGCCGAGACCGTTGCCATCGCGCGCGGCAGCGACCAGCCCGCTTTTTCGACGAGATCGAACACCGCGGTCAGCAAGCTCGACGGCACGTAATCCGACGACAGAATATCGAGCAGATCCGCGCGCGCGAGTTCGAGCGCCGACACGTTGCCCGAATGCGAGCCGCCGCGCACGATGTTCGGCGCGCCCATGATCGTCGCGATGCCGTGCTCGCGCGCGGCTTGCGCGGCGATGCGCGAGGTCGGAAATTCGGCCAGCACGATGCCCTCGGCCTTCGCCTGTTCGACGTGCTCGATCAACGTGTCGTCGTGGCTCGCGACCGGAATGCCGAGCCGCCGGCACCGCGCGACGATCTCGCGGCGATGCTCATCCGCGTAACGCTCCTGTTCGACCGCGAGTTCTGCGAGCGTGCTCGCGACACGCTCGTCGCTCATCTTGCCGTTGCGCTCCTGGAAGCGGCGCCATTGCTCGCGATCGTGCCATTGGCGCTGTCCCGGTGTATGGTCCATCACCGACGCGAGCCGCAACAGCGGATGCGCGCACAGCGAATCGAACACCTCGAGCACGTCGGCGGTCGCGATCTCGCAGCGCAGATGCAGAAAGTGCTCGGCGCGCAGCAGCCGACGCGTGGACAGCCGCAGCAGCGACTCCGCGCATTGCGTTTGCACGTGACGGTTACGCAGCCCAACGCTCGAGCGCGAGCCGATCGCGAGCGCGTCGAACACCGTCGTGATGCCGGCCGCGGCGACCTGCGCGTCGTGGATCACGAAAGCCGCGTCGGTATTCCATTCGACGCCGGGACGCGGCACGAGGTGCTTCTCGAGATTGTCCGTATGCAGTTCGATCAGACCGGGCAGCAGATAATCGCCGTCCCAGTCTTCGGCGTTGCGCGCCGAACTCGCGCCGCGTTCGACGTCGCGAATCACGCCGTCTTCCACGCGCACGGTGCCAATGAATTCTTCATCTCGCGTCACGATGCGAGCGTTGCTGATCAACATCGACTTGCTCCGTAGTCAGTCGGGACTGGTGTCAATTTAATGCCGCAGCGGCGGCCGCAGTTCCAGGCGGCGCGTCGCGACCTTGTTGCGAGTCTCTTCGTCGTGAAAGATACCAACGATCGCCGCGCCGCGCTCACGCGCCTCGACGATCAGATCGGCCACAACGTCGCGGTTTTCGGCATCGAGCGAAGCGGTCGGTTCGTCGAGCAGCAACAGCGGATGTTCGGCGATCAAACCTCGCGCGATGTTCACGCGCTGCTGCTCGCCACCCGAAAACGTCGCGGGCGCGAGCGACCACAGACGTTCCGGCACGTTGAGCCGCGCGAGCAATTCAGCGGCGCGCGCGTTTGCTTCGGGTTCTGCGACGCCGTGCAGCATGAGCGGCTCGGCGACGAGCGCGAGCGTCGGCACGCGCGGAATCACGCGCAAAAACTGGCTCACATAGCCGACCACGCTACGTCGCAGACGCAGCACGTCACGCGGTTCGGCACCGGTGATCGTGACGGGCCGGCCCTGATCGCTGGTGTCGCGAATCGCGATCGAGCCGGTGCTCGCCAGATAGTTGCCGTACAGACAGCGCAGCAATGTGCTTTTGCCCGCGCCCGACGGCCCGACCAGCACCACGCATTCACCGCGCTCGACTTCGAGCGATACGTTCGCGAGCGCGTCGATTCGCACACCGCCCTGGCCGTGCAGCGTGAAAGTCTTGCCGATGCCGGTGGCGCGCAGCATCAGCGCCGCGTTGTCGGCGAAAGCGCGCTCGCCGTGACGTGCCACGCTGCCCGCGTCAATTACTACCTCAGTGGATTGCATTGTGAGCCTCAAACCGGCAGAACCGAGGAAACCAGCGTTTGCGTATAAGGGTGCTGCGGATCGTCGAGCACCTGATCCGTTAGACCCGCTTCGACGACTTCGCCTGCCTGCATCACCATCAGCCTATGTGCGAGCAGACGCGCGACGCCGATATCGTGCGTGACGATCAGCACCGACAGATGCAGCGTCGAGGTCAGCGTGCGCAGCAGATCGAGCAGACGCGCCTGCACGGACACGTCGAGACCGGCGGTCGGTTCGTCCATGAACACCAGACGCGGACCGGTGACGAGATTGCGCGCAATCTGCAGACGTTGCTGCATACCGCCCGAAAAGGCGGCGGGGAATTCGTCGATGCGCGTTGGGTCGAGTTCGACCCGCTCCATCCATTGCGTGGCCGTGCGGCGAATCTCGCCGTAGTGTCGCGCGCCGACAGCCATCAATGGCTCGCCGATGTTGGCGCCGGCCGAGACGCCGCTGCGCAGGCCGTCGCGCGGATTCTGCTGCACGAAGCCCCATTCGGTGCGCATCAGCAGACGGCGGCGCGGCTCCGACAGCGCGCGCAGATCGAGCAGGTCGCCATGCGACGCGGCGTAGTGCAGCGAGCCGCTATCGGCCTCGGCCTTCAGCGCCAGCGTATTGAGCAGCGTGGTCTTGCCCGAACCCGATTCGCCGACGATGCACAGCACCTCGCCCGGATACAGATCGAAGCTCACGTTGCGGCAACCGTTGCGGCCGCCATACTGTTTGGTGAGCGCGCGGGCGCTCAGAAGCGGCGTCATGCGGATTCTCCTTCGCGCGCGGCGTGGGGCAGTGGTGCTTGCGGTTCGATCTCTCCGTCGCCGCGCCGCTCGTGACAGTAGTCGCTATCCGAGCACACGAACATGCGCGTGCCGGCGTCGTCGACGATCATCTCGTCGAGAAAGCTTTCCTTCGATCCGCACAACGCGCACGCGTGCTGCCACTTCTGCACCTCGAACGGGTGATCGTCGAAGTCGAGGCTGCGCACCGGCGTATAAGGCGGGATCGCGTGAATGCGGCGCTCGCGGCCCGCGCCGAACAGTTGCAGCGCGGCGTTCATATGCATCTTCGGATTGTCGAACTTCGGGATCGGCGACGGCGATGTCAGATAGCGATGATTGACGATCACCGGGTAGTCGTACGTGGTTGCGATGCTGCCGTGATGCACGATGTCCTCGTACAGCTTCACGCTGATCAGCCCGTAATCGGCGAGCGCATGCAGCTTCTTGCATTCGGCGACGCGCGGTTCGAGCCGGAACAGCGGCTCGGGCATCGGCACCTGATAGACGAGGATCTGGCGTTCGGTTAGCGGCGTTTCCGGAATCCGGTGCCGCGTCTGGATGATCGTCGCCTCGCTGGTGTGCCGCGTGGTCGCCACACCCGTGGTGCGTGCGAAGAAGCGGCGAATGTTGACGGCGTTGGTGGTTTCGTCGGAGCCCTGATCGATGACCTTCAGCGTGTCCGTCTTGCCGATGATCGCGGCCGTCACCTGGATGCCGCCGGTGCCCCAGCCATACGGCAGAGGCATTTCTCGTGATGCGAACGGCACCTGGTAGCCCGGCACGGCGACTGCCTTCAGCAACGCGCGGCGCAGCATGCGTTTGGTCTGCTCGTCGAGATACGCGAAGTTGTAGCCGTGCGCGGCGCTGTCGTATGAGGTGTTTGCAACAGCGGTGTCGGGCGCGTTCATGCTGCTTGCTCCTTATCGGTGGCGTGGCCTGATTCATCGTTGCCGTGATGCTGCGCGCGCAAGCGCCGCACCAGTTCCAGCTCCGCCTGGAAGTCGACGTAATGCGGCAGCTTCAGGTGCTGCACGAAGCCCGACGCCTCGACGTTATCGCTATGCGACAGCATGAATTCGATGTCCTGCGTCGGCGACGAGAGCGTCTCGCCGAGTTCTTCGGCGCGCAGCGCGCGATCGACCAGCGCCATCGCCATCGCCTTGCGCTCCGAGTGGCCGAACGCGAGCCCGTAGCCCTGCGTGAAGGTGGGCGGCACCGCGCTGCTGCCAGCGAACTGGTTGATCATCTGGCATTCGGTGATGTCGATATCGCCGATGTCGACCGCTTCGCCGAGTTCGTCGAGGTCCATTTCGACCGCGATCGTGCCGAAACGGATCTCGCCCGCGAACGGATGCGAGTGCGCGTAGCCGCGTTGTGTCGCATAGCCCATTGCGAGCAGAAAGCCTTCGTCGCCGCGCGCGAGGTTCTGCAGACGCGTCGCGCGGCTCGCTGGAAACGCGAGCGGTTCGCGCGACAGATCGCCGGGTTCCGCGCCATCCGGTGTCGGACGCTCCTGTTCGATCAGGCCTTCCTTGTCGAGCAGCGACACGACGCGCGGCATCGCTTCCGGCGCGGGCGGTTCTTGCGAAACCGGCGCATTGCCTTGCGTCACGTGCTGCCGCGCGTCGTCGCCATCGGCGAGCAACGCGAAATCGAGCAGGCGCTGCGTGTAGTCGTAGGTCGCGCCGAGCAACTGGCCACCGGGCAAGTCCTTGAAGGTCGCCGAGATGCGCCGCTCGACCCGCATCGATTCGGTCTCGATGGCGCGCGTATAGCCGAAGCGCGGCAACGTGGTGCGATATGCGCGCAGCAGGAAGATCGCTTCGACCAGATCGCCGGCCGCCTGCTTGATTGCGAGCGCGGCAAGCTCCTCGTCGTAGACCGAGCCTTCGGTCATCACGCGCGCGACCGCGAGCCGCAACTGCTCGCGAATCTGCGCGACGCTCAGTTCGGCGATCTGCGGATCGCCGCGGCGCGCTTTGTCGAGCAGGCGCCACGACGCTTCGATCGCGCGTTCTCCACCTTTGACGGCAACGTACATCAGTTCACCTTCGCTTCAGTTGTGCGCGGCAGGCCGATCACGCGCGGGCCGCAAACCAGATAACAGTCGATGCCGCACGGAAACAGCGGCGCGAGCATCGCGCGCTCTTGCCAGAACCGTGGGGGAAGACCAACCGGCGAAATCGTTTGGGTATCCAGAATGCCGGGGCCGCTCAGCGTGACCGGTGCGCCGCCCGTCAGCGCGGCGACGCGGATCAGCAGCGTGGCCGATTGTTCGGGCGACTCGGCGCTGCCGGGCGCAAAGCTTTCGAGCGACGGCAACGCGTCGGCCTCGTGCAGATAGACGAATGCGGCGTCGCCGGGCGCATCGACGAGCGGCGCGCCGGTGTGAAAACGCAACGCCGACGCGAGCGCGGTATCAGGCTGCGCGAGCCAAACCGGTGTCGCGTAGTCGCAGAGCGTCAGCAGCGCAGCGAATGCGGCGGGTTCGACCGGCGTGTTGCGCAACTCGGGCAGCACGTCACCAATCACCCCGATCGTGCCGGGGCGCGACAACGCGTCGAGCAGTGTGCGAAACACGGCCTGGGTAGCGTGGACCGGGTCCGCGAAACCCGGCGTCAGCGTGGACAACGCAATCGGTGAATGTTCCATCAGTCGCCTCGCACCATCGTGAAGAATTCGACGCGCGTCGCCGCGGCGTCCTGCTGCTGTTGCGCGCGCCGTGCCTTCTGTTGCGCGGCGAACGGCTCGATCAATTGACGATGCAGGCTGTCGTGATGCTCGGGCATCTGTAGCAAGGCGTCGGCGAGCGCCGCAAGTTCGGCGCGACGGCGGTCACGTCCCAGATGACAGGCGACGCCGACGGTGGCCTCGGCGTCGCCGCTGGCATGCAGACGCAGCGTGGCGCGCGTGACCGTCGCTTCGCCGAGATTGAACGGATCGCCGCTGCCGCCGATGCGCCCGCGCACCATCGCGAGGCCGATTTCAGGGGGGCGCAGCCAGTCGAAGGCGGGGATAGGCTGGCCTTGCAGCGCGCGCTGCAGCGCGGCTTCGAGGTCGGCGCGCGGCGTGCGGGCCAGCACGGCCATCCAGGCGCGCCGCGCCGCCGAAGACACGGCGGGCAACGGCGCAGAGGGCGGAACGGAACTCGGGCTCATCGGATTTCCTGTCGATCCTGCGAGTGGACATTGGAGCATCTATTCATCTAAACGTCTAGACGTTTACAGGCGTAGTTGTCTGGACTGTGGTGCGAGGCGGACGTTTCATATTTCCATCACGGCTTGCGCACTACAATGAACGTCATGGCGATCATTTGAACCGAAGGGAATGACAGCACCATGACATCGAACGACAGCGCGGCGCCGGCCACGATGCTCGAACGCGGCGCGGGCGTGGCCGTCTGGAGACAGATCGAACAGATTCTCGCCGCCGAGATCGCGGCAAGCGGGTTTGGGGAAGAAGGGCGGTTGCCGAGCGAGGGTGAGCTGGCGAAGCGCTTCGACGTCAACCGTCACACGGTGCGTCGCGCGATGCTCGGCCTCGCAGCGCTCGGCCTCGTCAGTGTGGAGCAGGGGCGCGGCACGTTCGTGCAGCCCGGCGCGATCGACTATTCGATCGGCCGCCGTACGCGTTTCACCGAGAACCTGCGTCAACAACATCACTCGCCCGGCGGCACGATGCTCTCGGGCGCGCGCGTGAAAGCCGAGCCCAGCGTCGCGAAGGCGTTGGGTCTGCGCGCGGGCGCGGCGGTCTATCGGATCGAATCGCTGAACGAGTCCGACGGCGTGCCGCTTACGTTCGCGCGCAGCTGGTATCCGGCCGCGCGTTTTCCGGAGCTGCCGGAGGTCGTGCAACGCCTCGGCGGCACGACGAAGGCGCTGGCCGAATTCGGCGTGGACGATTATCTGCGCAAGTGGAGCCGCATCGGCAGCGTGCTGCCCGAGCCGGAGGTCGCCCGGCGGCTCAACATCAACCGTCAGCAGCCGGTGCTGTGGGTCGAGAACGTCGACGTCGATTTGCAAGGCACGCCGGTCAAATACGGCTTCACGCATTTTGCGGCCGACCGCGTGCAACTGCTCGTGGAGCATGACCTGTGAGCGGCCCCGCATGGAGTGCCGAAGCGCGCTTTGCGCTGTACTACGCGCCGTCGTGTGAATCGGCGTGGTGGCAGGCGGGCTCGACATGGCTCGGCCGCGATGCGCAAAGCGGCGAGCGCCGCGCGCAGCCGCAGCCGCCTGGCCTCGCGCGCCCGCTCGCCGCGTTGACCGACTCGCCGCGCCGCTATGGCTGGCATGGCACGCTGGTCGCCCCGTTCCGGCTCGGCGCCGGTGTCACGCAGCACGACGTGCTTGCGGCTGCGCGGGCGTGGGCGCTAGGGCGGCAGCCGTTCGCGTTGCCGGTGGAAGCGGCCACGTTGGGCGACTTCGTCGCATTGCGACCGGCCGATGCAGATGGCGAGACGCGCATTCGCGAGCTTGCGTCGAACGCGCTGGAGTCGCTAGACGGGCTGCGCGCGCGGCCGTCTGCGGCCGATCTCGAGCGCCGGCTCGCCGCACCGCTCACCGAACGCCAACGTGCGTTGCTGCTGCAATGGGGCTATCCGTACGTGTTCGACGAGTTCCGTTTTCATATGACGCTGTCCAGTTCGCTCGCCGATCCCGACGAGCGCGCGACGCTGCTCGCATGGTGGCGTGAGCGCACGCCCGCGCTCGGGCCGCTCGCGGTCGATCAGGCCGCGTTGTTCGTCGAGCCGGCGCCGGGCGAGCCGTTCGTGCTGTGGCAGCCACTGCCGTTCAGCGACGGCGCGAGACACGGCGATCGCAAGGACGAGCAGCAAGACGAGGTGAGCAGCCAATGAACGGGCGTTTGATCTATGTGATGGGGCCGTCTGGCGCGGGCAAGGATTCGCTGCTGCAATTCGCGCGCACGCGGCTCGCCGGCGAGCCGGTCGTGTTCGCGCATCGTTACATCACGCGGCCGAGCGGCAATGGGGAAGTGCATGTCGCACTGAGCGTCGAGGAGTTCGCCGCGCGCTCGGTGCTGGGCCTGTTCGCGCTCGAATGGTCGAGCCATTCGCTGCGCTATGGCATCGGCATCGAACTCGATGCGTGGCTCGCGCGTCGCTGCACGGTGGTCGTCAATGGCTCGCGGCAGTACCTGCAGCATGCGCTCGCGCGCTATCCACGCGCGGAAGTGGTGCACGTGAGCGCCGCGCCGCATATTCTCGAAGCGCGGCTCGGCGCGCGGGCGCGCGAATCGTCGGAGCAGGTCGCGGCGCGGCTCGCGCGGCGCGCGCCGTTTGCGATGCCGGCCGGCGTGCGCTGCACGACGATCGACAACTCCGGCACGCTCGAAGAAGCGGGGCACGCGTTGATCACGGTGCTCAAGGAGCAGGTGAGCGCGTAACGCAGTCACGCGGCCTTATTGCACGTCCCCCATCCGCTCCCGCGTGACCTGCCGCAAACACGCGACGAACTGCTGTACGGCCGGCGTCGGCAGCAGATCGCGTCGCGAGATGATGCTCAGATCGTAGTTCGGCAGCGCGTCTTCGATCTGCGCGACGCGAATGCCGAGCGGCGCGACCCGCTGCGCGAGCGGCCGCGTGAAGCAGCTGATCACGTCGGTCTGCGATACGAGCCCGAGCGTCACCGCAAACGACGACGGCGCGCGCAGCAGCCGCTTCGGCAGCGGCAGAGCATGCGCGCTGAACATCGCCATCATCACGCTGTGCGGGAAGTGATCGGCGCCGACCGTGACGATCCACTCGGCGTCGAGCAGCTCGGACAGACGCGTGACGTTCGCAAGCGGATGCCCGGCGCGCATCGTGACGACGAACTGCGTCGAGTACAGCGGCACCTGCACCAGATCGTTATCCAATGCCTGAACGTGATGGATCGCCGCGAGATCGAGTGTGCCGTTGCGCAAACGCGCGAGCGCATCGGGCACCGTCACTTCCTCCAGATGCAGACTCACGAGCGGCATCTTCGCGCGAAAGCTCGACACCGCATGCGGCAGCACCGTCAGCGCGAGCGATGGCATCGTGCCGACGCTGACCTTGCCGGCCAGTTCTCCTTTCACCTGCTCGACGGCCTCGACGGTGCGGCGCATGTCGCCCAGCAACTGCTCGGCGCGCGGTAACAGCGCGAGCCCGCACGCGGTCAGCTCGATGCCGCGCACGCTGCGCACCATCAGCTCCGCATTGAGCGCGCTTTCCAGCTCGCGAATCGTATGCGTGACGGCCGGTTGCGTAACGCCGAGCTCACGCGCGGCGGCGCGCAGGCTGCGGTGATGCGCGGCGGCGACGAAGGCCTGCAACTGCTGCAGTTTCATCAGGGTAACCCCGTATATAAGAGCTGTTAATCAGGGTGAAAAAAATAGCATCTTATTCGAACGAAACGGCATGGATATAGTGCGAGGCTACTCACTGGAGCGATGCAAACGATGAACGAGACCCCGCGTTTGACCGAAGTGTCCGATCTGGAACCCGCCGCCGCGAGCCTGCGCGAGATTCGCCATCACATTCATCACCATCCTGAACTCGCGTACGAGGAAGTGCGGACCGCGGCGCTCGTCGCGGAAAAACTCGAACAGTGGGGCTGGCAGGTCACACGCGGGGTCGGCAAGACCGGCGTGGTCGGCACAATGAAGGTAGGCGACGGCAAGCGCAGCATCGGCATTCGCGCGGACATGGACGCGCTGCCGATCATCGAACAGACCGGCCTGCCGTACGCGAGCGGCACCCACGGCAAGATGCACGCGTGTGGCCACGACGGTCACACGACGATCCTGCTCGGCGCCGCGCAACGTCTCGCGGCCACGCGTAATTTCTCGGGCACCGTGCATCTGTACTTCCAGCCGGCCGAGGAAAGCGGCATCGACAGCGGCGCGCTGAAGATGATCAACGACGGCCTGTTCGAGCGCTTCCCGTGCGACGCCGTGTTCGGCCTGCACAATCATCCTGGCGCGGAGCCGGGCACGCTGCTGTTCCGCAAGGGGCCGTTCATGTCGGCGGGGGACAAGGCGACCATCACGATCGAAGGCGTCGGCGGCCATGCGGCGCGTCCGCATCTGACCGTCGATCCGGTCGTGGTCGCCGCGAGCATCGTGATGGCGCTGCAGACGATCGTCGCGCGCAACGTCGATCCGTCGCAGCCGGCCGTAGTGACGGTGGGCTCGATGCACGCGGGCACCGCGAACAACGTGATTTCGAGCAGCGCGCGGCTCGAACTGAGCGTGCGCTCATTCAGCCCCGAGGTGCGTGAGTTGCTGAAGAAGCGCATCACCGAGCTGGCCGAGTCGCAGGCGGCGAGCTATGGCGGCAAGGCGCGCGTCGAGTACATCGAAGGTTATCCGGTCGTCATCAATACGGACGCCGAAACGGAGTTCGCGGCGCAGGTCGCGCGCGAGCTGGTCGGCGACGACAAGGTAGTCGAGCAGACCGACATCCTGATGGGCAGCGAGGACTTCGCGTTCATGCTGCAGAAGCGGCCGGGCACGTTTCTGCGCATCGGCAACGGCGTCGGCGAGGATGGTTGCATGGTGCACAACCCGCATTACGACTTCAACGACCGCAGTCTGCCGATCGGCGCGGCGTTTTGGGCGCGGCTGGCGGAGCGCTATCTCGCGCAGTGAGCGACAAGAGCAAATGCCGGGGCGCGCAGCAAACGCGCGTTCCCCGGTAGCCGCGTGCGTCAGCCGCGCCGCGCGACCATCTCCGAGACCGTCTGCGCGGCTTGCTTCAGCGGTTCCAGAAACGCCTTCACCATCTGTTTGGCCGAATTGCGCTGCGCGTTGCCGCTGATGTTCATCGCGGCGATCACGCGGCCCTGGCGATTGCGAATCGGCGCGGATAGCGAAATCAAACCGCCTTCGAGTTCCTGATCGACGATCGCCCACCCCTGGCGACGCACCTGCTCGATCACCTTCTTCAGTTCTTCCTTGTCGGTGACGGTGCGCGGCGTGTGCGCGTAGAGCGGCGACGAGTTCAGCGTCGCGTCGAGCGTTTCCTCGTCGAGCGAGGCGAGCAGCACGCGGCCCATCGACGTGCAGTACGCAGGCAGGCGGCTGCCGATCGACAGATTGATCGTCATGATCTTGTGAGTCGGCACGCGCAGCACGTAGACGATCTCGGTGCGATCGAGCACCGCCGCCGAGCAGCTTTCGTGCACCTGCGCCGACAGGCTTTCCATCACCGGTTCGGCGAGATTCCAGAACGGCATCGAGGTCAGGTACGCGAAGCCGAGGTCGAGAATCTTCGGCGTCAGACGAAACAGGCGTCCCTCGGCTTCCACGTAGCCCAGCGTTTGCAGCGTCAGCAGAATCCGGCGCGCGCCGGCGCGCGTGAGGCCGGTCGCCGCGGCGACGTCGGTGAGCGTCTGTTCGGGGCGCGTCGCGTCGAATGCGCGGATGACCGCGAGGCCGCGCGCAAACGACTGCACGTACGAGTCGCCCGGTTTCTCCGGGGCCGGTTCGACGTTGGCGGGCGCGACGGAAGACGGCGGCAGGGCTTTGCTCATGGACCTTGATCGTGGTTGCAAAAGTGTGCGCGCGGAGGACACGCGACGCGCGTTCGTTTCGATGCGGCGCCGCGTTTTGCGTTGCGGCGCAAAGGCGAGACGATAGCTTAAGCCTTCTATTTCGCCAAATAACGCCGATTCGTGCAAAAAACCCAGGGTTTGCGTGGATGCGATCGCGTCTCAAAATTTGTATGATGACCCGATGACATGACCAGTTCGCGGCACCCGATCCAACCCAACCGATCCGCCATGTTCGACAAGATTCCCTCGCGCGCTTTGAGCGACACCGTCGCGCAGCAACTGCTGAAGCAGATCGACAAAGGCAGCTTCGCGCGCGGCGCCAAGCTGCCGACCGAAGCCGTGCTCGCGGAACAGTTCGGCGTGAGCCGCACGGTGATTCGCGAGGCGTTGTCGCGGCTAAAGAACGAGGGGGTGGTCGAACCGCGCCAGGGCAGTGGCGTGTTCGTCGCCGGGCACGGCACGATCCGCCCGCTGCGGATCGACTACGCGGAAGCCGTCGAGCCGGGCTCGGTCGTGCAGATCCTCGCGCTGCGCCGCGCGATCGAGGCGGAGGTCGCGTCCGAAGCCGCGATGCGTCGCAGCGATGCCGACATGGCCGCGATCGACGCCGCGCTCGCTCAGATCGAGCGCGCGGTCGCCAATGGCGAAGACGGCGTCGCCGAAGACGTCGCGTTTCATCGCGCGATCGCGGCTGCGACGGGCAATCCGTATTTCCTGAAGACGCTGACGTTCCTCAATCAGTATCTCGAAGCGGGCACGGTCGTCACGCGCCGCAACGAGGCGCTGCGCGAGGACTTCTCGCGGCAGGTGCGCGAGGAGCACGCGGCGATCGCCGCGGCGATTCGCGCCGGCGATCCGATGGCGGCCCGCAATGCCGCGCAGACCCATCTGTACAACGCGGCGCGGCGGCTTGCCGAGGCGGGCATCGCCTGACGCGCGGAAGGCGCGCGGCGATCCCGCTGCGCGCGAACGCACCAATGCAGCACCAATCCATAGAGGTCACGCATGTCGAGAAATGTCGGTGTCATCGGTCTGGGAGCGATGGGGCTTGGCGTCGCGCGTTCGCTATTGCGCGCGGGCTTCAAGGTCCACGCGTGCGACTTGCGGCGCGACGTGTTGCAGGCGTTCGTCGCTGAAGGCGGCGTCGGCTGTGCGACGCCCGCGGAGCTCGGCGCGCAGTGCGAGGTCGTGATTACGCTGGTCGTCAATGCCGCGCAAACCGAGGCCGTGCTGTTCGGTGAGCACGGCGCGCTCACGGCGATGAAGCCGGGCGGCGTCGTGATCGCGAGTGCCACGGTCGCGCCGGAATTCGCCAGCGATCTCGGCAAGCGCGTCGAGGCGGCTGGTCTGCACATGCTCGATGCGCCGGTGTCGGGCGGCGCGGCGCGCGCCGCGTCGGGCCAGATGACGATGATGACGTCCGGTCCCGCGGCCGCTTACGCCGCATGCGAGGACGTGCTCGCCGCGATCGCCGGCAACGTGTATCGGCTCGGCGCCGCGCATGGCGCGGGCTCGAAGGTGAAGATCATCAACCAGCTGCTGGCCGGCGTGCATATCGCGGTGGCCGCCGAGGCAATGTCGCTCGGCCTGCGCGAAGGCGTCGATCCGGACGCGCTGTACGACGTGATCACGCACAGCGCGGGCAATTCGTGGATGTTCGAAAACCGCGTGCCGCATATTCTCGCGGGCGACTACACGCCGCTGTCGGCGGTCGATATCTTCGTGAAGGACCTGGGCCTCGTGCTCGATACCGCGCGTCGCACGAAGTTTCCGTTGCCGCTGTCGGCGGCCGCGCATCAGATGTTCATGATGGCGTCGACGGCGGGCCACGGCGGAGAGGACGACTCGGCGGTCGTGAAGATTTTTCCCGGCATCGAATTGCCGGCAAAGCGATAAGCGAGGACAGTGCTCATGACGGCTCGAACGAAACCCGCGCTGCTCGGCTGCATCGCCGACGACTTCACCGGCGCCACCGATCTCGCCAACATGCTCGTGCGCGGCGGCATGCGCACGGTGCAGACGATCGGCGTGCCCACCTCCAACGAAGCGCCGGGCGCCGATGCGCCGGGCGCCGCTGCGCTCGACGCCGATGCACTCGTCGTCGCGCTGAAGTCGCGCACGATCCCCGCCGCCGACGCGGTCGCGCAATCGCTCGCCGCGCTCGCCTGGCTGCGCGCGCAGGGGTGCCGGCAATTCTTCTTCAAGTACTGCTCGACCTTCGATTCGACCGATGCAGGCAACATCGGCCCGGTGACCGATGCGTTGCTGAACGCGCTGTCCGCCGAGTTCGCCGAGCGCGCATCGTTCACGATCGCGTGTCCCGCGTTTCCCGAGAACGGCCGCACGATTTTCCGCGGCCATCTGTTCGTCGGCGATGCGCTGCTCGACGAGTCGGGCATGGAGAACCATCCGCTGACGCCGATGCGCGATGCGAATCTCGTGCGCGTGCTGCAGCGGCAAACGCAGTCGAAGGTCGGGCTCGTGCGTTACGACCGGGTCGCGCAAGGCGACACGGCCGTGCGCGCCGCATTCGAAGCGCTGCGCGCCGACGGCGTGCGCATCGCGATTGCCGATGCGGTGTCCGACGCCGATCTGCACACGCTCGGCGCGGCCTGCGCGGACCTCGCGCTGATCACCGGCGGCTCCGGCGTCGCGGTCGGCTTGCCGGCCAACTTCCGGCGCGCGGGCCTGCTCGGCGAGCAAACCCATGCCGCGCAATTGCCGCGCGTAGAAGGTTTGTCGGCGGTGCTCGCGGGCAGTGCGTCGAAAGCGACCAACGCGCAGGTCGCCGCCTGGTGCGCGACGCGGCCCGCGTTCCGCATCGATCCGCTCGCGGCGGCGCGCGGCGAGGACGTCGTCGGCGAAGCGCTCGAGTTCGCGCAACAGCGCTTCGTGCACGCCGAGCCGGTGCTGATCTATGCGACTGCATCGCCCGACGAAGTGCAGGCGGTGCAGCGCGAACTCGGCGTCAACGAGGCCGGGCATCTGGTCGAGAAGACGTTGGCATCGATCGCGCGCGGCCTGCGCGAGCGCGGCGTGCGCAAGTTCGTCGTCGCGGGCGGGGAGACCTCGGGCGCGGTCGTGCAAGCGCTCGACGTGCGCATGCTGCGCATCGGCGCGCAGATCGATCCGGGCGTGCCGGCCACCGCGACGACCGAAGCGGAACCGCTCGCACTCGCGCTGAAGTCCGGCAATTTCGGCGCTACGGACTTCTTCGACAAGGCGCTGCGTCATCTCGACGGAGCCGCGCAATGAGCGGCGCACCGGCACTTCAGGTCTCCGCCGAAGCGCGCGTGCGCGAGGAAATCTGCGCGGTCGGCGCGAGTCTGTATCAGCGCGGCTATACGGTCGGCAGCGCCGGCAACATCAGCGCGCGGCTCGACGATGGCTGGCTGATCACACCGACCGACGCCTGTCTCGGCCGCCTCGATCCCGCCGATATCGCGAAGGTCGACGCAAACGGCCACGCGATGTCGGGCGGCAAGCCGTCGAAAACGCTCGCGCTGCATCGCGGTATCTATGCGCGCAACGGCGAGGCGCGCGGCATCATCCATACCCATTCGACGCATCTGGTCGCATTGACGCTTGCGGGCGTGTGGAGCGAAGCGGACGTGTTGCCGCCGATCACGCCGTACTACGTGATGAAAGTGGGCCACGTACCGTTGATTCGCTATCAACGCCCGGGCGATCCGCAAGTGGCCGCGCGGATCGCCGACCTGGCCGACCGCGTACGGGCGGTGCTGCTCGAACGTCTGGGGCCGGTGGTGTGGGAGCGCTCGGTCGCGCACGCGTCGTATGCGCTCGAAGAACTCGAGGAAACCGCGCGCTTGTGGCTGATGACGAATCCGCGGCCCGCGCCGCTCGACGCCGCCGCGATCGAAGAACTCCGTGCCGCGTTCGGCGCGCGCTGGTAGCAGCGCGCATTGCCGATGTACGCCACGCACCGTATCGCACTGTCTTGAAGGAGCTGTCGCCATGCCTCGCTTCGCCGCCAATCTGTCGATGATGTACAACGAGCACGCGTTCCTCGATCGCTTCGCCGCCGCCGCGCGCGACGGTTTCAACGCGGTCGAATACCTGTTTCCCTACGAGTTCCGCGCGGGCGAGCTGAAGTCGCGGCTCGACGCGCACGGTCTCACGCAGGCGCTGTTCAATGCGCCTCCGGGCGACTGGAGCGGCGGCGAGCGCGGTCTTGCGTCGCTGCCGGGGCGCGAGGACGAGTTCCGCCGCAGCATCGATACGGCACTCGAGTACGCGCGCGTGCTCGGCAATCGCAAGCTGCATGTGATGGCGGGGCTGATCGCCGGCGATCAGGCGGGCGAAACGCAGCGCAAAACACAACGCGACGTGTATCTGAACAACCTCGCCTATGCGGCGCGGGCCGCGCAAGGGGAACAGATCACGGTCGTCATCGAACCGATCAATACGCGCGACATGCCCGGCTATTTCCTCAATCGACAGGACGACGCCCAAGCGATCTGCGCCGAAGTCGGCGCGCCGAATCTGAAGGTGCAGTTCGATTGCTATCACTGCCAGATCGTCGAGGGCGATCTCGCGATGAAGCTCAAGCGCGATATGGCCGGCATCGGTCACATCCAGGTTGCGGGTGTGCCCGAGCGGCACGAGCCCGACATCGGCGAGCTGAACTACCCGTACCTGTTCGATCTGATCGATGAGCTCGACTACGACGGTTACATCGGCTGCGAATACCGGCCGCGCGCGGGGACCTCGGCGGGGCTTGGCTGGCTGAAGCCTTATCTCGACGCCCGGCGCTGACTCTCTCCGACAACCACTGACGGACCCGTAACCATGAAAGTACTGATCACCGGCGGCGCCGGTTTTCTCGGCCAGCGTCTCGCGCGCGAACTGCTCGCACGCGGCGAGTTGAAAGATGCGCACGGCACACCGCGAGCGATTACCGGGCTGGTGCTGCTCGACATCGTGCGCGCTCATGATTTCGGCGATGCGCGCGTGCGTGCCGATGTCGGCGATATCGCGGAGCGCAGCGTGCTCGAACGCGTGATCGACGATCAGACCTCGGCGATCTTTCATCTCGCTGCGATCGTCAGCGGGCAGGCCGAGGCGGACTTCGATCTCGGCATGCGCATCAATCTCGATGCGTCGCGGCTGCTGCTCGAAGTCTGCCGCCAGCGCCGGCACCAGCCGCGCGTCGTGTTCACCAGTTCGGTCGCGGTCTATGGTGGCGATCTGCCCACGGTCGTACAGGACGACACCGCGCTGAATCCGCAGTCGTCGTATGGCGCGCAAAAGGCAATCGCCGAGCTGCTGCTCAACGATTATTCGCGGCGCGGTTTCGTCGACGGCCGCGTGCTGCGGCTGCCGACCATCAGCGTGCGGCCGGGGCGGCCGAATGCGGCGGCGTCGTCGTTCGCGAGCGGCATCATTCGCGAGCCTTTGAATGGCGAGGAGGCCGTGTGCCCGGTCGCCGGTTCGACGCGGCTGTGGCTGCTGTCGCCGCGCAAGGCGATCGACAGCCTGATTGCCGGCCTCGAACTCGATGGCGCCGCGCTTGGCAAGCAGCGCGTGCTGAATCTGCCGGGCCTGTCGGTCAGCGTCGACGAAATGATCGCGGCACTGCGCGAGGTCGCGGGCGAGGCGGTCGCGAGCCGCATCGTGCGGCAGCCGGACGAGCGCATCGAGAAGATCGTCGGCAGCTGGCCCGGCGCGTGGGATACATCGCGCGCCGAACGGCTCGGGCTTGTCGCCGAGCACAACTTCGCGGATGTGATTCGCGGCTACATCGCCGATGAAGGAATCGAAGTTCGCTGAAGATCACTCCTCCGCGTATTCCCTGGTGTCGTTTGGCACGGCTGCGGCCGTGCTTGACACGCTTTCGCGCCGGCGCCTATTATCGAGCCTGTTTTGTTCGATATATGACCTTGTGTTCGTATATAGAACACGAGGGCGGGCATGGAAGACGCAAAAACCGTATCGGTCGTCACTCCCAAGCCCATCGTTCACGATCCTGCGCTAAGCTGCTTTGACGTATCGGCCGCCACGCCGCTGCAGTTTTGCAGCTTCCCGCGCGCGGCCGTTGGCCCCCGGGCCGATGCCTCGGCGCAACGAACCGGCGTCATCGGTGCAAGGCCGGCCGCGGCGCAGCGCACGCAGCATCTCAACTGGAGACATCCCATGACCGAAGCATTCCTGTGCGACGCGATTCGCACCCCCATTGGCCGCTATGCGGGTTCGCTGTCATCGGTGCGCGCCGACGACCTGGGCGCGGTGCCGCTCAAGGCGCTGATGGAGCGCAACAAGAACGTCGACTGGA
Organism: Paraburkholderia youngii; assembly: GCF_013366925.1. Classification (NCBI taxonomy): domain Bacteria; kingdom Pseudomonadati; phylum Pseudomonadota; class Betaproteobacteria; order Burkholderiales; family Burkholderiaceae; genus Paraburkholderia; species Paraburkholderia youngii. The sequence continues at coordinate 3,616,994 of NZ_JAALDK010000001.1, forward strand.
CCGCGATCGACGACGTGATCTACGGCTGCGCGAACCAGGCCGGTGACGACAACCGCAACGTCGCGCGCATGTCGCTGCTGCTCGCGGGTCTGCCGAAGGACGTGCCGGGCTCGACGGTCAACCGTCTGTGCGGCTCGGGCATGGATGCGATCGGCATCGCCGCGCGCGCGATCAAGTCGGGCGAAGCCGCGCTGATGATCGCCGGCGGCGTCGAAAGCATGAGCCGCGCGCCGTTCGTGATGCCCAAGGCAACTAGCGCGTTCTCGCGTCAGAACGAGGTCTACGACACGACGATCGGCTGGCGTTTCGTGAACCCGCTGATGAAGAAGCTGTACGGCGTCGACTCGATGCCGGAAACCGGCGAAAACGTCGCGACCGACTACAACATCAGCCGCGCCGACCAGGACGCATTCGCGCTGCGCAGCCAGCAGAAGGCCGCGCGCGCGCAACGCGATGGCACGCTCGCGCAGGAAATCGTCGGCGTGACGATCGCGCAGAAGAAGGGCGATCCGATCACGGTCACGCAGGACGAGCATCCGCGCGAAACGAGCCTCGAAACGCTCGCGAAGCTGAAGGGCGTCGTGCGTCCTGATGGCACGGTCACGGCCGGTAACGCATCGGGCGTGAACGACGGCGCGGCCGCGTTGCTGCTCGCCAACGAAGAAACCTCGAAGCGCTTCGGCCTGACGCCGCGCGCCCGCGTGCTCGGCGTGGCGACGGCGGGCGTGGAGCCGCGCGTAATGGGCATCGGCCCTGCGCCGGCCACGCAGAAGCTGCTCGCGCGTCTGGGCATGAAGATCGACCAGTTCGACGTGATCGAACTGAACGAAGCGTTCGCCTCGCAAGGCATCGCCGTGCTGCGCGCGCTGGGCGTCGCCGACGACGATCCCCGCGTGAACCCGAACGGCGGCGCGATCGCGCTCGGCCACCCGCTCGGCATGAGCGGCGCGCGTCTGGTCACGACCGCGACGTATCAGCTGCAACGCACGCAGGGCCGCTTCGCGCTGTGCACGATGTGTATCGGCGTCGGCCAGGGTATTGCAATCGCGATCGAGCGCGTGTGATGCACGTGTAACGCGACGAACATCGCAAGCGGTTTGCGACCGTTCATGTAACAGCCCCATCGTTCCTGCGATGGGGCTGTTTGCTTTTGCGCGCGGCCTCGCGCGTACAATCGTTCGCGTCGTATCGTTTGCAGTAGTTGTCCTGAGGATGTGGAGTTCATGGCGGCGGGCACGAACACTGCGTAGCGCGAAGTCATACGCGGCGCTCATCATGACCGTCACGCCGGATCGAAACCCCTGTCGAGGAGAACGCGAATGAAGACAACGACGATAGGCGCAGCGTTGATGCTGGCGGCCGCGGCCACACCCCAGCCGGCGCGCGCGCAGAACGACATGGCGAGCGCGGCCCAGGCGGTGCTCAGCGCGGCGCAGCCGGTGCATATGACGGCCGAGATCGTCGGCATCGATGCGGGCAACCGCTCGCTGACGCTGAAGGGCTCGGGCGGCAACGTCGCGATCGTGCTCGTCAGTCAGCAGGTCGCTGGTTTCGATCAACTGAAGATCGGCGATCGCGTCGACGTGCTCTACAAGAATGCGCTGCTCACGAAGGCGGAAAAGGTCAGCGGCGCGGGCAAGGGGATTCGCGAGCGGGCCGACAAGCAGAGCTATGCGCCGGCCTCAGGCGGTTACGAAGCGGCGCGCCAGACCGAGGTGCTCGCGACCGTACTGAAGATCGATCATAAACAGCGCCTCGTGACGCTGCGCGGCGCCTATCAGACACAGACGTTCGAGGCCGCGCCCAACGTCGACCTGAGCGACGTGAAGGTCGGCGATACCTTGCATGCGGTGTTCGTGTCGGCCGCCGCCGTGCAGGTGACGCCAGTGGGCCAGTGAGCGGCCGGGATCGCGGCCAATTCCAGCCGCCGGGAATGTTTCTCAAACTATGTCGAAAAATGTCGCGCCGCCCGACGAACGCCCGCAAAGCCTTGCCTGCCGGGCCTGAGTCGCGGTGAAACAGCGCGACATATCTTCCGTGATGATTTCCACGGTGTGTCCTTCTATAGTCCGTTCGTCGCCACGCGGCAATGACGCAAGTGGCCCGAATCCAGCAAGGACATACCGTGAAAAATCGTTTATTCGCAGGTTCCGACAAGGTCTGCGCCAGCATCGCGCGAGGCGTGCTGCGCAAGGCGGTGTTCGGCGCGGCCGCCGCCGTGTTCACGCTTGGCAGCGCATCGGCGTTCGCGTGGTCGGGTCATGGCACCGCGTACACGTCGCGCGGCGTCTATAACGGCGCGCACTACGGCTCGTGCGGCGGCGGTAGCTGTTCGCATGCGGGTAGCGTGGCTGGCCCCTATGGCGGCTTCGCGAGCAACACCGGCACGGTAACGCGCACGGCGCCCGGCCAGTTCTCGAACTCGGGTACCGCAACGGGCCGCTACGGCAACACGGTGCAGCACTCGGGCGACACCAACTGCGCAGGCGGTACCTGCTCGCATACCGGCACGATGACTGGCCCCGACGACAAAACGGCGACGACGTCCGGCGACGTGACGCGCACCGCGCCGGGCCAGTATTCGTCGTCGGGCTCGATCACCGGGTCGAACGGCAATACGGTCAATCATTCGGCGTCGGCCAATTGCGCGGGTTCGACCTGCGCGCGCTCGGGCACGGTGACGGGGCCGGACAACAACAGCGTCTATCACTCGGGCACCGCGACGCGGGTCGCGCCCGGCGTCGTGACGACATCGACGAGCGTGACCGGCACGCAGGGTCACACGGTGACGTCGGGCGGTACGGTGGTCACAGGCGGCGTGGTGGTCGCAGGTGGGACCACGACGACGACCGGCACGACCGTGGTCGTCGCGCCGAAGCCGGTGGTGGTCGCGCCGCCGCCTCCGCCGGTCGTCGTGCCGCCGCCGGTCGTGTACGTACCGCCGAAGCCCGTCGTGGTGACGCCGCCGCCGGCCTATGTTCCGCCGGCCCCGGTGGTGTACGTGCCGCCGCCGGCCGTCTACGTCGCGCCGCGTCCCGTGTACGTCGCGCCGCGGCCTGCGGTGTGGGTGCCGGGCCATTGGGTCGGGCGCGTATGGGTGCCGGCGCATTGGGCTTGACGATGGGCGCGCTCCGCATAACGGCTGCCCTTGCGACGACCGTCGTGGCGACGTTGTTGGCAATCCACGCAGTCATCGACACCAGCGACGCCAACGACGACCGTCGCGCGAATCCCGCCGCCCGCGTGACGAGAGACTGTTCCGCGCGCTACGCCGCGTTGCTCGATCTGGCCGAACTCGCGCGGCGTGACGGCAAATCGTCCGAGGTGGTCGTGCGTGGATTGAGACAGCAGAACGGCGCGATGAGCGAGTGCCTACCCGCAGGCTGGGTCAGGCCTGCACCGCGATTACATTGAACGCGGCCGCGTCAGATTGCATTCCAGAAAAATCGCGCCGGGGATCGGATTGAATACGTAAGCGTCGATCGGCTCGAAACCCAGCGATGCATAGAGCCCGAGTGCCGCTTGCATAGTGGGCAGCGTGTCGAGACGCATGCGGCTATAGCCCGCTTCTTTCGCGGCCGCCAGGATACGCGTGGCGAGTTGCCGCCCCACATGCAGACCGCGTCCCGCCGGACGCACATACAGGCGCTTCATTTCGCAGATCGTGTCGTCGATCGGACGCATCGCGACACAGCCGACGATATCGTCAGGATCGTCGCCCGTGCCGTCGCTCGCGAGCAGCACGCGGCCGCGTGGCGCTGCGAATTTGCCCGGCAGACTGGCGAGTTCGTCGTCGAATTGCTGAAAGCAGAGATCGAAGCCGAGACTCTCCGCGTACTCGCGAAAGACGGTCCGTACAGCCTCGATCTGCTCGGGGAAGCGGGCAGTATGCAGATGGATCATGCGATGGGTCGGGTCATTGAACATGCAGCGGAAATCGGATCTCGAAGGTGGTCCCCACGCCCTCGCGCGACGCAAACTCGATCTGTCCATCGAGCACGCGGCATAGCTCCTTGACGATCGCGAGCCCGAGACCCGCGCCCGGGATTTCTTCGCCGGCCGCGCGCTCGAACTCGTCGAAAACGCGCTCGGCATCGGCGGGCGCAATGCCGACGCCGGTGTCGGACACGCGAATCGTCCAGTGTTCGGGGCCATGCATCGCGAAGCGGAATTCGACTTGTCCCGACTTCGTGTACTTGATCGCGTTGGACAACAGATTGACCGCGATCTGCTTGAGCTTCAGCCGATTCGACGTGACGACCGGCAGCGCCGCGTCGAACTCGCTGCGCAGCGAGAGTCCTTTCGCGTCGATCGACGGCTGTGTGGAAGCGATGAGTTCGTCGAATAGTTCACGCAAATCGACGTCTTCGAACACGAGTGTCGCCGTGTCGCCGAGTATGACCGAGTACTCGACCATCTGGTCGACCAGTTGCTTCATGTCGGCGGCCTGACGGTTCGCGAGTGTCAGCGCGGCATCGGCTTGCGACGGCGCTCGCTCGATCAGTTGCAGCGCGACCGAAAACGCGTTGAGGAAATTGCGCAGATCGTGCGCAACGCTGCGCGTAATCTGCATGCGTGAATCATACAGATCGCCGACCAGCCGTTGCTTGAGCGTCAATTCGGCATTCGCGCGTTCGAGCCGGCTTGTGTATTCGTCGATCTTGCGATCGCGCTCGCCGACCACTTCCTTGATCGACGCATACCTGACCACGCTGAACGCTTCGGCGAGCAGATGCCGCGCGCGGCTCTCGTGACGGCGCGAGCACGTCCGGTCGCGTTCGACGAATTCTTCGAGCGCTTCGACGAGCACCTGCTGAAAGAGGTCCAGTTCGCGCACCAGTTCTTCGATCCGGTAGCCTTGCTGCAAACGGACATTGCCGTGCTTCTTCGCGTCGCGCTCGATCGATGTTTCGGCGCGTTCGAGATCTTCCGCATCGAGCGCCATGCACAGCTGGTCGAGGATTTCCGGCAAATGGTCGGCCAGCTGTTGATACGTGAGCTTGTCCGCTTCGACGAGATCGGCGTCGATGGCGACGGCATCCATCCATTGACGCGTCAGACGGCCCCGTTCCGCACGGATGAAGTTGGCGAAATTGCGCAGCGGGCTCACGCGTCTGTCGGTCATGATGGATACCGGAATGGAGTTTCTACAACATACAAACACGCGAACAGTTCCGAACGCCTCGATTTGGCGCGGGCAGCGCAGGCCTATTTGCGCCGGCAATCGGCCAGGCATCCGATGCGCGCCCGCAACCCGGGTCATTATCCGCGCAATTGCCGCGTGTGGAACACCTCTTGCGAGACTCTCATCAGACAAAGAAGCAAGTTTCGTCAGCAAACCATGATGTATTCGATATTGCTGGTGGACGACGAACCGGAAATTCTAGCCGCATGGCGGCTGATTCTGGAAAGCGAAGGGTATGAGGTGAGTTGCGCGAGCAACGGCGCCGAAGCGCTCGCCTGCGTCGTCGCTCACGTTCCCGACCTGATCGTTACGGACTGGATGATGCCGATCATGGACGGCGCGGAGTTGTGCCGCCGTTTGAAATCGATGCCGCTATCCGTCAACGTACCGATTCTGGTCCATACCGCGGTGCCGCCGTCGGACAGCGAAGCGCAGTACTGCAGCGCATGTTTGCTGAAGCCGATCGGGGCGGATCTCTTTCTGACCACGATCGCGCAACTCTGCGCGCCACGGTGTTGATACGGCACGATTCGCCGCGATTGCCGTGGTGTGAGCAAGTCAAGCGCGTGCCACGTCGTCGTTCAGCACATCGGTTGAGTCGGCCTTCAGGAAATCGACGAACGCGCGCAGCGGCGCGGGCACATGACGATGGCCCGGATAGTACAGGAAGGGCCCTGAAAACCGCTGCCACCACGGTTCGAGAATCGCTTCGAGCGCGCCGCTGTCCAGATGCGGGCGCAGCATGTCTTCGAACAGGTGAATGATCCCGAGACCCGCGACCGCGCCGCTGACCGCGAGGTCGATCGCGGCGCCAGGCCGCACCAGCAGCGGTCCGGTCGGATTCAATTGCAGCAGCTCGCCATCGCGCTCGAAGTACCAGGTCGGCATCGCTCCGCTCGCGAACTGGCCGCGCAGACAGGCATGCGCGAGCAGTTCGCTGGGATGCTCCGGACGGCCGTTCGCGTCGAGATACGCAGGCGACGCGGCGGTCGCGAAGCGCTGCACGCGTGCGCCGATCGGCACCGCGATCATGTCCTGCTCGAGGCGCTCGTCGTAGCGAATGCCCGCATCGCAACCGATCGACAGCACATCGACGAAACCATCCTCCACGACGACCTCGACGCGAATGTCCGGGTACTGCTTCAAAAAGCGCGCGAGCACGTCGGGCAGCACGATGCGCGCGACGCTCGACGGCACATTGAGCTTCAGCGTGCCGGTCGGCTTGTCGCGAAAGCCGTTCAGCACATCGAGCGCCGCTTCCATTTCGCCGAACAGCGGCGTCAGCTTCTCGATCAGACGCAGCCCGGCTTCGGTCGGCGCGACGCTGCGCGTGGTGCGGTTCAACAGGCGCAGCCCGAGTTTCGTTTCAAGACGCCGCACCGCGACGCTCAGACTCGACGCCGACACGCCGCTCACGCGCGCCGCGTCGCGAAAGCCGCCCGCGCGGCAAACCGACACGAAGGCGGCCAGATCATTCAGTTCCATGACGATTGATTGTGCAGAATTTTGAACAACCCGTACAAGTTAGACCCGTTTATTCAACAACGCAATTCCGGCGATACTGCCGCTCATCACTTCACAAGGAGATCGTGATGCCGAACTTCAGCTCCATCGACACTTTCGTGCTAGCCGGCCGTGCGGTGCGGCGCATGGGCTACGGCGCGATGCAGCTGGCCGGCCCCGGCGTATTCGGGCCGCCGAAAGACCGCGACGCAGCGCTCGCGGTGCTGCGCGAGGCGGTCGCGTCGGGCGTCGACCACATCGATACCAGCGATTTTTACGGGCCGCACGTGACCAACCAGGTGATCCGCGAGGCGCTGCACCCGTACCCGCGCGATCTGACGATCGTCACGAAGGTCGGCGCGGTGCGCGACAGCGCCGGCGCCTGGCTGCCGGCGCAGGAGCCCGCCGATCTCGAGCGCGCGGTGCACGACAATCTTCGCAACCTCGGGCTCGATGCGCTCGACGTGGTCAACATGCGCGTGATGGGCAACGTGCACGAGCCGAGCGAGGGCTCGATCGAAAAGCAGGTCACGGCGCTCGCCGAACTGCGGCAGCGCGGGCTCGTGCGTCATATCGGCCTGAGCAACGTGACGGCCGCGCAGATTGCCGAAGCGCAGCGCATCACGAAGGTCGTGTGCGTCCAGAACCATTACAACCTCGTGCATCGCGACGACGATGCATTGATCGATGCGCTCGCGGAGCAGGGCATTGCCTACGTGCCGTTTTTTCCGCTGGGTGGCTTTACGCCGATTCAATCGTCGGAGCTGTCGGAGCTTGCGCGCAAGCTCGAGGCGACACCGATGCAGGTCGCGCTTGCCTGGCTATTGCATCGGGCGCCTAACATTCTGCTGATTCCGGGCACGTCTTCGGTGGCACATCTGCGCGAAAACCTGCAGTCGGCGAAGTTGAAGCTCAGCGACGAAGTGCTCGATCAACTGGATGCGATCGGCGCTGAAAAGGGCTGAAGGTCGGCTTTGCACCATGCGTCGTTTGCAACGGGCGACGGCGGTCCGGATCTGCCGTCGCCCGCCCGAATCGCGTTGACGGCACGGCGGCGCTCTACGGCCGATACCGCAGCGCGTCGATCAACATCACGAGCGCTCTCGACGATTGCCGGCGGCTCGGGTAATACAGGTGATAGCCCTGAAACGTCGGGCACCAATCCTTGAGGACCTGCTTTAGTTGCCCAGCGGCGACATACGGCCGTGCCAGATCTTCCGGCACATAAGCGAGGCCGCCTCCGGCGAGCGCTGCGCTCAGCATCTGTCCGGTGCCGTTGAACACGAGCTGACCTTCGACGCGCACCTTCAGTTCGTGTCCATCCTTCTCGAACTCCCACGCGAACAGACCGCCGTAAGTCGGCAGGCGCAGATTGATGCAATTGTGTTCGGTCAGGTCCTGCGGTTTTCGCGGGCGCTTGTGCTTCGCGAAGTAGCCGGGCGCGCCGACCACCGCCATGCGCAGGTCCGGCGCGATGCGCACCGCGATCATGTCTTTCGCGACCTGATCGCCGAGACGGATGCCGACGTCGTAGCGTTGCGCGACGATATCGGTCAGCCCGAAATCGATGACGACTTCCACCTTGATGTCGGGGTACTCCGGCAGCAGTTGCGCGAGTTTCGGCTGCAGGATCGTGTTCGCCGCATGCTCGTCGGTCGTGATGCGGATCGTGCCGGCGGGTTTGTCGCGCAGTTCGCCCAGCGCCGCGAGTTCTTCCTCGATCTCGATGAAACGCGGTGCGACGCTGTTCAACAGTCGCTCGCCAGCGGGCGTAGGCGAGACGCTGCGCGTGGTGCGCGTGAGCAGACGAATGCCGAGCCGCGCTTCGAGGCCGCGCATCGTATGGCTCAGCGCCGATTGCGACACGCCGAGTTTGGCGGCCGCTTTGGTGAAGCTGCGTTCGCGGGCGACCGCGATGAACGCGAGCAGGTCGTTGAAGTTTTCGCGCGGCATTCATGAATCCCGTTCATGAGGTTTTGCCGATTCTACCGGCTAGTCGCATCTGCGCGCAGCGATTAGATTTGGAAGCTACGCAGGTAGATCGAGCAGGAGCTCAGGCAATGACGAATCACGCAGAGACGAAATCGAAATCGGAAGCGCAGCCCAGCACGGCTCGCAATGCATTCGGCGATGTCGCACCGGCACTGGCGGACTACACCGACCGGATTCTCTTCGGCGAGGTGTGGGAGCGTCCGGGGCTGTCGCCACGCGAGCGCAGCTTGATTACGGTGGCGAGCCTTGTTGCGCTCTATCGCAGCAACGAACTGCCGTTTCATATCGGCAAGGCGCTCGATAACGGCGTTACGCGCGATGAGCTGATCGAGCTGATCACGCACCTCGCATTTTATTCGGGCTGGCCGACCGCGAGCACCGCGCTTGCGGTGGCACGGCAGGTTTTCGCAAGCCGCGACGCCGGGGTGCGTAAAGGAGACTGACGGATGGATTACCACTATCTGGGCCGCAGCGCCCTCAATGTGTCGCCGCTATGTCTTGGCGCGATGATGTTCGGCGGCGAGACCGACGAGGCGACATCGGCGCGCATCATCGACAAGGCCTACGATCAGGGCGTCAATTTCATCGACACGGCCGACGTCTATCACGCGGGCCGCTCCGAGGAAATCGTCGGCCGTGCGATCGCGGGACGTCGCGACGACTGGGTCGTCGCGACCAAGTTCGGCTTTCCAGCCGCGTCTGGGCCGAACCGGCAGGGGCAGTCGCGCAAGTGGATCATGCAGTCGGTCGAGGCGAGCCTGAAGCGGCTCGGCACCGACTATCTCGACATCCTGTACTTTCACCGCGCGCTCGACGATGCACCACTCGAAGAGGGCGTGCGCGCGATCGCGGATTTGATCCGCGAGGGCAAGGTTCGTTATTTCGGCGTGTCGAATTTTCGCGGCTGGCGCATCGCCGAGATCGCACATCTGGCCGATCAATGCGGGATCGACAGGCCCGTCGCGAGCGAGCCGCTGTACAACCTGGTCGACCGCAGCGCCGAAGTCGAGCAATTACCGGCCGCGCAACACTACGGGCTCGGCGTCGTATCGTATAGCCCGCTCGCGCGCGGCGTGCTCAGCGGCAAATACTCGCAAGATGTGCCGCCGCCTGCCGACTCGCGCGCCGGCCGCGGCGACAAGCGCATCCAGCAAACGGAGTGGCGTCCCGAGTCGCTGAAGATCGCGCGGACCATCGCCGAACATGCGGCACGGCGCGGCACGACGTCGATAGCGTTTGCGCTGGCATGGGTGCTGCACAACCGCCTCGTCACCAGCACGATTGCCGGGCCGCGTACCGAGGCGCACTGGGACAGCTACATGGAAGCTTTGCAATTTCAACTCGGTCCCGACGATGAACAACTCGTCGACAGTCTGGTTGCGCCGGGGCATGCATCCACGCATGGTTATACGGACCCCGGCTATCCGGTCAAAGGGCGGCGCGTTGCGTGAAGCGCGCGCCGGGGTGCACGGAGCGATTGCACGCCGTTCACACCGACGCCGCAATAAACTCGCGCAACCATTGATGCGCGGGATCGCGATGCACACGCTCATGCCAGAGCATCGCCATCTCGTAGCCCGGCACCTCGACCGGCGGCTCGACCATCCGCAATGTGTCCGAGCCGCGCACGAGACGCGCGGGCAGCATCCCCACGAGATCGGTGCTCGCGAGCACCGACTGCATGAACAGAAAGTGCGGCACCGACAGCACGACCTTGCGCGCGAGCCCCAGCTTAGCGAGTGTCTCGTCGGTGACGCCGAAAAAGCCGCCGCCATCGGGCGATACGATCACGTGTTCGAGCTTGCAGAACTGCGCCAGAGTGGGCCGGCGCTTCAGCTTCGGATGACCCGCGCGGCCGACCAGCACGTAGCGCTCGGCAAACAGCACGCGACGGCGCAAGCCTTCGGGCGCGCCTTCGCTGGTATGAAAGCCGATATCGATGTCGCCCTGTTCGGCCTGGCGAGCGAGCCGCGGCGGCACCGCCTCGACGATCGCGAGACGCGTGCCGGGTGCCGCCGCGCGCAAGCCCGCCAGCATCGGCAGGATGATCGTCGACTCCGCGTAGTCCGTTGCGGCGATGCGCCAGGTTTGCGTCGCCGCGGCCGGATCGAACGGGCTGGTTGGCGCGACCGCGCGCTGCAGTGTTTCGAGCGCTTCGCGTAGCGGCTCGCGCAGTGCCTGCGCTTTCGCGGTGGGCCGCATGCCGCGCGGTCCGGGCAATAGCAGCGGATCGCCGAATACGTCGCGCAGTTTCGCCAGATGCACGCTGACCGACGGCTGCGAGAAGTTCAGCCGTTCGGCGGCGCGAGTCACGTTGTGCTCTTCGAGCAGCACATCGAGCGTGACCAGCAGGTTCAGGTCGAGTCTTCTGGGATTAACCACGGCAATACCTGACATGTTCGGAATTCATTTCCAATATACCTCGGCGATGACTATCGTGACTGTTTTCAGCCACGAAGGTCTCGTCATGAACGTTCTTATCATCTATGCGCATCCCGAACCGAAATCGTTGAACGGTTCGCTGAAGGACTTCGCAGTCCGTCATCTCGAGCGGGCCGGCCATACGGTGCAGGTGTCCGATCTGTACGCGATGAACTGGAAAGCGTCGCTCGATGCACACGACACCAGCGAGCGTCATAGCGCCGAGCGCTTTTTCGCGTCGCTCGAATCGAAGCATGCGTTCGAGAACGGCTTGCAGCGCGAGGACATCGCGCGCGAGCAGGACAAACTGAAGTGGGCCGATGCGGTGATCCTGCAGTTTCCGCTGTGGTGGTTCTCGATGCCGGCGATCATGAAGGGCTGGGTGGAGCGCGTCTATGCGTACGGTCTTGCGTACGGCGTCGGCGAACATTCCGATGCGCGCTGGGGCGAGCGTTACGGCGAGGGCCGTTTCGCGGGCAAGCGCGCGATGCTGGTCGTCACGACGGGCGGGTGGGAGTCGCACTACAGCGCGCGTGGCATCAACGGTCCGATCGACGACGTGCTGTTCCCGATCCAGCACGGCGTGCTGTATTACCCGGGCTTCGACGTATTGCCGCCGTTCGTCGTCTATCGCACGAGCCGTGTCGACGACGCGAAGTATGCCGAGGTCAGCGCGGCGCTCGGGCGACGGCTCGACACGCTGTGGACGAGCGCGCCGATCGCGTTCCGGCCGCAAAACGGCGGTGCGTATGAGATTCCGGCGCTCACATTGCGGGACGATCTGGCGCCGGGGCAGGTTGGGTTTGCCGTGCACGTCGAAGATGTCGGCGCGGCGAGCGCATCGCAAGCGAACCAAGCGGCTGAAGCCTGACTGGATCGTATGTTTCGCTGAAATTTGGTTGTAAGTCGCCATTGCTAGAGTCGTCGGCGGACACAGGCAGAAGCATGCCAGGACGGCTTTATTCTGGATGCCTGACGAAGGTAAGCAGCCGGAACGTAGCTGAATCGAGCGGAAGGGCGACCCACCATGAATCCAGTTCGTAGGTTCTGGCTCATTTTGATGCTGATCGCATCGCCGGCGTGGGCGTTCCAGTCGCGCGTCGTCACGATCCCGAGCGCGGCGATGCATCGTACGTTCGACGCCACCGTCGTGCTGCCCGATCAGTACGCGCGCGGCAACCAGGCCGCGCGCTTTCCGGTCGTCTATGTGCTGCACGGCTCAGGCGGCGACTACACGGACTGGACCGCGAATTCGCATATCGGCAAGCTCGCCGATCGCTATCACGTGATCCTCGTGATGCCCGACGGCGGCCGCGATAGCTGGTACATCGATAGTCCCGTCGATCCGCGCAGTCGCTATGAAACCTACGTGGGCACCGAAGTGGTGGGCTATATCGACAGCCATTTCCGCACGATCGCGACGAGGCAGGCGCGCGCGATCACGGGCTTGAGCATGGGTGGATTCGGCGCGCTACGCATCGCGCTCGACATGCCCGATGCGTTCGGCGCGGCGGGCAGCATCAGCGGTGCGGTGGACCCGCGCAGCAGCGAGGACGAGCCCGGCATCGCACGGGTGTTCGGCGACCCATCCCAACATGCGGACTTCTGGGATAGCGAAGCGATCGTCGCCAGCGCGGAGGATTTCGGCCGCGACCATATCGCACTGACGATCGATTGCGGCATGAACGACTCGCTCGTGCAGTCGAACCGTCTGCTGCACGAGCGGCTCGTCGAACTCGGCGTGCCGCACGATTACGCGGAGCGGCCCGGCGGCCATACATGGAAGTACTGGTCGAACGCGGTCAAATACCAGGTGCTGTTCTTTGCCGGCACGTTCAGGCAGGCGGCGCGCGAAGTGCGTGACGCACGCGCCGCGGCCGCGGCTTGAGCGGCGCACGCGGCTGTCCGCGTCAATCGATTCCGTGAAATACCGCGTCGTCCGGTCCCAGGTAGACGGGCGGGCGCCATGTGGCATCGCGCATCGAATGCTGGACCTGTTTGTCAACGCCGAGCAGTACCGCGAAAATCGCCATTCGCACCGGAATGCCGTTGTCGGTCTGCCGGAAAATCGCGAGCCGTGAATCGTGGTTGAGGTCGGTGCTCAGATCGTTCGCGCCGGGGCGGCTGTCGCGCGGCAGCGGATGCATGATCAGCGTGTCGGCGCCGCACACGCTATCGACGAGCGCCTGGTTGATCTGGAAGTCGGGCGTGTAGCCTTCGAACGATTCGTCGGCGAAGCGCTCCTTCTGGATGCGCGTCGCATACACGACGTCGGCGCCGCGCAGACCGGTGCGCAGGTCATGCGTCTGTTCGATCACGTGACCATTGCGCGAAATCTGCTCGACGATATAGCCCGGCATTTCGAGCATCGGCGGCGAAATCAGCGTGAACTTGATGCCGCGATACAGCGCCAGCAGCTTCACGAGCGAATGCACGGTACGTCCGTACTTGAGGTCGCCGACCAGCGCGATATGCGCGCCGTCGACGATCTTGCCCAGGCGCGAGAACTCACGCTGGATCGTGTACAGATCGAGCAGCGCCTGGCTCGGATGCTCGCCGGGACCGTCGCCGCCGTTGATCACCGGCACGTTGGTCGCGCGCGCGAATTCGGCGACCGAGCCTTGCTCCGGGTGGCGGATCACCAGCGCGTCGACATAGCCGCTCATCACGCGGCTCGTGTCGTAGATCGATTCGCCCTTCGCCATCGAAGAAAACGTGAAGCCGGTGGTGTCGCACACCGAGCCGCCGAGCCGGCAGAACGCCGCGCCGAAGCTCACGCGGGTACGGGTGCTCGCCTCGAAGAACAGATTGCCGAGCACCGCGCCTTCGAGCACGCGCGAGATTTTGCGGCGCCGCGCGATCGGCTGCATGATGTCGGCGACGCGAAAGAGCGCCTCGACCGAGTCGCGCGAAAACTGATCGACCGACAGCAACTGCGGCTTGCCCTCGAACAGCATCTGGCTTGCAAGCGATTGCGAGTCTACGCTTTGCGTATATCCTTCGCCCGGCTCCGTATTGGCGACGATCTCCGACACGAAGCGCTCGACGATTTCCGGCATCGCCCGCGATTCCTGCGAGTCGTCCGGCAGCAGCCACGTATCCAGCGCCCGGCGCGACACGCCGATGCGGTTAGCGAACGTATCGCGCGTCATGTTCAGGCGACGCATCGCATCGCGTAGGAAGGCTTGTTGCGGAACGCTCATGAGGGCACCTGTCGCAAGTGTGGGGTCGGCGGGAGTCAGACAGCAAAACGCGTTGATGTACGCGGTGCGTATATTAGTTGCCGGCGCGTAGATGTCAAGCGTTTTCCTGCGCGAGCTGCTTCATGACGCGCCGAAGGCCCCGTGGCGCGGGTTTCGCGGTTACACTGCGGCTCATGCACTCCGGCCCTATGTTCCCGCTCCGTTCGTCGACCTTCGCCCGCGCCACTTTGGCGAGCGCGGCGGTTGCACGCGCGAACGGTGTTTCGCGTAACGTCGGCGCCAAAGCCAAAAAACAGCCGCTCATCTGACCGGAGCGCGCAGTTCCGTCGTCAGATGTGCGACGGAACGACCGGTCGACCGCCCGCCTGCGGCTTTCTCCTGTGTTCTCCCTCGCACCGCTGACCCGGATTCGATACGGTCGTCATCGAGGTAGAAAACATGTCTGATTTCTCGGGTATCTGGATTCCGCTGATTACGCCGTTCGCCGACGGCGCCGTCGATCACGCCGCGTTGCGCGCGCTGGTGCGCCGCTATGCGGACACTGGCGTGGCTGGGCTCGTCGCGCTCGGCACGACCGGCGAGCCCGCCACGCTCGACGCCGCCGAACAGGACGCCGTGCTCGCGACGATTCTCGACGCCGCGCAGGCCGACGCCGACGCCACCGACGCCACCGACGCGCAGCGGCGTCCGTTGCCTGTGCTGGTCGGCGTCTCGGGCAATCACACGGCGAGCATGCTCGCGCGGATAGAGCAGTTGAATCCGTTGCCGATTGCCGGCGTGCTGATCGCCGCGCCGTATTACACGCGGCCCGCGCAGGACGGCATCGTCGCGCATTTCAGCGCGCTGGCCGACGCGAGCGCGCATCCGGTCGTGCTCTACGACATTCCGCAGCGCACCGGCGTGTGGCTCGAACTCGACACGCTGCTGACGCTCGCCGCGCATCCGCGAATTCAGGCGATCAAGGATTGCGCCGGTTCGCTCGACACGACGCTCGCGCTGATTCGCGACGGCCGTCTGCAGGTGCTCGCGGGCAACGACCTCGAGGTCTTCTCGACGGTGTGCGCGGGTGGCAGTGGAGCGATCGCGGCATCCGCGCATTGGCGGCCCGAGCGCTTCGTCGCGCTGTACCGCGCGTTGACGGAGGGCAAGCTCGACGAAGGACGGCGCATTTTTCACGCGCTCGTGCCGCAGATCCAGTTCGCGTTCGCGGAACCGAATCCCGCGCCGATGAAGGCGCTGCTCGCGGCGACGGGGTGGGTGCGCAACGAACTGCGCTTGCCGATGACGCGCGCGAGCGCGGCGTTGACCGAACGGCTCGCGGCGTTGGGAGAGACGCTGCCTAGATAGCCACTCCGCTCGCGCCCATCGTTCTGCTGCGTAGCATGGCGCCGAAGTCGTCGGCGCTGACTGGCTTGCCGAGCAGGTAGCCCTGCATTTCGTCGCACATCATCGAGCGCAGCTTGTCGAGCTGCGATTGAGTCTCGACGCCCTCGGCGACCACGTCCATTTCGAGTGAGTGCGCGAGCGCGATGATCGCCGACACGATCGCGCTGCCCGCCGCGCCGTTCGCGTCGAGACCGTGGGTGAAGAAGCGGTCGATCTTCAGCTGCTTCACCTGAAAGCGCTGCAGATAGGCGAGGCTCGAATAGCCGGTGCCGAAGTCGTCGATCGAGATGTCGAAGCCGCTCGCCTGAAACGCGCGGATCACTTCGACGGTGCGCGCGGCGTCCTGCATCGCGACGCTCTCGGTGATCTCGAACATGATCTGCTCGCAGGCGACACCCTCGTTCCTGACGATCTCCTGGATCGTCTCGACGAGGTCCGGCTGCAGCAACTGACGCGGCGACAGATTGATCGCCACCTTCATCGCCGGCAGGCCCTGTTCGATCCAGCCGCGAATGCGCCGGCAGGTCTCGCGCACGACCCAGTAGCCGATCTGCACGATCTGCCCGGAGCGCTCGGCGACCGGGATGAATTCGGCCGGCGTCAGCGCGCCCAGCTCCGGATCGTGCAGGCGGATCAGCGCCTCGGCGCCCGCGAGCGCGTCGCCGCCGTGCTGAAACTTCGGCTGGAACAGCAGCGAAAAACGCTCGTTCGCGAAGGCGTCGTGCAGCACTTGCTGGATCTGCAGCGTGCGCGTGGCGGCCTCGTTCATGCTGCGCTCGAAGAAGCGGTAGGTGCCGCGGCCGGCGCGCTTCGCTTCGTACATCGCGGCGTCCGCGTGCTGGAGCAGCGTCTCGACGCTCTCGCCATCGCGCGGATAGAGCGCAATGCCGATGCTTGGCATCACCTGCAGCGGTTGTTCGTCGCTCCACGTGCCCTGGCGCATCCGCTCGAGCACGCCGTCGGCGAGCGCGGCCGCGTCTTCGCCGCAGGTAAGATGTTCCGCGAGCACGACGAACTCGTCGCCGCCGAGCCGCGCGACGGTGTCGCTCGAACGCACGCATTGCTGCAGACGTTGCGCGAAGGCGGACAGCACCGCGTCGCCGGCCGAGTGACCGAGCGAATCGTTGATCGTCTTGAAGCCGTCGAGATCCATGAACAGCACCGCGAACGACGAGCGCTGGCGGCGCGCGACGCTAATCGCGCGCTCGATCCGCTCGGTCAGTGTCGCGCGGTTCGGCAGGCCCGTCAGCACGTCAAGCGTCGCGAGCCGCACGATCTGGCCGTTCAGCTTCGACACCGCGCCGAGCAGGAAGGTGGTGCGCACGTCGAAGCGCGACAGCATCAGCGTGACGATCAGCACCGCGAACGTGAGCAGGATCACCGCGGTGGCGAGCCATTGCGCGTCCATGTCGTTGGCCGCGCCGCAGATCGCACCGGGCGCGAAATCCGCGGCGCCCATCGCCGTATAGTGCATGCCGCTGATCGCGACGCCCATCACCAGCGCCGCGGCCAGACGTTTGCGCGCGATATGACGCTCGTGTTCATTGCTGAGCGCGCGCGCCATCCACAGCGCGGCGCTCGATGCGCCGATCGCGATCGCGATCGAGGCCGCGAACCATACAGGCTGATAGTGGATGGCGGGCGCCATGCGCAGCGCCGCCATCCCGGTGTAGTGCATGCCGGCGATACCGATTCCCATCACCACGCCGCCCGCCAGCAGCCGGGCAGGCGTCAGGCGTTGCTGGGTCGTCAGGAAGAGCGCCAGATACGAAGCGCCGATCGCGAGCGCCAGCGAACAGGCGGTCATCGCGATGTCGTAGCCGAGCGGGATCGGCAGCGAGAACGCGAGCATCGCGACGAAGTGCATCGACCAGATGCCGACGCCGAGCGCGAACGCGCCGCCGAGCCGCCAGGCATGCCGCCGGCGCGCCGAGGCGAGCAGGAAGATGCGGCCCGTCAGATCGAGCGCGGTGTACGACGCGAGTGTGGCGACCGCGAACGAAATCGCCACGAGCCATAAATTGTAGGAACTCTGCATGTTGGGTTCGCCGCGCGAGGAATGCGGCTTGACATCTTATCGGCACTCTTAGCATTTTGTTTAACTTATTTGCGCCTTTCCAACAGGGGCCAAAACGGGCTCGCGGACGAAGGCGGAGCCGCACTGGAAGGCTTGTCCGAGGGCGGGCCGCGCTATGCGGCGGAGCGCGGGTCGGACGACGGATTGGCGTCCTGACGGCTGAGCGCGAAGCCCTCGTCGAGCCAGCCGGTGACGCCGCCCGCCATCAGCTTGACGGGCCGCCCAAGCCGGGCGAGCCGCAGTGCGCCGCGCGCCGCGCCGTTGCAGTGCGGGCCCGCGCAGTAGGTGACGAACAGCGTGTCCGGCGCATAGGCCGCGAGCTTCGTCGCGACGATCTTGCCGTGCGGCAGATTCAGCGCGCCTGGCACGTGGCCCTGCGCGAACAGCGCGGGACTACGCACGTCGAGCAGCACGAAGCCGGGCGCGCCGCTCGCGAGCGCGGCGTGGACGTCGGCGCAATCGGTTTCGAAGCGCAGCGACGCGTGGAAGTGTGCGATCGCGGCGGCGCTGTCGGCGGCGGGAATCGCGGTGACGGCGTTCGGAGCGGTGGTGAGGTTGTCGTGAGTCATGGCAAGGAACGAGGAGTTGATCGGGTGGTCTGGTGGCCGAGTCGATTGTGACGAGCGGCGGGTCACCCGGTAAGTGGCGTGATCGTCAATCTTCGGTAACATCGCGCCATGCACAATCATCTCGTCGTCGCGCTGGCCTACGACCGGCTCTGCACCTTCGAATTCGGTTGCGTGACGGAACTGTTCGCGCTCGAGCGTCCCGAGCTCGGCGTGCCGTGGTATCGCTTCGCGGTCTGCGCGGGCGAGCCCGGTCCCATCCGTGCGGCGGGCGGCATCACGCTGGCCGCGCCGTACACGCTGAAGCTGCTCGCGAGCGCCGACACGATCGTGATTCCGGGTTGGCGCGATGCCGACGAAGTGCCGCCGGCCGCGCTGCTGCGCAGGCTCCGCGCGGCCTACGAGCGCGGTGCGCGGCTGTGCTCGATCTGCTCGGGGGTGTTCGTGCTCGCGGCGGCCGGCGTGCTCGACGGCAAGACCGTGACGACCCACTGGCGCTACGCGGACAAGTTGCAGCAGCGCTATCCGCAACTGCGCGTGCGGGCCGACGCGCTGTATGTCGATGAAGGGCAGGTGATCACGTCGGCGGGATCGGCGGCCGGGCTCGACATGCTGCTGCATCTGGTGCGGCGCGATCATGGCAGCGCGGTCGCGAATCGGGTCGCGCAACGGCTCGTAGTGCCGCCGCATCGCGAGGGTGGCCAGGCGCAGTTCGTGCCGCGTCCGATGCCGCACGACGAAAGCGGACGCATCGCGAAGCTGATGGACTGGATGCGCGGCCATGCGGCCGAGCCGCATACGCTGAGTTCGCTGGCCGGGCGGGCGGCAATGAGCACGCGCACGCTGCAACGGCAGTTCCGCGACGCGACCGGCACGGCGCCCTATGAATGGCTCGTCAGGGAGCGCGTCGCGCTTGCCCGTGAGTTGCTCGAAGCCGCCACGCCGCTGCCGATGGCGCGCGTCGCCGAGCTGGCGGGGTTCGGCTCGGAGGAGTCGTTGCGGCGGCATTTTCGGCGGATCGCGTTGACGAGTCCCGGGGCGTATCGGCGCAGGTTTAGCGGGGAGGGGTGAGCGCGCGCGGAGCGCGGCCGCATCGGCGGCGGCGCCTGCGGCAGGAAACGTGGACGGCGCTCAGGAATGCGGCGGCCGCCCAGCCGGCGCCGATCACGGCGCTCGTCGCGACCTCGATCAACGAAGTGCGCAGCGCGCAGGGTTCGCTGAATCCGCGCCGAACCCGGCATTGAATTCGCGGCAAGCGCCGAGGTCACAGCAGCAGGCACGCAGCTCACGTCGAGCTTGCTCATTCAACGGAACCCGCTATGTCCGACATCGCAAAGATCATCGCCAGCTTCAACGCCGGGCGCGACCCCGAACGGCTCGCGATGAAATACAAAGCCATGCGCGGCTCGCCGTTCGTGTTTTTGCGCGGCACCTGTCATCTGTTCTATCAGCGACTGCCGCGCGCGAACGTCCTCGACGACGCGCCGCACGTGTGGATCTGCGGCGACATGCACCTCGAAAATTTCGGCAGCTACAAGGGCGACAATCGCCTCGTCTACTTCGACAACAACGACTTCGACGAAGCCTGTCTCGCACCGGCTCCGTACGAGCTGGTGCGTCTGTTGACGAGCGTGCTGGTCGGCGCGGCCGACCTGAAGCTGAGCCGCGCTGAAGCGCTCGCGCTATGCCACACCGCGCTCGATGCCTACGGCGCCGCGCTCGCGTACGGCAAGTCGCGCTGGATCGAAGCGGAGACCGCGGTCGGCATGGTGCGCGATCTGTTCGTCGCGCTCGCGAGCCGCACGCGCGCCGCGCATCTGGACCGGCGCACGGTGCTCAAGGGCAAGACGCGCATGCTGAAGGTCGACGGCAAGAAAGCGCTGCCGGTCAGCGATGAGCGGCGCGCGGCGGTCGTGCAGTTCATGCAGCGGTACGCGGCGACGGAGCCGAATCCCGACTTCTACCGCACGCTCGATGTCGCGCGACGCATCGCGGGCACGGGCAGCCTCGGTGTCGATCGCTACGTGATTCTGGTCGAGGGCAAGGGCTCGCCCGACGGCAACTACCTGATCGATCTGAAAGAGGCGCTGTCATCGTCGGTCAGTGCTCACGTGAGCGCAACGCAGCCGAAGTGGCAGACCGAGGCGCAGCGTGTCGTCGAGGTGCAGCGGCGCAATCAGGCGGTCTCGCAGGCCTTTTTGCACGCGGTCGAATTCAATCAGCGCTCCTATGTGCTGCGCGGTTTGCAGCCATCGGAAGATCGCGTCGCCCTTGCCGACTGGGACGGTAAGCTGCCGCGGCTCGAAGCGGTGATCAACAGCATGGCCGAGTTGAGCGCGTGGGCGCATCTGCGCAGCGGAGGACGGCAGAAGTCGGCGATCGCGGACGATCTGATCGCGTTTGGCAGTCGGCGCGATTGGCAACTGCCGTTGATCGATCTGGCCACGCAGTGCGAGGCACAGGTCGCGGCGGATTGGAAGGCTTATTGCGAGGCTTATGACCGGGGGAGTTTCGAGGCGAGCGGCGCGGGCCAGTAGACGAGCTTCGTCTCGCCAGCCTGCGAGAGCGTTTTAGCGCCGCTGACGGCGTCGCGGTGATCGGCGCCGCTCGATGACGAGCTGGGAAGTTGCGCGAGTCAGGCCCGCTCGCGATTGACGAAGCGGGAAGCGCAGCAGAATCACGTGCGCGCGGGCCGTCCGGTCCGCGCGTCGAAAGTCGCGTTGTCTCATATGTGCCCCAGCAACTTCCACCAAAGCGGCCCAACCACCAGCCAGGCGACCATGTAAAACAGGCTCATCAGAAAGCCCGCCTTCCACCATTCACCCTGGGTCACGTAGCCCGCGCCGAACATCACCGGACCGGAGCCGATGCCATATTGCGTCAGGCAACCGTTCACATTGCTGAGAATGCCGAGCGAGACCGCGGCGACGAAGGGCGGGACGCCGGCGGCGACCATCAGCGCCATCGAAAGTGGAAACAGCGCGCTGATATGCGCGGTGGCGCTGGCGAAAAAGTAGTGAATGTAAACATAGATCGCCGCCACCAGCATATAGACGGCCAGCATCGGAAAGCCCGCGAGATGCGCGCCGAATTCCTTGCCGAACCAGGCCACCATGCCATATTCGTTGAGCTTGGAGGCCAGCATGATGAGCAGGCCGATCCAGATCATCGTGTCCCAGGCGGACTTCTCGTTCAGCGCGTCCTGCCAGGTCAGCACGCCGCTGATGAACAGCAACGACACGCCGATTGCCGCCGCGAGTGTCGCGCCGATGCCGAGATCGTCGCCAAACACCCACAGCACCAGCAAGCCGACGAAGATGCACGCCATGATGATTTCTTTGACCGAGATGGAGCCCATCGTCGCGAGCTCCCGTTGCGCGAGGTCGGTCGCATCGGGGGTGCGTCTGACATGCGGCGGGGCGATCCACAGCATCGCGATCGGAATCACGGCGAGGCACAGCAGACCGGGGATGGACGCCGCCAGCGCCCAGTCGAGCCAGCTGATCGACACGCCTTGGTCCGCGGCCAGCTTGACCGCCAGCGGGTTGCCCGCCATGGCCGTGATGAACATACCCGCCGTGATGATGTTCGCGTGAAAGGCGCAGAGGATCAGATAGCGTCCCACCTTCGCGCGTGACTCCGGATCGTCGGCGTGGCTGCCTAGCACTTCGGAAATCGCTCGCGTGATAGGCAACATCACGCCGCCCGCGCGCGCGGTGATGCTCGGCATCGCGGGGGAGATCACGAGTTCGGTCAGCACGAGCCCGTAGCCGAGCCCCGTCGTGCGCTTTCCCAGCAATCGCATGAACAGGAGCGCGATCCGGCGGCCAAGGCCGGTCTTGATCACGCCGCGTGAAATGAAAAACGCGAGCATCACGAGCCAGACGAGGTCGGTGCCGGTGGATCGGGTGACGTCGGCGAACGTCAGGACGCCGACCAGCACGCCGATGGTCGAGCCGATGATGGCAACCACCGACATCGGCAGCGGGGCGGTCATGATGCCCGCAATGGTCGCGACGAACACGGCGAACATATGCCAAGCCTTCGGCTGCAGGCCGGCGGGCGCGGGCAGAAACCACAGCACGAGGCCGACCGCGACCGGCACCAGATATTTCCAGATGCCCGCCGGCAGTCCGACCGAGGGCTTCGGCGTGGCGGGCGGGGAGCTGGTGGGCTGTGAAACCTTGGCAGGTGTGGGAGCCATGATGGACCTCGTGCCGGCGTTGCTGGGTCTTTTCGGAGTGCGCGAGAAAGCGTCACCGCTCGTGAAGCACGCTTTGCGTCGCCTCCTTGACGATGCGCGCGCTGCCCAGCAAGGCCTCGCGCTCGATAGGGTCAAGTTCAGGATAGGCGATCAGGCGCGCGCCCGCGCCATTGACGACCATCGGCAGCGACACGCACACGTCCGGTACGCCTTCCACTTCGGGCTGGACGATGCCGACCGTCAGGATCAGATCCATGTCGTGCACGATGGCCTCGCAGATCCTGCCTATCGCGCTGGCGATGCCGTAATGGGTGGCGCCTTTGCCTTCCTTGATGAGCTTGGCCGCCTCGTGAACGGAGCGCAGGATCAGATCCCTGCTGGCGGGGCCCAGCTCCTTGCCGTTCCTCGTCAGGAAGGTTTCGAGGGGCATGCCGCAGACGGTCGCGGCGGACCACTGGATCACCGCCGATTCGCCATGCTCGCCGAGCACATAGGCGTGAATCGCGGAGGCCACCACGCCGAGCCGTTCGGACAGCAGGGAGCGCAGCCGCCCGGTGTCGAGCGAGGTGCCGGTGCTGATGACGCGCTCGCGCTCGCCACGCAGCTGGTCGTACACGGCGCCGGTCAGAACGTCGCACGGGTTGGTTGCGATCAGGTAGATGGCCTCGGGCGCGAGCGGTGCAATGCGCCCGACGATTTCGGTCGCGATCTCCGCATTGGTTCTGGCGAGGTGCAGGCGCGTCTCACCGGGTTTTACCCCGGCGCCGGCCGTGATCACGACGATGTCGGCGTCGCGCGCGTCTTCGTAGTCCCCTGCGCGGAACCGGCTGTGCCCCCAGAATGCCGCTGCATGGGCGAGATCCAGAGCCTGCCCTTCAGCGCGCACCCGCGCGACGTCGATGATGACGACTTTCGCGCTCGGAATGGCCAACGCCACGAACAGGGCTGCCGATCCCCCAACCAGTCCCGCGCCGACTATAACGATCTTGGCCTGCCGCATCGCGAACCTCGTCAAGTTCGGGTTTCACCCCCGAAGCATAGTCGCACGCGCGCGTTTGTCATCAATCAGACCTTAGTCCTACACGGCGGCCGCACGTTTTTCCGCCTCTGGAGAGAAGGCGAGCGCTCGGTGAGTTGCGGCGACATCGGTTGCCCGGCACGCCGCGCGCCTGCGAACTGGTGCCTGAATTCAACCGGTGTCATGGCCTTGGCGGCTTTGAATTGCCGGTTGAAATTCGCCACGTTTGCAAACCCGGAGCGTGTCGCAATGACGGAAATCGGCGCTTGCGTGTCCGTCAACATCCGGCACGCGTGGCCGATTCGCACACGCGTCACGTAGCGCCCGACGCTCTCGCCAAGATGCTGCGTGAAATGCCGCGTCAAAGAGCGCTCGGACAGCCCCGACGCCTTGGCAAGCGCGGAAAGCCGCAGCGGATGCGCGAACTGTGTCTCGATCAATGCGAGCGCGCGATTGAGCTGATCGGATTCGTGGCCAGTGGCTGCGCCGGTCCGCGCAGCGAATGCGCTTGGGGATGCGAGCGGCGTGGCGGGAAGCGTCGACAGCAGATCCAGCACGTCGAGCGCCGCCTGCAAGCGTTCGCGCGGTTTGTCGGACAGCAGGCGGTCCAGGTGCTCGCGCATGCGCGTGCCGGCACCCTCTTCGAATGCGAGGCCGCAGGCCGCTCTGCGCAACAGGTCGCAGAGGCTGTTGTATTCGGGGCAGACATCGGCGAGTCGCCGCAACCACGCGCCGTCGAACCAGACGACGATCGCGACCTGCGGGTGCGCCGCGTCGATCGAGCGGTTCGAGGCCCAGGTGTGCGGCAGATTCGGCGGCACCAGCACCAGATCGTCCGCGCCGTAGGTCGCGACCGAGTCGCCGATGTACCGCTTGCCCTGACTGTTCATCGTCAACGTCAGCTCGTACTCGGGATGGTGGTGCCATTCGAAAGGGATGCGGGGCAGCCGGCGGTGATAAACCCTGACCGAACAGTCCCGGCCAAAATCCACATGTTCGAAAGCGGCTTTCATGTCCGAAATCGTCAAATCTTTGACCGGATAGTATCACGCGCGCACTTCTCGTTCGCGTACGCTTCAAGCATCAGAAACCCCATGGAGACGATGCAATGGCCTTGCAAATCGACGATCTGCCGGCAGCCAGCCGTCAAGCGAAGCGCGAACTGCGCGCAATGCTGCCGAACTACCGTGAAGTGTTCGCCGACGTCGCAGCGGCGATGACGAAGGAGGCCGAGCGAATCGCAACGCTGCGTGAGCGCGGCGAGCCGGTGATTCCGGAAATCCAGTTCGCCGACATCGTCGCGAACCGCGTCACCGACGAGCAGATCGCGCTCGTCAAAGCTCGCGGCGCCTGCGTGATCCGCAGGGTGTTCGACCGGTCGCTCGTCGAGCAATGGGATCAGGACATCGCGGAATACGTCGAGCGCAACGACCTCGACGCCAAGCTGCTGAATCGCGCGGAAGACAAGTACTTCGGCCAGCTCGCTTCGAGCAAGCCGCAAATCTACGGCGTGTACTGGTCGAAGCCGCAGGTGCTCGCGCGCCAGTCGAGCGCGCTCACCCAGGCCCGCGTGTTCCTGAACCGGCTGTGGCGCACCGAGAGCGAAGGGCGCGTGCATTTCGATCCGAACCATGTGCCGGTGTATGCGGACCGCCTGCGTCGCCGGCCGCCCGGATCGGAATCGCTCGGATTGTCCGCCCATTGCGACGGTGGTTCGGTCGAGCGCTGGATCGAGCCGAATTTCCGCAATGTCTATCGCCATGTGTTCTCTGGCCACTGGCGCGACTACGATCCGTTCGATGCCGCGTGGCGCACCGAAGTCGAGGAGATCGCTTCGCCGGCCGTCTGTTCGATGTTCCGCACGTTCCAGGGCTGGACCGCGCTGACGCCGCAAGGTCCGGGCGACGGCACACTGCAATTGGTGCCGATGGCGAACTCGATGGTCTACATCCTGTTGCGCGCGCTTCAGGATGATGTTGCCGAAGACGATCTGTGCGGAGCGATGCCGGGGCGCGCGCTGTCGATCAAGTCCGAGTATCACGCGCCGCTGTTTCATGCGCTGTCGTCGATTCCGTTGATGCAGGCGGGCGACACCGTGTTCTGGCATAGCGACGTCATTCACGCGGTCGAGGACGAGCATCGCGGCAACGGTTATAGCAACGTGATGTATATCGCTTCGCTGCCGGCCTGCGCGAAAAACGATGCGTACCTGAAGCGGCAACTGCCGAGCTTTCTCGAAGGCAGGAGCGCGCCGGATTTTCCGGCCGATAACTTCGAAGTCGATTTCGTCGGCCGCGCGACGGCGGACGATCTCACCGAGCTTGGCCGTGCGCAGATGGGCTTCGATTCGTGAGCGGAAAGGACATGGCTGCCTCTGGACCGGGAGCGGAACTTGCTGCCATTTCAGCATGGCAACGACCCAAGGAGGACCGGCCATGGCCACCACACCGAACAAGGACGAAAACCCGCTCCGGCCGGATGAGTCCGACGTCGTGCAGACGGATCTGCCCGACATCGGTCCATCGCAGGATCCGGACGCGCCGCCGCTCGATCCCGACATCGACCCCGATCGCGAAGACGACAAGCCGTAGACGAGCGCATTCGCTCGATAAATAAAATAGATGTGCCGCTGGGCGGTTCAGTGCGGCGTCAATCGTGGCGACGGGCTGATGCCACGGCGCAGCGCGTGAGCGCGGCGTGTCCCTGCGCCGCTACAACTGACTCTCGATCGCGGCTTTGTCGATGACCGACCAGACTTGCTGGATCTTGCCGTCACCGAACTCGTAGAAGACGTTCTCGCAGAACTCGACGCGTTTGCCTTGCACGGGAAGCCCGAGAAACATGCCGATGGGCGTGCAATCGAAATGCAATCGGCTTGCGATATGCGGCGGCTCGCAAACCAGCATCTGAATCTCGAAGTGCAGGTCCGGAATTTCGCGGAAATCTCTTTCCAGCATCTCGCGATAGCCGGGCAAACCGATTCGTTGTCCGTTGTACTTCACCTCTTCACCAACGAAGTCCCGCAGCTTTGACCAGTCCTGCGTGTTCAGACAGGCGATATAGCCGCGGTAGAGTTTCGACAGATTGAATTCGCTCATCGCAATCGTCTTCCATGCCTAGGTAGATAAGCAGATTGTCGGCGATCTGGGATTTAGCGTTGAATGGCGGCTCGGGATCTTCGTCTGAAGCCGCAACCATCCGCTGCAGTCGAACGACCTCGATGCACCCCGCATCACCCTCGCACGGATGCGAGAAACCCTCTCCAGACAAACCCGGATTGCTGCTCCGATTTCGCCACTGTTATCGTTCACTCGACAGTGTGGAAGCGCTTCCACTTAAGCGTTCCCAGTAAGTTCGAACGAGAGCGCATCGAGTTCCGCCACACCCGGTTCAACGACCTCATCGCAGGAGAGAATCCGTGGTAAACAACGCATCCGCAGTCGTCGACGCCGAACAACCAAGCGCTCACGGCGACCCGCATTCCGATCCATTCACACCGCCCGCCGATTCGTCGCTATGGCGCCAGGATTTCCTGCTCGGCGCGGCCACCGCGTCGTATCAGATCGAAGGCGCGGTCAATGAAGACGGCCGCCTGCCGTCGATCTGGGACACGTTCTCGGCCACACCGGGCAAGGTGCTCGCGGGGGACACCGGCGCCGTCGCATGCGATCACTATCATCGCTGGGAACAGGACGTCGATCTGCTCGCGGGCCTCGGCCTCGAAGCGTACCGGCTGTCGACCGCATGGCCGCGTGTGATGGACGAAAACGGCGCGCCGAACCACAAGGGACTCGACTTCTACAAGCGCCTGCTCGGGCGGCTAAAAGAGAAGAACATCACGACTTTCGTCACGCTGTATCACTGGGATCTGCCTCAGCATCTCGAAGATCGCGGCGGCTGGCTCAATCGCGAAACCGCGTACCGTTTCGTCGATTACGCGGATCTGATGAGCCGCGAACTGCACGGCTTCGTCGATGCGTGGGCGACGCTCAACGAACCGTGGTGTTCGGCGTATCTCGGCTACGGCAACGGTCATCACGCACCGGGACTCTCGAACCTGCGTTTCGCCGCGCAGGCCATGCATCATCTGCTGCTCGCGCACGGTCTCGCGATTCCGGTGCTGCGCGCGAACGATCCGCGTTCGCACAAGGGCATCGTCGCGAACGTCGGGCGCGGCACGCCGAATAGCGACAGCGCCGCCGACCGTCGCGCGGCCGAACTGTTCGAAGTTCAGCACAACGCGTGGATTCTCGATCCGCTGTTCAAGGGCGAGTATCCGCAGGACCTGGTCGAGCTGTGGCCGGGCAGCGAGCCGCTGGTGCTCGAAGGTGATCTGCAGACGATCAATACGCCGCTCGATTTCCTCGGCATCAACTATTATTTCCGCACCAACGTGGCGAGCGACGGCGGTCATGGATTCAAGGACGTGCCGCTTGCAGATGTCGAGCGTACGCAGATGGGATGGGAGGTTTACCCCGAGGGTCTTCGCGATCTGCTGACCGGCTTCAAGGACACCTATGCCAATCTGCCGCCGATCTACATCACCGAGAACGGCATGGCATCGGACGACAAGGTCATCGACGGCCGCGTCGAGGACACGCAGCGCATCTCGTTCCTGAAGCGCCATCTCGCCGCGGTCGATCAGGCGATCAAGGCGGGCGTCGACGTGCGCGGCTATTTCCTGTGGTCGCTGATGGACAACTTCGAGTGGGCTTTCGGCTATGAGCGGCGCTTCGGCATCGTGCACGTCGACTACCAGACGCAGAAGCGCACGATTAAACGCAGCGCGGAGCTGGTGTCGAAATTCCTCGAAGATCGCAAGGCGCAGGCGCAATAAACACAATCAAAACGACGCAGCAACGATGTAAAACCGGGTGGAGCTGGTTGGTATTTCGACTTGACACACGGGCGCGGAGCCTGGAGGAGACGGAATGAACAGCAACAGAATGGTCTTGCGAGGCGTAGTTGCGGCACTGGCGCTGTATGGCGTCGTCGCGCACGCGGAGCCGCTCAAGGCTAACGTGATTCACTGGTGGACCTCGGGCGGCGAGTCGGCCGCAATTCGTCAGTTTGCCGTCGCGTACGACAAGGCCGGCGGCCAATGGGTCGACAACGCGGTCGCCGGCGGGGACCAGGCGCGCGCCACCGCGATCAACCGCATCGTCGGCGGCGATCCACCCACAGCCGCACAGTTCAATACGTCAAAGCAGTTCCATGATCTGATCGATCAGGGACTCCTGAATAACGTCGACGACGTCGCCGCGAAAGAAAACTGGAACGGCATTTTTCCGCAATCGATTCTCGACAGCATCCGCGTGAAGGGCCATTTCTACGCGGCGCCGGTCGACATCCATATGCCGGCGTGGTTCTTCTACTCGAAGCCGGTGTTCCAGAAAGCGGGCATCGCGAGCGAGCCCAAAAGCTACGACGAATTCATCGCCGATCTCGGCAAGCTGAAGAGCGCGGGCGTGATTCCGCTCGCGTTCGGCGGCCAGCCGTGGCAGGAGAAGATCACGTTCGACGCGGTGCTCGCCGATGTGGGCGGCCCGGACCTGTATCTGAAGGTCTATCGCGATCACGATCAGAACGCGGTGAATTCCGAGGCGTTCAAGAAGGTGCTCGTGTCGTTCAAGAAGCTGCACGATTTCGTCGACCCGGGCTCGCCTGGCCGCAACTGGAACGACGCGACCGCGCTCGTGACTTCGGGCAAGGCCGGCATTCAGATCATGGGCGACTGGGCAAAGGGCGAGTTCGTCGCGGCGAATCAGACCGCGGGCAAGGACTTCGGCTGCTTCCCGGGCTTCGGTCCGCGTTCGCCGTACCTGGTTGCGGGCGACGTGTTCGTGTTCCCGAAGACCGACAGCGCGTCGGCGATCAAGGCGCAGAATCTGCTCGCCACGGTGATGACCTCACCGACCGCGCAGGTGGCGTTCAGCGCGAAGAAGGGCTCGATTCCGATTCGGGGTGACGTGGATGAAAGCAGCCTCGACATCTGCGCGAAGGAGGGCATCGCGATCATGAAGGACAAGTCGCGCCAGTTGCCGAACCCGGAAATGCTGCTGTCGCCCGATACGCAGGGTGCGCTGACTGACGTCGTGACGAACTTCTGGAACAAGAACGAGTCCGTCGACGACGCGCAGAAAGCGTTCGCCAGCGCACTGAAGGGCTAGGCCTCGCCATGCACGCGCTCAAGCTGCCAGCCGAGGGTTCGAACCCACCGGGCAAGTCGCAACCCAGGCCGCGAAACAAGCCGCTGAACCGGCGGTTTTCGATCGCGGTCTGGCTGGCCTTGCTGCCGATGCTCCTGACCGTCGTGTTCACGTATCTGGGCACGATGGTCTGGACCGCACGCGTGTCGTTCAGCAATTCGCACACGTTTCCGTCGAACGACTTCGCGGGCCTCACGCAGTACGTACGGCTGTTCCACAACGACCGCTGGCTGATGTCGCTGCAGAACATCGTGATCTATGGCGCGTGCTTCATCGTCGCGTGCATGGTGATCGGTTTGCTGCTGGCGATCTTCATCGATCAACGGGTGGTTGCGGAAGGCGCGTTGCGCACGGTGTTTCTGTATCCGTACGCGATGTCGTTCGTTGCGACCGGGCTCGTGTGGCAGTGGATTCTGAATCCCTCGCTCGGGGCGCAGCAGGTGCTGCGCAACCTCGGCTTCCCGCATGCGCGCTTCGACTGGATCGTCGATCAGGACTGGGTCATCTACACGATCGTGATCGCGACCGTCTGGCAGGCTTCGGGCCTCGTGATGGCGCTGCTGCTCGCGGGCTTGCGCGGCATCGACGAAGAGTTGTGGAAAGCCGCGCGCATCGACGGCATTCCACGCTGGCGCGTGTATGCGAGCATCGTGGTGCCGATGCTCGGACCGTCGATCTCGACCGCGTTCGTGTTGCTGTTCGTGATGGTCGTGAAGCTGTACGACGCTGTCGTCGCGATGACCCAGGGCGGCCCCGGCACCGCCAGCGAAGTGCCGGCCAAATTCATCATGGACTATCTGTTCGGACGCGCGAATATCGGCCTTGCGTCGGCAGCATCGATTGTGCTGCTCGCGACGGTGCTCGCGGTTCTCGCGCCATTCTTCTATGCACGCAGCCGTGCGGCGCTGCGCGGGGAGAGAGGATGAACACGCTCGATTCCACGCTCAAAGGCGGCCTGCCGCAGCGCGCGCGCACGCGGCCTCGCCGTTCGGTGTTCTCGCCGGCGCGCCTCGGCATCTACGCGTTCCTGCTGACCGCCGCGGTGTTTTTTCTGTTGCCGCTCTACGTGATGCTGGTCACGTCGGTCAAACCGATGAGCGAAATCCGCCTCGGCAATCTGCTTGGGTTTCCGATGCATTTCACGCTGGACGCGTGGGTTGCCGCATGGCAGTCGGCCTGTACCGGGCTCGATTGCAACGGCATTCGGGTCGGCTTCTGGAACTCGGTGCGCATCGTCGCGCCGAGCACGGTGCTGTCGATCATGGTCGGCGCGGTGAACGGCTACGCGCTGTCGTTCTGGCGGCCGCGCGGCGCGGGCCTGCTGTTCGGCGTGCTGCTGGTCGGCGCGTTCATTCCGGTGCAGGTGATGATCTATCCGCTCGTGCGGGTGCTCGCGAGCGTGCATCTGTTCAGCTCGCTGCCCGGCATCGTGCTGATTCACACGATGTTCGGCATGCCGGTGATGACGCTGCTGTTCCGCAACTACTACGCGTCGATTCCGCAGGAGCTGTTCAAGGCCGCGCGCATCGACGGCGGCAGTTTCTGGCGCATCTTCTTTCAGCTGATGCTGCCGATGTCGACACCGATCATCGTCGTCGCGCTGATCATGCAGGTCACGAACATCTGGAACGACTACATTCTGGGTCTCGTGTTCGCCGGCACGAAGAATCTGCCGATGACGGTGCAACTGAACAACATCATCAACACGACGACCGGTGAGCGGCTCTACAACGTCAATATGGCGGCGACCATTCTGACGTCGATGGTGCCGCTCGCGGTTTATTTCATCTCGGGCCGCTGGTTCGTGCGCGGCATTGCGTCGGGCGCCGTCAAGGGGTAAGGCATGACAGACATGGCTAATACGATCGATGCGGCCGCCGTGCCGGGTGCAAGCGCGGGCGCTGCCTCCGACGCCGCGGCGCTCACGCATCCGGCCAATGTGGCGGTCCGCAATCTGACGATTCGGCTCGGCGCGAACACGGTGATCGAGAACCTCGATCTCGACGTGCTCGCCGGCGAGTTCGTCGTGCTGCTGGGGCCGTCGGGCTGCGGCAAGTCCACGCTGCTGCACAGCATCGCCGGATTGATCGACGTCAGCGACGGCAGCATCGAGATCGCCGGCGAGGACATGACGTGGGCCGATCCGAAAGATCGCCGCATCGCGCTGGTGTTCCAGTCGTACGCGCTCTATCCGACCATGAGCGTCGAGCGCAACCTGTCGTTCGCGCTGCGCATCAACGGCACGCCGAAGGCGGAAATCGCAAGGCGTGTCGCACGCGCGTCGGAGATGCTGCAACTGGGGCCGCTGCTCAAGCGCAAGCCGTCGCAGCTGTCGGGCGGACAGCGGCAGCGCGTCGCGATCGGCCGCGCGATCGTGCGCGAAGCCGATGTGTTCCTGTTCGACGAACCGCTGTCGAACCTCGACGCGAAGCTGCGCACCGAGCTGCGCCGTGAGCTGAAGCAACTGCACCACAGCCTCGGCGCGACGATGATCTATGTGACGCACGACCAGGTCGAGGCGATGACGCTCGCGACACGGATGGCCGTGATGCGCGGCGGCGTGATCCAGCAGTTCGGCACGCCGGCCGAGGTCTATGCGCGGCCGAACAACCTGTTCGTCGCGACCTTCCTCGGCTCGCCGGCGATGAATCTGCTGAAGGGCATGCTCGAAACGCGCGACGGCGTGCTCCACTTCTGCTCCGGGAATGCGCAGATCGACGTGTCGACATACGAATTCACGCAGGCACCCGCGCACGGTGTGCCGTGCGTACTCGGTGTGCGCGCCGAAGACGTGCATATCACGGCAGGCGGCAGCGAGCGCGGAAAAGTTTCGCTGATGGAGCCGATGGGCAACCACCGCGTGATCTGGCTCGACTATCATGGCGAACAGATCGCGTCGATCGATCAAACAAAAGCGCCGATTGCGGAGGATGACGCCGTGGCGTTCTCGTTCGACGCCGCGCATGTCTCGCTATTCGACGAAGCGAGCGGCGCGCGCTTATAACGCCGCGCCGCGTCACGCGCGAAGCGGCTCGTCGAGACAGGTTTGATGGAGAACCGCGTGGCAACACTCAAGGACGTCGCGCAACTGGCCGGCGTCGGCATGTCGACCGCCTCACGAGCGATTTCCGGCAAGGGACCGATTTCCGCCGATGCCGCGGCGCGCGTGAAGGCGGCGATCGAGGCGCTGAACTTCCGCCCGTCGTCGATCGGCCGGGCAATGGCGACGCAGCAGCTAGGCATCATAGGCATCTTCGTGCCGACCTTCTTTGGTCCGTACTACGGCACGATCCTGAAGCAGACCGACACCGAGTTGCGCGCGGTCGGCCGGCATGTCGTGGTCGCGACCGGTTGCGGCGAGGTGTCGCCGCGCGAGCAGGCAATCGAGGCAGTGCGCTTTCTGATCGGCCGCGATTGCGATGGCGTGGTCGTGATCAGCCACGATCTGCACGACGAAGACCTGATCATGCTGCATGGCATGCATCCGAAGATGGTGTTCCTGAATCGCGCGTTCGAGCAGTTGCCGGAAGCGTCGTTCAGCGCGGATCATCGGCGCGGCGGCGAACTCGCGGCGCGCACGCTGCTCGATCACGGGCATCGCGACATCGCGGTGATTTCCGGGCCCGCTACCGCGTCGGACAACGTGATGCGGATCGACGGCTTTTTCGCCGAACTCGCGCGAGCAGGCATTGCGCGCGACGACGTCCTGCTGATCGAATCCGACTTCTCGCCCGAAGGCGGCTACGCGGCCGCGCAGAAGCTGCTCGAGACGCAGCGGCGCGTGACCGGCCTGTTCTGCGCGAACGACACGATGGCTGTGGCCGTGCTCGCGCGTTTTCACCAGGCGGGCATTTCGGTGCCGAACGACATTTCCGTGATCAGCTACGACGACGACTACTCGGCCGCGTACGCGGCGCCCGGGCTCACGTCGGTGCATATTCCGACCGGAGACCTGACGCAAAACGCGGTGCGCTGGCTGATCAACCAGTGTTACGGCACCACGTGGGAGATCTTCCGCGAGTTTCCGGTCAGCGTGACGATGCGCGAATCGGTCGGGCCAGCGCCGATGCAGAAGAAAATTACGCGTGGCGCAACCCGGTAGAAGGATTTGCCTAATCGTGGCGGTGTGATGTGTGGCGCGCGGACGCGCGCCGTCCCGGCTGTCTTATGCCGGCGCCGTTTCAAACTTGCGAACTAAACGGGGACGCGGCTACCAGCTATACGCGGCGAGGCTTTTCTCGTAGTCCAACGGATTTTTCTTCGAGTTTTTTGACGCGAGCCGTCGCGCGCTTATTCGCGTTTTCACTTACGGATGTGACGGTCTTTTAAAGGTCGTCGTAATTCTTCGCAAGACTGCTTTGCGGTTTTCCCTCATTAAACTTGCGTCAGATTTCTTTAAACTCCGCTGTAACAAGTTGTTACGGGGTGAGTGTGATGCTGGCCATCTTTCTGATCGCCTGTCCGATCGGCATCGCTGCGCTGTTTAGCTTTGCGCGCCATGTGGATCCGCAGACCGGACGTTTCAAACGGTAGATTTTTTTCGCGCGTTTTTTTCCGCGGCCGTGCCGTGGAAATTTTCGCATTGCGATTCGCATTCGTTGGTTCGTCGTCAATTTGAAAGGGGCAACCGTTTGCATCCTTTCGATTTGCTTTCTCGTTTTCGTTTTCGTCAATAGCCCGTTTTACCTTTCAGCAAGTCTTGCCTTGGCGTGCGGGTTCGCGGCACGATGCGCGATTACCTTCGATTTGGGTCGGCATCGCATATGCGAGATTCTCTGCAGAAAATGGCGGCACGTGCGAGCGTGCTGAAGGGCGTTCTTCCTTTGAGCCGGATCGCGGCGGCGCGTGATGCGCTGGCCGGTGTGCAGCTTGCGTCGATGGATATACCGCAGGTGCTCGGCTATGCGCGCATTGCCGGCATGCCGGCCGTCACCGGGCTTTATACGGTATTCCTGCCGCTCGTCGCGTTCGCGTTTTTCGGCGCGTCGCGGCATCTGGTCGTCGCTGCCGATTCGGCCACGGCGACGATCTTCGCGAGCCGTCTCGAGACGATGGCAGCCGCGTCGAGCGCCGAATACGCGGCGCTCGCGGCGATGGTCGCGCTGCTGACGGCCGGGTTGTTGCTCGTCGCGCGCATCTTCAAGCTCGGTTTTCTCGCCGACTTCCTGTCGCGCACCGTGCTGGTCGGCTTTCTCGCCGGCGTCGGCGTGCAGGTCGGCATCGCGATGCTCGCAGACATGCTCGGCGTGCCCGGACATGCGACGCGCAGTGTGGACCAACTGCTGCTCGTCGTGAGCAAGGCCGCGCAGATCAATCGGCCGACGCTGGCGATCTCGCTCTTCGTGGTGGCTGCGATTCTCGTCTGCAAGCGTTTCTGGCCGCGCCTGCCGGTGCCGTTGATCGCGGTCGTCGGAGGCATTGCCGCGAGCGACCTGTTCGGATTCGCCGCGCACGGCATCTCGATTCTCGGTCCGGTGGAGGGCGGCTTGCCGCCGCTGCGAGTTCCGTCGGTGACGTGGCAGCAGACGCTCGATCTCGTGCCGGTCGCGGCGTCGTGCTTCGTGATGATCGTCGCGCAAAGCGCCGCCGCGAGCCGGGTGTTCGCCGAGCGCTATCACGAGGTGGTCGATACCAACGCGGACCTGCTCGGCATCGCGGCCGCCAACGCGGCGGCGGCGTTTTCCGGCGCGTTCGTCGTCAACGGCAGCCCGACGCAGACCGCGATGGCCGATCGAGCCGGCACACGCAGCCAGTTCGCGCAGCTCGTGTTCGCTGCGGTCGTGGTGATCGTGCTGCTGTTTTTCAGCCGCTATCTGCAGTATTTGCCCCACTGCATTCTCGCGAGCATCGTGTTTACGATTGCGGTCGGCCTGATCAACGTGCAGTCGCTCTTTTCGATTCGCCGCGAAAGTCCCGGCGAATTCGCGCTAGCGTTGTTCACGGCGGCGGCGGTCGTGCTGATCGGCGTCGAGCACGGCATTCTGGTTGCGGTCGCGTTGTCGTTGCTGCGTCACGTGCGACACAGCTACCGCCCGCACACGATGATGCTCGCGCCCAATGGCGACGGCATGTGGGTGCCGGTGCCGGCGGTGCCCGGCATCGAGACCGCGCCGGGGCTGATCGTCTATCGCTTCGGCGCCGACCTGTTCTACGCGAACGATCATTTTTTCGTCGACGATGCGCGCCGCCTGATCGAGCACGCACCGAACGCCGTGCGCTGGTTCGTCGTCGATGCGAGCGCGATTACGGATGTCGATTATTCGGCGGCGCGCTCGGTGGGCGAGTTGTGCGCGGCGCTCAAGCGCGATCGGATCGAAGTGGTCTTTGCGCGCGTGAATCGTTATTTGCGCTCGGATATGGATCGGCATGGCATCACGCCGATCGTCGAGGAGCGCTGCATTTTCGGCACGCTGCATGAGGCGCTGAGCATGGCGGGGGTGGAGAAGCCGCATGAGCAGGTGAAGGGAGCGCCATAACGGGGAGGGCGCGTGCGGTATCGGAACGAGCAAAAAGTTGGTAGCAAACGTTGTCTGCGCCTCATTTTTTGTCGCCTGGCTGGATTAGGCTGATCTTTCGCTGCGATTAGCAGATATTAATTACAAAAACATGAACAGCTTCGACTCGACCATCGAAACATATCTGTCCAGCATACGCTTCGGTCATTTCACGACCCAATCGATACAAGCCATCGCCGACCTGTACTCCTTTAAAGGCTTGGTATTGATTCCGGTGCTTTGGTGGATCTGGTTTCAACGGGACGAACGCGCCCAATGGCGGCGCGAAATCGTGCTCGCGACGCTTCTCAGCGGTGTCGTGGCGCTCTTCGTCGGAAGGCTGCTGTCGCACTGGTTGCCATTTAGAGTGCGTCCCATCTATAACCCCGAACTTCATCTGCAGTTCGCACGCGGCGCGACCAAGGCTGCGCAGTTGTCGGATTGGAGTTCGTTCCCGAGCGATCACGCGATGCTATGGATGGCTATCGCCACCGGCATCTTCCTCGTGTGGCGGGGCATCGGCGTGCTGGCGCTTCTCTATACCGCGCTGTTCATTTGCCTTCCGCGCGCCTATCTCGGCTTTCACTATCCGACCGATTTGCTGGTGGGCGCCGCGCTGGGAATCGGGATCACGTTGATCCTGACGCGCGATGCGATTCGCAAGCGCTACGCGACCCCGGTGCTGCGATGGATCGAACGCTATCGGGGACCTTCGGCAATACTCGCCTTCCTTCTCTGCCTTCAACTCGTCACGCAGTTCGAAGAGTTGCGTGCTCTGGCGAGCGGCGTGTTCAAGCATCTATGACCCGCCCGGCGCCTCGCTTTCAGTGAGCTGAGATTAGCGAGCACCCTCTATTGCCATCTCATGCAATATTCTGTCTAATGAAATCAGAATAAAACGTCCGATTCATTCGAATCGCTGACACAGTCGACGGGGGTTCACTTCATGTACTCTCTGCTGCCGCTCAAGGCCCAGGTGTGTCGTCACGCGCGAACGCTCGCCGGGTATTTTCCAGCTCCATTTACACGCGACGAATCAAGCGGTGTCGACATCCTCGGTGTGATGACGCCGAGGCTGCTGAACGGGACCAC
Organism: Paraburkholderia youngii; assembly: GCF_013366925.1. NCBI lineage: Bacteria > Pseudomonadati > Pseudomonadota > Betaproteobacteria > Burkholderiales > Burkholderiaceae > Paraburkholderia > Paraburkholderia youngii. The sequence continues at coordinate 3,654,344 of NZ_JAALDK010000001.1, forward strand.
GCTGCTGAACCTCAACTATGGCGAAGTTGACCGCTTCACCGACAAAACCCGCGCGACGGGCACCTTGTTCGTCGCGATAGGCGACGACTTCGTGCGCGTCGCCACTTCGGTCAAAAGGCAAACCGGCGAGCGGGCCGTGGGCACGGTACTCGACCGCTCGCACCCCGGCTATCGGATGCTGCGCAGCGGGCAGCCCTACACCGGTTACGCGACGCTATTCGGCAAGCAATACATGACACGGTACGAGCCGATCCGGGACAGTTCCGGCGACGTAATCGGCGCGCTATACGTCGGCCTCGATGTCAGCGAGGTGTGGAACCTGTCGATCGGAGCCAGGCTCGCGCTGCTGACCCTCGCCGCGAATACCGTACTCCTGCTGGGCTATGGTCGGCTGCTGCAGGCAGTGATCCTCCCGGACCAGGCGAGGAGCCCCGTCGGGGCGTCGCCGCCTTTCCTGCCAACCGCGGTGATCGGCTTCGGGCTGCTCGGCGCGCTGCTGGTCAGCGCGCTGGTCTACGTGACGACCCGGCGCGGTCTCGGCATGCAACTGCTCGAAGCGAAGGCCGCCGCGGAAAAATTGGCGGCCGGCGACTTGACCGCGCAAGTGCATGTCAGCCGGCGCGACGAACTGGGCCAGTTGATGCAGGCGATGAACGGCATCAGTGTCGGCCTCGCCTCGGTAGTCGGCAACGTGCGACGCGCGTCCGATATGATCGCGCTGGGCGCGCGCGAGATTGCCGCCGGCAACGCGGAGCTGTCGTCCCGCACCGAGGCGCAGGCCGGCTCGCTCGAGCAAACCGCTTCGACGATGGAGCAATTGACTGCGATGGTCCGCGCCAATGCCGAACGCGCTTCGCACGCCAACCAGCACATCGCGTCGGCCTCCGATCTCGCGGTCAAAGGCGGCACCGTGGTGGGCCATGTGGTCACCACCATGTCGCTGATCCGCGGCAGTTCACACAAGATCGTCGACATCATCAGCATGATCGATTCGATCGCCTTTCAAACCAATATCCTGGCTTTGAACGCGGCCGTCGAGGCGGCGCGCGCCGGCGACCAGGGGCGCGGCTTTGCGGTCGTCGCCGCCGAAGTGCGCAGCCTGGCCCAACGCAGCGCGACGGCCGCCAAGGAAATCAAGGCGCTGATCACCGACTCGGTCGGCAACGTCAACGCAGGCGGAGAACTGGTCGACCAGGCTGGCCGGGACATGACCGAAATCGTTACGGCGGTCGATAGTGTGGTCACCTTGATGGGTGAGATCACCCACGCGAGCAACGAGCAAAGTACCGGCATCGGCGAAATCAATCGCGCGATCGGACACATGGACGAGATGACCCAGCAAAACGTTGCTCTGGTGGAGCAGGTGGCAGCCGCGGCGGCCAGCATGCAGGAACAGGCGTCCACGTTGGAGGATGCCGTGCAGGTTTTTCGGCTGGTAGGTGACGGGCCAAACTGATCATCGCGGTCAGTGCCGCAAGCAGCGCCCGCACTTTCCTGCACTAGAATGGGTTATTGCCGACGTCGTAACGTATCTGGTCAGCACGACGTGCAGGATTCTCGTTGGAGGAATGCCATGCCGACTTACCGGTACAGGTGCGAGAAGTGCGGTGAGATGTTCGAACATGCCGAGCATCTTGCTGAACATGAAAACGCTCATCCCGCTTGCCCGAAGTGCGGAAGCGAGAAGGTCCAGCACATACCCACGCCATTTGTGCCGAAAACGTCCCGAAAGAGCTGAAATCTGTCTTCGCGGTTCTCAATGACGTTCGAACGTGGGTTCTCGCCTAACGACGGATCTTCGCTCGCCGATTCTCGCCGTCGCCTCGTGGAGATTGGGGGACCTGGCTCGGAGCGTGCAAATCTGGCAACAGGCTGCGATGTAAGCGCGCAAGTATCGTGCCGCCGATCGCATGGAGGCCCGTAGCGGCCGCCCGGCAGAACTTGCTATGAATTGATCCCAGACATTGCAGCCACAGTATCTGCTTACCGCTCAAGCCGCACCACCGTGGTGGCCGCCCCAGAGCCGCAAAGCGGGAGCAGTGCTTCAAATCCGACGAACCGTTGAAATAGCCCTCGAATTGCCGCGAGGGCAGAAAAGAGTTCTGCACGAAAGCCCAACGGACGAAGAGAAATCACTTTCCCACCCCCGACCTTCTGCAGGGGGCTGGGCCGACGTATGCTGGAAATCCATGTGACTCGACTCTAATACTCGCCATGGATACGCGAGATGCGTTCGATATATCGCTAAGCGAAGTCGATTCGGCGTTCGAGGCCTTGGAACTAGCCCGTGCCACCTCGGGCGAGGATTCACTCGCTTACACCGAGGCGTGCGAGCGGTATCGCATTACGATTCTCAGGTGGAAGTCAATTTACGCGTTGCTGGCTGCCAATGGAGCGCGAGCCATGATGCCAAACGTTGGTAAGGGACGGCGCCTGCTCGTCCTCCGCAGAGGACATGAGCCGATTGCCGAATCCATCTTCGTGATCGCCCGGGTGCGAGGCTTCGTTTCCACGCTTGAGACGTGCGCTGATGCGGTACGGGGGCAAATCGTGAGCGACGCGCAACTGACGGTGCTTGACGGCGACTGCCATCTTGCATCGAAGTTAAAAGCGATCGAGTTGATCAACAGGCACTGCCCGCAATGCCGCGTCGCGGTTCTGTCCAGTACGCTGTCTCCTTTCGCAGAGTGGCCGGGAGTCGATGCGGTCATCGACCGTGGCGCATCGCCAAAGCAGATGCTCGAGTGTTTCTGCCAACTGATTGATTCCTCCCGGCTCGACGATAGCGCTGTTCTTGCGCCCCCGATATTGGCCTATGGTCGGCATGATTCATAGCGCGCTTGGCAAGCACGGATTCAGTCAGGCGTTTCGTGTGGTTTGCTGCGATCAGCGGGTCCAGTTTTAGGCATCGGCTTCGCGATTTCGGCAGCGACGAAGTGACCACTTCGACTTGACCATGGCAATCGAGAAGCGCTCGCGATAATCTGCAGCGTGCGCGCCGGACAGACCGGGGAATTCCGCCGAACAAGTTCGGGACGTCATCTTTGTTGCTGTCACGAGGGAGTTCATTTCACGATGCCTGACCAAGCCGGTAGCGAAGCTCTCACGATTTCAAATCAATCCGCTAGTGAATCCGCATTGCGTCAAGTTGCAACGTCGAGGCTGTTTCGCGGCTCGACGCTCGCCATGTTTCTGTCGGGACTCGGCACGTCAGCGGCCGCGCCACAGATCGTTCTTTTCCTGGTGAAGGAACTCGGCGCCTCGCTGCCGTTGGCCGGACTCTATTACTTGACGAGCCTTGCAGCTCCGGTGGCGGGGTATTTCGTCGGCCGGTACTCGGATCGCACCGGTAATCGCCTCGGTCTTTTCCGCCTGTGTGCTGCCGCGGGATTTGCAGGCTGGGCGGGGCTTGCCCTCTCTACTTCGGTCTGGATGCCGTTCTTCATCGCCGTTGCCTTGCTGGCCGTGTCCGGTGCGACCGCGTCGCAGATTTTCGCGGCTGTCCACGATGAACTGAGCCGCAATCCCGACGACGCAAACGAGCGTGTCGTTGCCATCATCCGCATGGCGCTTACCGGCGGCTGGATCGTCGGTCCTATGTTGGGAGCGTGGGCGGCGGCGGCCTATGGCCTGCGCCCCATGCTGTGGATGACCGCCATCTGCATGCTTCTTCAGATCGCACCTCTCGGAACGCTGAACCCCGTTGCAAGGCTGAAGACCGAGTCGGCGAGCGAGCCCGTGCATCACCACGCCAGCCTGCGAGCCATGCTTCCTCTGCTGGCGTTCACTGGACTCTTCGTGCTGGTCTACGCGGGGGAGCCGGTGAAGTACGGATTCCTGCTGATCTATATGGAAGAGCACCTGAATCTGAGTCCGGCCGTACGGGGAGCGGTCATCGGTGTGCAGCCCTTCATCGAGCTACTCATCATGCCCTTCAGCATCGGACTGGGCCGCCGGCTCGGCAACGTGTGGTTGATGTGCATCGCGGCCGCCTTGGGAGTGTTTGCCAACCTTTGCTTTGCGCTGTGGCCGTCCGCAACGGGCATGTTCGCCGGACAGGTTCTGATGGGGGGTGTATGGGGCATCTTTATGGTGCTGGGCATCCTCGTTGCTCAACGCCTGCTTCCCAGCGCGGTGGCGACCGCATCGGCGATTTTCATGAGCTCGACGGCCCTCGCGTCGGCGCTAGGCGGGGTCGCCGGCGGTCTCGGGGTAAAAATGCTGGGCCTGCCGAATGTGTTCCTGCTGCCAGCGCTGTTCGCTGGTATTGCCGTGATCGGACTCGCATTGACGGCACGCACCGAAACCCGACGGCAGGCGTAACAATGCATCACGCTCAGCAGGTTGAGCGTATTCTATGAAGCCTCCTGACGAATTCGTCGGCAGGTCGTGAGGGTCTCATGGATACGACAGAGCGAATCATCAAGTGGCGCGGTCTGCGGCATGTAGACGGCGCCGTCAGCGAACCGCGCAACCCGCTGCCCGCGGTGTGCGACGTATCGGTGACGAACGTTTGCAACGCCGCATGCGACTTCTGCGGGTTCTCTCGCGAGAAGAATCTGGCGGGGCCGCGTCGCTATCTCGATCCTGAGGAATTCGCGCGCGCACTGCCGATCCTGCGCAGACGCCGGATTCGTTACATGACGCTGCAAGGCGGCGAGCCGCTGGTTCATCCCCAGATCGCATCGCTGGTGGCTTCGGCCACCAGGGCCGGCATTCAGTGCGGGGTGATCACGAACGGCTGGTTTCTGCCGCGCCACATCAAGCAACTAGCGGAGGCCGGCCTCAAGCGTCTGCTGATTTCCATCGATAGCGCGGACATGCGCGAGCATGAGCGTAATCGCGGCCTGCGCGGTCTCGAGGCCCGCATCCGCGAGGGCATCACTCAGGCCCATCGCTTCGGCATCGAGGTGTGCGCATCGATTACGGTGAGCCGTCTGGTCAATTACGAATTGCTTCCCGAGACGCTCGAGCGGCTTGGCTTCGATGCGGTCGTTTTTTCCTATCCGCGGCGCGAGGCGTTTGGATCGACATCGCTCGTGTACGACGAAGACTCGAAACTCGTCGACCTGAACACCGACGAACTACTCGAAGCGTTGAGCGCGATCGCGCGCCTGAAGAAGCACTTCCGTGTGATGGACCCGAGCGCCGCGCTGGACGAGGTCGCGCGCTTCGTGCGCGGTGAACCGCAACTGGTTCCATGTATCGGCGGCAGCAAGTACTTTTATATCGACTGGAACCTCGATGTCTGGCGTTGCGAGGCATGGCCTGAGCCGATGGGCTCCGTGTTCGACCTCGACCGTCTGCCCGATCAACGGGAGCCCTGCAATGCCTGCATGATGGGATGCTACCGGCATGCCAGCATTCTGATGCACGGCGCGATCGCCGTGACCGATTCGGTGTACGCGCTGGGCCGGGGGCAGCTTCGCGCTGCTGTCAGCTTGTTGTTCCGGCGCAGTGTCGCGTATTCGCTGTGGGCGCTTTCGGTCGAGGAATTGCCTCGAGCGTCGCTTATGTCGTTCGCAAGACGGACTGGCGGACGCCGTTTCACGCCGCAAAGTGGATAGGGCTCGCCCATTCGAACGCTGGTCCGCGTTACTCGAGCGGCGCAATCGCGCCTTCCGACAAGGTCTTGATCACGTCGGTGATCTGGTCGCACGAACGTGCGCCTTCGATCAGAAGCATGCAGTCCGGAAAACCGCGAATATCGGACTGCGTTTCAATCATCGTCCGGTGCCGCTGCTGTTTATCTATGGCGGCCGCGACGCTCTCGTCGACACGCCCGCGACGCTGACGCGCGCTTTCATGAGGACGTAATCATGGCACCCGAAATCGAAAGAGTTGCTGCGGAGGACTTCTTTGCTGGCTTTGCGAGGCTCGACATCGAAACTGACGACGTCGCGTTTCGAGGCGTCATCGGCGGAACCGGATCGCCGGTGCTGCTGCTGCACGGCTATCCGCAGACCCACGTTGCATGGCGATTGATTGCTCCGACGCTCGCGAAATCTCACACCCTCGTCGTGCCCGACCTGCCGGGATACGGTGCCAGCCGGAGCCGCAACGATCAGCGGCGATGGACCAAACGCCGTATGGCCAGTGCGCTCGTCGCATTGATGGCGCGGCTCGGGCACGAACGATTCGCCGTAGTCGGGCACGATCGAGGCGCTCGCGCCGGATACCGGCTCGCGCTCGACCACCCTCGGCGCGTCACTGCTTATGCATCGCTGTGCGTCGTGCCCACGCTCGATGCTTTCGCGACTGTCGATAAGACCTTTGCGCTCGACGCCTGGCACTGGTTTTTTCTGGCGCAGCCCGCGGACCTTCCAGAGCGAATGCTGGCGGCCGATCCTGACGCTTTCATCGACGCCGCGCTTGCGAAGATGGCCGGAGGACTCGAGCGAATCGATCCTCGGGCGCTCGCTGCCTATCGAGCCGCATTCCGGAATCCCAGCGTACGGCACGCGATTTGCGAAGACTATCGTGCCGCTGCTTCAGAGGATCTGGAACACGACGCGAGCGACGCAGCGGCGGGCCGAAAGCTTGCCTGTCCGGTGCTGGTGCTGTGGAGCGAGAAAGAGCAGAGGGCGAGGAAGGCTTCACCCACAGACACGTGGTCCAGGTGGGCAGAAAACGTGACCGGCAGGGGTCTGCCCGGTGGCCATCTGCTGCCCGAGGACGCGCCGAACGAGGTGTTGAACTCCCTGCAAGATTTCCTGATCGAACGGCTTTAACTGGCTGCTGGCACCGCGCTTTTGCGGCCGGACCCAGCGGCTGTGCTCGTCATCGGAAGCGAGAAATCCGTCAAAGGACCGATTCGATTGCCTAAGATCAAGTTACGCGCTCCGCGAGGAATGCACCGTGGCTCGCGAGCGTCTCAATCGTCGCGCAGCCGTTTCCCGCGCGCGACTTTTCCACAAGGAGGTCACGATGAAATCAGACGACAAGGGCGACGTGCGCGCTTTCGTGCAAACGGCGGAGCAGGGTGGCGAGCATGTCTGGGTAATCACGCTGGTCGACTTCGCGGCCCGTGAGGTCAGACGCTCGCTCGTTTCGGACGAGACATATGCGACCGCCGCCGCTGCCAGAGATGCGGGGCAGGCCCATTTGAAGGGCTTGGAGCAAGACCGCTAGGCCCACTCACCGCCGCCTTGTTTTCGGCCACGGAAGTACTAACGTTGGTCTATAAGTAAACCGGCGGTAACGGGGGCGCAAGAGGGCAAAGCTCATGGCCAGTACCCAAGGAAGCACCGGATCGCCGTTTGCGGCGTCCGTCGAAGCGGGCAGCTATCGCGTCACGCGACCGCAGAACGCAAGCGATGTGATCGACCTGCTGCAAAAGCGCGATATTCAGATCGTCGATCTGAAATTCACCGATCTGCCCGGCCTCTGGCAGCATTTCTCGATCACGCTCCCCGAAGTTCACGACGACCTGTTCAGCGCCGGCATCGGTTTCGACGGTTCATCGATCCGCGGCTTTCAGGAGATCCACGAATCGGACATGCTGCTGCGGCCCGACCCGGCAACCGCCTTCGTGGACCCGGCTTGCGGCACGCCGACGCTGTCGATCATTTGCGACGTAGTCGATCCAGTGCTGCGACTACCGTATTCGCGCGATCCGCGCTACGTGGCGAAAAAGGCAGAGAACTATCTGCGCCAGACGGGCATCGCGACGACGTGTTATTTCGGGCCGGAGCTCGAATTCTTCATCTTCGACTCGATCCGCTTCGGCCAGGATCAGCACTGCGGCTATTACTACGTCGAGTCGGCCGAGGGCGACTGGACCACCGGCCGCGACGAGGGCGCCTACGGCGGCGGCAACCTCGGCTACAAGCAGCACTATAAGGAGGGCTATTTTCCGGTGCCTCCTCATGACACGCTGCAGGAGATCCGCTCGGAAATCGCGCTGACGCTGCAGCAGGCCGGCGTGCAGATCGAAGTGCATCACCATGAAGTCGCGACCGCCGGACAGAACGAGATCGACATGCGCTTTGCAACGCTGACCCGCATGGCCGACAACGTGATGATCTACAAGTACATCTGCAAGAACGTCGCGCGTCGGCACGGCAAGGTTGCAACCTTCATGCCGAAGCCGCTGTTCGCCGACAACGCGAGCGGCATGCATTGTCACCAGAGCCTGTGGAAAGACGAGCAGAACCTTTTCTACGACGCGGGCGGCTGGGCGCTGACTTCCGACATGTGCCGCTGGTACATCGGCGGATTGCTCCAGCACGCGCCCGCGCTGATGGCCTTTTGCGCGCCGACGACCAATTCGTACAAGCGCCTCGTGCCGGGATACGAGGCGCCCGTCAATCTGGCGATGTCGCAGCGTAACCGCTCGGCCGCGGCGCGCATTCCGATGTATTCGGATTCGCCGAACGCGCGGCGCGTCGAGTTCCGCTGTCCGGACCCGTCGGCCAATGCGTACCTGGCTTTCGCGGCGATGCTGATGGCCGGCCTCGACGGCATCGAAAACAAGACCGATCCTGGCGAGCCGCTCGATCGCAACATCTATGATCTGCCGCCCGAAGAAGCGCGCAACATACGGCAGGTGCCGGGTTCCCTCGAAGCGGCGCTGGCGGCGCTCGAAACCGACAACACGTTCCTGCGCAAAGGCGATGTCTTTACCGACGACGTGATTCAGACATGGATCGACTACAAGCGCAGCCGCGAGATCGACACGATCAAATTGCGCCCGCATCCATGGGAGTTTTATCTGTACTTCGATATCTAGAAGAACAGGCCTCAAACCTCAAAGCAGGATCGGCGCGCAAATCAGTAGAAATACCGCGGAGTACTCGCGGCATGCAAGGAGAGTACGAGGCCATGGTTCGCGTGAGTATCGAAGGGCGCGAGATTCAGGCGCCGGGCAATTGCTCGATTCTGCAGGCCATGGGGCATGCGGGGCAGACTCTCGTCGAGGGTGTCGGCTGCATGTCCCAGGGCGTGTGCGGCTCGTGCCGTGTAATGGTGCGGCGTAGCGGCGAGCAGGAAGTCAAAACCGCGCTCGCCTGCGAGACCCTCGTCGAAGAGGGCATGCAGGTCGCCTTCCTCGATTACTTCACCGAGTCGGAACGTCACCTGTATCGAATGGAAGAGATCAGCGACAGCTGGCAGGCGCTCGGCAAGATCGCCGAGATCTTCCCCGAAGCGGCGCATTGCCGTCATTGCAGCGGCTGCGATCGCGCCTGTCCGAAGGGGCTGGACGTGCAGCGCGGCGTGAACCTGGCGGTCGAGGGCAATCTGCCCGCATCGAGCCAGGTGTTCGACGAATGCGTGATGTGCAACCTGTGCACGCTCGCATGCCCCGAGCATATCCGGCCCAACCATCTGGGTGTGTTCGTGCGCCGGATGATCGCGTCGCTTTCGCTGCGTCCGGCCAATCTGATGCGACGGCTGCAGCAGATCGAGAGCGGCGAGCTGAAGATCGACTTCGATGCGCCTGGCGCTCAACCGCCGCGCTGAGCGGAGCGAATCGTCATGTCCGCCGGCATACCATACGAAACCGCGCGGCAGCGCTACCGCCCCGGGATGGCGGCCACGCTCCGCGGCGACGACGTTCCGGTCGATGAACTGCTGAAGGCTTATCACCCCGATCATGGGCCGCATGCGCGGGTCGCGCTGAGTGTCGGGGTCAATCGCGGCGAGCCGTGTCAGCCCGATCTCGCGCGGCATCTGCAGGCCAACGCGCTGATCGACGATGTCGATATCGCCGGCGCGCAGCTGATGACGACCGACGTGCTGGTAATCGGCGGCGGTGGTGGCGGCTGCGCCGCGGCGCTCACTGCGGCGAAGCAGGGCGCGCGTGTGATCCTCGCCACCAAGCTGCGTCTTGGCGACAGCAACACCGTGATGGCCGAAGGCGGAATCCAGGCGGCCATCGGCGAGGACGACAGTCCCCAACTGCACTTCGAGGACACGCTTCGCGCCGGACACTTCTGCGGCGAGCCCGAACTCGTGGCCCAGATGGTGATGGACGGCCCCGACGTGATTCGCTGGCTGATCCAGCTCGGCATGATGTTCGATCTGGAAGAGGACCAGCCGCTTGGCGGCAATCTGCTGCGCAAGAAACCCGGGGGCGCGTCGGCGGCGCGCATTCTGTCGTATCGGGACTATACGGGCCTCGAAATGATGCGCGTGCTGCGCGAGGCGGTGGACCTCGACCCGGGCATCGAGTTGTGGAACCGCTGCCCGGTGGTAGAGCTGCTGTCCGACGAGCACGGCGGCTGCGCCGGCGCGGTGATCTACAACCTCGAATGGCGTAGCTTCGTGCTGGTGCGCGCGCGCGCGGTGATCCTCGCCACCGGCGGCGCGGGGCGACTGCACCTGAATTCGTTTCCGACCTCGAACCACTACGGCGCCACCGCCGACGGCCTCGTGCTCGCCTATCGGATCGGCGCGCGCCTGCGCGAGCTCGACTCGTTCCAGTACCATCCGACCGGCATCGCCTATCCGCACCATCTGGCGGGCGGCCTGATTTCCGAGGCGGCGCGCTCCGCGGGAGCGAGACTGCTGAACGGCGCAGGTGAACGTTTCGTCGACGAACTCAAGCCGCGCGACGTGGTCGCGTCGGCGATCCTGCGTGAGTGCGCATTAGGCCGCGGGATCGAGCGCGACGGCCAGCTCGGGGTGTTCCTCGATACGCCGACACTCGAACTCGAGCACCCGGGCATTCTGGCCAAACGCCTGATCACGCTTCGCCATCTTGCAGACAAGTGCGGCATCGATGCGGCGCAGGAGCCCTTCCTCGTTTATCCCACGCTCCACTACCAGAACGGCGGCGTCGCGATCGACAAAAATGGCGCCACCAACGTCCCCGGCCTTTTCTGCGTCGGCGAGATGACGGGCGGCATCCACGGCCGCAACCGTCTGATGGGCAACGCGCTGCTCGACATTCTGAGCATCGGCCGCCGTGCCGGCGCGAAGGCCGCGCAATCGAGGGATTGGGTGATGACGAACCGCGCCGGAATCGGTCATGTGCACGCGTGGCAGAGAGAGCTGACGCTGGCGGGACTGCCGCTTCACGTGAAGGCGCCGCAGCTCTTTCCCGCCTATGCCCATTTCGATCTGCGAGTCGATGCGGGATTGCGCGCGAGCGCGCGGGGTCGCGTGATCGGCGGCATCCGGTGACGGGAACCACGGAGCACGCGATGCAAACGCTGAATCAGTGCTTGATGAGGGACGATTTCCGTGTCGGCGCCGACCTCGATGCATGGTTCGCGCGCGGCGGCGGCGAGGGACTCGCCAAAGCGCTCGACGACCCGCAGGCGATCATCGCCGAGCTCGCCCAGGCCGACTTGCGTGGTATGGGCGGCGCTGGCTTCCCCACGCATCGAAAATGGGCGCCGGTTGCGGCCGCCCCTGACGGCGACAAGTACGTCGTTTGCAATGGCAACGAAGACGAACCGGGCACCTTCAAGGATCGCTTTCTGCTCGAACACACACCGCATCAGGTGATCGAGGGCGCGCTGATCGCCGCGGTGGCGACGCGGGCCAACCATGTCGTCTTGTACGTGAATCCGCATCAGACGGGCTCGCTCGCCGCGACTCGCGAGGCGGTCAAGGAGTGGTCGGGGCACCCGCAATTCGCCGCTGTCGAGCGTTGGATCGGCGCACCCGTGTCGCTTGGCGTCGTGCCTAGTTCGGGGTTGTACATCGGCGGAGAGGAAACGGCGGTGATCGCGAGCGTCGAAGGCGGCTTTCCGTTTCCTCGGCGCAAACCGCCTTTCCCGGCCGAGCAGGGCGTGCACGGCGCGCCGACCATCGTCAACAACGTCGAGACGCTGGCGCACGTGCCCGGGATTCTGCGCCACGGCGCGCAGTGGTATCGCGACCTCGGAGCGGGGAGCGCGGCCGGAACCAAGCTCTATTCTCTTTCCGGCGACGTGCTGCGTCCCGGCCTGTACGAACTGCCAATGGGCACGAGCCTCGAGACGCTGGTGTTCCAGCACGGCGGCGGCATGCTGCAGGGCAAGGAGTTCAAGGCGGTCTTCACGGGCGGCCCATCGAACACGCTGCTGACCAAGCGCGATCTCGACGTGGCACTGGACTTCGATTCGGTGCGTCAACGCCGTTCGCGACTGGGGACGGGCGCGATGATCGTAGTGTCGGAAGGCACCAGCATCGTGCGCAAGGTCGCGGACTACGTGAGCTTCTTCGCCCAGGGTTCGTGCGGGCAGTGCCCGCCTTGCAAGGGCGGAACGTTTCAGATGATGCGGCTTCTGAACCGGCTCGACACGGGCCGCGGCGTGCGTGCCGATCTGGATGCACTGGAGAATCTGTGCCGCGTTCTTCCCGGCAGCGGGCGTTGCGGTTTGATCGATGGCGCGGTGACGGTGGTGGAGAGTTCCATCGATCAATTCCGCGCGGAATATGAAGCGCTGTTGATGGCGTAGGGGCAGGGCGGCCGATAGCGCGGCTAGAACGGCCAATACAACGGCGCAATGAACACGACCACCGCCATCGACCACAACACGATCAGCAGGCCGATCTTCCAGTAGTCGCCGAACTCATACGCGCCCGGGCCGTACGTGACGAGGTTGACCGGCGTGCTCATCGGCGTCATGTGCGCCGCGCCCGCACCGAGCGCGACAGCGACCAGGAACGGCGTCGCCGACACGCCGAGTTCCTGCGAGGTGGCGACCGCGATCGGCACCGTCACGAGCGCCGCCGAGTTGTTCGAGATCACCTGGGTCAGCACCGCGGCCACGCAGAAGAGTCCCGCCAGCACCGCGCGCGGACCGCCCGAGCCGACCGCCTGGATCACGTAATCACCGATCTGATACGCGAGTCCGGTGTTCGACATCGCGGTGGCGAGAGGAATCAGCGCACCGACCAGCACGCAGGTATTCCAGTCGATCGTGTACAGCTGGTTCAGTGTGATCACGCGCGTCAATACCATCGCGGTCACGCAAATCAGCGTCGCCACCGCGGGCGGTACCGCGTTCGTCGCGAGCAGGATGACCAGCACCGCGAGGATCACGAGCGCCTCGCGCGCGCCACGACTCAGTGCGATGGTCTGGCGCCGTACCATCTGCGGAGAATCGACCATCAGTATCTGCGGGTCGGAGAAGTGCTTGTCGAGCGCTTCCCATGTTCCCCTGAACAGCAGATGGTCGCCCGCGAGCAGCGTGGTCGACGGCTCGGGCATGTTGTTGCCGCCGCGCTGTATCGCGAGCACGATCAGATCGCCTTCGTGCGTCGCCATGCCCGGAAACACGGTTTGTCCGATCAGCCCCGAGCGCGGTGGTATCACGACTTCGGCGAGACCCGAAGAGCGATTGAACAGCGCATTCGTGACCGCCTGCGCTTCGGCGAGCGGCTCGCGAATCGCGAGATGCAAGTCGTTCGCGAGCCGGGCGACGCCTTGCGCGTCGCCGCGCACCAGCAGGTGATGGCCCTCGCTCGCTTCTTTCTGCGCGAGTTCGGCGCCTTCATCGTCGGTCAGGCCGAGCACGCTGACGCCGGGGTATGGCGACAGATCGATGCCGTCGAGCGTCTTGCCGATCAACGGCGAGCCCGCGCGCACGCGCAGCCGGAACACGCCGTCCGCGAGCCGGTATTGCTCGACCAGCGTGTGCGCGTGCTGGCTGAAATCGGCCGGCAGCGAATTCGAGCTGCGCCTGGGCAACAACAGCGGGCCGAGTATCAGAATGATCGCAAGGGTGCCGGCGAACAGCGGCAGACCCACGACCGACCATTCGAAGAAGCGGATCGGCGCGCCACCGAGCGTATCGGCCGCGCTCGATGCGATCACGTTGACCGGACTGCCGAGCAACGTGAGCTTCGCGCCGGTCAGGCACGCGATCGACACGGGCATCATCAGCTGCGACGGCGCGAGCTGCGTCTGCACGCAGATGATGACCGCGATCGGCAGCATTGCGACGACGGCGCCGTTCATGCCGATCAGCGCAGTGGATACCGCGGACAGGATCAGCAGCGACGCGATCAGTCGCTTGCGGCTGCTGCCCGAATGGCGAATCAGCCACTGTCCCGCCCATGTGCCGACACCGGTCGTTTCGAGGCCGATGCCGATGCCGAGCAGCGCCGCGATGAACACGATCAGCGGATCGCCGAAGCCGCTCAACGCCTCGCGCATCGTCAGCACGCCGGTCAGGTACAGCGCGATCAGCGACATCACCGCGACGACGGCGGCCGGCACCTTGTTCCAGATGAACAGCGCCATCGTCACGGCGAGGACCAGCGAGGTCACGATCATCGGGTTCATCTGTTTTTTCCCGTCGTATGGAGCTGCGCGTCGCGGCCGGCTGTTTCGCGCCCGGTGCGAGAGCGCGGCAGCCTCGCCTGCCGGCCAATGCGGGAGCCGGTGCCGCTCCTCAATACCCGAGCGCGGCACCGTCGCCGCGCGGATCGGCGCCGCCTTCGTAAAAGCCCTGTTCGCGGTCGACACCGATCGCGTGCGCATGTCCCATGTTGTCGTTCCAGTCGGTGACCATCTGCACCGGCTGGCCGCGGCGCTTCAATTCGCGCACGACCTCGTCGGAGATGCGCCCCTCGAGCGACATGTTGCGCGACTTGGTACCCCACGTGCGGCCCATCAGCCAGCGCGGCGCCTCGATCGCCTGCTGCACGTCGTAGCCGAAGTCGACGATGCGGGTGACGAGCGCGGCCTGGGTTTGCGGCTGACCTTCGCCGCCCATCGAGCCGAACGCGAGGCAAGGCTTGCCGTCGCGGGTCATCAGTGCCGGAATCAGCGTGTGGAAAGTGCGCTTGCCCGGTTGAAGGCAGTTCGGGTGGTGTTCGTCGAGCGAGAAAAACGCGCCGCGGTTCTGCATGATGATGCCGGTGTCCCCGCCGAGCACGCCGCTGCCGAAGTCGTGATAGATGGACTGGATCAGCGACACCACCATGCCGTCCTTGTCGGCCGCGCAGAAGTAGCAGGTGTCGCCGTCCGGCGCGCGGCGGTCGTGCGGGTACTGATAGGCGATGCCGGGCGGGACCGTCGAGACGTCGAGCGCGCGTTCGGGGTCGAGCAGCTTGCGGCGTTCGTCGCAGTAGGCCTTCGTGATCAACTGGTCGACCGGAATCGTGACGAAGCGCGGGTCCGTCAACCACTCTTCGCGATCCGCGAACGCGATCTTCACCGCCTCGGCCAGGTGGTGATAGTAGTCCGCGGTGCCTTCGCCCCACGCGGTCACGTCGTAGCCTTCGATCAGGTTCAGGATCTGCAAGGGCGTAAAGCCCTGCGTGTTCGGCGGTAGCTCGTAGACCGTATGACCGCGATACGTCGTGCTGATCGGCGTGACCCATTCCGCACGGTACGCGGCGAAGTCGACCGGTTGCAGCGGCGAGCCGGCGGCGCCGACGCCGTCGCAGATACGCGCCGCGAGATCGCCTTCGTAGAAGCCGGCGCGCGGGCCCTGATCGGCGAGTTGCTGCAACGATTGCGATAGCGCGGATTGCACGAGCTTCTCGCCGTCGGCGGGCACGCGACCGCCCGGCATGAAGATCGCGGCCGTTTGCGGGTAGCGCGTGAGGATCGGCACGTCCTGCACGGTCCAGTCCGCGAGCGAGCGGGAGACCGGCACGCCGTCGCGCGCATAGCCGATTGCCGCCGCAAACAGTTCCGCCCAGTTCAGGCGCCCGAAGCGCTCGTGAGCGAGACGCCAGCCGTCGATCGCGCCCGGCACGGTCAGCACCGCCTGCGGGCCGCGCGCCGCGATTTCGTTGTCGATGGCGATGCCGCGATAGTGCGCTAGCGTCGCGCCTTGCGCCGCCGGTCCGCTCGCATTGATCGCGTGAATCTGTTCGCTGTTGCCGTCGGCGATCAGCCAGAAGCCGTCGCCGCCGAGCCCGGCCATGTGCGGATAGGCGACGCACAGCACCGCGTTCGCGGCAATCGCGGCATCGACCGCAGTTCCACCGCGTTGCAGCATCTCGACACCGGCCTGACTGGCCAGATAGTGCGGTGTGGCGACCATGCCATGCGGTGCGCGCGTGGGTGGGCGACCGGTACGAGGCCCATTAGGATGACTCATGGTGAAAAGCTCCCCTGAGGATGAGCCGCCGCAATGGCCCAGGCGCCTGATGCTTGCCGGGAGTGTGCGACGGCAAAGCAACTGCGGCGAAGGAACGCGCGCGCCGCTTCGATCAGGAAGCCCGATCGTCGAACTCGACGCCCGCGTCTCTGACTTTGTCGTTGGAGTGATCCATGAACCGCGTGATGATCGGCAATGCTCCACCGGCGATCACGCAGAGCAGCCCCAGCCCCAACAGCAGCATGTTGCCGGTGACCGAACCCCTGCTGGTGAGCGGAAAGCCCGCGAACATCAGGAGCAGCGCCAGGGTTTCCGCAACGAGCTTGTCCATACGGGTTACCTCACGCGAATATCACGAGAAGGATCGTGCCGATGCCGGTCAGGATGGCGACGATGACCGTCCACGGAAGGGCCAGCTTCATCACCGCGCCCTCCTGGCCCTTGATGCCGGAGATGCTGGTGCCCAGCACGATGTTCGCCGGGCCGATCGCGTTGCCATACGCACTGCCGGCGGCCTGCGCGGCGATGATCGCTTCGGTCGGCAGCGAATGAAGTTGCGCGACGTCGCTCTGCAAGCCGCCGAACAGCACGTTCGACGCGGTGCTGCTCGACGTCATGAAGGCGCCCAACGCGCCGATCACGCTCGCGATGCCCGCATAGACGAGCGGCGGCGACACATCGGCGATACCGTGCGCGAGCACCTGGGTCTGGCCGCTATGGTCGAGCACCCGGCTCGTAACGAGGAAAGCGATGACCGGCAGCGATGCGGGCACGCCGTCGACGATCAGCGAGCGCCCCAGATTCTCGCCGCCATGCCGCGATTGCCACGCGCCGTAGAAGCCGTTCACGCGGTACACGATCCACACGACGATCGCGGAGATCAGCAGCATCGTCCCCGGGTGGGTGAACGGCGAGAACGGCGCGTAACGCTCGACGGCCGCGTTTCGCACGCCAAAGCCCGTGGTCACTTCGGGAAACGGCAGGCCGATGCGGAATTGCCGCATCGCATCGTTCAATGGGCCAATCAGCAGAATGCCCAAGGTAACGACCGTCAGCACGACATAGGGCAGGAATGCCATGCCGAGACTCATCACCGGCTCTTCGGTTTCGGTCTGCATGCCGACGGCGGCCGGGTCCATCGCGGGGCGATCCGGGACTTCGGCGGCGGGAACCGGCTCCCTGAACCGACGCCAGCGCGAAAGCGGATACAGGGCGACCATCGCAACGGTTGCGGCGAGGAACGTCGACAGTTCAGGGCTCAGGAACGCGAAGATCAACTGGCCGAAGCCGAGGATCGTGCCGAGGATCAGGACCAGCGGCCATCCGTGACGCACCGCTGCCCAGCGCCCGTATAGCCACACAATCAGCAGGCCGCCGAAGTACGTCGGAATGAGCAGCAGCAGGCACGATTCGAAAGCGGCGCGTCCCACGTCCTGGATGTCGGCCACCTGCAACGTTGCGAGCCAGCCGACACCGAGTGTGCCGAAGAAGCGTGCCCATGCGTGCGCGATGATCGAGATGGTGGCGGCATGGACCGGTCTCACACCGATCGCGAGCAAAAGGGGGGCGACGACAGCAATCGGCGCGCCGAAACCCGCAATGCCTTGAAGAAAAGATGAAAACACCCAGCCGAGCCCGAGAATGACGAATAAGTCATTTCGGCTGAAACGGGAAATGCCGTGTCGAAGTGCGTCGTAGCCACCGGCCTGTTTGGTGATCTGATAAAGCAGAAGCGCCGGCCACATTACATAGAGAATGAATATGGCGTCCCATACGCCTTTGCCACTCGCGACAGCCAAAGTCGTGATCGGAGTGCGGAATGCGAGTACGGCAATCAGGCCGGCGACGAACATTGCGCCAGGGCCCGCCTCGGGCGCCCGCCAACGCAGTGGCACGAGAAAGACAAGCAAGGCAATGATGGAAAGTGTTGCCAGAATCCAGTGAATTAGATCGACTGGAAGGGTTATGTCATTCATCGCTCTCCCTCTCGCAGTTGATACGCCTCGAATGCTGTGAGGGGGCACTTTTCTGTATGGCCCGAGCTAATAATAGTTCGTTTTCTTAATGCCGCAAGCTAGGAGCGGAAACAGGGATTTTATTGCGCTGCGGAAATTGATGTTTTAGCGCGGCGGGTTTTCGTCTGCAAAGGCGATGTGCGAATTTGAATAAACGATAATTAACGTTTTTAAATCGGCGTGGCGAACGCCTTTTGAAAAAATTGGCGCGCGATCGAATCAGCGCGCACAAATCGATGACGGGAATGGATGCGGGCACCGGGACACTCACTCGTCCGCGAAAAAATGACCGATGAAGAAACAGCCAGCCGCAAGCGCAGCGCCCAGTACCGCGACCGTATAGGCAAGCCTGGAGCCATGCCACAAGCTATCGAACCATTGATGCAACTGCGCCATCAGCACCGCCGCATTGCCGCCGATTTGCTGTAGCTCGATCTGATAGCGCGGATCGACCATGCTGTACATCGCGACCGCGTTATCCGGCGGCGGCACGCTGACGTAAATGAGCAGCGCGGCGATCAGACTGACGACGAGGATCGCCGCGCCGGTGAAATAGAGCCGCTTCTGCAGCGGCGAGCGATGAGTGGAGGAAGGTGCGTCGTGATCGTTGCCGTTCATCGTTTCGTGGGTGGGCGCCTTGGCAGCCGTCAATGATGGAGCCGAACCGCCAGTATCGCAGAGCGCAGCCTGGGGCCAGGCGGACGCGCTCAACCCATCTAGTTCTTCGACGTCAGCAGCTTGATCCCGGCAATCCCGAACATCACCGCGAGCGAGCCGTCGAGCCAGCGCCGGATCGCCGTATAGACGCGCCGCGCGGACGCCGTCGAAAACAGCATCGCGTAGCTGCTGAACACCGTCGCGCCGATCACCATGCAGCCAAGCACGACCGGCATCACGTGCGCGGCGCCGTGTACCGGCGACATCGCGAGCGACACGATCGACAGCCACACGAGCACCGCCTTGGGATTGGTCAGATGCAGCAAAAGGCCGCGCAGATAGAGCCGCCCGAGCGGTTCGTCGACGCGCGCCGCGCTCGCGGCCGGCTTGCCGGCGCTCAACGCCGAGCGCGCGGACTTGAAGCCGAGCCACAGCAGATACAGCCCGCCCGCGATCCGGATCGCCACGAGGCATTCCGAGTAGGTGGCGAGCACCGCCGACAGCCCGAGCGACGCGAGCAGCGCCCATGAGAACGAGCCCGATACCACCCCGAGCGCGAACGCCAATGCCGCGCGCCGGCCCGCGCTCATCGCGAGCGACATGATCGCGAGATTGCTCGGCCCAGGGCTCGCGGTGCCGACGAAATAGGCGCTGTAGGCGATCAGGACATCGGCGGTGAGCACAGGGCTGGCGATCATGGCGGGTAGATGTAAGGGCGGGGTGCGTGTTCGGCAATGCCATGCAACGCACCACACGGCCGGTTGAATGAAGCAACGATTCTGCGCGCCGTCGCGCGCCGCTCACAGATACAGTTGCGCGTACGTATGGCAGCACACTCGATTCGAAGCCGAATCGAACGTGCGTTGAACGCGGTGCGCCAAGCGCTCAACCGTGCGCCGCGCTCGCAATACACTCCGCCAACGCATCGGCGACAGCCGGCCGACTGTGCCGCGGCCGCAGCACGAGTCCGATCTCACGCTCGAAAGTCGCATCGCCGAGTTCGAGTGCGACGACGCCCGCCGGCCATTTGCCGAGCCCGGCCGTATTCGGAATCAGCGCGACACCCATGCCGCGCGCGACCAGTTGCACGATCGCCTGCAACTCGTCGAGCTCGACCGCATCGCGCACCCCAAGGCGCGCGCGCCGCAGAAAACGATCGACTAGCCGCCCGCCGAACGACGCGCGGTCGTAGCGGATGAACGGCTCGCTGCGCAGCAGTTCACGCCACGAGCGGCCGCCGCGCACGAGCTTTTTCGGCGCGAGCAGCACGAACGGTTCGGCGACGAGCGTGCGCCATTCGAGCTCCGACGGCAGCGCGAACGGCGGCTTGATGATGACGGCCAGATCGAGCTCGCCCGAATCGACCTGGCCGAGCAGCCCCAGCGACACGCCCGGCACCACGCGAATCCGCCAGCCGGGACGGTCGACGCGAAAGCGCGCGAGCGCGTCGGCCAGCAGCGCCACCTGCGCGGACGCGATCGCGCCGACCCGCAGCATGCCGCTTTCGGCGGCGCCGCCGCTGCGCTCGGAGAGCCGCGCGTAGAGCGTCATCATTTCCTCGGCGAGCGCGAGCGTTTCGCGGCCCGCCTCGTTGAGCGTCGCCGAGCGGCCGGTGCGGTCGAACAGCGGGAAGCCGAGTTCCTGCTCGAGCCGCTGCATCTGCGCGCTGACCGCCGATTGCGTGAGCCCGATGCGCGCGCCCGCGCCGGAAAACGTGCCGTACTGGCTGACGGCGATGAAGGTTTTCAACTCGCTGAGCATGATCGATCAATCGATTTTGGTGATGGTCAGGTCAAATATATATCGTTTCTCAACATTTTTATTCATGGTTAGACTTTGCCTCATCTGAGCCGATTCGCTGCCGTGCGAGTCGTGCCAGTCGTAACCCAATCCTCACACCCACCCAGCGAGTCTTCCTATCATGAGCGTTGCCGAAACCGCTTTGCCGCCGTTCCATCTGGCGTTTCCTGTTCATAGCCTCGCCGCCGCGCGCGAGTTTTACGGCGAATTGCTCGGCTGCCCGGAGGGGCGCAGCTCGGACGCGTGGGTCGATTTCAATTTCTACGGTCATCAGATCGTCGCGCATCTGGCGCCCGACGAAGTCGGTCACCGTCATACCAGTGCCGTGGATGGCGACGCGGTGCCGGTGCGCCACTTCGGCGCGGTGCTGTCGATGGAGCAATGGCAGGCCGCCGCGGATAAACTGCAGAAGGCCGGCGTCGAATTCATCATCGAACCGCATGTGCGCTTCAAGGGCGAGGTGGGCGAGCAGGCGACGATGTTCTTCCTCGATCCGTCGGGCAATGCGCTCGAGTTCAAGGCGTTCGCCGATATGTCGTCACTGTTCGCCAAATAAGCGTCGCTGGCGTTGACGCCGGCACACGGATAGCTGCAAATGAGAAGGCCGGTCGACCATTCAGGTTTGACCGGCCTTTTCCGTTGAAGGGGAATGACCGCGCGAAGCAAAATCGACTCGTGTTGCGAATAAAACTGAAAGCATGTTTCACAATATTTCGAACGACGGCCCTGCTGTGAATCAGCAAACGTTCCATTAACTGCGCGTAAATTTATTCAACAAACGTTTGCCTGGCGCCTAACTAGCTGCAAATCCGGCAATTGCTTTTCGCCTTCAAAAATGGCGCATTTGCTTTCAACAAGCTTCCTGACAATTTCGCCATTCTCGCGCCATGCAGGCGTTGGTGCTACCGATCTAGCATAAGCGGAGATTCAATCCCTCCCTCCACCCGCATTTTCTCTGGCCCGTTTCAATGTGGATCGTCAACGTAGCGCTTAAGCGGCCATACACGTTCATCGTGATGGCGATTCTGATCGTGCTGGCGACGCCCTTCGTGCTGTTCACCACGCCCGTCGACGTGCTGCCGGAAATCAACATTCCGGTCGTCAGCATCATCTGGACGTACACCGGGCTGTCGGCCGAGGACATGGCCACCCGCATCACGTCGGTCAACGAGCGGAGTCTGACCACGACGGTCAACGACATCGAACATATCGAATCGCAGTCGCTGCCCGGCATCGCGATCCTGAAGGTGTTTCTGCAGCCGAACGCGAACATCCAGACGGCCATCGCGCAGACGGTCGCCGTCGAGCAGGCGCAGTTGAAGCAGATGCCGCCGGGCGCCACCGCGCCGCTCGTCATCAGCTACTCGGCTTCCAGTATTCCGGTGATCCAACTCGGTCTGTCGAGTCCGAAGCTCTCGGAGCAGGACCTGAACGACACCGCGCTGAACTTCCTGCGTCCGCAACTCGTGACGATTCCGGGCGCGGCCGTGCCGTACCCGTATGGCGGCAAATCGCGGCTGATCTCGGTCGACCTCGATACGCGCGCGATGCTGGCCAAGGGCCTGACGCCGGCCGATGTGGTCAACGCGTTCAACGCGCAAAACCTGATTCTGCCCACCGGCACGGCCAAGATCGGGCCGAAGGAATACACGATCGACATGAACGGTTCGCCGCCGACGCTGGAAGGCCTCAACGATATTCCGGTGCGTACCGTCAACGGCGCGACGACCTATCTGCGTGAAGTCGCGCATGTGCGCGACGGCTACTCGCCGCAGACCAACATCGTGCGGCAGAACGGCCATCGCGGCGTGCTGATGTCGGTGCTGAAGAACGGCAACGCGTCGACGCTGTCGATCGTCGATACGTTGAAAGGCCTGTTGCCGGCCGCGCGCGCCGCGCTGCCGCCGGATCTGCAGATCACCGCGCTGTTCGACCAGTCGGTGTTCGTGAAGGCGGCGGTGCAGGGCGTGGTGCGCGAGGCGCTGGTCGCGGCCGCGCTGACCGCCGCGATGATCCTGCTGTTCCTCGGCAACTGGCGCAGCACCTGCATCATCGCGATCTCGATTCCGCTGTCCATCCTGTCGTCGCTGATCGTGCTGCACGCGCTCGGGCAGACCATCAACATCATGACGCTGGGCGGCCTCGCGCTCGCGGTCGGTATCCTGGTGGACGACGCGACCGTGACGATCGAGAACATCGAGCGGCACCTGCACATGGGCACCAATCTGCACGACGCGATTCTCGACGGCGCCGGCGAAATCGCGGTGCCGGCGCTGGTGTCGACGCTGTGTATCTGTATCGTGTTCGTGCCGATGTTCTTCCTGACCGGCGTCGCGCGCTATCTGTTCGTGCCGCTCGCGGAAGCGGTGGTGTTCGCGATGCTCGCGTCGTACATCCTGTCGCGTACGCTGGTGCCGACGCTCGCGATGCTGCTGATGGGCCACGCGCACAAGCCGAAGGCGGGCGCGAAGCCGGGTCTGTTCACGCGTCTGTATCACCGCTTCGACGCCGGCTTCGAGCGCATGCGCGCGGCCTACATCATGATCCTGAGCAGCCTGCTCGTGCGCCGCAAGATGTTCGGCACGCTGTTCCTCGGTTTCTGCGTGCTGTCGATGGGTCTGTTTTTTGCGCTCGGCGAAGACTTCTTCCCGAGCGTCGACGCGGGCGACATCCGTCTGCACATGCGCGCGCCGACCGGCACGCGGATCGAGGAAACCGCGCGGCTGGCCGACGAGGTCGAGAAGGTGATCCGCGAAGTCGTGCCGCCCAAAGAGTTGGGCACGATTCTCGACAACCTCGGCCTGCCGTATAGCGGCATCAACCTGTCGTACAGCAATGCGGGCACGATGGGCACGCTCGACGGCGAGATCCAGATCGCGTTGAACGAAGGCCACGAGCCGTCGCAGATCTACATGGACAAGCTGCGCACGATCCTGCCGCAGCGTTTCCCGGGCGTCGAGTTCTTCTTTCAGCCCGCCGATATCGTCACGCAGATCCTGAACTTCGGCCTGCCCGCCGCGGTGGACGTGCAGATTGCCGGCGCGAATCAGCAGGGCAACCTCGATGTCGCGCGCAAGCTGTTGAAGCAGGTGCGCCTGATTCCCGGCACCGTCGACACGCATATCCAGCAAAAGCTCGACGAACCGGTACTCGGTCTGAACATGGACCGTACCCGCCTGCAACAACTGAACCTGACCGCGAACGACGTCGCGCAGAACGTGCTCGTTTCGCTATCGGGCAGCTCGCAGACGTCGCCGGGCTTCTGGGTCAACAACAGGAACGGCGTCGAATACAGGGTCCAGGTGCAAACGCCGCAGTACCAGGTGTCGTCGATCGACGAGCTGCTGCGCACCCCGGTGTCGGCCACGATGAACGGGCCGACGCAACTGCTCGGCAACCTCGTGCAGGTGTCGCCGAAGAGCCAGTTCGCGGAAGTCACGCATTACAACATCCGGCCGGTGATCGATCTTTTTGTGAGCGTTGAAAAGCGCGATCTGGGCAGCGTGGCGAATCAGGTCGACAGGATCGTCAACGAGGTGCGCGGTACGCTGCCGCGCGGCAGCACGATCACCGTGCGCGGCCAGGTACAGACCATGCGCAGTTCGTTCTTTGGGCTCGGCATCGGCGTCGCGATGGCGATCGTGCTCGTGTATCTGCTGATCGTCGTGAACTTCCAGTCGTGGGTCGATCCGCTGATCATCGTCAGCGCGTTGCCGGCGGCGCTCGCGGGCATCATGTGGATGCTGTTCCTGACCGGCACCCACTTGAGCGTGCCGGCGCTGACCGGCGCGATCATGACGATGGGCGTCGCGACCGCGAACAGTATTCTGATGGTCGCGTTCGCGCGCCAGCGGCTCTCGGCCGGCGCGCCGCCGCTCGCGGCCGCGCTCGAAGCCGGCGCGAGCCGGATCCGTCCGGTGTTGATGACCGCGTTCGCGATGATCATCGGCATGATTCCGATGGCGCTTGGTCTCGGCGAGGGCGCCGAGCAGAATGCGCCGCTCGGCCGCGCGGTGATCGGCGGCTTGCTGTTCGCGACCGTATCGACGCTGTTTTTCGTGCCGCTCGTGTTCGCGGGCATTCACACGTGGCTTGCGCGCCGTCATCGCAACGGCGGCGGCGACAACGGCGGCGATGGCGGTGGAACAGGCGGCAATGGCGGTGGAACAGGCGGTGATGGCGGTCGAAGCAGTGGCCATAGCGACAGCCCCGCGCCGGAACACAGCAGTGCGGCGACGCCCGCGTAAAAGTTAAACGATGGTTGACTGAGATGACCGAAAAAACTCATGCATCGCTAGCGATCCCCACGCGGGAAACCGAACAGGGGGAGCACCTGCTGCCGCCGCGCCATCGCGAATGGAGGCACGCGAAGATCGCGATCCTGAGCGTGTTCGTGCTGCTCGCGATAGGCACGCTGCGCACGGTGATCGCGAACGTGATGCAAAACCGCGAAGTCACGGCGACCGCGCAGCAGAACGCCACGCAGTACGTGAACGTCGTCACGCCACAGCAGACCGACGGCGGCGGCAACACGCTGCTGCCGGGCACGTTGCGCGGCTATGTCGAATCGCCGATCTATGCGCGCGCGACCGGCTATCTGCTGCACTGGTACGTCGATATCGGCGCCCGCGTGAAGCAGGGGCAATTGCTTGCCGAGCTCGATACGCCGGAAATAGACCAGGAACTTGCACAGGCGCTGGCGCAGCGTCAGCAGATCAATTCGAGCCTCGCGCTCGCGAAGAGCTCGCTGGAGCGCTGGCAGCAGCTGCGCCAGCGCGATGCGGTGTCGCAACAGGAACTCGACGAACGGCAAAGCACCTACACGCAGGACCTCGCGAATCTCGCCGCTGCCGATGCGAACGTCAAGCGTCTGCAGCAGCTCGAATCGTTCAAGCGGATCATCGCGCCGTTTGCCGGCGTGGTCACGCAGCGCAACGTCGACGTCGGCGATCTGATCGACGCGGGCAGCGGCACGAGCCGGGCCCTGTTTGCGCTCGCGCAGTCGGACCCGTTGCGCGTCTATGTGCAGTTGCCGCAGGCCTACGCGCAGAACGTCGCGGTCGGGCAGAAGGTCGTGGTCACGCAGGCCGAGCTGCCGGGCCAGCAGTTCAACGGCACGATCACGCATATGTCAGGCGCGATCGACGTGCCCACGCGTTCGTTGCAGATCGAAGTGACGCTGCCGAATCCCGACGCCAGGCTGCGCCCCGGCGCCTACGTGCAGGTCGAGGTGCCGGCCGCCGCGCACGAGCGCCTGACGGTACCGGGCAACGCATTGCTGTTTCGCGCGGAGGGTCCGCGCCTCGCGGTCGTCGATGCGAAGGGCGACGTGAGCCTGCACAAGGTCGTGATCGCGGTGGACCTCGGACAGCAGCTCGAAATCGAAAGCGGTATCTCGCCGACCGATCGCATCATCATCAATCCGAGCGACTCGATTGCCGACGGCGACCACGTTCAGGTGCAGCCGCTGCCGAAGAACGGCAAGGAGGCGTCTTGATGTTCGCGGCTTCCCGCCGGGCGCGCCCACGCTGCACCGCGTTCACCGCGCTGGGCGCTTGCGCCGGCGCGGCCTTGCTCGCCGCCTGCACGGTGGGTCCCGACTATCAGCGTCCGCAAGCCGAGGTGCCGCCCGAATGGCACACCGATTCGTTCTGGCGCGTCGCCGCGCCGTCGCATGCGCCGATTGCGCCGGACTGGTGGACAGGCTTCGCCGATCCGACGCTCGCGACGCTCGAAACCCAGGCGCTCGCGCAGAACCAGACGCTCGCCGCGGCGAGCGCGCACTACGAGCAGGCCAAGGCGACACTCGCGAACACCAGCGCGCAGCGCGTGCCGGAAGTCAATTTCTCGGCCCAGGCCTCGCGCTTTCGCATTTCGCACGACCGGCCGCTGACCAACTACGCGACGCCGACCCAATCGACGGTACAGAACAACATCCAGCTCGGACCCACGCTCAGCTACGACACCGATCTGTTCGGCCGCATCCGTCGTGAGGTCGAGGGCGCGCAGGCGTCGGCCGAACAGTCGGCGGACGATCTCGCGAACGCACGGCTCGTGCTGACGACCGATCTCGCCACCGACTACTTCTCGCTGCGCGAGCTCGACAACGAGATCGACGTGCTGAACCAGTCGGTGAAGCTGCAGCAGAAGGCGCTCGACTACGTGAACACCGAGCACGATCTCGGTTCGGTATCGGGCCTCGACGTGCTGCAGCAGAAATCGCAGCTCGATGCGACGCGCGTGCAGGCGCAACTGCTGCTGAATCAGCGCGCGCAATTCGAGCATGCGATCGCCGCGCTGGTCGGGGTGCCGGCGCCGCAGTTCGCGATCGAGCCGAAGGTGCTCGACATCAGGCCGCCGACGGTGCCGCTCGGCGTGCCGAGCGACGTGCTGCAGCGGCGGCCCGACGTCGCATCGGCGGAACGCGCGATGGCGGCCGCCAACGCGCAGATCGGCGTGGCCAAGGCCGCGTTCTTCCCGAGCCTGACGCTAACGCCGGGCATCGGCTGGGAGAGCACCGAGTTCGCCAATCTGCTGAGCGCGCCCACGCTGATGTGGACGCTCGGCGCGGCGGTCGGCCAGGTGATCTTCGACGGCGGGCGGCGCGCGGCCAACGTCAAGTTTGCGAGCGAGGGCTACAAGGCGACCGAGGCGAACTATCGGCAGACGGTGCTAAGCGCGTTCCAGCAGGTGCAGGACGGCATCACCGGACTGTCGGTGCTCGATGGCGCGGCGAAGCAGTCGCGTGAAGCGGTCGAGGATGCGCAGCGGCTGCTGTCGCTCGCGAACGATCGTTATTCGGGCGGGCTCGTCGCGTATCTGAACGTGATCGACGCGCAGGAATCGCTGCTCACGAGCGAGCGCACGGATGTGCAGATCCATGGGCAGCAGTTGACGCTGTCGGTGGCGCTGGTGAAGGCGCTCGGCGGCGGTTGGGATGGCGGCGCGCAAGGCAGTGCGATGGCCGCGAACGAGGCACATGCAACCGACGCTGCGGCGATGCCGCAACAAGCGCCCGTCGGCGACGCGCAGCAGAAAGACATGCCGGCTCCTGCACGCTGAATCGCCGCGGCCGAGCTTCCATGCCGACGCAGTGGGATCGGCGCGAAGAATCGAGGGCATTCGTATAATGCAAGGTTGACAGCCACTAGTGGCGGGGACACGGATGAAATTGCTGATTGTTGAAGACGAGCACAAGGTAGTGGACTACCTGCGCTCCGGTTTGACAGAGCAGGGCTGGGTCGTCGACGTCGCGCTCGACGGCGAGGAGGGCACGCACCTGGCCACCGAATTCGATTACGACGTGATCGTCCTCGACGTGATGCTGCCCAAGCGCGACGGCTTCAGCGTGCTGAAGGCGCTGCGCATGCGCAAGTCGACGCCGGTCATCATGCTGACCGCGCGCGACCACGTGAACGATCGCGTGCGCGGCCTGCGCGAAGGCGCCGACGATTACCTGACCAAACCGTTCTCGTTCCTCGAACTCGTCGAGCGTCTGCATGCGCTTGCGCGCCGCACGCGTTCGCAGGAGTCCACGCTGATTTCGGTCGGCGATCTGTTCGTCGATCTGATCGGCCGCCGCGCGACTCGGGACGGCGTGCGCCTCGACCTGACCGCGAAAGAGTTTCAACTGCTCAGCGTGCTCGCGCGCCGCCAGGGCGACATTCTGTCGAAGACCGCGATCACCGAGCTCGTATGGGACGTCAATTTCGACAGCCACACGAACGTCGTCGAAACCGCGATCAAGCGGCTGCGCGCGAAACTCGACGGCCCATTCCCGTCGAAGCTGCTGCACACGGTGCGTGGCATGGGCTACGTGCTCGAAGTGCGCGAAGAGGCCGAGTCATCATGAACCGCTCGATTGCCCGCCGCCTTGCGTCGATGTTCGCGCTGGTGGCGCTGTTCGTGTTTACGCTCGTCGGCAGCGGGCTCTTTCTGGTGCTGCGCTCGCAGCTCGAACATCATCTGCGCGAGTCGCTCGACGATCGCACGCAAATCGCGCGCATCATCGTCTCTCACGCGGTGACGCCAGAAAAATGGCGGATGGCCCGCGAAAAACTCACCGACATGACGCCGCACGACCGCAGCACCATGTACTCGGTGACGAGCGCGGAGTCGAACTTCCACTTCGGCACGCCGGTGCAGGGAACGGTCACGAAGAGCTGGCCCGGCGGCTACGCGCGCATCGCGCCGGAGGGCGGCGGCCCCGACATGCTGACCTCGACGGTGATCTTGCCGGCCAATGGCGCGCGGCCTGCGGTGCAGTTGCAGGTCGCGGCGAGCTATTCGCCGAACCTGCGCACAATGCGCGTGTTCGGCTCGGCACTCGCGGCGCTGTCCGCACTCGGCACTCTCGCGGTGCTGCTGCTCAGCTACTCGGTCACGCGCATCGGCCTCGCACCGCTCACGCGTCTGACGCGCGACGCATCCGCGGTCAGCCCGAACAACCGCTCGCAGCGGCTCAATACCGCGTCCTTGCCGCTCGAACTGAACGATCTCGCCAACTCGTTCAACGGTGCGCTCGAACGGCTCGACGGCGCCTACGGCCGCCTCGAATCGTTCAACGCGGACGTCGCGCATGAACTGCGCACGCCGGTCACGATCCTGATCGGCCAGACGGAGGTCGCGCTGACGCGCAACCGCTCGGTCGACGATCTGCGTCACACGCTGCAATCGAACCTCGAAGAATTCGAGCGGATGCGCGCGATCATCAACGACATGCTGTTCCTCGCGCGTGCCGACCAGGGCGAACGCGCGACGGGGTTGATCGAGGTGTCGCTCGCGGCCGAAGTCGCGCATACGCTGGAATTTCTGGAGATTCCGCTCGAAGAGGCGCGCGTGCATGCGAAGTTGCAGGGCGATGCGTTCGCGCGCGTGAACCGCTCGCTGTTCGGCCGCGCGTGCACGAACCTGCTGATGAACGCGATCCAGCACTGCGAGCCGGGCGCGACGATCAGCGTGACGATCGCGCGCGGGGAAGGTGCGATGCGCGACCAGGTGCGCGTCGCGGTGGCGAATCCGGGCGAGCCGATCGCGCCGGACGTCCTCGAACATCTGTTCGACCGTTTCTATCGCGCGGAAGTCTCGCGCACCAATAGCCGCGAAAACCACGGGCTCGGACTCGCGATCGTGAAGGCGATCGCCGAGATGCATCGTGGCACCGTATCCGCGCACAGCGCGAACGGCATCAACACGTTTTCGTTTTCGATGGCGGCGTCGGTGATGTCCACTTCGGGCGATATACCGGCCGCGCGTGCGAGCGCGAATGCCAATGCGAATGCGGCCGGCGTCGCCGCCGATACATCCTATTCGTCGCTCGCGAAAGGCAAGTCGGCCTGAACCGGCAGGCGCGGCTTCAGCGCCTGTTCGCTGGCCGAGCTCAGCGTGCTGATGCGCACGCCCAATAGCCGCAGCTTGCGGTTCAACTGCACGCGTCGCAAACATTCGGTCGCCGCGCGGCGGATTTCGGTCGCGTCGGCGGTCGGTTCATCGAGCGTCAGGTCGCGTGTGACGGTGCGGAAATCGGCGTAACGCAGCTTGATGCCGATCGTGCGGCCCACGTAGCCCTTGCGTACGAGATCGTCGGCGACACGCACGCACAGCCCCGTAAACGCGTTAGATAACGCCGGCCGATCGTGACGCGGATGCAGATCGCGTTCGAAGGTGGTCTCGCGGCTGATCGACTTCGGCTCCGATTCGACCACCACCGGCCGCTCGTCGTGACCCTGCGCAACTTCCATCAGCCACGCGGAATAGCTGCGCCCGAAATTGTCCTGCAACAGCCCGGCGTCGGCGGCGGCCAGATCGCCGACCGTCGCGAGGCCGAGCGCGCTCAGCTTCTCCGCCGCCTTCGGGCCGATGCCGTTGACCTTGCGCACCGGCAGCGGCCACACGCGCAGCGGTATGTCGGCTGGCGTGAGGATCGTCAGGCCGTCGGGCTTGTCGAGTTCGGAGCCGATCTTCGCGAGCAGCTTGTTCGGCGCGACGCAGATCGAACACGTGAGACCGGTGGCCTGATGAACGGCCTCCTTGATGCGCCGCCCGATGTCGGCCGGTTCGCCCGGCAGCTCGGTCAGGTCGATATAGATCTCGTCGATGCCGCGATCCTCGATGCGGTCCGTGAACGTCCTGACGGCCGCCTTGAAGAGGCGCGAGTAGTGGCGATACGAATCGAAATCGGTCGGCAGCAGGATCGCGTCGGGCGCGAGCGCGGCGGCCTTCATCATGCCCATTGCCGAAAACACGCCGAGCGCGCGCGCCTCGTACGTCGAGGTGGTGACGACGCCGCGGCCCGCGTAATCGCGCAGCTTCGCGAAGCGCTTGCTGCCGTCTTCGAGCAGTTGCGGCGCGCTGTTGCGGCCGCCGCCGATCACCACCGCGCGGCCGCGCAGTTCCGGATAGCGCAGCAGTTCGACGGACGCGTAAAACGCGTCCATATCGAGGTGCGCGATGCGGCGGGATGGCGAATTCATGGAAATTGAAGCGGGCGATGGGAATGAACGAAAGCGGTGACGGCGCGCGTCGCGACGCCGGTAGGCCGTAATGGTACCTCGCCGGGCGCGCCACCGGTCAGGGTCGCCGCGGCTGGCCGCATGCGTGGCATTCAACGCAATGTTGCAAAAGCGGCTCCAGTAACTATTCTTCACACTGAAATCCGCAGGTTGCGTGGCGGGTCCAGGCGGGGCCGCAACCGCTGCAGCCGAATTCGCCGCGACCGTCCACCACCGGGCTCGACAGATGATCAAGCGCATGTCGCTGATTTCGGCGTATATCGCACTCGGCTGCGCCGCAACGGTGCTGCCGGTCCTGATCAGCATCTATATCGCGAACGAAGACGTCGCCCGCCGCGAGCAGCGAGATCTGAGCCTTTACGCGGAGAAGGCCATGATGCGCACGGAACTGGTCACATATCAGGGCTTTGCCGCGATCGCGGACCTGCAGGCCGAGCACGCCGAGCCGTGCTCGCCGGAATACCTGAAACGGGCTGCCCATGTGATCTTCAACTACCGCTACGTGCGGGACGCGGGCGCGTACGGCGACGGGCGCTATCTTTGCTCGCCTCTTCTGGGCCAGGTTCGGACCCAGGATGTCGAACTGCCGCCGCCGCGCTGGCGCAGCAACGACGGCTACCTGGTCTGGTTTCAGCAAAAGAATCCGCTCAGCGACTTGCGCGAGGATATCCAGATCGGGCGCAACGGCGAATACGTGTCGATCGATCCCCAGTCATATGTCGATGTGATGGATCCAGCGGGAAGGGCGATCGCTACGATCAACACGGAGATCAATTCGATCGTTGCACTGTCGTCCGGCGCGGACCCCGACGAGATGCTCCATGCATGGAAGCAGGCGGGGCGCGTCGATAGCGATGAATGGAACTACGCGGTGGCACGCTCGGAGACGCGCGCCCTCGGTGTCGTCGTCAAAGGCCGGCGCACCAGCCTGCTCAGGGACTGGCCCGGGCTGCTGGCGACGTGGCTATCGATCGGCGTCGCGATGGGCGCCGCGTTCGGCTGGTTCGCGTTCAAACGGATCTCGCGGCAGGTGTCGTTCCAGGCCTCGCTCGAATGGGCGATCTCCCACAAAACCATCGACGTCGTCTATCAACCGATCGTGAATCTCGCGACCAGCGAATGCGTCGGCGTCGAAGCGCTGGCCAGATGGAATCTGAACGGACGCGATATCTCGCCGAATATCTTCATCGCATTGGCCGAGCAGCATGGCCTGATCCAGTCGTTGACCGACCTCGTGTTCGATCAAGCGCTGCAAGATCTGGCAGAGCTATTGCGTTCGCGGCCGTCGTTCTACGTGTCGGTCAACGTTAGCGGCGAGGATCTGCGCACGCCGCGCTTTCTGAACCTGATCAACGCGAGGCTCGCCGGAACCGGCCTGCGTCCCGCGCAGATCAGGATCGAAGCGACGGAGCGCAGTTTTCTGAACGCCGATGTGACCCGGCAGACGATCGCTGCCTTCAGAAGCGCCGGCCACCCGGTTTATATCGACGATTTCGGCACCGGCTATTCGAGCCTCGCCTATTTGCAAACCTTCATGATCGACGTGCTGAAGATCGACAAATCGTTCGTGGACACGATCGCCCAGGACGCGGCGTCGAGCATCGTCGCGCCGCATATCATCGAGATGGCGCACGAATTGGGGGTGGAAATCGTCGCGGAGGGGATCGAGCGCAGCGAGCAGGTCGAGTATCTGGTGCGCCGGGGCGTTCAGTATGGACAGGGCTGGCTGTTCGCGAAGGCGATGCGTCGCGAGGAACTGGTCGCATGGCTCGAGGCGCGCCGCGCGTCGCATGCGCCGGCGCAGCCCGCGATCCAGTAGTTCAGCGCCCGGCCTGGCCGGGCGCGATGCGCTTACTGCTTGATGCCTTCGGCCTGGATATGCAGCGTGGTCTT
This sequence comes from Paraburkholderia youngii, assembly GCF_013366925.1. Lineage (NCBI taxonomy): Bacteria > Pseudomonadati > Pseudomonadota > Betaproteobacteria > Burkholderiales > Burkholderiaceae > Paraburkholderia > Paraburkholderia youngii. The sequence goes on from NZ_JAALDK010000001.1 coordinate 3,687,215, forward strand.
CATGTTGAAGCCGTACGCCTTGCCGAAGTCGATGCCGAAATCGTCGCGATTGAACGTCGCGACCGATTCCGTGCCGCACACTTCGCGCTTCAGCATCGGGTGCTGGATGCACTTGAACGATTCGATCTTCAGGTTGACCGGCTTGGTCACGCCGTGCAGCGTCAGCGTGCCGATCACTTCGACCGGCTTGTCGCCGTCGAAGCGGATCTGCGTGCCCTTGTAGGTCGCGGTCGGGAACTTCGCGGTGTCGAAGAACTTGTCGCCGACCAGCTCCTCGTTGAGCTTGTCGTTGCCGATGCCGACCGAGCTCAGATCGATCGTCGCCTCGACCGTGCCGGTCTTCGCCGCGCGATCGAGCACGACGGTGCCGTTGGCTTTCTGGAACTTGCCGCGCCAGATCGACAGGCCGCCGAAGTGGTCGGTCTCGAAGCTCGGCGATGTGTGCGTCGGATCGAGCAGATAGGTCTCGGCGGCAGCCATCGCGTTGAACGAGCATGCGGCGGCGAGCGCGCCGGCGGCGAGCAGGAAGGATTTCTTCAAGTTGGACTCCAGGGGTCTAAAGGTAATGCAGTGCTGCTGTGTTGAACGTTATTTGTTTGCCGCGACCAGATGAAATTTGATGACGACTTCGTCGGCGACCACTGACGTGTCTTTCCATTCGCCGGTGCCGACGTCGAACTGCGTGCGCTTGATCGGCAGCGAGCCGTCGAAGGTTTGTGTGGCGCCCTGGCTCGCGATCACGACGGGCACGACGACCGTTTGCGATTTGCCCTTGATCGTCAGCTTGCCGGTCACCTTGTACTGGTTGCCGCCGGTCGGCGCGATCGAGCTCGACACGAAGGTCGCGCTAGGGAAGGCGCCGCTGTCGAACCATTCCTTGCCTTGCGCCTGCTTGTTGTAGTCGTCGGCGCCGAGGTCGTAGCTCGCGGTGTCGATCGACACGTTCGCACTGCCCGCGGCCGGCTTCGCCGGATCGAAGTTCAGCTGCGCGGAGAACTTCCGGAACTTGCCGTCGACGGGCACGTTCATCTGTTTGGTCGTCGCGATCACGCTGCTTTTCGCGAGGTCGACGTCGGCGTGCGCGAGGTTCGCGCCGATGAGCGCAAGCGCCGCGAAAGAAGCGAGCGCCGCGCGATGAGCGGAGAGATAAAAGGGTGTCTTCATGATGGTACGCATCCTATCCGAGCTTCGCGGCGTGATTGCACACCGCGAGGAATTTGATTGCCAACCAGTCGTAACCAATCGACAGGCATTGTGCCTTTCTTCAAGCTGTCATGTCGTTATGCATGGGTCTTCAGAAACGGCACCATGCGCGCGAGCAGGCCGTCACGATCGACGAACTGATGCTTGAGCGCCGCGAGCACGTGCATCAGCACCAGTGCGAGCAGCGTGTAATTGAGCAGCACGTGCACAGTGCGCAGCGTGGCCTTCAGCGCCTGATCGGGACCGATGATGGTCGGTAGCGGCACGACGCCCAGATACACGACCTGGATGCCGGCCGCCGAGCTGTAGAAGTAACCGGACAGCGGAATCGCGAGCATCAGCAGATACAGCAGGCCGTGCACCAGATGCGCGGCGGCCTTCTGCCATGCGGGCGTTGCGGCATCGAGCGCGGGCGCGCGGTGCGTCGCGCGCCACAGCACGCGCAGCAGCGCGAGCGCGAACACGGTCACGCCGATCCATTTGTGCCACGAGAAGTATTTGAGCTTCGTCGGCGTGAAGCCCGGGATATCCGTCATGATCCAGCCGATGTAGAAGCCGCAGATCATCAGCGTGGCGATCAGCCAGTGCAGCGCGATTGCGGCGCCGTGGTAGCGCGTGGGAGCGGAAGCCTGGGTTTGCATCGTTTTCTATCCGTTGCTCGCGATAAGCCGCGTGGGAATGCGGATAGTAGGGAGGCCAAGAGAAACTGAATAGGGGGTGCGCGGGAACAGATTGTTTCTTCGTTGACGTTAATTGTGTTGAAAGGCATGCGCGTGACAAGGCACGCCGACTGCCGTGGACCGGTCGCTGCGGCAACCGCTGTGGTAACTTGTGGCCCCGAACAACAAGGTTGCGCGCGCTTTGCGCAGCCACCGACATAACCCAATATCCGGGCTTTAAGCTGTGAATTCCGTTTTTCTTTCCTGGGGCATTGCCGCGGCCGCCACCGCCGGTGTGATCACACGGCCGTTCAAATGGCCCGAAGCCGTGTGGGCCGTCGCGGGCGCGGTGCTGCTCGTCGTGCTCGGCCTGTTGCCCTTGCATCTGGCGATCGAAGCGATCGGCAAGGGCACCGACGTCTATCTGTTCCTGATCGGCATGATGCTGCTATCCGAAGTCGGCCGCCGCGAAGGACTGTTCGACTGGGTCGCGGTGCTCGCGGTCAATCATGCGCGCAGTTCGCCGCGCAAGCTGTTCGTACTCGTGTATCTATTCGGCGTGGTGATCACCGCGTTTCTTTCCAACGACGCCACCGCCGTGGTGCTGACGCCCGCCGTGTTCGCGGCGGCGAAGAAAGCGAAGACGCCGCCGCTGCCGCTGCTGTTCGTCTGCGCGTTCGTCGCCAATGCGGCGAGCTTCGTGCTGCCGATCTCGAATCCGGCCAACATCGTGCTGTACGGCAATCACACGCCGCCGCTGGGACCGTGGATGCTGCGCTTCGCGCTGCCGTCGGTGCTGTCGATCGGCGCGACCTTCGTGATGCTGCGCTGGACGCAACGCGACGCGCTGGCTGGCGTCTGCGAGGCGAATCTCGACGCGGTCGAGCTGTCGGCGAGCGGCCGGGTCGCGCTCGCGGGCATCGCGGTGACGGCCGGCGCGCTGCTGACGGTCTCCGCGTACGACATCCAGCTCGGCATGCCGACCGCGATCCTCGGCGCGCTGACCGCGCTCGTCGTGCTGATCAAGGAACGCAAATCACCGCTGCCGATGATCCGCGAAATTTCGTGGAATGTACTGCCGCTCGTCGCTGGGCTGTTCGTGCTGGTCGAGATGCTCGATCACACCGGCGTGATCAGCACGTTCGCGGGTGCGCTGCGGCGCGCGACCGAGCACAACGAAATGGAAGCGGCCGCGTGGGCCGGCACGAGCATCGCGGCGCTCAGCAATCTGATCAACAACCTGCCGTCCGGACTGATCGCGAGTTCGACCGTGATGCAGGCGCAGAGCCCCGAGCGCGTGATCGACGCGTTCCTGATCGGCGTCGACCTGGGGCCGAACCTGTCGATCAGCGGCTCGCTCGCGACCATCCTGTGGCTCAACGCGATTCGCCGCGAAGGCGAAGACGTCGGCTTCATGAAATTCCTGAAGGTCGGTGTGCTGGTGATGGTGCCCGCGCTCGTGCTGGCGCTTGGGGCACGGATTCTAACGGGCTGAACGGACGGCTGACCGGTCCTTGCTCCGCGGGCTTGCGCGGGACCCGCGGCGTGCGGCGCCGGCGAGCTGGTCCAGTTGCGCGCCGACCGAGCGCAGCCTCGCTTCGAGGTGAGCGACGCGCTGACGTTGCGCGGGCACCATCGACGACCGGTTCAACGCATGCAGCCGGCGATGCCAGTACGACAGCGGAAAACGGTCGCGCGCTGAAAGTGCATTGAAAACGACTTCGAGGTGGGCAATTTCCCTGTCGATATCTTGGTAACTCATCACAAAGGTCCAGGAAAGATGTGGGGATAGGGCGCGCGAACCTGAATGGGACAGCAAGCTCCGTTCCATCCCGCCTTTATGTAGTCAAAATCAGCCGTGACGGCGCAAAGCGCCACATGTGAGCGCGCCTCGCGCGCTGCGCGATGGTAAGAAGCGGCAAAGTCCATGCAAGCTTTACTGGCGGCGCTCCACCTTTCAACCAGACAACGGGAATTCACCAGGCGTGCGCGCCAGGCGCGTGTCCTATGCTGAGTCAACGGCGTGGCCCGGCCGTGTGCGATCGAAAACCGCCCGCGCGGGGGCCCGCAACGCGCTTTCAATGCGGCACGATCACCAGCGGTTGCGCATAGCTGACGGTCGGCGCGGGCACCACCGCATAGTTGGGCGCGGGCGGCGCGACCGCGGCGGCGGTGGCGGAAGAGTTCGCCGGCTGTACGGGCGGCGCCGCGACGATGGTCGCGGCCGCCACCGGAACGGCGACAGGCGGCGCAGATACGTACACGGGATTGATCGGCACCGGGTAGTAGACCGGCCGTGGCGGCGGCGCGTAGACCACGGCGGCGGGCAGATACACGACGACTCTCGCGTAGGCAGCGGAAGAACAGGCGAGACCGATGGCGGTGAAAGTCGAAGCACAGGCGAGACGGATACTCATTTGGGACTCCTGATGCGTGAAAGCCGACAGACGGCAGACGGAACGATACGCAGCAGGCCCGCGAAGCGAAACCGCAAACTCATTTCATTCGATGTCACGCCGCACCGGCACTGGGCGCCGTGACATGATTCGACATGATTCTTGAATTGCGATCGCGCGGCGTCTGACCAAGAATTCGGCCTGTCATCGAAACGGATCGCGGCACCCAGCCAGGCGACGGTCGATGTTCCAACCGAAGGAGTCAGTCATGAAGAAGTTGCTCGCCACCGTACTGCTGTGCTGCGCGTCCACCGTCACGTTCGCTCAGGCCGCCGCGCCGCAAGGTATCAGCCAGCAGCGCATGGAGCGCATGGAGCAGCAGTTGCAGACGCGCTTTTCAACCGCGAACACCACGCACGACGGCAAGCTGACCCGCGACCAGGCGGCGGCCGGCATGCCGATGCTCGCGCGTCATTTCGATGAGATCGACACGCAGAAGGCCGGCTACATCACGCTGCCGCAGATCGAGGCGTTCATGCAGGAACGCGGCGCCGCACACTGAGCGGCTCGGACATCGAGGAGCTTTCGGATGGAACGCCCCGCCAGGATCATCGTGCTCGACGACGAAGCCGAGTTGCGCAACATGCTGCTGCGCTTCCTGCGCGGCCAGGGTTTCGACGTGCGCGCGGCCGAGGACGGCAAGCGTCTGAACCGCTACCTGGAGCGAGAGCCGTTCGATCTGCTGATACTCGATCTGATGATCGGCGAAGAGGACGGCCTCGAGATTTGCGCGAAGCTGCGCGCGCAAGGGCAGACCTTGCCGATCCTGATGCTGACCGCGAAGGGCGATCCGCTCGATCGCGTGACCGGCCTCGAAACCGGTGCCGACGACTACCTCGCGAAGCCGTTCCTGCCACGCGAGCTGGTGGCGCGAATCAATGCGCTGCTGCGCCGCCAGAAGATGGCCGCCGGCGACGTCACGGTGACGTCGCAGCGCGTGCGTTTCGGCAACTTCACGCTCGATGTCGGCAAACAGGAGCTATCGCGCGCGGGCGAGCCGCTCGAGATTCATTCCGCGCAGATGCTGCTGCTGGTCGCGCTCGCGTCGTCGCCGAATCGCGCGGTGAGCCGCGACAACCTGCTCGCGCGTGCGCGAGGGCGCGACCATGATGCGCTCGATCGCAGCATCGACGTGCAGGTGCTGCGGCTGCGGCAGATCGTCGAGGACGACCCGTCGAAGCCGCGTTTCATTCGTACCGTCTGGGGCGTCGGCTATATGCTCGTCGCCGATGTCGAATCATGATGCGCTCGCTGTCACGCAGGCTGCTGCCGCGCACGCTGCTCGCGCGCAACATCGCGCTATTGATCGCGCTCGTGATGCTGAGCCAGATCTGCTCGATCGTCGTGCTGCTGCATTACGTGCAGCGGCCACGCGTCGAGCGCGCGGCGGCCGTGTTCGCGACCTACGTGACGACGCTCGACAACCTGCTCGCGGCCACTCCGCCCGCCTCGCGCGCGGCGCTGAGCGCACGACTCGACGCACGCGAGCAATTGCCCCCCGAAGCGACTGACACGCCGCCGCACGATCTGTTGCACGCGTATCGCACCTATCAGCGCGGCGTGTTCATCGACAGTCTGCAGAAGCACCTGCCCGCGGATATGCCCGCGCGCTGGCAGACCGAGGGCGCACAGCGGCTGTGGATTCGCATGCATGGGTCGCTTGCCGGCGCCGGCAACGCGGCGGGCTTGGCGAGCGCGCCATACTGGATTGCGCTGCCGGTTCCCGACGACGCGCAGGGCAGCGGCCTCGAAGCGGCGATCTTCCTGTCGTTGGGTCTCGGCGTGCTTGCCGCGCTCGCCGGCTACGCGATCCAGCTGCATCTGAACGAACCCTTGCACGAGCTCACGCAAGCGGCGCGCCGCGTAAGCGCCGGCGATCTGCCCGCACCGCTGCCGACCGACGGCCCCGCCGAAATTGCCGCCGTGGGCAGCGCATTCAATCAGATGACGCGCGCGTTACAGGACGCCGAAGCGACGCGTGCGTTGATGCTCGCGGGCATTTCGCACGACATCCGCACGCCGTTGACGAAGCTGCGCCTGTCGATGGCGATGGCGATGCCGCAGGGGGCCGACAGCAGCTTCGTGATCGCCGCCGAATCGTATCTGGACCAGATCGAGACGATCCTGCAGCAGTTCATGGACTACGCGGGCAGCGGCGAGCGCGAGGAAGCGCAGCCCGGCGATCTGAACGCGCTGATCGAACGGCTCGCGGGCGACTTCTCTGGGCTCGGGCATGAGTTCGAACTTTCGTTGGGCAGTTTGCCGGCCGTTCCATATCGGCCGATCAGCATGATGCGGCTGCTGATGAACCTGATGCAGAACGCGATCGTCTACGGCGGCAGCGGGCTCGCGGTGCGCACGTGGGCGACGCAGGACACGGTGACGGTCGCGGTCTGCGATCGCGGCAAAGGTTTGACGGCGCAGGAGTTGGAAAAGCTGAAGGCGCCGTTCCAGCGTGGCCGCAATGCGCGTGCGCACAGCGGCGGCACGGGGCTGGGTCTGTCGATCGTCGAGCGGATCGCACGGCTGCACGGCGGCGGCCTGCAGTTTCATCCGCGCGAAGGGGGCGGCCTCGAAGTGTGGGTCGTATTGCCGGTCAAGGCGGCATAACCGTGAAACGGGAGGAGGGCGCGGTGTTGTTGCCGCTCACTCGCGATCGAGCCACGCGTCGAGCCCGACTCGAAACGCGACGCCCGCGATCACCGGCACGGTCAGCATCAGGATGATGCCGAAGTTCGGGATCTCGTCGCCGTACATGATCGGGTTGTACAGCACGACGCCCGACACGATCGCGAACATCACCACGCCAATGGCGACCATCAGGAGATTGCGCACGGACAGGGACAGCGTCTTGCGCTTCGGCTTGTCGTTCGTGTCGTGAGCGCCGGGTGCTTCGTCGTGTTGGGCAGGCATGATGGTTCTCGTGGCAAAAGATGCGGCATCGGAAGCGGCCGCGGTGGATACCGCGCCCGGCATCATACCCGCGCGCGCACGGCTGATGCGGTTGTCCGCGCCGTTGCGGGTACTCATCCTTACCAACAATATATGCCATTCCAGTCTGCGATTTCAGGCGTCGGCTTGCGACCTCGCGGGAAGCGCCATTGCAGCCATCTGATGTAGCACGTCTGAAGCATCATGAAGACACCTACGCCACGGCGGCAGAGGTTCGGTATCTGGACTAGGACGTCGCTTCGGTGTGATCGAGCCATTGCGCGAACTCGTGCCGCAACTGCGCGATATCGAGCGGCTTGCCGAGGAGCCGCGCACCCGGAATCGCCGCCCCGATCTCCGCGCTGCGACCGTAGCCCGACACTAGCAGCACGCGGATTGCGGGCTGCACTTGCCGCACGGCGCGCGCGAGTTCATCGCCGGACATACCGGGCAGCGTGAGGTCGGTCAACAGCACGTCGTAGTGTTGCGTGTTCGCGAGCGGCAGCGCTGCTTCCGCGCTCGCGACCGCGGTGCACGCGAGACCTAGCGCGCCGAGCAGTTCGCCAAGCGCCTCGCGCGATTCGGTGTCGTCCTCGACGAACAGCACGCGTGCGGCTTCCTGGGCCGCCTTTTGCGGCCTTTTCTTCGGCTCTTTTTTCGACGTTTTCTGCGGCGCCTTCGTCGCGCCATACGTGTTGACGGTTTCGTACGCCGCGGGCGGAACGCATGCGGCGATACGCGCTTCTCGCATCTCGGCCGCGCGGTCCGCGCGGGTGGCGCCCGCGCGTAGAACGGTACGCACCAGACGGGCGAGATCGTCGCGCCGGTACGGCTTCGACAGCAGCGTGATGCCCGCGTCGAGCTTGCCGTGGTGGACGATTTCGTCGCGCGTATAGCCCGATGTGAACAGCGTGGGCAGCGGCGGCGTGCGCGCGGCCGCGCGTTGCGCGAGTTCGACGCTCTTCAGCTTGCCGGGCATCACGACGTCGGTGAACAACAGATCGATCGGCATGTCGCTGTCGATGAACTCGAGCGCCGCGTCGCCATTCGACGCGGTCAGCACCTTGTAGCCGAGCTGCGCGAGCATTTCGACCGCGGTCAGCCGCACGTCGGCATCGTCCTCGACGACGAGTATCGTTTCGCCGCCGCCAACCGACGCCGCGGTGCCGTCGACGGTCTCCGGCGTCTCCGCCTCGCAGCAGCGCGGAAACAACAGCGACACGGTCGTGCCGCGTCCCACTTCGCTTTCGATCGACACCTGTCCGCCGCTTTGTCGCGCGAAGCCGAACACCATGGACAGGCCAAGGCCGGTGCCGTGGCCGTCGGGCTTGGTCGTGAAGAACGGTTCGAACACGTGTTGCAGGACTTCGGGCGGCATCCCCGAACCGGTGTCGGCAACCGAGAACTCCACGTATTCGCCGGGCGACAGGTCGGGTTTGCCGCGGCAGAACGCGGCGTCGAGCGTGCGGTTGGTCGCGCGCACGGTGAGCACGCCGTCGGTGCGCATCGCGTCGCGTGCATTGATCGCGAGATTGAGCAGCGCGTTTTCGAGCTGATTGCGATCGACCTGCACGTTCCACAGATCGTCGCTGAGCACCGTGTCGATCCGCACCGTTTCGCCGAGCGCGCGGTGCAGCATCTCGCTCATGCCGGTCAGCAGGCGGCGCGGATTCAGCACGGTCGGCGACAGCGGCTGACGCCGCGCGAACGCGAGCAGATGCGCGGCGAGCTTCGCGCCGCGTCTGACGGCATCGGTCGCGGCGGATAGACGCCGCTGTGTGACGGGGTTGTCGTCGGCGTCGGCGGCGAGCATCTGCAGATTGCCGTTGATCACCTGCAGCACGTTGTTGAAGTCGTGCGCGACGCCGCCCGTCAGGCTGCCGATCGCTTCCATCTTCTGCGCCTGGCGCAGCTGCTCCTCGGCGAGCGCGCGCGCCGCGATCGAATCGGCGACGCGCTGTTCGAGTGTTTCGGTCAGCTGAAGAAGCTGCTGTTCGGCGATCTTGCGCTCGTGAATGTCGATCAGCACGCCCGGAAAGCGCGTTGGTTCGCCGTGTTCGTCGAACTGGCAGCGGCCGTTCGCCTGCACCCACATATAGCCGCCGCCGGGACGCCGGATCCGGTACTCGGCGCGAAACGGCTCGCCGCTGCGGATCGCTTCGGCGGTCAGGCGGTCGTTGAGCTCCCGGTCGTCGGGATGGATGATCTGCGTGGACGCATCGCGCGTGACGCCTTTCGACGCTGTATCGCGCCCAAATGAAAAGGTGCGCGCGAAGCGTTCGTCGCCGGTAACCTCGCCCGTGCGCACGTCGAGCACCCAGGTGCCGAGCACCGCGCCGGTGTTCAGTGCAAGTTGCAGGCGTTCGTTGGTCTCGTGCAGTTCGGTTTCGGCTTGCTGGCGCAGGCGCTCGGTGAGCACGCGCCCGGTGGTTTCGACGACCATCGAGAGCACACCGGCCGGCGCGCCGCTATCGCCCGCGACCGGGCTGTAGTACAGATCCATCCACACGTCTTCCGGCTTGCCGTCGCGCAGCAGCACGAGCGCCTTGTCGCGATACGACAGCGTGCCGCCAGCGAGACAGGTGGCCATTACGTGACGATTGAACTCGGCGACTTCGGGCCAGCCGTCTTCGACTGGACGGCCGAGCAGATACGGATGCCGGCCGCTCGCGAAGACCGCATAGGCGTCGTTGTAAATCATGTAGCCGGGCTCGTCCCACAACAGCACGAGCGGCATCGGCGACGCGAGCATCGTCAGGACCGTCGAGGTCAGACTGCGCTGCCAGTTTTCGATCGCGCCGAGGCTGGTCGCGCGCCAGTCGAATTCGCTGATGCGTCGCGCCATCTCGCCGCGCCAGCCGGCGCAGCCGTAGTCTTGTGCCGGAAAAGGCATGCAGCGCTCCACCTGAATTCACGTCGAAAATGGTCGGCTCGGGACCGAAGCTTCGCAGGCTTCGCGCAGCCTCGCGAGCTGCAATTATTGTATGGCACATCGCCATACCGTTGATGCTTCGCGGACGCTATTCGGGGTTTTGCCGGGTAAGCAGCCATGTCCGAAAACGTACCGATTCGGCACGTGGTTCGATGCACGGGCAACATTTACCGCGAAGTGCGTTTGCTGCACAGCGAAAGCGGAAGAAGCGCCCGCATTTCCGGCGTGGATCGATACGCGCCGTACGCGCTATGCGAGGGATGCGAATGAAACTGAGGCGTCAGTTGGACAACGACAGATACTGCGAAGTCAACGGCACTGGCGGGAACGGCTGCAAACCGGTCTGCTTGTTGAAGCTATAGCGCACGTACACGGCCGCAAGCCACTCGCGATACTCATAAGCGTTGCCGAACGACGCGGTTGCGCCGACCGCGAGCTGCGGCGCGAGCTGATATTCGCCGACGCCGCTGATCGAATACGACACACCGGTCTTGCTCTGCCCCGGGTAGACGGCGGTCAGACCGTTGCCGAGGGATTGCGCGGCGGCGGCCGCGTCGCCCTGGCGCGACGAGCCGTCGTTCAGCGGGAAGTAGTTCGACGCGTCCTCGCGATAATGCTGCACGCCGATCGAGCCTTTCACGTCGTACGTAAACAGGCCTGCGCGGCCCGACCATTCGACCGGCAGATTCAGGATCACGTACTGCTGCGGACTGAAGTAGCCGCCCTGGCCGTATGTGAAGAACGACAGATTGCGGTTGTAGCCCATGATCGTCGTGTTCACGCCGACCGTCAGCGTCTGGTCGGCGTCTTTCAGCAGACGCGTGTAGACGCCGCCGCCGCCCTTGACCGCGTTGTTGCTCGGCACGTTGGTGCCCATGTAGTGCTGATACGACGCGTTCACGTACAGGCCGCTCGTGTCGTCGTCCCACGTGAGGCTGGCGCGCGCGCCGGTCGATGTGACGCCGCCCCATTCGAGGCCGGCGGCCGCATCGCGCGCGCCCGCGTACGACAGCAGGCTGTCCGTCACCGCGCGCCGCGCGACCGCGATCGAGTACGACACCTTGTCGGTGATGCCGCCGTTGTATTGCGCGCCGCCGACGATGTTGGTCTCGCGGAAGCCGATCGGCGTCACGCCGATATCGCCGCTGATGCTGCGGCTGTCGTAGCCGACCGACAGGCCCACACCGCTCGCGGTCTGGCTGCCGTAGTTGTTGGTGCCGTTTTGCGCGGCGTTCTTTGACGAGTTGGTCGAAAGCCCCGCGCCGAAGCGCGCGAGCGTCGAGGTGCTGTTCGACGCGGTGCCGGCGTCGAGCGTGACCGGGGTCGCGCTCACGACCACGTGGCCGTTGCCCGCCTTGATGCGCCCCTGGATCGGCGCCTCGATGTCGGTGAGCGACGACAGGCCGTCCTCGCCGACGCGATTGCGGAAGATCAGGCCGCCCGACACGGTGCTCGACTGCTCGCGATTGATCTGCGCGAGCTCTTCGGCGACGCCGAGCGTCTGCGCGTTCGCGGCGTTCGTCTGCGGGTTGTTCTGTGCGCCGCCGCCGGGCGGGTAGTACGGCTGCGCGTAGCCGGCCGGCGGTTGCGGAATGTACGGCTGCTGCGCGTAGTAGCCCTGATTCGGGTATGGCGGCTGCGGTTGATAGGGCTGCTGCTGTGGGTACGGCTGGTACGGCTGATATGGCTGATACGGCTGCGCGTAGCCCTGCTGCTGCGGATACGGCGGCGGTTGCTGCGCGTAGACCGGCGCGGGTTGGCTCGTTTTAGCGGTGCTCTTCTTCGTGTTCTTCTTTGCGCTGGCGCGTGTCGATCCGTACGGCAGCGGCGTCGTCGACGCGGCGTTGGCCTGCGCTTCGCGCGCGGCCGGCGACATCGGCCATGGTGTGGCCGCATAGCCGTCCTGCGCGCCGTAGGGCTGCTGCGGATACGCCGGCTGCTGCGCATAAGGCTGCGGCTGCGGATAACCCGCGTTGTACTGCTGCTGCGGCATCGGCTGCATGGGCGCTGGGCCTTGCCCCGGATAAGGCTGCAACGGCGCGCCCGACTGGCTCGAGCCGTAGGATTCCTGGCCGTAGCCGCCGACTTCGGCGGCGGAGCGGGGCGCTCCATACGGGGCGGCGACGGGTGCGGGCGGCGCGGCAGGCGCGTTATAAGGCGCCGCGGCGGGCGCCGTATAAGGCGCGACATACGGCGCGGGCGGAGGGGGCGGCGGATAGTTCGGCACGGTCTGCGTCGGCGAGGAAGACTGCGTATTCAGGAACGGAAGCGCGGGACGCGCGGCATGGTCGGCGTCGCTCGAAGTCGCGATCGCCGTCTTGCCTTCGAATGGATTGGTGCCCGGCAGCGGCGTCGCGCCGATCTGGCTCATCGCCGCTTCCCAGCCGCGCGGCACGTTGCCGCCTGCGGTACGGGGCGCGTTCGCGACCAGCGGCGTATTGGCCGCGACCAGCGAGCGTTGCAGATAGGTCGACGCGAGCGACAGCTTGCCCTGGGCGCGATACATGCGGCCCACGGTCGCGAGCACGCCCGGATCGTTCGGTGCGAGGGCGAGCGCCAGGTTCGCGAGCGTTTCGGCGTAGCTGAACTGCTTCGAGCCGGCCGCGGCCGAAATCGCCGCCTGCAGCAGGCTCAGGTCGTCGGGGCGGCGCTGCAGCGCGACGCGGAAGCTCGTGAGCGCGTTGCGGTCGTCGCCCGCGCTCGCGTACATGCGGCCGAGCGCGGCCTGCAGGTCGGGGTTGTCGGGCATCGCGGCGAGCCACGGCGCGATCACCTCGTAGGCGCTCGCGAGATCGCCGCGCAGACGTACCGCTTCAGCCTGCCGGACGACGATGCCGAGATTCAGGTTGTCGAAGTCGGTGCGCTGTTGCGGCGTCAGTTGCATGCTCTGCAACTGGCGCATCACGTTGCCGAGCTCGACCTGCTGGTTGGCCGCGGACAGAATGCCCGCGTATTGCAGCAGCAGATCGGTGTTGCCCGGCGCCGCACTCATCGCGGCGCGCACGAGACTCAGCGCACGGCTCGGATCGCCGGCCTGCTGGTACGCGCCGGCGATCACGCCGATCAGCTCGGGGTTGTTGCCGGCCACCGGCTCGGCGGCGCGCAAGGTGGCGATGGCCTGCTGCGTCTGGCCGTTCTTCGCCATGCGCGTCGCGAGATCGGCCTGCTGATGCACCCACAGCCGATGCTGCAGCGTCGTCATCGCGTCGGTGCGCTGCGCGGGCGCAATGCGGTCGAGCTGCGCGAGACCGGTCGACCAGTCCTGGGTTTCCGCCGACAGCAGCGCGCTCGCGTACAGCGCATCGGTCATGTCCGGATGGGTGGCGAGCAGGCCGTCCATCATGCTGCGCGCATTCGCGACCGCGCCCTGGCGCACGTAGATGCGCGCGAGGTCGAGCCGCAGCCACGGATCGTCGGGCTTGTTCAGCAGCGCGTCCTCGAACAGGCTGCGCGCGGTGCCCAGATCGCCGCGCGCTTCGGCCGCGCGTGCCTGCGCCGCCTGCGCATCGCCGCGCAAACGGTCGATGCCGCCGACCTTCGCCTGTTGCTCCGCGTTCAGCTGATTGGCGAACTGCAGCGCCTCGTCGGCGCGGCCCTGGGCGGCGAGCGCGCCGACGAGGCCGCGAATCGCGTCGGGGTTGTCGGCCTGGCGGCGCAGCGCCATCCGGTACGCCTGCTCGGCGCCGGCCGGGTCGCCGGTCTGAAGCAGCATTTCGCCGAGCTGCACCTGCGCGGTCACGTCCGAAGGATTCAGCGCGATTGCGCGCTCGAACAGCGCCTTCGCCTTCGCGAACTCGCCGTTGCTGCGCGCGCCGATCGCTTCGCTCGTGTAGGTCCAGTAGGTCGCGCTGTCGAGCGCGGTTTTCCAGCGCGCCGGATTGGGGCCGCGCGAGGCGCGCTCCAGGTAGTTGCGCGCGTCGGCGAAATGCTCCTGCTTCAGCGCGGCGATGCCCATGCCGCCGAGCGCGTCGGTATCGTTAGGACTGTTTGCGAGCACCGACGAGAACCTGGCGCGCGCGGTCACGATGTCGTCGCGGTCGAGCGCGGCGAAGCCCTCGGCGATCACGCGGCCGCGCGCGTCGGCGGCGGCGTTTTGCTGCGCGCGGGCGCGCGCCGCGCTGTCCTGCTGCACCATCGAGTCGAAGCGCGCCTTCACCGCGGGATCTTCACCGGCGGTCTGGAAAAACGACTCGTACAGCGCGGCGTCGGAGGGCCGCGCATCGAGCCACAGCAGCGCCTGGCGCCAGCTCTTTTTCGCCGCCGTGCCGACCGAGGTGTCGCCCGCGAGCTTCTGCAGCCGCGCGATACCGTCGCGTCGCGTGACGTCGCGATAGGTCAGATGCTGCGCGTACGCGAGTGCGAAGCGCGGGTCGTTCGGGTTGTCGTGCGCGAGCTGTTCGAGGCCCCGGCGCGCTTCGTCCCAGCCCTGCGGCGTCGCCGACAGCGCCTGGTAGTACTCGAGTTGCAATTGCGGCGTGGCGGGTTTGCCGGTCAGCGCGCGCTGATACTCCTGCACCGCACTCGCGCTCTGACCGGCTTGCGCGAGCCGGCGCGCTTCGTTGATCGTCTGATCGCGCGGGCTGGTCTGGCCCAGCCGGCGGCCGAGCTCATCGAGATTCGGATAGTTCGGCGCGGCCGCCTTCAGCCGCGCGAGGTACTGCTGCGCGCCGGCGCCGTCCTTGCGGTCGGCCAGCACCATGCCCATGCCGAACAGCGCGTCGGGCTGCTTCGGATCGATGCTGAGCACCTTCTGCCAGGCCTGCTCGGCGAGATCGCCGCGCTGATGCGACTGCCAGTACTTGCCCTGATCGATCAGCACGGTGAGCGGATCCTGGGTCGCCTGCGCGAGCGCATCGGGCGCGGTCGCGGCCGCGCAGAGCACCGCGCCGACGGACAGCGCGATGCGCAGCGACGCGGCCAGAGCGTTCAATCGCATGCGGCCCTCCACGCGGGCACGAGACTGCCGGCTTCATCGAAGCGGAAGCGGCCATCGATGAACCCCGTGCCGAACAGACCCAGCACACGATCGTAGTAGACCGGTTCGCGGCCCGGCACGCTCGCGTCGAGCGCGGCGAGCCGCGTGCGCGCGAGGCCGAGGCCGTGCTCGTCGCCCAGCGTCTTGAAGTACGGCGCGAGCGCGCCCCAGTAGCTGAGCGGGCCTTCGCCGCTCGACGCGCCAGTGGTTGACGACACCTTCTCCGGCGGGAAGCCGTTCTGCGCGACCTTCGCGCGCATGCCGCCGAGCGCGCCGAGCCACGGCTTCGCGAGCGGATCGGCCGGCGACGCGAGGCCGGCCCACAGATAGACGCGGATCGCGTCGTAGCTGCCGACGTCGCCATTCTTCGGATCGACGACGAACCGGCCGTTCTGCCACGCCGCCCAGTCGGGCGCGAAGCCTTGCGGCGACACGGTTTTGACGAACTGGTAGGCGTTGTCGGCGAGCTTGGCCCACGGGCCGTCCGGCACCTCGTGCGCGAGCGCGCGCAGCACCGGCAGCGGCAGATAGCTCGGGTTCAGACGCGTGACGCTGCCGTTCCTGAAACCCTGCGCGCCCGGCAGCAGCATCGGCCCGAGGCCGGACAGATTCGCGACTTCGTCGTGCGCGATGCGCTCGGCCAGCGCCTGACCGAGCTGCGTGTAGGCGGGGTTGTGCCACAGACGGCCCGCCTGCAACAGATCGTAGGCGATCCAGAGGTCGGAATCCGATGCCGAATTCGGATCGAGCACACCGTACGAGCCGTCCGGCTTTTTGCCCCATTGCCACGCGGGCAGCCGCAGGCTCTGCGGGTCGAACTGGTTGCCCGCGAGATTCGCGCGGGTCCAGCCGAGCAGCTTGTCGAAGGTCGCCCGGTCGTTGGCGACCAGCGCGAAAAAGAGCGCGTAGGACTGGCCTTCCGAGGTGGTCTGCTGGGTCGGCGTCGAGTAGTCGATCACGCGGCCGTCGGCCTGCACGAAGCGTTGCACGAAGGTTCGCCAGGCGCTCCAGTCGCCGCAGGCGGCGCCGTTCTGCGCGGCCTGAGCGGGGCCGCTCGAAGCCGCAAGACTCGCCGACGCCGCGATGCCGATCCCGAGCGCCAGCGCAAAAGAGCTTCTTCTGTCGATCCTAAACCGCATACGAGTCATATCCCTTTCCATCAGTCCTTCAGTCGACGCGCGGCAAGCGCGCGCAGCGTCCGGTAGCACAGGCCAGCGATGATCAGCGCGGCGAGCACGCCGCCGAACAACAGCAGCAGCGGATGCGACGACAGCGCCCAGCGCAGATACTCCTGCGGCGACAAATGGCCGACATAGTATGCGGAGCCGTTCGACGTGATGGTGACGTCGCGGCCATGGATCACGGCCATCGCGCCTTGAATCTTCGGCAGCACGTCGGCGTCGAGCAGCGCGGCGGACAGGTCGGCGTCCGACGGACCGGCCGCGCTGATCAGCGCAACCGCGCTGCGGCCGCTCTGCAGCGGCGACTCGAAGCCGGTCAAGAGCGCCGCGCCGTTCGAGCTGACCATCGTCAGATCGGCGCGCGCGGGTGTGCGCTCGACGCCGCGCTCGCCGTGCCACCAGTCGCGCATCTTGAACACGAGGTCGGTGAGCTGGAACGTGTGCGCGTCGCCGTTACTGGAGAACGGCATCGACTTCGACCAGCGCTGCAACAGCGGCTGCTTGCCGGGCGCGCCGAACACCAGCAGGTCCTTGTCGGCGAAGTGGTCGACCTCGGCCGCATGGGTGACGGTCACACCGGCGACCGGAAAGCCGGTCGATTCGCCCATCCGGCCCATCGTCAGCAGATACAGGCTGTAGTCGCTCGCGTCCGGGTCGTCCGGCAGCACGACGGCGGTCTCGGAGAGATCCGCCATCCGCGTGAACGGGAAGCCGCTGTTGGCGAACGCGGCCAGGTCGGGCAGCGCCATGTAGTGCGGGAACGACGACAGATCGATCGTCGAGTTCGGATCGATCGCGCCGACCACGTTCTGCAGCAGGCGGCCCGCGCATTCGCCGGTGTTCGGGATGTCGTAGTAGAAGTGCAGGCGCAGCTGTGTGCGCGGCGTCATCAGGAGCGGCGGGATGCGGATGTTGCGGCGCGCGTCGGCGGTGCCGTCGGGCATGATCAGGTTGAAGTAGCGGCTCAGCTCGAACACCGACGTAGAGCGTGCCGGAATCGGCAGCGCCTGCACGAAGCCGTTGTTCACGCTGATGTTCAGCGACGAGCGGTCGCGCTTGGGTCGCACCGTGTAGCGGTAGCGCAGAGCGATCGGCGCGCCGCGCGTGTGCCACATGAACAGATCGGGCGCTACACGCATGTTGATGCGCACCGCGTCGGCGTCGTAGCCGAACACGGTCAGGTCCTTCGGATCGGCGAGTTCGCCGAAGCGCACCGCGCGGTCGGTCGCCAGCCAGTTCGGAGCGTCGTACGGCACGCGCGGCGTGATCGCGTTCAGCGACGTGATCGTCGCGCTCGCGCCGGACAGCGTGCTATGGCCGATGCCGAGCGACTTCGCGGCGGTCTTCAGCTCGGCCTCGTCGCGGCCGAGCACGAGCAGCAGCTTGCCGCGCGCGTTCGCATCGCGCTCGACCACCGCGATGGTCGGCCCGGTGATCTCGGGAATCGTCACGCCGGCCGGATGCTGGTCGCTGGTCGCGAACACGACCGCGTTGCCTGACAGCGGCGGGTTGTCGAGCTGGGTCGGAAACAGCGCGCCGCGATAGCCGGCGAGCGAGCCGAACCATGACGCGACGATGCCGGCCGCTTCGAGCGTGCCGTTGCCGGGTTTCTGCGCGAACACGAACGGCAGTTCGAGGCGGCGCACGTCGCGGCGGTCGAAGAACGGCTGCGGCAGAGCGGCCAGTTCCGCCTTCGTCGCGAGCGACGAGTAGGTCAGGTCGAGCGAGCTCGCGTTGCTGATCGTCGCCCACAGCGACGAGTTCGCGGGGTCTTCGCAGGCGGTCGTGTAATGGCCGATCAGTTGCAGGTTCAGGTGGTTGAACTCGGTGATGAAGCGCGGATCGATCGTGATGTCGCGCGCGACCAGCATGCCGGCCTGCTCGTGCGGCAGCGGCAGTGTCGCGGCGACCTCGCCGTTGATCAGCACCTTCAGTTGCGACAGGTTCGCCAGCAGCGCGGGCGAGTAGCTGTAGATCAGATGCAGCGTCGCGCCGGTCACGACCTCGTCGCCGCGCACCGAGAACGCGATGCCGTTCTGGCCGTCGACGCCGCGCAGTTGCAGCGGGTCGAGCGCGCCGAAGTCGGCAAACGTTAGCGTTTGACGACGGCCTCCGGGCACCAGCGTGCCGGGCTCGGCGGTAGTCGGCGTGCGCATGCCGAGCGCCTTCACCGACGACGCCGCGAGCGCGGGCGTCGGCGCGGCGAGCTGGTCCTGAGCGATTGCGTTCGGATCGAACGGTACCGCCGCGCTCGGCGCGGGCACGTTGCCGACACCGGTCGCGACTTGCGGGGTTTGCGCCGCGGCGGCGGCTGCCGGAGCAGCCGCTTCAGCGAGCGGCACGAACGACGCCAGCGCGGTCTGCAGCGCAAGCCAGCAGGCGACGCCGCACATGATTCGCCGCGAGTGTCGCGAGCCGTGGAGGGCGAACAGACGCGATTGGGGTTCCGTGCTGTTGCGCCCGTGAGCCGGGTGTTCGGTCTTGTCGTTCGGCATCCGGTAGCCCATAGATCAGTCTTTCGTTTTTAGCTTCTTGACGTCCGCGGGACGGCTTTTGATCGAACTGCGCAAGTCGTCGTACAGATGTTCGAACAGACCTGCGATGCCGCGCACGCCGACCCTCAGCACATGCGACAGGCCGCGCAGCGGCGTGTCCGTCTCGCGTCCCTCGGCCCAGCCGGTCCACGCATCCGCGCGGGCGAAGGTGGTCTTCACGAACTCGTACTCCTGTTCGGGCGACAACGACGAAAAGCGCAGGCCCACGCGGCCCGGCCCGGTAAAACTGACGGTGGCGGGAAACGCGTACTCTTCGTCGCCGCGGAATAGCGACACGGTCACGGGCTCCTGCATCGGCACTTCGATCATGCTGGGCAGCGCGACACCGACACCGCCTTCCGAGTAGTCGATCGTTTCGCATGCGAGCGTGCGGCCGGTCGAGAACTTCAGCATCACCGGCATCTTCATCGCGACGCGGGGCACCGCGCGGATCTGGCGACGCTCGCTCGCGGCGGCCACGCTCGCGCCGAGGATCAGCATGTTGTAGCTGGTCCACGCGAGATTGAGCAGCGTGGTCTCGACGATGCTGCGCACGTGCCAGTTCAGATAGATGTGCACGAGACCCGCGAGGAAGCCGAGCAGGTTCAGGAGCAGCAGGAACAGATACGGCCGCGAGATCGACCAGTCGAAGTAGCTCTTCTCGATCACGCCGCCCTTGGCCGTCACGTTGAACTTGCCGAGCTTCGGATTGATCAGCGCGAGCAGCGTCGGCGCGGTGATGTACGACGCGAGCACCGACTCGTACACCTCGGCCCAGAACGAATGGCGGAACATCCGCTGCATCCGCGAGTTCGTGATGCTCGCGTGCATCATGTGCGGCAGCGCGTAGATCGCGATCGTGCTGGCCGCCGCTTCGATCACATGCGCGCCGAAGAACAGGTACGACAGCGGCGCGGTCAGGAACACGAGACGCGGCACGCCGTAGAAGAAGTGCATCATCGCGTTCAGATAACAGAGCCGCTGGCCGATCTTCAGCCCCTTGCCGGTGAGCGGATTGTCGATCCGGAAGATCTGCGTCATGCCGCGCGCCCAGCGGATGCGCTGGCCGATGTGACCCGACAGGCTTTCGGTCGCGAGGCCGGCGGCCTGCGGAATCGCCAGATACGCGGTGGTGTAGCCGAGGCGGTGCAGCTTCAGTGCGGTGTGCGCGTCTTCGGTCACGGTTTCCACCGCAATGCCGCCGATCTCTTCGACCATGCTCCGGCGCAACAGCGCGCACGAGCCGCAGAAGAACGTCGCGTTCCACAGATCGTTGCCGTCCTGCACGAGGCCGTAGAACAGCTCGCCTTCGTTCGGCACCTTGCGGAAGGTGCCGAGGTTGCGCTCGAACGGGTCGGCGGAGAAGAAGTGGTGCGGCGTTTGCAGCATCGACAGCAGCTTGTCGCGCAGGAACCAGCCGAGGCCGATCTGCAGGAACGAGCGGGTCGGAATGTGATCGCAGTCGAAGATCGCGAGGTACTCGCCGCTCGTGATCTTCATCGCCTCGTTGATGTTGCCGGCCTTCGCGTGACGGTTGTGCGTGCGGATCGTCCAGTTCACGCCGACTTCCTCGCAGAACGCCTTGAACTCGGGGCGGCGGCCGTCGTCGAGCACGTGGATCGACATCTTGTCGGCCGGGTAGTCGAGCGCGAGCGCCGCGTAGACGGTCGGCTTCACGACGGCGAGCGGCTCGTTGTAGGTCGGGATGAACACGTCGACGGTCGGCCATTCGTCGCGATTGGCGGGCAGCGGCATCGGCTTGCGCTTGAGCGGCCACGCGGTCTGGAAGTAGCCGAGCATCAGCACGAGCGTCGCGTAAACCTCGGCGGAGACGAGCAGCAAACCCCAGGCGGCGTCGAGCGGCTGCTCCCAGCCGGTCGTTTCGGTCAGACGCCAGTACATGTAGCGGCCCGACGCGACGATCGACAGCATGATCATCACCATCGTCGCGTAGCGGCCGGGCAGACGCCGAAACATCAGCGCGAGCACGAAGCACAGCGTCGCGAAGGTCAGCTGCTGATAGAACTCGAGCGGCACCGTGAACACGAAGTACAGCATGTACAGCGCGAGCAGCGTGACGAGCCCGGTGACGATGCGGCTGTTCCAGAAGTTCGCTTCGATGAAGCGTTCGAACCGCGAAGGCTCGCCGCCCTCGGGTTCGCGGGAGGAGGCTGGGCTGCTCATGCGACGTTCCTCGGCTGGGCGGCGATCGCGTCGAGCGCCGCCAAGAGCCACGCGCCGCACGCGCGCAAATCGGCGGCGGCCTGGCTCAGTGGATCGTAGTGAATCAGCGTCGTGTCGCAGGCGAGCGCTTCGCTGACGCCTTCGTCGAGATGAATCACGCCGGGGAACACCTTGCCGGCGAGCATCTGGCGCAACACCTTCAGCACGTCCTTGGTCAGCTGGCGCGACTGGTCGATCTGGTTGACCACGTAGCCGACGCCGCCGAAGTCCGCGCGCGGCGCCGCGTAGGTTTCGATCAGCCGCTCCATGTGCGGGATCGCAGCGTACGACGCGGCGTCGGCGAGCACGATGTTCAGCGCGAAGGTGGCCGCGCTCAGCGCGGTTCGCACGTAGACCGACGAGCCGGGCGGCGTGTCGATGATGACGATGTCGGACGCATCGAGCCGCAGGCTCTGCAGCGACTGCGCGAGCCATTGCGGATGCTGGTCGATATGCGCCTCGAGGCGGCGGCGATCATCTTCCAGCAGCGCGCCATAGGGCAGCACCGTCACGCCGTCGATGCCGTCGAACATCACCGTTTGCCACGGGTTGCCGGAGAGCGTTGCGCGCGACACGCCGTCGATGCTGTCGAGCGGCACGCCGAAGTGCAGACGCAAGGCGTTCTGCGGATCGAGATCGAGCGCGATCACGCGCCGGCCGCTGTTGGCGAGCACGGAGGCGAGATTGGCGGCGAGGGTGGTCTTGCCGACCCCGCCTTTGGCGGATACCACGGCAATGACTTTCATGGCCGACGCGAACCGTTGCTGAGCCAGGACGGGAAGCCGCCGCGCGCGGGACCGCCGGATGGCTGGGCGCTTTGCACGGGCGTGCCGCGCAGACGGTCGAAGAGCGAGTTCAGCGACGTGGTTTGGGGCGCGGGCACGGCAGCTTGCGGCGGCGCGGATGGGTTCTGCGCGGCAAACATCTTGCCGAGGATCGACGGTGGTTGGGCCGGTTGCGCGGGCGGGACAGCGTAGGTAGGTTGCGTGGCCTGTAACGGTTGCATCGGCGCTGCCGGTGCGGCGCTGACGCTAGGTGCGACCCATGCGGGCGCGGTCGGTGGAACCGAAGCTTGCGACGCTGCCGGAGCCGGTGCGGATACCGGCGGGATCGGCGCGATAGGCGCGATAGGCGCGGGTGGGGCAGCAGCCGGCACGCCCGGCGCGGCAGCGATGCCCGATGACGCGACGCCCGCCGCCGCGCGCGCGGCAGCCTCGTCGGGTTCATCAGCGGTTCTGAAGCGCGACGCGCCACTCGGCGCCGCCGGCTGCGCGGGAGTCGCCGGCACCGGTGGAATGTCACGCCGGTGAGGGCGCGTGAACAGCGGCGCCTTCGCGCGCGTCACCGATGCCATGTCCTTCGGTGTCGTGTCCTCATGGACGGCGACGGGCCGTGGCGCCACGCTCGCCGGCGGCTGCTGTTTCGGGTCGCGAAGCTGGCCGATCGCCGGAATGGCCGGCTGCGTCAGTTCGAGCGTGACGAGCAGCGGCCAACGGGTGCGCGCGGCGCGCGCGTCGTTTTCGCGACCGATCTCCTGGTACGCGTTGGCGTCGCCGCCGAATTGCTCGAACAGTTTTTCGATGTCGCTCGATGAACTCATGATGCCGTCGTCTGGTACATACCGTGCATTGCCCCGAGCCGATGTCTCGGAGCGCTGTTTTATTTGAACTGCCTTTCCTGCTTCCACGCGTCGGCTGTATCGACGTCGCACATTTTTTGCGCTACTACCGCACTGTCTTGAACCTGGTATGTCGTTCCGCAGAGCCGCTGATGCTCAGGCGGGATGACGGCCGAGGCGGAATTCGAGCGAGCTGTCCTCGCCGAATGCGCTCGTCTGCACGACCGACAAACCCTGCGCGCCCAACGCGCTCAACCACGTCTGATAGGCGCCTTCGAGAAACGCCGGCGTCCAGGCAAGCGCCGAATCGCCGAAGGCCAGCAGCGGCGCGCAATAGTGAATGATGCGCAGCGACTCCGCCTCATCGGCGAGTGCGACATAACCCCAATCCATCTGTTCCCAGTGAGCGTTCAACACCTGCTCGAGCTCGGCCGTCGATGAGCAGGCGGGCAGCGGATGCGCGAGCGCGAAACGATTGCCGACGCGATGCATCAGCTGACGCAATTCGTCGCGGCCGATTTGCGCTTCGAACTCGCTCGCCAGTGCGCTCAGCATGCCGCGCCACTGCGGTGAGATCTGGCGTTCGAGCAGATATTGGAGGATTGGGACCATGTTTTTCGGAAGTGGTCGCTGCCTGTTGCACATTCGCAAACGTTTGCCCAATTGAGCAGCGGAGTCGTTCGGCAATCGCACGCCGCGCCATTACGTCATTTCTACCGGAATGTCTAGCGTGTCCGGCACACTCGTCAGAAGTCTACTTAAGACAGTGACTTTTAGCCAATTTCCATTGATGCGCATTCGAGACACATGAATTACGTAATTTTTGCTGATTCAAACTAAATTGAAACGTTTGCCTTCGCTTCATGCAAAAAGACTTGCGCAACATAGAAATCATGCATTCGGCGAGTGGTAATTCGCGCGAATCGAATTGCGGCATTGCCTGAAATCGTAATGAAAGTTATCGTCGCTTGCCGGCAGGGCCGAGAACGATCTCCGATTCAAAACAATTCGTAATGGGTACGCGGCGAACGTTAGCCATAAATGTTTATCGAACGTTTGCCGATAACCATTGGCGGAGTGACCGGAAACCCAGCCTGATCAGCCTCTATGTCTGCCATCCCAACGCAGCACCTGTCCCAGCCGAGTATGCGTGAGCGCTTTCACCGGCGCTCGCTCGAGCATCAGCGGCCGCTTGCCCTCGTGAAGCTGGGCTTCACGGTGCTTGCGTTCCTGTCGATGGTGGCGGCGCGCGAACTGGTCGGCGCGCCGGCCGCGCCGCTCGGATACCGGCTACTGTGCGCGTTCGTGCTTGCGCTGCTGGTACTGGCGATCCCATCCACGAAATCGACGGCGCTGTTCGGCGCAATCTGCGTCGCATACGAGCTGGTGCTGATCGGCGGGCTCGTGCTGAATGCGCAAGGCCTGGCACAGCCGTTGCCGTGGCTCTTGCCGGCGTTCGTCGTGATACCGATCTGCGCGGCGCCGATATGGCTCACGCCCGCGCATTTCGCCACCGGCAGCGCGCTGTTCTACGCGGTGGCGATCGCGTTGCTGCGCGGCAAATCTCAGGCGCCCGAGGTCGACGTGGCCGTGTGGACGTGGGTCATCGCAATCGGCGCGCCGACGACGGCGGTGTTCCATTTCGCCTTCTACCATTTCCGGCGCAATCACTTTCTGCTCGAAAGCCAGCTCGCGCAGCTCGCCGCGACCGATTCTCTGACGGGCCTGCAAAACCGCCGCTCGTTCGTCAAGCACGCGGAGGCACGACTTGAGACGCTGGCGCCGGGCGCGCAGATCAGCGCGATCTTCCTCGACATCGACAGCTTCAAGTCGCTCAACGACCGCTTCGGCCATGCGGTCGGCGACCATGCGCTGTTTCAGGTCGCGCAGGTGCTGAAGGACGCGGTCGCGCTTTACCACAGCGTGAGCCGCATCGGCGGCGAAGAGTTCGCGCTGCTGATCGACGACGACCTCACCGGCGCGCTGCAATTCGCCGAGCGGCTGCGCCTCGACATCTCCGCGATCGAACGGCCGGACGGCAATCTCACCGCGAGCTTCGGCGTGGCCGAGCACCGGCGCGGCGAAAGCTTCATGGTGCTGCTCGATCGCGCGGACGAAGCGTTGCTGCGGGCGAAGCAGACGGGCCGCAACCGTGTCTGCGCGGAGCGCGCGCTACCGTTCGACGCGCTGCAGCTGCCGTTCGACGACGTGCTTGCGCCGCGTTACCGCTGGGAAGACTTCTATCTGATCTCGCACTTCCAGCCGCTCTACAGCCTGTCGCATCAGAAGCAGGTCGGTTTCGAGGCGCTGCTGCGCGGTGAGCACGACGACGGCACGCTGGTGCCGCCGGTCGTGATGTTCGCGCCGAAGCCGTCGAGCGACGAAGGCGCGCTCGACCGCGCGAGCCACGCGGTGCATCTCGGCAACGCGCGCCGCGCGCTGCCCGGCGATGCGTGGCTGTTCCTGAACATCCTGCCGTCCACCTTCGTCGCCGACGGCTATGCCGACCAGTTGACGAAGATCGTGCGCGCCGCGGGGCTCGAACCCGAGCGCGTGATTCTGGAGATCCTCGAATCGCATGGCGGCAGCGTCGACGAGATGTCGCGCGCGGCGGCGCGCTATCGCCAGCACGGCTTCCTGATCGCCGTCGACGACTTCGGCGCGGGCCAGTCGAACCTCGACCGGCTGCTGCGGATTCGGCCGGACATCGTGAAGCTCGACGGCGAGCTGATTCGCGCGACCACGCACGGCACGCAGCAGCCGATCCTGCCGAAGCTGGTCTCGCTGCTGCATCAGGCGGGGATGCTGGTGGTCGTCGAAGGTGTCGAGACGACCGACGAGCTGATTCTCGCGGTCGAGTCGAATGTCGATTTCGCGCAGGGCTATCTGCTCGGGCGGCCCGCTGTCGAGATCGCGCCGCCCGAGTCGGTGCATCGCCAGATCGACGATGCATTCGACGTGATCGCGCAGGGCCGCGCGCATCAGTATGCGTTGTTCGAATCCGAGCTGGAGCCGTACCGGGTCGAACTGCGGCGCGCGGCCGACGGCTTGCGCGCCGGCGTCACGATGGACGACGCGTTCGCGCTGCTCGCGACCTTCAAGCGCTGCATCAGCTGCTTCCTTCTCGACGATACCGGCCGCCAGATCGGTCATGAGGTGCGCGGGCCGGCATGGTGCAAGGACGCCGCGTCGCTGCAGCCGGTCGCGAATCCGCGCGATGCGCGCTGGGATCATCGGCCGTACTTCCGCAATGCGGTGCTGCTGCCCGGCGAGGCGATCACCAGTAATCCGTATCTGTCGCTCGCGAGCGGGCGGCCGTGCATCGCGGTGACACTGGCCGTGCAATTGGCGAACGGGCGCTGTGTGATGGGGGTCGAGCTGGATTGGTCGGCGCGAGGCTTGCCCTGGCCGGCGGGGGAGTAGGGGAAGGCCGCGAGCGCGGATGGGGGGCGGCCCGCGGCTTTTGCGTCCGCTTTTGCGCTAATACCCGCCTTTGACCTGCGGTGCCATCGCCGCCGTGTTTTTGTACGACGCGGCGAGGTCCGCGGCTGCGCGACTCAGCAAGCCGGTGTCCGTGCCGACCGCGACGAAGCTCGCGCCCGCTGCCAGATATTCAGCCGCCAGCGCGGGATCGGGTGCGAGCACGCCCGCGGCCTTGCCAGCGCCGCGCACGGTATCGATGCCGCGGCGAATCGCGTCGCGCACGCGTGCGTCGCCCGGTTTGCCCAGCAATCCCATCGACGCGCTCAGGTCCGACGGCCCGAAAAACACGCCATCGACGCCATCCACGCGCGCGATCTCCGCGAGACTGTCGAGGCTCTGCACGGTTTCCGCCTGCACGATCACGCACAGTTCGTCGGCGGCGGTGTTCAGATAGTCGGGCACACGATTCCAGCGCGACGCGCGCGCGAGTGCGCTGCCGACGCCGCGAATGCCCAGCGGCGGATAGCGCGTGGCCGCGACCGCATCGAGCGCCTGCGCGGCCGTGTCGATCATCGGCAGCAGCAGCGTTTGCGCGCCGATGTCGAGCAACTGCTTGATCAGCGCGGCGTCGCTCTTCACCGGCCGCACGACCGGATGCGACGGATACGCGGCGACCGCCTGCAACTGCGACAGCGTGCTGCGTACGTCGTTCGGCGCGTGCTCGTTGTCGATCAGCAGCCAGTCGAAACCGGCGGTGGCGAGCAGTTCGGTCACATAGGCGTCGGCGAGCGCGGCCCACAAGCCGAACTGCGGCCTGCCGTCAGCGAGTGCGCGTTTGAAGGGGTTGGTCGGCAAGGACATGTCGTTGCTCTCAGATGAAATTCAAACCGATGCCGCCCAGCGGGCCATAGTCGACGTGGAACGTGTCGCCCGCGCGGGCCGGAATCGGGCTCGTGAATGAGCCGCTCAGGATGACGTCGCCCGCGTTCAATGATTCGTCGTACGGAGCAATCTTGTTGGCGAGCCACGCGACGCCGGTGGCCGGATGGTTGAGCACCGCCGCCGCGAGCCCGCTTTCCTCGACCGCGCCGTTCTTGTACAGCAGCGCGCCGACCCAGCGCAGGTCGACGTCGAGCGGACGCACGGGCCTGCCGCCGAGCACGACGCCCGCGTTGGCGGCGAAGTCGGAGATCGTGTCGTAGACCTTGCGCGGCGCGCGCGTTTCGCGATCGAACTGCTCGATGCGGGCGTCGATGATTTCGATGGCCGGCGTTACATAGGCGGTCGCGTCGAGCACATCGAACAGCGTGACGCGTGGCCCCTTCAACGGTTTGTTCAGCACGAACGCGAGTTCCACTTCGACGCGCGGCGCGATGAAACGATCCGCGCGAATGTCCTGGCCGCTGTCGATGAACATGCTGTCGAGCAGCGGCGCGTAGTCGGGTTCGTCGATCTGCGACGAGCGCTGCATCGCGCGCGACGTCAGGCCGATCTTCCTGCCCTTGATGACATGGCCTTCGGCGAGTTTCAGCTTGACCCACTCGCGTTGAATCGCGTAGCCGTCCTGTACGGTCATCTGCGGATACTGCGCGGAAAAATGGCGCAGCTGCGTGCGGGTCTTTTCCGCGTGATCGAGTTGCGCGGCGAGGTCGCGAAGGGTTTGTTCGTCTAGCATGATGTGTCAGCCCTTGAGCCGCGCATGCAGATTGTTGTGTTTCCAGGTGCCCGCTTCGCTGAACTCGTTGATTTCGAGCGACAACGCGAGCCCCTGCCGTTCGAACTCAGTGGCGAAGCACTGCTTGATCAGCGCGAACAGCGCGTCG
Organism: Paraburkholderia youngii; assembly: GCF_013366925.1. Lineage (NCBI taxonomy): Bacteria > Pseudomonadati > Pseudomonadota > Betaproteobacteria > Burkholderiales > Burkholderiaceae > Paraburkholderia > Paraburkholderia youngii. The sequence continues at coordinate 3,715,173 of NZ_JAALDK010000001.1, forward strand.
CCGGTCGCCTTCTTGACGGCCTCCGACCGACCCGCGCCGATCTTCAGGTTTGCGTGCAGGAACGCGGCGTCGGGACGCCCATCGGCGATGCAGTACTGTTCGCAGCGCAGCGCGCGCACGCGAACGCCGCCGAGAGGATAGACGCGCTCGCCGTTGTCGCGCTGCGCGTCGAGGCACTGCGCGAGGTCTTTGCAGAGTTCGCCGAGCTGTTGAGCATCCGCGAGGTTGGCGCTGTATTCGAGTGTCAAGTGAGGCATGGCGATTTCCTCGCGAGAGTCAGACGGGTAGCGGTTTGACCGGGAAAATCGCGTTGATCTGACCGGTGCCCGAACTGCCGAAATAAGGCGTGATGACTTCGACCTTGCCGTCGTAACGATCCCAGCCGAGCGCACCGAGCAGCATCGCGGTATCGTGCATGCCACCTTCGCCCCAGCATTTCTCGTTGTAGAGCGGCAGCATGTCGCAGAAGGTCTTCCAGTCGCCGGCTTCCCACATGCGCACCACGCTGCGATCCATCTGTTCGAGGAACGGGCTCCAGACTTTGTGCAAGAACTGATCGGCGGTGCCGTTGTTCGCGAAGTGATGCGACAGCGAGCCGCTCGCGAGAATGGCCACGGTACCGTCGTAGCGTTCTTCGATGGCCTTGCGCACCGCGAGGCCGAAGCGGGCGCTGGTTGCGAGGTCGTGCCACATGCACCAGCCCGCCACCGACACCGTCTTGAAGTGCTGATCGCCGTTCATATAGCGCATCGGCACCAGCGTGCCGTATTCGAGTTCGAGCGTGGTCTCGCTGTGCGCGCGGCTTTTCACGCCCATTTCGTTGGCGACTTCCGCGATCAGCTCACCGAGCCCGACATTGCCCGGGTACGCGTATGGCATGTTCCTGATGAAATGCGGCAGTTCGTTGCTCGTATACACGCCTTGGAATTTCGGCGCGCAATTGATGTGGTATTCGCTATTCACGAGCCAGTGCACGTCGAACACGACGATCGTATCGACGCCGAGTTCGCGACAGCGTCGGCCGATTTCGTGGTGTCCGTCGATCGCGGCCTGACGGCAACCCTTGTGCGGACCGTCGAGCTCGGATAAGTACAACGACGGCACGTGTGTGACTTTTGCTGCCAGCGCGAGTTTGCCCATCGCGGTCTCCCAGTTTTTTTCGATGTCGCGGTTAGACGCCCCAGCGCGGAATATGATGCGAGCCGAGCGACACACAGACGTTCTTCGGTTCGAGGAATACTTCATAGCTCCACGTGCCGCCTTCGCGGCCCACGCCCGACGCTTTCGTGCCGCCGAACGGCTGACGCAGATCGCGCACGTTCTGGCTGTTCACGAAGCACATGCCGGCTTCGACGGCGGCCGCCACGCGCAACGCGCGGCCCGTGTTCTCGGTCCAGATATAGCTCGACAGACCATACGAAATATCGTTGGCGAGACGGATCGCCTCGGCTTCATCGTCGAACGGAATCAGGCATGCGACCGGTCCGAAGATCTCTTCCTGCGCGATGCGCATGCGGTTGTCGACGCCGACGAACACGGTCGGCGTGACGAAGTTGCCGTGACGCAAGGCGTCGGGCAACTCGGGCGTATCGAGGCCGCCGCACGCGAGCGTCGCGCCTTCCTTCGGGCCGAGTTCGATATAGCTGCGTACCTTCGCGAGATGCCCCTGGCTGATCATCGGGCCGACGATCGTGCTGTCCGCGAGCGGATCGCCGACCGTCAGACGCTTCGCGCGCTCGATGAAGCGCTCGGCGAAGCGCGCGTAAATGGAGCGCTGCACGAGAATGCGCGAGCCCGCGGTGCAGCGCTCGCCATTGTTCGAGAAGATCATGAACACCGCGGCATCGAGCGCGCGTTCGAAGTCGGCATCGTCGAAGATCACGAACGGCGACTTGCCGCCAAGCTCCATCGAGAACTTCTTCAGGCCCGCGGCTTGCACGATGCGATTGCCGGTCGCGGTCGATCCGGTGAACGATACCGCGTGCACGTCGCGATGCGCGACGAGCGGTTCGCCCGCTTCCTTGCCGTAGCCGTGCACGACGTTCAGCACGCCCGCCGGAATGCCCGCTTCGAGCGCGAGCTTGCCGAGCATCGACGCGGTCAGCGGCGACAGTTCGCTCATCTTCAGCACGGCGGTGTTGCCGAACGCGAGGCAGGGCGCGACCTTCCAGGTTGCCGTCATGAACGGCACGTTCCACGGCGAGATCAGCGCGCACACCCCGACCGGATGAAACAGCGTGTAGTTCAGATGCGAGTCGGTCGGGTACGTGTGGCCGTCGACGCGCGTGCACATCTCGGCGAAATAGCTGAAGTTGTCGGCCGCGCGCGGCACCAGTTGCTTGCGCGTCTGCGAGATCGTCTGACCGGTGTCTTTCGTTTCGGTCTCCGAGATTTCCGGTACGTGCTTCGTGATCAGCTCGCCGAGTCTGCGGATCAGCTTCGCGCGATCCGCAGCGGGTTTCGCGGCCCAGGCGGGGAACGCGCCTCTGGCCGCTTGCACGGCCGCATCGACTTCTTTCGCACCGCCGCGCGCGACTTCGGCGAGCACTTCCTGCGTGGCTGGATTGACGGTTTCGAAGTAGTCACTCGAGGTGCACATCTCGCCGTTGATCAGATGGTCGATCGGCATTGCCTTGTCCTTTTGCTGTTCGCTGGGTTTTTGCTGTCCATCAGGCGCGGCCGAAGTCCGCGTCCGATGCGATCGTGTTGACCAGGCGGCCGAGGCCGTCGATCTCGCAGACGACTTCATCGCCCGCGTTGACGTTGACGATGCCTTCGGGCGTGCCGGTCAGGATCACGTCGCCGGGCGCGAGCGTCATGAAGCCGCTCAGGTATTCGATCAGCGCGGGGATGTCGGTAACGAGATCGCGCGTATTGCCGCACTGCTGACGCGTGCCGTTGACGAACGTGCGCAGCTCGAGCTGCGTGACGTCGGCGATGTCGGCGGCGTCGACGAACCAGGGGCCGAGCACCGTGCCGCCGTCGCGATTCTTCACGCGCAGATTCGGGCGATAGTAGTTTTCGAGGTAGTCGCGAATCGCGTAGTCGTTCGCGATCATGTAGCCGGCCACGTGCTGCATCGCGTCTTCACGCGCGACGTTTTGCGCGGTTCGCCCGATCACGACCGCGAGCTCGCACTCGTAGTGCATGAACGTGACGTCGGCAGGGCGGCGCGTAACGCCGCGATGGCCGAGTACCGTGCCCGGTCCCTTTAGAAATACCAGCGGCTCTTCCTGCTTGCTGAACTGCAGTTCCTTCGCGTGCTCGGCGTAGTTCAGGCCGAGCGCGAAGATAGTGCCGACTTCGATCGGCGCGAGCCAGACCACTTCGTCCTCGCGACACACGCGGCCGTCGGCGAGACGGACACCCTGCGCGTGCGGATACGCTTCGTGAATCGCTCCCGCATAGGCAACGCGGCCGCGCATCATGATTGTCCTCCGGGGTGTTGAGCGACGCCCACGAACGAGACGGTCAAGGGCGGCAGCGTACCGATCGACAGCGTGGCGGTATCGCCGACATGCGCGACCGGCGAGCCGTGCCGCACGCCGAGCGTGAGCACGTCGCCCGCGTTCAGCGTCATGAAGTCGGTGACGTCGGCGAGTAATTGCGCGACGTTGCGCACCGACGATGCGGTGCTCGCCATAAACGGTTCGCCACCGTTCAGGGAGACAGCGATGTCGAGCCGATCCGGCGCGGCGACATGGCGCGCGGCGACGAGCGCGGGTCCGATCACGCAGAACCGGTCGCGTGCGCGCAGCCGTACGTTCGGGCGATACACGTTGGCATGCGGCACGCTCAGATCCCCGACCAGCGTATAGCCAGCGATATAGTCCGCCGCGCACTCGACGCCGGCACGCGTCGCGGTGCGACCGATCACGATGCCGAGCGACGCGCCGACCTCGACGCCGAGCGTGTCATCCGGCACGACCACGCGCGCCCGATGCCCGGCCAGCGTATTGCGCGGCTTCAGATACAGAACCGGCGCTTTCGGCGGCGCCTTGTATGGTGCCGCATGCATTGCGTCGCCCAGCGCGTTCAAGGCGGCGCGATCGTTAAGCAGGACTCCATACACGGCGCCGCTGACCGGCGCGCGACACGCGACTCCCCGCGCGAGCAACGCGGCCGCGGTGTGCGCGTCCACGTCGCGAGGCAGCGCGTCGCCTTCGGGATGCAATAGATGATCGGCAAGGGCAAACATAAGTGCGCAGCCTCGTGACGAAATTTCAGCGAAAGTTCGGCGAAAACACTAAGATGTTAGTAGTATCCGGCTTGATATGATTGACGGTCAATAGGCTGTCGGTTGATTGCGGGTTTTCCCGTAAGCTTCGACAGCTTTTCTTTCCGATTCCTTGCCAACATGTCCGCTGCGTCCACCCGAGTTTTGCACCGCAACCTGCCGATGCTGTTGTTACGCGCTCGCGAAAAAATGATGGAGCGTTTTCGTCCGTTGATCACCGCGCACGGACTCACCGAGCAGCAATGGCGAGTGATTCGTGCGCTCAACGAGCACGGCCCGATGGAGCCGCGCCAGATCTCCGACATCTGCACGATTTCGAGCCCGAGCATGGCCGGCGTGCTCGCGCGCATGGAGAGCATGGAGCTCGTGACGAAGGAACGTTTCGCGGAGGATCAGCGACGCGTACTCGTGTCGCTGACCGATACGAGCGTCAAACTGGTGCGGGTGATTTCGAAGGATCTCGAGGCGCACTATCGCGAACTCGAGCGCAAGGTGGGACCGGAGATCGTCGAGCGCGTGTATCGCGCGGTCGACGATTTGCTGGCGGGGTTGTCGGAAGAGGATGAGTGACGCGGCGGCTTACCAGCCGTAAAACCTCTGCCACGCGACGCTGCTGCCGTCCGGTGCGACCGCGTGATATTCGGGAAACTGTGCGCCGGTCGCGCACGCGTGGTTTGGCATGATGCGCAGTTTCATACCGATCGGAAAGCGCTGCGCGATGTCGTCGCTCTGTGCATCGGCGTGCGGATCGGCCTGAGCCGCCGCAAGAATCCCGTGCTCCTGGTTGGCGCCGCTCACGACATAGCCCGGCAGCAACGTGCCATTGAGCAAACACGGCTGCCCATAGCCGAAATCGTGCGACTGCCGCGAGGTGCCGCGATCGCGGCTTAGCGCCATCCAGCCCGCGTCGAGAATCGCCCAGCCTTTGTCTTCCTGATGACCGATCACGGTCGTGAGTACGCTGAGCGCGATGTCATCGAGCGTGCAAACGCCCACGTTGTGCATGACCAGATCGAACAGCACGTAGACGCCGGCCCGCACCTCGGTGACGCCTTCGAGATTGCGTGCGGCGAGCGCGGTCGGCGTCGAACCGACGCTGACCGCCGGACACGCGATGCCCGCTTCGCGCAGCCGCTCGGCGGCGCGCACGCAGCCGGCGCGTTCCTGCTCCGCGAGCGCGGCGAGCGCTTCACGCGTATTCAACTCATAGCTCGAACCCGCATGGGTCATCACTCCGCCGACTTTCACACCGTTCTCGTGCAGAATCCGCCCGACGTCGAGCAGCGTCTGCTGTTCAGGCTGGATTCCGGAGCGATGGCCGTCCGTATCGACCTCGATCCAGACCTCGAACGTTTCGCCGTGCTGGTCGCCGAACCCGGCAATCGCCGCGGCGGCGGTCGGGTTGTCGACCACCAGCTTCAGATCGCAGCCCTGACGACGCAGCGCGAGCGCGCGCGGCAACTTCGACGGAACCATGCTGACGGCGTACAGGATGTCGTCGACGCCGGCCGCGAAGAACGCTTCCGCTTCCTTCAGCGTCGAAACCGTGATGCCGCGCGCGCCGGCGGCGATCTGCGCGCGCACGACGTCGATGCACTTGGTGGTCTTCACATGCGGCCGGAACGCGACGCCGAGCGCATTCATCCGCCCTTGCATCCGAGCGATGTTCTTCTGCATCCGCGCGACGTCGATCAACGCGGCCGGGGTTTCTATCTGTTCGAGTTTCATGTTTGCACCTGAGGAACGAGGTGAGGTTCCAGGGTCAATGACGACGATCGCGGCCAAAGCTTGCGAGCCACGGCACGAGCCCGTCGAGCGATGCCGCTTCGACCTCGGGCGCTTGCGCACCCGCAACGAGCGGCAGGCCGACGTGGTTGTGCCAGTAGGTCCGCAGACCCACGGCCGCGGTGCCGAACATGTCGTAGCTCGACCCGGCGACGAAGGCGGCGCGCCGCGGTTCGACGCCGAGCTCGTCGAGCGCGAGGCGGTACGGGAACGGGTCCGGCTTGTAGACGCCGGCTTCCTCGGCGGTCACGATCGCGTCCCACCGCACAGGCAACAGCGCGGCCGCCTGCAAGCCGAGCCGCGTCGAGCAGTTGGTGACGACCGCGAGCTTGCAGTGCGGCGCGAGCGCGCGCAATGCATCGAGCGCGCCAGGCCACGGCTTCAGGTTCAGCCAGTCCGTTTCGAGCGCGTTCGCGGCCGCCTCGGACAAACCGACTTGCGAGGCGGCCTCCCGCACCAGTTGTTCGTAGGGAACGTACCGGCCGCAGCCGTACGTCAGCCGCAGATAGGCGGCACGCCATGCGCGGCCCGCTTCGTCGGAGCCTGCCGCGCGGTTCCACGAGGTCCACGAGTCGAGCAGGGCGGTGAGCAGGTCGAACAGCACCGCGTCGGGGTAGGCGGGGGTGTCGGTGGCGTGGGCGGCAGCAGTCATGATTGCATGTGGGCCGGCTGTTGAGGATGAGTCGATTATAGGTTTTTCGACAGGTCGTCAGCGTTCAGATGGCATGACTCTTAGATTCAGACGAACTGAATCACCGTCGCCACGGTGGCAGCGGCCTGAAGCGGCTTTGCAGATACTGCATGAAATGGCGCGTGCGCGCCGGCAGCCCCGTGCGCTGATGCGTGAGGGCGATCACGTTCGCATCCGGCGCTTTCCAGCCCGGCAGCAGACGCACGAGTTTGCCCTTCGCAAGGTCGTCTGCGACGTCCCATTCGGAGCGCAGAATCACGCCGCGTCCCTCGCAGGCCCATTGGCGGATCACGTCACCGTCGTTGCAGCTCAGATGCGCGGACACGCGCACGCTGCGGCGCGTGCGGCCCTTGCTGAACTGCCACAGCGACACGTCCTCGTTGTTTTCGCGCAGCACGATGCAAGGCAGCCGGCTCAACGCTTCCGGCGATTCGGCTTGGCCGATTCGCTTGACGAGCGCGGGCGCCGCGCAGACGAAACGCGCGTTCGGCGCGATCGTATAGCCGATCAGGTTCGACAGCGGCAGTTCGCCGATATGCACGACGATATCGAAGCGATCGAGCGTTTCGGTCAACGGCCGGTCGGACAGCGTCAGCGCGACGACGATATCGGGGTTCTGGCGCTGGAACTCGCCGATCAGCGGCGCCAGATGGCGTCGTCCGAAACCGAGCGGCGCATTGATCTTCAGCGTGCCGACGAGGCCGCCGCGGCGAGTTTGCAGATCGTCGAACAACGCATCGAACTGCGCGATCAGCTCGGCGCCGCGCTCGCACAGCAGCAGGCCTTCGTCGGTGAATTGCAGTCGTCGCGCGCTGCGGTTCACGAGCTGCGCGCCGAGCTTCCTTTCGAGTTGCTGCAGACGCTGCGTGACCGCCGACGGCGACAGCGCGAGCCGCCGCGCGGCGGCGATCAGGCTGCCGCTCGCGCGCAGTGTGAGCAGGAAGCGGATATCGGCCGAATCGTTCATGAGGGGAGGTGGGTGCAATGGCGGAGCGTGGAATCCAGCAGCATAATGCGTCCCGATCGATCACAGGGTAAAGTGGCGCTTCCGGTCTATCGATTCAATCATTGGAAGAGAAGTCCCATGTCGTTGCCTCATGAGTCGTCCGCGAACGGCGCAGCGCCCAATACTCCGCTGAAACAGGCGGTTTTTCTGCATACGGGCTGGCGCAGCGCGGGCACGTGGGTGTGGTCGCGGCTGCGCGAGCTCCAAGGCGCGGCCGGTTTCTACGAGCCGCTCAGCAACGTGCTCGCCGATCTCAAGCTCGCCGACGTGCCCGCCTCGCGGCCGACCTTGACCTCGGGGCACCCGCCGCTCGCCGCGCCATACTTCGACGAATACCGGCCGTTTTTGCGCGAAGACGCGCGCGGCGTCGCGGGTTACGACCGGCGCTTCAGCATCGATCGCTTTACGCGCGAGCCCGATGCGACATTCCCGTCACTGCAGGCCTATTTGCGCGCGCTGAGCGCACACACGATCGAGCAGGGCCGCGTGCCCGTGTTCAAGTTTTGCCGCACGGGCGGTCGTCTGCCGTGGCTGAAGCGCGCGTTTGCCGGGGCGCTGCACGTGGGTGTGCTGCGCAATCCCGCGTCGCAGTTCGCGTCGGGTTGGCTGCTGCGGCAGCAATGGAGCAATGCGTTTTTTGTCGCCGCGCCGTTTCGCGTGCTCGGACTGAATCAGATCGATCCGCTGGTGAGCGAGGCGATCGGCGTGTGCGGCGTGCGCCTGCCGCCGCTGCCGCCGATGCCTGATGACGCCTATGCGGTCGCGTGCGAGCAGTTCGCGCGCACGGTGGACAGCGACAACGCGTATCGCGCGTTCATCGCGTTGTGGATTCTCTGCGCGCTGCGCATGGGTGAGGGCGTCGATCTGCTGATCGATATGGAGCGGCTCGGCGAGTCACGCGACTACGCGACCAGTCTGAGCGCCGCGTTCGACGCGCAATGCGGCTTGGCACCCGACTTCACGAGCGCGCGCGATCTGGTCGTTGAAACGCGGCGCAGCGCGGCGCGCATGACGGGCATCGACGGCGGCGCGTTGCGCGCCGTGCACTCCGCCGCGCTGAAATTTCTGAAGGCGCAGCCGGGTGTCGACCCGGCCTTCGTCGAGGTGGTCCGCCACAAAATGGTGCTGGCCAACGAGCTGACCGAAACGTGGCGCTAGCCCGCCGCCGACACCGCCGCGCGCAGTCCGAGCAGATAGCTGTCCACGCCGAAGCCGCAAATCTGCCCTTTGACGATCTCCGCGAACACCGACTGATGCCGGAACGCTTCGCGCGCGTGAATGTTCGACATGTGGATCTCGACCACCGGGACGGTCAGGATCGCGAGTGCATCGCGAATGCCATAGCTGTAGTGCGTCCATGCGCCGGCATTGATCAGCACGCCGTCGGCGTTGTCGGTGAACGCCTGGTGAATGCGCTCGCACATCGCCGCTTCGCTATTGGTCTGAAAGCTGTCGACCCGCACGCCGAGCTCGTCGCCGAGCGCGCGCAGCCGTGCGTCGATTTCTTCGAGCGTGATGGTGCCGTATTGCGCGGGATCGCGCTTACCGAACATGTTGTGGTTGATGCCGTGCAGCATCACGAATGTTTTCATATAGCCATCCTGAGTGATCAACTGAGTAGTATCGACGCGACTTCAGCTTGTTTTAGTGGACCGCCGCCGCGACAGCGCGGGTCGTATCGACGACCGCGCCGGTCCTCGCCGCTTCGACGATCGCCTCGGTGATACGCAGATTCTGCAAACCGTCCTGCGCGCTGACGAGCGGCGGCTCCTTGCCGTGAATCACGCGCACGAAATGCTCGAGCTGCAGCTTTAGCGGATCGTCGCGCGTCATGTCGGCGACGCTGACGTCGAACGGCTTCCACCACGAGCGGTCCGCGGCTTTAGCATAAGTCTTCAGACGCATCGTCGGTACCGCGAGCGAGCCGAAGGTGCCCGCGATCACGTAGCAGTCTTCGTCCGGATACGACGGATAGGCCTTGTTCTCTTGTGATGTTTGCTCCCAGCTGCGCGCGCTCGCGGCGGTATCGGACAGCATGAAGCTGCCGAGCGCGCCGTTCGCGAAGCGCAGGTTGATCGCGACCGTATCCTCGACCGGAAAGCCGCGCGTGGCATGCGACGAGAAGGCCTGCACGGCGACGATGTCGCCGCACAGCATGCGCAGGTTGTGCACCTCGTGAATCATGTTCAGCAGGATCGGACCGCCGCCGGGCTGGCGCCGCCACTCGGCGTCGGCGAAGTACTCGTCGGGTTTGAAGAACACCGCGCTGCCCATCACCGCGACGAGCTTGCCGAGCCGTCCCTCGTCGATCAGCTGCCGCGCGCGCGCCATGATCGGACTGTGCGCGCGATGATGGCCGATCAGCAGCGGCACGCCGCTGCGCTCGGCGTCGGCGGCGAGCGTTTCCGCTTCGTCGACGCTCGGCGCGATCGGCTTTTCGAGCAGCGTCGGCACGCGCGCCGCGAGGCAACGCGACGCGTGTTCGACGTGCAGCTGGTTCGGCGTTGCGAGAATCACGCCGTCGGGGCGATCGCGTTCGAGCAGCTCGTCGAGCGTGCGGAACAGCGGCACGCCCGCCTCGGCCGCGAGCGCGGCGGCCGCGGGCGACGGATCGACGATCGCCGACAGCGTGCACGCGTCGCTTTGCTGCGCGACCGCCATATGAGCGCGGCCGATGTAGCCCGCGCCGGCGACGGCGATCCGGGTGCTGGTCATGAGCGGGTTCCCTGAAAGTACTGATTAGACGCGCTAACCGGCAAGCGGGCTCAAGCAACGGCCTTTTTTCCCGCGGCCATGCTTTGCGCGCGCATCGTTTCGTAGCTGAGCTTGTCCATCGGCACGACGTTCTTTTCGCCGAGGTCGCTGAGCCGCACACGGAAGTTCTCGCGCGCGCTCCATGCGGCGATCGCGCAGACGATCGTAATGCCGAACGTGATCGCGCCGATCGTCAGCGGCACGTTGTGCGATCCCGGCGGCGCGACGTACGCGAACAGAGCCGGCAGCAGCGCGGTGATCGTCGTGCCGATGTTCTGGCCGATCGCCATCGCGGAGACGCGCGAACGCGTCGGGAACAGTTCCGGGTAGAAGCTCGGGAAGATCGCGTTGTAGCCTTGATAGATGACGCCCCACATCAGGATCGACATCACCATCGCGAGCGGCACGTTGTGAATGCTGATCGCGTACAGATACGCGAAGGAAAGCAGCCCGGCGCCGAGCGAGCCGACGATGATCGGCAGACGCCGCCCGATCCGGTCGGACAGATTGCCCACGTACGGAATCACCAGCACCGCGACGATGTTGCCGATCACCGGAATCCACAGATACAGGCTCTTCGAAAAGCCGATCCCGTACGATGGCTGCACCGCGTAGGCCGCGCCGAAAATCGTCGCGACGACCGGGATCACGTTCATCAGCGAGCACAGCACGACGCGCAGCATGTCGCGCCAGTTGTACTTGAACGCTTCGACGATCGGCGAGCGCGGCACACCGCCGCTCGCGCCTTCCTTCTCGAACGCCGGCGTTTCGTGGACTTCGCGGCGGATGATGTAGCCGGCGATCAGCACGATCGCGCTGAGCAGGAACGGAATGCGCCAGCCCCACGAGTTGAACGAGGCGTCGTCCATGTAATACGCGAGCGGCAGGAATACCGCGGCGGCGAGAATCTGGCCTGCCTGCACGCCTTGCAGCGTGAAGCTCGCGTAATAGCCGCGTCGTCCGAATGGCGCGTGCTCGAGGATCATCGAGCTGGCGCCCGAGATTTCACCAGCGACCGCGAAGCCCTGGATCAGCCGCAGCACGACGAGCAGCACCGGCGCAAGAAAGCCGATCTGGTGATAAGTCGGCAGCAAACCGACCGCCATCGTCGATAGGCCCATCAGGAACATGCAGAGCAGCAGTACGTTCTTGCGGCCGTGTGTATCGCCCCAGTGCCCGAGCACGATTGCGCCGATCGGCCGCGCGACGTAGCCGACGCCGTAGGTTGCGAGCGATGCGACGATCGCGATCTTGGGGTTGCCGGAAGGGAAGAACAGTTGAGGAAAGATGAGCGCGGCGGCCTGCGCATAGATGAAGAAGTCGTAGTACTCGAGTGCCGAGCCGATCCAGCCGCTGGCGGTTGCCTTGCGCGCCTGCGAGCTATGCCCGCTACTTGCCGATGCGTTCGTTTGCATGTCGTCTCCTGAATGGGAAATGTTTTTTGTCAGCTTCTACGGCTGAATCATTGGCGCTTTTAAACGGGCACCGCGCAAGCCAGGATTTTCCTGATCTCCTTGCCGCGGTGCAGCACAACGGCATGGTCGACGCATGTCATGCGCCGCCGCGGCGCACTGCGGGTTAACCATGTCTCAGCGCGCGGGGCATTGCATTCAGACCGGCATTCAAACGACCGGCCCTTGCCCAACCAATCCGTTGGAGCTAGGTTAATAGCGTTATGCGCCGACACAATGCGTCCAGATGCAAAATCAGAATGCGCTCACAGCCACGAATGAATCTTTCCTGCGCGATCTGCAGCTGTTCTGTCATATCGCGCGGCGCGGCAGTTTTGTCGCGGCCTCGACGGAGATGGGGCTGTCGCCGTCGCATGTGAGCAAGCGCATCGCAATGCTCGAAACCGGTCTGGGCGTGAAGCTCTTTCAGCGGACCACGCGCCGCGTCAGCGTAACGAGCGACGGCGAAGCCGCGCTGCAATGGGCGCAAAAAATCCTCGATGACGTGCAGGGCATGGCCGACGCGTTCGCCGATCGCCGCACCGAGCTGAGCGGCCTATTGCGCATCAGCACGAGTTTGCGGCTCGGCCGCAAGCACGTGTCGCCGATTCTCGCGATGCTGCGCGAGCGTCACCCGAACCTCGAAATCTGGCTCGAACTGCTTGATCGGCGCGCGGATGTGGTCGGCGAGAACTTCGATATCGACGTGCGCGTGGGCGAAGTGCAGGAGCCGCATCTGATCGCGCACAAGATGGTGGAGAGCGCGCGCATTCTGTGCGCGTCACCGGCTTATCTCGAGCAGCACGGTGCGCCGGTCGAACTCAACGATCTGACCGGCCACGATTGCCTGCTGTTTCGCGGCCGCGACGACCGCTTCGGAGTCTGGCGTCTCAGTGGGCCGCACGGCGAAAAGAGCGTGAAGGTGACGGGCACGGTCGCGTCGAATCTGAGCGACATCGTCGTGCAGTGGGCGAAGCAGGGCTACGGGATCGTGATGGTGTCGGTCTGGGACGTGGCCGAGAGCCTGCGCGCGGGCGAACTGGTGCGCGTGCTGCCCGACTATCAGCAATCCGCCGATGTGTGGGCGGTGACGGCCGAGCGCTTGTCGTCGTCGGCGCGGATTCAGGTGTGCATCGAGTTTCTCAGGGAGCAGCTGACACACGGACCGTATGCACTGGTGACGCGCGGCGTGGGCGGACTCTGAACTGCGCCTGCCTGGGTCCGGCGCTCACCGCTTGCGTGCTTACACGCTCGATGCCGTATCCTCTTCCGCCGCGTCGAGCTCGCTGCGCTGAAGCGTCGTGACGGAGTCGGGAAACACCGTGGCGGCCGTGACGGGCCGCGGGTCTTCGATGCTATAACGCAGGCGCCAGCCTTCACGATAGAAGCGCAACTGCCGGTACCGCATCAGATAGACAAGACCGGCGAGCGCCGCGCCGAAGCCCGATGCCGCGCCGACGCCGAGCGCCCAGCGCGGGCCGAAACGGTCGGCGACCCAGCCGACCACCGGCGCGCCGAGCGGTGTGGTGCCGAGCGCGATTGCGAGCAGGATCGCGATGACGCGGCCGCGCATCGCGGGCTCGGTGGTCAGTTGCACGAGGCTATTGGTCGAGGTGGTGAAGGTCTGCGTCGACACGCCGATCACGACCAGCACGATGCCGAACAGCACGTAGTTCGGCATCAGCGCGGCTGTCGTGCAGCCGATGCCGAATATCGCGCCCGCGCCGAGCAGCAGCCCGATGGTGGGCCGCGCGCGGCGCGCGGCGAGCAGTGCGCCGGTGACCGAGCCGATCGCCATCGTCGAACTGAGCAGGCCGTACTCGCTGGCGCCGGCACGGAACGCGGTGACGGACATCGTCGAGATGAAGATCGGGAAGTTCAGGCCGAAGGTGCCGATCAGGAACAGCATCAGGAGCGCCGCCTTCAGATCGGGACGCGTCCACACATATTTGAAGCCTTCGACGAAGCTGCCGCGCGAGCGCACATTGCGCGGCTTGATATGCAACTGGTCGAGCCGCAGCATGCGCAGCGCGCCGAGCACCGCGACGAACGACAGCGCATTGATGAGAAACACCCAGCCGCTGCCCACCGACGCGATCAGCAGACCCGCGACCGCCGGGCCGAGCATACGCGCGGCGTTGAACGACGTGGAGTTCAGCCCGACCGCGTTGGCGAGATCGCGTTCGCCGACGAGGTCGGATACGAAGGTCTGACGCGCGGGGGAATCGAACGCGGTCACGCAGCCGAGCAGCCCCGCGAACACGTAGACCTGCCATAGCTGCACGAGCCCCGTGACCGTGAGCAGACCGAGCGCCAGTGCCAGCGTGCCCATCGCCGTCTGCGTCGCGAACAGCAGTTTGCGGCGATCGAAGTGATCGGCCGCGTAGCCGGTGAGCGGCAGCAACAGCATCTGCGGGCCGAATTGCAGCGACATCACGATGCCCACCGCCGTCGCGTTGTGATGCGTAAGCTCGGTGAGCACGAGCCAGTCCTGTGCCGTGCGCTGCATCCACGTGCCGATGTTCGAGACGAGCGCGCCGCTCGCCCAGACACGATAGTTGAATATGCGCAGCGAACGGAACGTGGTGCTCACGGCAGGGGTGTCCTCAACGCGGGGTGGACGGCATGCGGGTAGTGACTCGCTTCAATTCGGGCTTTAAGCACGCGAGCGTTCGAGCAGATCGAGCACTTCCTGCGTCGTGCCGGTTTCGCCGAGGCGCGGGAAGATGCGCGTGATGCTGTTGTTGTGCGCGTCGGCGTTCAGATCGGTCATCGCGTCGACGACGAGCGTGACGTTCAGGCCGGCCTCGATCGCGAAACGCGCGGTCGATTCGACGCCGATGCTGGTCGCGATACCGACGAGCACCACTTGCGTGACGCCTTGTTGTTGCAGATACGAGGCCAGATCGGTGTTGGTGAAGGCGCCCCACGTGCGCTTCGTGACCAGATGGTCCGACGGCTGCTGTTTCAGTTCGGGCAGCAGATCGGCGAAACCGGCCGGGAAGTCGGCGGAGTGGCGACCTTGGTCGGTGCGGCCCGGTGCGCCGGCGGTGACGTTCACGAGCACGACCGGCAGGCCGTGGCGGCGGAACGCGTCGAGCAGCGTAACCGAGCGTTCGACGATCTCGCCGGCCGGATGGGGCGCGGTGGGCAACGCGATGACGCCGCGCTGCAGATCGACGACGACCAGTGCGGTTTTGGCATCGAGGGTAGTGAGTGCCATGAGGTGCTCCTGCGAGTGGCGAGACGCGCGTGCGCGCATCGCG
This sequence comes from Paraburkholderia youngii, assembly GCF_013366925.1. Lineage (NCBI taxonomy): Bacteria > Pseudomonadati > Pseudomonadota > Betaproteobacteria > Burkholderiales > Burkholderiaceae > Paraburkholderia > Paraburkholderia youngii. The sequence continues at coordinate 3,730,363 of NZ_JAALDK010000001.1, forward strand.
AGTTACAAATCGACGAGGCGTTTCAGCAGATCGACGCCCGTCGCGAGCTGTTGCTGTTCGGCTTGCGTGAAGCGGGTTTGAATCGTGCGGTACAGCCAGTCTTCGCGCGCCGCGCGGCTCGCCTTGACCTTCTTGCGAAAGGACGGAGTCAGCGATAGAACCGTCTGCCGTCCATCGTTGGGATCGGGCGCGCCGTTGACGAGCCCCGCGGCTTTCAATGCCGCGAGCGTTTCTCCCATCGACTGCGGACGCATGCCGTGCGCGCGCGCGAGCGCGGTGACCGTGGCCGGGCCTTCGCGTTCCAGCAAATTCAGCACCTGCACCTGCGACGGCGTGAAGTCGCCGACGTGCGACTCTTCGCGCAGACGCCGGCGTAGCTTGCCCACCAGCACGCGCAGGTCTTCGGCCAGCGTATGGAGTTCTTCCTGCGTAACGGGGAGAGGGGACTTGCTCATGCGATGAGCTCGCGCGATGACATGATCTGAAGGTATCCTGCTAAGGCTACCTTCGTATTTCGCTCGGGTCAAGATTTGATGTGACGGGACGCCGTACGCGAGGGCGGCGCGACGATCGCGCTCAACGCGCCCGCATCCGCCGGTTGAAAAAGCGCCATGCCGCGGCGCCGGCCAGCATCGCACCGCCGAGCGCGAGGCCCAGCAACACCAGCGAACTCAGATGCTCGCGCACCACCGGGACGTTGCCGAACAGATAGCCGGCCGCGATCAGCGACACGATCCACAGCGCCGCGCCGGCGGTGACGAACGTGACGAACCGCGAGAACATCATTTGCGACACGCCCGCGGCGAATGGCGCGAACGTGCGCACCACGGCGATGTAGGGTGAAAGCAGAAAGGTCAGGCGGCCGCGCGCCTCGCTGAACGCGTGGGCGCGGCTCAGCGCATTGCGGTTCAGCCAGTAGTAGTTGCGGGTGTATACCTTGTCGCCGACCGCGTGGCCGATCGCATACCCGACGATGCTGCCGGCCACCGTCGCGACGAACAGCACGGGCGCGATGATCCACACGTTCAATGCACCGGTGGCCGCGAGCGCGCCGCAGATGAATATCAGCGGATCGCCGGGCAGAAAGAACAGCGGCAGAAAACCGTATTCGACGAACACGACGACGAACAGCAGTGCGTAGATTGCCGTGCCGAATTGCACGATCAGCGTACTCAGGTGCTGGTCGAGGTGCAGCGCGATCTGCAGCACATTCATCAGGTTCATGTCGGCATGAGCCTCAGGTGGCGTTCGGATCTGATGAGTGTAGTCCCGCGAGCGTGGGTGCAGGGTGCTTGCGCGAGTTTATGTCGTTTGACGCTTGTCGATGTTGCCGCGCCGATGTCAAACTCGGGTCGTCTTCATCAGATGCAAGGCCATGTCGCGCGACTCCGTCATCACCTTCCGTTTTGCCGCGCCGCACGAAGCGGAATCGATTCGTGCCATCGAATTCGAAGCGGGCCTGCGTTTCGTCAGCGTCGGCATGACGGGCATCGCCGACGCACCGCCGATGGTGCGGGAGGTCGTCGAGCGCAAGATCGAAGCGCGCGAGATCATCGTCGCGCTCGATCAGCAGGAGATTTGTATAGGCTTCGTGATGTTCGAGCCGCAGCCGACGCGCATCTACGTTCAGGAGCTCGATGTACTGACCTCGCACGCGGGCAGACGCATCGGCGCGGCGTTGATCGAAGAGGTCGCGCGAATCGCGCGCGCGCGGAAATTGACGCAACTCGTGCTGTCGACGTATCGCGACGTGCCGTGGAACGCGCCGTACTACAGGCGGCTCGGCTTTCGCGACCTCGCCACAGTTGAGCTCGACGCGGCATTGCTCGCGCGGCGCGACGCGCATATCGCGCGCGGGCTCGATGAGTCGAAACGGGTGTTCATGCAGCGCGATCTGGTCTAGCGCGCAAAAAAAGCGGCGGCCGTGGCTGAAATTCAGTCGCGCCCGCCGCTTCATCATTTCATACAGCGGACATGAGCCCGCTGTCACTGCCGATTACACCGCTTCCAGCGCCGGATAATCGGTGTAGCCGATTTCACCACGCGCATAGAACGTCGCCGGAACCGGCTTGTTCAGCGGCGCATCTTCAGCGAAGCGGCGCACCAGATCCGGATTCGCGATGTACAGCTGACCCCAGGCCACCGCATCCGCTTCACCGGCGTCGAGCACCTGCTGCGCGGTTTCCTTCGTGAACTTCTCGTTCACGATGTACGGGCCGCCGAACGCTTCCTTCAGCTGCGGGCCGAGGCGGTCGTCGCCGAGCGCTTCACGCGCCGCGATAAACGCGATCTTGCGCTTGCCGAGTTCGCGCGCGACATAGCCGAACGTTGCGGCCGGATCGGAGTCGCCCATCGTATGCGCGTCGCGGCGCGGCGCGAGATGCACGCCGACGCGGTTTGCACCCCACACGCTGATGCACGCGTCGGTGACTTCGAGCAGCAGACGCGCGCGGTTTTCGATCGGGCCGCCGTAGGCATCGGTGCGCTTGTTGGTGCTGTCCTGCAGGAACTGGTCGAGCAGATAGCCGTTCGCGCCGTGCACTTCTACGCCGTCGAAGCCTGCGGCCTTGGCGTTTTCCGCGCCCTTGCGGAATGCTTCGACGACACCGGCGATTTCATCGAGCTCGAGCGCGCGCGGCGTCACGAACGGACGCTCGGGACGCACGAGGCTCACGTGACCGCCGGCCGCGATCGCGCTCGGCGCGACCGGCAGCTCGCCGTTCAGGAACACCGGATCCGAAATACGGCCGACGTGCCACAACTGCAGGAAGATCTTGCCGCCCGCGTCGTGCACGGCCTGCGTGACGAGCTTCCAGCCTTCGACCTGCTCCTGCGACCAGATGCCCGGCGTGTCCGCGTAGCCGACGCCCTGCGGCGTGACCGACGTCGCTTCGCTGAGGATCAGGCCGGCGCTCGCGCGTTCGGCGTAATAGCGCGCCATCAGCGCGTTCGGCACGCGAATTTCCTCGGCGCGCTGACGCGTGAGCGGCGCCATGATAATGCGGTTCGGCAGCGTGATATCGCCAATTTGCAGGGGATCGAAAAGAGTCGGCATGAGAGTTCACCTTTGGCGGCGGGCAGGGCCCGAGCCTCATAAAACTGCGTGAAAAAGGAAACGCGGCGATGCGAGTGCGGTGCTCAGAGCGTGGTGTTCATGTATTCGAGGAACGCCTGGATGACGGGCTCGTTGCGTTTGAAAAACACCCATTGACCGACCCGTTTCGACGTGACGAGCCCCGCGCGCTGCAATGCGGCGAGGTGCGCCGACACGGTGGACTGCGACAGGCCGCAGCGCGCGTCGATCTTGCCTGCGCACACGCCGTGGTCGAGCGGCAGCTCCTGATCGGCGAAATGCGCTTGCGGTTCGCGCAGCCAGCCGAGAATCTCCCGGCGGACCGGGTTGGCCAGCGCTTTGTGGATCGCATCGAAATCGGGCGTCATGTGGATGGTTTCAGGGGGTTCGACAAGCGGCACGCTGGTTGGCGTGCGCGCAATTGCATCGCTACAGTACGAATCATATATCGTAATTTAGCGATATGGGTGAAGGCACTACTGCAAATGGGGCGATAGGTATCGACACACAAAAAAGCGCGCACTTTTTCGCCGCCGCGCTCCGCACACAAAAAAGAGCGCACCTTTCGTCTCATACCGTGAAAAACGTCTATAGATCGATGTTTTGATTGAGGTATTTTCAAGAAGCGATTGGTCATCTGGCGTGCTGATTCCGGCTCAAACGATTGATTTGCCGGCCCAAGTAGATTTGGATTCCGAAATAAAAGAGCGCACTTGTCAGTATTCGCAAGCTTTTGGGCGACTATTTCAATATCCTTTCGATTTTGTCTGATGAGTTTGGTAGGTGCAGGCGTTTTGGCTGTCTACGCTAGTATCGGCGCACAACAAAGTGTGCGGGAACGCTAAAATTGCGTTTCGAGAACAACAAGGTGCGCGGGAATCGCGAAATTCGGTGTGCAGCACACAATTTTCGCTCTCTGCTATCGAGAGCTGATCTTGTTAGCAATGACACGCAGATTTAGCGCACATCGGAGCACGGGGCGCATCTTCGTTGGCCTAAAAATTTAGGGGAATATTCAAGTCGACAGGCTCGCGGATTCGACGCGTCGGCTTACAGCCTACGTGTCCGCTGGCGGCCAGGCGCTTGGCGGAGCGTTGCGTTCGTATTGGGTCGCTTAAGAGGAGCTTCGTTGCGCAGGCGCTCAAGCAACGACGCGCCAGGGGGATGGTTCTGAGAGTCAACGGGATGGGCGCCACTGCCTTCGGCTCGGTGGTCAGACCGGAAACTCGTGAAGATGCGCGGCCTGTGGGGTCGCGCATTTTTGTTTCTTGCGAGGTGCAGGCGAACTCGCAAGTGCGCTTGCTAGCGTCCTAGCGCATCCACCGCTGCGCGGCCAGCATCACGACCCTCACCTCCGCTCTTAGCCACGTCATGGGCTAACGTTTGTGCCTTAATGACAGACTACAAGCGTTCAAAGAACGCGCGAAAACCAGACAGATCCGCTCAAGTACCCGATCCGCTTTTCCGGGACCAGCCTGGGATGTCATTAAACCCATCCCATTCGATCACCGAGATCCGGTTCACAGCAGTGCTCGTCGCACATTCGCCTTTCGTGGCTGCTCCGTCCTTCGCACGCGTCCGGTAGCGATTCGATTTTCGCGGGGCCACCCAGGCTGCGCGTGATGGGTAGCCATGTGACTACCGTGAAATGCGGCCCACCTGTTTAGACCGTCTTGCGATATAATCGCAAGCGATATATCGAAACAGCGAGTCATTGACCATCGTTCGAGGAGGATGTACATGAAACCTACTGAACTGCCAGTACCGGCACCCGTGCCGCTTGCGGACTATCTTTGCTTTGCTGTGTACTCCACGAATCTGGCGTTCGGCAAGGCTTACAAGCCCATCCTCGATGTACTTGGCCTCACGTATCCTCAATTCATCACGATCATAGCGCTCTGGGAGCAAGACAATCAGACAGTGAGCGGGTTGGGGGAGAAGTTATTCCTGGAGTCGAACACGCTTACGCCACTGCTGAAGAAGCTCGAAGTGATGGGCTACGTGGAGCGCAAGCGTGATCCCGAGGATGAGCGCCAGGTGCGCGTCAGCTTGACGAAAACCGGTCGGCGGTTGCGCGAAAAAGGCCTGAAAATTGCAGACCTTACCGATGCAACTGGACTCAGTCCGGACGAGTTCCAGGAGTTGCAAAAAGCGATCGTGACGTTGCGCGGTAATTTGATCAACTCACTCTGACGCGCTTTCTCTGGAAGCAGGGTAGCCGACACGGATCGACTTCTCTCAGAGCGATATTACTTCCGGCGCGAGTGACAACATCAGTTCTCGCTCTTACGTGTCCGTCAGTCGGAGTACGATTTGGCTAACGGGTGAACTCCGCGCGTCATGTTTCGTCCCGCGCTGGTTGAGCGCAATCTTTCGACGACGCGCGGCCCGAAGTCCGCGCGCCCCCAGCGAAAGAGAGCTTAAGCTGATCCCAGCTCGTGCAACTGGCTCAGGAAGCGGAGCTAACTGCGAATGCGGTACAACCCGCATATCTTGTTGCCATCCGGATCGCGTAGGTAAGCGAGATACAGCTGACCACCAGGTGCTTCGCGCACACCCGGGGGCGCTTCAATCGACGTACCGTGGTTAGCAAGACCAGCCGCGTGCCAGAGATCCACCTGCGCGGCCGACGAGCACTCGAAGCCGACCGTTCCGCCGTTGGCGTATGTGGCCGGTCGCCGATCGAGTGGCTCGGTAATGATGAATATTCCCGTGTTGTTGCGATACACATAGCGTCGACGGTGGACATTGTCATCTTTGATGCCTTGCTCATAGCCGAGTGCGCCCAGTACGGCATCGTAAAATCGCTTGGCCTTTTCGAGGTCGTTCGTACCTACCGCAATGTGACTGAACATTACTGGCAATCTCCTGTTCGAATGGTGATTAGATCCGAGTGTGCCTGCCGCGGACTGGCTTTTGCTGATGTTGAGCAGTTGTCAGCCGCGCCGTGTTTAGTCTGACGCGACATATGTGGAAAGCGCGAAGAGATTCAGTCCCTCATTCGTGACGTCAGTTGTCGAGGGCGCTCGAGGTTGGTCCGCAGCTTCGAAATGACCTCCTGTATATGCAGAACCTCGCCAAGCCCCAGACCCATCTTCCTGGCGGAATCGGCGCTCAGTGCTTTCTCGCGAAGCTGCCGACCGTTTTCTGTGAGGCTGATCAATACGCGACGTTTATTCTCGGGATCGCGCTGTCTATCCAGATAGCCCATGAGTTGCAGCCGTTTTAATATTGGCGTTAGCGCGTTGTTCTTTAAAAGCAGCTTCGCTCCTAGCTCGCCGACGGCCTGAGGTGAACGCTCCCAGAGCGCAATGATTGTGACGTATTGCGGATAGGTGAGCCCCAGTTCGTCGAGGATCGGACGATAGGCTTTGACGAAGGCAAGGTTTGCTGAGTAGATCGCGAAACAGAGCGATTCAGAAAGCTTTACGGATGCCACGAACAGGTGGTCTTTAGATCTCGTCTGCATCATCTTGAAAAACGTAGGAATCCAATGAGACTCTCGTATGGTGACCTGGAAAACTCGGGGTCACGAACGACTTCTACCTGCATGCGCCTCCAGGCTGCTGTGGAGCAGATAAAACACGACGTAGCGCCAGGCGACGGGACGGCTGACTCTGTCGAGCTTGTTGAAGTGGAGCAGTTCGGAACACTCTCGTTCCGCCGAACTCCGCGGAGTCTGATGGAGTTCATACGGCAACCGGTATCGTGACACCATTGGAATCAAGGCTAGTCGTTGTAGTCTCGAGCAATATCAGCAACGTCTTGGCGAGTTGGATGCCTTGTGGCGTGTGGATCTTGCAACCCGATACGTAAGCATCTGCAGCCATATTGGCGGTTCGGCTCGGCTCACCTGTCTACCTTCCATTCCTGCCGAACGAAATGGCAGGTGTATCCGTCGGGATTGCGTTGCAGATATCCTTGATGCTCCGGCTCCGCTTCCCAGAATTCCCGCGCTGGCGCAATCTCGGTGACAACCCTACCAGGCCAGAGGTCGGACGCATCGATTTCGGCCACCGTGTTACCGGCTACCGCTTTTTGCTCTTCGCTGAGGTAGAAGATTGCTGACCGGTAACTCGGTCCGATATCATTGCCTTGTCGGTCAACAGTCGTCGAATCATGTATCTGGAAGAAGAACGCCAGGAGCTGGCGATAACTTATCGTTCGCTTGTCGAATACGACCTCAACGGCTTCTGCGTGTGTGCCATGATCGAGATAGGTGGCGTTAGGCGTGGAGCCACCGGTGTAGCCTACGCGCGTTGAGATTACGCCGGGAAAGCGACGCAATAGCGCTTCCATTCCCCAGAAGCACCCACCAGCCAAAATGGCAGTTTCGGTTTCCGTCGTCATTTCATTCCTTTTTCATAGTCAATGGATGCCTGGCTGGCATCCAATCGAAGTCCTGCTTGACTCGTGATCGTCAGGCGGAATGCAAACTGCCTGACATGACAGTGGCAAAGCAATTACCGAGGCGTTCTGATGCCAAGCCGGTTGTTCACAGAGGTCACGCCCTCTACTTTCCCGGCCGCATTGCCAGCAAGGGTGATCTGATCGTCGCTGATGCAACTGCCGGTTAACGTGACCATGCCGTCGACGGCGTTGACGTAGATATTCGCGGGACTCAATCCCTTGGTGCGCGAGAGCACATGACGAACCTTCTTCGCGAGCGCGCGGTTTGCGGCCTTTGCAGTTTTGGGTGACGTCAGCACCGCAGCATTTGTCTGAGCCGGTGGTGACGTTGCGTCTTGCGCATGTGCACCAAGGCCAAGCGTCAACGCGAAAGCAGTGACAGCGGATTTGACGGCGCGAGTGACTCGCAATTTGGTATTCGTTGTGTGGATGAGCATGACATTCACGACAAGATCTCCTCGGTACATGGCCCAGTCATTCCGGGGCGGGTTTATAGTTCGTATGCGATGTAGTCGCGTGCGTATAAGGATGCGACAAAGAGTCGCCAATGTCAATACCATGCTATCTAATCGCATGCGATTTGTGCGAAGCTGGTGAAAGCGGGGCCCTCTTAGAGAGGCCTCGCGGACGGCCCCGTTTGACATGCCGCGTGAACTTGTCAGTGGTTCAATTGGTCCCGGGTCGAACCATATAACCTTAGCGAACCTAAGCACCAGCAGCCGCAAAAGCAGCGACCGTGATCGTCTATCTGTTGCCGTAGCAACGACCTCAAAGTGACGCGGTTTGGATAGGGCGACTTCTGCCTCATGACGGAGCAGACGAGTAGCTCCAGTGTCAACGCCGAGCGATGAATTGGACATTTGCAGCGCCGGGTAGTCCGTGTAACGGGTTTCCGCTTCGGCGTAGTAAGTGTTTGGATTGGGCGGGTTCAACAAAGCGTCGAGATTGAAGCGACGCGGCGGGTGGGCTTAGCTATAAAGAGCTGCCCCACGCGATGGCATCCGCTTCGAGCGCCTGCTGAGCCGATGCCTGCATTAACTTCTCGTTCGCCATGTACGGTCCGCCGACTGCGGCTTTCAGTTTTGGACCAAGAGGGTTCTCGCCGAGCAATTCCCGGACGGCGATGAACGCGATCCTGCGCTTGCCGAGCTCGTGACCGACCTTAGCCGAATGCAGCCGCTGGGTCGGAATCACCCATCATACCCACGTCCCCTCGCGGCGCGAGGTACACGCCAACACGGTTACCGCCCCATACGTCGATGCAGGCGTCGGTTACTTCGAGAAGGAGGCGGCCGCGATTTTCGATTGAACCGCCATACGCGTCGGTACGATGGGTTGTGCGTCCTGCAGGAACTGGTCGAGCAGACAGCCGTTCGCACTGTGCACTTCGATGCTATCAAACCCGCGGCCTTGGCATTCCTGGCGCCCGCACGTGGTGCGATTGCGCTTGGCGCCACCGCCAGATCACCGTTCAGGAAGATTGGATCCTGACAGACATGCCAAAGTTGCAGAAACATCCTGCCGCCAGCGGCGTGGACGGCTTCGGTAACGAGCTTCCACCGTGAGACCTCTTCCTGCGACCAGATGCCCGGCGTCCCGGCGTAGCCGACACCTTGCGGCGTGACGGACGTGGCTTCCATGATGATCAGTCCGGCAGACGCGCGCTCAGCGTAATACTTAGCCATCAGTGAGTTAAGCACGCATTCATCACCAGCGGGCTCGCGGGTTAGCGGGGCCATGATGATGCAATTAGGCAACGTGAAGTCGCCAACCTGGAGAGGGTCAAAAAGAGTCGGCATAACAGTTTGCTTTTCCTGACCGACATATCGTCCGCGGCGATGAAACCAGCGCGATGCGGGAGCTGAAAAGGTCCAGCTTTCCTGCCAGCATCTGTTCACGAAAGGTTTTGACGCGCATCGACGAAACCCAGGCGTGAGGGTCCCGGGCGTCACGCCACGGGACCGTTTCGGCGTTAGCGTTGCGCCGCGTCTTTCAAGTAGATGCCCTCAGACAGCCCGGCCTTTATTTGCCGACTGATGGCGTCTGTCGACACTTCCTCCGCGCCGGCCTCGATAGCTTCGTACGCCTGGCGCACGACGTCGGCCGGGGTTGCTTTCGGAACTTCCAGTCCGCGCACCAGATCCGTATCGATAAAGCCAGCATGCAGCCCGACAACCTGCGTGCGCTGTTCCCGCAGCGACTGGCGCAGGCCGTTAGTCAACGCCCACGCGGCCGACTTCGACACGCCGTAGGCAGAAAGAATTGGCCGGTTCACCCAGCTCGCGACTGATAGCACGTTCAGAATTGCGCCACCGCCGTTGGCGGCAAGGTTCCCTGCAAACGCTCGCGACGTCGCGAGCATCCCGACCACATTGGTCTCGAAGTGATCGCGCAGCGCCTCGATTGCGCTGTCGTCGGTCAGGCTCCCGAGTCGCGCGATACCCGCGTTGTTGATGAGTAAAGTGACATCTCGCGCTGCGTCCGCGGCCGCGGCTACGGCTGCCGGATCGGTCACGTCGAGCTTGACGGGAATGACTCCCGGTAACGTCACGCTGCCCGGATCGCGTGCAGCTGCATATACCTTCCACGCGCCTCTTTCTAGCGCCTGTTTTGCGAACTCGAGGCCAAGCCCGCGGTTCGCGCCCGTTACAAAAACGACAGCATCTTCGATCTTCATAGTCATTCCTTTCGCATGTTGAATCGCATGCGCGTCGGCTCGCCGTGCGCGTGGGATCTGTTGGAAACAAGGCTGCATTCGCTTACCGAAACGTTGCGCCGTGACTTCCCGCGCAGCAGCTAATCACGGCGCGCACCCGGCGCCGGCTTGCTTTCGTCGGACGATTTGTGACCTTTCACGCACCGCAGACGACGATGGCGAAGGATATAACTATGAAAATCATATCGTCAAGTGCGGCGTGAGTTTCCCGGACGATTTCCTGCGGAGCCGGCAAGTGCCGTGGCAATGCAGTTCACCTCATCGCGAACGTGCCGGATAGGCGGCGCAATCGTCCTGGCATCCCCGTAACAGTGGTTGCCTCAGTCGTAACGTGCTGCGCGCCGTCGCCGCCTGACAGGGGCACCGGTTAGACGTGTGCACACCTACTCTTGACAGGCGCCGCAATGCACATCATTCGCCGGCCCCAGGTCGGCCACGCGGTGGTTGCTTGCTTACACATTGAAAGACCGGCGTCACCCTACTGGCCAACAGTGAGATCGGTACTCAAGCTATCGAACAAGTGAATTCGATTAAAAAGTTTGCGATTGACATCGGCCGTGTCTTTCTCCATTATTCGACGCAAGCGATTACATCGCATGCGATCTAATAGCTTGCCCCCTTACTTACACAGGAACCCATCATGACCAAGATCGATCAAGTCCTCTTCTCAGGCAACTCCCACGCCACGGTCAACCATGACCCCGATGTCCAGCGTGGTGAGCACGGCGTGCTCGACCTCAAGCTTTCGGCTCTTAACAGCGAAGGCCGCAACTTCATTGCCACCGAGCTGCACCCGCGCGCCGAACAGCTGTTTTCTGGTGCCTGGTCGGCTTGCTACATCAGCGCGTTCGAAATTGCTGCTTCGCTGAAGAAGGTCACGCTGCCGACCGACTATTCCGTGGACATCAAGGTCAGTATCGGAACGGTCGGTAACGGATTCTGTCTTGGCGCCGAGTTCACCATCCGTGCACCGGGTCTGGCAACCGAAGTTATCGAGGCAATCGCGAAGCGCGCCCACGAAATCTGCCCGTACTCGAAGGCCGTTCACGGCAACATCGAAGTCGGCCTGAACGTCGTCGCTGCGTGACAAATAGATCGCACACGAGCACATCGGACAAGATGTAATTAGTTTTATTACCTTTATATACCCAGGAATCCATCATGGAAAAGATCGAACAAGTCCTCGCTGCAGGCAACTCCCACGCCACGGTTAACCGCGATCCCAACACCCATCGCGGCGAGTTCGGCGCCTACGACCTGAAGCTGACCGCGCCTTTCATCGAAGACGTCGAGTACATCGGCACGGAGCCGCACCCGCGCGCCGAGCAGCTGTTTGCTGGTGCCTGGTCGGCCTGTTACACCACCGTGTTCGGAATGGCTGCCCAGTCGAAGAAGGTCACGCTGCCGGCTGACTATTCCGTGGACATCAAGGTGAACATCGGCCAGACCGGTGCCGCTTGGTTCCTCGGCGCCGAGTTCAACATCAGCGTGCCGGGTGTGGAAAAAGAAGTCGTCGAGAAGATCGCGCACCTGGCCCATCAGATCTGCCCGTACTCGAAGGCTGTGCGCGGCAACATCGAAGTCAGCACGAACATCGTCGCGGCGTAATCCGCCTGGGCACGCGCTTCTTTGGGACACGTGCCCTCCACTGAACACCTTTACGGAATCTCATCATGAAGACCAAGCTAATCGTTGCACTGCTCGTCGCAGTTTCCGCGTCCGTCACCGCACCCGCGTTCGCCAGCGGCTATGGACCGGCTCCTTTCTACAAGCCCTCAGTCGGCGCGCCGGCATCTCAAAGCGGTCAGAGCCTGCGAACCGTCGCCGCGGAACGCGAGGACGCAGCCAGCACCGAGAATTCGTACGGCGGCGTAGTTTCCGGTGTATCACAAGCGGGGAGCCAGGTCGCGGCAACGCCGCGCGATAACTTCCTGTCGCATCACTAAATCGTGCATTCCGATCGCTGAGCCGTCGCGCATCTTCGTTATTCCTGCGCGCCGGCCACAGCATCGGGCGGTCCATAACCTATTCACCGGAATTGAAGCAAGCAATGTTCAGTCATGTAACGGTCGGCACCAACGACCTGGAAAAAGCAAAACGGTTTTACGATAGCGTGCTGAGTGTTCTCCACTATTGCGGCGGTCTTAACGACGACAACGAACTGCGTCGGCGTTATGTCTACCCCGCAGATACGGGTTTTTTCTTTATCACCCAGCCGCTCAATGGCCAACCGGCGACCAGCGCGAATGGTGGGACCGTGGGATTTAACTGCCAGTCGATCGAACAGGTCGACCGATGGCATGCCGCCGGTGTTGCCAACGGTGGAGAATCAGTTGAGGCGCCGCCCGGCGTGCGTGAGTCCAGGGTCGGTCGCCTCTACCTCGCCTATATGCGCGATCCGGACGGCAACAAGCTCTGCGCCGTGTACCGGATGCCGGTATGAGGCGTGCTCGGGAAGCGGAGACAATCGCCGCAGGGCGGGACGGCGCCGCGCAACCTCCGGGATGTGCGACAGGCGGCCCAGCAAATAACGAGGAGTTGTACTCCCTACGGCAGGGATGCGGCGCATGGTATGTTGCGATACAATCGCATGCGATATATATTTTGTGATACGTCAGGCTCCTGCCAAGGAGGATACACATGAAATCCAGGGATCAACTGGCACCCGAAAACCTGATGCTTTCCGACTACCTGTGCTTTGCGGTCTACTCCGCGAACCTGGCTTTTGGCAAGGCGTACAAGCCCATCCTCGAGGAACTCGGACTTACCTACCCGCAATTCATAGCGATCATTGCGCTGTGGGAGGAAGACAACCAGACGGTCAGCGGTCTGGGCGCGAAGCTCTTTCTCGAATCCAACACGCTTACTCCGATGCTGAAGAAGCTCGAGGCGATGGGCTATCTGGAAAGGCAACGCGATCCCGGTGATGAACGCCAGGTGCGGATCAGTCTCACAAAGACTGGCCGGCGACTGCGCGAAAAAGCGCTGAAGATGGACCTTGTCGAGACGGGCCTCGCGCCCGACGATTTCGCAAAAGTTCAAACGGCGGTCGTGACGTTGCGAAACAACCTTATCAAGTCAGTCCAGAACGGCGAATAAACGCTTACCGGCGGTATTGCAGCGGCGTCCTTTTTACGGACATTCAACCGGCGCGTTGGCTCTTCGTGCACGACGATCTGAAGGGCGAGCTACTTTCGGAGAAAAGCGTCCGAAGCTAATCGGACTTCTGCGAAGAGACACGTTGGGAGCAGCCGTGCGGGTGCGACGATGGGACGGCCGACATCTGGGCGCCATGGCGTAGTCGACCGTCGCGCGCCGACTATGCCATCGGTTCGTGCATCTGCAGACGTACGTCTCAATTTATGTTTGTATTGCCGCAGATTCCTGGTTGATGGGAATGATGCGATGACTCATGCGTGGCGCCGGCCGCTCTACGACGTCGTCACAACCGGCTTGCAATGCTGCATCGCCCGGTTCAGGCAGATGTCTGCACAAAAGTGCCGCGGATCTGGAGGCCGACAGTTCTGCAACGTTGCTGGCGAACGTTTGTAGAAACGTCTGCAGCGATGTACCGTTGTCTGCGCCCGATGAGCCAAACAAGGTGGTGAAATCCTGCTCCAACTTCGACACCACGTCGTTCACTGAAGTCGTCGAACCCGTATCGCTGCTTCCGCTGGCTTCTCCGGTCTGGCTGCTTTCCGCGCCAACGGCCCGTGCGAGCGATTCAAGCCCTGCAGCAAGCGGATTCGAGTAAGCCGTGGTTGATGCAACGTTCCCCTGATCACCAGAATTGCGCTGCGAGGCGGTGCCGTATTGCAGGCCTGGGGCGACCTGAAGGATCTGGCCCGATAAACTGCTCAAATGTCGCATCAACACCTGCTCCGGATAGCGACCCCGCATGCGAGGTGGTGCCAATGCCTTGGGCTCCTCCGGATGCAGGCGTACCGGTTTGGCCGAACGGGAGAGCGAGTCCCGGTTGAGAAAACGCCTGAACGATCGCTTGCACCAGCGGATTCCCGGGGGGCGACGATGGAGTCTCCGTCTGCTGCTTGTACGTTTGTGCGAGCGGCTCGCGCTGTACGCTGATCCCTGGTACTTGTCCCGAATCCAGCAATAGCTGAACACGGAGGTCTTTGTAGTCCTTGCTGTTGAGTTGATGTGCAATCGTCAGTGGTCACTTTTCCTTGTCAGATCCGTTGTCGAACAACTTCAATGCTGCGTTCGCCCGTTGAACAGCGTTAGTTCATCACACAGCTGCTACGAACGGAGAGCCCTTGGCAGAGTCGGGGAATGCGACGAGCAGTGCGATGATCCGGTATGTTTTCGTGGCGCAGACTCCAGGAAAGTGTTCTGTCGCGTTGAATCACTCAATTTATTGCATGCGATAAATGGTGACGAAGAAATGTCAATTCCCAAAGCGTAGGTGAGCCTGTTTCATCGACTTTCAGTGTTGCTCGAGAGGGCCCCCCTGCGCTACAGCTGCCACAGCTATGGCTTCTCCCGCGGTCCTCTCTTATTGCGTCGACCTAGCGGCGCGTATGAATCACGCGGACTTAGCGGTCTTCACTGCGTCCTGTCGCGCCGCGCGCTCCTGCGCGTAGGAAGGGCTAAATTCAGCCTTTAGATCTTCCCGTCGCAATGGTTCACCACAGGCTTGGCAGACTGTGCCAATCCCGGCATCGTGGCCACAGGTTAGGTGCGTATAGAGGACTGCGACGTCCTCGTTCGGGGACTTGTGCCATGTCTCCCCCCATTCGCGGAGCGCAAGGATGACCGGGTAGAACGCCCGACCCATCTCCGTGAGCTCGTATTCGTAGCGAGTGGGCTTTTTCATGTAACGCTTGCGCTCGATCATGCCGTTTGCTTCAAGTCGTTTGAGGCGGGACGAGAGCATCTGCGGTGTTGCCTGCGACTGCGCCAACAGGCCGTCGAACCTTCGGTTGCCCATGAACAGCTCGCGCAAGACCAAGACAGTCCAGCGGTCGCCGATGACATCCTGAGACCGCGCGACCGGGCACAGCGTATCGCTACTCTTGGACAACGCAGGCATGCAAGACCTCATAAACGATGATAAGTATGATAATCATATCTATGATATCACGGGTTCGCCGCGCGCGCGTACGCCGCGAACTCGTGACTTCGCAGTCTGTGCGGATTACGCGCTGCTGCCACGCTACGTTCAAGCAGGCGGCCGTTCAGGCCTTGGACAACTCGCCGTCAGTCAGACGCCAGATGCCGCACGGGTTGCTATGCCGCAAAGCTTCCGGTAGCAGGTCATCCGGAAATCCCTGGTAGCAGACAGGCCGCAGGAAGCGCTCGATCGCAGTCATGCCGACAGAGGTAAAGCGGCTATCCGAAGTTGCCGGGAAGGGGCCACCGTGGATCGACGCATATGACACCTCTTGTGGATGCGCAAACGCATTGACGACGATCCGTCCCGTACGACGTTCGAGAAGGGGCAGCAGGCGCGCGGCGAGTGTGTGATCAGCGGGATCGATGTGCATCGTTGCCGAGAGCTGGCCCCGAAACTGCTTGGCGATGGCGGTCAG
This sequence comes from Paraburkholderia youngii, assembly GCF_013366925.1. Lineage (NCBI taxonomy): Bacteria > Pseudomonadati > Pseudomonadota > Betaproteobacteria > Burkholderiales > Burkholderiaceae > Paraburkholderia > Paraburkholderia youngii. Next base: position 3,746,111 of record NZ_JAALDK010000001.1, read on the forward strand.
TTGCTCGAGGTCCCTCACCCGCACCAGTAGTGCCGCGGGTCCGAAAACCTCTTCCGACAAAGCCGGATTCTCCAGCATCCGGGCCCCGTCGATTTCGAAGAGAATCGATTGACCGTCCCACGCACCCTGTGGTTCTCCGCCCGCTGCGATTCGCCTCGCCCCGGCGTTGCTCTGGCGTTCGACGTTCTTCCGATAAGCCGTGAAAATGCCTGGCGTCAACATCGTGCGCGCCTGCATTGCTTCGACGCGGGAGATCATCGCCGCCTTCAGTTCAAGGTAACCCGGCCCGTCAATGGCGAGCAGGATGGCGGGCTTCAGGCATGCCTGACCGACGGTAACGAGCATGCGTTCGGCGAAACCATCGCCAATGACGCCACCCCTGGCAGCGAGCGCAGCTGGCATTACGAAAGTCGGATTCACACTCGTCATTTCGGTAAAGACCGGTATTGGGTCTGGACGCTGCTGGGCGCGCCGGAACAGTGCCATTCCACCGCCTTCCGACCCTGTGAAGGTGACTCCCCTGATGAGCGGATGGTCGACCAACGCCTCGCCGATTTCGTTCCCACCGCCGCGGACCAGAGAAAACACGCCTTCATGGAAGCCCGAATCCTTCACGGCTTGCTGGATCACCCGACCCATCATTTCAGACGCGCCTGGGTGCCCGTTGTGGGCCTTCACGATGACAGTGCAGCCGGCAGCCAGCGCCGACGCAGTGTCCCCGCCCGCGACCGAATAGGAAATCGGGAAATTGCTCGCACCAAAAATCGCGACCGGGCCGAGTCCGATTTTTTGCATCCGATGGTCCATTCGTGCGCGCGGCTGACGTTCCGGTTGAGCACGGTCGATCGTCGCCTGGCGGAAGCGCCCCTGACGGACGACGGTCGAGAACTGACGAAACTGGAGTGCAGACTTCGCGGCCTCTCCTTCGAGTTGCGCCACCGGCAAGCCGGTTTCGAGCGACGCGCGTCGCGCGAGTTCCGGCGTCACGACGTCGAGGCCCTCGGCGATTCGCTCAAGGAATTCGGCGCGATCGATAAGGCTGGTGTGACTGTAGCTATCGAACGCCTCGTCGGCGAGTTGTGCTGCGCGATCAATCTCTTCAATTCCGCCGAATGCGAAGGTCGGTTCAATCTCGACATTCAATGTCGGATCAAGTGCCTTCATGCTGCCGGACGTCCCCGCGACTTCCTGCGCACCAATTAGTAGATTACCGGTGAGTTTCATGAGAGTTCCTTTCGATCAGGCGGGAAGTGCAGCAACCAGCTCTGCCGTCGTCAGGATTTCATGGGCGAACGTGGGACCATTCAGTTCGTGCGCGGCGCGCATCATTTCCCTGGTGAAAGCCGCTGTAGCGTCTCGAACGAGTGTGACGTGATAACCCAGTTCCATTGCAAAGCGGCTCGTTGACTCAATACAGGTATTCGCCAGCAGGCCGACCACGATCACGTGCGTGATCCCTTGCTGTTTGAGCTGGAAGTCGAGGTCGGTGTTAGCAAAGCCGCTTTGGCCCCAGTGCTCGTGAGTGATGATGTCGCCTTCCTGCGGCACAAAGTCAGGATGCCACTCACCACCCCACGTGCCCTTGGCGAACGTTTGGCGCTTCTGCACGAGGCGTTGAGTTGGGTTCGGATGGTTCCAGTTTTCGTAATCACCAGGTTGCCAGCGGCGATGCGGCACATAGAAAACCTGGATATCTGCTTTTCGCGCGCTAGCGACAGCAGCACGGAGATTGTCGAGCAGCCGGACTTCGGCGGCGATATCACGCAGCATCGGAAAGAGCTTGCCGCCATCGGAGAGAAAATCGTTGTACGGATCGACCAGCAACAGTCCGGTGCGGTCCGCGTCGTATGCAGGGTTGGACATTTCAATACTCCATTAGGTCAGTGTGCGAATGAAGCATTCGCGTTGCACAGTCGGCGCCGGGTTGCGTTTGTTGGACGATTCGTGACGCCTCACGCATCGAAGATGGTGCGGGAAGAATATAACTATGATAATCATATCGTCAAGGGAGACACGGCTTTTCGGACGATCCACCGGAAGCTGACCCTTCTTCGGTACGCTGTCCAGCGAACCGCAGAGCGTGCCGGGTGGGCGCGTCATTGACCCCGGCGACGCGCCAGAATTGACCTGCTCTCCGGTGGCGGACAAGAAAGCGCGCGGCCCGTACGAAGCCGCACCAGACAGGCGGCATCGGGCTGGCCAGCAGCGGATCCACATTCATGCTATCGACGAGGCGTATGCGATTAAATCTTTTTCGATTGACATCGGGCTCGTCTTTCTCCATTATTCGACGCAAGCGATTACATCGCATGCGATCTACGGTGCTTGACACCTTTAACCAAACAGGAACCCCATGACCAAGATCGACCAAGTCCTCTTCTCAGGCAACTCCCACGCCACGGTCAATCACGACCCCGATGCCCAGCGCGGTGAGCACGGCGTGCTCGACCTCAAGCTGTCAGCGCCCAACGGCGAAAGCCGGGATTTCATCGCCACCGAACTGCATCCGCGAGCCGAGCAGATGTTTGCGGGCGCGTGGTCGGCCTGTTACATCAGCGCGTTCGAGATTGCGGCCTCGATGAGGAAGGTCGCGCTGCCGTCCGACTATTCCGTGGACATCCAGGTCAGTATCGGCACGGTCGGTAACGGGTTTAGTCTCGGCGCCCAGTTCACCATCCGCGCGCCGGGTCTGGCAGCGGAAGTCGTCGAGGCACTTGCGAACCGCGCCCATCAGATCTGCCCGTACTCGAAGGCCGTGCACGGTAACATCGAGGTTGGCCTGAACGTCGTCACGGCTTGATACGTAAATCGCATACGATTACATCGGACGCGAGATAAACCGTTTTATTACCTTATACACAGGAATCCATCATGGAAAAGATCGAAAAAGTCCTCGCTGCAGGCAACTCCCACGCCACGGTCAATCGCGACCCCGATGCCCAGAGCGGCGAGTATGGCGTCTATGACCTCAAGCTGACAGCACCCGGCGTTGAGGATCTCGATTACATCGGCACCGAGCCGCACCCGCGAGCCGAGCAGCTGTTTGCTGGCGCCTGGTCGGCCTGTTACACCACCGTGTTCGGGATGGCGGCCCAGCTGAGGAAGGTCACGCTGCCGCCCGACTATTCCGTGGACATCCGGGTGAACATCGGGCAGACCGGTGCTGCGTGGTTCCTCGGCGCCCAGTTCGACATCCACGTGCCGGGTGTGGAAAAGGAAATCGTCGAGAAGATCGCGCACCTGGCCCATCAGATCTGCCCGTACTCGAAGGCTGTGCGCGCCAACATCGAGATCAGCACGAACATCGTCGCGGCGTGATCCGCATGGGCACGTGTCTCTTTGCGGGGGCGCGTGCCCTTCACTGAACACCCTTGAGGCTGATTCTTCGAAAGCATGCTGCGATAGCAAACGTCTCATCTTCCGCGCGCTGCCATCGAGAGTCATGGGGCTTTTGACCGTAGCCTGTCGAGGAGCAAGATCTGACGGGTAGGGTCATGCTGATAGGTTTTCGTAATTGTGCTGACCTACGATAGCACTCAGGCCTGCGACGGCGGGTGTTGCCAGCGCAGGGGGCTTTGCGTGTGCGTCGATGCTGGCGTCAACCGAATGCCAGGCCCGATCGTCGACGGCTAGATGCAGATGTCCAGGCCTGAGGGTCGAGCCGACCGCGCCCGCGCTGAACACCGATTTAAGCGATGATTCGCCGCAGTCGATCCTGCCCAAATTCCATCCAGCCCTCATCGCCGAGAGTTGCTGTCCTCAATCTCAAAGGCCGCGTTGCAGTGCGGGCAATCGGAGGTTCACATGAGCAGTGCCGTATTTGAGACTCAAAATGTGCGTGGTGTGGACATGAAGCTCGAGGTCATTGTCGTCCCGGTTTCGGACGTCGAGCGCGCCAAGCGGTTTTATGGTCGCCTGGGATGGAGGCTTGATGCCGACTATGCCTCCGACGACGGCAACTTCGGCGTAATCCAGTTCACGTCCCCCGGTTCCGGGTGTTCGGTCATCTTCGGCAAGAACGTCACCGCGGCAACACCTGGCTCCGCCCAGGGACTGTACTTGATCGTCTCCGACGTCGAGGCGGCTCGCGAGGAACTGCTGGCTCGCGGGGTGGCGACGAGCGAAGTGTTCCACGACGCCGCTGGCGTGTACGCCGGCTCCGATGAGCCCTATCTGTTCGGGCGGGTCCGGGTTAGCGGCCCAGACCCCGAGCGTCGGAGCTACCGCTCGTTCGCCTCGTTCAGCGATCCAGACGGCAATGGCTGGCTGCTTCAGGAACTCACTCACCGAGCGGCCGGTCGGGTGGACACAGACGCCATCACCTTCACCTCAACTGCGGATCTCGCGGCGGCGTTCCGACGGGCGGAGGCGGCGCATGGCGAGCACGAGAAGCGGACCGGAGGCCAACGCGATGAGAATTGGCCCGAGTGGTACGCGCAGTACATGGTTAGTGAGCAGGCAGGCAAGGAATTGCCTTTGTGAGCAGGCACCTGCGACGAACGCTTTCGTAACGCGGAGGGGCGAAACCTCGCGGACGCGGTTGCTTGAAAAGGTCCAGGACCTGTCACTACTGCGCATAGCTTCTCAACGGAAGGTCGCCAATGACGAGCGATTTCGACGCAATCATCATCGGGGCCGGGCAGGCCGGTCCATCCCTCGCGGGCCGGCTGACCGATGCCGGAATGATCGTCGCGCTCGTCGAGCGCAAACTCTTCGGGGGAACCTGCGTGAACACCGGCTGCATGCCGACCAAGACACTCGTGGCCAGTGCCTATGCCGCGCACCTGGCGCGGCGCGGCGCTGAATATGGTGTCGTGCTGGATGGTCCCGTCCGGATCGACATGGTGCGGGTGAAGGCGCGTGCCGACGAAGTCTCGCGCAACGCGCGCACGGGCGTCGAGCGCTGGCTGCGCGGCATGAAGGGGTGTACGGTGCTACAGGGCTCCGCTCGCTTCGAGTCGCCGGACACGGTTGTGGTGGGTGACGAATACCTCCGCGCGCCGCGCATTTACGTCAATGTCGGCGGGCGCGCGATTGTCCCGAATCTGCCGGGCATCGATCAGGTAAGCACTCTGACCAATACGTCAATGCTGGCGCTCGACCGCGTGCCCGAGCATCTGGTCGTAATCGGCGGAAGTTATATCGGACTGGAGTTCGCTCAGATGTACCGCCGGTTCGGCGCACGGGTGACCGTCGTGGAGCAATCGCCGCGCCTCGTTATGCGTGAAGACGAAGAGGTCTCGGTTGCGATCAGGGAGATTATCGAGTGCGAGGGCATCACCGTGCGGGCCGGTGCCCAATGCATTCGTTTCGCCCCGCACGCGGCAGGCGTTGCCGTCGGGGTCAACTGCACGGACGGCGAACCGGAGATCGTGGGCAGCCACGTCCTCCTGGCCGTGGGGCGTCGGCCCAACACGGACGACCTCGGGCTCGACAAGGCCGGAGTCGCGACCGACGCGCGCGGCTACATCCGCGTCGACGATCAGCTCGCGACCAGCGTGCCCGGTATCTGGGCGCTCGGTGATTGCAACGGCCGGGGGGCCTTCACACATGCGGCCTACAACGACTTCGAGATCGTTGCGGCCAACGAGCTTGATGGGGAGGCGCGCCGAGTGAGCCAACGGATCCAGGCCTACGCCCTGTTTATCGATCCGCCCTTGGGCCGCGTCGGCATGACCGAGACCGAGGCGCGGGCGAGCGGCCGACCGCTGCTGGTCGGGCACCGGCCTATGACCCGTGTCGGGCGCGCCGTGGAGAAGGGCGAGACAAAGGGCTTCATGAAGGTGGTCGTTGATGCGCAGACGTCAAGAATCCTCGGTGCGGCTATCCTGGGTACCGGCGGCGACGAGGCAATCCACGGTCTCCTCGACGTGATAAACGCAGGCATCCCGTATGCGGCCCTCCAGCACGCAGTCCCGATACACCCGACCGTATCTGAACTCATCCCGACCGTGCTTGGAGAGATGAGGGCGGTTTCTTGAGCCGGCTTTCTGCGCAGTAGGGGTTCCCGACGTGTATGCCGCCGCGACCTGAGATTCCCTTGAGCGAAACGCTGGTCTACCCATCCCCGTAGGAGAAGCACCATGCCTGACGCCTCACAGTTCGACATCGACCTCAGCAGTCCGGGCCGGTGGACGATCACCTTCAACAACCCGCCGATCAACATGTTTGTTCCTGCGACGATCGTCGAATTGGGAACAGTAATGGCCGACCTCGACTCGGACCCGTCCGTGAAGGTCGTTGTCTTCCAGTCGGCGAATCCCGATTTTTTCGTCGCCCATCTTGATGTAGCTAAGGCGGCCGAACGGCCAGATGTGTTGGGTCTTTGGCGCGACTTCGTACTGCGACTCGCGTCATCGCCAGTGGTAAGCATTGCAAAGATTCGCGGCCGCACGCGCGGCATCGGGAACGAGTTTGTTCTGGCCTGCGATATGCGCTTTGCCAGCAGGCAGAGTGCCATATTTGGCAACCCCGAGGTCGGGGTTGGTCTGGTTCCGGGAGGCGGAGCACTGGAATGGCTCCCGCGCCTGGTCGGTCGGTCGCGGGCACTTGAGTTTGTTCTCAGCGCCGACGACTTCGACGCCGACATAGCCGAATGCTACGGCTGGGTAAACCGCACGTTGGAAGATGACGCTCTCGACGCCTTTGTCGATACGCTGGCCCATCGCCTGGCCTCTTTCGACCGTGAAACACTCGGCGCGGCGAAAGCTCAGATCAATCGTTGCGGAATGCCGGCGGCTAGCGAAATCCAGTCGAGCATTGACATGTTCTTTCCAGCGCTGGCCTCGCCAAGTGGGCAGGCCCGCCGCGCCAAGCTCCGGACCCTGGCCTACGGAGTTCCGAGCGATTTCGAATTGAACTTCGGCAGGTACCTGCCCGCGCTAGGGCAGGCGGGCGACGATGACACGGGCGCGCCGGTCGCCGGCGCGGCAAAGGGCTGAGCCTCCTCCTGCAATTCGCGCGGCGCCCGTCGACGCGGTGCGTCGCAGGTTTTTCCCTAGCCTCAGACTTCGTCTCGGACATCCGAGATGTCGCGATCAGGAGACGACGGCGATGATGAAGCAGAAGGTTTCTTTCGAGAACGATCGGGGTGAATTGCTGGCCGGACTCCTTGAGCTTCCTGACAAACCTGTCGCATATGCGCTGTTCGCGCATTGCTTTACTTGCGGTAAGGACTTGAAGTCCGCGTCGAAGATCGCACGGGCGCTGACTGAGCAGTCGATTGCCGTACTTCGCTTCGACTTTACAGGGCTTGGTAACAGTGACGGCGATTTCTCCAACAGTAACTTTTCCTCCAACATCAGCGACCTGTTGGCGGCAGCGGATTTCCTCAGGAGGGCACATCAGGCACCAACCTTACTGATCGGTCATAGTCTGGGTGGGGCTGCAGTTTTAGCGTCGGCTTCCGACATACCGGAATCAAAAGCGGTCGTTACGATCGGGGCTCCTGGCGACGTGCGGCATATTAAGCACTTGTTCAAGGACAGCATCGAATCAATCGAAAGGCTCGGCACCATGACGGTACAGCTTGCCGGTAGGGACTTCACAATCAAGCGTCAATTCCTTGAGGACGTTAACGAGCACCGGCTGGAAGAGAAAGTCGCGAGGCTGAAGAGGGCATTACTCGTCTTCCATTCTCCTCTGGACGATACCGTTAGCATTGAACAAGCGCAAAAGATTTTCCTTGCGGCGAAACATCCAAAGAGTTTCATATCGCTGGATCAGGCTGACCATCTACTCAGCGGCGGTAAAGATGCAGAGTATGTGGCACGTTGTATCGCCGCGTGGGTGTCGCCATATATCCCTTCACGATAGGCGGTAATAACTTTAATCCAGCAGTGCAGCAGTTTGGGCGGTGACCAGCCAGAATTGGAAACGCATTGCCTGCCCGCAGGCAGCCGGGGGAAGTTGTGTTGTGACTTAGGCTTCGCGAAATCGGTCCCACACCCCAATGTCTTTAGCATTGACCACTGCGTACAGGTAGTCACAGTTCGCCCAACGTTCCGGTTGTGGAATTGCGAGATCACCGTTCGGATTCGTCACAACGCTGAAAAGGAGCAAGTGAAAAGGCTATTCAGGCAATCAGGCTGGCCGGTGGCACTCTGTTCGTCGCCGTTTCGGTCAGCGCATGGGCGAAGCGCACCGATACGGACACGGCGCCTGCCACTTCGCAATCGTCGAAGCAGGCCAACTACGCATTGGCAAAGAAAGTGCGTGCCGCGCTGGATCACGCGAAGGACATCAGGCCGGAAAATATTGTGATTCGCGCTCGCGGTGGCGCGGTAACGCTGGAAGACACCGTTCCGGATTCCTCGCAGGTCGACAAGGCCACTCAGGTCGCTCAAGGCGTTGCCGGCGTGACCTCTGTCAAGAATGCATTGACCATCAAGGAAGCGGGTCAGTAAGGCTGGCCTTTGGCGAAGCAGTCGGAGGTTGACGCCCCTCTCGACGATGTGCAGATTGCCCTGTCGCGGGTGAACGCGGGCGAGTTCTCGACGATATGCACGCGCCTCGAAGCCATGTCGGGCGTGCGTGAATGTCGACGCGAGAAATAAGGCAGAGAGACAGTCATCACCCGAAGCTACGACTATGAAGGCTTCATGCTCGATATCTCTGTCGAGTCCGATTCCAGCATCGGACCGAACAGGCGCGAGCCAACGCGGCGAGGGTTACATTGCTATCGTCAGGATATTTCAGGCAGCGAGTACGGTAGCCATGTTCTCACCCTTGCGCTTCGGCGAAGCGCGCGGCCGTCCTTTCGCAACAGACGCCGACGCGCTCAGGGGTGGATACAGCGCCGCGTGCAAACTCGTCGATGATCTGTTCTGCCATGACCGGCACTGATTTGTCTGGTCAAGACCTGACCGTTACCTGTTCGATTCCTTCGCAGGCAGGCGGGCACAGGAGAGCCAGCATAGGGGCGCTTCCTGTTTGGCCGCGAGCGCGGTTTACTTCGATTTCGGTGGCCGGCCGGTCTTGACCGGTTCGACCGCCTTGACGGCCGCAAGAAGACGTTTCGTCGGCTCAGATGCCAGCAGGAGCAGCCCTGCACGGACGAGCTCGCTCTTCTTCACGGCCATGCCAGCATCGAGGCACCGCTGCTTGAGTACCGCGAGCTGCTCGTAGTCCTTCCTCGGCATCGTGAAGGTGTCGCGCACGACCTTTTCCTGTTTGACAGGCTCCCTGCGATGCCGGACCGCGCGCGCAGAAGACGCTTCAACAGGCATCGCCTTGTGGGACCGTGGCTTGGCCGCCACACGTCGGGCTTGCGCAGTTTGGACTGACTTCGCGCCGGCCACTGCCTCGTTGGCACCGTTGTCCGGGGATGCATGCGCCCGCTTGCCGCTCCTGTTCCTGGTGGCCTTTGGCTTCATGGTTTTTTCAGGTTTGACAAACCGTACAAACAGTTTATCGTCAGTCTGGAAAGAGGGAGTTTTCTATGTCAGACAAGCACATTTCCAGGCAATTCGATGCTGACCTTGAACACCTGTCGTCGAGATTTTTCGAAATGGGTGGGCTGGTTGAGTCCCAATTGGCCAATGCGATGGAGGCGCTCAACCGCTTTGACATGGGTCTGGTCGAGAAGGTGGTTGACGAGGAGCGTCGACTCAATGCGATGGAAGTCGAGATCGATGCCGAGTGCAGCAACATCATTGCCCGGCGCCAGCCCATCGCGTCGGATCTACGCCGACTGTTGGCCTTCTCAAAGGGGATCAGCAATCTCGAGCGCGCAGGCGACGAAGCGCGCAAGATCGCAAAGCGGACGCGCAGAATCGCGAATGACACTGCGGGCAGAAGCATGAATATCGCAGAAATCCGGTCGTCCGGTCATATGGCGGGAACCATCTTTCACAACGCGCTCGCTGCATTCGCGCGGCTAGATTCGGTTGAGGCAGCCCGGATCATCAGTGAGGATGAGGCGATCGATGAGCAGTACCGCGCATTCGTGCGCAAGCTGCCAACATTCATGGGGGAGAATCCCCGCATCATCACTTCCGCGCTCGACTACGTGTCCATCGCGTCGGCCATCGAGCGGATCGGTGACCATGCAAAGAACCTGGCAGAACTTGTAATCTATGTTGCCAAGGGTAAGGATGTCCGTCACATTTCGCGCGACCGACTTGAGCACGAAGCCCTCGATGGTTGAGAAGCGCACAGCAGTGGCGCGAAGTCCCGACAGCCGCGTCCGCACGTGCGGCATCCAGTTGTGAGCTTCATGAAGTTCGCGCGGTGGACAGTCAGTGTGTCGGGCAGGTAGTGCTATGAAAATGTCTCAAAGAATGCAGTCCGATTCGGCCGGGCCGGTTTGGGGGCTGATTACGGGGATTTTCCTGATGGTGGCTGGGATCGGCATCTGGGATCTATGTGAAATCATCGGAACCCGGCAATTCCCTTGATGAATCGCTCGCGATGGCTGCAATGCTTGTCGGCGCCTTTCTGGCTGTCTATGCCGGCCTGGAAATCAGGCACAGACATCGATAGTTCCGCAGTCGGCAGCCGGGGCAGCACACGCCAGGGCTCATCGAGGTAAGCGCGTTAGCGCGTACCTTCCGCGGAATCTTTGCGACCCGCAAACGGAAAGACGTCGGGACCTCGCTGGCACTGGCTATTGAGATTGACGCTGCACACCTGATTGACGAGGGGGTCGACCAGCGAGCCAATCTGGGCCGGGTCGGTGCCGAAAATGCTGACCTGCTGCCCATGCTCTGACGTGATGACGTACTCAAGGGGTGTTTCGATGTCATCGAACGCCATGACCGGGATAATCGGCCCGAACTGTTCCTCTCGATAGAGCATCATCCCTTCCTTAACCGGGTACACCACGGCCGGATAGAACAGGGTTTTGCAGAATACGGCACCGCCCTCGTTGACAATCTCTTCGCCTTTCGCTTTCGCGTCATCAATCGCCTGCGTCATGTAAGCGGTTCGATGCATGCCCGGGAGCGGGGTAATCGACACACCCAGTTCCCACGGCATTCGATCCTCGCGAACCCCGACCAACCTGTCGGACGGCCGGGTGCCGGAAAAAGTCATCTAGGCTCCGCGATCGGACATGCTCTGATTGACGCCGGCTACCGCGTGCTACTCACGCGCACCGGCGAGCTCGTACAGAAGCTGCAGGCCGCCCGCCAGAACCTGCAATTGCCTTCGATGCTCACGAAGCTCGACCGCTTCGACCTGATCATCCTGGACGACCTGTCGTACGTCCGAAAGGACCAAGCCGAAACCAGTGTGTTGTTCGAATTGATCTCCGAGAGGTATGAGCGCAAAAGTCTCCTGATAACGGCCAATCAACCGTTCTCGGGCTGGAAGGACGTGTTCCCCGATCCGTCGATGACGGTGGCCGCCATCGACCGACTCGTGCATCACTCTACGATCTTCGAGATGAACGTCGAGAGCTATCGTCGGCGAACTGCCAGCGACAAACAGACCAGTCGGCGCCGACAATCATCCAGCGACAATCACGAAGGAGCGACAATCATGACCGAATAGCGAACGACACTTACCCGGTCGACCGGCCAAGATGGTTGTCGGTAAACCGGCCATGCCGCTTGACGCTATCCACGTCGAGAAATAAGCAAGCTTCAGGAGACCGCGACCGTCGCAAACGCGGAAGTTCAGAGGTACGCGGACATGGGACAGGTCGCTAACGAAAAACTTGACGAAATTGCAGCGAAAGCAAAGCAAGTCCTTGAGTGGTCGGAGGATGCCATGCGCTCATCAACGGCAGTCGGTTTGGCTGTCGCTTTCCACGACCGGGCGGAGGACCTGCGAAAGTCGATGACGCCATGGGTTTGGGGACTCATTGTTGCTCTGATTGCGGGCGCGACCGTTGGCGGATTCCAACTGCACAGCTTGGCTGAGGCAATCCAATCCTCGACATCACCGATGATTGTGTGGACCCGCTTGGCAGTTTCGATGCTGTCGGTCGGAGCTCCGATATGGTTTGCGTGGCTGTCGACCAAGCAAATTGGGCAGCGGTTTAGACTTGCTGAAGATTACGCGTACAAGGCGTCGGTTTCGAAAGCGTACGAAGGGTATCGCAGGGAGGCCCTTGAGCTTGACGAGGACTTTCAGAAGCGACTCTTTGCTTCCGCACTCACACGGTTGGATGAGCAACCCCTTCGGTTTGTTGAGAATGAGACACACGGCAGCCCTTGGCATGAGCTTGCGAACTCCAAACTGATGAAGGAAGCCATTCGCATTGCCCCTGAGCTAGTGACCCGGTTCAGGAACGAGGCTAAGCAGGCCGTCGACAAGGCGAAGGGAGCAGAAAAGGAGGTGGCCGGAGGAGCAGGCGCTGCGGGGAACACCGGGACTGTCGATGCAGTCAACCCCGCGTGAATGGATGGCAGTCGAACCGGGAAGACTAGCTGATAGAGGGCTTTCGCATGATGCCCCTAACTGCACCGAGGGCGCTGGGTGTGGTTTACCTGAAGTCGAAACTGCCGCCATTCTCCCTACTCGATGAGCCGCATATGACGTTCAACGGTGCGTGCTGGGACATGTTGTTAGGTCCCTTCAACGAGGGCTAAGCTTTTTCCGGAAAACTCCCCTCGACAAATTCCCTGAGCTGCGTGGTGTCGGTCCGCGCATAGGCCGCCGTCGTCTGCACAGACGCGTGGCCCAGCAGCGCCTGGGCCACCGGCAGCGGCACGCGGTGGTCGACCACGAGCGTGCGCGCATAGCCATGGCGCAGCCAGTGCGTCGAGGCCGCCTCCAGGGCCGCGCGCATCGCGCCGTCCTCCATCGGTGCGCGCATCGCGGCCAACGCAAACACGGCCCGCACCTCGTCGTAAAGACCACTCGCGCCGAGCGCGCGACCGCGCTCACTGTGAATCAGCGGCAGGCGTTCGTCTGCGGGCGGATCGGCTGGCAGTCCCACGGCGCGCCGGTACGCACGCAGCGCCGGCAGGCAGGCGGCCGGCAGCGGAATGGCGCGGGGCCGGTCGCCCTTGCCCAGCACGTGCAGGGTCCACTGCCGGGCCTCGTCGACTTCAATGTGCGGCAGCGCCAGTTCCTCATGCCACACCAGTTCCGCGAGCCGCACACCGGCGAAGCGGTACAGCGCCCAGATGGCCCAGCGTCGCGCCCAGACCGTGGACGGCACGTCCGGTGGTGCGTCGCCGGCCGCGACCGCGTCGCAGTGGGCGAGCGCGGTGGCGGGCAGGAACCGCACCGGGGTCCACGTCATGCGTGCGCGGCGTCCGGCGGCCAGTCCCTCGGCCGGATTGACGGTGAGATAGCCCGTGCGGTGCCACCAGGCGAACAGGCTCGAGATGGCGGCGAGGGCCCGGGAGACAGTCGCCGGGGCTGCGCGCCGTACGTTCCCGGCTGCATCGGCATGCGGCGCCTGCAGCACGTCGCGGTACGCCATCAGGTCCTGACGCGTCAGATCGGAAAACGGTCCCAGGCGTTCGCGTGTGCACCAGGCCGCGAGCCGTCGCAACTCCGTCACGTAGGCGCGCAGCGTGTGCGGCGAGTGCGAAGCCCGCTCGCGCAGAAACAGCCGCACCGCCTGCGCGTCATCGGCGACCCCGAGCGTGTTGGTCAGCGCGACCGGATTGGCGAAGCGGCCCGCGCGGGCGAGCCACGCCGCCTCGACGCCGCCAGGCAGCAGTGCTGCGTCCGGCGTGATGACAGTGGGGAGCCGCGCGCCGTCCGGCGCCGCGTCTGCCACGGCCGGGCGGAAGCGCCGCCGTTGCTGCCGCAGGACGCGTTCGAGCACCACCGTAGCGGAAGGCGCCGCGGCTTCGGGCACGACCTTGAGGCGCCCGCGCTCCCAGTACTCGATCGCGGTGTCGTACTTGAGCAGCAGCGCGAACACGGCGGGGTGCTCGCGCTTCGCGTCGGCCAGCGACGGGCAGCCCCGCTTGAGGGCGGTGAGGCTCCAGCGGAGATAGAGCGGGTGGCCGAGTGCGTGCGCGAGGTACGCGAGCGCGGCCTCGACGGAATCGGGCAGACGCTGTGGGGGACGGCAGCCGGTATCGAGCCAGTCGGACGGATTCATCGCGCTCTCCTCGGCGATGTGCTGGCGGCCGCCGTGGTCGTTCGGGTCGCGCTGCGCGCCGGCCGCCGGCCGCCGACCGCTTGCTTCTTAGCCGTCGCTGTGCCGACGAGCGCCAGCGTCTGCCGCTGCTGCTCCACCACGGTGCCGAGTGCGGCCGCCTCCGCCGCGGCGTGCTGCCGCGAATTTCGCTCCTCCGCGAGTTCGGCGAGCAGCCGGTCCCGCAGCGATTCCAAGGCCGCGAGGCGCTCGGCCGCGCGCGCGAGCTCCGCTTCAAGGCGCACGCGTTCGGTCTGGAACGTTTCGCGCTGGTGCGCCGTTTCCCGCAGCAGCTGTTTCGAGAGGCCCTCGTAGCGCGCGCGTTCGGCAGCCAGTTCGCTGGCATGCCGACGGGCGGACTCGGCCGTCGCTGTCTCAGCGTTCTTCAGCTGCGTCTGCAGCTGTCCCAGGGTGTTCTCGACAACAGCGGCACGTTTCTCGGCCGCCTCGAACGCGGCGCGGGCGACGGCCAGTTCCGCGTCGCGCGCACTGAGCTGGCTGCGCACGTCAGTGAGTTCGACCCGCAGCAGTTCGACCTTCAGCCCGGCGTTGCGCTGCGCCTCGGTGGCGCTTTCCACCACAGCTTCGGTCTCGCGGCGCAACTGGACAATGCCGTCGAGTTGCGTCGCGACTGCGGCTTCCCACAGCGCGCGCATCTGCGCAGCGATCGCGGGCGGCACGTCCGGGATGGCAAAGCCGGCGAGACCTGCGTGGACGACTTCGGCCTCGATGGCGTTCAGGTGGCGCGAGAGCGTGGCGGGGTCACCGGCGCCCAGGCGCGCCCGGAGCTTCCTCACCGAAACGATCTTCCGGAACCGGGTATCGGACGCGGGAACGGGGTCGCCGGCCTCGGCGAGCAGGGCGAGGACGGTGGCGCGGATCGCATCGGGGGTGACGGCGGCGGGGCGCGACATGACGACCTCCGGCAGCGGAGTCCGGCGCGAGGCGGGGAGGTCGGGAAAAGCCGGCCGCGCGAAGCGCAGGGCGGGATGTCCAGTGTGGATTACGCACGGATCTAACGCAAGACAACCCAGTTTCGCGCGATTAAAAAAGCCGTTGCCGTGATAAACGCCCTTATCACGGCCAGCAGCGACCGGATGTGGCGTCGTCGGGCGGCGGCAGACGCGTCGCGACGCTGCGGTTTTGTGCACCTTCAAACACGAGCGGTCTGAAACGAAGGGTCGGATAGTTGGGGCTATCCGACCCTTCGTTTCTGGACATTCGGGAAGCGCAAGAATGGCACGACCGTGCGATTTAGGCGTGGTTGACGCGTTGGAGACGGAAAGCATGGAAAAAGGCGGAGCACGGCACCTTGCCTGGGCCGCTGGATGACGCGAGCTCTATCGGCCGCGCGGCACGACCGTGTCGGCGCGCTGGTGCCAGCGATGTGAAGAAATGACAGGGCCCTGCGGGCGGTTGACCGGCTCAGTTGGGGCGGCCCACACCCGGTAGCCGGTCGAGCGCTGCGAGTAGCGCGCCGCTATCGAGCGGCTTGACGATCACCGCGTCAGCCTTGCCGGCAAAGCGGCTGACCCGATGGCGCCAGGCGATTCACCGATGAGTCAGCACCCGGTGCGCCTGCGGACGCGCGCCCGCTCAAGCTCTGACGGTGCGGGTCAAAAGTAGAGGATGGCTGGCCATCGGCAGCCGGGCTCGTCGAGCGCGGCCAGCAGGGTCCACCGGAGGGCCGCCGCGTATTATGATAGCGACCCAACAAACCACAATGCAGCGGAGAGCGATGGATTTCGGGGCAATCACTGACGCGCAACTAGATGACATGCGCGCGACGCTGAAGACTATCGTCAACCCGGCAGCAAGGTGGGTCACGAAGGGTAGCCATCGAGAGAAGAATTTCCAGCTCGTTGCGTTGCGGGACATCGATGAAAAATATCGCGTGTTTGTTCGCGTGTCCGAACACAATCCTTCTGTATTCTCAGCGGGCCTCGTTCGGGTTTTTGATGCCGATCGTTCCCTCGTGCTCGCCCGCTACAACGGCGGCTATCACCCACACCGGAACGTGTTGGAGCGAACCAAGGTCCCCGCAATTTGCCACCGGCACCTTGCGACGCAGCGTTACATTCAGGCGGGGTTGGATCCCGATGGATTTGCCGAGCCGATAGAGGGCTACAATACCGTGGAAGGCGCTTTCGAAATTCTGTCCCGGCACTGTGGAATTGCCGGTGAAGAGAGCGCTCCACCCGAAGTTCAGCGACAGGGAGATCTCTTTTAATCGTGCTGGGCGATCAGACGTCTGAAGCCGTCAAAAAACTTCTATGCGAGTCGTGGTGCTCCGAACTTGACGTGGTCGAGGACGGTGACACATTACGCCTGTCCATGCCGCTCACCGAACCAGATGGCGACTACGTTACTGTCTGGCTCCGTAAGACTTTGGGCGGCTGGAAACTCGAGGACGCCGGCTCGACCTTGATGCGCCTGTCATACGATACGGACGTTTCGGGCCTCCTTCGCGGACCACGTAAGGTGATGCTCGACAAGATGCTAGTGGAGTACGGTGCGCGCCTCGACGATTCGGGACAGGTCATCTCCGAGGCTGTAGAGCCAGATCTCGGTCACTCGCTGCTTCGCTATGGGCAGGCCTTGTTACGCGCGAATGAGATTCGGACGTGGTCTAAGACCCGGGTCGCGTCGACTTTTTACGACGACCTGCGTTCGAGACTGATCGAGATCGTTGGCGCAGATCGTGTGATGGCCGACTACAGTGTGCCGAACATCCCGTCATCTGATGACTATCGGGTTGATTTTTCAATCAGCGGTACCCCAGAGCCGCTTTTCGTCTTTGGCGTGCCGTCGAAGGACCGCGCACGGCTCGCGACAATTGTGTTGCAGCACCTGCAGCAGCACTTGACGAATTTCAACTCGATCGTGGTGTTTCAAAACGCAAGCGAGATCGGTACCGCCGACCTGCGGCGCTTAATGAACGCCGCCAACGACATGGTGGATTCGATAGATGCGAAGGATGCTCTAGAACGGAAAATCAGACACCGGGTGGCGGCCTGACCGAAGTGCTCACACAATCAAAACTGTGTCCCAGTTCAACAAAAGCCGGCACTACCCGGCGTTCCTGCATCAGGATGAGGTGATACGTTCGGGGCCACAATCTGAAGTAACGAGGCGCGGGTATACCGTGCGTGGCGTCCCACTCTCAACTTGCGCGGGCTCGCGTGTGCACGACCGCGGCGTCCTCATGTCACCCTCGATCACGGCCGTCGAATTTATCAACGAATACTAGGCGGTTCAATTCCAGCGATATCCGAAGGGCCCGCATCAAAAAATAACGCTAACAACGAGAGATACCAAATGAGCGATGTCGCGGATGAATTACTGGAGCGGTTGCTAAGGGAACTGGAATCACCGGAAATCACAAGGACGAAGCGGTTTGTGAACAAGTTTGCGGCTCATGCGGACAACAAGGCACGTGAAGACGACCCCAAACCGAGGCCAACGGTCAACGATATCGAATCATCCTTGCGAATCTTGGCGCAGCTGTATCAATTTGTGATTGGTCCGCTACTCTACGACCGCTCAGGAACCCTTGTTCCGACGCCGCAATATGACCAAATCCGTTCGCTGGATGAACCCTTTGTCCGGACACAGCAGCTCGACGATGCGCGCGCGGTCTGGAAGGAGGAGGCAGCATGTATGGATGCTTGGGTCGCAGGAGACGAGATTCGCTACCGATTTGGCGCCGAGCGAGCTGGAAAGAATAAGGCAGGATGGCAAGCGGGAAGACGAGGGTGACTTCGAGTATCTGAACGCTTCAGGCCGTCATGAGGCAGCGGAAGTCCGCCAGTTCCTTGAGGATTGCCTGGGTGCCTATCCGGCGCCACATCGTGCAGAGCTGGTCCGACGGTTCCGTGAGTCGGGACAAGCATGCCGCAGAGAAACATTAAAAGACAACTACGACGCTGGCTTGATTCGCTGGACCGCACGGAGGTTGAAGCACAGCTGCTTGCGGGCGAGCCTCGGCAGGAGATGCTATACGAACACGATGGCTGGACGCTGCGCTTTCGGGCCATTCCGCGCAGGTGGACGACAGACGGTACGTCGGGACGTACCATCGGCGTGCGAGGCCTCGGCGTTCGCACAGTCAGCATCGTTGACAGCGTCCGCCATGCCGCGAAATCCAAGGCATCAAGATATGGAGAGATCGACCTGCCTCTTGTCGTCGCAATCAATGTCCAAGAAGAGTTCGCGGACGTGACGCAGGAGCGCGACGCACTTTTCGGTTAGCTACAGTTTTGGTTTCCGCGTGACGGTCAGGGGGACGTACGGCCGGTCCGTATGCCGAAGGGGGTCTGGAACGGGTCACGCGGGCCGCAATGCACGCGGTTGAGCGGCGTCTGGCTCTTCCGGCGATTCGACTGCTGGCATTTTATAGCCCGGGGATCTAATTTGCTCTATGTCAATCCCTTCGCTGCCCGATCGCTGGCACAGAGTGCACTTCGTTTTCCGTTTGCGACGGTCGAGGACGGTCCACTTGTTGAACACAGAGGAGTCAGCTTAGGCGGGCTATTCGAATTACCCGAAGCGTGGCCGTCCCGACAGGGCCCCGACGTTGTGTCGGACAACTGCCCGTAGAGTTGAATTCAAAGCGGTGTGGGACGTTCCGGACCCCTAGTACTGTCAAAGCGAAATCGTCGCTATAGTCGGGTTGATGCGCGGCGGTTCCAGCCGGTTTTGTATTGCAGGCAGCACGCGGGCCAATTTGACCAGGAAAAAGATCATGTGGAAAGTTGAGTTTCTTTCGTGGCTGTCTGGTGAGTGGGAGGACGCTCGCCTGCGTTCCTTCTTTACCGAGGGCAAGGCCAAAGGCGCAGCGCAAAGCTACGGTCGCCTTGCGGACCACGCGAAGCGCGTAGTGCGTGCATAACGACAACGGAAGATTGTGATGGCGCTGACGAAGAAGCAAATCGACAAAGCGGGGCGATTCTATGGCCTTGCGATGGCCGCTCACGCCGACTCGGGCGGCGCAACGAGCGCCGACGAATCGGCGGTGATGGATCGGTCGCGGGACATTGCGATTGCAGCATTGGCCCGTCTTGGCTTCGCCCCTTCTGACACTGTTGGCATCAGCGATTGCATCAACGCAGTACGCAACGGATAGGAAATCTAATCGGCGCGTGAGCGCCCCGCTGCCGGCCGGAAGCCGTGACGAAGACCAAACGGGAATTTCGAACATGCAGATGCAAAGGGAACTGGAACTGACAATGTCTGATATTGAACGCCGCGCCTACGAGGCGATGCGCGATGCTTTCGAGCGGCCGCGGTATCTGTCCAAATGCCCGTTGAATGAGCAAGGACGGCGACTATGTTCCTGGTAGCGGATGCGGCGCACAACCCAGATTAGCGGTCGCTACGCGGGGACGGAGCGCGTACGAGTGCATGATATCTACAAATGCATGGGAGATTTGGTCATGTTTAACAGATTTGACTTGACTGGAAAAGTTGCCGCGCTAACCGGTTCTACCGGTGGAATGGGATTCGCAATAGCTCGCGGGCTGGCCGAACATGGGGCCCGGGTAATTGTTTCAAGCAACCGCGAAGAGGACGTCGAATCAGCGGTTGCAAAACTCACGGCGTCCGGGCTCGACGTCAAGGGTGTGCGATGCGACGTACTCGATCTCGAAGAAATCAAAACGTTCGGCGACAAGGCAAGAAGTGCCTATGGTCACGTCGATATTCTCTTTTGCCTTACCTCACCGCCCCCTCCCTCTGGACCGACAACGGCGCTCGATGGTTCGGCGCTTGGAGTGTTTGTTGATCAAACTATCAGCGGCACTCTCGCCGTCGCTCAGCAGTTCATCCCCGATATGGTGAGACGCAAGGACGGGAGTATCGTCTTCATGTCGAGCATTGGGTCCGTCCGCGCACTTCCGCTCCTTGGAGGCTATGGTGCGGCGAAAGCCGCACTAAATAGTCTTGTCCGTAGCCTAGCGGTGGAAGTGGGCCCGTTCAACGTGAGAGCGAACGCCATCGCGCCATCTTTCGTGCGAACAAACTTCTCCCGTGCGGTATGGAACGATCCGGACCGGGAGCGTGCGGTCATCGCCAAGATTCCGGCGGGAAGAATGGCGGATCCCGAGGACGTGGTGGGCGCAGCTGTACTGCTAGCTTCACCTGCCGGAGCGTTTATCAGCGGGCAAACGATTTTGATCGACGGGGCAAGCTCTGTCGTATAGGGCTGTAGTGATGTTCCCCGGAAATTTCGCCTTCTAGCAGGTCGCGCATAGACTCGCCCCAGAGGACGGAAAGTAGAGAAGTTCAAGTTACTGCCCGGTCCCATGTCCACGGAGTAACCCGGCTGTTTCGGGCTGCGACGGTTCCGATTGCTCGCCACGTGAAGGTACGTGGCCGGGCCAATCCATTTGACCCTGCGTGGTCGTCGTACTTTGCCCGTCGCCGCACCATGACTGACGATTGAATGCCCGGTACCTCTTCCGGCTGCTCTGTCTGCCGATACTGCTGCCATCTCGTGTAATGATGAAAACACGGCTTCGAGCGAGAAGCACCCAGCAAAGTGCATCCTTGTCGCAAGTGACACGCAGCGGAAAAACGCCACACCACCCGTAATTGACACTGCCGCAGCGCCGGCGATCGGTTCTGTTTGGGCCGACTCGAGACTCCACTGCCCAGAGGTGACTCGCAAGCGGTGTTGCGTCTTCTAAAACCATCGTATAAGGCGCCGTTTCCGAGGAGCTGATTTTGCGCGGCACGACGGTCTACTAGACTGCTCCTACCATTTCCTCAAGCAACAATTCCGGAGAACAGCATGGACCGCACCCTGCACGCAATGACGGTGTTCAGCCACGTCGCACGAGCTGGCAGCTTCACTGCTGCGGCAGAGACGCTGGGCATCAGCGCCGCTTCCGCGAGTACGCTCGTTCGTCAGTTGGAAGGACATCTAGGTGTGACGCTTCTTCAGCGTTCAACGCGTTGCGTTCGACCGACATTGGAAGGGGAGCAGTATCAGCAGCTCTGCGATCGAATTCTCGGCGAGATCGAAGATATGGAACAGCATCTGAGCGGCGCTGGGAAAGTCGCTAGGGGTCGCCTCGCGGTGGATGTCGACCAGGAAGTTGCGCATGCGATCCTACCGGTCCTACCGTCCTTCCGGGCGACCTATCCGGATGTCGGCTTGCGAGTCGATGTTGGGGGCGACGCAGAGGGCCTTATAGTCAATGGGGTCGATTGCGCCGTCGTGGTGGGGAAACTCACCGATTCGTCGCTGCGCAGCCGACGCGTCGGCGATTTCCGCGCGGTGACTGTGGCCAGTCCCTCTTACCTGGCTGCAAGCGGAATACCGCGCAACCCGGAGGATCTGCATCGGCTCGATGTCATTCACTACAACCCGCGTCGCTTCGGTCCCGGACGCGAATTCCGCTATTCGGTGGGCGGCGCGGAGGCTCGGGTCAAGCTCGCCGAGCGGATCTCTGTCAATGATGCGCGTTCGGCCGTTCGATACGCAGTGGAAGGCGTCGGAATCGCGCAGGTATGCGAGAGGATGGTGGCGGAACATGTCGCGGCGGGGCGACTCGTCAGTATTCTCGGCGAATTCAGTCCGCCGCCCTTGCCCATTTCGGTGCTGTATGCCGATCGGCGGCAAGTCCCAATGTCGATCCGCGCTTTCATTGACTGGATTCAGAGCCAGCTTGCTCAAAATGAGCAGCCCGGCATCCTGGCCGAGCCTACGCTAGCGATGTCGAGTGGAGTGAACTCATATTGGAACATAGATGGCTTTCAGTCGGCTTTGCCAATCTCACCGCGAGGTTTCGAGCGCATGGGTGCTTCGGCAGCGACTGCGTGAGGTGTACGTGCGACGCAAACGGCTGGCCAGCATAAAGGAACTTATACAAAAGTATAGTTTTCGCGCTCCCCGCAGGGGCATACGATGCGCTCGGGTCTCGGCCTCGAGCCTTCGTGCGCCCGCCATCCTGCAACTGAACTGAAGGCCAAGGACCCCGCTTGCATGTCTAACCAGGGTATTGTTTCGATAGTTGACGATGACCGTTCTGTGCGCAATGCAACCAGAAGTCTGGTGCGTTCTCTGGGATGGGAAGTCAGAGTTTACGAGTCCGGAGAGGCATTTTTGGAGGATAGTTCGTTCGCGGACGTCGCCTGCATCATTTCGGACATTCAGATGGCTGGAATTACTGGCTTGGAAATGTACGAGACACTACTCCAGCTGGGTTCCGCGCCACCTATCATCTTCATCACAGCGTTTCCGTCAGATGCAACGCTTAAGCAGGCGATGACGCTCGGTGCGATCTGCGTTTTCAGCAAACCGATAGATCCCGCCCAAATCCAGCAGCGTCTGGAAGAAATTGGCTCAGCAGACGCGTGAAAGCGCGCAACAATTCGCTCTTCATTCAGGTTCAACGTATGGATGCTGATCTTCAGCGAAGCCGCGACCCCGGCGCGAATATGACGCCCGAAGCGCCGTTGGGCGCGATACCGCGCGCCGATACAGAGAGCAATCCGCTGGCAAGCCAACGGGCAGTATATGCGGTCGCAATCGTGCTCGGCGTCGTCATATTCCTGGTTGACGCCTTCGCGCCGGTTGATGTCGCGGTTGCGGTTCTCTATGCCGTCGTCGTACTGCTCGTTTCGTCGGTTGCGTCACGAATCGTCACGGTCGCCGCAGCTTGGGCGTGTGTCTGCCTCACGGTACTCGGATTTCTGCTGGCCCAAAGCGACCAGACCGCGGTAGCGTCACTCGCCCGATGCGTGGTGAGCGTTATCGCAATCGTTACCGTTTCCGCGCTGGCATTGCGCAATCAAAGCAGCAGGGTGATGCTGCAAAAGCAAATTGACCTGCTGAATCTTACCCATGACGCAATCGTCGTGTACGGCCTTGATGGTCGTATCAGCTTCTGGAGCCAGGGTGCCGAGCGATTGTATGGATGGCGCCAGGCGGAAGCTTTGGGCAAGGAAATTCACGGGTTGACCCAAACGAATTCCGCGCTCCCGATTGCCGATCTGGTCAAAATGGCACTAGAGAACGGCGACTGGCGGGGCGAGCTCACGCGTACGACGAGGAGCGGAACGGGTGTGGTGATTTCCAGTCGTTGGAATGTTTCCCGCGACAAGTGGGGACAACCTGTCGCGATACTGTCGACGGACAGTGATATCACCCAGGCAAAGTCTCTCGAAGCCGAATTGCGGCGTCAAAAGGAGGAGCTCGTTGCAACGATCGACGCCATTCCGGCGATGGTTTGGAGCACATCTGACACCGGCCGACTCGTGTATCTCAATCGCCGTTGGTCCGATTGCGGCGTCAGCATTGGAGACGAGAAGAATGTGTGGCGCGAAATCGTGCATCCCGAAGATATCAACGGTTTCGAAGCTGCATGGCGCAATGCAATATCGACGGGTAGCAGCTTCGAAGTCACAGCGAGAGTCCGCCTTGGCGTCGACGGATACCGCTGCATGATTATCGGTGCAGCGCCGTTGCGCGACGGCGATGGGAGAATCCGTCGCTGGTATGGCGTTAATACGGACATCGAGGAGCGTCGACGGGCCGAGCAGGCACTTGAGCGATCGAGGGCGGAGCTCGCGCACGTCACGCGGATCACGATGCTCGGCGAGCTTGCCACTTCCATCGCTCATGAAGTCACACAGCCGCTGGCCGCGATCGTGACGGCGGGAGAAGCCGGCATGCGCTGGCTGAACCGCGATACGCCCGATCTTGAGGAAGTGCGTTACAGTGTAGAGCAAATGACCCACGACGCCAGACGGGCGACGGAAATCATCCGGCAGATCAGAGCGATGGCCAAACGCCGCGACCCGGACTCACTGCCGGTGGATCTCAATGCCATCATCGAGCAGTCGATTGACCTCATGCGCCGGGATCTGAAAACTAACGATGTAGAGGTTTTACAGTCGTATGCACCGTCACTGTCGGTATGCGGAGACCGTGTACAGTTACAGCAGGTCGTCATCAATCTACTCATGAATGCCGTTCAGGCAATGTCTGACGTTACCCATCGCGCGCGATGCCTGATCGTTTCGACCCAGCAATTGGATAATGGACGTGCGAAAGTCGCTATCGAAGATTCAGGTCATGGCATTAGCGAAGCGAACACCGGTTCTCTCTTCACACCGTTTTTTACCACTCGAAAAGAAGGCGTGGGAATGGGTCTCTCGATCTGCCGCTCGATCGTCGAGGGACATGGAGGTCGCATCTGGGCAGAGTCACACGAGGGCAAAGGCGCTTTGATACAGTTCGTGCTACCGCTGAATAAGGAGTCCGTCGAATGACTCATGATGCTGATTCCATTGCGAAGCGCTCCATCGCCTATGTCGTCGACGACGACGATTCTATGCGTGCCGCACTCGGTATGTTGTTTCGTTCGGTAGGTTTGCGGGTTGAACTATTCGCCTCCGCGCAGGAATTCCTCGCTTTCAGTCGCCCGGATGTGCCGAGTTGCCTGATTCTCGATGTCCGGCTTAAAGGCCAAAGCGGTCTCGTGTTACAGGAGCAAGTCATCGCCGGCGACATGGAGTTGCCGATTATTTTCATTACGGCACACGGCGATGTCGCTATGTCTGTAAAGGCGATGAAGAATGGAGCTTTCGACTTCTTGTCGAAGCCATTTCGCGATCAAGAGATGCTTGACGCGGTGCAAAATGCGCTATTGAGGGATGAGGTCCGCCGGAGGTCTCGCAGCCGGACCGCTGATATTCGTCGTCGCTATGAAACACTAACGCCTCGCGAGCGCGAGGTAATGACATACGTGGTCCGCGGATTACTGAACAAGCAGATTGCTGGCGAGATGGGCGTAAGTGAGATCACCGTGAAGATTCATCGAGGTCAAGCGATGCGAAAGATGGGCGCTCGTTCGCTTCCAGAACTCGTGCTAGACGCGAATTCGCTTGGACTGCACCCCGCGGGGGGAATAATCTTTCGAGCACGCCTTCGTGCCCGGTCTCACGTGTTATTCGCGACCGAGCGTCCCAATCATGCGACGCTGGACGCAACGATGACTCCGCTTACCGGTTGACGATATGTTTCGGTAGCATCAGGGTGAGACAGAATCCGACGAGAAGGCACGCGATCATGCAGGATACCGGAAGTGCAAAGCTGCCGGAGGACTGTCTTAGCAAGCCAACGACATAGGGCCCGAAGAACGCGCCAATGTTCCCGATCGCACTAATCCAGGCAATCCCGCTCGCCGCGGTACCAGGACCGAGTACGGCAGATGGCATTCCCCAAAAAACTGGTGGAACGGAAAGCAACCCAGCATTGGCCACACAAAGCGCCGCGACCGTAAGCCAAAGATCGTCGTGCCAAAGCAATGCGAATCCGAGACCTGCGGCTGCGACCAGCAGCAACGCAGCGGTATGCAGCCGTCGTTCCCGGGACCGGTCGGCGTTGCGTCCGACCATCACCATGACGACAACGGCCACAGCGTTGGGTAAAGCCGCAATCAGACCGACTAGAAAATCCCCTTTGACACCCAGCGAATGGATCATGGTGGGCACCCAAAGCGTATAGCCATAGATGCCAAAGACATCGAGAAAGTAAATCAGCCCAAAGGTCCAAAAGAGCCAGTTCGTAAACATTTCGCTGTGGTTCGTGGAGGCCGCGATCGCGCGATCTTCAGCAAGGGTGCTTGCGAGATATTCCTTTTCCACGTCGGTGTGGTGACGACTCTGGGTGACGTCGTCTTCCAGGTATCTCCAGCAAAGAATGGCCGCCCCGAACGCAGGCAAGGCTTCGACCAGAAGCATCCATTTCCAGCCGGGCAGCGTCGCCAATCCATCAAAGTATTCCATGATGAATCCGCTCAATGGCGACCCAATCAGGCCGGCCAGAGGCAGCGCTGCATAAAAAGCGGATAACGTTCTTGCGCGGTGGTAGCGAGGAAATGACTGGGAAATATAATAGACAATCCCGGGAACGAGGCCGGCTTCTGCTAGCCCGAGGAGGTAGCGCATCACGTAGAACTGCTTAGGCGTGGAGATGAATGTCGTTAACGCCGAAACAATGGCCCACGTCAAGATGATGCGCGTGAGCCATCGTTTGGCACCCACACGCTGCAAGATCATGTTGCTCGGAACTTCGAAGACGACGTAACCCAATGCGAAAGTACCCGCGCCGAATCCGAACACAGCGTCAGTGAAGCCGAGGTCGTGTCCCATCTGGAGCTTCGCAAAGCTCACGTTGATACGATCCACATATGCCGCCACGTACGCGAACATGAAGACGGGGAGGACGCGAAGCGCAAGTTTCCTAGCTATGCGGTTCCCTTGACCTTCGCCGGTCGTTAATCCGAATTCAATGTCACCTCGTGAGCTCGTCGCGTTCATTTCCACGACGTTTCCCCGGTAGTTAGCGGCGGAGCAATCCATTCTGGGCGTGCCGCGGGATCCGCGCAGCCATTTGTTTTGAGCATTATTTTGCTGCCGACGTTCAGAATAAGTGAGATGTCGCGAGAGAGCGCTTGTCACGACGCGGTATTGCGATCAATTTTGGGGCACCGCAGGCGCTTCGATGCCGAGCGCCTCGGACTTTCTCACGAGGTCCGCAAGCGACGAGGCATCCATTTTCCTCATCACCGCTGCGCGATGCAATTTCACCGTGATTACGGTGACTCCGAGCCACCCAGCAATTTGCTTGTTCAATGCACCGCTTACGACGAAGGCCAACACCTCGCGTTCGCGGCGAGTCAGCTGTTCATAGGCGCGCGTTAGGACCGCTTGAGCCTGAACCTTTTCACGCCGCTTTTGGTCCGCGGCGAGTGCTCCATTTACCGCATCGATAACATCCTGGTCGGCGAAAGGCTTCACGAGAAAATCGACCGCACCGCCTTTCATTGCGCGTTTGCAGATATCGACGTCTGCAAAGCCTGTAATGAAAATGATGGGAATATCGGGTCGCTCGGAAACTTGTTGCTGAAATGCCAGACCACTTTCACCGCGCAGCCTGACGTCCAGTAAAAGGCAACTGGGAGCGTTGGCCAATTGCGCCGCGCGAAATTCCCCAGTGCTGCCGAAAGACTGCACGCGCAGCCCGACAGAAAGCAAAAGGTTCGAAAGCGAGCGCCGGATCGCGTCGTCGTCGTCAACCACATAGACGATAGGGGCGCCTGCCCCCCCTGCCGGACCGACTACCATTGCGCACACTCCACAGACGTGTTCTTAAAGATCGCGGAACGCGGTCGAGGGAGCTCACGCGTGCAGGGCGCATGCTGCGGAAGAGCTTGCCAGTTGCCGGTTCCACGGCCAGCCGATGTTACACGAATCGAAGTTCGTCAGGTCGGGGAGGCATGCGTCTGCACAGGACGAAAAGGGGCGTATTTTCGGTCAAACTGCGCCGTCCATATCCTCGCGGGCGGCGCGGTCTGGATTCCCGATGCGAGACTTAATCGACCTTGGGAAAATCAAGTGTCGTATCGTTGACGCGATTCACCAGATTGGTAAAAGCAATCGACGTGATGACCAAAATGACCTCGATTATCTGGCGCTCGCTATAGCCGGCTTCGAGGATCGCCTCCAACACGTGCGGGGGGACCGTATCACGGGTCGTAACGACCGTTCGCACGAAAGTGAGTAAGGCATCACGACGGCTATTTCCCGAGACGCCGCCCGCCCGGATATTCTTCATGACATCAGGGGACAGTCCCGCCAGTTTGCCGAGCATTGTGTGTGCGGCCAGGCAATAGTCACAACCGGCCAATGCGCTAACAGCCAACCGTACCGCTTCAATGTCGGCCTTCTCGAGTGAACTTGCCGCGATGACCGCGTCCACGTTCAGCATTGCAGCGAGCCCGCTAGGGCTGTGCGTGCCGATCGTCGCGTAGGCGTTCGGCACCTTGCCGAGTGCTCCCTTGATTTGGTCGAACACTGCAGCGATTTCGCCAGTGGCGTCAGTGGGCTTGAGTGTGGTGAGTCGTGTCATCGAATTCTCCAAGGTGGTGTCGTGCGCCGGCCACGAAAGCCGGCGTCAGAATCGGTCGCTACGGATGCTGCTGCCGGCAAATCACGCAGCGTTGTTAATGAAGCTCCCGCCGTAGCATTGCATTCGCCTGGTCAATCGCCGCGCGGGTGGCGGGCGTATTCGCCAACGCGTTAAGCATCACGAAATCGTGAACACTTCCCAGGTAGCGAACCGCCGTGACGCTAACGCCGGCCTGCATCAGCTTGGTTGCATAGGCTTCGCCTTCATCACGCAGGACATCGTTTTCATCCGTAATCACGAGAGCCGGCGGCAGCCCCTTGAGATCTTCTGGCGTCGCCTGCAACGGCGACGCGGTGATTTCTTTGCGCCGCGCGACGTCGGGCAGATAGGCATCCCAAAACCACTTCATGGCGTTCTTTGTCAGCCACGGCCCTTGCGCGAATTCGTTGTAGGAGCCGTCTGCAAAATTCGCGTCGGTGACCGGATAGAACAGTACCTGGAAACGCAGGTTGGGCCCATGACGCTCCTTCGCGAGAATGCTCACCGCGGCGACCATGTTGCCGCCCACGCTGTCGCCGGCAAGCGCCATGTGCGTGGCATCTACGCCAAACTCTTTTCCGTGTTGTGAGACATACACGGTGGCGGCATAGGCCTGTTCGATGGCGGTGGGGTAGCGGGCCTCCGGAGCGCGATCGTATTCGACGAAGACGACTGCGGCATTGGATCCGTTAGCGAGTTCCCTTACGAGCCGATCGTGCGTCGTCGCGTCGCCCAGCACCCAACCGCCGCCGTGGAAATACATGATTACGGGCAGAGTACCTGTCGAATTGCGCGGCTTCACGACGCGGATTTTGACTTCGCCGGTCGGACCGACTGCGAGGGTTCGGTCCTCGACACGAGCGGGTAGCTTGTTAACCGGAGCGCTTTGTGCTTCCATCAGAACCTTGCGTGCGTCGTCGGGCGACAGCGTGTAGATGGGCGGCCCCCCCTTCGCCGTCAGAGCGTCGATAAATTCCCCAGTTCCCTGTTCTAGAACCGGACCGGCCCACGCGTTGGTGGATAACATCGCTCGTGCAAACGAGGAGAGCAGTAACAATGCAATCAAGATTCTTTTCACTTTTATCGTTCCTTTGGTAACCAAATTGATTCGAGTCCATATTACGAAACTGAAGCGTGGGATTACACGGCATATTCGCGAAAACAGACTTTGCTCGCGAGTATCATTCGATCCCAATTTGAGGGGAGAGCGTTCCGCTTGACACGTGGGCGAAATATCTCGTCGCCCTTGAATATGGGATCGCCGCTGAGCGCGCACCTGGAGTCCCGCTTCGCGTACGTGAGGCGCCACGTCTGTTCGGCGTAGTGACCCGAACACGCGTCGCTCCATAGAACGGTCAGCGCGTGCGCGGATGGCTGCTCGAGAATGGAAACACGTCGCGGTGGAGGTTGACATGGCGCGGCAGCGACGCGTTGCGCGGCGCCCGCGCGCCGCCTCACGCGTATCGTGAGCTCCCGTTCGTAGGCGTCGTTGGAGGCGTTGACGGCGCTCGGTGACAGCAGATTCACCAATGCGCGCTGAACGATATGTTCTTGCGTCTCTTGCATCTTCCATTCCTCCCGTAGCGAACTAGTGGTAACGCCATTTCAGGCAGCCGCTTCGCCGACTGCGACGACGAATGCGGAGAGATAGGTGGGGCACTCTGTTGGCACTATGTGGCAGGCACGCAGTGGCGCTTCGCTGATAAGTGGCACATGGATGGTTTCGCTACGTCGCCTGTGAGCTTCCAGCTTATCGGCGGCCCAATCCATGAAAGCGCGCTGAGCCATCGGCGCGCGGCGATGGTTGGCGTACACGCCAGAGATTGGCAATGGCGATGGACGTCGATGCGCCAAGACTTCCTTGAGGCGCCCAGAGCGCAAATGCGGGAGTGCCATCAGGTAGCAGACCTGTGCCACTCCGGTCCCGTCGATCACACACTGCAGCACGGCCGCTGCATCGTTGACGCAAACCCGCTCAGGCATTTTGACAACGACATCTTCGCCCTCCGCGCGGAACCGCAGGTGTCTTGCGTTGCCGAAGCGCTTGGGTATGTAATGAACAACGACGTGTTCTTGCAGTGATTCTGGTTCGGATGGGATACCGTGTCTGGATAGGTAGTCGCGACTTGCGACGGTGACAGACTGAAAGACGCCTAGGTGGCGACTCTTGAGAGAGGAGTCGGACAGGTTTCCCACGACCACGGCGCAATCGACCCCGTTGTCGATGAGCCCGTCGGCGTCTCCGCCAATGGCGATTTTGAGTTGGACATCCGGATAGGCGGTTCTAAATTCGGAAATCGAAGGGAGCAGAACACTCGCCACTTCACGGTCGATGTCGACACAAAGACGTCCTCTTGCGACGTTCTCCGTGTTTCTCATCGTTTGAGTCATCGCTTCGATTTCGCCTAGAACTCCGATGCAATGCTCGTAATATTGGGCACCCTCAGCGGTCAAACGCATTGCCCGAGTCGAACGCTGCAGCAGCGTGACATTGAGATAGGACTCGAGCTGCCGAATGGTAGTGCTGACCGAACCCGTGGCAACTCCGAGCGCATCGGCCGCTGCGGTGAAAGTTCCCAATCTCGCTACATAAGCGAAAACCGACATCGCGTGTAGAAACCGATCCATTTTGGACTCCGCCAAAGGTCAATCCGAATTGCTCTGGCGTATTCTATTTCCGGCAATTCCCTGACTCCATTGGACGGTGGACGATATTGATCTATACCTTTGTATATATTGGCACGATTGAAAAGATAGTCGTTGCTATTGAGTAGTCAGCGATGTTCGCTGGCAGGGGCGCGGTGATTACGGTGTCCCTAGAATCGTAACGAGTAAAGCAGCGAGCTCGTCGGGCTCGATGGGCTTTTCCAGAAGCGGAGCATCGTAGCGTGAGATGACCAAGTGGTCATGGGCCGTCACGTGGCCCGATACGAAGATGAACGGGACCACTTCTCCCAGCGTCCGCATATGGGAGAGCAACGCCGTCCCGGACATCCCACTCATCTGGATGTCGCAAACTAGACAGTCGATTCTTTCGGGAACGCCGGAGGTGAGAAAGTCTTCGGCGCAGGCGAATGCGTAAGCGTGATAGCCCAGGGAGCGGGCCATTGCCATTGTCGACTGCCTAATTGCCAGTTCGTCATCGATTACGCAAACAGTTTTGGTCCGCACAGATTTCTCTCGCATAACGCCCGGCTCGCGGTCGGAATCAGGGGCGTGGCTGCATCTTGAGCAGACTAACGTGCTCGCGTGCGAGGCAACACTATCCTAAGGTATAGTTCTGGTTGTGCTTTGGAGCAGGATTTAGAAGTGCGTCCGGCAGTGTTTTAGGCAACCGTGCTTACCCCGGCCTCATGACTGGATTCTTAATTACCGGATTCCCAAAATAATGAGTTTTCATCCCGCACGAGACGACGAGCGCTTTCAGGAGGGGCGATCACAGCCACTGGACGTCTCAAGCAACCAGCTTTTTCTTTCGGCGCCCATTCCTATCATGATCGAGGACTGGTCGAGGGTCTATGCGGCCATCATGGACCTGCGAGCCAAGGGCATAACCGATATTGATGCCTGGTTCGATGCGCACCCGTTCGCGGTCGCTGAACTGAGAATGCTGCATTCATTCGTGGAGGCCAACAACGCCGTTGTCGAGCTATTCGAGGCGGGAAGCAAAGCCGCATTTTTCGAGCGCGCGAAGCAACTTCTGCCAGCCGACAGGACGAGCAATATCGCCGTTTACCGCGCAATGTTCGAGGGCCGTAATGCCTGCCAGGGCGAGCGCACGCTGGTCACTTTCTCTGGTAAGCGGGTTCCTATCGTGTGGCGCTGTTCGCTACCTGGTCATGCGGACGGGTATCGCAGGCTTTGCTTCTATGGATTCGACGTGACGGAGCAAAAGGAGAGCAACGACCGCATGCAGGCCATGCGCGCCGAGATGGCCCGTTCAGCCCGGGTCTCGCTATTTGGCGAAGTGGCGGCCTCGATTCTCCACGAAATCAGCCAGCCGCTTTCCGCCACGCGCACGTCCGCGGACGCGGCGTTGCGATGGCTTGGCAATGACACGCCGCATATTGCAGAAGCGACCGAATCTATCCGGGACGCAGCACGCTGGGCTCGTGACGCGACGGAGATTTGCAGGAGGATTCGCGGCTTTCTCGGCAAGGTGCCGGTCCGTTCGGTTTCGTCGTCGGTGAATGACGCCGTTGACGCGGCATTTTTCCTGGTTTCACCGGAAGCGAATTCGAAAGGGATTGTCATCGAAAGCCATCTGGACGAGAACCTCGCGATTTTTGCTGACCCTGTGCAGATTCAGCAGGTTCTCGCCAACTTACTGTTAAACGGCATCCACGCAATCGACGCGCGCGACGGTGCGGAGCGGAATTTGACAGTTTTCGCCCGAAAAGCGGATTCCGGCGAAGCGCTATTCGAGGTGCGAGACACTGGCGCGGGCATGTCGGGCGAAACTCTGGCGTCGCTGTTCCAGCCATTCTTTACAACTAAGGTGAACGGCATGGGGATGGGTCTGGTGGTAGCACGATCCATCGTCGAAGCGCACGGTGGGCGCATCTGGGCGGAAAGTGCGACGCAACTCGGAACGAGCTTTTTCTTTACGCTTCCTGTGTCCGACGCTTCTGAATCGGGCAACTAGCCAGGCTCCCCCGCCGCAGTCGCGGCGCCTTCGCCACGTTTAGCGCATCGCGTGGTCGGGAGAGCGCTCCAACCGAGCTTGTGCAATGAGCGCAACCAGGGCGGCGAGAATCACATACAAGGCCGTTGCCCTGCCGGAGCCGGTGGCACGCGCAATCGCGGCCGCAATTAACGGGGCTGTCCCACCAAATAACGCGACACCGGTTGCGTACGAAAATGCGAGGCCCGTTGCCCTGTGGCGAGCGGGGAACTTGCGAAGAATGAATGCGATAGTCGGGCCGCCGCCGAGCGCTGACAACGCCGCAACGAGCGAAATCATCGCTGCGCTAACGATGGGCGAATGGTACGCCGAAAGCAGCGCGAAAACCGGGTAAACGGTGAGTGCCGTCGCGATTCGCGCGGCGACAATCACTTTGCCTATGCCGATTTTGTCTGCTATCGCACCACCGATCAGCCCCGCCAACATCGTCGCCAGGCCTACTGCCGAGGCAGTCGCAAACGATGCCGAGGGCGAAGGCGGTCCTCCCGAGACGCCGAAAGCGGCAACATAGACTACGACATAGGTCGGAACGGTGCCACCGAAGATCATGCCGATTGCGCACAGCGCCTGGGTGAGCCAGTTTCGTGCCTCTTGCAGGCTACGACGGGTTTTGCCTTCGCTCGGCGGGATAAATTCCTGCACGGATCGTCTCAGGTAGAATTGGACGGGCAGCAACAGCGCCGCGAAAGCAAATGGCAGTCGCCAGCCCCACACCTGCAGGTCGTGCGCGGGAAGATACAGCACCAGCGCAAGGCCAGCGAGCCCCGCTAGAAGCTGAGCAACCCCTTGGCCAGCCATCTGGTAACCGCCTCCGGTAGCGGGTCGATTAGCGGGGCCTTGCTCCACTAGCAGCGCACTGACCGCCCCCAGTTCGCCGCCAATGGCAAAACCCTGAATCATCCGACACATCAGAACGAGCGATGAAGCCCAC
Organism: Paraburkholderia youngii; assembly: GCF_013366925.1. NCBI lineage: Bacteria > Pseudomonadati > Pseudomonadota > Betaproteobacteria > Burkholderiales > Burkholderiaceae > Paraburkholderia > Paraburkholderia youngii. Next base: position 3,779,733 of record NZ_JAALDK010000001.1, read on the forward strand.
AGACCGATCGCATCGAAGGATGGCACCACGGCGATACCAATGCTGCCAAACGTGACGAGGCTTCCGGTGACCAGTGCGGCGCGTCTTCGCCCTCGTCGGTCGGCGTAGCGGCCCAGCGTCAGTGCGCCTAGCGGACGCGACAGATAGCCCGCGGCAAACGTTGCCAGAGAAAGTAGGGTACCGCCGAACGCCGTTCCCTGTGGGAAAAAGGTACGTCCAATATATGCCGCGAACATGGCATACAAGAAGAAGTCAAAAAACTCGAGCGTGTTGGCCATGACAAGCCCAACTACGTTAAGTGGCGTGAGTGGCTTGATGGGGTTGTCACCCGCGAGGCGGCTCCGGTTCTTCGTCGCTACGCCTATGCGAGGCAGGTGCGTGCTCATTCTTTTGTGTTCGTTGATTTTGGACCTCCGAAGTCTACCAAGACCGTTAAGTCACGGTAATAGGTCTGTCGGTCCAAAAGCCTTTCCCAGCATTGAATCCAGGTGATTTTCAAATAAATACAGAAATAGTTTCTTCGAATTGGGACTAAGCACTTTCCCGAATGAAAAGACGGCCCAGGGAAGCGGGTAACGAAGCAACGGCGGTCCCTCCGCACGCGTGTTGCCTCCCGGCCGCCATCGGGGCTTAGTGTCCCGGTTCTCCCGGAACGAGGTTGTTTGCCACGGAAGTCACACCAGCCACATGGCCAGCGGTGTCGCCGGCGAGCTGTACCTGTTCGTTGTCGGGCACGTATCCGATCAGGCTGACCGTTCCGCGGCGCGCCAGCACGGTGATGTTGATAGTCTCTAGCCCTTTCGTTTTCGTCAACGCCGAGCGAACCTGCTTCGAGAGCGCTCGGTCGGCGGCTCGCTGCGCCTTCTTCTGGCTCTTCGCACTGTCTTCATGCGCGACATGCGTCACGACGGGCGGCGTGTAGGTTTCTTCAACGGCGTGGGCCGGAATGCCAAACGCGAGATAGCTTACGTACAGCACGGATGCAATCGTCTTTTTCAATTGAGGCTCCGATATTTAAAGTGAATCAGAACTGCTAGCGGGTTGCATGCCCTGATAAATCGTACCCGTGGTGCTACGCACAACCAATACGGCAATCCGGAAAACAGCATTCACGCGCGCTTCGGAAATCAGTGAAGCAAGACCGCCAGACGATGTGTTTCACAAAAATCGGCGCGCAAAACTCGGCAGAACAGCCCAGGCTGGGTTGATGTCAACGGACGGATTGCCTGAAATATAAATTGCACGTCGGGCCGATTCGCCATCGCTTCATTCTTTGGCGAAACTGAATTCTCTTTATGGGCGCAACTCGTTGATCTGGGCGACCGAGGAAACATAGACTGCAACGCACTGACTGACGAGTGAATCAGGACGGGAGCGCACGCTTTTATGTGCTGGTTCATCAGGTTTCGAAATCATCATGGAGAAGCAAGATCATGACGCAAGCACATCAAGGCACCGCACTGATTACCGGCGCATCCTCCGGCATTGGCGCGCTCTATGCGGACCGGCTCGCACGTCGCGGATACGACCTCGTCCTCGTCGCGCGCAATCGCGAGAGACTCAGCAGTCTCGGGCGGCGCATCAACGATGAAACGGGGCAGAGCGTTCAGTTGCTCGAGGCCGATCTCGGCGATCGTAGTGCGCTTGCCGCGATCGAAGCAAAACTACGCGAGGACGCCAGTATTAACCTGCTCGTCAACAATGCGGGCGTGGGCACGCACAAGCCGCTACTCGACAGCGACGTGGATGCCATGACGCGCATGATCGACTTGAATGTCACGGCACTGACCCGTCTTACTTACGCCGCGGTTCCGGGCTTCGTGTCACGTGGCGCCGGCGCGATTATCAATATTGCCTCTATCGCCGCAATCACGCCTGAACTGCTAAACGGTGTGTATGGAGGTAGCAAGGCGTTCGTGCTTGCGCTGAGCCAGTCGTTGCATCACGAACTGGCGGACAAGGGGGTGCGCGTGCAGGCCGTATTGCCGGGCGCGACGGCCACGGAATTCTGGGAAATCGGGGGGCTCCCCCTCAATAACCTGCCAAAAGAGATCGTCATGTCGGCGTCCGATATGGTGGATGCCGCCTTGAAGGGCTTTGACCTTGGCGAACGCGTGACGATTCCGTCACTGCATGACGCCAATTTGTGGGATCAACTGGAAGCAGCGCGAAGCGCGATGGGCCCTCACCTGTCCAGCAATTTGCCGGCGGCCCGCTATTTGACGTCAGTGTGACTTCAGCAGAGCCTTTCATCTACGGAGCGAGCGCGTGAGTCACGACAATTTTGGCAGGGACACTGCGCTGCGCGCGCTGCTGGAGGAATTCGCGCGGCGTTTCATGGCAGTAAAGCGCAGGGAACCGCGAACGATTTCTCCTGACGTGGACACGGTCACGCTTTCGGTCGCGGCACCCCACAATTGGCCGGATGGTCGACAAGTCGAGATTCGCGTTCACCGTCGGGGCAAAGGCCGGCGGGCGCTGCTTGTCCACGGGTGGCAAAGCCAGGCTGCGGAGCTTTCCACATTGTCAGGCGCGCTCGCCGACGAGGGATTCGAAGTCTGGATGCCGGATTTGCCGGGGCACGGATATTCGAGCGGCACCCATCTGAGCATACCGCTTGCCGCTGCCACGCTTGCTGCGGTTCAATCGCTCGTTGGCCCGTTTGCATATACGGTCGGACACTCATACGGTGGCGCTAGTGTCGTGCATGCGCTTGCGAAAAGACTCCGGGCGGACCGGGTCGCCATTCTGGCATCGCCGACGAACTATGGACACTTCGCGAGGCGTTTTGCGTCGGAGGCCGGGCTACCGCCGTCCGAGCTGCCACAGTGGCTCGAACTGTTGTCCGCCATGACGGGAACTCATCCAGACGAAATCAGTATGGAGCGACAAGCGCCCCACTTGTCTCTACCAGCGCTCCTGGTGCATGGGACCAACGATCAAATCGTTCCCATTGAGCAAGCCAAGGCGGTTGCCACCCTTTGGCAATCCGCCGTCTGGCTGGCGCTGCCAGGTGTCGGACATTTTGATTTGCTCACTGATCCGAAAGCGCTCAAGCACGTGGTCGATTTCGGCTTGGGGAAGCCGCTCGATTTTGCCAAATTAACCGGATGATTCACGCTCACCGGTTCAATTCCATTCGCTTTACCAACGAAATTGACGCAAATGAACGACAAGGTGCTTACCACTGGTGCCGGTGCGCCGGTAGTCGATAACCAGAATTCGCTGACCGCCGGCCCACGCGGTCCTGTCATGCTGCAGGACGTGTGGCTGCTCGAAAAGCTCGCGCACTTCGACCGCGAAGTGATACCCGAGCGCCGCGTCCACGCCAAGGGCTCGGGCGCGTTCGGCACGCTCAAGGTCACGCACGACATCTCGCGCTACACGAAAGCCAAGGTGTTCAGCGATGTCGGCAAGGAAACGCCGCTCTTCATCCGCTTTTCGACGGTGGCCGGCGAACGCGGCGCGGCGGACGCCGAGCGCGACGTGCGCGGCTTCTCGATCAAGTTCTACACGGAAGAGGGCAACTGGGATGTCGTCGGCAACAACACGCCGGTGTTCTTCATTCGCGATCCGCTCAAGTTCCCCGACTTCATCCACACGCAAAAACGTGATCCGCGCACCAACCTGCGCAACAACGTGGCGGCGTGGGACTTCTGGTCGCGTCATCCGGAGTCGCTGCATCAGGTGACGATCCTCATGAGCGATCGCGGCATTCCGAAGAACTATCGCCAGCAGCACGGTTTCGGCTCGCACACGTTCTCGTTCATCAACGCGAACAACGAGCGTTTCTACGTGAAGTTCCACTTCAAGTCTGCGCAGGGCGTGGAGAACTACAGCGATGCCGAAGCCGCGCAAGTGATTGCCCAGGACCGCGAATCGGCGCAGCGCGATCTCTTCAACGAGATCGAGAAGGGCAATTTCCCGAAGTGGCATTTCCGCATTCAGGTGATGCCCGAGGCCGATGCCGCAGAGGTGCCGTACAACCCGTTCGACATCACGAAGATCTGGCCGCACAAGGACTATCCGCTGATCGACGTGGGCACGGTCGAGCTTAACCGGAATCCGGAGAACTATTTCGCCGATGTCGAGCAGGCCGCTTTCACGCCGGCGAACGTGGTGCCGGGCATCGGTTTCTCGCCGGATCGCTTGTTGCAGGGGCGTTTGTTCTCGTATGGCGACACGCAGCGCTATCGCCTCGGTGTGAACCATCACCAGATTCCGGTGAACGCGCCGCGCTGCCCGTTCCACTCGTTCCATCGCGACGGCGCGATGCGCTCCGACGGCAACCTGGGCGGCAACGTGAACTACGAACCGAGCCGTGTCGGCGACTTCGCGCAGCATCCGCAAGCCGGTGAGCCGCCGCTCGCGGCCGGAGCGGTCGATCACTACGATCACCGCGAAGACGACGATTACTACAGCCAGCCGGGCGCGCTGTTCCGGCTGTTCGATGAAGCGCAGCGTGAGCGGCTCTTTGGCAACATCGCGCGCGCGATAAGCGGCGTTCCGCGGGACATCATCGACCGAATGCTTGCGCACTTCGAGCGGATCGACCCCGTCTATGGGGCTGGGGTGCGCAAAGCGATAGAGTTGGATTTGTAACAGCTCGCGCACGACTTATGTTACATCGCGCGTTCGCCTGATCTGATGTTCAGGGCTCGCGCGACTCATTGAGGAGATTCACATGGCGGATATCAGGCACTTCGACTATTTGTTCCTCGGAGGCGGAAAAGGAGGCAAGTCCCTTGCCATGGATTTGGCGCGGAAGGGCAGGCGCGTAGCGGTCATCGAGCGCGGCATGATAGGCGGATCATGCATCAACGTGGCGTGCATTCCCAGCAAAACCTTGATCCAGAATGCCCGAAACATGCACGTAAGGCGCGTCGCGTCGAGCGAGCCTGATCTACGGGCAGACATGGCTAGCGTTCATGCGAATGTCAACGGGGTTGTGACTGGCATGGTGGAGATCAATCGGCGCGCGCTTCAGCAGTCCGGGCTCGAACTCGTGATTGGGAGCGGCAGTTTCGTCGCGCCGCGGCGAATTCTCGTGCGAATGGACGACGGAAACGAACAACTGTTCTCGGGCGACAATGTATATATCAATACGGGCACGGTGGCCGCGATTCCAAATATACCAGGTCTGCGTGACGCGAGTCCAATGACACACGTAGAGGCGCTGAGTCTCGACGTCCTCCCCGAGAATCTCATCGTGCTTGGCGGTGGATATATCGGGCTCGAAATGGCTCAGGCATTCCGGCGGCTCGGCAGCCAGGTCACACTCATACACGATTTGCCTCGCGTCGCGATGCGGGAGGATGAGGACATAAGCCTCGAAATCCAGCGCGCCTTCGTGGAAGATGGCATTGCCCTCAACCTTGCTTCGCGTGTCGTTCATGTCGAAGGCAAGTCTGGCGCCAAGGTCACGGTGAAGCTCAACGACGGACGCTTAATCGGGGGCACACACCTTCTGGTCGCAACCGGCCGGCGCCCGCAAACCGACGATATAGGGCTCGACCTTGCAGGCGTGGAGCGTAACGAGCGCGGCTATATCAAGGTCGACGACACGCTCGCGACATCTGCAGAGAACACGTGGGCAATCGGAGAAGTGGCGGGAACACCGATGTTCACGCACGCTTCGTTCGATGACTTCCGCGTGCTGAAAGCGGGTATCGAAGGGCGTCGAGCCAGCACAGCATCGCGCATCGTGCCCTACGCGCTGTTCACGGATCCGGAACCTGGGCGCATAGGCATAAACGAAACGGACGCCAAGTCGCTCGATATCCCGGTTCGCGTCGCCAGGCTGCCCATGGCAGCGGTTCCGCGAGCGCGCACCAATGGCACAACACGCGGCTTTATGAAAGCACTTGTAGCGCCCGATTCGGGGCAGATTCTTGGGTTTTCGATGGTCGGCTCGGGCGCCGGCGAGGTCACGTCTGTCGTGCAAATGGCGATGCTCGGCAGCGTGCCGCACACAGCGGTGCGCGACGCGATCATTGCCCACCCATTGCTTGCCGAGGGCCTGAATCTGCTCTTTGCCACGCTCGACTGAGCGATATCTTCCAAAGCTCATCCGGCGGCGGAAGCGCTTGTCGCAAGTCCGCCTCCGGATCTAGCTTCTTAGCTGTGGGTCGCCGGGTTTATTGTCATCGGCCACCTTGTTCAGAACGCGAGTGACCGATGTTCGGACCTGAAGTCGGCGATTAGTCGCTCGTCGCCGGTTGTGTTGGCTTCAGTTGCGCAAGGTATTGATGTATCTGGGCAACCACTGAGGCGCCGTCGCCCACTGCTGCAGCAACGCGTTTTGCGGAGCCTTGGCGTACGTCTCCCGCGCAGAAAACGCCGCTGACGCTCGTCTCATGCTCCGCTGCGTGCGCCGACGCCGCAGTGCCAGTAAGCACAAAGCCGCTTGAATCAACTGCCACTCCGCATCCGGTCAGCCAGGACGTATTGGGAACAGCGCCGATAAAAAGAAAAAGGTGCTCCGTCGCGTACGTACGACGCTGTAACGTCTGGACAATTTCCACAGATTCGAGGTTACTCGAACCGTGAAGCGCGGTTATTTCGCTGTTGTACTGAACTTCGATATTCTCCAGTGACGCAATGCGCTCAACCAGGTACTGAGACATGCTGGCTTTCAGGCTGGGGCCCCTCACTATCATGCTAACTCGCCGTGCGTGGGATGCCAGATAGACCGCGGCCTGCCCAGCCGAATTGCCCGCTCCGACGAGAAAGACGTCTTTCCCGGCGCACATTTTTGCTTCTACTGGCGACGCCCAGTAATACGCACCTCGCCCTTCGAAACGCGCAAGCCCTTCGATATCAGGTCTACGGTACGCCGCGCCTGATGCGATTACCACAGTACGCGCACGGATAGCCGTCTGGTTGCCAAGCTGCAGCCGGAAGGGAGTCGATCCACAATCCAGGGCGTGTGCCTGCACCGGAATTGCGGTACGGGCTCCGAATTTTTGTGCTTGCACGAACGCGCGAGCGGTCAGTGCGTGGCCGGATATCCCTGTGGGAAAGCCAAAGAAGTTCTCGATTCGCGCACTCGCACCGGCCTGGCCGCCAGGTGCCTGGCGATCCAGGACCGCGACTCGAAGGCCTTCAGAGGCCGCGTAGACCGCCGTCGCCAAGCCGGCGGGACCGGCGCCGACCACTGCGACGTCGAGAACCTCATCGGAATCGAAGACTGGCAACCATCCTAACGCTTCGGCCAGTTGTGTTTCTGTGGGCGCGAGAAGGACAGAACCATCGGGACTAAGCACAACTGGGTAGTCCGATACATCTGGCGACCATTTCTTCAGGTACTGGGCGATTTCGGCATCCGCCTCTGCGTTGACCACAGTATGAGGGATATTGTTGCGCGAGAGAAATGCCTGCAGTGCATTTAATCTGGTGGTTTGGGAGTCCGTCACGAGGACAATGCCACTTCCTCCCTCGATGAGGCCGACGCGTCTGAGAATCAGTGCGCGCATGATGCGCTCACCTAGTTGTGCTTCAGCGATCAATAACGCGCGCAGTTGCTCTGGTCGAATATGAATCGCTCTGACGTCGCCAACGGCAAATCCATCTACGAGGCACCGTTCCCCGGAAATCTGCCCGACTTCCCCGACAAATTGTCCCGCCCCCTGCTCGTTGATCACAGCGGAGCGACCAAGTGCGTCGCGGCGGGTGACCCGTATCTCCCCAGCGAGCACGACATACAGTCCGAAGCCGGGATCACCGATTTTGAAGATGGACGATCCGTCTTGCCAGTGGCGCATCTCGCCGAAGCGTGCAATTCGGGTTAGATCCTCGTCGGGAAGCTCGGGATATATTTGTTCGCGGCGCCCCGAATCTGCGCCAGTTTTGCGTACCGACGATGTGCGCCGCGTACCGGGGAGTTCGTCGGGATCGAGCGGGGTTTGCATCGCAAATTTCTGCCATTAAAGGGGAAGTTTGTCGGAGCGGCGTCACGCGCGCGTGACGCCGTTTGCATACGTTGGGATTTGCTCAGAAGCCTTCCAGCACAATCTTCCCCACCGCCTTATTTGTCTCCAGTAACGCGTGAGCTTTTCTCAAGTTGTCGGCGTTGATAGTGCCAGCATGTTCGCCTAGCGTTGTCCTGAGCACACCTTGGTCGATCAGGGCGGCCACGCGATTTAGCAACTGCTGCTGCTTCCCCATGTCGATCGTACGAAACATCGAGCGCGTGAACATGAATTCCCAGTGGAGAGAAATCGACTTGCGCTTGAGCGGCATTGCATCGAGCGCGGATGGGTCGTCGATGAGTGCGAGCTGGCCTTGCGGTTTCAGCAAATCGACGATTTGCTCGTAGTAGAGATCTGTGTGCGACAAACTGATGACGTGGTCGACCTGTTCGATACCCAACTCGAGCAATTGCGGGCGCAACGGTTTGCCGTGATCAATGACGTGATGGGCGCCGAGTTCGCGTACCCACGCTTGCGTGGTCGGGCGTGAGGCGGTGCCGCACACGGTCAGATCTGTCAGCTTCCTCGCCAACTGCACGAGGATCGATCCAACACCACCGCTCGCGCCTATGACAAGCAGGCTCTCGCCGCTCGCACCGCCTTCTGCGATCTTGAGACGCTCGAACAGCAGTTCCCACGCCGTGATAGCGGTGAGCGGCAGTGCGGCCGCCTGGGCGACGGGAAGCGTAACTGGCCGATGGCCGGCTATGCGCTCGTCGACGGTGCTGTATTCGGCGTAGCTGCCGGGACGCGTCATGTCCCCCGCATACCAGACCGCGTCGCCCGGCTTGAACGTCGATACCTCGGCGCCAATGGCTTCGACCGTTCCGACGGCATCCCAACCGAGGATGCGCGGACCGCCAGGCTGCACGCCAAGGCGCAATTTGCTGTCGACGGGATTGACCGAAATCGCTTCGATTTTAACGAGCAGATCGCGCGGACCGGGCTCAGGTCTCGGCACCTCGACCTCATACAGTGCTCGCGCGTCATCGATAGGCAGCCCCGCCTGAGCATAAACGATTGCTTTCATGAACAGATCCCCAGGAATGTGAGTGCGATTCTCGGCGGGTGAATCTTATTGACCGCGCAGAAACTCGCGTACGTGCGCGACGTAGGTCTGCGCGTACTGGAACAAAGCGCCATGGCCAGCGTTCGGATAGAGGATCAGCGTTGCGTTTGGCAGAGCTTCCGCCAGCACGATGCTGTTTTGCGTGGGGATCATCGCGTCGTTGTCGCCGTTGGTGACGAGCACCGGATGGTTGATCTTCGCAAGCTTCTGGCGCAAGTCGCCTTGCCAGTTCGCCCAGGCAATCATGGCCTGCAATTGCGTCCCTGCCACTTCAGGACCTGGTGGCAGATCGCGATCGCTTTGGCGAGCGTCGAGACGGTTGATAAACGCAGCCGCGGCAGCGTGGCCTTGCGGCGTATCGGGAAAGAACAGACGCTTGAGTTTCTCGTTCATCGGCATGGCGCTGTCGGTGTAGATCGCGACCAGTTCGGGCCGGTCCATGCCCGCGCCTTTTCCGCCTTCGGGCGCGCTGCCCGAGAGGATGATGCTTGCCACGCGATCCGGCACGGCGATGGCGATTTCCTGGGCGAGAAAGCCACCCAGCGAGAAACCGAGGATGTGGACTTTGGGCAACTCGAGCGCGTCCATGAAGCGTATGGCGTGAGCCGCCATCTCGGCAATGGTTGCGGGAACCGCTCCGGTTGAACGGCCCACGCCGGCGTTCTCGAAGAGGATGACCTCACGGTCTTCGGCGAGCGCATCGACGATCGCCGGGTCCCAGTTGTCAAGCGTGCCGGTGAAGTGCTGCAAGCAAAGCAGGGGTAGTCCGCCGTTGCGATTGCCGAACCGGCGCATTGCATACCGGATGCCGGATACGTCGACAAAGCGGGTTTCCACGTCTGATGCATGTGTGGCGCTCATGGCTATTTTCCTTCTGGGCGCGCGATGCGCCCGGTCATGGTGATGGTCAGACCAGGGAAATGTTGCTCAGGTCGATCGAGACGACGAGCGGTTCGGGAAGCGAGGCGCCGTCGGGCTGCCGGGGGAAAATGCGACGCTTCGTTGGAATGCGGATGCCAGAAACTGTGGTGTAGTCGCTGACATAGTGCGCGCCGGGTGTGTTACCCGCGATCTCCACGTCGTAATCAAGTCGTCGAACCAGGTGGTCTGGACCCACGTAAATCGCCTGGACCTTGCTGAAGACTTCGAGTGAGTCGGGGTAACGCACAAGGACTTTACGCCAGACCTCGTTCTGCTCGTTCCATTCGCCGGCGTCTTCGCATTCCACACCGGGCCATGCAAGCACGAACGGCGTATTCAAATAAGTCCACATGGCGCATCCGGCAAAAAACGCGAGCTGCAACGCGTCCCAGGGTGTCTCGAGCGTGTGCCCATCGAAGGAAGTGCGTGGATGGTCGCGTGTTTCGATAACACGCCCGGACGTATCCTGAAGCGAGATGCGATTGCCGGTAAATTCGCTGCGCTCTGCGAGCGTGCCAAAGGGGGCATGAGAGGCCCATTGACGGTCAGTCGCTACGGTAACCGTGGTCTGGTCGAGCACGCCGGCTTGACCTTTCAAAGACCATAGCGCGCCGCCTTGCGCGAGATCCGCGCGGATCTGGCCAAACTTGCGCCACTGCGCGAGTCCGCCATGGGCCTCGATGATCGTGTTCGCGAGGGAATTCATGCATTGGCTCCGGAATGTTGGGGGTTCATTACAAGGACTGCGCGGAAGCGTGCATTCCCGCGCATCATGTGGTCGTATGCCGCTTGGGCTTGATCCAGCGGGAAGGTCTCGATCAGCGGGCGAATGTTGCGCAGTTGCGCGAACGCGAGCGTTTGTTCGTTGTCTGCGACGGTGCCGGTCAGCGCGCCCACGACTGCGCGGCCGCCGAACACGAGGTCAATCGCATTTACCGTAATGGGTTCGCTGGCGATCGCCACGACGACCAGCTTGCCGCGAGGCGACAGGCCGGGTACGGTCTCCGACATGCCCGGGCCCGTGGGCGCGGTGGCAAGCACGACCTTCGCTCCGCCTAGACTGCGAAGGACCTCCGCCACGTTTTCGGTCTTGGCATCGATGTAGCGATGGGCACCGAGTTCGCGCGCGAGAGAAGCCTTGTCGGCACCACGTGCAATGGCGACAGTGTGGAAGCCCATATTGTTCGCAAACTGCACGGCCAGATGGCCGAGGCCGCCAAGGCCGTGGATCGCCACCACGTCGCCGGGGCGAGCCCCCGCGTTACGCAGCGCGTTGAAGGTCGTGAGTCCTGCGCACAGCAGCGGGGCAGCTTGCGCAGCATCCAGTTCCTCCGGCACACGAACGAGGCCGCGTGCTTCCGCGAGCATAATCTCGGCGTAGCCACCGTCGACTGTCATGCCGGTGATGACCGGGTTCTCGCAATTGACGTGATCTCCGTTGCGGCATGAGGGGCAGCTTCCGTCCTCACCCGCGAGAAACCCCACGCCTACGCGTTGGCCGAGTGACCACCCTTGCACGCCCTCACCAAGCGCCTCGATGCGTCCCACGACCTCGTGTCCGGGCACCCGCGCCGCGGCGCTCCCCGCCTTGGCTTTCTCCACGGTGGCGCTATCGGAGTGGCAGACGCCGCACGCCTCGACGCGAATGCGAACCTGTCCGTAGTGCGGTTGCGGAACCCGACGCTCGACGATCTCAAGTTTGCCGGGGCCAGTGGCCAGCGCGGCGCGATAAGTTGCTGGTTGGGTCATAGGGTGTTCTCACTCGAAGCGGAAATCGGAAAGATCCACGCCCACGATTAGCGGCTCGGGCAGCGCCACGTTGTCGGGCGTGCGGGGGTAGATGCGAAAGCGCGTCGGCATGCGTATGCCCTGCACGGTCACGTAGTCGCTCAGATAGCGCGCCGCCGCATTGCGCCCCTGGATGTCGACTTCATAGTCGTGCCGGCGAAGGAGACCGTCCGCGTCGAAATAGAAGGTCTGCACTGCACTGTGCGTGGCGATGTGGGGAGCAAACTCGACGTGAAGGCGTCGCCAAGGAAGACCATCGACGATCCAGGGCTCGATCTCCGTCGCTTCGACGCCGGGATAATGCAGAAGGAACGGCGAGGTCAGATAAGTCCACATGGTGTAACCGGCGAAGTAGGCCAGTTGCGCATTGGACCAGGGTGTTTCCATCTCATAGCCTGCGAATGACGAACGCGGCTCGACCAGTGATTCCGCGAGGGAATTGTCCTGCCGTCGGATCTCTACGCGTGACGGCGTGTAGATCGAATGGTCCGACGAGGGCGCGAACGGTCCATGCGACACACGTTGTTCATGCAGGTCTACGGTGACACGCGAGTGGGTCAACACGCCTTCGCACCGTTTGAGTCTCCAAAGTGCACCGGTGTGGTGTAGGAGGGCGGAGACGCTACGAAAGCTGTGGAACCGCTCAAGTCCGCCAGCGGCGTCTATTGCTTTCTCGATTAGGTCTGTCATTAGTTATCCAGATGAATCTGATTCGAAACCATCGCCTGAGGTAGCGCCTTCGAAAGCCTGGAGGTCGTCGCGCCGCCTAACGGGCGCGCGAGCGCCGCGAGTTATTCCACAAATGCGGCGATGTGCATTGCCGCAGCGTGTGGGAACTGAAGATGAGGTCCGTGCCCCGAGCGTGGAAATGTGATCAGTTGCAGTGTCGGCAGTTGGCCGTTGAGGGCGTACCAGTTTTCGACCGGAAAAACGATGTCGTGGTCACCGCCGAGGTGCAAGACGGGAATCGAAGTGGTTTTCAACGCCTGGAGTACGGCATCCGCCGGGAAGGCCGGGTTTTTCGGGCCCTCGCCTAGTTGTTCTGCCGCCCACTGCCAGGGTACCTGAGGGCTAACATCGGATTGCCGAGCCGCGAGCCGCATCGACGATGCTTCGGCGGCCGTCCGGCTGGCTGGCGAAGTCGGCTCGAAGAAGAGGCTGACGAAGTCCTCGAAGTCGTTTTCGCGCTTGGCGAGCGTATAGAACAAAGGTTCGCCTGTCCTGGACAGTGGGCCGGGCGGCGTGGTCGCGATGAGCACGGCGTGGCTCACGAGCTGTGGGGCTTGCGCCAGGACGATCTGCGCCGCCATTCCGCCGACCGACCATCCAGCGATGATCACGCGCCTGATTCCAAGTGCAGTAATCAGCTCAATCGCGTCACGCGCGAGCGAAGCAGGATGATAGGTTCGCTCGCCCGTGGATTGCCCGAGACCGCTGTAGTCGAAGACGGTGACCTCGAATCCCTGTGCCACGAGGCTATCGAGGAACAAGGGATCCCAGGAGTCCATCGTGCCCCGGAAGCGCACGCAGAGCACGATGGGCCTGCCGCTGCCAAAGCGTCGATAGGCGAGTCTACGGCCCGGTAAATCGGCAAACTGAGTCGCAGAGTGGCTCGAAGGGGAATCGTTGGCAAGAGTTTTGGTCATCAAATTCACCTGTTCATTCACGCGCGTTCACAAACGCTACACCGGACCGGGCCCGTTATTGACACGGCCGGCAGCGGTAAGGACAACGCTCACGCGGGAGATGCTCGCGTTAGCACCATGCGACGAAAATTTTCTGATTGCAGCGCACGACACCTCACACTCCAGGCCCACGGCCTTGATCAGGGCGTTGGCCTGCGTCGGAGAAAGCGCTTCATGTACGCCTTCCTCCGAAATGCTGACAACAAGGACTATGCTGGCATCTCGGTCTATCTTCTCCGTGATCTCGGCGAGATCGACGGTAGTCCCGCGATCTACCGCAACGACTTCGACGGCGCGACGTGTGCGCGTGGTCAGAGCTCGCGCAAGGGCGTTAAGACTCGCGCGGTCTTGATCGACAAGGATGAGGTCATGACCACTCGTCGCGAGAAATTCGGCATACGCCAGACCAATAACTGATAGTGCGCCGCTCACAACGGCCGTTCCCTGCAATAAGGTCATTTTTGTATCCGTCCCGGCGTGCAGCGTTTCACGTCAGGTGTCTATGATCCACGTGATTCACGTGTTTCTCAAACGACATTTATAATCAGGTTTTCGGACATGACGCGCGGTGAGAGCGATGCATCGAATCGGCTATTTTTTGACGGACGGCTTCCAGGTCATGGCGATCGGGACACAAACTGTTTTCGAAATCGCCAATGTGGTGGCACGCGAGCGGCTTTATAGCGTCACGAATTACTCTCTCGCCGGTGGGGAGACCCGAGCCTCGCTAGGAGTGTCCGTCATAACTCAAAAGGCAGACTCGACGACCGTGGCTGACACGTGGATGGTCAGCGGTGTGGTGGACCCCACTGGCCGCTCCACCGCTCCGGAAGAACTCCGGTTTTTGAATGAAGCTTCGGTGCGCTCGCGCCGCACCGCGGGCCTTTGTACCGGTGCATTTGTGCTTGGCGAAGCCGGTCTGCTTGACGGGCGGCGCGTGACGACACATTGGGCGTTCGCAAAGGCGCTGCAGGCGCGCTGCCCCGACGCTCGCGTTGAGGCGGACCGGATCTTTATCGTCGATGGCGCGATATGGACTTCGGCTGGACTAACTGCCGCGATGGATCTTGCTCTCGGTATGGTGGAAAAGGACCGCGGCCCGGAGTTCGCAAACTCGGTCGCCCGAGCGCTCGTCATGCATCATCGGAGATCAGGTGGCCAGTCGCAGCATTCACAAATGCTTGCGCTCGCACCAAAATCGGACAGGATTCAAATGGCGCTCGAATATGCGCGCGTAAACCTGTCGAAGCCCCTGCGTGTTGACGACCTGGCAAAGGCAGCACATCTCAGTACACGGCAGTTCGGCCGTATTTTCCTTTCGGAAACAGGGGAGTCTCCCGCTAAGGCTATCGAGCGACTTCGCCTTGAAGCGGCGAAACATATGGTAGAGCAGGGCCGACATTCCCTGGAAGTCATCGCCCGTGAAACAGGATTTCGCGACAGGCGCCATCTGCGTGAAGTATTTGTCCGAGGATACGGTGTGGCGCCCCAGGCGTTGAGGAGGGACGCTCGTAGCAATGAAGCGTCTGAGCCTATTGAGCAAATTTAAAGCTGGTGTGAGCGGCGAAGCAGACCGAATCAAATTGTTCACAAGGCCTATTCGGGAAGACGGTAGTTGTATTGACAACTTTAGAAGTCAGGGACAAAAAAAGGCATCCGAATTGCTAAGTGCGGCGGCGTCGAGCGGCGGATCTGCATCGTTCGACGCGCTGCCGGGAAATACAAATAAGCCCGCCAGAGCGGGCTTATTTTTAGGATTGCACGAACGCCAGCAAATCTGCGTTAAGGGTATCCGCGTTGATTGTCAGCATGCCGTGCGAGAAGCCGGGGTAGGTCTTGAGCGTGCCGTTCTTGAGCAACTTGATGGACTTAAGCGCCGCATCGCCGATGGGTACGATCTGATCGTCTTCGCCATGCAGAACGAGCGTCGGGACGGTGATGGCCTTCAGGTCTTCGGTTTGGTCCGTCTCCGAAAATGCCTTGATGCCTTCGTAGTGCGCTTTTGCGCCACCCATCATCCCTTGCCGCCACCAGTTCTGGATCACGCCTTGGTGCACCGTTGCGCCGGCACGGTTGAACCCATAAAAAGGACCCGCCGGAACGTCGAGGAAGAATTGAGCGCGATTGTCGGCGAGGGCCTTGCGGAAGCCGTCGAAAACTTCGATGGGCAAGCCTTCGGGATTCGCTTCGGTCTTGAGCATGAGCGGAGGGACCGCGCTCACTAGAACGGCCTTCGCGACACGCCCTGCGGGTTCACCATGCTTCGCTACGTAACGTGCCACCTCGCCACCGCCGGTTGAGTGACCAATATGCACCGCATTGCGAAGGTCGAGCGCTTCGGCCACGGCAAACGCGTCCGCGGCGTAATGGTCCATGTCGTGCCCTTCGGAGACCTGCGACGACCGTCCGTGGCCGCGCCGGTCATGCGCAACAACGCGGTAGCTTTTCTGGACGAAGAAGAGCATTTGAGCGTCCCAGTCGTCCGAAGACAAAGGCCAGCCGTGATGGAAGACGATGGGCTGCGCATCCTTGGGGCCCCAGTCCTTGTAGAAAATTTCGACGTTGTCCTTCGTAGTGACGTACGGCATGGTCATTTTCCTCTTGAGGTTGCATTGAAAGTTGGCCGGCCATCATCTTCCAGCATTCGTCCAACGGCTTTCATTCTCGATAAGTCAGCTATGAGAAGTTAGTCAAAGGCGCCGCACAGTGGCGTCGCTTTACCGGAATCATCAGATAGATCGCACAATACAAAAAGCATCAGGCAGTGAATTCATCTTCAAAGAAATCATTGGTAATCCCGCTGCCATAACGAATGTGGCCGGTGTGCGTCCCGTGTCATGTGCGATTTTCCCTTCATGCAATCCTGACGAGATGCGAGACTTCGAGCGTCGCGCGGCCCTCCAGCGTGCTCGCGAGTTTTCTGAACGCGGGTGCATTTGCGTGTTGTGCAAGCGCGCCGGCATCGCTCCAGCGCTCGATCATGACGAAGCGGTTGGGGTCGTTCGTATCGCGATGAAGATCGTACTGTTCGCAGCCGGGCTCTTCCCGCACGGCGCGTACCGCTTCTTCAAGTGCCTGCATAACGGTAGCGGCATGCTCGGGCGCCGCGGCAATAGTGGCAACGATGATCTTGGCAGTCATGGAATACTTTAGAGAAGTTTAAAGAAAGACGTCGTCATACGCGATCCAGCCAGATGTCCGCGGCTTCGAGCGGAGATTTGCCTTCGCGGCAGATAAGAAAATCGAGTTCACTCACCACATCGTTGGCGAGATTTAGCTTGGTCAGTGTCTCGACTAGCGTTGGCGAGATGCGCGCAACGCAGTCCTCATGCGCGATGAGGGTCGCCCGGTCACTGCCGCGCAATAGACCTCGGGGTTCCGCTAGCTCGCGGATCCGGTAGCGATAGTGGAGAAACTGCGGCTTCCAAAGCGGCACTACGATCCAAGCGCCCTCTGCGACGGCTGCCTCGAAACGGCCGTAGTACGCCTCCTTGGTTCCGGTTTCCAAGTGATAGCCTAGCGGGTCGAGTCCGTACTGCTGCACGATCTCCACGGAGAAGCGGCTGAATCCGAGAATCACGCTGAGAGAGCCGTCCAGCGAGGAAAATATCAAAACATCATAGGCAGCTTTTAGGAAAATACACTCAGAATCTCGCGTATTTTACATAATTGTTTTTAGCGACTTTTATGTCGTAATCCTAAGTAAATTTTTCGAAATGAGGAGTTCGCTTGAGAGTAGCGAACACGGCGATCGGGGCTTGGGATGTCATGACCTGTACCAGCGCAATCAGGCAAGGCGATATATCCGCGAGTGTCAGCGCACCGGCAATTGGTTGTGCTGGCCTAGCTCCGCCACATGGAAGCTCTCCACGTCTGCGTGAGGTAGCGTGGGACCCGGCTTGCACACCGCCGTCGCACGGCGTGTTTGTCTCTGGCCCCCGCGTCAAAGACCAGCCGCCTTGAGAAGCCTAGATGGCGAAATGTCCAGCGCATCAGCAATCCGGATGAGGTTAAGGATCGACAGATTGCGCTCCCCGCGCTCGATTCGCCCCATATGACTTCGATCGATTCCAGTTGCGTGGGCAAGCGCTTCCTGGGAGACCCCGAATTCCTGACGGCGCGCGCGCACTGTCGCGCCGATGGCCGCCAGATGTCCCGAATCGTCCAGTTTGACCGATACCCTTTGCATCCTACGATGGTCGCGGTATGATGACCATTTGGCCACGGCATTTACGACCCATTTCTCCAATTGCTGTTGGTCTTCCGGATCTTTTGCATATGTTTTTGATTCAGGCTGAGAACGTCCTTCCGCTTCAATCGGCAGTGGCTGGGGCAGATGTGTGTGCGGTAGCGGAGCAGTGGACTCCGGGTGACCTGTTGGTCCTACGCGTGGCGAGTACAGGGGCTCGGGAGATGCCGAGCGTGATCTGGATGGATCTGACGGCCGGTGCAGGTTCACTGGACCAGTTCGTTGACGGAGAAGCCACAGTACGTGGGGCCGCGCTGGTGAGCACGCGGCTCTCACGGCCGGCTGAGGAGTGGTATCTCGAACCGCTCAGCGAGATCCGCATCGGGGCGACGGAATTCAGTGAGCAGGACAGGAAGCTGTTTTCGGTGACGCAATTCACCACGGCAGCGGGACGCAAATTCTCAGTCCCATATGCCGTCGCGACGCGCCCGGCGCGCGGCAGGCGAGTTTGGCGCGCGAAAGCGCAGGGGGCCCAGGCCAACTGCTGAGCGGGGCTGGCAGTGGACGCGCATCGGCACACGAGATCGGGCATGGCCATTCAGGAAATGGACAGCGGTGTGCCGCGACCATCTGGTGCAGACTGATCCAGTGCTTGGCATGAGTGCGCTGGCAGTCCTCACAAAATTGCAGATGCAGCTAGCCGCAATGTGCAGGCCGGACGCAAGCTGGCCGTGATAATCCGCCTTATCGCGGCCAGCGTGTACTCGCCGCCTCCAAAGGGGCATCCCCCAGGAAAATGACATGAGTCGACGCAGCAAACGGCCGGCGCTGCTGCCCGACGAAACCGGGCAGTTGCGCGCGCGGCTGCGGCGCTTCGCGCTCGCGACCTGCGACGACGCCACCCGCGCCTCCAGAACCGCGACGATCCCGTTTCCGGAGCACGTGAGCGTACTCGCCGGTCCGCTGCGCCGCGTGCGTCCGCCGGGTACGGAGCCGGCGCGGGCTCACAGCAACGCCGGAGAGCCAGGCCAGGATGACGAGGACAGTCAATGAAGCACCCCAACGCGGGGGCGACGGTCATTGGCGCGGATCACACCGTGCGGGGCTGTCTAGGCCGGTTCAATCTAAGCAGGAGCAAACAGATGCTGAATGTCGAATGGACCGGCCACGGCGATGGGCCGGTGCGTCCCGGTCACGCGAGGATGCGCGCGCGGCCATGACCGATACCCGCTATCACGGCGCGCTGGTGTATCCCATCCCGACCGGGGATGCCCCCAGCTGGGACAACCGCTACTTCATCGACACCGAGTTCACCGATTTCCAGCGTTGCCAGCTGATCAGTCTCGCGGTCGTCGGCGAGAACGGGAACGAGTTCTATGGCGAGCGTACCGATTTAGACCGGACACTGTGCAGCGACTTTGTCCGCACCGTGGTGCTGCCGCAACTCGGCGAGTTCGAGGGGCGCGCAATGCCGTTCGCAGCACTGCGCGAGGCATTGCGCGCCTGGCTCGCGGACATCCCGGGCGATGGGGCGCCGTTGCTCTGTTACGACTACGGGACGGACCTGAACCTGTTCCGGTTTCTGCTGGGTGGCCCGCTACCGCGCGGCTGGCGGATCGAGAATATCGCGGACCGTCGCGACCGGGAGCGGCGCGCCGCCTATTTCGTCCAGCAGGGCGGCGAACATCACGCGCTGCATGACGCGCGGGCCAATGCGTACGCCTTTGCCGGCGGAAGGCGGCGGATGTGATGTGGCCGCGGGAGGGCCATGTGCATGCAGCCGGACACATGCCTCGTATCTGCGAACATTGCAGGGACTACGGCAGGAGATCAGGATGACCGGGGAGCGCGAGTGGGTTCCGCGAACCGACGCGGCTCAGATTGCGCAGCGCCTGCGTGAACGCCGGGAAGCGTCGGGGATGACGCAGCCCGAACTCGCACGCAAGGTGGGCGTGGCCAGATCGACCTACGTGCACTGGGAGAGGGGAAGGCTGCCTGGCACCCTTGCGACAGCGACGGTGAACGCCCTGGAAGCCGCCCTGCAGGTGCCGCAAGGATGGTTGCTCCGCCATGGGATGCTGCCGTTCCCGGACCTGGGGTTCGACGCGGCAAATGCGGCGCCCCACGAAAGTGGGCGGGATCTCCTGCAGGCGCGGATTCCCCGGGCCCGGTGCCAGGAGCTCGGCCCGCACGCACGGCGGCTGGGCGAGGAACTGGGCTTGACCGTTGCGGAGGTGGCGCGAGCTTGTGCAGTGAGCCATCCCACGCTGTCGCAGTGGGAGCAGGCGACGTTTCCCAAGGTGCTCACCGCGCAGCGCCTTCGCGCCTGGGAGCGTGCACTCCTGCTTGCGCCAGGGGAATTGCTCGCGCCTCCGGCGTCGCATCCCCGGTTTGCGATGGCCGGTGGCGCGTGCTCAACGAGGCTCAAACGCTCGAAGCCGCGATCCATGGCGTTGCGGCCTGTCTGGCCACGCGCGGCCGCAACCTGGTCGGGCCGGAACAGCCGCTGGACAAGGCAGCCAGCCGGAATGCCGACCTGCTTGGTCACCGCTATGGCATTGGCGCGCACCGCCACTGGCCCCTGGTCGACGTCGCCGTCTCGTACGGAATGGCGCGCGCGGATGTACACAAAGCCGTGCACGCCTGATCGCGCGGTCGGCGCAGTTCGCGTTCGAGATCCCGGTGCTGGACTCCATCATTGGGGCGGGGGGCTTTTCGTCAGCGAGTGCAGCCGTCGATGACCGCGTGCGTGAGCTGCTGGGGCCGTCGCTGTCGATGGCGCGCGCTGCGGCATTCGCCGACGAGATATTGTCCCGGCGGACCACCGGCGCTGATCTCAGTAGGTCGGTGAGCTGCGCCAGCATCACGACGCAATCGGCGAAGGCTCCGCTGGTCCAGGGTGTCCTGCCTGAAGTGCAGGAACGTGGCCTCGACATATCGCACGTGGCGGAAGCTGCAGTTGGCAGGGTCGCGGCCGAAAAGCGCGCGGCGGAATGGCTGAAGGAGAACGCGGAAGCGATCGAAAGCTCCAACGCTTACGTGGAACAGCACGGGCTTCCACTTGAAATGTACCGGAAGTTCCGAGGGAGCCTTCCGCTGTCTTTCCGGATGCACGGGGTGGAGTGGCCGCCTGGTATTGCGCCGATCGCGACGCATGTATCAGGTCTCTCGATGTCAGTCCGCGGGACAGCGGCGCCGGATGAGACGGTTACCAAAAGGAGAGGCGGATGCTTCGAATCACTGTTGAATTGCTGCCCGGCGGACAGGAAAAGGGAAAGCGCGTCATCGCGACGGCGGATATCGCGCGGGTGAGCGACGGGCCGTTTGGGGCACTCGCGGACTACCGGGTCACCCTGGCGGATGCGATGCTCGGTGAGGTCGGCGAGCGCGCCGTTGTGCGCAGTTATCCACGATTTGCGGGGAGCGTGTGGGACCTCGTGGCCCGCGGGATTGCTGCTGCACTGAACCAGGACACTGAAGCGTTGCCCGCCCGACCGGCGAAACCGGAGGTGCCAGTTCACACCAACGAAGCAGGCTTCCGGTACGTGCGTCTGGAGGAAATCCCCGAGCCGACCCGAACATTCTTTGACCGGAAGCTCGCCGGTTCGGGCATTCCCGATCACGGCTGCGCCTACGCGCATGACTGGTTCGACTTTCTCAACGGTCAGCGCTGATGCCAGAGCCCCATGCGAAAATGACGCGGGGCAGTCTGTGACGCTGCTGACCGCATCCAGTATCTGCAGTGATTGGCCGCCGACAATTAAGGCATCGGCTCAACGCTCCCAAGAGGAGTGGGGATTCATGAGTACCAGGAACCACATCAGGTATCAGTCGAGAGAGGGAGATCAGCCCGGCTGGGATCTCTACACCGAGATTCTTGAGGCGGAGGACGTTGTGTATCTCGAGCTCGACGGTGTTGCCGCTGAAGTCACGATGCTCGGGAACATGGAGCGCGGGCCGGGCACGGTGCTGTTGCGCCTGCCGGTCGACACTGCGAAGCAGCTTGGTCTCGTGCCGCCGGACTGGGAAACGTCGGACTGGGGAAAGGGATAGGTCATGCGTGAATACCAGGACAGGACGGTGCGGGAGGTCGCGGCTTGCACATGCGACCGCTGCGGCCGGCGCATGACACCTGTTGATGACCAGTGGGAGTGGTACGAAAAGGTGTCGCTCGACTGGCGTGGTGGCTTTGGCTCGGTTTTCGGCGATGGCGCCCATATGAGCCTTGATCTTTGCCAGCAGTGCGTACGCGATACGCTGGGACCGTGGCTACGGGTCGATCCGCCTTCCGCACCGGACGGCTCAATTCAGGCCCTGAAAGGCGTCGTGCCCCGACCCGATGCACCGGTGTCTGTCGACCGGATGAATCCCTGGGACTTCCACGAGCACGAATAGAGGTCTTACCGCCCGATGCGGCTTCGCGCGCCGCTCAGACTGCCGATCGTGGATTGCCGTTTCTCACGGGGCGTCTCGAACTCATCGTCGAGACGCTCAGGCGGCTGGTTACCTTCGGTTGGACAAGTTAGCCCTATCGCTCAACGAGTCTTGTCGACCGCATCGCCGCCGGTGCGACGTGGGGGGTTTAAGCGCAGGTAACAAGATGAACCGGTCGTTTCGTGACGGCGCCCCAGAGGCAGCAGGTCGGCCAAAGCCGACGCTCGCCGAACCGGCAGTGTGCGGCGGGTCCAGGCCGCTTTGCTGACCTCTGTTGATGCGCCTTGAAGCGGATGCGGCAGACTGTGCGAAGGTGGCGGCTGAATAGACAGACCCATGTCCCGATTGCCGACCTGGCGATGCTATACATCCCAGTGATACAAGGGTGGTGGAACTACTATGGTGCGTTTTACCAGACGGCCGTGCTTCGTTTCTTTCAGCACATCGATCGTGCGCTTGAACGTTGGGCGCGGCGAAAGTACAAGGCTCTTCACGGTCGCCATCGACGTAGTGTGGAGTGCGTGCGCAAGATGCAGGTCGCCAGCCCAACGTTGTTCCATCATTGGCGTGTCGCCGGACCAAAGGTTGGATAACGGGAGCCGTATGACGCGAGAGTGTCACGTACGGTTCTGCGAGAGGCTCGGGGTGGGACTCCCCGAGCCTACTCACCACTTTGGGATGAAAGCGCACATTGGCGTGGACCAAGAGTCGGGCCTAGTCCATACCGTGATCGGCACAGCGGCCAACGTTCATGACATCAATGCGGCCGAAGCGTTGTTGCACGGCCGAGAAACGGATGTGTCCGCCGACGCCGGCTACCGAGGTATCGAAAAGCGCTGCCAGGAGAACCCGGTTCGCTGGCATGTCGCGATGCGACCAGGCAGGCGTAGACAACTGGACCTGAACGATCGTCTGGACGCGATATTCGACCAGATTGATCGCCTGAAGGCCGGCATCCGCGCCAAGGTTGAACATCCGTTCCGCGTGCTCAAGCAGCAGTTTGGCTATACGAAGACCCGGTACCGAGGGTTGATGAAGAACACCGCGCAGATCACGACACTGTTTGCGCTGGGCAACCTGTGGATGGCACGCAAGGCTTTACGCAAAGCTTGAAACGCTCGGGGATTAAGGCCGCGAGTCTCGGCAAACAGAGGTCGTCATGCTTGGAAAGCCGGACGCCCAACCTGCCAGCAGACTCTTACGGCAGATACGACCAAAGTGGCAAAAGATCAGTGCTCCGAAAACGAGTTGTGCAGAACTTCCTTAGCACTTTGCCCCTTCGTTCATGGCCATCGCCGTTTATCGTTTGCCTGATTCTGGGATCCCGGCGCCGCATGAAGGGGCGACTACAGCTTGTAGATCATCCGTTCGTTCATTCTCGAACTGGTACAACGCCATGAGCGCGCCCTCAGCGAGATAGCGACCGCCTTGAGGACTGGGCGACCTTCGGCAACGAGCAAAAACCGGCAGGGCGAGAACCTTGGGCGGGCTGACGCGGTTCGTCAAAACCACGCGAACCTAGGGCTGTTGAGTATCCCCGATGGCGACAACTGAGTCTCATTGAGCGCGCCCGTCTCTGGGTCAACAAAAATCAGTCGGCCGTCTTGTGTTCCGACGACCACGCCCCCCCAGCCATATGCAATCGGATCCGTGACCGTCTCGCCTGATCCAGTGTTGAGCGAGCCCGAAGTCCAGACATGAGCGCCCGTTTTCGCATCGAGCCCCACCATAAAGACGTCTCCCGTGCTGCCTTGTCCAGCGGCGAAAACGACCACTTTTGGTTCGTAACTTGGGTTGTGAAGTAGGGGGACGCCAGGAAAAACGATTGGGGACGAGACCTTCCACAAAATCTCTCCCCCTGTCGCATCAAAGGCGTAGACGTTGCTGTCGAAACCTGTGGCATAAACAACATTGCCGGCGACGAACGGGCGATTGAAATTGTCATGGGCGACGTTGACGCTCTCCCAAACTAGCGAACCGTCGACGACAGACCTGGCGCGCAAACTGTTGGTATTCAAGTCGGCGTAGTAGACGGTCTCACCAATTACCGTATGTCCGGTGAGAGGATATTCGTCTAGGCTCCAAATCAGCGCACCCGTTTGCGGGTCCAAGGCCTGAAGAGATGGTGCGTCGATCGTTCCGACAATCAAGCGATACGGTTGGCCCAGTTGGAAGGCAAGCGATGCTCGAAACTGCACGCTACCGCCCATTTGCCTCACCCACTTGACGGCGCCGGTGTCGTCGTCAAGTGCGAACATCGATCCCTGTCCGGGTGGTGTCCAGTCTGTGCCTGTGCCGACGTACAGAACGCCATCCGCGTGTGCCAACTCGCCCGTCATCGCCTCGCCAACGCTAAATATCGCAGGATCCGATAGAGGGACCCCGGGCACCAGTTCGGTAATAACAGGAGGGCCGAACTTATAGATCGTGCCATCGGCTGCACCGGCATAGACCCGATGGTACGGTTCGCTCGATCGTCCAACAGGGCGAGGTGACGCAACAAGCCCAAAGTCGTTGCTTGCGTGAGTATCGCCAAAGTCGACGTTGTCCAGAAAAAGGCGACCGCTCGTGATATACAGAAAGCCGGATATATGCGCCATAATCGCTCTCCTTGCCTGCTAACGTCGCTCAATACTTCCGACGCATTGTTACGGTTCTCGCGAATCGACGGTACAGTAATTCAACGCTCCCTTCGGCTGGAGCAAAGACTAGGCTGCACTCAGGATAGGTCATTCTCGACGGAGTAGAGAGAGATGGACGGATTGGCGCTGGATCCTGGCGAACGTGGCGCACTCCGTTAGTGCTGCAGGTACACGTCTGTCGGTGGGCGGGCGTCACACTCGTTCGAACAGTCGCCCTCCAGAGGCACAGAGTGCGAAAGCCGCTTCGGATTTCAAACTGCAGCTATCCACAATGGATAGCCGAATAGCGCGTAGCCAGGTCGGGGTTCGTCGGTCCCTCCGGCATGAGCGGGACCGACTTCCCGCATGCGATAGAGCGTTTCGATTTTCCTGGGCGACGATGCCACGCAGCCCAGTTCCTTTGTCGCAAGTATCGGGTCAGAAGCGAAGGCATGCCACTCGGGAGACCAATCAAGCGCATCGGAATCCAGCGAGTTGTCGCGGTCGGAACCGACGCGTAAGCCAAGCACTTTCAGTTTCGCCACAAGCGAACTGGCGAGTAGTTTGTCGCGGGCACAATGAACGAACGCCTCCAACAACGTATATCCGGTGGTGCCCTCATCGTTAGTCCAAACTGGCTTGTCAGGGGCGGACACGTCCTCCAGAAGCCAAAGCGTGTCGCTACGCTGTTCTTCGATGACTGTGTAAGACACCCATAAGATGAGGCTTTCGCCGCTCTCGGCGGTACCGGGCGGCCTTCATGTAAGGCAGAACAGTCACGACGATAAGCACAAACAGGCGCTTATAGAATCGCGGCGGCTCAAAACAAGCTGGGTGTAGGTTTCCAGGACTGGACGATCCGCTTTGTCCTCCCGCCATTGGTCAGCTATTCATGGGTTCTCCTCGATAACAGTCGCCGTGATCGCGTGACCGGCATTCTGATTTGTGGCCCTCCAGATTCCTGTCTTACGAAGCTATGTGCGCGTGATCGCGTTTAACTCCTGCCGGTCAGCGAGCAGGGAAACATGCCGTTGGAGCGGCTGCATTACTACCCGCAAGCTGACAGACGGGGCTACGTGCACAATTCGGCCAAAGCTGACATTTGGTGCGCACTGGGATTCATGTCAGTAATCCGGCGGATTGCCGACTGTGGAGGCATCGAGCGGCCACGCGGCAGCTTGCCGGATCAGCAAACTCACACTCCCGATCGACAACGGCCGGCCCGCAGCGAACCCGACGACAGCTGGCGGGTAGTGCAGCCAATCCAGCGGGGATTGCCGGCGGCCTGGGAGTCATATCCCGTTCAAAATCCCGCAAAACAACAAGCAAGAAAGGTGACTACTGGCCTCGAGGTGAGGCATGCACGACCATTGTGCCGATTCCACTGATCGCGATTACAGCCATCCCTACGATAGTCCACAAGTCTGGAATCTTGACCTTGCCCCCGTTTGACGAATCCCATAGCTGAGGGAATTATGCGGCTTCGCCTTGCTGAGCCGCGAACCAGTTCTTCTCGAAATTCATGGGGCTGACGTAGTCGAGTGTCGAGTGCAACCGTCGTGCATTGTAAAAGCCCAGCCAATCAATTACTTCATCCATTGCGGCACGCCGTGTAGCGAAGTGCCGGCCATGCATGCGTGCTACCTTCAGCGAACCCCACAGACTTTCGGTCGGCGCGTTATCCCAACAATCGCCGCGTCGGCTCATCGACGAGCGCATGCCATAGGCCTTCAAGGTGTCCTGAAACAGGCCGCTGCAATACTGGGCGCCCCTGTCGCTATGTACAATTACGCCAGCTTCCGGGCGGCGCCGGAACCACGCCATGCGCAATGCGTCCGTGACCAGTTCCGCCTTCATGTGCGGCTGCATCGACCAGCCCACCACCTGTCGGCTGAACAGGTCAATGATAACCGCGAGGTACACCCAGCCCTCGGCTGTCGCCAGATAGGTGATATCGCTCGTCCAGACCTGATTCGGGGCAGTTGCAGTGAAGTTGCGCGCAAGCAGATTGGGCGCCACCGGCAAATCGTGGTTCGAGTTCGTCGTCGCGATGTATTTGCGCTTGTGGCGGGCTCGAATGCCATGCCGGGCCATCAGCTTGCGAACCCGCTCCTTGCCCACGCGCACGCCATGCGTGAGTAGTTCCTTCCACATTCGAGGCCAGCCATATTCGCCCCTGACCTGCGCGTGAATCGCCTTGATGTGCGCGACCAGCGCGTCGTCGCTCACGCGACTTCGGTACGGTTTGTCCTGCGCGGTGCGTTGTCGATGCTGATGATATCCGCTGGGACTAACTTCCAGCACTTCGCATAGTACAGAGACCGGCCATTGGCGTCGATTGCGCTCGATGAACGCGTACTTCACATCGACTCCTTGGCGAAGTACGCGGCCGCTTTTTTTAAAATATCTCGCTCCATCTTCAGGCGAGCCACTTCGGCACGCAGCCGCGCCAGTTCCATCTGCTCCGGGCTCACAGGCTTCGTGCCTGCTCCCGCCAACTTGCCTTCCCGGTCAGCCTTCACCCAGTTGTACAGCGTCTGTTCAACCACCCCCAGTGTCCCCGCCACCGCCGCCATGCTTTGCCCGGCCTTGACCAGTCGCACCGCTTCCAGCTTGAACTCGAGCGTGTACTGCGCTCGCTTTGCCTTGCTCGTCATCGTTCTTCTTCTCCTTGCTTGAGTTTACCTGCTCAGCAAGGGATTCGTTTTTCGGGGGCAAGCTCATCTTACCGAACAGCAGCCAGCTAAAAAACGTGGCGAAGGCAAGCTGCGCATAGCCGAACGGAGTCAGCACAGCAAGCGGCGTTCTTCGCAAGGCCTGAAGCATAAGGAGATGACCCGAAGTGGCAAGCGACGCCATCAAAATGACCAATAGCCAGCCTCCCGCCCTTACGTCATGAATTGCGGGAAGAAGAGCAGCTTGATCGACCCATAAAAGCGACGCTAGTGCGATGCTCGCTATCAGGGCTGTGAAGAAATTGGTTGTAACAGGGTCGCCAGCCATCGACAACTTGCTTGAGACAACCTGAAAACACGCAAAAGTTGTGGCAGCCCCTATAGGAAATGCCACTGCCCAACTGAACTGACCGCTTCCGGGCCTGACGACGATCAGCATCCCAATGAAGCCAAGCGTAACCATGAACCACTTTGCCTTGGACACTTCTTCGTTGAGCAGAGTCGCCGCGAGCAGCGTTGAAATGAGTGGTGCCATCATCGCCAGCGACGTGGCGACCGGTAATGCCAACAGGCGCAATCCGGCAAATGTGCAGGCTGAATTGAGAAGCAGGAGAAACGCACGCAACACCTGGAGCCGCAGCGTGCCGATGTGCCCGAAACGACTAATGCCGTGTCTGGCCTGCCAGGCGCCAAGGGCGATTGCCTGAAAGATGTAGCGTCCAAGAAGAATTGCTGTCAACGGGACCGCTGTGCCAATGATCTTGACGACGGAATCACCTGCAGCGAAAGTCGCAGTCGTGACTACCATGAGAGCGACGCCAGCTTCGGCTGTCATGGGGACGTTTGCTAAGCGGCTGAGAACCATACAATCTTCGATGCGGGATGTCTGACGGCGGCGCGTGAGGCCTTGGGAACCTTAAGTCTAGCAGTCCCAAGGGCCTAACCCAATGGGTGAGGGCAGCGGCCGCTGTCGTCGTTGCGCTCAAAGTCGGCCAGCAGCAGGAGTGGGCCGCGGTTACCTGTCTGCATGAAGTGAAAGCTGACGTTTGCCGACGCCAAAGTGCGAATGTCGGCAGAGCGCCCAGAGTCCTGCGAGAAGTCCGTGGGCCCGAAGTGCGGTCACTGATCGAGCAAGATCGACGATAGAACATTCCGCGCGAATTGTGCCTTCGAGGGGGGCCACAAGAAGCGCCGAAGCGAAAGACAATCCCTCAGCAATTCGTCACCCTTTCCTAACTCAATCGCGATTCGGTCGACGCGAGGTCGTCGAAGACGCCACCAGTACGAACCCTTCCATTAGGCGTCGCGCACTGCGGCTCATACTCGCTTTGGTGACCGTCCATGCGCCGTCCTTCTGCTGGGCTTCCGCGCCCACTTCGAGACTGCCCGACGGATGCCCGAAGCGCACCGAAGCCTTAGATCGCGGCACGAGCCGGTTGACGACGGTACCGGGAATACCCGCCGCGACGGCGATCGCCACCGCGCCGGTACCGGTCATCGCGTGATGCAGCTTGCCGATCGAGAAGATGCGGGCGTTGATGTCGAGCGTGTCCGCGTCGATCGGCTTGCCGCTCGATGCGACATAGCTCGCGGGCTTCGAGACGAACGCGAGTTTCGGCGTGTGCGGGCGCAACTGCGTCGCTTCCTCGGCGGTCGCAGTGAGCCCCATGCGCACGGACGCGTGCGAGCGGATCGCCTCCACTTTCTGGAGCAGGGCGCTGTCGCCGTTCACGTCGTGCTGCAATTCGCTGCCTTGCAGTCCGAGCGATGCCGCGTCGATGAAAATGGCCGGATTGCCCGCGTTGATCATCGTCATTTCAATGGGCCCGACGCCGGGCACATCGAGCACGTCGATCGCGTTGCCGGTCGGGAACATCGCGCCGCGGGCATCGTCACTATCGCCGCCGGGGTCGAGGAATTCGATCTTGATCTCCGCAGCCGGAAATGTCACCCCGTCCAGTTCGAAATTGCCTTCCTCGACGACTTCGCCGTTTCTCATCGGCACATGTGCGACGATTTTTGTGCTGATGTTCGCCTGCCAAATCCGCACGATGGCGATGCCATCGCGTGGAGCATCGACGAGGCCTTGTGCAATGGCGAACGGGCCGACGGCGGACGTGAGGTTGCCGCAGTCGCCGGACCAGTCAAGCACCGGTTTTGTCGATCGCGACCTGCCCGAAGCGATAGTCCACGTCGCAATCCCCGCGCGACGATGCCCCGACGATCACGACCTTGCTCGTGCTCGACGTCGCGCCGCCCATGCCGTCCATCTGCTGGCCGTACGGATCAGGGCTGCCGGTCACGCGCATCAGAATTCGGTCGCGCGATGCGACGTCGACGGGCAACCAGTCGTCGCGGAAGAAGCCCCCTTTGCTGGTGCCCCCACGCATGTAGACTGCCTGAATTTTCGATTGACTCAACGTTGCTCACCAGTGATATCGCGATTCACGAAGTCGTCTTGCCGAGCGCAGTCCACACGACGCCTGTCGCCTTGCGAAACGCGGCCAGGTCAGGAGCGTTCCTCCCCGAGCGACGCAGGAAAACGATTAGGCCCTGCCAATGCGAGTAGATCAGCGCACCCCTTATGCGGCACTCCTGCGCGGGTAGATCGGGATTGATCTGGGCGACCAGGCCACTGAAGAGCGACTGGTATTTCTCGCTCACTTCCTCCATCAGTTCCCTTACTTCCGGATGATGTTCGGCGAGGCACCAGCATTCGAGAGCGAACGGACTGATGAGATTGCCGGGGCTAACGAGCGTATTGAATGTCTCATCGAGCACGGCGTGAAGGCGCGCTTCGGGCGTGAGCCGGGCATCTTCTCCCAATTCATGAAAGCGCCTCAGATAGCGTTGTGCTAGTTCCTCGATGGTTGCCTTGAGCAGGGAATCGCGGCTGCCGAAGTAGTGTTGAAGCGTGGCGAGCCGGATGTTCGCCGCCGCTGCGACACCCCGCTGCGTGAACCCGTCGTTTCCCGCGGCCGCGAACACGCTGATCGCCGCCTCGAGGATTTCCGGCACGCGCGTTTCGCGTCGTCCGCGTGGCGCCCCCTTTTTACCCGGTCCCGCCACGTCCGATAGCGCGATCGTCAAATCTTTCATGGTTTCGTCCCGTGTAGTCGCCAGACTGAGTTCCGAAGTGCGTTTGACCTAGAAAGGTTGGTCTTATGACCAATTTCGTTAGATTTTATACCCTGCCAGCTGAAGTTTTAACGGGATTTAGTGGTAAACGCCTAGTCGCAAATTCCTTGTTTGTTGGTCAGTTGACCACTAATATTTGGTCATTGGACCAATAACGTTACGGTCCGGGAGTCGCAAAATGAACGATCGGTCGATGACGTTGCATGGCCTCGTCGAGAAATGGCTGGCGCCGTACCTTGCGGCTCCAGCCCGGGTAGTGCGCCTTGCGCGTGAAGAAGCTGGTTCGCATCGCTGCGTGCGCGTGGAGATCAGCCGCACGTCGCGCAACCTGTCGATGCTGTTTTTTCGCCATGACGATGGCTCCTGGCAGGTCTATCCCCCGCAAAAGGCGCGTCCCTCCATCAATGCGCAGTAAGTTGCGCCCGGCGCATACGCCGCGGCCATCGCAACTCCATGCGGCAAAAGCCTTTTGACCGTCGCTAGATTTTTCGTCTCAATGGATCGGAAAAACGTATTGGTCGCCTCATGCGCTCGCGCATAAGCTAACGACAGACAACGTATCCAGACAGAACGAAATGCGCGCGGCATGACGCCCGAGCCGCGCATGACCCTCAGCGAGCCAATCCGAACGCACGGACCACGAGCAATGTATTCGCGGCCCGGGGTGCACGGTCGTCTTCGCGATTGGCGTGAGACCGGCGCGACACTGTCGCCGCGCGGCCCGCTTTCGACTCCTGCCTGACGCTTGCAATGCCGCCATGAAGAAGCGGTGAAAGAACGGTCGACAAGTGCCCAATTACTCTCACTAGTGAGGAGACGATGCAACTCAACCCAGTCGCGCAAGGTCCCGAACGGTCCGACATGCATGCCGCCATCGAACGGAAGATTTTCCGGAAGGTGACGATGCGGATAGTACCGATCCTCATTTTGTGTTTCTTCATCAACTATATCGATCGCGCCAACCTCGGCGTTCTATTTTCCCCCATCTCCAAAGAACTGCATCTCACGGCGTCCGCTTTCGGTTTCGCCGCAGGTATCTTCTTTCTCGGCTACCTCGTGTTCGAAGTGCCATCGAACATGGCGATCGTGCGCTTCGGCGCGAGACGCTGGATCGCGCGGATCATGATTAGCTGGGGTATCGTCACTTGCCTGCTCGCGGCAACGCACAGCGTGCCGATGCTGTACACGCTGCGCTTTGTTCTTGGTGCCGCCGAAGCAGGGTTCTTTCCCGGCGTGCTGTTTTACCTAACTTTTTGGTATCCGCGACATCTGCTCGGCCAGGCCTATTTGACGCTCGAACTAAGCGTGCCCGTTTCGCTCGCGCTCGGCTCTGTCGTGACTGCCGGACTTCTTCTGATGGAGGGCGTAGCAGGCATCGCCGGTTGGCGCTGGGCCTTCGCGCTGGAAGGGATTCCCGCCATAGTGATGGGCTTCCTGGTCCTTTTCATTCTGCCGGATGGACCGAAGCAGGCAAAATGGCTGACGCAGGAAGAGCAAGACTATTTACTCTTGAGAACCGTTTCGGATCACGGACATTCAAAAGCGAGCCTGAGCGAATTCAAGGCCGTCGTATGCAACCCGCTGACATGGCTCTTTATCGCGCTCGAGTTCTCGATCATCATCGGCTTCTGGGCCGTCACATACTTCCTGCCAAAGATCGTGCAGGAGCGCTTTCACGTCGATCCCGTCCATGCGGGCCTGATCTCCTCGATTCCATGGTTGGCAGCTGTCGCCGGCATCGCGCTCGTGGCATGGACTTCGCGCAAGACCGGCGACCGGAAATGGCACTTGCTGATCGTCTTGCTGCTCTCTGCGGTCGGCCTGTGGATCACGGCGCGCGTCGATTCGCCCGTCGTCGGCCTGATCGGCATTTGTATCAGTGCTGCTGGCGTGCAGGCGGCGGTGCCGCTGTTCTGGACCATTCCCGCGATGTCCTTCAGTGGTGCGCGCGCGGCGATAGCAATTGCCTTTATCAACTCAGTCGCAAGTACAGCAGGACTCGTCGGGCCGTGGATTCTCGGCATTTCGCAGGATCTGACGGGAACCAGCCGGACCGGACTTTATGTGATGTCGGCCTTCTTCCTCATATCGGCATTTCTTGCTTTCCAGGTCAGTCAATCGCGTTCGAAAGCGGAGGTGGGACGCGGCACGTCTGGCGTTTCGGCAGCGGGCAACGTCGGCTTGGAATAACGGTTTTATATCGTGGAGTTAGACGCATGCGAAAGGATGGGGATGTGACGGATCACGACCACGTCGGACGCGACTTTCCGTTTCA
The DNA here is from genome assembly GCF_013366925.1 of Paraburkholderia youngii. NCBI lineage: Bacteria > Pseudomonadati > Pseudomonadota > Betaproteobacteria > Burkholderiales > Burkholderiaceae > Paraburkholderia > Paraburkholderia youngii. The sequence goes on from NZ_JAALDK010000001.1 coordinate 3,812,498, forward strand.
ACGGCCAGGCGGCCCGCTCAGCCCACCGCTCGAATACGCACGGCTGCGTGAGGAACAGCCGCTCAGCAAGGTCAGGCTTTGGGACGGCTCGACAGCCTGGATCGCGACCCGCTGGGAGGACGTGCGCGCGATCCTCGGAAGCCCGCATTTCAGCGTCGATCCGTTTCGTCCGGGCTATCCGTCGGTTTCGCCGGCACGCGCCGTGCAAGCACGATCGCGTCAGGCGTTCATCAACATGGACGACCCCGATCATGCGCGCTTCCGGCGGATGCTGACGAAAGACTTTATGCAGAAGCGCATGAGCGACCTGCGTCCGATGGTCCGCGAGCTCATCGACGAGCTAGTCGACAAGATGCTCCAGCATGGACCGCCGCTTGATTTCGTCGAGCATTTTTCGCAGCCGCTTCCTTCGATGGTCATCTCCGCGCTGCTCGGCGTGCCGTACGAGGATCACGCGAAACTGGGCACATGGAGTACGACGCGTAACGATCACACCGCGTCGCCGGAAACCGTGCAGGAGGCGGTGCGCAGTATGGAAGCGCATCTGGACCGGATCATCGCTCAGAAGGAGGTCGATCCCGGCGAGGGGCGCGACATGCTGAGCCGCCTGGTCATCGAGCAGATTCGTCCCGGACACGTGACACGTGAGGAAGTGGTGCGGATCGCCTCACTGTTGTATTCAGCCGGGCACGGCACCACGGGCAGTCAGATCGGTCTTGGCACGCTATCGTTGCTGATGCACCCCGAGCAGCGCGCCGAACTCGATGCCGATCCTTCGTTGCTCGCAAGCGCCATCGAAGAGATGCTGCGTTTTCACACGATTGCGCACTTCAATTCGGCACGCGTGGCGACGGTGGATGTGGTTGTCGGAGAAAACCTGATTCGCGCCGGTGAAGGCGTCTACCCGCTGATCTTCGCTGCCAATCGCGATCCCGATGTATTTCCAAACCCTGATACGTTCGATATCCACCGCAACCCGCAGGAGCATGTAGCTTTCGCCTACGGCATCCATCAGTGTCTAGGGCAACCGCTTGCGCGCCTCGAGCTGCAGACGGTGTTCAGCATGCTGTTCAGGCGTCTGCCTGGATTGCGGCTCGCGGTGCCGGTCGAGACGCTGACGTTCAACAGCACGTCTCAGGTTTATCGGCTGGAAGCCTTGCCCGTCACATGGTGAGCGCACCCGAGACACCGCGCTTTGCTGGCAAAGTCGCGTTGATCACCGGCGGCGCCTCGGGCATTGGCCGTGCAACGGCGGAACTGCTGGCACGCGAAGGGGCGCGTGTCGTCATCGCGGACCGGTGCCGCGAGGAGGGGAATGCGCTCGGCTCACGTCTGCGTCGCGACCACGGCGATGCCCTGTTCATCGAGACCGATGTCACCTGCCCGGACTCCATCGAAGCGATGGTCACACGCACCTTGCGCGAACACGGCCGCATCGATTGCGCCGTCAACAATGCCGGCTTGTCCGAGACGCCGATCGATCTGACCGACGCCACGCCCCAACATTGGACGCGTCTCATGTCGGTCAACCTGCGCGGCGTATTTCTTTCGATGCAGCACGAGATCCAGGCCATGCTGGAAAGCGGTGGTGCGATCGTCAACGTGTCGTCGCGCACGGGCCTGGTGGGCAAGCCGCGCCACGCGATCTATACGGCCGGCAAGCATGGCGTGCTCGGACTGACGCGATCGGCTGCCGTCGATTACGCGCGACACGGCATACGCGTCAACGCCGTCTGCCCGGGACTCGTGCGCACCCCTTTCGTCGAGCGAAAGCTCGGTGACCGCCTGGGTGAGCTGGCAGCTACGATGAATCCAATGGGACGCATCGGCGAGCCCGAAGAGATCGCTGAATGCATCGCGTGGCTGTGTTCCGATGCGGCGAGCTTCGTCACGGGCATCGCCTTGCCGGTGGATGGGGGCGCGGTGGCCTGATCACGCCGCGCCCGCCGCCCCTCATGCTTGCGTGACCTGCGTGCGCATTGACAGGAACAAGGCGCTGAGACTCGCGGTGAGCCGTTCGACCGGCAATTCGTCGAGCGCCATGACCACGTCCGTCACTTCGCGCACCGCGCGCTGAAGTTCCTCCGGGCCGCCGCCTGCCGCATCGAGCCCGGCCATCACGCCGAACTTGCTGCGGACTTGCGCGTCCGAGAAACGCGTCGTGTCGGTCCAGGGGTCGCCCGTCGCGTTATCGGCGGTCGCGCTGAAGACGGTGCCGCGCGCATGAATATCGACGCCGCCAGGCACCCCGCGCCATTGTCCGCCCGTCATCCATTCTGCGATGTTCGAAGAAGAGGGCTCGGCGGTGACCGTCACGCGTTCGCGGAACGCCGCGATGCGCGAGTCATTCATTGTTGTCGATTCGTACCAGCGTGGACCCGGCGGAATCGCGTGGGCGAGGGCGGCGAGTGCGTGCGCATGGCTGAACTCGGCGCTGAGAAGATCCTTCGGCTGCTGTTCACGGAAGATGGACGTGAGCGAGAACGGATTCGCCCGCACTACGACACGCGTGATTTCATCGGGCCGCAGCGCGTGCTGTTCCAGCAGTTGCGCGAACGCGGTCAGGGGGTGGTGGATCCAGCGGCAGCACGGCCAGGGCTTGTAGGTCGTATTGAGAATCTGCCAGTCGTCGCCGAGGCCGGCGAGTAGCGCGCGATCGTCGTGGCCCGGCGAGCCGTAGAACTTCCAGAATGCATTTTCGCCGTCGAGTATGTCCGTGAACCCCGTGCTGCCGAGTCGCGCAAGCAACGCGGACGATACGCCGATTTCCGCGCACCAACCGGCATCGGCGTATTTGTACATCGGCTGCTCGACGGATTCCGCCCATTTGCGCAGCGTAGGCTGCGGCGAATTGCTGCCGCCGATGCCGAACGCGTGATTGGCCTGCCTACCGTCCAGACGCGCGATGTGCACCGACGTGCCGATAGCTGCCCAGGTGATGGTGGCGGCAGGTCCGCCGAGCTCGTTCCAGCCGATCACCTTGCCGTTTTCGATCTGCATCGGCGCGCCCATCCAGCTGCCGATCCGTGCGCCGACATCGAAGCCCACGGCGATCGCGCCGAGCAGATCGCGGCCGCTGCGGCTGTCGAGCTCGGCCAGCGCTAGCGCGGAGAACACGGTGGCGTTGCCGAAGTGCGTCGACGTGGGGAAAGTGTCGTCGGCGTCGAGCACGTTGGCGAGTCGCGCGTTGGCGTACGCCGCCGCCGTCGCCGAGCTGCGCCGTGCCGAGCCGACGACGCTCGCATGCGGCGCGCCACCGAGCATGTCGACATAGTCGAGCGCGATTTTTCCGCTTGGCGTATCGACAGCGCCGAGCGCGCAGCCGATCGTATCGAGCAGCAGGCGTTTCGTTTCATGCACGACGGGCTCGGGAAGATCTTCGAAGCGCGTCTGCACCGTGAAATCGGCCAATGTCTGCGTGAGCGAGGTCATGCGAAAACTCCTGAATGAACGATGAACAAACGCGCGTCAAAGCGCGTCCTGCAGTTGCGGCAGCGCCTCGAACAGATCGCCGACGAGGCCATAGTCCGCTACTTGGAAGATCGGCGCGTCGGCATCCTTATTGATCGCGACGATCACCTTCGAGTCTTTCATCCCGGCGAGATGCTGGATCGCGCCCGAGATGCCGATGGCGACATACAGTTGCGGCGCAACGATCTTTCCGGTCTGCCCGACCTGCAGATCGTTCGGCGCGAAACCCGCATCGACGGCCGCACGCGACGCCCCTACGGCGGCGCCTAACTTGTCCGCGAGCGGATAGAGCAGTTCGAACAGCTCCGCGCTGCGCATGCCGCGCCCGCCGCTCACCACGATGTCCGCAGCGCTGAGGTCCGGGCGATCCGAGCGCGCCATTTTCTCGCCAACGAAGACTGAGGTGCCGCTATCCACAGCGCCCGTGACGGGCACGATGTCGGCGCTTCCGCCGGTTGCATCGACGGGCGTGAAGGCAGTCGCGCGCACGGTTGCGCATTTGATCGCCGCGCCCGACTGTACGGTCGCGATCGCGTTGCCCGCATGAATGGGGCGCTTGAACGTGTCGGCGGAAAGGACCGCGACAATATCGGAAACGGGGTCCGAGTCAAGCAACGCGGCGATGCGCGGCAGCAGGTTCTTTCCGTGGGAGCTCGCCGCACACAGGACGTGGCTGAAGCCGACTGCCAGCGACACGACGAGCGGTGCGAGGTTTTCCGGCAACTGATGCGCATACTCAGAATGATCGGCGATGAGCACGGTTTTCACATGTGCGATGCAGCGGGCTTGCGCCGCCAAGTCCTGCACTAAGTGCCCGGCCACGAGCAGCGTGATGTCGCCGCCGATCTCCCGAGCGGCCGCGACCGTGTTCAATGTAGCCGCGCCGAGCGCGCCGTTTGAATGTTCTGCGATTACGAGAATGGCCATCAGATCACCTTTGCTTCGGTCTTGAGCTTGTCGACGAGTTGCGCGACGGACGTCACCTTTACGCCGCCCTTGCGTTCGGCGGGCGGCTCGACACGCAGTGTTTCGAGCGTCGTCCCGACGGAAACGCCGAGCGCGCTCGCCGCGAGCGTCTCGAATGGCTTCTTCTTCGCCTTCATGATGCTGGGTAGCGTCGTGTAACGTGGCTCGTTAAGACGCAAGTCGGCCGTGACGACGGCGGGCAGTCGCAGCGTTACCGTCTGCAGGCCACCGTCCACTTCGCGCGTTACTGTCACGCGTTGCGCGTCGACGTCGACGTCGACGCTCGAGGCAAACGTGCCTTGCGGCCAGTTCGTGAGCGCGGCAAGCATCTGGCCCGTCTGATTGTTGTCGCTGTCGATCGCCTGCTTGCCGAGCAGGACGAGCTGCGGTGCTTCGCGTTCGACGACCGCCTTCAACAGCTTCGCGACGGCGAGCGCGCCGGGCGTCCCGGTCGTCTCGACCAGAATCGCCCGGTCCGCGCCGATCGCGAGCGCCGTGCGCAATTGCTCCTGTGCAGCGGCGGGGCCGACTGACACCGCGACGATTTCTGTCGCGATACCTTTTTCCTTCAGACGAACGGCCTCTTCGACGGCGATTTCACAGAACGGATTGATCGACATCTTCACGTTGTCGAGTTCGACGCCGCTATGATCGGATTTGACGCGCACCTTCACGTTGTGATCGACGGCGCGTTTGACCGTAACCAATACCTTCATGCTGATGACCTCATTACCTGATTCCTTATCGACGGGATAGCGAAACTGAAAAGCGAGCGGAGTACGGAGGCTCAGTGCGTCAACTGTGGACCGCCGACTTCCACGTAACCGTCACCGCGCGTTTCGGCATTGAAGCGCTCGAGCTCCGCATGGGCATCTGCTTCGCCCTGCAACAGCGAGCGGCTCGCGAACAGCAGCGCGCCGATCGAAACGGGCAGCACACCGATCGCGATGAGAATCGCGAGTCTCAGATCGCCAGATGCATCGCTGACGATGCCGACGAAGTACGGCCCGAGCCCCAGCCCGAAGATGTTCGGCCCGAGCGAAAATGCGGCGAACGCCGTGCCGCGCAGTCGCGGAATGACGAGATCCTGCGTGGTCGCCTGAAGTGGACCGAACCACATCGGGACGAAGAATGTCGCGACTGCATAGGCGCAATAGAACACCGTGACGTTTTGCGTCAGGTACTGCACCATGCTCGCCGCGCTGAACGCGGTCGCGGTCACGCAGACGAAATAAAGGCGGCCGAATGCGTGCTTGCGCTTGGCCCAGTCGCACAGGTAGCCGCTCACGCTGATGCCCGATCCGCCCGCAATGATCGCGATAATGCCCAGATGCAGGCCGGCGCTCGCGGTCAGGCCGAGCGTGCGGCTCGCGTAGACGAACACGAAGGCGTTGACGGCATTCATCGCGAACGCGAGGAAAGCGCCCGCGACGGTGACGGCCGCGAAGGTCCGCGATCCCGTGATGAGGCGGTGCGCGTACGCGTCGCTGAGCCGCGTGGCCTGATACCAGTTGGAGCACACGTAAAACGCAACCGCGATGGCAACCCATTGCACGAGGTTACTCGTGATATCGAAGCCGCCGACCGTCGCGATCACGGCCTTGCGGCCTGCCGAAAGCACTTGGTTCGTGCCCCACGTGGCCACGATCACGAGCGCGACGGAGATGAGCAGATAGACGAAGTTGCGCGCGTATTCGCGGCGCGGGGCGCCAAGCGCCTGAAGCCGCAGCCAGCTCCATGGCGGAATCATCGAGCCGAGATCCCGCACGGCGCTCGCGAACGGATGCGGGTCCTTCCTGGCAGGCACGGCGTCGAGCCGGCCGCGCATCGGCTCGCGAACCGTCAGCATCACGATCAGCGCGAACAGCATGCCCGGCACGCCCACGCCGATGAAGGACGCCTGCCAGCCCGTCAGTCCGAGCGGCGCATTGCCGTGCCCGAAGGCGCGTTCCCATGCCGACACGATCGATCCGCCAATCGCGAGCGATGCGCCCGCACCGACATACACGCCGACGGAATAGAGCGCGAGCACCGTACCGCGCCGCGCGCGCTCGAAGTAGTCGCCGAGCAGCGAGACGGCGGCAGGCGTGGCGCTTGCCTCGCCGATGCCCACCCCGATGCGCGCCGTGCCCAGTTGCACGAAGCTGCGCGACAACCCGGACAGCGCCGTCATCAGCGACCAGAACGACAGACCGAGCGCGAGCGTGCGCACGCGGCTCCAGCCGTCGGCGAGACGCGCGAGCGGAATGCCGAACACGCAATAGAACAGCGCAAAAGATGTGCCGTAGAGCAGGCCGAGCTGCGCGTCGGACACGCCCAGATCCTTCTTCAGATAGGGCGCGAGGATGGTCACGATCTGCCGGTCGATGTAACCGAAGGCGTAGATCAGCGTCAGGATGAACAGCACATACCAGCGATACCAGGGACGTTCAGGGGTGGTCATGGTGAACCTTTGAAATGCGGCGCCGCAAACGGAAAATGCGCGGCGCGGATGCGAATCGACGGCCATGCGTCCGGACTTGCGGACAGACCGCCGTCGTTGAAGAGCCGTCGCGAGGCGATTATTCGGTGCGGATGGCGGGCATGGTGTCGTGTCTCCTGATGTTGGCTTTTGTCGGCTGCCGAAGCGTCTCGGCCTATCGGCTGCTTCACAGGATAGCCACGCATATGGGCCAGAAACCAATACGTTTTTCCGATCCATTGAGAGGAAGAAACTTGGGTGCATATCAGAGGGAAATCCTCTGAATTCCTCTGCAAACAGTATTGGTCGAGGCACGGGGGTGCTTGCTAGAGTGGCTTCACATCGAGGTGCCGCTGTCGAAAAGCAAGGCGGTGCGACGTAGGTTCTAACGACACGTGGAGCATGATGGAGCATTCAGCTATGGCGCAAATCGAAGCGAGCGGGCACGCCCCGGTCGTCATTATTGGAGCGGGGCCGATCGGCCTCTCCCTCGCAGGCGATCTCGGGTGGCGAGGCATTCCTTGCGTGCTCATCGAACGCAGCGACGGCACCGTGTCCCAGCCCAAGATGGACATGGTCGGCATCCGCACAATGGAATTCTGCCGCCGCTGGGGCATCGTCGAAGATGTCGAGAACGCGGGCTACAACCGGGACTATCCGCAGGACTACGCCTGGGTGTCGCAACTGGCGGGCGGCTATGAATTCGGCCGCGAGCGGTTTCCGAGCGTGCGGGATGAGGCGCGCCCCGAGCAGAGCCCGCAAAAGCGCGAGCGCTGCCCGCAGAATTTCTTCGACCCCGTGCTGACGCGCTTCGCGCAGAAGACGGGTAAGGTGCAGTTCCGCTATTGCACCGAATACGTATCGCATGAAGAGCATGACGACGGCGTTTCCGTGACCGTGCGCGACCTGGCATCGGGCAAGGAAGATACGATCGAGTGCCAATATCTCGTCGGTTGCGACGGCGGCGCGAGCCGCGTGAAGGAGAACCTCGGGATCCGCATGACCGGTACGCCCGCGCTGACTTATACAACCAACGCGATTATCGAATGCAAGGGGCTCGAAGCCCTGCACGACAAGAAGCCTGGCTATCGCTACATCTTCATCGGACCAGAAGGCACATGGAGCACGGTGGTCGCGATCAATGGACGCGACCAGTGGCGCTTTTCAATCGTCGGCGACGGCACGATGCGCACGCTCTCAGAAGAGGATGTGGCGAAGGCTTTCCGGCGCGCTGTAGGCCGCGATGACTTCAATTTCAGGATTTTGTCGGTGATGCCGTGGATTCGCCGCCAGCTTGTCGCGGACAACTACGGCACCGCACGCGTGAAGATCGCCGGCGACGCCGCCCACCTGACTTCACCCACTGGGGGCTTCGGCATGAATATGGGCATCCAGGACTCCGTGGACCTCGGCTGGAAGCTGCAGGCGATGGTCGAGGGGTGGGGCGGCGAACATCTGCTCGATACCTACGAGTTTGAACGCCGTCCGGTTGCCATCCGCAACGTCAACGAGGCGACCAACAATCTCAAGCTCATGCTCGCGCCACGCAAGAATCTGAGCCCCGCCGTGTTCGAGTCGGGCGAAGCGGGCGATGAGGCGCGCCGTGTTTTCGGCGATGCCTACACGGCGATGATGAAGCGCGAGTGGTACACGATCGGTATTCATTTGGGCTTCCGGTACGAAGGCTCGTCGATCGTTGTGCCCGATGGCACGCCGGAGCCCGAGGACACGATCAGCACCTATGTGCAGACTTCGCGTCCGGGCCATCGCGCGCCACACGTGTGGCTCGCGCCCGGCCGCTCCACGCTCGACCTGTTCGGCCAGAGCTTCGTGCTGCTGCGCTTCGACGCATCGCTCGATGTGGAAACGCTGCGCGACGCGGCGCAACGCGCGGGCGTGCCTTTCACGGTCGTCGATATCGGCGATGACGCGGCACGTGCCGTGTACGAGCGCGCACTCGTGCTCGTGCGTCCGGATGGGCACGTGGCATGGCGCGCCGACGCGGCACCCGAAGATGCGCAGGCGTTGATCGACGTGATTCGCGGCGTGTATCCCGTGAGGCCCGAGGCGGTCGTCACCGAAGAGGTGGCCACGCGATGAAGCTCGTCACATTCGATCAAGGCCGTATCGGCATCGTGGACGGCGAGCGTGTCATCGATATCACCGATCTCGCGGGCGCAGAACCGGGCACATGGCCGCCCGTCGGCATGGTGCGCCTGATCGCCGACTGGCAGGCGCGCAGCCCCGCGCTGCACGATGCAGTGACACGACGCGAAAGCAGGCCGCTCGCCGAGGCTCGGCTCGAAGCGCCCGTGCAGTGGCCGAACAAGATCATCGCGTTTCCCGCGAACTATCACGCGCATATCGACGAGATGAAGCATGGCTCCGGCAGCGGCGTGATCTCGACCTACAAGGCGAGCGGCCAGGGCTTCTTCCTGAAGGCGAACTCTAGTCTGAGCGGTCCCGCGGACGACATCGTCCTGCCGCCGCTCGCAGGCCGCGAGATTCATCACGAGTGCGAGCTCGGCGTTGTGATCGGCAGGCGAGGGCGCGGCGTGACGCGGGCCGATGCGCGCGACTATGTGTTCGGCTTCACGTGTCTGCTCGACATGGTCGTGCGCGGCAAGGAGGAGCGTGTGATGCGCAAGTCCTTCGACACGTTCTGCCCGACCGGGCCGTGGATCACGACCGCCGATGAAATCGCCGATTTCGACAACATCGAGATGCGTCTCTTCGTGAACGGCGAGGAACGTCAGTCGGCTTCGACGCGCAATCTGATCGTCGACATTCCCGAGATGATCGCGATGTCCTCGGCCGTGATGACGCTCGAACCGGGCGACATCATCGCGAGCGGCACGCCGGCTGGCGTCGGTCCCGTCGAGGACGGCGACGTGCTGGAAATCGTGATCGACGGCGTCGGCTCGATGACGCTCGACGTGCGTCAGGGTGAACTCGGCATGCACGCCGTGTGGGACGAGGCGAAAGCCGGTCTGGCGGTATAACGCGCGCCGCTTTTATGCAGACAAACGAACAGGGAACAGCAATGTCGCACACGGTCACACAGGCGCCCGCCGCGCCTCAAGGTTACTTTGATGACTTGCAGGCCCGCGCGCTCTCGCCGGGCTGGGCGAAAAAAGTGCCGCAGATGTGGCCGGCGCCACGGCCGCGTTTCGTGCCCGCCGTGTGGCGCTATGCCGATGCCCGCGCCGCGCTCGATGCCGCGTGCGCCTTCGTCTCGCCCGAGCAGGCGGAGCGCCGCAATCTGATCATGGTCGATCCGATTGCCGACAACATCTACCCGACCTGCCGCAATCTGGTGGCCGCGTATCAGCTTGTGCTGCCCGGCGAGACCGCGCGTTCGCACCGGCATTCGCCCAACGCGCTGCGCCTGATTCTCGATGCGGGTGAGCGCACTTTCACGATCGTCAACGGCGTGCAGATCGACGTTGCGCCGGGCGATGTAGTGCTCACACCGTCGTGGCACTGGCACGGCCACAGCAACTTCGGCGACGAGCCCGCTTTCTGGATCGACTTTCTCGATGTGCCGCTGGTGCAGAACCTCGAATGCATGTTCTTCGAGGATCATCCGCGGCGCAACGAACCGGTGACGTCGCACGAACCAGATTCGCCGATGCGTCACAAGCGCGCCGACCTGGAGCGCGGCGCGCGCGAACACGGCACTTTCGAACTCGCCACCGATTGCCTGAAGACTATCGGCGTGCAGTCGATCGGCCTGGCGCGTGGCGCTCGGGAGGAACAGCGACCGCGCATCGACAACAACCTGTACACGGTCATGAGCGGACACGTGCGGATCACCGTCGAGCCGCTGGGCGCCGTCGAGCTCACGCGCGGCGATGTGATCGCCATTCCCTGCTGGCACGCGTTCACGATCGAGAGCCTGTCCGAACAGGCGCAACTGATTTGCGTGAGCGACGAGCCCGCGATGCGCGCGCTCGGCTTTCGCGACGTGACGCTGCCGTAATGCAAGGCATATGAGGAGAACAAGGTGAAGTTCAGCGAAGAACAGGAAATGCTGCGCGACATGGTGCGCAGGGTCGCGGACGAACAGGTGCGCCCGCTCGTCGCGGAAATGGAGGAGACGCGTGATTTTCCGGATGTGCTCGTCGAAGTGTTCGGCGATCTCGGCCTCTTGCAGATGTGGGTACCGGAGGAATACGGCGGACCGGGGGGCAATCTGACCTCGGTGTGCATCGCGAAGGAGGAGATCGGCAAGGTGTCGCTGGCCGCCTCGACGCTGTGTGCGAACAACTCGATCGGCCTCATCCTGCCGTTGCTGCATTTCGGCACCGACGCACAAAAGGCGCGCTATCTGCCGGAAGCCGCGAAGGGCCGCACGATCTCGTCGGTCGCGATCACGGAGCCGGAGGCCGGTTCCGACGTCTCCGCGATCCGCACCACGGCCCGCCGCGACGGCGCGTCGTATGTGATCGACGGACAGAAGAGCTGGATAACGTGGGCCGCGCAAGCGCACTTCATGCTCGTTTTCGCGCGTACGTCGGAAGGGCGCGGGCACGAGGGCATCAGCGTGTTCCTCGTCGATACGAAGACGCCGGGCCTCAAGGTCGGCCGCAAGGAAGTGAAGATGGGCCGCCACGGCTCGCCGACCTATCAGGTGTTCTTCGAGAACATGCGCGTCGATGCCGATTGCCTGCTCGGCGAGGAAGGCCACGGATTCAAGGCCTGCATGCGGATTCTCGACCTGAACCGGCCTTCGGTCGCGGCGTCGTCGCTCGGGCTCGCGCAGGCGGCGCTCGACGAGTCGGTGCAATACGCGAAGGACCGCCGCCAGTTCGGCAAGCGGATCGGCGACTTTCAGGCGATCCAGTTCAAGCTCGCCGACATGGCGATGAAGATCGAGGCCGCGCGCACGCTGCTCTACACGAGCACGCAGGAAATCGACGCGGGCGACACGAGCCGCCTCACGCTGCTTTCGTCGATGGCGAAGTGCTATGTCACCGACGTCGCCATGGAAGCCGCGCTCGAAGCTGTGCAGGTGCACGGCTCATACGGCTACTCGACCGAATATCCCGTCGAGCGCTTCATGCGCGACGCGAAGCTGAACCAGATTCTCGAAGGCACCAACGAGATTCATCGGCTGATCATCGCGCGGCAGCTGCTCGGCAAGTGACGTGGGACAACGACATTGACCATGAAGGACACTGACATGACGACGAGTTTTCATCCGGCGCTGGGTGAGGCGGCCCGCGACTTCCTTTCGCGCGAACACGGACTGCTGATCGACGGCCGCATGATCGCATCCGATGGAGGCAAGCGCACCGACATCCTCGATCCCGCGACGGGCGAAGTGATCGCCACGGTCGCGGAAGCGACCGCCACCGACGTGGATCGCGCCGTCGAAGCCGCACGTCGCGCGCTGGAAGGACCGTGGCGCAAGATCACACCATCGGAACGCACGCGCATGATGCTGCGCTTCGCCGATCTGATTGAAGCGCACGGCGACGAGCTCGCGCAGCTCGAATGCATCAACAGCGGCAAGCCGCTGCCGTTCTGCCGCAACGGTGACGTGGTGGGCATCATCGAGATGCTGCGCTACATGGCCGGCTGGACCACCAAGATGAGCGGCGAGACACCGAACGTGTCGCTCCCGGGCGAATGGCACGCATACACGCTGCGCGAACCGGTGGGCGTGGTTGGGCAGATCATTCCGTGGAATTTTCCGCTCAACATGGCGATGTGGAAGATCGCGCCCGCCCTCGCAGCGGGTTGCGTGGTCGTTATGAAGCCGTCGGAGCAGACCCCTCTCACGGCGCTCAGGCTCGGCGAACTCGCGCTGGAAGCAGGGATTCCGCCAGGCGTGCTGAACATCGTGACTGGCTTCGGCAATCCTGTCGGCTCCGCGATCGCCGCTCATCCGGGCATCGACAAGGTCGCGTTCACCGGCTCCGGCGAGACGGGACGGCGCATTTTGCAGGCAGCGAGCGGCAACCTCAAGCGCGTCTCACTGGAACTGGGCGGCAAGTCTCCCGTGATCGTCTTTCCCGACGCGAACCTCGAAGCCGCGGCCGCGGGCGTGTGCTCGTCGATCTTCTTTCATGCCGGGCAGATTTGCGCGGCGGGTTCGCGACTCTACGTCCACGAACGCGCGTTCGAGCCGATGCTGGAGCTCATCGCCAAGCGCGCGAACGGCATGAAGATGGGCCACGGCCTCGACGCTGGCACGGACATGGGTCCCGTCATCTCGCGGCGCCAGCTCGATCGCGTCGCGGGCTACATCCACAGCGGACAGGAAGAGGGCGCAACGCTCTACGCGGGTGGCGGCTCGTCGGGCGAACGCGGCTACTTCGTGCAACCCACCGTGCTGACCGGCGTCAAGCCCGGCATGAAGGTGCATGACGAGGAAATCTTCGGGCCGGTGCTGTGCGCGATGTCCTTCGACGACGACGACCTCGAGCGCATTGCTGCGACCGCGAATGCGTCGACGTACGGGCTCGCGGCCAGCATCTGGACGAAGGACATCGGCCGCGCGCACAAGATGGCGCGCCGCATGCAGGCGGGCATCGTCAACGTGAACGCGCTCTCGTCGCCCGACGCGACCCTGCCCTACGGCGGCTACAAGCAATCGGGCTGGGGCCGCGAACGCGGCTTCGAGGCGATCGAGCTCTACACCGAGGTCAAGGCGGTCGCGATCAATCTGAACAACTGATGCAGACCACACAGGACAGGAGAATACCCATGACAGGCAGCATCGACTACATCGCGAAGGACGGCCGGGCCTACATCACGATCAACCGCCCGGAGAAGAAAAACGCGATGACGAGCGCCATGCTCGATCAACTCATGGACGGCTACGACCGGGCCGAAGCCGACGACGACGTGCGCGTGGTCGTGCTGCAAGGCGCTGGCGAAGACTTCACGACCGGCCACGATCTGGCTGAAGTCGGCACCGAATACGGAGAGACCACGTACGACGACAACGGTCGTCCGCGCAAGCCGAGCCAGCGCGCGCGACTGTTGCACGACAAGCGCTATATCGAACGCTTTGAGCGGATTTTCAAGTTTCTCAAACCAACGCTGTCGCTGGTCAAGGGCTATTGCCTCGGCGGCGGTTTGTACCTGGCCGAAGCGTCGGATCTCGTCATCGCGGCTGACACCGCGAAGATGGGACATCCGGAGCAGAAGCTCGGGCTGTCAGGCGCCGCCTATTTCGCCGCCTGGGAGATGATGACGCTCGGTCCGCGCAAGGCGCGCGAACTACTGCTGATGGCTGAGGTCTGGGACGCGCAAACCTGTCTCGCGAACGGTTTCGTCAACAAGGTCGTGCCACGCGCGTCGCTCGTCGAAGCGGGCGAGGAATGGGCGGAGCGCATCGTACGTTTGCCACGCGACGGCATCGTAATGGGCAAGGCCGCGACGAATCTGGCAATGAATGCGCTCGGCATCGACGCCCAGTTCTCCTACGGTCACGTTCTGCATACACTCGCCACCAACGTGCGTTACGAAGCCGACGAGTACAACTTCATGAAGCAGCGCCGCGACAAGGGCGTGCGTGCGTCGAACCACGAGCGCGAAGCGTTCTACACCGAAAAGGACAAAGCATGAAGACGGCGCTGCAGGGCCTGAAGGTGCTCGATTTCACCCAGATGATGACCGGCCCGTTCGCGACGATGATGCTCGGCGATTGCGGCGCCGACGTGATCAAGGTCGAGCAGCCGGAAGGCGATCCGTTCCGCCGCTCTGGCGAGACAACGCTCAACGGCGACGGCGCGTTCTTTCTTGGCGTGAATCGCAACAAGCGCGGCATCGTGCTCGATCTGAAGACGGAGGAAGGACAGGCTGCCGCGCGTGCGCTCGCCGCCGAGGCCGACGTGCTGGTTGAAAATTTTCGGCCGGGCTTTACGGAACGCGTCGGCATCGGCTATGAAGCGCTACGCGAACTGAACCCGCGCCTCGTCTACTGCTCGATCTCGGGCTTCGACCGCAACGGCCCCGACCGCAATCGCCCGGCGCTCGATATGATCATTCAGGCCATCTCGGGCGTCATGCAGGTCACGGGTACGCAAGAATCCGGCCCGCTCAAGACGGGATTTCCCTTCTCGGATCTTGTTACCGCGCTGCTAGCGGCGATCGGCATGCTCACCGCGTTGCAGGCGCGCGAGCGCACAGGCGAAGGACAACGCGTCGATCTGTCAATGCTCGACGCGAGCATATTCAGCCAGGTGCCGCGCGATGTGTATTTCGATCTGACTTCGAAGACGCCCTTGCGCATGGGCAACCAGCACTGGGACATCGTGCCGAACAACACGTACGCGACGTCCGACGGCCGCGACATCATGATCATCACGATCAACGACAAGTTCTGGCAGGTGCTGTGCGACGCGCTCGATGCACCGGAGCTCAAGACCGACGAGCGCTTCGCGACGAAGGCTGCGCGTCTTGCGAATCGTGAACCCGTGAACGACCGGCTCGCCGCGATTTTCGCGACCCGCGATCTCGACGCGTGGGAAGCGCGACTGTCTGCGGCGGGCGCGATCTACGGCGCGGTGCGCACGTGGCCCGAAGTTTTCAGCGATCCGCACGTCGTCGACAACTTGTTGAAGACGCTGCCGCACCCGAAGGGCGGCGAATTCAAGATCATCAATAATCCGCTGAACTTCTCCGCCACGCCGACGCGGATCGACCGCTCGCCGCCGATGCTTGGCGAACACAACGAGGAAGTGCTAAAGCAGCACGGCGGCGCATGGCCTGTGGTGGTCGCATGAGACGGGATCGGCAATAGCAAGGAGGCATCGTGGAAAGGACCTGCATCATCGTCGGCGCGAGCCATGCGGCGGCGCAACTTGCGCCGAGCCTTCGGCAAGAAGGGTGGGAAGGGCGCATCATTGTGGTCGGCGACGAGGCCCATTTGCCGTATCATCGGCCGCCATTGTCGAAGGCGTATTTGCTGGGCGAAAAGAGCAGCAACGATCTGCTGATCCGGGCCGAGGACGCTTACGGCAAACTCGGCATCGAGTTTTGTCTGGGCGAGCGGGTCGTCGCGATCGATCGGGAACGCAAGTCAGTGATGCTGCGCGATGGCGCATCGCTCGCCTACGACAAGCTCGCGCTCTGCACCGGTACACGTGTGCGGACCGTTGCGCTCCCCGGCGCGCGACTCGAAGGCGTACATTACCTGCGCGGCATCGCAGACATCGATCGCATTCGCCGCCACGTGCAGCCGGGCGGGTACGCTGCAATTGTCGGCGGCGGCTACATCGGGCTGGAGACGGCGGCTGTGCTCAGGCGTCTCGGTATGCATGTAACCGTGCTCGAAATGGCGCCGCGCGTGCTCGCGCGTGTCACGGCGCCGGAGGTGTCTGGCTTCTTCGAGCGCGTGCATCGGGAAGAGGGCGTCGATATCCGCACGAGTGTCACCGTCGATCGTTTCGAGGGCGACGGGCACGTCAAGCGGATCGTCCTGAACGACGGCACGGCGCTCCCTGCGAGCCTGGTCGTGATCGGGGTCGGCGTGGTGCCTAACGTCGAGCTGGCGCAAGCGGCCGGGCTCGAGGTCGATAACGGCATCGTCGTCGATGAGTGTGCGCGGACCTCAGACCCGGACATCGTCGCGGCGGGCGACTGCACGCTACATCCGTCGCCGTACTACGGCCGCATCCGACTTGAATCGGTCCCCAACGCGACTGAACAGGCGAAAGCAGCCGCCGCGGCGCTGTGCGGCAAGGATAAGCCGTATCGTGCGACACCGTGGTTCTGGTCCGACCAATACGACATCAAGCTGCAGATTGCGGGCCTCAACACGGGTTACGACCAGGTCGTTGTGCGCGGGACGCGCGACACAGGCCGCAGTTTCAGCGCCTTCTACCTGAAGGAAGACCGGCTCCTCGCAGTCGATTGCATCAATCGCGCGCAGGATTTTATGCTCAGCAAGCGCGTGATCGCCGAAGCCGTGCCACTCAATCCGGCATGCTTGGCCGACGAAGCGTTTTCATTGAAGTCGCTGTTCGAAACGGCGCAACACTAGTCCGATCAAGTTAGACAGAGAGGTGTGCAATGCCAGTCATCAAATACGTACAGGTAAGCGGTGAGGCCACGGAAGTCGACGTGCCGCTCGGCAGTTCCGTGATGCAGGGTGCCGTCGACAACATGATCGCGGGCATCGTCGCCGAATGCGGCGGCGCGTGCAGTTGCGCGACCTGCGAAGTCTATGTCGACGATGCGTGGATGGGCGTGGTCGGCGAAGCGTGCGATGTCGAGCGCGAAATGCTCGAAGGTCTCGGAGAGCCGCGCAGCAATAGCCGCCTGAGCTGCCAGATCGAGATCACGCCGGAGCTGGACGGCCTCGTCGTCGCGATTCCTGGCTGACGGGAGGGCGTATGGCGCTGACGGTGAGCGATCTGCTGTCGGTCCTTCGGGTGCGCGAGGAAAGTCGTCACATATTCGCGGGCGATTCGCTCTTCGATGGCGTGCGGCGCATTTACGGCGGACAAATGCTCGCCCAGTCGATCATGGCGATGGGGCGAACCGTGCGCGAGGCGCACGGCCTGCATTCGATGCAGGGTTATTTCGTACACCCTGGAGACGTGTCGAAGCGCATCCGCTTCGACGTGCAACTGGTGCGCGATGGCCGCAGCTTCAGCACGCGCCGGGTGACCGTCACGCAGAACGAGCACGTGGTGTTCATCGGCGCGGCCTCGTTTCAGGCGGCAGAGGGCGATCACGAGCGTCTCGCACGGATGCCGGACGTGCCATCGCCCGAACACATGCCCGCCGAAGCGGAGTTTTACGCGCGCGAATCACATCTGCTGGAACGACGCCGCTCCCACGTATCGACAATCATGACGCTCTTCGAGAGGCGCAGCGAGCTGTGGCGGCCTTGGCTCGATCCGGGCGTAATGGCGCCCGCCAACGGGCTTTGGTGCCGGTTGCGCGAGCCGTGCGGCGACGATCCTCTGCTCTGTCACGCCGTGCTAGCCTATGCTTGCGATCTCGACCTGATGACCACCGCGATGCGTCCGCGCGGCCACGGCACGATGGACCGCCGCGCTCGCTCGGCGAGCCTCGATCACGCGATGTGGTTCCATGCGCCCGTGCGCCCCGATGCGTGGTTCTACTACGACATGAGCGGGCCGTGCGCGACAAACAATCGCGGGCTTGGCGCGGGCGCGTTGTATCAGGACGGGCGGCGGATCGGTACGGCGATGCAGGAAGGGCTGATGCGCGTCAATGAGGATGGGAGTCTTGCGTGACGCCGTCGCGCAACCTATGAATGAATCAGGGTGAGCGACACGATGGGTCAGTGGGATGACAAGTTCGAACGCGCTGCGCGGAGATGGGCCGAATGGAGGATGCACGAATATGCGCAGACCGAGCGCGTGATCGGCCATATCATCGAGGACAAGGCGCGGCGATATCCGCATCATGAAGTGTTCCGGTTTCGCGACCGGACCGTTACGTTCGACGAGCTGAACGCATCGTCGAATCGCGCGGCGAATGGCTTTCGCGCGCTCGGCATCGAGCCTGGCGACAATGTCGCGCTGATGCTTTCGAACCGCGTCGAGTTCCTGTTCGCGTGGTTCGGGCTTAATAGAATTGGTGCGGTTTGCGTGCCGATCAACGTCGCGCTGAAAGGCGAAGGCCTCGCGTATCAGATCGATCATGCAGATTGCGTTGCGCTCGTCGCCGAGCCCGCCTACGCCGGGACGCTAGGCGCGATCGCGGACCGGCTGCCGAAGCTGAACCACACGATTGTCGTGGATGCGGGCATGACGCCGCATCTCGCAGACTGGCCTGGGCGCGAAGCGCTGCACTTCGACGAACTAATGTCCCGCGCGGAGACCGCGCCCGGCGTTGCGGTGGACTTCAGGCAGTTATCGACCATCTCGTACACATCCGGCACGACGGGGCGCTCGAAGGGCGTGCTGATCAGCCATCACTATTGGTACGAAATCTGGTCGCAGGCGGTGAAGTACTCGCGCTATACAGACGAAGACGTTCTCTACACCGGCCTGCCGTTCTTTCACACGAGCGCGCACGGGACGACCGGTCCCGCAATCCTTGCCGATGCGCAGGCGGTGTTCGTCGATCGCTTCTCGGCGAGCCGCATGCTCGACGATTGCCGCCGGTGGAATTGCACGTCGGCGAAATTCATCGGCGGGATGCTGTCGATCCTGATGAAGCAGGCGCCATCGCCGCTCGATGCCGACAATCCGCTTCGCTTGATGGTGGGTGCCGCCGCGCCGCCGCATCTTTGGCATGCTTTCGAGGCGCGCTTCAACACGCGCTTGCTTGAACTGTACGGCATGACCGAATGCAGCAGCTGTCTGGTGAATCCGTACGACGACCGCCGCGCGGGCGCGTGTGGAAGGGCGATCACGGGCTACGACGTACGTATCGTGGATGATTTGGACAATGAAGTAGAACGCGGCACGACCGGCGAATTGATCGTGAGACCGCAACGCCCGTTTCTCGGCACGAGCGGCTATTACAAGGACCCCGCCGCGACGCTCGATCTGTTCCGGAATCTATGGATTCACACGGGCGACCTCGCGCGACAGGACGATGACGGTTATTTCCACTTCGTCGACAGAAAGAAGCAGGCGCTACGAAGGCGCGGTGAAAACATCTCGTCGTTCGAGGTTGAAGCCGTCATCGGGGCACATCCGGCGGTGCTCGAATCATGCGTGGTGGGCGTACCAGCCGAGATGGGCGAAGACGACGTGAAGGTGGTCATCGTGCTCAGACACGGCGAGCGACTCACGGAAGCGGAGCTGATTCGCTGGTGCGAGCCGCGTCTCGCGTATTTCGCCATTCCCCGTTATGTCGCGTTTCGCGACAGCCTGCCGAAAACGCCGAGCCAGCGCGTCGAGAAGTATCGGCTGCGCGCGGAAGGCGTCACCGACGACTGTTGGGATCGCGAACGCGCAGGCATCGTCATTCAGCGCTGATGCGCGCCGTCACGAAGCGGCAACGATAGGAAATCGGTCTCACTTTCTCGCAAAACAGTATTGGACCTGCATCGCGAGCCGGGCGAATCTTGAGCCTGAGCCGCTCGACGTGGAGCGTGCATGAAGATGATCCGGGTTCAAGACCATATCGTGAGAAGAGGTGACACATGACGACTAGCGTTGCAGTTGTTACGGGCTCGAACGGCCTGACGGGACAAGCCATTTGCAAGAACTTGAGTGAGCGCGGCTACAAGGTCGTCGGACTCGACATCGCCGAGTCGGGCAAGGGCGAGTACGCCTACCACAAGTGCGACGTCACAGATATCGAACAGATTCGCGCGGCCGTGGAAGCGATCGACGCGGAGCACGGCACGATCCGCGTGCTCATCAACAATGCGGGCGTCTGGCACGGCAAAACATTCTTCGACATTTCTCCTGCCGACTACGACTTCACGTACGGCGTCAACGCACGCGCGCCGTTCTTTCTGAGCCAGGAAGTGGCGAAGCGTCTCGTGAAGGCGGGCGGCGGCGGCGTGATCGTGAATCTCGCGTCGATCGTGGCGACGGCGGGCAGCGGCGTGACCGACTACGGCGGTTCGAAGGCGGCGGTCATCAACCTGACGAAGAGCCTCGCAAAACCCCTTGGCCCGCATGGCATTCGCGTCACGGCCGTCTCGCCGGGGACCATCAACACCGCAATGGGCGAAAAGGTGCCCAAGGAGATCCGTGACAAACTCATCGCGGGCTCAGGCCTGCAGCGCGCCGCGGAACCGGAAGAGATCGCGTCGGCCGTTGGCTTTCTCGTGAGTGACGACGCTCGCTACGTCACCGGCGCAACACTCGACGTCAATGGCGGTCTGTAAACGGCTTGCCGACATGAACTCAAGCATTCAATTGATCTGACGGGAGGCGCGATGTCTGGATGTCCTTTCAGCAAGCCGGCGTTCCCCATGCCACGGCAACGTCCTTTCGTTCCGCCCGCAGAGTACCGTGATTTTCAGCAGCAGCCGGGACCGGTAAAGGTGCAGATGTGGGATGGCCGGGACGCCTGGCTGTTCACGCGTTACCACGATGTGCGCGCCGTGCTCGGCGATAACCGCTTCAGCGGCGATCCGCATGTAAGCGGCTTCCCGAGCCTCTCGCCCGCGCGCAATGCCGTCCTCGATCTGGAGCCCGCGTTCATTCGCATGGACCCGCCGCAGCACGGCCACTATCGGCGCATGCTGACGAAAGAATTCATGATCAAACGGGTAAGCGAGCTTCGTCCGCGCATCGATTCGATTTTTAATCGACTCATTGATGAACTGCTCGAAAAGGGACCGCCCGCTAATCTGGTCGAAGACCTCTTCCTGCCGCTGACGTCGGAAGTAATCGCCGGCCTGCTCGATGTACCCGCGAGCGATCATGGCTTCTTTCAGGAACAAAGTCGGCTCAAGGTGCTGCTCGACGTCGATCCGTCGATTCCGAAGGCGGCGTCAGACCGCATCCTCGCGTATCTCGACCGGCTAATCACCGAGCGTGCGAAAGATGCGGAAAACCGCACGGACCTGCTGAGCCGGCTCATCGTCGAGCAGGTGCGGCCGGGGCATCTGACCCATCGCGAACTGGTGATCATGGCTGAGCTGCTGCTGATGGCCGGCCACGAAACGACCGCGAACCAGATGGCGCTCGGCGTGTTCAGCTTCCTCACCAACCCAGACCAGCTGCGCTTGCTGCGTGAGAATCCTTCGCTGCTGCGCAATGCGGTCGAGGAAATGCTGCGCTTTCATACTATCGTTCACTACAACGCGTTCCGGGTCGCAACGGAAGACGTCGAAGTGGCGGGGCAGATGATCCGCAAGGGCGAGGGCGTAATCGCGCTGATTTCCGGTGCGAATCACGACGCCACGGCGTTCGAGCAGCCGGATCGCTTCGACATCACGCGCAAGGCCGATCATCACGTCGCGTTCAGCTACGGCATTCACCAGTGTCTAGGCCAGCCCCTTGCGCGCGTCGAGTTGCAGGTCGTGTTCGCGACGCTCTTCGAACGCATGCCGAGCTTGCGCTTTGCCGTGCCGCTCGAAGAGATCAAGGGCAAGGGCGATCATTTCGTGCAAGGCCTCGAAGCCTTGCCGGTTACCTGGTAATCAACTGGAGCGCGCTCATTGTAGCGATGAAGGAGAGTAGGGCATGGCAAACGGAAACTTCAAACTGCGCGTCGCAGTGGATCAGGACGTGTGTGTCGGCGCGGGACTTTGCGTGCTGTCGACTGCCGAGGTGTTCGACCAGCGCGACGAGGACGGTGTCGTGAAGCTGTTGCAGACAGAACCGGACGAGGCACTCTATGAAAAGGTGCTCGGCGCGGCACGCAAATGCCCGTCAAAGGCGATCAAGGTCGAGAAGTTGACCGACGATGCAGACACGCAGGAGAGCGGGCAGTGAACGCGCGGCCCGAATCGGTGGTGATCGTCGGCGCGGGGCAGGCCGGGCTGCAGACCGCGGCCTCCTTGCGCGACGAAGGGTACGAAGGCGCGATCCGGCTCATCGGCGACGAAACGGGGCTGCCGTATCAAAGGCCGCCATTGTCCAAGAGCTTCCTGACCGGTGATGTCGCGGCGGACGAACTGAGTCTCGAGGAATCCCACTGGTTCGACAATGCGCGCATCGAGCTGCTGGCCGGCGAGCGCGTCGGCTCGATCGATCGCCGGCGTCAGAGGCTTTCGTTGCTGTCAGGGCGCATCGTGCCCTACGATCATCTCGTCCTCGCGACGGGATCGCGCAACCGCTCCCTACCATTTGCGATACAACCGGCGCACGGCGTCGTGTCGCTGCGCTCGGTGTGCGATGCGCAACTGCTCAAAGCGCGCCTCGGCGATGCGCGGCGCGTCGTCGTGATCGGCGCGGGATTTCTCGGCCTGGAGGTCGCGAGCATCGCGGCGGCGCGCGGCTGCGACGTGCATGTCGTCGAATCCGTGGATCGCGTGATGAAGCGCGCGATTTCCGCGGAAATGTCGGCTGCGTACGGCGCGCATCATCAGGCGTCGGGCGTGCGCTTTTTCTTCAATGCGCGCGTTGAGCGCATCCGCTGCCGCGATGATCAAGTCTGCGCTGTCGAACTGGCGGACGGCACGCGGCTCGACGCCGATCTCGTGCTCGTGGCCGCCGGCGTAGTGCCGAACAGCGAACTCGCGGCCGCGTGCGGCCTGTCAGGGTTCAACGGCGTCATCGTCGATGAGCGCCTGCGCACATCGGATCCGGCGATCTCCGCCATCGGCGATTGCGCGGCGTTTCCATACGCGTTCGACGGCGGCGATCTGCTGCGCCTCGAATCGGTGCAGAACGCGGTCGATCAGGCGCGCCATGTGGCGCGCGCTCTGCTCGGCGATGCGGCGCCCTACAACCAGACGCCTGTCTTCTGGAGCGATCAAGGCGGCGCGCGGCTGCAGATAGCGGGCGTCGCACGCAGGCTTGACAGCAGCGTCGTGCGCGGCGATCCCGAGTCCGGCGCGTTTTCGGTGTTCCGCTACCGGCATCACCGGCTGACCGGCGTCGAATCGTGCAACCGACCCGCCGAACATATGGCCGCGCGGCGGTTGTTGCAAAGGCGTATCAGTCCGACGCGCGAGCAGGCCGCGGATCCTTCGTTCGATCTGAAGCTGTTGCTGACGCTTGAGGAAGCGGTCTGAAATCCGTTGCGGAGAAAGACATTCATGGCTGCATCGCCCATTCTCGACGGCATCCGCATTCTCGACATGACGTCGGTGATCTTCGGCCCGTATTGCACGGCGACACTTGCCGAAATGGGCGCGGATGTCATCAAGGTCGAGCCACTCGGCGGCGACGAGATCAGGCGCGTCGGGCGGCCCGCGAAGACGCGCGGCATGGGACCGGCGCACATGACGCTCAATCGCGGCAAACGCTCCGTCGTATGGGACCTGAAGACGCCGCGCGGGAAGGCATCGCTGTTGCGTCTGCTTGCCCGCTGCGACGTGTTCATTCATAACCTGCGGCGGGAGGCGATCGAGCGGCTCGGCCTGGGCTATGATGCGATCCGCACCCTGCATCCTCGTCTCGTCTATGTGCATTGCACGGGCTTCGGTGAAGGCGGTCCGTACTCAGGCCGGCCCGCGTACGACGACATCATCCAGGCTGCATCGGGGGCGGCAAGCCTTCTTCCGCGCGCCGACGGCAACCCCGCGCCGCGCTATCTCCCGATGGCGATGGCCGACAAGGTCGCCGGCCTGCATGCGACGTACGCCGTGCTCGGCGCATTGCTGCATCGGGAGCGGACCGGGCACGGGCAGGCCGTCGAGGTGCCCATGTTCGAGAGCTTTACGCATTTCCTGTTGCAGGAGCATCTCTATGGCCGTGCGTTCATTCCGCCGACCGATGCCGCTGGCTACCCGCGCCAGCTCGATCCGCTGCGCCAGCCGCTGAAGTGTCTCGACGGCTATATCGCAGTCGCGCCTTACACGGACGAGCGCTGGGTGCGCTTCTTCGGCGTGACGGGGCATGCGGACTTCCTCGAACAGGAAAAGCTATGCACGGCGCGCGAGCGCTTCCTCGCGCTCGACCGAATGCACGCGGAAATGGCCCGCATCGTGGCGGACAAGCCGTTGCGCCACTGGCTCGTGCTCTTTGCCGAATGCGATATCCCCGCGTCAGAGGTCCGGGATCTCGAAGGTGTACTCGCGGATCCTCATCTGATGTCGGTGGGCTTCTTTGAGCAAAGAACACATCCGTCGGAGGGTGGCACGTTGCAGATGCGCCTGCCGGTGCGCTTTCACGACACTCGGCCGGCCGAGATGCACGCAGCCCCCTGTCTCGGCGAGCACAGCGAAGAGATAGAGGCCTGGTTGCAGCAGGAGGGCGACACGCCGCGCTGAGCGCGTCAGGCCGCGGCAGCTTCGACGAGACTTGGCGACGATGTATCGATGAAGTACTGTGGATGGCGCGCGATCAGTTGCGCCGCGTTCGCGCGCGCGGCCTCGCGCCATGCGTTGAGAAGGGGGGGCACGCGATCCTTGTGCCAGGCGAGCGACAGCGAGACGCCCGCGGTTTCGACGGCGAGCGGCCGATAGGCGACGCCGTGCGGCTGCATCAGTTGCATGATGGCGGGGACGACCGCAACGCCCACACCTGCCGCGACGAGACACGCGGACGTATGCATGTCGTAGGCCTCTTTTGCGATGTTGGGCTTGAGGTTCGCGTCCTCAAAGATGTCGAGAATCTTGTCGCCGTAACCGCGCTCCGTCGCCGTGCCACGCGCGACGGCGATGAGCGGCCACTTCGCGAGATCGCGCAGATTGACGGGTCCGGCAACGTCATATTCGCTTCCGGCGGGCACGGCCACCACAAGCAACTCGCGATAGAGCAGCTCGGTCACGATGTTGTGATCGAATACATGGCCGCGCACAAGCCCGACTTCGATCAGGCCTTCCTTGAGGCCCGCGATCTGCTGAGATATGGTCATTTCCTGCAGGCTCACGTCCGAGTTCGGTGCGAGCGTGTTGAAGATCCGCAGCGTGTTCGGCAGAAAGCAGTAGATCGCCGTGTAGATCGAGCCGACGATCAGATGCGCGCGCGCCCCGCGGCCCGATGCACGCACCGCCGCGATGGCCGCCGACGCCGTGTTGAGCACGCGCTGCGCGTGCTCGACGAGAATTTCCCCAGCCGGCGTGAGCAATACTTTGCGTTTCTCGCGCGTGAAAAGCGGTGTGCCCAGTTCGTCTTCAAGAGCGATGATCTGTGCGCTCAACGCGGGCTGGGCGATGTTCACGCGCTCGGAAGCGCGCGTGAAGTTCAGCTCGGCGGCCACGGCGAGGAAATACTGGAGTTGGCGCATGTTCATGTCAGCGTTCCTTCCTTGCTGTTCGCGCGTATGCGATCGCGACGATCGGTCCACGCAGATTCGATTCCAGCTCGCCGAGATATCGGGCGACCAGGCGCTCGTCGGTGCCTTGGCGGATCGGGTCGGTCATATACAGGGCGAGGGTGAGCGCGTGCGTCAGGCGACGCGCGAACGTCGATGTTTCGCCGCGCCTGTTCGTCGCTCGCATCGGGTCACCGCGTTCGCGTTCAGTGGACGCCGCGCCATGCGAGCGTGCCGGCGTCGACGCTGAAGGTGCCGCCTGTCGAGAACGACGCTTCGTCGGACGCGAGGAAGCACACTAGCTTCGCGACTTCATCGGGACGTCCCAGACGTTTGAGCAGATGTGTGCCCCACAGACGCGCGCGGGCCTTCTCGCGGTCCTGCGCGTGCTCGACGCTGCGGGACAGCATCGGCGTGTCGATCGCCCCTGGCGCGTAGGCGTTGCAGCGAATGCCGGCGTCGGCGAGATCGAGTGCGATCGCCTTGGTCAGCATCACGACGCCGCCTTTGCTCGCCGCATACGCGGGCAAACCCGGATAGGCGACGCTGCCGGCGACGGACGCGCCATTAACGATGGCGGGACCCTTGGTGGATTTCCGCAGCCACGGCGCGGCAAACTTGCTCGCAAGCCACATCGCCTTGAGATTCACGTTCATGACCGTGTCCCATACGGCTTCGGGCAGGTCTTCGATCGTCGGGGCGCGGCCGGTCAGTCCGTCGTCGGTGACGCCGGCGTTGTTGACGAGGACGTCGATGCCACCCGCGAGGCGCGCGGTCTCGTCGATCATGTGGCGGATCGCGTCCGTGTCTGACAGATCCGTGCGGATAAAGCAGGCTTTCGCGCCGGCCTCTTCGACCTCGTGCGCGGCCGTCGTGCCGCGGTCCTCCTGCAGGTCCGCGAGCGTGACCCATGCGGCACCCTGGAGCGCTGCCTCGATCGCGATTGCGCGGCCCATTCCCTGCGCCGCGCCTGTGACCACGACGACTCGATCCTTGAGCTTCATTGCGTGTCTCCGTTCTGTTCTCGCCCGGATTGGGGCTTCTTTGCCGGCGTCTCGTTCGCTGAAAGCGTGCGCCGGTCGTTGAGAAAAAACTTAACGCAACTAAATGAGTTAATCTATAACAGCCTGTCTATGAAAGTTTATCTATCGTCTCAACATGGACATCCTGACCGATATCATTCGACTTATGCGACCCCAGGCGATCAGTTGGAGAACGGTCGACGTGCAGGGTCGATGGGGTATGAGCGTGCCGTGCCGGGATATACCCGTGTTCTTCCTCGTCGTCACGGGACAATGCTGGTACGTGCCGCGCCACGGCCAGCCACTCCTGCTACGGCAGGGCGACTATCTACTGATGCGCGCGACGGCCCGCTACTGCCTCGTCAGCGATCCCGACGCCATCGAGACCCTGCATGCGATGGAAACACACGTCGCTAGCGACCAATATGTGCGCTGGGACGACGGGCTTGGCGGCGACAAAGTGCGTATCGTTGGCGGCTACTTCGAAATCGGCCCCGAGCATACCGCGCTGTTCTCCGGGATGTTGCCGGACTTCCTGCACATCCGTTCGTCGGATGAGGAGGCGGGGCGACTCTCGCGCCTCATCGCGCTGATCGGAGAAGAGTCGGGCTCGGGTCTGCCGGGGCACGATCTTGTGATGAGCCGCCTCGTCGAGATCATGCTGGTCGAAGTGTGGCGCCGTCCGCTGACGAGGATCGACTCGCGCGAGGCGGGCTGGTTCAGCGGAATGGCAGATCCAAACATCCACCTCGCGCTGCAGAGGATGCACTCGGATGTGGCGCGTCACTGGACCGTCGGCACGCTTGCAAAGGAGGTCGGAATGTCGCGCGCCGCATTTGCGCGGCGTTTCGCCGAACGTGTCGGCGTTGCGCCCGCGACGTATCTGTCGAACTGGCGCATCGCGTTGGCCAAGGATGCGCTAATCAACAGCGAGCGTTCGATGATCGATATCGCACTGTCCATCGGCTATTATTCGGACAGCGCTTTTAGTACGGCTTTCAGCCGTGCCGTGGGTGTCGCGCCCGCGGCCTTCAGGCGCGCAAGACGAAGTGAACAGCCCGCGCAATAGCGGGCTTTCTCAGCTATACGCCGATCTGCTTGAATCATCGTTTTTTAGTATTTCCCCTCTTGCATTGGTCGCCCGTATCTTGTGCTCATCGCAGGCGTCTGCGGTCGCTTCTCTCTGAAGCGATGCAAGACGCGGTTCATCCGATTCGCAAGAGAGCGCACTATGCTGAGGGTATGCATTTTCGGTGGCGGGGCAATCGGCGGCTATGTGGCGGCGCATCTCGCGCGCGCCGGACGCTGCGAGGTAAGTGTCGTCGCGAGGGGCAGGACGCTCGACGCCATCCGCAGCCACGGGCTTCGCGTCAGAACCGCGAGCGAGGCGTTCACGGTGCCCGTGCGCGCCACCGCCGACACACGCGAGCTGGGCGTGCAGGACTACGTGTTCATCACGCTCAAGGCGCACCAGGTCGACGGGGCTCTCGAACAGATCGCGCCGGCGATCGGCCCCGATACCGCGGTGCTGCCGCCGACCACAGGCATTCCCTACTATTTCTTTCACGCGTTTCCCGGACCTTTCGATGGCCGGCAACTCCCCGCGCTCGACCGCGAGGGGCGTCAATGGCGCGCGATTCCGCCGAAGCAGGTGTTGGGCTGCGTCTACTGGATCGGCGCACATGCGAGCGCGCCAGGCGTCATCGTGCAGGACGGTGCGAAGGCCGGCTGTCCGATCGGTGAGCTCGACGGCAGCGACTCGCCTCGTGTTCGCGCGTTGAGCGAACTGCTATGCGCGAGCGGAATCGATTCGAAGGTAAACAAGGACATCCGCTCCGCGATCTGGATGAAGTTCGTCAACAGTCTCGCGTTCAATCCCGTTGCGCTGCTCACGCAGGGCACATTGGGAGAGATGGCCGAGGCGGGCGGCGTGCTGAACATCGTGCGCACGATGATGACCGAAGCTGATGCCATGGCCGCGCAACTGGGGCTTGCGATCGGGCCGGCCCCCGACAGGCGTATCGCGCTGACGGTCAGTGCATCGAACCACAAAATGTCGATGCTGCAGGATCTCGAGGCGGGCCGTCCGCTCGAACTCGAACCGCTGAGCCGCTCGATTCGCGCGCTGCGCGATCTCAAAGACGTGGCCACCCCCGTTCTCGACGCGGTGCTCGCGATGGCTCAACTGCGTGCCGTCACGGCGGCGCATGTAATCAACACACAGGAGCAACACGCATGACACACGCATCAACGACGGCCGCGACGCAAGATGACAACGACTTCAGACGCCCGCTCGCGGGCGTGAAAGTCGTCGAGGCATGCAGCTATATCTCAGGCCCGTTCTGCGCGCAGATGCTGTCCGACCTCGGCGCCGAAGTCATCAAGGTTGAGCCGCCAACGGGCGATCCCTATCGCAACTTCGGCCACGGCTGGAAGGGTGTGGGCACGGTCTGGACCAACTCGAATCGCGGCAAGCGTAGTGTCACGCTCGACCTCAAGGCCGCCGAAGATCTCGCAAGATTCAAGACGCTTTTGCGTGACGCGGACCTGTACATCGAGAACTGGCGTCCGCATGTGTCGGCGTCGCTCGGCCTGAGCTTCGAGGCGGTGAGCGCGCTGAATCCGCGCATCGTTCAGCTTTCGATCACCGGATACGGCGCGGATGGTGACCTCGCAGCGGAGCCGGCCTTCGACGCGCTGATTCAGGGTCGCACCGGCCTGCTCAGCTACGAAGCCGCGGGCGGCAGGCCGCGCGCGACGAACACTTTCGTCGCTGACAAGGTCGCCGCGATCTTCGCCGCGCAGATGGCGCTCTCGGGATTGATCGCGCGCGATCGTGCTCAGAAGGCGATTCACCTCGAGACGTCGATGCTCGACATGCTGTCCTACTACAACTTTCCGGATATGTTCCACAACCGCGCTTTCGTCGACGACACATCGTCCGAAACGCTTGCGCCGCAGCCCGTGCTTGCGACGAGTGACGGGTATCTGGTGATCTCGCCCGTGTCAGGAAAGCAGTTGAGCCGGACGCTCGAAGCCGTCGGGCATCCCGAATGGAAAGACGAGCTGAAGAAGATCACCAGTAAACGCGACATGACACATGCCTTTTTTGAGCGCATCGCGGCGCCGCTCAAAGAGAAGACGACCGCGCATTGGCTCGCGCGCTTTCGCGAACTCGATGTGCCGGCCGGTCCCGTCAATGCACCCGATGCGCATCTGAACGACCCGCAGGTGCGGCATAACCAGTTGTATTCGGAACTGGAGACGCCCGCGGGTGCGGTCCGGGCAATCCGCTACCCGGCGCGCTTCAACGGGCACCTGCTAAAACCTCGCCAGGCCGCGCCCGCGCTCGGCGAAGGCAATGCTGAACTGTTCGGCTCGTGAAAAGAACCGGCGGCCGAACGTCCCCGATACGGAGAAACCAGTGCCCATCATCCTAAGCGGCGTCGACGGCATCCGTGCCTGCCTTGGCATCCACCTGGGTCACAGCGACTGGATGGAGGTCGATCAGGCCACGCTCGAGCGCTTCGAATCATTGACCGAAGATCGCTCACCGGGCGACATCGACGGTGTGGAGCACGCGTTCGTGCCGGGCAGCGTTGTGCTCGCCTTGCTGATTCCAATGCTTCAGCAGATCTACATGCTCGAGGACACGCTTAATGTCGCGCTTCACCGGATCGAACAACTGCAGTTCGCCGAACCCGTTCCGACCGGATCTGGTCTACGCGTCGGCGCGACCGTCAGAGCGATTCAGCCGGCGGGAGACCACTGGCACCTGAATCTCGATTGCGTAATGGACTGCGATGTCGTGACCGGACCGGTATTGCGTGCGAACGTACTGTACCGGTTCCGCGCTGCCGTTGTTGCAGGCATGCGCAATCCGTCTTTGCGCGCACACGGTCTGATCTGCGGTTGAGTAAAAAGAGGACGATGAATCGACCAGATTGCATTAGCCGATTCGAGTTTTTAATGTAGTTCTACAAATTAAAAGTCTTGAACATATGAGACATGGAGACAGCAATGAAATATTGGAAATGGTCGTCAGCCGCCGCGGTGTTGTTCGTGTCAGCGCAGGCGTCGGCGCAAAGCAACGTGTTGATTTACGGGATCATCGATTACGGTCTGAACTTTGTCAACAATGCGCAGACGGCGACGCATGGTGGACGCACGGGTAGTCAGCAGTACGCGATGAGCAGCAGCATCATGCAGGGCAACCGGCTGGGGTTTCGCGGAACTGAAGAACTCGGCGGCGGCTATCAGGCAATCTTCGTATTGGAGAACGGCTTCGATGTCGGCACGGGCGCGCTCGGTCAGGGTGGCAACCTATTCGGCCGACAAGCGTATGTCGGTCTAGCGTCGCCATACGGCACAGTGACAATGGGTCGGCAGTACGACTCAGTGGTCGACTACCTCGGGCCGATCACCGGATCAGTTGGTAACGGCACCTACTCGCTGCACGGAAACGACATCAACAACTTCGGCAACACGTACCGGGTGAACAACGCGGTCAAATTCACCAGCAACACGTATGGGGGGTTCAAGTTCGGCGGGCTGTATAGCTTTGGCGGCGTCGCGGGTTCATTCGGCACGAACAGCATCTACTCCGCGGGCGCTTCCTATTCCAGCGGCTCGTTCACTGGCGCTGTGGCGTATCTGCGTGCCCGCGATCCGAACCGCTCGTTCTTCGGCAACAACCCGAACAGTTCGACCACGGCCAATAACCTCGGCGCTACAAGTGGCGTTCAGACGAACCCGGTGTATGGTGCCTTCGCGTCGGCGGCGTATTACCAGGTGATCGGCGCGGCGTTTCAATACGCGGTGCAGAGCGCGATCGTTGGATTCGACTATTCGCACATCACGTTCGGCGATCTGAACTCACCTTCGTCGGGTAATCTCGCGCTGACCAATCCACGCGGTTACACGGGCAGCGCTGCATTTAACAGCTACAACGTGTTTGCGCGTTACGCGATCACGCCATTCCTGTGGCTCAACGGCTCGTATGACTATCTTGTGGGCGGAGCGATCGACGGCAAGGAGAGCGCAAAGTACCACACGTTCAATGCAACGCTTGACTACTTTCTCTCGAAAAGGACAGACGTTTATTTCATGGCGAACTATCAGATCGCGTCGGGTGTGGATTCGACCGGCCAACCCGCCGTGGCGTCCTTCCTGACGATCACGCCTTCCAATACGCCGCATCAGGTCGTGCTGCGGGTCGGCATGCGGCACCGGTTCTAGACAGATATCGAGGCAGCGTTTCTCCATCAAACATCGAGGAAGGAATGGACACAACCGAAACCACCCTCACATGCCCATTCGCCGCGGGGCACTTTCCGTGGCCGCGAGACGGCGCCGCGCCGTTGGTTCCGCCGCGTCAGTATGCTCTTTTGCGCGAGCATTCCCCCGTCGTTCAGGTCAGTTTGTGGGACGGCAGTCTGGCGTGGCTCGTCACCGACATGAAGCATTTCCGCGAAGTCATGACGAGCCCGCACTTCAGTGCGTCGCCGTTGACGCCCGGTTTTCCGTTCGTCTCGCCGTCGCGGGCCGCGCAGTCGAAGTCGTATCAGACCTTCATCACGATGGACCCCCCGGAGCACGGCCAGTATCGCCGGACGCTGACGAAGGAATTCATGGCAAAGCGCATGCAGGAGTTGCGTCCGCTGGTCCAGAGTTCCCTCAATCAGCTTCTCGACAGCATGGAGCGTCACGGCGCACCAGCCGACTTCATCGAGGCTGTCGCATTGCCGCTTCCGTCACTTGTCATTTCGATCATGCTCGGTGTGCCCTACGAGGATCACGACAAGCTGCAGAAATGGAGCGGTGACCGGATGGATATGTCGATCGCGCCCGAAGCACTGACGCAGTCGGCAATGCATATGACTCAATACATCGACGCGTTGCTGCTTAAAAAGGAGCGCGACCCGGGTGATGGTAGCGATCTGTTGAGCCGGATGGCGATCGAGTGGATCAATCCCGGCAAGGTGTCGCATGCCGAGGCCGTGCAGATGGCGACGCTTCTCTACCTGGCCGGACACGAGACGACCGCGAATCAGATCGGCCTCGGGCTGCTGAGCCTCTTTCAGCATCCCGAGCAACGCGCGGCATTGATGGAAAACGCGTCGCTCGTCAAAGGCGCCGTGGAAGAAATGCTGCGCTTTCATTCGATCACGCACATGAACTCGAACCGGGTCGCGACGGAAGACGTCATGATCGGCGGCAAATTGATCCGGAAGGGCGAGGGCGTGTTAGCGCTGCTCCACGGCGCGAATCATGATCCGCTTGCGTTCCCTGAACCCGAGCGCTTCGACATCCGCCGGGATACGAAAGACCAATCACATGTCGCGTTCTCGTTTGGTATTCACCAGTGCCTCGGTCAGCCGCTCGCAAGGCTCGAACTTCAAGTGGTGTTCGAAACGATCTTCAAACGCTTTCCGCATCTGGAGCTTGCAGCACCCGAGGATGCACTGCGCTACAAGGACAGGTCCTTCGTCTACGGATTGAAGACACTGCCTGTCCGTTGGTAGATGGAGGAAGAGATGAAGGCTCATTCGTTTGCGAAGGGCATGCGCGAAATGCTTGACGCGCTGATCGCGATTTTCGCCAGTCTGGCGATGGCGGCATAGTGAAGCGTCATCGAGCAATAAGGGGAGCAACTAAATGGATCGGAAGCTAGGCGGAAAGGTAGCGTTGGTCACGGGCGGCGCGTCGGGCATCGGCCGGGCCACGGCGATCGCATTCGCCCACACCGGTGCGGCTGTCGTCGTCGCGGACGCTGATGCAGCGGGGGGACGTGAGACGGTCGAGTTCATCGAGACTCACTGTGACGCACGAGCGATGTTCGTTCAGGTGGACGTTACTGATGCCGACTCAGTCAAGACAATGGTGCGTTCGGCCGTCGACTGCTTCGGCAGGATCGACATGGCTTTCAACAATGCAGGGGTGCCGGATCGCGCCACGAGCCTCCATGTCTCTACGCAGGAGAACTGGGACTGCGTGATGTCCGTGAATCTGGAAGGCGTCTGGCACTGCATGAAGGCTGAACTCGATCACATGCTGGTCGCGGGGAAGGGTGTGATCGTCAACAATTCATCGCGCTCGGGTCTCGTCGGCGTACCCTCTGACGGTGTATATGGCGCGGCAAAACACGGTGTCATCGGATTGACGAAGGCAGCAGCAATCGAATTTGCCGCCAGAGGCATTCGCATTAATGCGGTGTGTCCCGGGCTCGTCGAAACAGCGCTTACGCGCGCCCGCTTCGGCGACGAACTGTCCGCGCGCGCGGCGACAGCCAATCCGCTTGGCCGGTTGGCGCAACCCGAAGAAATCGCGGATGCCGTCGTGTGGTTGTGTTCCGATGCGGCATCTTTCGTCGTTGGCGTGGCGCTGCCCGTTGACGGGGGCGCTACTGCGCGTTAAACGAATGCAGTTATTTAATTCGAGGAGCCACCTTGATGACCAACGATACTTCCGTCCATTCATGTCCAATGGACGTAGACACCTTCCCGTGGCCCCGCGCCGCGGAGTGCCCGCTGCATCCGCCACCCCGCTACGCGATCGTTCGTGAGAGTGACCCCATCAAGCGCGTAACGGCCTGGGACGGCAGCACCGTATGGCTCGTGACGAAGATGAAGGACTTTCGTGAGGTACTAACGAGCCCGCATTTTAGTGCATCGCCGGAGACACCTGGATACCCTTCAGTGTCGCCCGCGCGCGCGGCGCAGTCGAGGTCCTATCAGACATTTATCACGATGGACCCACCGGAGCATGGTCAGTATCGGCGCACGCTGACCAAAGAATTCATGATGAAGCGAATCGACGAGTTGCGGCCGTTCGTGCAAAAGACGCTCGATGACTTGCTCGATCAGATGATCGAGAAGGGGGCACCCGTCGACTTCATTCAGGATGTTGCGCTGCCGCTTCCCTCGATGGTCATCTCCATCATGCTCGGTGTACCTTATCAAGATCACGCGCGGTTGCAGATGCTAAGCAGCAATCGTATGAATCTCGACATCAGCCCGGAATTGCTCAGGCGGTCTGCTCAGGAGATGGAGCAATATCTTGACCGCCTTCTACGCGAGAAGGAGGAGAATCCTGGTGACGGAAGCGATCTGCTGAGTCGTCTCGCCATTGAGTGGATCAACCCAGGCAAGCTGTCGCACGCCGACGCTGTGCAAATGGGCGCTTTGCTGTACCTCGCCGGACACGAAACCACCGCGAACCAGATTGGCCTTGGTTTGCTAAGCTTGCTGCAGGAACCTGAGCAAGTGGCAGCGCTGAATGCGGACCCCTCGCTGGTGCGGAGCGCGGTGGAGGAGATGCTGCGCTTTCATTCGATTACGCATATGAATTCCGCCCGTGTGGCGACCGCCGATGTCATGATCGGGGGCCAGCTCATTCGCAAGGGCGAGGGTGTCTTCGCACCGGTGCAGGCGGCGAATCACGATCCCGAGGCATTTTCGGAGCCCAACCGGTTCGATATTCGTCGTGATAGCAAAGGTGCATCCCATGTCGCGTTCTCGTTCGGCGTGCACCAGTGCTTAGGGCAACCGCTTGCGCGCCTTGAACTCCAGGTGTTGTTCGAGACGCTGTTCAAGCGGCTACCAACACTGCGTCTCGCCGTGCCTTTCGACGCACTCGAGTTCAAGCATAACGGCAATGTGTTCGGACTGGTTTCATTGCCGGTCGAGTGGTAGTTTCAATTGAAGGTAGAACATGACGCAATCCGGCCCAGCTATCCTCTGTGCGACGCTTACCATACGCGAATGCGACGAAGAAAACTTCGTCGCTTGGCACACGCGCGAGCATTTTCCGGAGCGCCTTGCAATTCCTGGATTTCTACGCGGCCGGCGCTTCGAGCGCACGGATGCAAAACGGTGCTATTTGATTCTCTACGATGTCGAGTGTCTTTCCGTGCTTTCCCGGCCGGATTATCTTGAACGTCTGAATAACCCCACGACCTGGACTCGCGCCACCCTTCCGACCTTCCAGGATGGCCAGCGCTCAGCATACCGGTTGCTGGCGGATTCTGGGAACGCAGAAGCAGCGTTTGTGATGATGGTCCGCGTGCGATCGCTTGATGCACTGGCGTTAAAGGAAGAGATCACGTCGGAGCTACTAAACGATTGGTGCAGACGGCCCGGCATTGTGCGAATTGCTTTCGCAGAGTCTGACCAGATCGCTTCAACGCATGTAACGGAAGAAAGTCGTCAAAGCGGCAATCGCTTTGCCGAAGATTGGATTTTGTTGGTCGAAGGACTCTCTGAAAAGCATCTGCGGGATTTCGCACGCGATGAATTCACTGCGTCACGCTGCCGCCGATGGGGTTTAGTCGGGGATGAATGCTGGAAGACCTATGGTTTGCAGGTGCGTGTCGCCAACAACTGATTCTTGACTAACTTCCCGTCACCGATCGAGTGCATCGACCTATGCAAGCGCATATGCTCGTGACTTTATATGACGATATCCGTTTACAGGCGGGTCAACGAGCGAACAGAGAGGACACTTCGCTGTGGCGCCGGTTCTTCGCACTGTACCAAGACGGAAGAATTCGATGGTGCAAATCCCCGAATGGCTGGCCGGTCAGTATCGGTCACCGCATCTAGCCACTGAATCGGATTTCGACGCCGCGATTCACATGAGTAGGCCTTCCACGCAGCATGCGCATTACTGCCTGCCCTCTGCCAATTCGCGAAACAGCGCCACCCGATCCGTTGCTAGACCGCATGTTTTATGCATCGAGCCGCGCTGGACATAGCGCTGGTTCCAGGACAACGCGTCATCAAGCAGATGCGGAGTGTGTTTGCCGTAGCGCTTTCGCGGCAGGACCGATCGAAATAGTCTTGCAGCATAGGGCGGTAGTCGGGATGCGCGTATTGCGCGATGACCTGCCGAGCCCGTTGTTTCGGCGAAAGCCCGCGCAGATCGGCAAGCCCCTGCTCGGTGACGAGCACAGCCACGTCGTGCCCGCTATCACTACTTGACGTCACCATCGTCGGCGATGGGCCACATTGCCGACGTAGACCCCGTCCGCTCGAATGTGGGCAATGGCCGAATCACGCGCGGTCTTCTTACTCTGACCCGAGTTTCTCGTTGTATCTCGTACGCCACGACTCGAACATCGCGTTCTTTCCGTCAAGAGTTTGACTCTCGAATCCCCGGTCGTTAAGCACCTCCGCTAAAGACCGAAGGCAACTTGGTATTTCGGGCAATCTAGCCAACGGTTTATCGATGTAAGCTTTGGCCGGCTTTGAAAACGCGCTGCCTGCACTGACGAGAACGTGCTGCAAACGAACGTTGTCAGTCACAAGTATTTCGGGGGGTGCGTTTTTCTCTGCCAACTCACAGATTGCTCTAAGCTCCCAGAGCGGCGCGGGACTGTCGAAAATCCGAATGCATAAACAACGGGGGGGCGGGATTTCGAACACGAATATCCAGCTTGCCGAGGGAACGCCTACATACTTACCTGCGTATGTGGTGATGAACCATGCCCGAGTGTCATTGCTAAGATTTGCAAACTCGAGTTCCATATATGGCAACTGGACCACCTGTTCCTCCGTGAGATGAGGATCATCTCATTATTGGACTGCAAGGCACGCCGACGCAACCCCGTGTACGGGCAGACGCCCGGGCGTTTCGTGGACGCCGCCGGCCGATGGATGGCGGGCGGAACCCAGCGTGCGAAAAACGAGTTCTATCGTTCCGGTGCGGTCGCTGGAAACGGCGCGATTCAGAGTCTATCTCATGCTGAGATGCTTTCCGATCGGGGGCGGTCATTCGCATTTTGCGAAGACGCATATTCGCCAGCACCGATCGCCAACGGCTCTAAAGTGACCTGCAGCCGCCATAGGGCGCCTTATGGGCAAGCGTCCCCAAAGGCCGGATTATTGTCATTGAGCGGGGGAACCGGTTGCCGCTTGACTCTACCTAGCCTTTGCCCCGGCCGGCGGCGCGGATCAGCCGGAGAACCGCAGCGCAGACACCGCCGGCCGATTGCCGTGATAAGCGGCGTTATCGCGTCAATCCGCGCAAATCTCTGGGCTGTCATCGCCCGTCTGATCTCCTCTCCGGCGAGCAGGCTGGGTGCATCCAGCTACCCCTCCTCGCCTGTCAAGCTTCTGACGGGCAGTTTTTGCGCTTCAGATAATATGCAATTACTTGCACATTTGAAGTGTCTGTGAGATGCCCTTGAAGGCCTTGCCAGAACGCATTCACTCACTCATACGGCCGGCCGCCGCCTTTTTTTGCCCTATATAAGAGTTCGAGCCCCTCCTGCCGTACCAGAATCATCGAAGGGTTACAGGCCTCGCGCCTGTAACCCTTTTTGTCTTTTTGCTGTCTTTTCGCACCTCGCGCGGATCCTTGAACGCGACGCCGAGCTTGCTTCGGGTGTTTCCCGACTTAGGAAATCGCGCGCGACGCCGTTAGTTCGACAGAACCGTTTGACGCGCCGCGATGGAGGAATCAGCGTGAACCGACTAAGCCTCAACACCAAACTCTGGCTCGCGCTGCTGATCACGTGGCTCGGCCTGCTCGGCCTCGGCGGCTGGGCCGCGTGGCAGTCGCGCGCGACGATGCTCGCTGAGCGCAAGTCGGCGGTGCAGAACGTCGTCGAGAGCGCGTACGGCATCGTCGCCGACTACGCGCAGCGCGCCGACCAACACGAGCTGACGCCCGATGAGGCGCGCCAGCAGGCGCTCGCCCGCCTGTCCACGATGCGCTACCCCGGCAGCGGCTACATGATCGTGACGACCGCGACGCCGGTCGTGATCATGCATCCAGTGCTCGCCGATTTGCGCAACAAGGACGTGTCGCACTACGCGGACACCGACGGCAAGCTGCTGTTCGTCGAGATGGTCAAGGTGGCGCAGGCGCAGGGGCACGGCTTCGTCGATTACATGGGACGCCTTGCCGGCCACAACGAGCACGTGCCGAAGATCAGCTTCGTCAAGCGCTTTGCCGCGTGGGACTGGTATCTGATTTCGGGCGTCTACGTGAACGACATCGACGCGGCGTTCCGCGCCGACCTGCTGCGCTATCTGCTGACGATCCTCATGATCGGCAGCGTCAGCACCATCGCGCTCGTGCTGATCATCCGCAACGTCAAGCGCAGTCTCGGCGGCGAGCCCGCCTACGCGGCGAGCGTCGCGGAGACGATCGCCGACGGCGATCTATCGTGCCCCGTCACACTGGCCGGCAACGATCAGGAAAGCATGCTGTTCGCGATGCAGCGCATGCAAAGCCGCCTCGCCGACGCGATCAGGCGTATTCGCGGCGGCACCGAAACGATCACGGTCGCGGCGGAAGAAATCGCCGCGGGCAATCTCGATCTGTCGGCACGCACGGAACAGCAGGCGTCGTCGCTCGGCGAAACGGCCGCGAGCATGGAGCAACTGACGGCGACCGTCAAGCAGAACGCCGACAACGCGCTGCAGGCCAACCGCATGGCGCACTCCGCGTCGCAGCTCGCGGGCGAGGGCGGCGAGGCCGTGCAGCACGTCGTCGCGAATATGCAGAGCATCGCGGCGAGTTCGGCGCGCGTCGTCGATATCATCGGCGTGATCGAGAGCATCGCGTTTCAGACCAACATCCTCGCGCTGAACGCGGCCGTCGAAGCCGCGCGCGCCGGTGAGGAGGGTCGCGGCTTCGCGGTCGTCGCGGGCGAGGTGCGCAATCTCGCGCGCCGCAGCGCCGACGCGGCCAAGGAGATCAAGACGCTGATCGAGGATTCGGTCGCGCGCGTCGGCAGCGGCAAGGCGCTCGTCGAGAAAGCGGGCGGCACGATGGATTCGCTCGTCGATGCGGTGAAGCGCGTGACCGACATCATCAGCGAGATTTCCGCCGCGTCGGACGAGCAGAGCCGCGGCATCGAGCAGGTCAATCTCGCGATCGCGCAGATGGACGAGACCACGCAGCAGAACGCGGCGATGGTCGAGCAGGCGGCGGCCGCCGCGCAGTCGATGCAGGCGCAGGCGCAGATGCTGCGCGACGTCGTCAGCACGTTCCGCCTGCAGGGGGCGGCCGCCGCGCGTTGATGGCCGCGTCGATGGCGCGCTGCCTGCAGAAGTGCGCATGCTATGCTTTTGAGGTCAGGATCAAAAGCCCAAAAACCGCGTGCGCCCGTGCGCGCCGTGCGCACTTCAAGGAGAGTCCCACATGTCGACGCGAACCCGTGTGCTGTTCCGCCTTGGTGCCGCAGGCCTGCTGCTCGGCGCGGCGATCGGCGCGCAAGGGGCGAACCTGGCCTTTCTGAACGACACGCCGATCACCTACATGAAGCAGCGCGACAACGACTCGATCAAGCGCGCGGTCATGAGCGCGCTCAATGACAGAAAGGACGGCGACAGCTTTACGTGGGTCAACGACGGCACCGGCAATAGCGTGAAGATCGACGCGACCATCACGATGGATAGCACCTCGACCGACGGCGGCCGCACTTGCCGCATCCTCGGCGTCGTACTCAATGCGAAAGGGCAATCGATGAACCTGCGTCCGAACTTCTGCAAGGTAGGCGGCGCCTGGCAACTGCAGAAGCGATGAGCCCGCGAATCGTCTCATGCGGGATCGTGCTGCTCGATCCCGACGGGCGCGTGCTGCTCGCGCACGCCACCGAAACGACGCACTGGGATATTCCGAAAGGGCAGGGCGAGGACGGCGAGGCGCCGCACGTCACCGCGCTGCGCGAGATGGTCGAGGAGACCGGCATCGCGCTCGAGGCTGGCCGCCTGAAGGATCTCGGCCTGTTCGTCTATCGGCGCGACAAGGACCTGCATCTGTTCGCGGCGCGCGCGAGTGCCGGCGAACTCGATCTGAGCACGTGCACCTGCACGTCGCTATTTCCGCGCCGCTCGGACGGCACGCTGATCCCGGAGATGGACGACTACCGCTGGGCGTCGATCGAAGAGGTCCCGCACTATGCGAGCCGTAGTCTGACGCGGCTCTTCGAGACGACGCTGTCGCTCGCGGAACTGCACCGGTCGCTATAGAGGGCGCGCGCCGCGTTTAATCGAGCGCGTGGTCGTTAGGATGCGCGAACAACGCGCGGTTCTGCTCCGACAGCGGGAAATTGACATTGATGCCGCGCGGCGGAATCGGCTGCGTGAACCACTGCCGGTACAGACGCTCCGCGTCGCCGGACGTCTGCGAGCGCACGATCACGCGATTCACGAGCGCGCGGAACGGCTCGTCGCCCTTGCGGAACATGCACGCATACACCTCGTAGCCGAGCGGCGTACCCGTCACGATGAAATCGTCGGGATGCGGGTCGGTCGCCTTGAAACCGTAGACGATCGGCTCGTCCATCACGAACGCCACCGCGCGGCCGTCCTTCATCGCGTTGAAGGCTTCCTGATGGTCGCGCACGCTCATGATGCGCATGTTCAGCTGCTTCTCGGTGTTGAGGCTGCGCAGCAGGCGCTCGTCGGACGTGCCCGCAGTCGTCACGACCGGCTTGCCGGCCAGATCGGGGAAGTCGGTGATGCCGCTGTTCTTGCGCGTGATCATGCGCACCGCGTACTGGAAAAAGCTGTCCGAAAACGCGGCGACGTTTTCGCGCTCGACCGTGTGCGTGGTCGAGCCGCATTCGAGATCGATCTGATTGTTCAGCAGCATCGGCGTGCGGTTCGACGAAGTCACCGTGATTTCGTGAACCCGCAACTGTGCGATGCCGAGCGTCTTCCTGATTTCATCGATGATCTGCATCGCGATCGCCTGCGAGTAGCCGACCGTGCGCTTGCCGTCGAAGTACGAGAACGGGATCGATGCCTCGCGCACGCCGAGCACGACGACGCCATCGTCGTGGATCTTTCTCAGCGTGCCGGTCAGTTCATCCGCGCGTGCGGGGCCGGCGAACGCGAACACGCCGCAGGCGGCCAGCGCAAGCAGCACGCGGTGCATGCCGCGCACGAGATGCGGCATGCCTGAGCCGCGCGGGGCCCGTCCGCCCCGAACCATACCTTCAGACCCTTCCCCGCAGCGGCCTGCAACCTTCATCGGGCCTCCCGGACCGGCGCGCCCAGGCGAGCGCGCTGTGATATCGATCTAACATCCTGCAACCCGGATGGCCCGGCAGCGCCGGGCCGTCGCTGACGCGAGCTTAGGCCGGCTTGCCCCAACTGTCGCGCAGACTGACGATGCGGTTGAATACGGGCTTACCCGGCTTCGAATCGACGCGATCGGCAACGAAGTAGCCGTGCCGCTCGAACTGGTAGCGCTGCTCCGGCAGCGCGTGGCGCGCGCCGGTTTCGAGGTAGGCCTGGACCACGCGCTTCGAGTCCGGATTCAGCGCTTCGAGGAAATCGCGCCCGCCGGCGTCCGGTTGCGGTTCCTTGAAGAGCCGGTCGTAGATGCGCACTTCGGCCGGGCACGCGGCCGCCGCGCTGACCCAGTGGATGTTGCCCTTGACCTTGTAATTGTTCGCGCCTTCGGTGCCCGATTTGCTGTCCGGGAAGTAGTTGCAGTGCACCGCGACGATGTTGCCGTTCTCGTCCTTGTCCGCGTGCGTGCATTCGATCACGTAGCCGTAGCGCAGGCGCACCTTGTTGCCCGGGAACAGGCGGAAGTAGCCCTTCGGCGGCGTTTCCGTGAAATCCTCGCGCTCGATCCACAGCTCGCGAGAAATCGGAAACTCGCGCACGCCCTGTTCCGGATGATGCGGATGCACCGGTGCGTGGCACGGCTCGGTGAGGCGTTCGGGGAAATTGTCGATGATCAGCTTGACCGGATCGAGCACGGCGGCGATGCGCGGCGCCTTCTCGTCGAGATCGTCGCGCAGCGCGCCTTCAAAGACGCTCATGTCAATCCACGAGTCGACCTTGGTCACGCCGATGCGCTCGCAGAACAGCTGGATCGATTCGGGCGTGAAACCGCGCCGGCGCACGCCGACGATGGTCGGCATGCGCGGGTCGTCCCAGCCTTCCACATGGCCTTCGTTGACGAGTTGCAGCAGCTTGCGCTTGCTGGTGATCGCATAGGTCAGGTTCAGGCGCGAAAACTCGATTTGCTGCGGCAACGGACGCTTGAAGATGCCGGCTTCGGCGAGCTCGTTCAGGATCCAGTCGTACAGCGGGCGGTGATCTTCGAATTCGAGCGTGCACAGCGAATGCGTGATGTTTTCGAGCGCGTCCGAGATGCAGTGCGTGTAGTCGTACATCGGGTACACGCACCAGGTGTCGCCGGTACGGTAGTGATGCGCGAAGCGGATGCGATAGATGACCGGGTCGCGCATGTTGAAGTTCGGCGACGACATGTCGATCTTCGCGCGCAGCACGTGCTCGCCTTCCTTGAACTCGCCCGCCTTCATGCGGCGGAACAGGTCGAGGTTTTCCTCGACCGAACGCTCGCGGAAACGCGACGGCGTGCCGACTTCGGTGGCCGAGCCGCGGTTCGCGCGCATTTCCTCGGCCGACTGACTATCCACGTACGCCTTGCCGCGCTGGATCAGCAGCTCGGCGAACTCGTACAGCTTGTCGTAGTAGTCGCTCGCGTAGTACAGATGCTCGGTGCGGTCCTTTTCCCATTCGAAGCCGAGCCAGCGCACCGAGTCGATGATCGACTCGACGTACTCGACGCTTTCCTTCTCCGGATTGGTGTCGTCGAAGCGCAGATGGCACACGCCGCCGTAGCTGCGCGCGACGCCGAAGTTCAGGCAGATGCTCTTCGCGTGACCGATGTGCAGATAGCCGTTCGGCTCCGGCGGGAAGCGCGTTTCGACGCGCTGGCTCCATTTGCCGGTGCGGTTGTCGTCGTCGATGATGTTGCGGATGAAATTGGATGCCGCGGGCGCGTCGTTGCGGTCAGCGTCTTTGCGTTCGGTATTCATGCGAGAAGATGAGAGTCCGTGGGGGCGCGTGATGCGCCCGCTTAGCCGTCAATTCTACCTGACGAGCCCGCTCGCGGCAGGCGCTTGCGGCGTGCAGCCAACGGTGGGGCGGGTC
Source organism: Paraburkholderia youngii (assembly GCF_013366925.1). NCBI lineage: Bacteria > Pseudomonadati > Pseudomonadota > Betaproteobacteria > Burkholderiales > Burkholderiaceae > Paraburkholderia > Paraburkholderia youngii. The sequence continues at coordinate 3,856,123 of NZ_JAALDK010000001.1, forward strand.
TGGCGCGGATGCCGCAGTCACCGGGGCAGGCGCGCGGGGCTGTAACAGGAGGTAAAACGGGTTGGCGACGCGCGCCGCGCCGACTTAGGATGCGCTGCTGCGCGCGGCCCGCGCACCCGCGCTGGGCCTTCGCGCGGGGCAGGCTGCCTGAGCTGTCCACGCTGTTCTTCGTCGCTTGCACGAGGCTCCTCTGCTCGTGCGCCATGCTCGCCTCGTTGCCGGAGTTCTCTCGGATGTCTATCCCGATGCACGGCGCGTTTCGCGCGCCTTTCGCCCGCGCTTTGGCTAGCGCCCGATTTTCTTGCCGTACTCGTCGCGTGCTCGCTTCGGCGTGGTTTGCCGCGCTGGCCGTGAACGTGGCCGCGCCGCTGTCCGCTGCTGCGAAAACACCGCCGCCGAAGCCGGCGCTCGATGGGTCGGCCGTCGCCGCGCCGGACGGCTACAGCGCCGACACCGCGCAGCAGATCTTCGCCGAAGGCGGCAACGCGGTCGATGCCGCGGTCGCGATGGCCTTCACGCTCGCCGTCACGCGGCCCGATGCGGGCAACCTCGGCGGCGGCGGTTTCATGACGCTGCTGGTCGACGGCAAGCCGTATTTTCTCGATTATCGCGAGCGCGCGCCGCAGCAGGCGAACCGCGACATGTACCTCGACGACAAGGGCAACGTGGTGCCTGGCATGAGCACGGTCGGTCATCGCGCGGCGGCCGTGCCGGGCACTGTCGATGGTATGTGGCAAGCGCAGCGGCGCTTCGGCAAGCTCAAATGGAAGCAGGTGCTCGCGCCCGCGATCCATTACGCGACCGACGGCTTCCAGGTCGGCCCGCGCCTGCAGCAGCGACGCGACGCGGCCGCGAAAAGTTTCGCCGGCAAGACCAATTTCGACGCCTATTTCGGCAACCTGAAAGCGGGCGCGACGCTGCGCCAGCCGGAACTCGCGCAGACGCTTGGGCGAATCGCGAGCGACGGCGGCAGCGAGTTTTACGAGGGCCGCACCGCTCAAATGATCGCCACGCAGATGTACGGCCACGGCCTGATCACGAGCCAGGATCTGAGCCAGTACAAGGCACTCTGGCGCGAGCCGCTCGCGGCCGACTGGCACGGCTACCGCGTGATCACCGCGCCACCGCCGAGCTCGGGCGGCGTCGGGCTGATCCAGTTGCTGAAAATGCGGGCCGCTCTGCAGCCGGCGTTCGACGGTCTCGCGTTGAATTCGGCGCCGTACATCCATCTGATCGCGCAGATCGAGGATCGGGTATTCGCTGACCGGCAACGCTATATCGGCGACCCGGACGCATCGCCGGTACCGGTCGCGAAGCTGATCGACGACGGCTACCTCGCGCAGCGCGCGGCCGAAGTCAAATCCGGCGAAGCGCCCGGAGCGGCCCCGGAGAAGCCCGGCGTCGACGGCGCCGCGGCGACGGAGAAGGCGCAAACCACCCATTTCTCGGTGGTCGACAAGTGGGGCAACGCGGTGTCGAACAGCTACACGCTGAACGGCGATTTCGGCTCGGGCGTCGTGGTGGACGGCGGCGGGTTCCTGCTGAACGATGCGATGGACGATTTCCTGATCAAGCCGGCCGGCGCCGGGGCGACGGGCGCGTCGGGCGCGTCGGGCGCGGCCTCGGCATCCGGCGCCGCCGATGCCGATGCCGAGCCGAACATGATCGCGCCGGGCCGCCGCCCGATTTCGTCGATGACGCCCACGCTGCTGCTGAAGGACGGCAAGATCGCGCTGGCGATCGGCACGCCCGGCGGCTCGCGCATCCTGACGACGATCTTCCAGGTGATGACGAATCTGTCCGACTTCGAGATGTCGCCGATGGACGCGCTCGCCGCAATGCGTTTCCATCATCAGCTGCTGCCGCAAAAGACCATCTACTTCGAGCCGTACCATGCCGCGCCGGATGAGCTCGCCACGCAATTGAAGGAGCTCGGCTATACGGTCGAGCAGCAGCCGTTCAACGGCGACGTGCAGATGATCCGCGTGAACGGCGCGACGCCCGAGCCAGCGAGCGATCCCCGTGGTGCCGGCGTGGCACGCGTGATACGGTAGACGCCCCGCCGCGCTATCCCGCGAGCGGGCCATAAGCCGAACACGGGGAAAAACGATGACCGAACAACAACCAACCAAACTAGTACTGCCGGGCTATCTGGACTCCGGCCCAGGCCACTGGCAAACGCGCTGGCAAGCGCTCGATCCCGCGTTCGTCCGCGTGCGGATGCCGGACTGGGACCACCCTTCGCGCGACGCCTGGTGTCGCACGCTGGCCGCCACGCTCGATTCCCTGGACGCGCCGGTCGTGTTCGCCGCTCACAGTCTCGGCTGTCTGACCACGGCGTTCTGGGCCTCGCAGTACGCGAGCGCGGCGCAACTCGCGAAAGTGGCCGGCGCGCTGCTGGTCGCCGTGCCCGATCCGGCCGAAGCGCATTTCCCGCGGGACGCGACCGGCTTTGCGCCGGTGCCGCTCGAGCGCCTGCCGTTTGCGACGATCGTCGTGGCGAGCAGCGACGATCCGTATGGCGGCGTGCCGTTTTCACAAACCTGCGCGAGCGCGTGGGGCAGCCGCTGGATCGGCATCGGCGCGCGCGGCCACATCAACGCCGATAGCGGCCTCGGCGATTGGGACGAGGGGCGGAGCTGGCTGGCTTCGCTAACGCGTGTGCGCTGAGTCTCGCCGCCTCGTCGATCAGATCACCGCTTTCCGCTTCAACTCCGCAATCGTCTGCGCGTCGTATCCGAGCAGGTCGCGCAGCACGCGCTCGGTATGCTCGCCGAGCAGCGGCGGATGGCTCAGCGCCTGCGGCGGCGTGCCGGTCATGTTGATCGGATTGCGCACGAGCTTGACCGTGCCGCCCGACGGATGCGGCAGAGCCACCTGCAGACCGCGCGCGACCACCTGCTCGTTGTCGAACACTTCGTCGAGGTCATTGATCGGCCCGCACGGCACGCCGGCCGCTTCGAGCGCCGCGATCCATTGTTGCTTGCCCTGCAAGCGGACCATGTCCGCGAGCATCGGCACGAGCAGTTCGCGGTTGCGCACGCGCGCGGGGTTGGTCGCGAAACGGTCGTCGTCGGCGAGTTCAGGGCGGCCGCCCACCTCGACGAACTTGCGGAACTGTCCGTCATTGCCGACCGCGACGATGATCCAGCCATCGCTCGTCTGGAAGGTCTGGTAGGGCACGATGTTCGGATGCGCGTTGCCCCAGCGTACCGGCGGCTGGCCGCTCGCGAGGTAGTTCGAGTTCATGTTGGCGAGCATCGCGACCTGCACGTCGAGTAGCGCCATGTCGATGTACTGGCCTTCGCCCGTGCGGTCGCGGTGCGTGAGCGCGGTCAGCACGGCGATCGTCGAGTACATGCCGGTCATCAGGTCGGCGATCGCGACGCCGGCCTTCAGCGGGCCGCCGCCCGGCTGGCCGTCGCGCTCACCGGTAATGCTCATGAAGCCGCCGATGCCCTGCACAATGAAGTCATAACCGGCGCGTTGCGCATACGGCCCGGTTTGCCCGAAGCCCGTGACCGAGCAGTAGATCAGGTCGGGCTTCACCGCTTTGAGCGATTCGTAGTCGAGGGCGTATTTCTTCAACTGGCCGACCTTGTAGTTTTCGAGCACGACGTCGCTTTGCGCGGCCAGTTCGCGCACGATCCTCTGGCCCTCGGGCGACGCGATGTCGAGCGTGACCGAGCGCTTGTTGCGGTTCGCCGCGAGATAGTAGGCGGCTTCGCGCGTGTCCGCGCCGTCCGGCGTCCGCAGATACGGCGGCCCCCAGTGGCGCGTGTCGTCGCCGACCTCGGGGCGTTCGATCTTGATGACGTCGGCGCCGAAATCGGCGAGCGTCTGCGCGCACCACGGACCGGCGAGCACGCGGGTGAGATCCAGCACGCGGATGTGACTGAGAGCGCCCATGTTCCTGAATGTCTCCTGATGGTTGCAGGCCGCGCGGCGAGCCGCCATGCGCCATTTCGCGCGAAGTTTCGTGGAAGTCATCTTAAGCGATTCCCGCTCGCGGGCGCAGTCAGCCGAACGTCATAGCGCCGTTCGGACGATCGGACATGCGAGTGTCGCAGCGGGCGCATGCCGTGCTGGCCGGATGGCCAGCACGCCGGCGCGCAGTGCCGCGCACGCGTGCCGATCCCGTATAATCAGTCGTTTAAAGAAACAGACAGTTGGCGCATCCCATCGACCGCCAGTCTTCGTCAGGAACCGTCAGGACCGTCCCCCGCACGCTATGAAAGCCGCTGATATCCGCGAGAAATTCCTCAAGTTCTTCGAATCGAAGGGCCATACGATCGTCCGTTCGTCGAGCCTCGTGCCCGGCAACGACCCGACGCTGCTCTTCACCAATTCGGGGATGGTGCAGTTCAAAGATGTGTTCCTCGGCGCGGAATCGCGTCCGTATTCGCGCGCCACGACCGCGCAGCGCAGCGTGCGCGCCGGCGGCAAGCACAACGATCTCGAGAACGTCGGCTACACCGCCCGTCACCATACGTTCTTCGAGATGCTCGGCAACTTCTCGTTCGGCGACTACTTCAAGCGCGACGCGATCCACTACGCGTGGGAACTGCTGACCGAAGTCTACAAGCTGCCGAAAGACAAGCTGTGGGTCACCGTCTACCAGGAAGACGACGAAGCGCACGACATCTGGGCGAAGGAAGTGGGCGTGCCGGTCGAGCGCATCATCCGCATCGGCGACAACAAGGGCGCGCGCTACGCGTCGGATAACTTCTGGCAGATGGCCGACACCGGCCCGTGCGGCCCGTGCTCGGAAATCTTCTACGACCACGGCCCGGACGTGTGGGGTGGCCCGCCGGGATCGCCCGAGGAAGACGGCGACCGCTACATCGAAATCTGGAACCTCGTGTTCATGCAGTTCAACCGCGACGCGCAGGGCAACATGACGCCGCTGCCGAAGCAATGCGTGGACACCGGCATGGGCCTCGAGCGTATCGCCGCAGTGCTGCAGCACGTGCACAGCAACTACGAGATCGACCTGTTCCAGGCGCTCATCCAGGCCGCCGGCCGCGAAACCGGCGTGACCGATCTGACCAACAACTCGCTGAAGGTGATCGCCGATCACATCCGCGCGTGCTCGTTCCTGATCGTCGACGGCGTGATTCCGGGCAACGAAGGCCGCGGCTACGTGCTGCGCCGCATCGTGCGCCGCGCGATCCGCCACGGCTACAAGCTCGGCAAGAAGGGTTCGTTCTTCCATCGCCTCGTCGCCGACCTGGTCGCGCAGATGGGCGAAGCCTATCCGGAACTGGCGCAGGCCGAGCAGCGCGTGACCGACGTGCTGCGTCAGGAAGAAGAGCGCTTCTTCGAGACGATCGAGCACGGCATGTCGATTCTCGAAGCCGCCTTGGCCGATCTCGACGCCAAGGGTGGCAAGACGCTCGACGGCGAACTCGCGTTCAAGCTGCACGACACCTACGGCTTCCCGCTCGACCTGACCGCGGACGTGTGCCGCGAGCGCGAAGTGACGGTCGACGAAGCCGCATTCGACGATGCGATGGCGCGTCAGCGCGAGCAGGCGCGCGCGGCGGGCAAATTCAAGATGGCCCAGGGCCTCGAATACTCGGGCGCGAAGACCACGTTCCACGGCTACGAAGAAATCGTCTTCGACGACGCGAAGGTCGTCGCGCTGTATGTGGACGGCGCGTCGGTGCAGCAGGTGCAAGCCGGTCAGCCGGCGGTCGTCGTACTCGATCACACGCCGTTCTACGCGGAGTCGGGCGGCCAGGTCGGCGACCAGGGCGTGCTCGCGAATGCCAGCACGCGCTTTGCCGTTGCCGATACGCTGAAGGTGCAGGCCGACGTGGTCGGCCATCACGGCACGCTCGAGCAGGGCACGCTGAAGGTTGGCGACGTCGTCAAGGCGGAAATCGACGCGGTGCGCCGCGCTCGCACGGCGCGCAACCACTCGGCCACGCACCTGATGCACAAGGCGCTGCGCGAGGTGCTCGGTTCGCACGTGCAGCAGAAGGGCTCGCTCGTCGACGCCGACAAGACCCGCTTCGACTTCGCGCACAACGCGCCGATGACGGACGAACAGATCCGCCGCGTCGAGGAAATCGTCAACGCGGAAGTGCTGGCGAACGCGCCCGGTATCGTGCGTTTGATGTCGTACGACGATGCGGTGAAGGGCGGCGCCATGGCACTGTTCGGCGAAAAGTACGGCGACGAAGTGCGCGTGCTCGACCTCGGCTTCTCGCGTGAGCTGTGTGGCGGTACGCACGTGAATCGCTCGGGCGACATCGGCTTCTTCAAGATCGTGATGGAAGGCGGCGTCGCGGCCGGTATCCGTCGCGTCGAAGCGATCACCGGTGATAACGCGGTGCGCTACGTGCAGGAGCTCGAAGCGCGCGTCAACGCGGCAGCGGCCGTGCTGAAGGCGCAACCGGCGGAACTCACGCAGCGCATCGGCCAGGTGCAGGACCAGGTAAAGGCGCTCGAGAAGGAACTGAGCGCGCTGAAGTCGAAGATGGCGTCGAGCCAGGGCGACGAACTCGCCGGCCAGGCGATCGAAGTGGGCGGCGTGCATGTGCTCGCGGCAACGCTCGAAGGCGCGGACGTGAAGACGCTGCGCGAAACGGTCGACAAGCTCAAGGACAAGCTGAAGAGCGCGGCGATCGTGCTCGCGTCGGTCGAAGGCGGCAAGGTCAGCCTGATCGCCGGTGTGACCGCCGACGCCAGCAGGAAGGTCAAGGCGGGCGAACTGGTCAACTTCGTGGCCCAGCAGGTGGGCGGCAAGGGCGGTGGCCGTCCGGACATGGCGCAGGCTGGCGGTACCGAACCGGCCAACCTGCCGGCGGCGCTCGCGGGCGTCAAGAGCTGGGTCGAAGGACAGCTTTGAATCTGATGGTCGTTTTTGCCGAAGCCGTTCGGCTTGCGTCGAACCGGCTCGCCGGCGCGGCGGATTCAACGATCAGACCGCATTCGTATCCACGGGCGCCGTCGCATCCCCGTCGGCCGTCCCTTCCTGCGACGCGACCAGCGCGCGCCGCAACGCATTGAGCGCCGACGAAAAATGCCCGCGTCGCCACACCAGCAGCGTGTCAATGATGCCGATATCGGGCAACTCGTGCACCGCGATATTGCTCGTGTCGGGCTGCAGATCGAGCACCGAGCGCGGTGCGACCGCGACGCCCGCGCCGGCCGCCACGCACGCGACGATCGCGTGATACGAGCCGAGCTCCAGCACGCGCTCCGGCCGCACCCCGTGCTCCAGATACCACTTCTCGATATACGCGCGATAAGCGCAGCCGCGCTCGAACGCGATCAGCGTCGATAGCGCGATGTCGCGCACTTCGCGGATCGGCCGATGGCCGCGCGGCGTCAGCATCACGAGTTCCTCGCGGAAGATCGGCACGGTCTCGAACACATCGCCGAGCGTCGCGGGGTCGAGCGGCGTCGCGACCAGCGCCGCATCGACCTCGAATTCGCGCACGCGCTCGATCAGCCTGCCGGTCGTGCCGGTCTCCAGCTCCAGTTCGACGGCCGGCCATTGCTGGTGATATTGCGCGAGCAGGGCCGGCAGACGCGTCGCCGCAACGCTTTCCATCGTGCCGAGGCGCAGACGCCCGCTCGGGCGATCCTCGCGCACCGCGTGACGCGCCTCGTCGGCGAGCGCGAGCAGCCGTTCGGCGTAGGGCAGCAGGGTCTCGCCGGCCGGCGTCAGCACGAGCCGGCGGCCGTCGCGGATGAACAGCTCGGTGCCGAGCTGCTCCTCGAGTTGCTTGATGCGCGTGGTCACGTTCGATTGCACGCGATTGAGCTTTGCCGCGGCGCGCGTCACGCCGTTTTCGCGTACGACCGCGCGAAAAATGGTCAGAGCGGCCAGATCCATGATTCTCTCCCGGCGATGAATGACATCCTAATTATTCATTTTTGGTGATTGAAAGGTCAAGCTAATATGGATTCACTCCATCGCTGCTCGACCGTCCGATCATGAACGACCTTGTTTCCCACGCGTACTCGCGCTTCAACGAACCGCACGCGGGCCGGCGCGCGGCGCTCGCCTGCATGGCCGCGCTGGCCGTCGCGCTCGGGATCGGGCGCTTTGCTTTTACGCCGCTGTTGCCGCTGATGCTGCACGGCGCCGCGCTCGGCCAGCCGCACCTCGATATCCAGCATGGCGGCTGGCTCGCGTCGTTCAATTACGCCGGCTATTTCGTCGGCGCAATGACGTGCGCGGCGCTGCGGGCCGAGCCCGCGCGCATGGTACGCGTCGGACTCGCCGCGACCGTGCTGCTGACGCTCGCGATGGGCGTCACGGGCCAGTTCTGGGCTTGGGCGCTGGTGCGCTTCGTCGCCGGCGCGGTCAGCGCGTGGACCTTCGTGTTCGCGTCGCAGTGGGGCTTGCGGCGGCTCGCCGAACTCGGCGCAAATGAGTGGAGCGGGGTCATCTACACCGGGCCGGGCGTGGGCATCGTCGGGACCGGCCTGCTGGTCAGCGTCGCGGGCGGCTATGGCGCGGTGGTCGGATGGATCGGCTTTGCGTTGATCGGCGCGGTGCTGACCGTGCTGGTGTGGCCGGTGTTCGGGGAGACGCGGCGCGTGGGGGCGGCGAAGCCTGCCGTTGCGAGCTCCTCGACCGCAAAATCCGCCACCGGATCACGCGCTGCCGCAAACCAGCCGCCCCGTACGGCCGGCGTTCAGACGAGCCGTGCCGACGCATTCTGGCTGGTGCTGCTCTACGGCATCCCGGGCTTCGGCTACATCATCACCGCGACCTTTCTGCCGGTCATCGCGCGCCACGCGTTGCCGGGCTCGGCATGGCCGGACCTGTTCTGGCCGATGTGCGGTGCCGCGCTGATCGTCGGCGCGTTGCTCGCCGCGCGTTTGCCCTTGCATTGGGACAACCGCACGCTGCTCGCGGGATCGTATGTGCTGCAGGCAATCGGCATCGCGTTGGGCATCGTGTGGCCGACGGCGGGCGGTTTTTCGCTCGGCAGCATCCTGATCGGCCTGCCGTTTACCGCGATCACGCTATTCGCGATGCGCGAGGCGCGGCGGCTGCGCGGCGACGACGCGGCCGGGCTGATGGGTTATGCGACGGCGGCCTACGGCATCGGACAGATCGCGGGTCCGTTGGTGGCCGCGCCGATTGCCGCCCACACCGGATCGTTTTCGCTGGCGCTGTGGCTCGCCGCGGGCGCGTTGCTGGCGGGGGCGGCAGGGCTGATCGCGGTGATGCGCGTGCCGCGCGGACCGCGCCGGGGTCGCATGCCGGATTGCGGTTGCAACTAGCACCGAAAACAAATCTCGCACGAGCGCACTAAAATGACCGCTTTCCGTCATTCCCTCGCGCCTGTCGCCGGGCGCGTCGCTCGACCATGCAACATTTCGCGTCCGACAACTATGCCGGCATCTGTCCCGAAGCGCTCGACGCGCTGATCGCCGCCAACAACAGCGGGCACGAACCGGCCTACGGCGACGACTCCTGGACCAACCAGGTCTGCGACCGTCTGCGCGACCTGTTTCAGACCGATTGCGAAGTCTTCTTCGTGTTCAACGGCACGGCGGCCAATTCGCTCGCGCTCGCGTCGTTGTGCCAGTCGTATCACTCGGTGATCTGCCACGACCTGGCACACATCGAGACCGACGAATGCGGCGGTCCTGAGTTCTTTTCAGGTGGCTCGAAACTGCTGACGGCGCCGGGCATCGGCGGCAAGCTCACGCCCGATGCGATCGAGTCCATCGTCACGCGGCGCGCCGATATTCACTATCCGAAGCCGAAGGTCGTCACGCTGACGCAGTCGACCGAGGTCGGCACCGTCTACACCGTCGAGGAAGTGCGCGCGATCGCGGCGATCGCGAAGCGCCGTCATCTGAAGGTGCACATGGACGGCGCGCGTTTCGCGAATGCGGTCGCCGCGCTCGACGTGCATCCGTCGGAAATCACGTGGCGCGCGGGCGTCGACGTGCTGTGCTTCGGTGGCACCAAGAACGGTCTTCCAGTTGGCGAGGCGGTGGTGTTCTTCGACCGCGCGCTCGCCGACGATTTCGCTTATCGCCTGAAGCAGGCGGGGCAGCTCGCATCGAAGATGCGCTTCATCTCCGCGCCGTGGCTCGGCCTGCTCGACAACGACGTGTGGTTGCGCAATGCGCGTCACGCGAACGCGATGGCGCGTTTGCTGGAGACGCGGTTGCAGGAAATCCCGGGCGTGAGCATCATGTTTCCGAGTGAATCGAACGCGGTGTTCGCGCAGTTGCCGCCGCATGCCGCGAAGACGATGCGCGCGCGTGGCTGGAAGTTCTACGAGTTCATCGGCGCGGGGGGGTGCCGGCTGATGTGCGCGTGGGACACGCAGCCCGAAACGGTCGAGCGTTTCGCCGCCGACGTGCGCGACTTGTGCGTCGCGTGATCGAGGACGCGTGATGATGCCGGAACCTGAGCGAGCACCGGCGCCTCGACGCACCAGTCGGCACACACGCAAAGCCACTCCACTACGACCCGCCAAAAAACACGAAACAACGAGACGTCCCCCGCCATGACCGAGTACCGATTCTGTCCCCGCTGCGCGAAGCCTCTGACCGAACGCACCGACCCCGAGCACGACGGTGGCCGCGTCCGTCAGATCTGTCCCGACACCGAGTGCGGCTACGTTCATTGGAATAATCCGCTGCCGGTCGTCGCCGCGATCGTCGAGTACGAGGGCAAGATTCTGCTTGCGCGCAATGCCGCATGGCCCGAGGGGAGGTTCGCGCTCATCACCGGCTTCCTTGAAAACGGCGAGACACCGGAGCAGGGCATCGCGCGCGAAGTGATGGAGGAGACCTCGCTGCATACGGAGTCGGTCGAGCTGATCGGCGTGTACGAATTCATCCGCAAGAACGAGCTGATCATCGCGTATCACGTGAAGGCGCATGGGACGATCGCGCTGTCGCCCGAACTGCTCGAATACCGGCTCGTGGAGCCCGCGAAGCTGCGACCCTGGCGCGCGGGCACGGGGCAAGCGCTCGGCGAATGGATGCGGCGCCGCAATTTGCCGTTCGAATTCGTCGAGCGTCCGGGGCTGTGAAGCGCTGCGCCCACGGAGCCGCAACATTGGCCAGCACGCAGACAACGCAGAGAACATAGAAACAGCCCACAGCACAGCCATCGACGCATCACCGAATCGTTCATCCACGTCAATCAGCGGTCAATGAGCGCACGCTCAGGGAGAAGCAACGGCATGGCCTACATCTACTACCTGACCCATATTCATCTGGGCTACGACGCACTGTCGCAACTGTCGTCCGAGTGCGCGCGCATCGGCATCGAGCGGCCTCTGGTGATCAGCGACAAGGGCGTCGTCGCGGCCGGCATCGCGCGGCAGGCACTCGATGCGCTGAAGCTCGGCGACGTGCCGCTGTTCGACGACACGCCGTCGAATCCGACCGAGGAAAAGGTGCTCGCGGCGGCCCAGGTGTATCGCGACGAGCGCTGCGACGGGCTGATCGCGGTGGGTGGCGGTTCGTCGATCGATCTCGCGAAGGGCGTCGCGATCGCGGCCACGCATCCGGGACCCCTCACGCAATACGCGACGATCGAAGGCGGCAGCGCGAAGATCACCGACGCCGTCGCGCCGTTGATCGCGATTCCGACCACGGCCGGCACCGGCAGCGAAGTCGCGCGCGGCGCGATCGTGATCCTGAACGACGGCCGCAAGCTCGGGTTTCATTCGTGGAGTCTGCTGCCGAAATCGGCGCTGTGCGATCCGGGTCTCACGCTCGGCCTGCCGCCGGGGCTCACCGCGGCGACCGGCATGGACGCGATCGCGCATTGCATCGAGACTTTCCTCGCGCCGGCCTTCAATCCGCCCGCCGACGGCATCGCGCTCGACGGTCTCGAACGCGCGTGGCACAGCATCGAGCGCGCGTGCGCGGACGGCAGCGATCGCGAAGCGCGCCTGAACATGATGAGCGCGTCGATGCAGGGCGCGATGGCGTTCCAGAAGGGCCTCGGCTGTGTGCATTCGCTGTCGCATCCGCTGGGCGGTTTAAAGGTGAACGGCCGCACGTCGCTGCATCACGGCACGCTGAACGCGGTCGTACTGCCCGCGGTGCTGCGCTTCAACGAGCGCGCGCCGAGCGTGGTGGCCGAGCGTCGCTATGCGCGCATGCGTCGCGTGATGGGGGTGCCCGAGCATGCGGATCTCGCGCAGGCGCTGTTCGACATGACCGCGCGACTCGGCCTGCCGACCGGCCTCAGGCAGATGGGCGTCGACGAAAGCATGTTCGACAAGGTCGTGCAGGGCGCGCTGCTCGATCATTGCCATCGCACGAATCCGCGCGAGGCGAGTGCCGACGACTATCGCCGCATGCTGACCGAGTCTTTGTGACCGAGCCCTGCCTCCTCGCATCCACCAACCGCCACGTCCGATGAACAAACCCGCCCCCGCCGGCCGCGCCGCGTATCCGCACTTCCTGCCGATCACCACGCGCTGGATGGACAACGACGTCTACGGCCACGTGAACAACGTCATCTACTACAGCTATTTCGACACCGTCGTGAACGAGTATCTGATCCGCGCGGGCGTGCTCGATTTCGAGCACGGCGCGACGATCGGGCTCGTCGTCGAGACGCAGTGCAACTACTTCGCGCCGCTCGTGTTTCCCGATCGCGTCGACGCGGGCTTGCGCGTCGCGCGGCTCGGCACGTCGAGCGTGCGCTACGAGGTGGGACTGTTCCGCGACGGCGACGCCGCGCCCGCCGCGCAGGGGCATTTCGTGCACGTCTACGTGGATCGCGCGACGCGCCGGCCGGTGAACCTGCCCGCAGAACTGCGCGCGGCGCTCGAACCTTTGTGCGTCGCTGGGCCGGCGGACTAGACGCGTGCAGTCGTTCATCATCACTCTGCTCAACGGCCTGAGCTACGGGCTGTTGCTGTTCATGCTGTCGGCCGGGCTCACGCTGATCTTCAGCATGCTCGGCGTGCTCAACTTCGCGCATGCGAGCTTCTACATGCTCGGCGCGTACGTCGGCTTTTCGGTGGCGGCGCGCGCCGGTTTCTGGAGCGCGCTGGTAGTCGCGCCGCTCGTCGTCGGTCTGCTCGGCGCGGCGCTCGAGCGCTGGCTGCTGCGGCGAGTACGCGGGCACGGTCACCTGCCCGAACTGCTGCTGACGTTCGGCGCCGCGTATCTGCTCGGCGAACTCGTCAAGCTCGGCTGGGGACTCGGTCCGTTGTCGGCGAGGATTCCGGCCGTGCTCGACGGTCCGCTGTTCTCGCTGTACGGCGCGATTTTCACGCGCTATCGCGCGTTCATGATGGCGGTGTCGCTCGCGATGCTCGCCGCGCTCGTCGCCATGCTGCGCGTGTCGAAGACGGGCTTGATCGTGCGCGCCGCGCTCACGCATGCGCAGGCCGTCGAAGCGCTCGGCCACAACGTGCCGCGCGTGTTCACCGGCGTGTTCGCCGCCGGCACCGCGCTCGCCGCGCTGGCTGGCGTGATCGGCGCGCCGCTGTTCGTGATCGAGCCGGCGATGGCGGAGTCGCTCGGCTCGATCGTGTTCGTCGTGGTCGTGATCGGCGGGCTCGGGTCGCTGAGCGGGGCGCTGGTCGCGTCGCTGCTGGTGGGGTGCTTGCAGACGCTGGCGGTCGCGAGCGATCTGTCGTTGGGCGACGCGGTGTCGCTCGTCGGCGCGGTGCTGCCGCCCGCGTGGGACGCGCTGACGCTCGCGCAAGTCGCGCCGCTGCTGCCGTACCTGCTGCTCGTCGCGGTACTGGCGACGAGGCCGCGCGGGCTGTTCGGACGGCGTGACGATCATGCTTAAGCGGAGTGGGTCGTCAGATGCGGTGGAAGGCGGGGTGCCGCCTCGCAGGCCCGGCCGCGCGCTCGCGCCTTGGCTCGGGCTCGTCGCCTTTCTGGCCGTGCCACCTTTCATCTGGCCGCACAGCTGGCTGCTCGCCTACCTTGCGCAAAGCGCGACGATGATCGTGTTCGCGCTGTCGTACAACCTGCTGCTCGGCGAGACCGGGCTGCTGTCGTTCGGACATGCCGCCTATGCGGGGCTCGGCGCGCTGGTCGCCGCGCGCGTGTTCAACGCGACCGGCGTGCCGCTCGTGCTGCTGCCGTTGGTCGGCGGCATCGGCGGCGCGCTGTGCGGTGTGCTGTTCGGCTTAGTCGCGACGCGCCGTGCCGGCACTGCGTTCGCGATGATCACGCTCGGTCTCGGCGAGCTCGTCGTCGCGGCCGCATGGACGCTGCCGGGCTGGTTCGGCGGCGAGGCGGGCGTCGCGATCGATCGCGCGAGCGGGCCGCTCCTCGGCGGCTGGAGCTTCGGTCCGGCGCGCGAGGCCTATGCGCTGATCGCGCTGTGGTGCGTCGTCGCGAGTGTCGCGATGTTTGGGCTCTCGCGCACGCCGTTCATGCGGCTCGCGAACGCGGTGCGCGACAACCCGGCGCGCGCGGCGGCGATCGGCTGCTATCCGCGCCGGGTTCGCTATCGCGTGGTCGTGCTGTCGGCGTTTTTCGCGGGCATCGCGGGGACGCTCGGGCTGATCAATATCGAACTCGTGTCGACCGAGAGCGTCGGCATGGTGCGCTCGGGCACGGTGCTGATCGCGACTGTGATCGGCGGCACGGCGGTGTTCTTCGGGCCGGTCGCGGGAGCGATCGTGCTGACGTTTTTCAGCGTGGTGGTCGCGAGTGTCACGCGGGCGTGGTTGTTCTATCTCGGGCTGTTCTTTGTCGTCGTCGTGATGGCCGCGCCGGACGGGCTTGCTGGCTTTGCGTCGCGGCAGGTGGCGCGGATTGCGGCCTATGGCTGGCGAGGTTGCCGGGCCGCCTATCTGTGGAGTGCGGCGGCGGGGCTGCTGTGGCTCGCGGCCATCGTGATCGCGGTGCAGTGGGCCTATGCGGCGCAGTTCGGGGCGGACGAAGGCGCGGCGTTTAGCGCATTGTTCGGCGCCGGTGCGGGTACCGATGTCACCGTCGCACCTACGCTGTCGCCGCTTCCTCTGGCGCTGACACTCGTTGCGCTCGCTGCCCTGGCTACGTTGTCCACACGCCATGCGCTGCGCGCGCATGCACGCGTCACCGCGCACGCACGCGCGGCACGATCCTCCGGAGCGGCACGATGATCCCCGCACTCGCGCTCTACGGCATCGAAAAGCGCTTCGGCGCGACGCCGGTCCTGCGCGGCGTCGATCTCGCCATCGAACCCGGCGAGCGGCACGCGCTGATCGGCCCGAACGGCGCGGGCAAATCGACGCTGTTCAACCTGATCGGCGGCGGCGCGCGGCCGAGCGCGGGGCGTATCCATCTGTTCGGCGCGGACATCACGCGGCTCGCGCCGGCCGCGATCGCGCGCCGCGGCCTCGCGCGCAGCTTCCAGAGCACCAGCGTGTTCGCGCGGCTGTCCGTGTTCGACAACCTGCGTTGCGCGGCGCAGCTTGCCGAGCGCGATCGTACGCGCTGGTGGCAGCGTCTGAGCGGCGCCGCCGCGATCGATGCGCGCGCTGCCGCGGTGCTCGACGCGGTCGGCCTCGGCCCGCGCCGCGACGTCGCGGCCGGCACGCTCAGCTACGCGGAGCAGCGCGCGCTCGACCTCGGCATCGCGCTCGCGGGCGGCGCGCACACGCTGCTGCTCGACGAACCGACGGCGGGCATGAACCGCGCCGAGGCGGCCCGTGCGATCGAGCTGATCCGCGACACCACCGCGGGCCGCACGCTGCTGATGGTCGAGCACGACATGGACGCGGTGTTCGCGATCGCCGATCGGATTTCGGTGCTGGTGCAGGGGCGCATCATCGCGAGCGGGTCGCCGGCCGCGATTCGCGCGGACGCGGCGGTGCGGGCCGCGTATCTGGGTGAGCGCTTCCATCCGGGCTCAGGCGCTCGGGCCGGTGATGAACCGGACATCGGGGCAGGCCGGTGAGCGCGCTGCTCGACATTCGCGACCTGAACGCGTGGTACGGCGCGAGCCAGGCGCTGCACGGCGCCACGCTGAGCATCGAGCCCGGCGAAGTGGTCGCACTGGTCGGCCGCAATGGCTCAGGCCGCTCGACGCTCGCACGCGCGATCATGGGCCTCGTGCGCTGCGAGGGCGAACTGCGCTTCGCGGGGCGCTCGCTCGCGGGTCTGCGCACGTTCGAGATTGCGCGGCTCGGGCTCGGCTACGTGGCCGAGCATCGCGATGTGTTCGCCGCGTTGAGTGTCCATGAAAACCTGCTGCTCGGCATTGCGCCAGTTGCAGCATCGCGTGCGCGCGGGCGCGCGCCGCGCTTCACGCTCGACGACGCGTATGCGCTGTTCCCGGTGCTCGCCGAGCGCAAGCGCACGCGTGCCGGCGCGCTGTCGGGCGGCGAGCAACAGATGCTGGCGCTCGCGCGAGCTCTGCTCGGAGACCCCGATCTTCTGCTGATCGACGAGCCCGGCGAAGGGCTTGCGAGTCTCGTGATGCGGCAGGTCGCGGATTGTCTGCACGCATTGCGCGAACGGCGTGTCGCGATCCTGTTGATCGAGCAGCGGCTCGTGATCGCGCAGGACCTCGCGAGCCGAGTCGCGGTGATGGGGCATGGCGAGATCGTGTTCGACGGCTCGCTTGCGTCGTTTTTATCGCGTGACGATGTGATGCGGGAGTGGCTCGGAGTGGGCTGATGCGGGACTTTTCGAGCGCAGACTAGCTGATGCCGGAACTTGCACCCGCAGGAATGCGCCCATGTTGGGCGCACCAAATAAAAAAGGAGTCTTGCCAGGAACGGCAAGACTCCTTCCACACACTCGCTCAACAACTATTCGACTGACCGGTCTCCTGCTTTTTGCGTTACATGGCTATCAGAACTCGTAGCCAACCTGCGCCCGTACACCTGCATCGCCAGTTGAAGTGACCGACATCGCAGCGTTGACGAGCCACTTGTTATTTCTCGAGCGATACGTGGCGCCTACTGCTGCTGCGCTACCACCCTTATAAGTCGCGCCTCCCGCCGCGACGATCGTTTTGCCCGGACCCGACGGCGTCATGTTCGGCATTGCCATTGCCGCTGCGATGCCTGCATAAGCGTTCTTCGCGACGTCGTTGATTGCCTGGTTGGTGGCGTTGATACGCTGATCTGTGTAGTTGTTGGCCTGCTGCACGCCTTGGGCAACCGAGCTGTTCATCTGGCCGACATTGACCGCATCCGTGTCCGCCGTACCCGCTGCAACGTTGGTGATCTGACGCTGCTGCGTGGCCGAACCCACCGACACCGAGTTGTCGCGGTCCGTCGACGAACCCTGACCCAACGCCACCGAGTTCGCATTGGCAGCCTGCGAGTCCGTGCCGATCGCCGTCGAGTTGACGCCGCTTGCCGCTGCGTTGGCGCCGACTGCCGTCGCGTTGTCGCCCGAGGCTGCCGCGCCCGCTCCAGCCACCGTGCTGGCCGCACCGATACCCGGCGCTGCTGCGTTGACCACCGCGTCGTTGCCGCCGCCCGAAGACGAACCATTCGAGGCATCAGAATTCGAGCTGCCCGGCTGGACGTTGGACAGCTGGCTGCCCAGATTCCACACCTGCCCGTTAAGATCCGTCACCTGATCCTGCAACGCCGACAACTGGCCGAAGTTCACCGCGTCGTACTGGCTCGTGCCGTTGGCCACGTTGGTCAGGATCACCGGACCCGTGCTCTGGCCTCCACCCAGCGTCACGGCACCGAGGTTCACCGAGCCGTCAGCGCGACGGTCGTACTGCACCGCGGCCGACAACTGGGTGCCGACATCGCCCACCTGGGTCTGCAGCTTCGTGATGTCCTCCGTGTTCTGCGTCGTGCGACCGTCGAGGTTCGTGACGGCATCGCCTACGCTGTGCACCGTCGCGCCGCCTACGCTGTAGCTCGGTGCGCTGAGCGTACCGTCTGCGTTCACGGTCGAACCGCCGCCCAGTGCCTCGGCCGTGCTCGATGCCGCGCCGTACAGCTGGCTGCCGTTGATCGCGTCAACGCTCGATGCGTTCACTGCGCCATTCGCCACGCCCGTTACCGTGCGGTTACCCGCCGCGCCCGCCACGTTCACCACCGTGCCGTCCATGTCCTTCGCCACCGTGATGTCGCGCGTGTTCGCGTCCTGCTGCACCAGACCCACCGTGCCGTCAGCAAGCTGGTTCTGCACGTTCGTGATGCTGGTCGTGTTCTGTGCGATGTCCTCCGTGTTCTGCGTCGTGCGAACGTCGAGGTTGGTGACGGCTTCGCCCACGCTATACACCGTCGAGCCACCCACGCTGAACTTCGGCGCGCTGATCGAGCCATCCGCAAGCACGATCGAACCACCACCCAGTGCTTTGGCCGTGCTCCACGCCGTGCCGTACAGCTGGCCACCGTTCACCGCGTCCGCGCTCGCCGCTCTCACCGCGCCGGCGGCCACGCCCGTCACCGTACGAGTGCCCGCGGTGCCCGCCACGTTGATCACCGTGCCGTCCATGTCCTTCGCCACCGTGATGGCACGGGTGCTCGCATCCTGCTGCATCAGACCGGCCGAGCCATTCAACAGGCTCGTGATCTGCGACGTGTTCTGCGTGGTGCGGCCATCGAGGTTGATGATCGCATCGCCGACGTTGTCGACCGCCGTACCACCCACGTTGTAGGCAGGCGCCGCGATGGAACCATCTGCATTGACCGCTGCACCGCCACCGAGCGCCGTGCTCACGTTCCTGAGCTGCGACACGACGACCGCGTCCGAGTCTTGTGTGCCGGCCGCCACATTCGTGATCTGCCGCATGGCCCCTGCGTTGCCAACCGACACCACATCCGCGCGATCGGCGACCGAGTACGCGCCCAACGCCACGGAATTATCCGCATTCGCGGCCGCCAACGTGCCGATGGCTGTGGACATGTAATTCGTCGCGTCCGCTTCGTAACCAAGCGCCATGCTCCAGTCGCCAGCGGCGTTCGCGTATTGGCCGATTGCATTGCTGCCACTTCCGGAAGCCATCGAGTGCCAGCCAATAGCATTCGAAGCCTCCCCGGACGCGGTCGCCTGAATGCCAATCGCAGTTGCATTCAGCGCGTCCGCAAGGCTAGCCCCGCCGACCGCTGTTGTCCCCTGCGCCGATGCAGTCGCCCCGGCACCCACCGCGACGGAGTCCGGGGCTGTGGCAGACGCGGAATCCGTGTCCGTTCCGGTGTAGGTCCCGTTGGTCGCCTCAACCGGTGTGCCGATCACGGCTGATGCGGCGGTACCCGACACTCCTGCAAGCACAACCGCAGTGGCGATCGCTCCGGCCACAGTCCGTGACTTGCTTCGCTTACCGCGCGCCGACATATTCTCGGAAGCTGCCACCCACGATCCGAGCGCTTCATTCCAGATGCTGATGTAGGACTTGTTCATGATGTGATTCCTATCGGAGTTCGACATAACGGTAGGTCTGCGAAGTAATCGAAGATTGTCGTCGCCCTTATCTGGCCTTCTAATATCAGCTATGGAAACAGGGGCAATAACGTGCTAGCAGGCTTGAGGCAACAGAAACAACCTGCAATGCCCAGATCAACCTGAAGCGTCTTCCGCGTCTTCTGCTAAATCTCTGAAACTGAGTTCAGTTTAGATTTTTGAGATAGAAACAAAATAAGCCGAGTCTGAGATGAGGGGTTGGTATGTCGACAGAACTGCTTGTTAATGCGGGGAAGCGCGCGACGTCGGATATTCCGTCGGCACGACGGCCAAAAGGGGCATTGCGTTTGATTGAGCAAAGAATCCCGGCAGACGCTTCAGCCCGCCCGAAGCCCCCCGAATAGCCACTCCTGAAAGCTTTACAGCTTGGGGCAGATCCGCGCGCGATCTGAGCAGGGTTCAGCGTTTAGCCGTTTACCTTCAACCCATCGAGTCCCAACGGTGCGACGAGTGTCCCGGTTTACAGATCGCGTTGAGCGAGCAGCAGGCTCTCAAGACAGAGGCAGCGGGTGGCCGAGATCGCGAAAGCGTTCGGCATGCGGCCGCTGTTCGCCGGCCACAAGGACCGCGACGGACTCGGGCCGCTCGTGCGCGCGCTCGATGATGCGCTGATCAGCGGGATACGCTTCGACGTGCTGTCAGGCGAGCCGCCCGCGGCCGACAATCCATTGATGCGGATCGCCGGGCGGCCGAATGTGATCGTGACGCCGCATGTGGCCTGGGCTTCGGATGAGGCGCAGCGAAGCCTGGCGGATCAGCTGATGGGCAATATCGAACGCTTCGTGCGCGGTGAACCCGCCAACCTGGCGGTGTGACGGGCAGGGCCCTGACGGGCCCGCCGCGTCGAGGCCGACCGCGTCGAGTCACGAATGGTCAAGCATCCTTATTGATGATCCACTCGTGTGCCGGATCATTATGGAAATGCCAGACCCGCTGGCTGCCCGCCATCACATTCAGATAATACGAGTCGTAGCCATACGGCACGATGACCGGGTGATAGCCGCGCGGCACCATCACGACGTCGTGATCCTCGACGGCCATCGATTCGTCGATATCGCGCGAGTCGGTGTACACGCGCTGAAATGCGAAGCCTTGCGGCGGATCGAGCCGGTGGTAATAGGTTTCTTCGAGCGAGCTTTCGTGCGGAATGTTGTCGGTGTCGTGCTTGTGCGGCGGATAGCTCGACGCGTGACCGCCCGGCGTTCTCACTTCGACCACCAGCAACGACTCGGCCGGTTCCGTCTGCGGAAGAATGTCGCACACGTAGCGCGTATTCAGCGACTTGCCGCGCGTCGAGCGCTTCATCGACGCCGGCTCGATCAGCCGCGCCGGATACTCGCCCTTGGCCGGCGCGCTAGCGACACCAATTTCCGCGTCGCGGTTCGCGCGCACCGTCGCGCGCACGTTCGGCGGCAGATACACCGCGTACGGCGCCGCGTCTTCGAACACGCTGTCGCGCGAACCGAGCGAACTCCACGTCGTATCCGGCGTTTCGATATCGACCGCGCCGCTCAGCACGACGATGCACGTTTCGCGCGCCGGCTCGAACACGTACACGAGTTCTTTCGCGCCGACCCGGTACGCGGCGAATCCTACATAGCGCCAGCAGGCCGACTGCGGCGTGACGCGCGCGATCGTCTGGCCTTCGCGCTCTGCCTTTACCAATAAGCTCATGCTGCCTCCTTGCCGAGCGGCGCATCGACGAGCGCCCGCAAAGTTCCGTACCCCTTCTGCGCATAATCGAACGACGGCGCGACCACTGGGTCCTGCTCCGCCTCGACGACGAGCCACCCGCAATAACCATGCCGCTTCAGCCGGTCGATCAGCGCCGGAAAATTGACCGCGCCGTCGCCGGGCACCGTGAACGCGCCGGCGATCACCGCATCGAGAAAACTCCAGTTGCGATTGCGCGCGAGCTTCATCACGGCGGGGCGCACGTCCTTGCAGTGCACGTGACAAACGCGCGCGATGTGCTTGTCGAGCACGGCCACCGGATCGCCGCCCGCGAACGTGATGTGCCCGGCGTCGAACAGCAGGCCGACCGCGTCGCTGGTGCGCGCCATCAACTGATCGACGTCGGCTGGCGTTTCTACATACGCGCCCATGTGATGATGATAGGCGAGCCGAACGCCACGGCTCAGCGTATAGCGTGCGAATTCATCGACGCGTGCCGCGTAATCGGCCCATTGCGCGTCGCTGAAAAAGCGCGGCCGTTGATACAGCGGGCGCGGCGCGCCCTGGATCGAATCGGCGACTTCGCCATACACCATCACGGTCGCGCCGTTTTGCGCGAGCAATTCCAGATGCGGGCCGACCGCGTCGATTTCTTCCGCGACGCCGCGTTTGGCCAATTGTCCCGAGTACCAGCCGGACACGAGCGCGAGGTCGTATTGCGCGAGCAGCGTTTTCAGCGCTTGCGGCTCGCGGGGAAACTTGTTGCCGAGCTCGAAGCCCTGATAGCCGATCTGGCGACCCTCGGTCAGCGCGACTTCGAGCGGCGTCTCGCCGCCGAGCGACGGCAGGTCGTCGTTCATCCACGATAGCGGATTGATGCCGATGCGTACGTCGAAAGCAGTCATGCCGAAGTCCCCATGGTTCTCAGTCTTGATCGGCGCCCTGTGGCGGCGAAGGCGGTGCGGATGGCGCCGCGCGCGCCGCGAGTTGCGCGTCGTACTTCGCGCGGGCGTCGCGCACTTCGGTGCGCGTCGATACTTCGGGCACCGCGACTTCCCACCACCAGCCGCCGTCTTCGGTGGTGCGAGCCGGGTCGGTGTCGATGCTGATCACGTACGTGCCCTTGGCCGCCCGTGCGCGTTGCAGCGCCGCTTCGAGTTCGGCGAGATTGCGCGCATGTTCGGCTTGCGCGCCGAGCGCGCGCGCATGCGCAGCGAAGTCGACGCGCGGCACGCCTTCCGGGCCGTGCGCGCAATCGTCGAGCAGATTGTTGAACGGTGCGCCGCCGCAAGCCTGTTGCAGCCGGTTGATGCAGCCGAAGCCGCGATTGTCGAGCACGACGACGATTAGCTTCTTGCCGAGCATCACCGAGCTCGCGATCTCGCTGTTCATCATCAGATAGCTGCCGTCGCCGAGAATCACGATCACCTCGCGCTCGGGCCGCGCCAGCTTCACCCCGAGGCCGCCCGCGATCTCATAGCCCATGCACGAGTAGCCATATTCGACGTGATACGCGCCGGGCCGGCCCGCGCGCCACAGTTTGTGCAGCTCGGCGGGCAGCGTGCCGGCCGCGCAGACGACGATGTCGTCCGCCGGCGAGCGCGCGCTCGAACGCTGCACCGCGCCGATCACGTCGCCCTCGTAGGGCAGCACCGCGTCGCGTTGCGGTGCATGCGTGAGCGTTTGCACGGTGTCGCGCCAACTGGCCGCGAGCTTGTGCGCGCGCGCGGTCCACGCGCGCTCGGCGTGCCAGCCTTGCAGCGGCCCGGCGAGCGCATCGAGCGCGAGCTTCACATCGGCTTCGACGACGAAGCCGCGATGCTTGAGCGCGTCGAAGCCATTCGCGTTGATCGCGATCACGTCGGCTTGCGTGAACAGCGTATTCGAGCCGGTCGTGAAGTCCTGCAGCCGCGTGCCGAGCGCGAGCACGCAGTCGGCGTCATGCGCGAGCGCATTGGCGGCGGGCGACCCGGTCACGCCGAGCGCGCCCGCATTCAGCGGATCGTTCCACGCGAGCGAGCTTTTGCCGGCCTGCGATTCCGCGACGGGCGCGCCATGCGCGCTCGCGAAGCGGTGCAGCGTATCGGCCGCACGGCTGTACAGCACGCCGCCGCCCGCGACGATCAGTGGCCGCTTTGCGTGCCGCAAGCGCGCGCACGCGGCGTCGAGATCGTCGCTACGCGGCGCGGGTGCATGAATACGCACGACGCGCGGCGTGAAAAAGTCCTCCGGAAAGTCCCATGCCTGCGCCTGCACGTCCTGCGGCAACGCGAGCGTGACGGCGCCGCATAACGCGGCATCGGTCAGCACGCGGATCGCGCGCGGCAGCGCGCTCAGCAATTGCGCGGGCTGCACGATGCGATCGAAGTAGCGCGATAGCGGCTTGAACGCGTCGTTCGCGGATACGCCGCCGTCGTTGAAATCCTCGAGTTGCTGCAGTACCGGATCGGGCGCACGCGACACGAAGATATCGCCGGGCAGCAGCAGCACCGGCAGACGGTTCACGTGCGCGAGCGCGGCCGCGGTCAGCAGATTGGTCGCACCGGGGCCGATCGATGTCGTCACGGCCATCATGCGGCGGCGAAAGTGCGCCTTCGCATAAGCGATCGCACTGTGCGCCATCGCCTGCTCGTTGTGCGCCCGGAACGTGGGCAGCGCGTCGCGATGCTGATACAGCGCCTCGCCGATGCCCGCGACGTTGCCGTGGCCGAAGATCGCGAACACGCCGCCGAACAGCGGTTCGACGCTGGTGCCGTCTTCGCTGGCGACGCGTTGCGCGGCCAGATAGCGCACCAGCGCCTGTGCCATCGTCAGGCGAATCGTGCCGCCGGTGCGGACGGGCGCTTGCGGCGCGCCGCTGGTGGATGGAGTGTCGTCATGCATGATGCCCTCGTTCATGCGGCCTGCTCCTGATGAGCGTGATGAGGTGTGCCATGCGCCGTCGGTTCGCCGCGCGCACTGCGCCACGCGGCGATCAGCGTTTCGAACGTGTGGCGCACGCGCGCGATCAGTTCGTCATCGCCGATTTCGCCGGCGAGCCACGCATGGCTCGGTTCGTGAAAGATCGTGCGGCCGACCGTGAAGCCGCGGCACGTCGCCGCTTGTGCGGCCGCACGAAAGCCCTTGCTCAACTGCTCGACCGCCGCCGACAAACCGAGCAGCACGACGCCGCGGCAATACGGATCGCGCTCGGCGATCAGCGCGTCGATGGCCTGCCATTGCGCGGCGTCCATCGGTTCGAGCTTCCACCACTCCGGGTAGATGCCGAGGTTGTACAGGCGCTTCAACGCGCGATACACGATGTCCGGCCCCTGCGGCAGCGACGCATGCTTCGGCGGAATCACTTCGAGCAGCAGTTCGTGGCCGCTGGCCTGGGTCGCGTCATACAGCGCGCGCAGTTGCGCCTCCTGTTCGAGCCGCTGCTCGATCGGCTCATCGGGATGAAACTGCACGAGGCATTTGACGACGTGCTCCTGCGGCCACGCGATCAGCGTGGTGCCGATCGAGCGGCCATGATCGAACACGAGCGGCACGGAGCCGGGCAACTCGACCGGACGGCCGATCCACCAGCCGCGGCCGGTCGCGGCATTCAGCGCGTCCTGACCATAGCGGTCGTCGATCAATACGCCGATGCGTCCCTGCAGGTTCAATGCGCGCTCGGTCTGCGCGACCGCTTCGACGAACAAGCCCTTCAACGAGGCAATGCGCGCTTCGTCGGCGCCGGTCTGCTGCGCGAGTTCGAAGAACGGGTTGCGATGATCGAAGGCGAAACCGAGCACTTCGCGCCATGCTTTACGCGCCGGCGAAACGCGATGCAGTCTGGCGAGCTTCGCATCGCGGTCGGGCCGGCGCATGCGCTGCGGATCGGCCTTCGCTTCGCGCAGGAAGTAGTCGAGCTCGGCCGGGGTCGGCATCGCGGGGGCGCAGCCGTGGCGCGATACGACCAGCGCGCCGCTCGCATTCGCGGCGCGCGCGCAGGCCTCGAGCGGCTGATCGCGCAGCCAGCCTGAGAGGAAGCCGGAAGCGAATGCGTCGCCTGCGCCGAGCACGTTCAGCACTTCGACTTCGACGCCGCCATGAATCGGCGCAGCGTCGAGCGATGCAGGCACCTCGCCGTCGATGATCTGACAGCCGAGCGGCCCGCGCTTCAGCACCAGCGTGGCCGGCGTCACGGCGCGCACGATCGCGAGCGCATCGCGCAGGTCGGTCTTGCCGCCGGCGATGCGAAACTCTTCCTCGGTGCCGATCACCAGATCGAACAGCGGCAGAATCCGCTGCAAATGCGCGCTGACGCCTTCGCTCGCGACGAAACGCGTCTCGCCGTCGGCCTTGCCCGTGAGCCCCCACAGCACCGGGCGGTAGTCGATGTCGAGCACGGTGCGCACGTCGTTGCGGCGCGCGTATTCGAGCGCGCGGCGGCTCGTGCGATCGACCTGTGCGGTGGAAAAGTGCGTGCCGGTGATCAGCAGCGCTTTCGACGACGCAATGAACGCCTCGT
This sequence comes from Paraburkholderia youngii, assembly GCF_013366925.1. Taxonomy (NCBI): domain Bacteria; kingdom Pseudomonadati; phylum Pseudomonadota; class Betaproteobacteria; order Burkholderiales; family Burkholderiaceae; genus Paraburkholderia; species Paraburkholderia youngii. The sequence continues at coordinate 3,881,645 of NZ_JAALDK010000001.1, forward strand.
CGAAATCGGCCTCGTCGACCGCCATGTCCGCGCAGTTCTCGCGGTAGAAGATCAGCGGGAACGTGTCGCGGTCCTTCAGGCCGAGCAGCACGAGCGCGGTCAGCCGTTCGTGATCGATGCGCACGTGGCTCACGTCGCAGCCTTCCTTCGCGAGCGTTTCGGTCAGGAAGCGTCCCATGTGATCGTTGCCGACGCGCGCCAGCATGGCTGCGTCAAGCCCGAGCCGCGCGCAGCCGAACGCGATGTTCGCCGACGAGCCGCCGAGATACTTCGCGAAGCTCGACACGTCTTCGAGCCGCGCGCCGACCTGCTGCGCGTACAGATCGACGGCCAGCCGGCCGAGGCACACGATGTCGCGGGCGCGCCCCGGCGCGAACCGGCTGCCCGCTGCGTTAGCGCTGGAGGTGCTGGAGTGAGCCATGAATAGTCCTGAGTAACAGTGCGCGGTGAGTGCGCGGCAGCCGGCCTGGCGAAACCCGTCGAGGCCGGTCGCACCGCGCGAATCGGTCAGATCGTCGCGCCTTCGAGTTCGCCGATCATCTTCTGCATCTCGGCGCCGCCGGCCATCATGTCGAGCACTTCGTCCTTACTGATCGTCTGTTTGGTGAACGTGCCGAGCGAGCGGCCGCGATTGAGCAGCGTGAACGAATCGCCGATCGGATACGCGTGATGCACGTTGTGGGTGATGAAGATCACCGAGATGCCTTTGGCGCGCGCCTTATGGATCAGCTTCAGCACGTTGAAGCTCTGCTTGACGCCGAGCGCGGCCGTCGGTTCGTCGAGAATCAGCACGCGCGCGCCGAAGTGAATCGCACGCGCGATGGCCAGGCATTGACGCTCGCCGCCCGACATCGTGCCGATCGGCTGATGTGGGTCGCGCACGTTGATGCCCATTTCGGCGAGCTTGTCGCGCGCGGTGGTGGCGCAGGTTTCGAGGTCCATCACGTTCAGAAAGCCGAACAGCTTTTTCTGCGGTTCGCGGCCCATGAAGAAATTGCGCGCGACCGACAGCAGCGGCACCAGCGCGAGATCCTGATAGACGGTTGCGATGCCGAGATCGAGCGCGTCTTTCGGCGACGTGAAATGCACCGGTTTGCCGTCCACCCGGTAGGTGCCTTTGCTCGGCTGATACACGCCCGCGAGCGTCTTGATCAGCGTCGATTTGCCGGCGCCGTTGTCGCCGAGCAGGCAATGCACTTCACCGCGTTTGAGCCGCAGCGTGATGTCGTTCAGCGCGATGATGTTGCCGAAATAACGGCTGACGTTTTCGAGCGACAGGATGATGTCGTCCGGGTTCTGTTCGGGGGTGCTCATCGTGAACCTCCGTCTAGCGCGATGCCGCGACGCGGCCGCGCACGTAGTGGTTGAACAGCACGGCGAACAGCAGCATCACGCCGAGGAACACGCGGAACCAGTCGGAATCGACGTTGGTATAGGTGATGCCGATCTGCACGACGCCGAAGATCAGCGCGCCGAAGCAGGCGCCGACCACCGAGCCGTAGCCGCCCGTCAGCAGCGTGCCGCCGATCACCGCGGCGATGATCGCCTCGAACTCCGCCTGCAAACCACGGTCCGCCGCGGCCGAACCGATATCGCACACCTGCAGCACCGCATACAGGGCCGAGCAGAACGCGGTCAGTACGAACAGCGAGATCTTCACGCGACGCACCGGCACGCCGACGTTCTTGGCCGCGTTGGCATCGCCGCCGACCGCGAAAATCCAGTTGCCGAAGCGCGTTTTAGCGAGCGTGAACGCGCAGACCACGGCAAGCACGAACCACCACAGCAGCACCTTGGGAATGCCCGGCACGAGCGGCGCGCCGTTGTCGAGCATCTTCACGAGACCGAGGTGGCCAAGCCATACGAACAGACCTCGGAACGCGACGCCCTGAAAGAACGTGTGCGCGAACCAGTCCTGACGCGCGACGTCGCCGACACCGGAGATGATCGTGCGATCGGCGAACATCACCGACAGCGCGAGCGTCAGACCGCGCAGAATGAACAGGAACGCGAGCGTGACGATGAACGACGGCAGGCGCGTACGCATCACCAGATAGCCGTTGAGCGCGCCGAGCAACATCGAGCCGACGAACGCGAACACGATCGCGAGCCAGATCGGCCAGTGGAAGTACATGGTCGGCAACGCGACCATCATGCCGGCAAAACCGATCATCGAGCCGATCGACAGATCGAACTCGCCGGCGATCATCAGCAGGCATGCGCCGACCGAGATCAGACCGAGATAGGCGGCGACCTGCGACCAGTTCATCACTCCGTCGAGGTTGAACATCCCCGAGTTGCCGGCGGCCAGGCCGAACACGATGAACACCATCACGGTGCCGGCGAGCGCCGCGAATTCCGGTCGGCCGAGCAGATGGCGGAACCAGGATTCCTCGCGCACGCGTTCGTCGACGGCAGCGGCTTGCGAGGCGGTCGTCGCGCCAGACTGTGGCGGGTCCTGCGGATCGGACGGCGGTTGCTTGCGGTGATGGGGATGAAACAGGTCGGCGACACCCATTGAAGCTCTCCTTGATACGCCCGCGACCGGCGAGTCGGCGCAATGCCGTGGGCGTTTGCGAATCCGCCGGGCGGCGTAACCGCTGGGCGGCATATCCGCTGAGCGGCATATCCGCTGAGCGGCATATCCGCTGAGCGGGCGAGTGCCGGCAAGACGCAATGCGTCCCGCCGGTCACTCCTTTTCAACCTTGCCGCCGGCGCGGCGGCTTGATCGCGCGATGCGATGCGATGCCGCGCGTTCAGCGGTACTGACCCGCGTACTTCAGCACCTTGTCGACATTTTCTTTGGTGATGAAGCCCGGACCCGAGCCGATATTGCGCGGCCCGTACGACGGAGCGAGCCCATAGGTTGCGAGACGCTCCTTGAATTTCGGATTCGCCTGCAGGACCTCGCGGATCTTCACGGGATCGGTGGTGTTGTTCTTCTTCGCGATCGCCAGCACGGCGACCGGGATATAGCCCTGCAAGTACGGTTGCTGGTCGATCGCGAACTGGATCGTGCCGTCCTGGATGCCCTTTGCGATGTCGCTATCGAAGTCGAAGGTCGCGAACCAGATCTTGCCGGCGACGCCCATCTGCTGCAGCGCCTTCAAGGTCGGGTCGGCCGATAGCGGACCGAGCGTCAGCACCGCCTGGGTATCCGGATGATTGCGCAGGAACGCGCTGACTTTCGACTGCACGCCGGTCGGGTCCTGGCCCACGTCGAGCGTCGAGGTCTTGAAGTTGGCGCCGATCGCTTCGGCGAAACCGCGGCAGCGTTCGAACGAGGCCGGGTTCGTCGCGTAGTGGTTCACGCACAGGAACGACTTGATGCCGGCGGCTTTGGCCTTTTCGCCGGCGGCTTTGCCGGCCGCGAACTCGGGCTGGCCGACGTGCATGATCGCGCCGAGCTTCGCGCTTTGCTCCTCGGTGCCCGAATTGATCGTGACGAGCGGAATGTGTTTCTCGGTGACCTTCCCGATCGAACTTTTCAGCACGTCGAAATCGGCGATCGATACGATCACGCCGTCGTAATTGCGCGCGGCCGCCTGTTCGACGAGACGCGCCATGTCGGCGATGTCGCCGTTCGGCGGGTTGCGGTAGTCGGTCTGAACGTTGAAGTCTTCGTCGGCCTGCTTGATCGCGTTCTTGATCGTGTTCCACCACGAGTCCGAATCCGGCGCGTGGCTGATCAGCACGAAGTGAGCGTCCGCCGCGCGGGCGGCCGAGGCCGCGCCGAATCCCGTCGCCAACGTCAACGCCGTCACCAGAATCCTGAGCGTTGCCTTGCCTCTGCAAAGTCTCATTGTCTCCACCTTTCTCGGTCTGTCGTTCGTTATTGAGGGAGCGCCTGGCGGGTGGCTTGCCATTCCGATGACCCACACAACGAGGTCGAAGCGCCATCGCTCACGACCAAGAGTAGGTCATCTTCCGAGGCCTTGCAAAGAAAATTTCATGACAAATAAAAATGGAAAATACGTTCCATTTGACGGGGCGGCCGCCTATACTCGGCAACGTCGGATGCATGTTGCGGCGGGCCGCGGGCGCGTCTGTCGCATTGCAGGAAACCCCGAGAGGCAGTCATGGCGGAACAGATCACCGAAGAAGCGTTGCCGAGCGTCGACGAATTGATGCAGCGCATCGCGGATATCTACGAGTCGCTGCCGCGGCAGTTGAAGAGCGTGGCGACGTATATCGAGCAGCATCGCTCGAGCGTGATGATGGATCGCACCAGCGATATCGCCGCGAGTTGCGGCGTGCACCCGTCGGCGGTCGTGCGCTTTGCGCAGCGGTTCGGCTTTTCCGGGTTTTCGGATCTGCAGGCGGTGTTTCGTCAGGCGTATACGGGGCAGGGCGTGTCGTCGTCGAGCTATCAGCAGCGCATCCGCAAGCTGATCGACGAGAAGCCCGGCACGCTGTCGGGCGGCGCGGTCGCGCGCGAGTTCATCGCCGCGTCGCGCGGCGGCCTCGAAGAACTCGAAGCGGGTCTCGACGACAAGCAGTTCGACGCCGCCGTGAAGATGCTGCAGCAGGCCGACAACATCTACGTGATCGGCGTGCGGCGCTCGTTTCCGGTCGCGAGTTATATCGTCTATGCGTTGCAGCACACGCACAAGCGCGTGCATCTGGTGTCCGGCTTCGGCGGCATGTATCGCGAGCAGATTCGCAGTGTCAGGAAGGGCGACGTGGTGATTGCGATCAGCTTTGCGCCGTACGGCAAGGAGACGCAGTACTGTCTGCGCGTCGCGCATCATCATCAGGCGAAGACGCTCGTCATCACGGATAGCCAGCTATCGCCGCTCGCGCGCTACGCGAGCACGCAACTCTACGTGAAAGAGGGCAGCGCGTTCGCGTTCCGCTCGCTGACCAGCACGATCTGCCTGTGCCAGGCGCTCTTCATCGCGCTCGCGTACAAGCTCGAACTGAACGTTGAAGAATCCAACGACACTGGAGGCTACGATGACTGACGCGGTAAGCACGATCGACGTCGCGGTATTCGGCGCGGGACGCATCGGCAAGATCCATGCGGCGAATCTCGCGCGGCAGCCCGGCGTGCGGCTCAAATACGTGGTCGACGTGAATCGCCAAGCGGCCGCCGCGCTCGCCTCGCAGCATGGCGCGCAGGTCGCGGATATCGACGGCGCGATCGGCGACGCTTCGATTGGCGCGACCGTGATCTGTTCGAGCACCGACACGCATGCGGACCTGATCGTCAAATCGGCCGCGCAGAACAAGCACGTGTTCTGCGAGAAGCCGGTCGATCTCACGATGGAGCGCGCGCGGATGTGCGCAGAAGCCGTGGAGCGCGCGGGCGTGGTGTGCATGATCGGGTTTCAGCGGCGCTTCGATCCGACGTTTGCCGCATTGAAAGCGCGTCTGGACGCGGGCGAGATCGGCACACCCGAGATGCTCGTCGTGACGAGCCGCGACCCCGGCGCGCCGCCGGTCGACTACATCCGGCGCTCCGGCGGCATCTTCAAGGACATGCTGATTCACGACTTCGACATCTGCCGGTGGATTCTCGACGATGAAGCCGACACGCTGCACGCCACCGGCAGTTGCCTCACCGACCCCGCGATCGCCGACGCGGGCGACATCGATTCGACCGCGGTGACGATCCGCACGAAGCGCGGCCGCCTGTGCCAGATCAACACCACGCGGCGCGCCGCGTACGGCTACGACCAGCGCTTCGAAGTGCTCGGCAGCACCGGCATGCTGCAAGCGGGCAACATACGGCCGACCGAAGTCACCGCGTACTCGGAAACGAAGGTATCCACCGACGTGCCCGAGGCGTTCTTTCTCGAACGCTATCGCGCGGCGTACGCGCTCGAAATCGCGCATTTCTTCGACGCGGTCACGCACGGGAAGCCGGTGCGCACGACCGTCGCCGATGGCCTGAAAGCGCTCGAACTCGCGGAAGCCGCGACGCGTTCATGGCGCGAGGGCCGCGCGGTCAAACTCGGCGAGGCCGCGTGATGAAGCCCGCCACGGAGCGCTTGCGGATCGGCGTGGTGGGCCTTGGGCGGCTTGGCAAGCGGCATGCGGAGAATCTCGCGTATCGCGTGCCGGGTGCGACGCTCGCGGCCGCGTGCAGTCCGCTCGAAGAGGAACTCGCGTGGGCGCGCGATGCGCTACCCGAGCCGCGTCTTTACGCCGATTACGCGGACCTGCTCGCCGATCCGCAGATCGACGCGGTATGGCTCGTTACACCGTCGTCGCTGCACGCGCAGCAGATCGTCGACGCATTGCGCGCCGGCAAGCACGTGTTCTGCGAAAAGCCGCTGTCGCTCGATGTCGCCGAATGCGAGCGCGTGCTGGCCGAAGCGGCGCGCTATCCGCATCTGCAAGCGACGATCGGCTTCATGCGCCGCTTCGATCCGAGCTACCGCGACGCGTTCGATAAAATCGCCGCCGGCCAGATCGGCCGGCCGTTCCTCGTGCGTTCGCAGACCACCGATAAAAACGACAACGACGGTTTCTTCGTGCGCTTCGCGGCCACCTCGGGCGGCATCTTTCTCGACTGCACGGTGCACGACATCGACGTCGCCCGCTGGCTGCTCGGCAAGCCGCGGGCGACGCGCGTGTTCGCGGCGGGCACGATTGCGTTGCACGAGGGGCTGCGCGAATTCGGCGACGTCGACAACGGCGTTGCGATCTGCGAATTCGAGGGCGGCAAGCTCGCGATGTTCTACGCGTCGCGCACGCAGGCGCACGGCAACGATACGCATAGCGAAGTGATCGGCACCGCGGGCGCATTGACGATCGGCCGCAATCCGCGCGCGAACCGCGTCGAGATTTATGACGCGACCGGCATCCGCAACGAATGCACGCCCAACTTTTTCGACCGCTTCGAGGACGCGTTTCTGCACGAGGCACGCGCGTTCGTCGCATCGGTGCAAAAAGGGCCGGGGAACGGTGATGCGGCACGGAGTGGCGCGACGCTCGCCGATGCGCTCGAAGCGACGCGTATCGGCGTCGCGCTGCGCGAGTCGCTGCAAAGCGGCGGGGCGGTGACGCTGTAGCGGTGTGCTGCCCGGCGCCGCCGCGCCGCCTGCTGTAGAATTTGACCCTCTGTCCGGCGTCGTCAGCGACGCCTCGTCCCGAAGGTCATCGTCGATGCAAATTCAGATTCACAAGGAAGTCGATGCGCGCGGGCTCATGTGCCCGCTGCCCATCCTGCGCGCCAAAAAAGCGCTCGCCGACATGGAAAGCGGCCAGATTCTCAAGGTGCTCGCCACCGATCCGGGCTCGCAGCGCGATTTCGCCGCGTTCGCGAAGCAGACCGGCAACGAGATCGTCGAAAGCTCGGCGCACGACAAGGTATTTACGTTTCTGATGCGGCGCCGCTGAGCAGCATCCGGTAAAACTGTCCGTCCGATGTAAAAAAGAAAAAAAGGCGCTGTCCCCATTATTCGGGGTACAGCGCCTTCTTCGTTTCAGCCTGACCTTGGCGTCAGCCTTCGAGCACCGGCGAGCGGGTACGCAGATACTCTTCGAAATCCGAGGCCACTTCCGGGTGACGCAGCGCGAACTCGACGGTCGCCTTCAGGTAGCCGAGCTTGCTGCCGCAGTCGAAACGCGTGCCGTGATACTTGTACGCGAGCACCTGTTCATCGGCGAGCAGCGACTGGATCGCGTCCGTCAGTTGCAATTCACCGCCCGCGCCCGGTTTGATCGAGCGCAGGTGATCGAAGATGCGCGGCTTCAGCACATATCGGCCGACCACGCCGAGGTTCGACGGTGCCACGCTCGGCTCCGGCTTTTCGATGATGCCCGACATCTTGATGATCGAATCTTCCCATTCTTTGCCATCGACGATGCCGTACGACTTCGTGTCTTGCGGCGGGATCTCTTCGACGCCGATCACCGAGCTGTGATAGTGATCGAACACCTCGATCATCTGCGTCATCACGGGCGGCGTGCCGTACAACAGGTCGTCCGCGAGAATCACGGCAAACGGGTTGTCGCCGACCAGCTTCTCGGCGCACAGCACCGCGTGGCCGAGGCCCAGCGCTTCGGCCTGGCGCACGTAGAAGCAGTCGACGTGGCTCGGCTTGATGCTACGCACGAGTTCGAGCAGCTTGTCCTTGCCGCGTGCTTCGAGTTCGGCCTCTATCTCATAGGACTTGTCGAAATGGTCTTCGATCGCGCGCTTGCTGCGGCCCGTGACGAAGATCATTTCGGTGATGCCGGCCGCCATGGCCTCTTCGACCGCGTACTGAATCAGCGGCTTGTCGACGATCGGCAACATCTCCTTCGGGCTAGCCTTCGTGGCGGGGAGGAACCGGGTGCCAAGACCTGCTACCGGAAAAACCGCCTTCGTAACTTTTAGCATGTGAATACCCTGAGTCCTCTGGTTAAATCCTTGCCCGCCGTTGAGGACGGCGGGCGCGTCGATCAGGCCGGCAAGCGAGCCAGTTGGGCTTTCAGCTTGCCGACGGTGGCTTCGAAATCGGCCAGCCGCTTCTGCTCCTGTTCCACGACCGCCGCCGGCGCCTTCGCGACGAACGCCTGATTTTGCAGCTTACCGTTGCATTTCACGATTTCGGCGCTCAACCGCGTGATCTCCTTCGACAGACGTTCGCGTTCGACCGCCGCATCGATTTCGACCTTCAAAACGAGCTTGTCCGTTCCTACGATAGCAATTGGCGCGCCATCCGCCTGAGCATCGAGCGCGGCCTCGTCGGCGATGATCTGCACCTCGGACAGACGCGCAAGCGCCTGAGCATAAGGCGCGAACGTACGAAGACGCTCCGCGTTGCCGGTGGCGAGCAACGGCACCTTCACCGCTGGCGACAAATTCATTTCGCCGCGCAGATTCCGGCATGCATCGATCACCGCTTTGAGGTCGCTCGCCCACTGCTCGGCGTCTTCATCGAGCTTCGAAGGCTCCGCGATGGGGTACTGCTGCACCATGATGGACGCCTCGCCCTCGGCCTTGCCTTCCGGGTAGCGTCCCGCGAGCGGCGCCACTTTCTGCCACAGCGCTTCGGTGATGAACGGGATCACCGGATGCGCGAGGCGCAGCACCGTTTCGAGCACACGCAAAAGCGTGCGACGCGTGGCACGCTGCTGGTTCGGCTGCCCCGTCTGGATCTGCACCTTGGCGAGCTCGACGTACCAGTCACAATATTCGTCCCAGACGAACTTGTATATGGCGTTGGCCACATTATCAAAACGATAGTCCGAAAAGCCCTTGGCGACTTCCGCTTCGACGCGCTGAAGCTGCGACACGATCCAGCGGTCGGCCTGCGAGAAATGCAACTGGCCTTCTGGCCCGCATTCGCCACATTGCGCCGGTTGGCCGAAACCGCAGTCATGGCCTTCGCAGTTCATCAGCACGAAGCGGGTGGCGTTCCACAGCTTGTTGCAGAAGTTGCGATAGCCTTCGCAGCGCGCAAGGTCGAAATTGACGTTGCGGCCGAGCGTGGCCATCGACGCCATCGTGAAGCGCAGCGCGTCGGTGCCGAACGCCGGAATGCCGTCCGGAAACTCCTTGCGGGTCTTCTTCTCGATCGACGCGGCCTGCTTCGGATTCATCAGGCCGGTGGTGCGTTTAGCGACGAGCGCGTCGAGGTCGATGCCATCGACGATGTCGATCGGGTCGAGCGTGTTGCCCTTGCTCTTCGACATCTTCTGGCCTTCGGCGTCGCGCACGAGGCCGTGCACGTAGACCGTGTCGAACGGCACTTTGCCCGTGAAGTGCGTGGTCATCATGACCATGCGCGCGACCCAGAAGAAGATGATGTCGAAGCCGGTGACGAGCACCGACGACGGCATGAAGTGCTTCAGTTCTTCCGTTTCGTTCGGCCAGCCGAGCGACGAGAACGGCACCAGAGCCGACGAGAACCACGTGTCGAGGACGTCTTCGTCGCGCTTCAACGCGCCCGAGTAACCGGCAGCGGTGGCCTTCGCGCGCGCATCTTCTTCGGTCTTCGCGACGAACACTTCGCCGTTCTCGCCGTACCACGCCGGAATCTGATGCCCCCACCACAGCTGACGCGAGATGCACCAGTCCTGGATGTTTTCGAGCCACTGGTAGTACGTGGTGGTCCAGTTCTCCGGCACGAATTTGATCTGGCCGTTGCGCACGACGTCGAGCGCGGTCTCGGCGATCGACTTGCCCGGATTGAACGTACCTTCGGGCGCCGGCTTGCTCATCGCGACGAACCACTGGTCGGTCAGCATCGGCTCGATCACGACGCCGGTGCGGTCGCCGCGCGGCACCATCAACTTGTGCGGCTTGACCGATTCGAGCGCGCCGAGCGCTTCGAGATCGGTGACCACCAGCTTGCGGGCTTCGAAACGGTCGAGGCCGCGGTATTTTTCGGGCGCGTTGTCGTTGATCCTCGCATCGAGCGTGAGGATTTCGATCTGCGGCAGCTTGTGGCGCAGGCCGACCTGGTAGTCGTTGAAATCGTGCGCGGGCGTGACCTTGACGACGCCGGTGCCGAATTCGCGGTCGACGTAGTCGTCGGCGATGATCGGCACTTCGCGGTTCGACAGCGGCAGCGTGACGGTCTTGCCGATCAGGTGCGCGTAGCGCTCGTCTTCCGGGTGCACCATCACCGCGGTATCGCCGAGCATGGTTTCCGGACGGGTGGTGGCGACGGTCAGATGGCCCGAGCCGTCGGTCAGCGGATAGTGGATGTGCCACAGGTGGCCGTTTTCTTCCTCGCTGACCACTTCGAGGTCGGATACGGCGGTGAGCAGCACAGGATCCCAGTTCACGAGGCGCTTGCCGCGATAAATCAGGCCCTGTTCATACAGACGCACGAACACGTCGCGCACGGCGGCCGACATCTTGTCGTCCATCGTGAAGTATTCGCGCGACCAGTCGATCGACGCACCGAGACGACGCACCTGATTCGTGATGGTCGAGCCGGACTGCTGCTTCCACTCCCACACGCGTTCGACGAATTTTTCACGGCCGAGGTCGTGGCGCGACACGCCTTGTGCGTCGAGCTGACGTTCGACGACGATCTGCGTGGCGATGCCCGCGTGGTCGGTACCCGGCACCCACAGCGTGTTTTCGCCGAGCATGCGGTGATAGCGGGTGAGACCGTCCATGATGGTCTGGTTGAACGCGTGGCCCATGTGCAGCGTGCCCGTGACGTTCGGCGGCGGCAGCTGGATCGAGAAATCCTTGCGGTTCGCGTCGAAGGAGGGCGCGGCGTAGGCGCGCTTTTCCCATTCAGGGCCCCAGTGGGCTTCGATGGTGTGGGGTTCGAAGCTTTTTGCAAGCGTCGAGGTCGGGTCGCTCGGGGTGTCGCTCATGTTTCTGGTTAAAAGGCTGGATTTTGGAGGCGGAGAATGGTTGATTATAGCTGGCGAGCACTTTTTGCCTGCCGGCGGGTTGGTTTGTCGTTGTTCTGGCTTCTTTGGCCTTTCCTTGTTGTGTTATCGGTCTATTAGCGTTGCCCCTGTGCGGGGCGGCACCTACTTTCCTTGCTGCTGCAAAGAAAGTAGGCAAAGAAGACAGCTCAAACCGCTAACTCTTAAGCGGGTCCCTCGGTCCGCGTGCGGTAGTGGTGCATCTGGAATCCGTGCTCCCGCACATTCCGCGTTCGTGACACGGCAGTCATTCTTCCGGCGGCGCTCCGCGCGCCGAATCCCCGCTCCAAAACCCCTCGTTGTTTCGGCGCCTCGCCGAGGCGCAGCCGAGGGCTCCCCGCTGCGCGGGCAAACCCGCCGGTTTCCCCGGCTGACCCGTCCGCGACGCACGTAGTGCGGAGTGGGAGGAATGATGGCTTTGTCACTGCCGGGGAATGTGCGGGGGCACGGATTCCAGATGCACCACTACCCCTGCCAAGCCAGGGGACCCCGCTTATGAGCTGGCGGTTTGAGCTGTCTTCTTTGCCTACTTTCTTTGCAGCAGGAAGAGAAGCGGCATATCATGTGCTCACGGGTGCCCACGCGATCACGCCGCAAAGCCTTGATGCATCAGGGTTTTGATAGAATATCTGCTTTGGTCTGTGTGCATCCCTGCGACTCGCTGTGCAAATTAGCACGGGGGTAGGAACGGGGGTAGCGCGACCGATGGAGATCCCCATGCGCAGCATCAACCGCCTGACCGCAGCGTCCGTCAGGCAGATCATCAACAACCCGCCCCACCGGACGAAGTATTACGCCGACGGCGCAAACCTGTTTCTGCAGGTCTCGGCCACGGGCGCGGCATCGTGGATTCTGCGCTACCAGCTGCACGGCCGGGTCCGCGATCTGGGACTCGGCAGTGTCAGGGACGGTGTGACGTTGAACGTCGCGCGCGAACGTGCCGCCGAGGCGCGGCGGTTAAAGAGTGCCGGTATCGATCCGCTGAACGACAGGGTGAACGCGCGCGCAGTCGCGCGGCGCGAGGCCGAGCACCGCGTCACGTTCGGCGACGCCGCGGCGCGCTACATCGAACTGCGCAAGCCTGAGTGGTCACTGAGCAATCACGTCGCGTGGGAAAGCAGCGTCCGCATCCATGCGGCGCCACTGGCCCGGATGGATGTCAGTGAGATCGATACTCCGGACATCCTGCGGGTCGTCGAACCGTTGTGGCTCGCGAAGCACGCAACCGGCGTGGCACTGCGCCAGCGGCTCGAGGCGATCCTCGACTGGTCAAAAAGTCACGGCTACCGTTCGGGCGACAATCCGGCGAGGTTCGATGCGCATCTCGAAAATCTGCTGCCGAAGCTGAAGGAGCGCACGACCCATCGCGCCGCGCTCGACTGGCGCGACATGCCGGCATTCATGACGAAGCTGCGCGGGGTATCGGGCGATGTCGCGCGCTGCGTGGAGTTCGCCGTTCTGTCGGGCGCGCGCAGCGGCGAGGCGACTGGCGCAGTGTGGAGCGAAATCGACGTTCCGAACCGCACATGGCGCATCCCCGCCGAACGGACGAAACAGAAACGGGAACACTGGGTGCCGCTCAGCGATCAGGCGCTTCGCCTGCTTGAAGCGTTGCCCGGCGAGCACCGGCCCGAAGACAGGCTGTTCAATTCGGAACGGACACGCACGCAGATCGCCGGAACCGTGTTACGCGACCTGTTGCGAAAGCTCGGCTATGCGCGCGAGCAGCTAAGCATGCACGGCGCGCGCAGCAGCTTGCGAACGTTTTTCACCGAGTCGCTCGCGCTGCCGTCCGATATCGCTGAAAGCGCGCTCGGACACGACAAGCGCGACGGCGTGCGGAAAGCTTACGAACGAACGAGACATTACGCAGCGCGCATCGAGCCGACGCAGGCGTGGGCCAACCATCTCGATCTCGACACGTCACCCGACAGCAACGTCGTGCCGCTGCGCGCGTCACGCTGAGCCACACCCTGCCGCACGGCGTCTGCCGTGCGGTGTCTTCCCCTCCCGCCGTCCTTCGTTCGCCCTTCACCCAATCCTCGCTATCGGGCATGCGCGGGCACGTCTGTGCGCGTCTGATAATGTCTGGGCATACGGTGAGGCGGAGGCGCGTCATGGCACGTCCCGGAATCAGGCAGCGACCCGGTTTGCCGCAGACGGGTCACGACAGCAGCAATAGTCGTCTGTCCGGCATGGCGCGCCGTGCGGCCGAGATGCAGCGCTGGCGTCGGGACATGGCGACGGCAATGGCTGCGCTTGCCCGGTCCGTTGCCGAACTGGACCGCGTCGCCGCACCTTCCCTCGACATGGCAGCGACCCTCGACCGGCTCACGAGAAACATGGCCCGCGCTATGCCGGTTGTATGCGCAGCGGCGGTGCTCGCGCGCGAGGTGCCCGGTGCCGGCGAACTTCCCACGTCGCAACTCATGTCGGTCACACGTCGCATGCTGCAGGCATTCAGTCAGGCGCAGGGTCGGCACGGGGGCTCGCGGCTGGCCCAGACCCGGAAGGCGGTACGGCAGGAGCAGCAATCGTTCTGGGAGGCGCAGCGGGTGCACGTCCCGCAGGAACGCGCCGACTTTCACACCGCTAGCCGGTTCGGGCTGAAGAAGGCAACCGTGCGGAACATGCGCTCGGCCGCAAAACGGCGCGGCACGCCGTGGCGTGGGGACGAAAAATAAATATTCACGGGTAGCGGCTATCTGTGAACGCCGGGGATTGCAGTGCGCGCTGCGCCACTTATCGTAAGAGGCATGTCCGGCGCTCGCCGGAGCCCAGAGGAACACGACCATGCCCACGACAAGCGCCGAAGCGGTAGCGGTCCCGGCCCGACGCGGCCCCGGACGCCCGCGAAAAGTCCAGCCCGCACCCGAACCCGCCGTCGTCCCCTCGCCTGAAGAAGACCTGACGCTGCTCACCGGCGCCGACATGCGCAAGCTGCTGGGTTGGTCAACGTGGACACTGCGACGCGCCGTCCTTTACGACCCGCACTTTCCGGCGTCGTTCAGCGTTGCGGGCGGCCACCAGCGCTGGTTTAAGTCCGACGCATTGCGCTATCTGCGCTGGCTGGCCGAGATGGCAGCCGAGGAAAAACGCAAACGCATGGCAGCGCGGGCAGACCGCAAGGCCGGTCGGAGGCCGGCCGTGACGTCCAGTGAAACGCCAGACGCTTCGGATACCGAACCATGTGAGCCAGCCGAGCGAACGAAAGCGAATCTGCCCGATCAGGCGGGGAAACCATGAGCGTTCCATATCAACTCCTGCCACCGCTCGCACCCGACGAGATGGCCGAACTTCGCGCCAGCATCGAACTTCACGGCATACAGGTGCCGGTGCTGGTCGATGAAAACGGCGCAATCATCGACGGCCATCATCGCAGGCACATTGCCGACGAACTCGGGATTGTCTGCCCGACTGAAACCCGCGAGGGACTGGGCGACGAAGAAAAGCGCACGCTGGCCCGCACGCTCAACACGGCCAGACGGCACCTCACGCGCGAGCAACGGCGCGAACTCATCGCGGGGCAACTGCGAGACACGCCGCAGCAATCCGACCGGCAGATAGCGGCGGCGCTCGGCGTCGATCACAAGACCGTGAGTACGCAGCGCGCCGGGCTGGCCTCAACTGGGGAAATTCCCCAGTTGGAGACACGTGAAGGTGCGGACGGCAAAACACGAAAGCTGCCTGTGGAGAAGTCGAAGCGCCTGCGGAATGACGCGGACTACGAAGCGCTCGATGCACTTACCGAGTTTCACGAAAGAGAGCAGCACATCAAGGCCGTCCTCAGGCGACAGGCCGAGGCTGGCCGCATTCTGCGCGAGATCAGGGACAAACGCGAATACCGCATAGAGGGCTACCGGAAGTTCGACGTGTTCTGCAGAGAATGTCTCGACATGGACGCCGACGAGGTCAGCGAGTTGCTCGCGCTGGCCGACAGATACTCGCCGGAGGTCGCCGCATGAGCGCCGGTCGCGGGGTGAATGCAGAGAACCTGAGCGCCCGCGAACAAGCCGAGCGCGAGCTTGAACGCTATCCATTCCCCGACACGCGGCAGGCCGTGGCGTTCGCGCTCGTGCGCTTCATCACTGACGACCGCCGCATCGTGTGGCCGTCCGCGCTGCGTGTCGCCCACCGGGCGGGTGTCGGCCATGACACCGCCCAGCGCGCGCTCGCCAGCTTCGACCGCACCGGCCTGACCGTGCGGGTCGAGGGAACCGGCGACAAGGGCGGTTCCCTCGTTCGCCGTATCGACATCCAGCGCCTGCACGAACTCTATCCCGGCAACGTTGAATGGGACGAGTTCAGTGCCACTGGGCGGCGCAACAGACCGACGGAGGCCAGCAGGAAAGTTGCCGCACCCAGCGGCAACTTCAACGGCACCAAAGTTGCCGCACCGAGCGGTAACTTGGACTTCGGCACGAGCACTCACGACGACGGGAAGTTGCCGCAAATGGACCGCGAAGTTGCCGCTTTTGCCGATGGAAGTTGCCGCAAACAGGAGTCGAAGTTGCCGCAAATGACCCCCGAAGTTGCCGCTGGGAGCGGTACGAGGGTTTTAGGGTTAGAGGGATTAAAGCAGGGTTCTGGAGGGGCGCTCATTGCCGCGCAGGCTAGTCGCGTTTCGCAAGCGAAGCCGCGACTTCTCGTTGACGCGCGCAGCGCACCCGGACACGAAGCGGACGGGACACCCGACATCGCAGCAATCGCACAGGTGATGCTTGACGAGTTCGACGCGTGCTGCGAGGCGAAGGTGCGCAGCGAGGCCGAAGGTGGTTGCCGTCTCTTCGCGGAGCGCGGTGCAAGCGTGGACGACATGCTCAACGCGATTGCCACGGCGATGCATAAGGAGAGGGACGGTCGCAAGCCGAGGTGGGTGTCCGTGCGCAACGTGCTGGACGGCCTGCTGCGCACCCGCGAGTCGGTCGTTACCGCGCCCGCGCACGCGTTCAGCGTGGAGGTCGTACGCGCCGCGCAGCGACTCGAAGCGATTTTTGTGCAGTACCTCGACAAGCCCGCGTGGAGTTCGGGTGTCGCACGCTACGCGATGGGCGAGTGGCTCTGCCGCTGCGTCGCGTGGCACAACGTGGACGAAGCGGTGTTCGAAGCCTCGTGCCTCGACGTGGCGAAGGAGGCCGAGTCCAGCGGCAAGAAGCTCACATGGAGAAGCGTGAAGGTCGCGCTCGATGCACGGATGGAGGCGCGCAGGCGCAACGCGTCGCAGCAGTCCGTCGAGGACAAACGTTTTTTTGATCCGCCCGGCCTTGCGCCGGGCGTCTACCTGCCCGGCAACGGCACTTTGCACTGAACGGTGGCGCGCGTGGATCCGCTCGACGACGACCGCGCCGCGCGCATCGCGGAGCTTGAACGGCGGCTGTATGCGCGCCTTCGTGAAGGCGGTTACCCGGTTGCGGGCGACGGCAGCACGAGCGAAGCGGGCGCGGCGGCGTGCCTTGGCTGCTGCCGCTCGGCGCTTGCCAAGCAGCACGCGATGGGCAAACTGCGTCTGCCGTACCGGCGCAATGGCCGCTCGCGCTGGTATGCCGTCGCTGACCTCGCACGCTTCATGATCGACGGCTGGCACAACCGGTAAGCATCCCGAAAGAAAAATGTGAAAACGGTGAAACTGACGGTTGGGTTCGCGCGCGCCGTCGCCCATCCTTGACATGACATCAACGGACTGCGTGCGGAGGAAACATGGCGGATCACGGTCTGGTGCGGCTGGTCGCAGCGCTCGCGGCGGGCGGCAGCAGTGGCCTGTCCGGTGCGCATGCCTGGGCGGTGCAGCGCTGGGGTGACACGGCGACGGTGACGCGGGCGCTGCGCTTCGGTCTTGACACCGGCAATCTGGGCGGCGTCGATTACGCGGCGCTCGCCAACGGCTTTGTCCCGCTGCTGGCAGCCGACAGCATCATCGAACGGCTCGACGCGCTGGTGACGCTGCGACGCGTGCCGTTCTTCACGCCGCTCGCCCGCGAGAAGCAGCCCGCGCGCGTTGAATGGTCGGCGCAGGGTACGGCCAAGCTCATTGCGGATATCAGTCTGGAGCCTTTCCAGCTTGCGCCGCGCAAGGTTGCCGGTGCGGTCATAGCGACGACCGAGGCGCTGCGGCAGGCCGGTCGCGAACCGCTCGAACGCACCATTGCGGCGTCACTGACGACCGCCTATGCGCTCGCCGAAGGCGAGGCGCTGCTATCGGCCAGTGCCGGTAATGAAGCGGTGCCGACCGGGCTGCTGCACGGTGTCACGCCGGTGCATGCCAGCGGCACGACCGCGCAGGCGCTTGCCGCCGACGTGCGCGCACTGCTCGCGGACTTCACGGGCAACCTTGCGCGCTGCATCTGGATCGCGAACGCTGGCGACGCCGTTGCGCTGGCGTTGCTCGATGTCACCTTCACGGCCGACGTGCGCGCGACGGGCGGCACGCTCGCAGGCCTGCCACTGGTTGCGAGCCCCGCCGCGCCGGCCGGGTCGCTGGTGTTGCTTGATTCGTCAGCGCTGGTCGTCGCGAGCGATCCGCTGACCGTGGATGTGGCGAGCGAGGCGGCGCTTGACGTGGCGGACAGCGCGGGCGCCACGGGCACGCTGGCGCTCTGGCAGGTCAACATGTCGTGCGTGCTGCTCGAACGGCGGATCAACTGGATGCTCGCGCAGGCAGGCGGCGTCGCCGTGATTGACAACCTGTTTGCATCGCCGCCCGATGCTGCAGGCGCAACCGAAGTGGCGCGGCACGGCCGCAGGAGCGCACAGCATGAGTGACAATCTTCACGATGCGCTCGCGACGATGCGCACCGGTCCGGACGCGGCGCACCAACAGCAGCCCGCCAAGCGCGAACGCCTCCAGTACGCGACCGCACTGCTGTCGCGTGGGGTCGACATTGACGAGGACGAACGCATCATTGAAGGCGTCGCGACATCGGGCAGTGTCGACAGCTACGGCGACATTGTGCAACCGGGAGGCGCTGAATACACGCTGCCAGTCCCGCTATTATTTTCGCACCACGCCGACGCGCCGGTCGGCGCCGTGATCGCCGCACAACGGGATGACTCCTGCATTCGTTTTCGCGCCCAGATTGCCCGCATCAACACACCCGGCACGCTGCAGGATCGCTGCAACGAGGCATGGGAGTCAGTCAAGGCGCAGCTGGTGCGCGCGGTTTCAATCGGTTTTATCTCGTTGCAGTCGCAACCAATTGCAGGCGGTGGACGGCGGCACGTGAAATGGCGATGGTGCGAGCTTTCGTTGGTCGTGCTTCCGGCAAATCTGGACGCGACCATCCAGTCCGTGCGTCAGCTTGACGAGCCGGAGTTCGTCACGCGCTTTCTTGCTGAAGCCCGCGCGGTCCGTCCGCTCGTGCGTCGTGCACCCGCGCGCGTCGTGAAGCTCCGGTGACAGTTCAGGACCTGCAGCCGGAGCCGCTGGGTGCGTCGGCCGGTCGGCGGCTCCGGTCCACGCCCGGCGCGCGCAGCGGGTGCGGGAGCACTGCGCGCACGAACACGACCGGGCGGCCCGGCACCGGGGGGGCTTCCCCGAAAAAAAACCGGGAGCCTCCGACATCCCCCTATAGATCCATCACGTCGCAAATTGCGATCAGGGGGGCGCGACCCGCCGCCGACCCCGGGCCGACCGCGCGCCGACCCGCATCGACGACACCGCGACGCGCGACGATCGATCTGGATGACCGGCTGTTCCTGTATGCCGCGCTGGCGTAAGCTCCTAGCGCGGTCTTTTTTTGGGGGCAGCGATGACAACAGGGCAACCGCAGGTCGTCTGGCTCACGCGTGGCGCTAAGGAGCAGTTGCTGGCCTACGCACGCGCGCGGAATCTGTCGCCGGAGGAACTCGGCGGTGACATGATCCTTGCAGAATTGAGACGCCGCCGCGCGCCGCCCGTCGCGCTGCCGCCGCTCGATCAGCCAACGTCGAATCAGCATCGGCTTTCGACGCTTGTCGCTGGTCTGGAGGCGCAGTTCGGCGTCGGCCCGATGCGCCAACTTCTCAGGAAAGGCGACTAGTCCGTGACCATATGACCGCAAGTAACTTCGATCCACATGGACGTGACCTCAATGCGGGGTACTTCTTCAAGCAATCTGCCGAAGACTATGCGGCGGCAAGGTGTTGCCTGTTGAACGGTCTCTTCCCCGGCTTCGTGATGGCAGAGCAAGCCGTCGAGAAGCTAATTAAAGCGTTCATCTTGTTTATGGACCCGGGCTTTAAGCCCAAGGGAAAGAAAGGACACGACCTTGCGCGCCTGATAGAGGTCTTGCACTCCCACTACGGGCACATCTCGCTCGCACCGTATGAAAAGACGATCGAGCTCCTGCAGTCGAGCTATGACGGACGCTATCCAGACTCGGGATCGGATTCGCTGGCCCATATGACGTCACAACTACACGACGTGGACGAGTTGTACGTCTACCTGCTGGATCAATCTCCGATCACTGGCGAACTTCGATACAAGATTGGGGCATGGCCGTACCTATATGCCGCGTACTTCGGGATGACGAACATGCCCGATCCGAAGTGGATGATGCTCAATAATCTCGCGGCTATACGCCTGCTAACGCAGCGGCCAATTCCAGCCAATATTCAGCGCTGGAAGGACGCTCATGACAGGACCGGCAGTGCCTGAAACGCGAAGGTCTGAATGTGTGCCGAGGTCAGCAAGGGCGGGCTTGTCGATCAATGTCGTACCGTTCGACTTCGATTTCCGAACGCGTCCTGATCCTCGCCGTTCAGCGTCGCTTGCCGGTGCCGGGGCCGCCAGCCTGCCCACTAGTCCATACCGACCTTGGCTCGCTCGCCTCGACGACATACTCGACCCGAACGTGTTGGCCGTGCTCACGGCGAATCTGTTCGAGAAACAGTTCCTGTTTGGTCTTGAGAGCGCCGTGTTCATTGAGGAGACCCTTGGCCCTCAGCGCTACCGTTTTTTCAATCCGGGCTATTGCCTGCTCCTGCCTTAAGCACTGTCTCTGAAGTCTCTTGATAGTGTCCTGTTGTGTGGCTGGATCGCACTTCTGGATATGACTACGCAACGTTGTTACATGGCGCTTGATGCGCTCCAGTCGCTCTTCTTTTGTCAGCCTGACCTTACCCATCGTTCACCCCGTCGATTGATACGGCGTCCAGTCAAAGTCCGGCTTCCCGAAGTCATCAGATTTAGGATCCGGGTTCTAGCCGAGACGACATGTTAGATCAACTTCGTAAGAAAGCTCGGAATGCAGAAGCGTGACCCCGCGCGCTGCGATTCGTCCAGATGAACGCGTCCTGATCCTCCCCGAAAGTCACTCGCATACGCCCGAGAACGGGCGTAGCGCCGTTCGCGCCGGGTCGCCCGTGTGCTCGTGACGGGCGCGGGCACGAGCGGCGTGTGCGAATTTTAAAAAATTGCGGGAGTTCTGCCTGCAGGCGAATTCAGGACGGGGGTAGAGACGGGGGTCGGGCCCGGGGAATTTCCCTGAAAACCCCGTCAGACAAGGGGTTCAGCGGGATGCGTCGCTTCGCAGCAGCAAAGAAAGTAGGTGCCGCCCCGCACAGGGGCAACGCTAATAGACCGACAAGCCAGCAAGCAAAGGCCAACACCGCAAAGAACACCACCCGCGCCTTAGACCCGCATCCGTCTCCACGTAAAAAAGCCCACGGCAACTACGACAACCGCAACACCGTCGACGACGCTCAGCACTGGCAAAGGATCAGTCCACTTGTCCATGTTCGTCGTACGCGAATAGTAGGGCTCGCCGTTTCCATACGCTTCGTTAAGGTTGACCACGTTGAACGCGACGACAGCAACGCCAATGGCAATGGCAATGGCAATGGCAATGGCAAGTAAAACTACGCCAGCGAAAACACGGACAAATCTGGTTTTCCGCATGTCAGTACCTGACCGTTAGTGGAATGAAGCAATCCGGCGACGGCGTCGCCGCCTCCTTCAGGTCGCGCACGACACCTGAGACCTCGCGCAGGCCGGAACACGCGGACTACCACGCTCGGAAGCGTATCGATTGGGCAAGCAAACCTCCATGTTTGGGTAAAAGCGATGTGCCACGTTGGCCGTCTCCACCCTACCTGGCATCGAGAAACCTGGATATGGGCGACGGATGAATCTGAGGAACAACGATTTTTTCCTGTTGCTCTTCGCCCTTGCGGCGAACCAGCTTGCTCACCCTCCCGCCCGTAGCTATGCTTGTGCGGATAACCCGCGCCGCGTCGGGCGCGCAAATTGCACGGCCGTTTCATGCCCCCGTCCACTCCCGCCGCACGAGGATCGCCGCCGATGACCCGCTACCGCGATTTCCACCGCCGCTCGATCGAACACCCCGAAGCCTTCTGGCGCGAAGAAGCCCAGCGCATTCACTGGCACACGCCATTCGGCACCGTGCTCGACCGCTCGAAGCCGCCATTTGCGCGCTGGTTCGTCGGCGGCCGCACGAACCTCTGTCATAACGCGGTCGACCGCCATCTGGCCGAGCGCGCACAGCAAAACGCGCTGGTCTACGTATCGACCGAAACCGGCATCGAGCGCCAGTACACTTACGCCGAGCTGTACGCCGAGATCAACCGCATGGCCGCGGTCATGCGTTCGCTGGGCGCGAAGCGCGGCGACGTCGTGCTGATCTATCTGCCGATGATCCCCGAGGCGCTGTTCGCGATGCTCGCCTGCGCGCGGCTAGGCGCGATCCACTCGGTCGTGTTCGGCGGCTTCGCGGCGCCGAACCTCGCCGCGCGTATCGACGACGCCAAGCCGGTGCTGATCGTGACCGCCGACGCCGGCGCGCGCGGCGGCAAAGTGGTCGACTACACGCCGCTCGTCGACGAAGCGCTCTCGCGCGCGAAGCACAAGACGCCGCACGTGCTGCTGATCGACCGGCAGCTCGCGCCCGAGCGCCTGAATGCGCCCTACCTCGTCGCCTACGAGCCGCTGCGCGAACAGTTCTTCGACGCCCACGTCCCGTGCGAATGGCTCGAATCGAACGAGCCGTCGTACGTGCTATACACGTCGGGCACGACCGGCAAGCCGAAGGGCGTGCAGCGCGATGTCGGCGGCTATGCGGTCGCGCTCGCGGCATCGATGGAATACATCTTCGAGGGAAAGGCCGGCGACACGATGTTCACCGCGTCCGACGTCGGCTGGGTGGTCGGCCACAGCTACATCGTGTACGCGCCGCTGATCGCGGGGCTCACCACGGTGATGTACGAAGGCACGCCGATTCGCCCGGACGGCGGCATCTGGTGGCGCCTCGTCGAACAGCACAAGATCAACCTGATGTTCACCGCGCCGACCGCGATACGCGTGCTGAAGAAGCAGGACCCGGCGCTGATGAAGGCAGCCGATCTGTCGAGCCTGCGCACGCTGTTTCTCGCCGGCGAACCGCTCGACGAACCGACCGCCGAATGGATCTCGACCGCGCTGAACAAGCCGGTGATAGACAACTACTGGCAGACCGAAACCGGCTGGCCGATGCTCGCGATTCCGCGTGGCATCGAGGTACTGCCGACCAAGCTCGGCTCGCCGGGCGTGCCGTCGGTCGGCTATAGCCTGACCGTGCGAGACGAGTTGACCGGCGAGCCCTGTGCGCCCGGCGAGAAAGGCGTGCTGACGCTCGACTATCCGCTGCCGCCGGGCTGCATGTCGACGGTGTGGGGCGACGACAAGCGCTTCGTCGGCACCTACTGGTCGAGCGTGCCGAATCAGCAGGTCTATTCGACGTTCGACTGGGGCGTGCAGGACGAAGACGGCTATGTGACGATCCTCGGCCGCACCGACGATGTGATCAACGTCGCGGGCCATCGGCTCGGCACGCGCGAGATCGAGGAGGCGCTGTCGAGCCACGCAGCCGTCGCGGAAGTCGCGGTGGTCGGCGTGACCGATCCGGTCAAGGGTCAAGCGGCGATGGCCTTCGTCGTGCTGCGCGGCGCGCAAAGTGAAGGCGACCCGAGTGAGCGCGCGCGGCTGGCGGCCGAGCTGACGATGACGGTCGACCGCCAGCTCGGTTCGATTGCGCGGCCCGCACGCGTGGTGATGGTATCGATGCTGCCGAAGACGCGTTCCGGCAAGCTATTGCGCCGCGCTATCGCGGCGCTCGCCGAGGGACGCGAGCCGGGCGATCTGCCAACGATCGAAGATCCGGCCGCGCTACAGCAGGTGCGCGACGCGCTCGGCGACGGCGCGAAGAAATAAACCAGCGGGCGCTCAGCCCGCGGCGTGGCGCGTGCCCAGAAAGCGCGCGAGGATCGCGTTCGAATACGTGCCCGCGATGCCGGTCAGGAACGACATGAACGATCCGGGCGCGTGGTCGTCGGCGGTATCGGAGATCGTGCGCACGACCGCGCACAGCACGCCGTACTCGTAGCAGACTTGCGCGATCGCCGCGCCCTCCATCTCGACCGCGAGCGCGTCGGGCAGCGCGTTGCGCAGCGCCGCGACGGCCGCCGCGCTCGCGACGAACTGATCGCCGCTGACGATCAAGCCGCGATGCACACGCGGCTCGCGCGTGCCGAACCGGGCCGCGCATGCCGCGCCCTCTTCGGCGACGAACTGCTCACATGCGAGCGTGAGACGATCGGCGAGCGCCGCGTCGGCGGCAAAGCGCGACATGCCGAGCAGCGGCACCTCGAAGCGCGGAAACAGCGGCGACGCGTCGACATCGTGCTGCATCAGCGTGCTCGCGACGACGATATCGCCGACATGCACATCGACGCCGACCCCACCCGCGACACCGGTGAACACAACGGCTTCGACATCGAACGCGTGAATCAGCGCGCTGACCGTCGCGGCCGCCGCGACCTTGCCGACGCGCGCGAGCGTGACGACACACGGCGTGCCGTGCACGGTGCCGACGTGGTAGTCACGCTGGCCGTACTTGACCGTGCGCACGCCGGACTCGGCGCGCATCGCTTCGATCAGGTCGCCGAGTTCCTGCGGCAACGCGGCCAGAATGCCGAGGGGACGCCGTGCACCGTGGCTGACGTTCAAGGGCTTGCTCATTCGACCGCCTGCAATTTAGCTACCGCCAGCGCCAGCCACTTTTCGCCATGCCGCTTGAAACGGACCTGCGCTTTCGCGTCGGTGCCGTTGCCTTCGAGCGCGGTGATCGTGCCTTCGCCGAACTTCGTGTGGAACACCTGCTGGCCGACGCGAAAGCCCGTTTCGGCCGCGCGCTGCTCGTTCGCGAAGGCGGGTGCCGGCGCCGAGGTCACCGCCGCCGCCGAACCGCCGCCATAGCCCGGCCGTGCAAACCAGTCGCGCCCGTAGCCGGCGTTGTCCGAGCGACCGCCCCAGCGCGAGCCCGCCTCGACCTTCGGCGTGAGCCACTTCAGCGTTTCCTGCGGCAATTCGTCGAAGAAACGCGAGCGGATGTTGTAGCGGGTCTGACCGTGCAGCATCCGGCTCTGCGCGAACGACAGATAGAGCCGCTCCTTCGCGCGCGTGATCGCGACATACATGAGACGCCGCTCTTCTTCGAGGCCGTCCGCCTCCATCGCGCTGTTCTCGTGCGGGAACAGCCCTTCTTCGAGACCGGTGATGAACACCGCGGTGAATTCGAGCCCCTTTGCCGCGTGCACCGTCATCAGCTGCACCGCTTCCTGGCCGGCCTGCGCCTGGTTGTCGCCCGCTTCGAGCGACGCGTGGGACAGGAAGCCCGCGAGCGGCGTCATCGTGTCGGGGTTTTGCGCCGGATCGGCGATGCCCGGGGCGTCGAGGACCACCGTGTTCGGATCGTCTGTCGCGACCGCGAGTTCGGGCGCGGCGCTGGCGCCTGGGCGCAGCGGGATTGAGCGCGCGGGCGTATCGAGCCCGTAGCCTTCCTCGCTGACGAATGCGGCGGCCGCGTTGACGAGTTCCTGCAAGTTCTCGAGCCGCTCCTGGCCTTCGCGCTCGTTCTGATAGAAGTCGGCGAGGCCGCTCGCGCGGACCACGTACTCGACGGTCTCCGGCAGGCTCATCTGCTGCGTGTCGGCGCGCATCTTGCCGACCAGGTTCGCGAACGCGGCGAGGCTCGAGCCCGCCTTGCCCGCGACGTACGGAATCGCCGCGGCCATCGAGCAGTTGTACAGACGCGCCGCGTCGGCGAGCTGTTCGATCGAACGCGCGCCGATGCCGCGGGTCGGGAAATTGACGACGCGGCCGAACGCGGTGTCATCGTTCGGGTTGTCGATCAGGCGAAGGTACGCGAGCGCGTGCTTGACTTCCTGACGCTCGAAAAAGCGCAGGCCGCCGTACACGCGGTACGCGATGCCCGCATTGACGAGCGTGTGCTCGATCGTGCGCGACTGCGCGTTGCTGCGGTAGAGCACGGCGATTTCGCTGCGCGACAGGCCGGTGTTGATCAGCGCGCGGATCTCTTCGACGATCCAGCCGGCCTCCTGCGAATCTGTCGCCGATTCGTAGACGCGCACCGGTTCGCCGTGGCCCGCGTCGGTGCGCAGATTCTTGCCGAGGCGGCGCGAGTTGTTCGCGATCAGCTGATTCGCGGCATCGAGAATATGGCCGTGCGAGCGGTAGTTCTGTTCGAGTTTAATCAGATTGCGCACGTTGAACTCGTGCTCGAAGTCGCGCATGTTGCCGACGTTCGCGCCGCGGAACGCGTAGATCGACTGGTCGTCGTCACCGACCGCGAAGATCGCGTTGTGCTGACCCGCGAGCAGCTTGAGCCACGCGTATTGCAGCTTGTTGGTGTCCTGAAACTCGTCCACCAGGATGTGCCTGAAGCGCGCCTGGTAATGCGCGCGCAGCGGCGGATTGTGCGCGAGCAGCTCGTAGCAGCGCAGCAGCAGTTCGGGAAAGTCGACCACGCCTTCGCGCTGGCATTGCTGATCGTAGGCTTCGTAGAGCTCGACGAACTTGCGGTTGAAGTTGTCGGTGGCGTCGACGTCTTTGGGGCGCAGGCCCTGCTCTTTCGCGTTGTTGATGAAGTACTGGAGATTTTTCGCCGGGTACTTTTCGTCGTCGATGTTGAGGCCCTTCATCAGACGCTTGATCGCCGACAGCTGGTCCGCGGTGTCGAGAATCTGGAACGTGGCGGGCAGCCCGGCGTCGCGGTGATGCGCGCGCAGCATCCGGTTGCACAGGCCGTGGAACGTGC
Organism: Paraburkholderia youngii; assembly: GCF_013366925.1. Taxonomy (NCBI): domain Bacteria; kingdom Pseudomonadati; phylum Pseudomonadota; class Betaproteobacteria; order Burkholderiales; family Burkholderiaceae; genus Paraburkholderia; species Paraburkholderia youngii. Next base: position 3,908,063 of record NZ_JAALDK010000001.1, read on the forward strand.
CGATCCACATGCCGCGCGTGTCGATCGGCAAGAGCGCCGAGAGGCGCGCCATCATTTCGCGGGCGGCTTTGTTGGTGAAGGTCACCGCGAGGACGGTCGCGGGGGACGCGAGGCCTTGCTGGATCAGCCACGCGATGCGGGTGATCAGGACGCGGGTTTTGCCGCTGCCGGCGCCCGCCAGGATCAGGGCGGGCTCATTCGGGAGCGTTACGGCGGCGTGTTGTTCGGGGTTTAGATTGGAGAGGAGGTCAGGCATTTTTTTCGCGGAGCGCAGTTCGGGGGACATTATATGCCCCGGCGGGGGCGGCGCTTTTTTGTCGTTGTTCTGGCTTCTTTGGCCTTTCCTTGCTGGCTTGTCGGTCTATTGGCGTTGCCCCTGTGCGGGGCGGCACCTACTTTCTTTGCTGCTGCAAAGAAAGTAGGCAAAGAAGACAGCTCAAACCGCTAACTCTTAAGCGGGTCCCTCGGTCCGCGTGAGGTAGTGGTGCATCTGGAATCCGTGCTCCCGCACATTCCGCGTTCGTGGCAAGGCAGTCATTCTTCCGGCGGCGCTCCGCGCGCCGAATCCCCGCTCCAAAACCACTGGTCATTTCGGCGTGTCGCCGAGGCGGAGCCGAGGGCTCCCGCTGCGCGGGCAAGCCCGCCGGTTTCCCAGGCGGACCCGTCCGCGACGCACGTAGTGCGGAGTGGGAGGGATGATGGCTTTGTCACGAACGGGGAATGTGCGGGGGCACGGATTCCAGATGCACCACTGCCCCAACCAAGCCAGGGGACCCGCTTATGAGCTGACGGTTTGAGCTGTCTTCTTTGCCTACTTTCTTTGCAGCAGCAAAGAAAGTAGGTGCCGCCCCGCACAGGGGCAACGCTAATAGACCGATAACAAAGCAAGGAAAGGCAAACACCCTGTGAAGAACGAAAGGCCCATCCCACAGCGATATCACCCCTTCACCCGCTTCTCTTCAACATCCGGCAGCAAAACGGTGAGCACCCCAATCAACGGCAAAAACGAACAGACCTTATAAACAAACCCAATACTGGTAGCGTCAGCCAACTGCCCAAGCACTGCGGCGCCAACGCCGCCAAGCCCAAAGGCAAAACCAAAGAACAACCCGGCAACCATCCCCACCTTCCCAGGAATCAATTCCTGCGCATAAACAAGAATCGCCGAGAACGCGGAAGCGAGCACCACCCCGATCACAACAGTCAGCACCCCGGTCCAGAACAGATTCGCATACGGCAGCAGCAGCGTGAAAGGCGCGACGCCAAGAATCGACACCCAGATCACATATTTACGCCCGATCTTGTCGCCAATCGGCCCGCCGATCACCGTCCCCGCCGCGACCGCCGCGAGGAACACGAACAGATGAATCTGCGCGGCCTGCACCGACAGATGGAACTTGTCGATCAGATAGAACGTGAAATAGCTGTTGATGCTCGCGAGGTAGAAGTACTTGGAGAACACCAGCAGCACCAGCACGCTCATCGCGAGGATGATCTTGTTACGCGGCAGCGCCGCCTGCGCCGCGTGGCCGCGTGCCTTCCTGACCGACGGATGCCGCTTGTACCAGCGGCCGATCTGCGTGAGCACGACGATCGCCACGAGCGCCGCCGCCGAGAACCACGCAATGCTGCGCTGGCCATGCGGAATCACGATCAGCGCGGCCAGCAGCGGCCCGAGCGACGAACCCGCATTGCCGCCGACCTGGAACAGCGACTGCGCGAGACCGTGACGGCCGCCCGACGCCATCCGCGCGACCCGCGACGACTCCGGATGAAACACCGACGAGCCGCAGCCGACCAGCGCCGCGGCGACCAGCAGCACGCTGAAGTTCGGCGCAACCGACATCAGCAGCAGACCAGCAAGCGTGAAGCCCATGCCGACCGGCAGCGAGTACGGCTTCGGATGCTTGTCGGTATAGCTGCCGACGAGCGGCTGCAGCAGCGACGCGGTGATCTGATAGGTCAGCGTGATCAGACCGATCTGCCCGAACGACAACGAAAAGTTGTCCTTGAACATCGGGTAGATGGCGAGGATCAGCGACTGGATCATGTCGTTGAGCAGGTGCGAAAAGCTGATTGCACCAAGCACGGAATACACGGTGCGCTGCACCTTGGCGGCCGCCGGCGCGGCGGTGACCGGGGAGGCGCTCGCCCCCGTGGCGGATGCGCCGGCGAGGGCGCTTTTATCGAGGCTGGTTTCCATACGCGAGCAGAAGAAGATCAGGCAAATGTGAGAAAAAATCGGCGCTGGAACCGGTGCGGCAGCGCGCTTCGTAGGCGCGTTCCGCAAACCGCTGCGTCATTTGGTCGCGGCACCCGGCGTTTTGACTATTCAGCCGAAGTTTAATGTGGCCGGAGTGAATTGTAAGGACAAGTTTTGTCGCGAATCGGACATGGGGCCGGATGACTTCCCTTTCGCTGACGAATGGCGAATCGTCTGCTCTGCGCTGTCGAGGCATTTTTGGCGGGTTTTTGTCTGCGGTATAAAGCGCTCGCGAATGCGCGGCTCACGAAGCGGCGCGTCGAACATGGGACCGGGAACGGTCGGCGGCGCACGACCCGCCGTCGTCTGATCGCGCGACATTCAAGATCGCGCGGCAGGCTGCCGTAGACCCGGAGAGAAAAGCGGGGACGCCGGAACCGACCTTTCCGGCGCGTCGACACGTGGGGATTGGGGACTATGGAAGCAGTGGCACACAGCGCGGCGGCAACGAAGTTCAACGGCCTGTCGGTAAAGGCGACGCTGCGGATCGCGTTCGCGATCCTGCTCGCCGGCACACTGCTGATCGGCGTGTTTTCGCTGCTGCAGATCGGCCGGCTGAACGCGTCCACGCAATCGATCTACGACCAGGGCCACGTCGCGAGCCGCGCCGCCGAGGAAGCGCGCGGCCACATGCTGCGCGCGAGCCGCGCGCAAAAAATGCTGCTGACCGCGACCACCGCGAAGGAGCGCGACGAACTCGGCGCCGACATCGAGCGCGGCCTCGCCGGTCTGAACGAGCAACTGCGTACGCTGCAGCAGTATGTCGATCCGTCCGACGCGAAGGCGGTCGCCGCGCAGAAGGCGTTCGCCGCGGCGATCGGGACCTGGAGCACCCATCTGCGCGACTTCGTCACGCTCGTGAAAGCGCAGCCGCTCGATCTGTCGCAGATGAACTGGCAGGTCGGCACGCAGGACGTATCGCTGCTCGTCGAAACCGGCAAGCTCGAAAAGCTCGTCGACGAACTTGTCACCCAGCGCGGCACCGCCGCGAAGGCGACGATCGACGCGTCCGGCTTCATCTACCAGTCGTCGTTCGTGATGATCGCGGTGATGACGCTCGCACTGATCGTGCTCGCGTTCGGCATCGCGGCGTGGGTCGTGCGGCGGCTCACCGCGCAGCTCGGCGGCGAGCCCGCGTACGCGAAGGAAATCGCGCGCCGCATTGCCGCGGGCGATCTGTCGAACCGCATTACGCTCGGCGGCAAGGACCGTTCGAGCATGCTGTTCGCGCTGTCCGATATGCAAAGCGGACTCGCGACGACGGTCGCCGACATCGCGTCGAGCGCCGATGCGATCGCGACCGCGTCCGGACAGATTTCGATGGGCAACCTGGACCTGTCGCAACGCACCGAGCAGCAGGCGCTCGCGCTCGAGCGCACCGCGAGCAGCATGGAACAGCTGACGTCGACGGTGCGTCAGAACGCCGACAACGCGAAGCAGGCGAGCTCACTCGCGAACAACGCGTCGGAGATCGCCGAGCAGGGCGGCGCAGTCGTGAGCCGCGTGGTCGCGACGATGAACGACATCAACGACAGTGCGCACAGCATCGGCGACATCATAGGCGTGATCGAGGGAATCGCATTCCAGACCAACATCCTCGCGCTGAACGCGGCCGTCGAGGCGGCGCGCGCGGGCGAGGAGGGGCGCGGCTTTTCGGTGGTGGCGGCGGAAGTGCGCAATCTCGCCCAACGGAGCGCTGCGGCCGCGAAGGAGATCAAGGGCTTGATCCAGACGTCGGTCGAGCGCGTCGGCAACGGCTCGACGCTCGCCGCGGACGCCGGTCAGACGATGGACGAAGTCGTCAAGGCCGTGAAGCGCGTGACCGACATCATCGGCGAGATTTCGGCGGCGTCGTCCGAGCAGAGCGCCGGTATCGAGGCGATCAATCTCGCGGTCACGCAGATGGACGCGGGCACGCAGCAGAACGCGGCGCTGGTGGAGGAGGCCACCGCCGCCGCCCGCTCGCTCGACGATCAGGCACGCGGGCTGAAGGCGATGGTGGGGCAGTTCCGGCTGTAAAAAGCGGCGCGGTGGGAACTGGGGGCCGTTTCTGGCCCGACGACTACCATGCAGGTCGTGCCCGCCGCCAGCATCAGATCGGCCGGCACCGAGTCGATCTTCACGCGCACAGGCACGCGTTGCGCGAGGCACTTCGGCCGGATCGCTGACGCGCACGTGCGGCAGCCTGGCTTCCTCGAAATAGCCATACACCCCAACGAGTGACTATCGAAGATCGCGAGCTTCGCGGCGCCGGCGGTCGCATAGTCGCAGCTGAACACCGCGAGGTTCATCGAAAGCCGATTTTGGGCGGTCGCCCATGTACGGACTGCCTGTCGCACGGTAATTATCTGACTCTGTCAACTCCGGCAGCGACTTCAGATAGACCAACGACACACCTATGTCCCTGTCCGTATTTGAGATGCACTCCGTGGAGCTGTTCTGCCAGCGGCCACTGGGTGCCTGTTACGTCATCTGCGACGAATGGCGCTATAAGGCGTCCCTCGGCAAGGCCGCGGACCTTCCGAAGGCCAGGGCGGAGACCCGGGAATTTCTTGAGATTGCCGAACTAAATCACAGGAAGTGGGAGCAGGACCGGAAGTTGGTCAGGAATCTCCTTGACAGTCACTGGCTGTTTTTTCATAACGTGCGGGACCGTAACCCTGACACCGATGGATGGTGGGTTATCGTGGCTCTTCTCGAAGAGGTTCGCCGGGGCAAACTGCTTGCCATTAGAGGTCCGCGTAATAGCCTGTTTCCGTCACCCTACAGCAGCACGCCGTTAAGGAATCCCGTAGCGAGGACCGGCAGTCATCCGGACGGCGAACCCATTCTGTCCGTCGAGTATGATCCGGCCACCTGGCAAGCCCAGTTAGCCGCTGCGCGCGCAGCCAGGGCGACACCGCCACACATCGAGATACCACAGGCACTGACCAAGGCGCAGCGGTGGCAGACGCGCAAGGCGCTGATTGCGGCGGGAAATGCGGCCATGTCCGGGCGCGTGCGGACGGCGGCTGAACGGCTCGCACGCAACAATGTCGCGGTGGAGAAGGCCAGACTCTCCGATCATGTCTACGAGCCGTCCGGGCCAGTGCCCGAAGGGTGGGCGAACCGCAGCGGGAATATGGGATTGCTACGGCAGTACGGCTTGAAGCCAAAAGACCTGGAAATCGAAGACTCGAATTTCAGGGCGCAGCTATACGAACCGGATGCGGCGGTCTTCGGTGCCGACATGAATCCGACACTCGCCTTCAAGGGAACCGAAATGACGAGCCTGAGCGACTGGTCGAACAACTTCAACCAGAGCGTGGATATGAAGTCGCCTTACTATAGGCGAGCCGTAAATATTGGGGAAAAGCTGCGCGATAGTCGCTCGCCAATTGATATTGCCGGACACTCGCTAGGTGGCGGTCTGTGTTCTGCCGCTTCTTTGGCCAGCGGCAAGGACTGCTGGAGCTTCAATGCCGCCGGTCTGCACCCGGAGACGGTCGAACACTACGGCGGCCAGGTCACGCCATCGAACATCAATGCCTACCATGTGAACGGCGACATTCTGACCGTCGCACAGACGTGGACTCCCCTGCCCGGTGCAGTCGGAACTCCCTATCTCCTTCCCGGCAGCGGCTCGCCCGTGTCGCGGCACTTCATCACGCAGGCAATTGACGGCATCGAGCAGCAGAAGGCGGAGGACATCTCCGTACTTGAAACACTGTCATAGCGAGGCTGAAAGCGATGAAAACACTCAGCCGAATCCTTATCCTGCCGGTGCTGTTACTGGCGCTATCCCCTGTGGTTCATGCAATGAAAAAATTTCCCGCCACTGATTTCTTTAGCGGCCCGCAACTCGAACTGGCGCAGGCCATCGAACGCGGCGACATGGAGCAGGTCCGGCGACTGGCACCGAAGACGGATCTGAACACGCCTGGGCGCAAGAACATGACGATGCTGTTTTTTGCGTTTCAGGAAGCATTGCAGCGCGACCCGCATCGGCTTGCGGTTGCGTCGCAGGTGGTGAGGGCCGGGGCTGATCCCTTGCAGGCTGTACCGGATTTTGGCAGCCCCCTCGGGGTCCTGCTCAACAGCTCCCACCCGGAATTCCTGAGCGCGATGCTGGACGGGGGCGTTGATCCTAATCTGGTCTACAAGGGAGATCCACTAATTTTCTTTGTTGCAGGAGAGTCGACATCTGGCTCACTCGAACTGCTGGTGGAGCGTGGCGCAGATGTGAACCGGCGCGATTCGTTGCGTAATTCAGTGCTGTATGAGGCGCTGGCAAATCGCGCGCTAGATCAGATTGACTACTTGCTGGATCATGGGGCGAATCCCAACACCTACGATATCAAAGGCCTGTCGTTTCCTCAGGCGCTATCAACGCGCATTGCCGATAACGCATCCGCGCCGAATTCCCCGACCTACATAAAGCTAATCGAGATTCGGGATCGCATCATCAGGATGGGCGTGAAATGGCCCCCGGAGACACCGGCACAGATACGGGCGCGCTGGGGGGCAAACGCACCGCGGTGGCTCGATGACCGCAAGCTTCCGCTGCCTTGAATAACGAGGCTGAAAGCGATGAAAACACTCAGCCGAATCCTGATCGTGCTGGTGCTGTTACTGGCGCTATCCCCAGTGGTTCATGCAATGAGAAAATTTCCCGCCACTGATTTTTTTAGCGGCCCGCAACTCGAACTGGCGCAGGCCATCGAGCGAGGTGACATGGAGCAGGTCAGGCGGCTGGCACCAAAGGCGGACCTGAACACGCCTGGACGCAAGAACATGACGATGCTGTTTTTTGCGTTCCAGGAGGCATTGCAGCTCGACCCGCATCGGCTTGCGGTTATGTCGGAGGTGGTGAAGGCCGGAGCCGATCCCTTGCAGGAAGTGCCGGATTTTGGTGACCCGCTCGGGGTCATGCTCAACAGCGCGCAACCGGAATTCCTGCGTGCGATGCTGGACGGCGGTGTTGATCCCAACACCATGATCGAGGGCCGCAGACCCATCGTTTTCTTTGTTACAAGCGATCGCAAATTGGGCTCACTCCAGTTGCTGGTGGAGCGTGGCGCGGATGTGGACCAGCGCGATTCGTTGCGCAACACATCTCTCTACGAAGCGCTAACTGGCTATGACACCGGGGCAGTCAATTACCTTCTCGATCACGGAGCAAACCCGAACACTTACAACATCAATGGAATCTCGTTTCCGAGACAATTGGAATCGCAAATGGAACATGTAGGCCCCACCTCCGAATCAGGTGTCAAACTGGTCGAAATCCGGGACCGCATCATCAGGATGGGCGTGAAATGGCCCCCGGAGACTCCGGGGCAGATACGGGCTCGTTGGGGAGCCAATCCTCCGCGCCGGCTCGATGACAGCAAGCTTCCGCTGCCTTGACGCAGCTACACGCTGGCGAGAGGTTAGAAGTTCTTAACCGCCTCGCATACGACAAGGCGGATAGGGCTGAAGGCGAAGATGAGACAGTTCCGGCTATAAAAAACGATGCGCTCGTCAGCTCGCGTTGGCCGACGCGAAGTGGGAGTTGGAACCCGTCCCCGGCCGCACTACCACCGTGCAGGTCGTGCCCGCCGCCAGCATCACATCGGCCGGCACCGAGTCGATTTTCACGCGCACCGGCACGCGTTGCGCGAGGCGCACCCAGTTGAAGGTCGGATTCACGTCCGCAAGCAGCTCGTGGCTTTGCGGATTGTCGCGGTCGTAAATGCCGCGCGAGATGCTCTCCACATGGCCTTGCAGCGTGCCGCCGCTCATCAGCCGCACTTCGGCCTGATCGCCGATGCGCACGTGCGGCAGCTTGGTTTCCTCGAAATAGCCATACACCCAGAACGAACGACTATCGACGATCGCGAGCTTCGCGGCGCCGGCGGTCGCATAGTCGCCGCGGAACACCGAGAGGTTGGTCACGTAGCCATCGACCGGCGACACGACGCGCGTGCGCTCGAGGTTCAGCTTCGCGGCGTCGAGCGCGGCGAGCGCCTGCTGATAGGCGGCATCGGCGGCGGACGCGGTATGCGTCGCGTTTTCGCGGGCCTCCTTCGACACCACCTGCGAATCCATGTCGGCACGCCGTTGCGCGTCGTCGCGCTTCATCTGCAATTCGGCCTTGCGCGCGGCCACCGCGGCCTGCGCCTGCTCCACCGCGATCTGATAATGCGACGGATCGATCTGCATCAGCAGCTCGCCCTTCTTCACGAACTGGTTGTCCTTGACCGGCAGATCGACGATCGCGCCCGACACGTCCGGCGCGACGTTGACGATCTCGGCGCGTACGCGGCCGTCGCGCGTCCACGGTTCGTCCATGTAATGGACCCACAGCACGCGGCCAATCAGGATCGCGACGATGAAAATGACGGCTGTCGCGATGAAGCCCACAAGATTTCGGATGGTCATGTTTCGACTCTGATCAACGATAAACGGCGAGGCCGAGAAGGCCGCACACGGACACGAGCAAGCTCGCCCGGAACAGGGAGGGATGCCACACCACGCGATAGAGGCCCGTATAGGCGATCACGCGATCGAGTAGCCAGGTCAGCGCGGCGCCCGCGATGAACAGCAGCAGAATGGCCGGCACATAGGCATCGAGCACGGCGATATCACGCGGCATGAGGAGCTCCTTCTTCTGAGGTGTCCGCGCGCGCGCCGATCGCCGAGGCGAGCGGCGACTGCGGATCGAGCAGCGCGGTACGAATGAAATGCAGTTGACTGAGGATGCGCAGCAGCTGATGGCGTTCTTCGCGCGATGGCGTGAAGCCGGCCATCAACTGCTGTACTTGCGCGATCGCGTCGGCGGTCGCCGCGAGAGCGCGCGCGAATTGCTGTTCCCGTGGCCGCTCGAACAGCGCCGCGAGCGCATCGCGCAGCGCACGCAGTGCGACGCGCCACGGTGCCGCCTTGTGGTAGCGCGGCTCGTTGGGCAGCGTCGCGATTTCGCGGCGCAGGTCGATCACCGCGTTGCCGACCTCCAACACTGAAAACAGCCAGCGCAGCGTGTCGCGCTTCGTTTCAGGCTCGTTCTGCGACAGCGAGTTGATCTGGAACATCAGATCGCGCGCGCCGCTCTCGAAGCGCGAGCGCACGCGCGCAAGACTCGCGCGGCCAGCCAGCACCACCTGGCGGCGCAGGTCGACGAGCAGGCGGTTGCGCAGCCACGGCATGGACGGCGGCAGCAGCACCGCGAAAGCGATCGACGCCACCAGCATCGACAGCACCAGCGCGAGCGCGTCGTTCATGAACGAGCTCGGGTCGTAGTGAATCACGTTGTCGGGGCCGGCGAGGAAGCAGAAGAAGATGCAATAGCCGACGCCGTAGCCCGCGAGCTTCGCACGCGTGGTCATGAACACGCCGAGCAGCAGGAACGGCGTGAGCGCGACGCACAGCATCACGAAGCCGTCGATGTGCGGATAGACGCCGAACACCGCGGTCATGCCCATCAGCGTCGCGAGCACCGTGCCGCCGGCCATCTGGAACGCGGTGCGCTTCGGGTCCGGCGACGACGACGCGAGCGCGCACACGGCCGCCGCGTCCAGCGTCAGCGTCGAGCCGCTCGGCCACGCAGTCGCGATCCAGAACGCGCCGAGCACCAGCATCACGATGGCTGCGCGCAGGCCCGCGACGCCGGCCGCGATCGCGTTGGTTTTCGGTTCGTAGCGCTCGATCCAGCGTTCGCGCGCGTGCGTGTCGACCGCGAGCGACGCGTAGGTCGCCGCGTACGCGTGCAGGTCGTCGATGAAGCGGTACAGCAGTTCGGCGCCCGTGTCGAAATCGAGCAACGGCGCGTCGGGATGCGTTTCGAGCTCGTCGCGCGTCGCGCGCACGCGTTTCGGCAATTCGCTCCTGTAGGTGTCGAGCTGCGCCGCGGCGTGCGCGGCGTCGACCGCGCTCAGCACCGGCTCGCCCGACTTCGCGAGCAACGGCGCGATCTCCTTGAAGTACGGCTCGAGCGCGTCGATCGCAATCGACGCGCCGTGGGTGCCGTTCTCGCGCAGACGGTTCATCAGCTGATGCAGCGCGTGAAAGCGCGTCGACGCGGTCATGAACTCGCTGTTCAGACGCGCGAGGCGCCCGCCGCGCATCCGCGAATCGGGACCTTCGAACATGGCGATGCTGCGCGCGGCCTCGAAGCCGACGATGTCGGCGACGAAGCGCGCATTGGTCGCCTCGATCTGCGCGCGGTCGTTGCGGCCGGCCAGCGACGTCGACACGTATTCGACGAAGGCCGAGAAGCGCGCGCGCACAGTGCTGCGCATCTGCTGGCCGGCGAATTGCGGAAACACGAGGCCGCTCACCGCGCCCGCGCAGATGATGCCGATCACGACTTCGGCGACCCGCGTGAGCGCGCTGAGAAACGCGCCGTCCGGATGCTGCCACGCCGGGATGCCGATCAGCGCGGCCGTGTAGCCGGCCAGCACGAAGCCGTACGAACGGAAGTTGCGATTGCGCGCGGCGCCGGCAGTGCAGATGCCGACCCAGATCGCGGTCGTAATCAGAAACAGCTCCGGCTGCTGCGCGAACAGGCCGATCAGCGCGAGCATCACGACCAGACCGACCAGCGTGCCGCAGATCCGGTAGAAGCTCTTCGCGAACACGGCGCCGCTTTGCGGCTGCATCACGATGAACACGGTGGTCATCGCGGTGCGCGGCTGCGGCAGATCGAGTTTCATCGCGATGCCGAGCGCGAGGAAACACGCGGCGAGCGATTTGAACAGGTACATCCACACGAGGCCGTCGGTGCGCGCCCAGTGGGCGGCGGCTTCGTAGAGTGCGGCGAACGACGCGGGGCGCGCGGTCGATTGGGAGGGCGACGAGGACATGGCCTTTCTTACTCGGATGCGGGCGCGTTCGGGGCGCGCGAGGCGGTGGTGGCGGTGGTGACTGCGATCGTCCTGGCGTTGGCGTTCGCATCCGCCTTTGCCTTCGCCGTGCCGGTATCCGCCGAGCCGCTCTTGCCTTCGTTGCTGCCCTTGCCATGCGCCGGCAACGTTTCGTTATCCTGCGGACCGTTGGCCGGATCGTCGAGACCGCCGCCGAGCGCCGTCATCAGCGATGCATGCGCGCCAAGACGCTCGGCCTGCACCTTGGCGACGCCTTCCTGCGCACGCAGCAACTGGTTTTGCGCGACCAGCACGTTCAGATAGTCGGTCAAGCCGCGCCGGAAACCCTCGCGCGACAGATCGTAGTTCCTGCGCGCGGCAGCGACCGAGCGGTCGGCGTCGTCGGCCTGGGTGGTCAGCGAACGGATGCGGATCACCTGGTCGGAAATGTCCTTCAGCGCGGTGACGATCGACTGGTTGTAGCGCTCGACCGCTTCGTCGTAGCCCGCCGACGCGGCGCCGAGCTGCGAGCGCAGCCGGCCGCCGTCGAAGATCGGCAGCGTCAGCGCGGGGCCCGCGCTCCAGCTATGTGACGGACTCTTCAGGAACTGGAACAGCGGCCCCATCGCCGCATAGCCGCCGATCGACGCGAGCAGGTTGATGTCCGGATAGAACCCGGCCTTGGCGACGTCGATGCCGCGCGCCTGTGCGGCGACCGTCCAGCGCGCCGCGACCACGTCGGGGCGGTGGCCGATCAGATCCGCGGGCAGCGCGGCCGGCAAACCGGCGGGCGCGGCGAGCGACAACGTCGGGCGCTGGATCGCGTCGCCGGCGCCTGGACCCTTGCCCGCGAGCGCGGCCAACTGATTGCGGCCGAGCGCAATCTTTTCCTCGATCGCGTCGATCTGGCGCTCGTACTCGGGCATCGGCGTTTCGGCCTGGCTCACTTCGAGCTGCGTGCCGATGCCGCCCCTCAGGCGCCGGTTCGCGAGGTCGACGATTTGCTGCTGTTGTTGCAGCGTGGCCTTCGCGATATCGAGCAGCGCGTAGTTCAGCGACATTTCGATATAGGTGCGCACGACGTTCGCTTGCAGTTCGAGCTGTGCGGCGCGCGCGTCGGCGGCGCTCGCGTGTGCGAGGTCGAGCGCGCGCTCGGCGGCGTTCTTGTCCTTGCCCCAGAAGTCGAGGTGATAGGCGAGGGCGAGGGTGCCGGTGTTGTTCCACGACTGCTCGCCGGCGAGCGGCCCCGGCCCGTAGAACACGTTGTCGGGCCATTGTTCGCGCTGGATCGACAGGCTGCCGTTGACTTGCGGCGCGAGCGCCGCGCGCGCGACGCCGGCCATCGACGCCGCCTCGCGCACGCGCGCCTGGGCGACCGCGAGACTCGGATTGCCGGCCTGTGCGTCCGCGATCCACCGGTTCAGCTGCGGATCGTCATAGGCGCGCCACCAGTCGGCGGCGGGCCACTGCGCATCGGCGTTGGCGGCGCGAATCGCGTTGCCGGCGTCGAGCGATGAAGGATTGATCGTGCGCGTTTGCGGCGCCACGCCCCCGGTACTTGCGCATCCGGCGATTGTTAATAGGATCGTAAGAACCGAGGCTGCGGCGATCCATTTGTGTACCGGAGACTGCACGATTTCCTCCAAATTTGACTATAGAACCTTGTGCGCAATTATATTTTTCGATCAATTGCGGAATAACCGGTAAAGATGCAAGGCATTTTTACGGGACATGAGATAATGGCCATTGCTGATCGTGTAACAATCGCTGCCGATTTTTCGCAACTGTGCTGCATGGGATCGGAGCAAGGGCTAGAGCGCAAACTCCGGTCGACAGAGGATAGGTATGGACACGCTTCAAAACATGCGCGTATTCGTCCGCGTCGTCGAAGCGGGCAGCTTCACGGGCGCCGCGCAACATCTGAATACGACGACGGCCTACGCGTCGCGCGCGGTTTCCGATCTGGAAGCGCATCTGCGCACGCGGCTGTTGAACCGGACCACGCGCCGCATCGCGCTGACCGAGGCGGGCGAGCGCTATCTGCAGCGCTGCGAGCAGATCCTCGCGTACGTGGATCAGGCGGAGGCCGAGGCGAGCGACGCGCACGCGCGCCCGTCCGGCAAGCTGAAGGTTCACGCGATGACGAGCTTCGGCCAGCACTACGTGGTGCCGGCCGTGAGCCGTTACCAGCAGCGCTACCCGGACGTGCATGTCGAACTGACGCTCGCGCAGCGCATGCCGGATCTGCTCGACGAAGGCTTCGACGTGTCGCTGACGCTCGCCACCGTCCTGCCGGACTCGGGGCTCGTGTCGCAGCGCATTGGCAGCGCGTTCAGCATTGCGTGCGCGTCGCCTGCGTATCTCGAGCGGCGCGGCGTGCCGCAAACGCCCGCGGACCTCGCGCAGCACACCTGCCTGCAGATGGTGACGCCGGTGTACCCGCCCGACAAATGGACCTTCGACGGCCCGAACGGCGAGGAAGTCGTGTCGCTCGGTTCGGCGACGTTCCAGGTGAACGTGGCCGAGGCGATGGTCGTGGCTGTCGCCCAGGGCATGGGCATCGCGCTGATTCCGATCTACTCGGCGATCAGTGGTTTGCGCAGCGGTGAACTGGTGTGGCTGCTGCCCGAGTACACGTCACAGCAGATGAATCTGTATGCGCTGTATCCGTCGCGGCAGTATCTCGATGCGAAGATCCGCACATGGGTCGAATTCCTGCGCGACGAGTTGCCCTCGACGCTGGCGGCGGATCAGGAAGAATTGCGGCAGTTCGCGCGAACCTGAACGGTCTGCTCGTCAAGCGTTGACGTTCGAGGGGCGCGCGACGTGACAGCCTGTTACACACGCCCCGCGTCGCAACATTTCTTTACTTCTGCCGCGCAGTCGATTTGTTAACGTGTCGTTCACGCGTCGCCGCTCTGGCCGGACGCGCTGGATTCGCCGCCGTTCGGCACCTCGCAACCACTGAAGGACGACACATCCATGGATACGCACCTGATGATCGGCTTGGCCGTCATGTTCGGATTGATCGGCGTCGCCGCGTCGCGCGATTTGCTGCGCCGCATGCGTGTACAGCAGCCGCGGCTCGTGCCGGTCGAAGTCGAGTCACAGGATGCGCCGCGGCCAGAGCGGTGAGCGGGCCCGCTAGAACCAGCTAGATCTCGACGACCTTGTCCCACGCAAACAGCGGATTTTCCCACTCGCGCGTGCGCCGGTCGAAATAGCCGCGCGGATTGCACACCACACGCGTGCCGTCCACCACATAGTCGAACGACGTATGCGTGTGGCCGTGAATCCACAACGCGACGGGCGCGCGCACGAGCTCCGGCAGGTGATTGACGAAGCCCGCCGACACGCGGTCCTCGGCAAAGCGCTCGGCGAGACTCAGCCGATGCGGCGCATGGTGCGTGACCACGATCGTTTGGCCGGCGAATGGTTTGGTCAGCTCGCTTTCGAGCCACGCGCGCGCATGCTGGTGCAGCGCGAGCGAATCGGCCGGCGTGAAGTCGCGCGCCGCATCGCGCGGGTCGTGCGGCCAGTTCATCTGGATCAGCCCGCGATAATCGAGCATGACGCGCCGCGCGGCGACGATCGATTCCTCGATTGCTTCGGGCGTCGCGCCGTACAGCGCAAAGTCTGTCCACAGCGTCGTGCCGAGCACGCGCCAGCGCCCCTGGCTATCGACGAGCGTGGCGTTGTTCAGCACGTGCACGTTATCGACCTGTGCGGCCGCGTCGAGCGTCGCGCTCTCCAGCGCGCCGAACTCGCCGTCGTAATACTCGTGATTGCCCGGTACGTAGACGACCGGCACCGTGTCGTCGAACGCCTGCGCGGCCCAGCGCGGGCCGGCCGCGTGGTTGTGAATGTCGCCCGCCAGCACGACCAGATCCGCCTGCGCATGCGGGATCAGTTCAGGCTCGTCGTTTTCCAGATGCAGATCGGACAGCACGCGAATCTTCACGGACGCGCCTCCTGCGAAACGCCGCCGCGCCGGATCGCGGTGGCTTCAAACATTAGCGTAGCACCTTGCCCGGATTCATCAGGTTCAGCGGATCGAGCGCCTGCTTGATCGCGCGCATCATCCGCACCTCGACGTCCTGTTTGTAGTGCGCGGCTTCGTCGATCTTCAGCTGGCCAAGTCCGTGTTCCGCGCTGATGCTGCCGCGGTGCGCATTCACGCTGTCGTAGACGATCCGGTTGATCGGGCTCTGATACTGGCGCAGAAACGCCTTCGCATCGACGCCCTCGGGCGCCTGCACGTTGTAGTGCAGATTGCCGTCGCCGAGATGGCCGAACGTGACCATGCGCGCGCCCGGCGCGGCTTGCGCGATCGCGGCATCGGTCGCTTCGATGAAGTGGCCGATGCGTGAGATCGGCACCGCGATGTCGTGCTTGATGTTCAGGCCTTCCTCGGCCTGCGCGAGCGGAATGTGCTCGCGCAGATTCCAGAACGCGCGCGACTGCGCGAGGTTTTCCGCGACCACGGCGTCTTCGACGAGACCCTGTTCGAGCGCGGTTTCCATCAGCCCCTCGAACAGCCTGCGCGCGTGCTCTTCGCTTTCGCTGTCCGACAGTTCGAGCAGCACGATTTGCGCATGCGGTTCGGCGAATGGATAACGCATCTGTTCGAAATGCCGGCCAACGAGGCGCAGGCAGAAATCCGACATCAGTTCGAAGCCGGTCAGGAGCGGCCCGGCGACGCGTTGCGTGAGCGCGAGAAAATCGAGCGCCGCATGCGGCGATGCGAGCGCGGCGAGCGCGGTCACGCGCGCGGCCGGCTGCGGATGCAGCTTCATCACCGCCGCGGTGATCAGGCCGAGCGTGCCTTCCGCGCCGATGAACAGGTCGCGCAGATCGTAGCCGGTGTTGTCCTTGCGCAGCCCGCGCAGGCCGTCCCACAGGTCGCCTTGCGGCGTCACCAGTTCGAGGCCGAGGCACAGCTCGCGCGTGGTGCCATAGCGCAGCACGCCGGTGCCGCCCGCGTTGGTCGACAGATTGCCGCCGATCGTGCAGCTGCCTTCGGCGGCGAGGCTCAGCGCAAACAGACGCCCGGCCGCTTCGGCGTGCTTCTGCACGTCGGCGAGGATCACGCCGGCTTCGACGGTGATCGTGTTGTTGTGCGGATCGATGTCGCGCACGCGATTCAGGCGACGCAGGCTGATGACCGCCTGCGCGCCGCTGGCGTCAGGTGTCGCGCCGCCTGCGAGGCCGGTGTTGCCGCCCTGCGGCACCAGCGCGACGCGATGTTCGACCGCGAGCCTGACGAGCGCGGCGGCTTGCGCGGACGTGGCCGGGCACAGCACCGCGCAGGCCGCGCCGGTGTAGCGGCGGCGCCAGTCGGTCAGAAAGGGAGCGGTGTCGTGCGGATCGGTCAGGACGTGAGCCGCGCCGATGGCGTCGCGGCAGGCGGCGAGAAAAGCGGTGTGTTTCATGCGGATCGGTTGACGGTTTTGAGGCTTGGACGTCAGCGGGGCGGGGTTGGTTCGCCGGTGGTTTGCTTTGCAGCCTGCTTTGCGGCTTGCTTCGCGGCTCGTTTCGCCGCGCGCTTGAACGGCCCGACATACGCGAGCGCGCAGGCGAAGAAGACCACGGCGAGCGCCGCTTGCAGCCAGCCGAGCCGCGCGCCCAAGCCATGATCGCTCCAGCCGCGCACGACGCCTTCGGCGAAATACAGCAGGATCAGCATCGACGCCCATTGCATCGTATAGAGCCGACGTCGCCACACGCCGGGCAACGCGGAGAGCAACGGCAACGCCTTCAGCACGAGCAGCGAGCCGCCAGGCCGCAATGGCGCGAGCCACCATTCCCATGCGACCGCCAGCACGATCATCGCGACCAGTGTGAAAGCGGCGACGAGCGCGGCGGCGGCTTTGGGCTGCACGGGTGCAACGGTTGCGGCTGCCGACGTGCTTGCGAATTCCGCGCCGCTGGCGTCCCGACGGGCGTCGCGGCGTTCGGTTGGTTGCGGATGCGGGTCGTTCACGGCTTTGCGCTCAGGGCCGTTCGGACATCGACGCCGCCGTGCGCGCAACGCGCGCACCCAGCGCAATGGCCAGCGTCCGTTCGTCGGCGGAGATGCCATGGCCGGCCGTGCCCGCGCGCGCGAAATGCGACGCGCCATACGGCGTACCACCGGTTTGCGTGGTGGTCAGCGTGCTCTCCGTGTACGGAATGCCGACGATCAGCATGCCGTGATGGAGCAGTGGCAGCATCATCGACAGCAGCGTGGATTCCTGGCCGCCGTGCAGGCTGCCGGTCGACGTGAACACGCAGGCCGGCTTGCCTGACAGCGCGCCGGATAGCCACTGCGGCGTGGTGCCGTCGAGAAAGTATTTGAGCGCGGCCGCCATGTTGCCGAAGCGGGTCGGTGAGCCGAGCGCGAGGCCCGCGCATTCTTCGAGGTCACGCAGCTCGACGTACGGTGGTCCTTCGGCGGGGATGTCCGGCTCGCTCGCCTCGCAGACCGTGGAAACCGCTGGTACGGTGCGCACGCGCGCCTGCATGCCGGGGACGCTGTCGACGCCGTGCGCGATCGCCAGCGCGAGCTCGCGCGTGGCGCCGTGACGGCTGTAATAAAGCACGAGAATGTCTTTCATAGGCCTCATCATTGAACGGGTATTATAGGGGTTCGGTCCGTTGCACAGGACATTCATAGCCGTTCGGCCAGGAGGTTCGGCCAAACGCCGCAAGGGGTTCCCGAAGTCCCGTTCTGACGGTTCAGCAAGCAAGGAGGCAGGTTTGTTGGTTAGGGTGCGTTTCGATCTCGACACGCTCAAACGGCTCGCGCAATTCGCCGCGCAACGCATCGGCGAAGACCGGATTCCGCAGGTCGCGGGCAGCCTGACGTTCACCACGATGCTCGCGCTCGTGCCGCTCGCCACCGTCGCGTTTGCGCTGTTCACCGCGTTTCCGATCTTCAGCTCGTTCCAGGCGTCGCTGCAGTTTTTTCTTGCCGATCACCTGATGCCCGCGCAACTGAACGATCAGATCTTCAAGTATCTGAACCAGTTCGCGTCGAAGGCCAAAGGGCTGACAACGATCGGCATGATCATTCTGTTCGTCACCGCGGTGATGACGATGATGACCGTCGAGTCCGCGTTCAACGTGATCTGGCGCGTGCGCAAGGCGCGGCCCGTCGCGCAGCGCATCCTCGTGTACTGGGCGATCATCACGCTCGGTCCAATCCTGATCGGCGTGAGCCTGTCCATCTCGTCGTATCTGTTCACGCAATCGATGTCGTTTAGCGCCGCGCAGCGCATCACGCCGCTGATCGAATGGGCGCTCGCGAGCGCCACGCTGCCGTTCACGATGCTCGCGTTCACGATTCTTTACGTTTATTTGCCGAACTGCCGTGTCGAATGGCGCGACGCGGTGGTCGGCGGCGTGATCGCCGCGGTCGCGTTCGAGCTCGCCAAGCGCGGTTTCGGCTACTACGTGCGCCGTATTCCGACCTATACGGCGGTGTACGGCGCGTTCGCCGCGGTGCCGCTGTTCCTGGTGTGGATGTACCTCTGCTGGTTCATCACGCTGACCGGAGCGATGATCGCATCGGCGTTGCCGGCGATCCGCATCGGTCAGTTTCACCGCCCGGTGTTCTATGGCAGCAATCTGTTCGATTCGCTCGAATTGCTCGCGCGGCTGTGCGAAGCGCGTGAGGGCGGCAGACGTGGCTACACGATGCCCGAGCTTGCGCGCATGCTTCGCCGCGACAAGGATACGACGCTGATGCTGTTGCAGCGTCTCGAGGAGATCGAATGGATCGCGCGGCTGGAGGAGGACCATACCGGCCCGCACTACGTGCTGCTCGCGAACCCGGCGCAGGTGACCGTGCAGCGGCTGTACGACCTGTTCGTGATCGACCGCGCGGAGCTTACGTATCAGCTCGAACTCGACTCCACGCGGGTTGACGGCGGAATGCTGCTCGCCGCGCTCGACAACGACCAGCTGAAGGTGACGCTCGCCGCGCTCCTTGCCTCGCGCGCGGCGGCAAGGGCAGCGCGACCCGGAAACGAGCGCGCGGCGGCTTCGATGCCGCACCAGGCGGCGTGACAGGGCGGCTCGACTTCGAGCCGCGTTGGTAAAACTACAACGAAATCTTCCCCACGCAGATGTCCTTGAACATCACCCAGTCGCCCATCAGGCTGTAAAGCGGATGACGGAACGTGGCCGGTTTGTTCTTTTCGAAGAAGAAATGGCCGACCCACGCGAAGCCATAGCCGCACACCACGGCCGCCGGCAGCCATACCCAGTTGCCGGTGGCGAGCGCCATCGCGAGAAAGCCAATGACTCCGAGCGAGCCGACGAAATGCAGCCGCCGCGACGCGATGTTGCGATGCTCGCTCAGGTAGTACGGATAAAACTCCGCGAAGCTCGCGAAGTGATCGGTATGTGCTGTATGAGCCATAGCGGCCTCCGGAGGCTGAAAAGACAGCTTCAATCATTCTCCGGCGATCGCCTGCCTAACGCAACCTGGCCATTCGGCCGATGGCGCGGCGGGTTCGGCGTGGATATCGTCGTGATTCAGCGCCCTTCGTGCGGTGCCCGCGTGGCGAAGCTGTACAGCGCATCGAGCGTCGCGTCGGGTTGCTCGGTCATCAACGCGTGGCCCGCATCGAGCGTGACGGTGTCGACCGGCGTGCCCGCCTGCGCGAGCGCATCGGCGAGCGCTTTCGCCGCGCGCGGTGGCGTCATCGCGTCGCGGCGGCCGACGATCAGGCGCGTCGCGCAACGCACCTGCGCCGCGCGGGCGAGGCCGTCCGCATAGGTATGGCAGGCGGTGAAATCGGTGTGGAACAGATGCGGCTCGCCGCTGGCGGACACGTGCTCCATCAGCCGCTGGTTCATACCGTGCAGCCAGAAGCCGGGGCCGGGGCACGAGGGCTTCGCGGCGAGCGTCGAATGCGACCACTGGTTGACCATGTCGATCGCCTCGGGCTCGCGATTGAGCGCCGCGTCGAGCAGCGCGTCGGAGACCGTCATCGGCAGCGCGGTCGCGAGCAGCGCAAGATGCGTGGCGCGCTGCGGATAGCGGCCGGCGAAGTCGAGCGCGATCAGCGAGCCCATGCTGTGACCGGCGACGAACGCACGCGTGACGCCCACGGCATCGAGCAGCGCGGCGAGCCAGTCCGCCAGCGCGGCGATGCTGGCGAGCGCGGGGCCGGCGCTGCGTCGGTGGCCCGGCAGGTCGAGCGCGAGCACGCCGAAGCCGTGATGCGCGAAATAGCGGCTTTGGAGCGCCCACACGCTGTGATCGTGCTCGGCGCCGTGGATGAACACCGCGGTCGGCAGGCCCGCGTCGAAGGGTTTGCCGCCGGTGTAGGCGTAGGCCGGTTTGCCTTGGACGGTGACGATCATGGGGACTCCGGGCGGGCGGGGGCGTTCGTGGCGGTGGGCGCCGCAGCGGCGGTTCTTTGCGCGGCCTTCAGCGCGCGCTTGAGATCGTCGATCAGGTCATCCGGATCTTCGAGGCCGATCGACAGACGGATCGTGCCTTCGGTGATACCGGCCGCGGCGAGCGCGGCGGCATCCATGCGGAAGTGCGTCGTCGATGCCGGGTGGATCACCAGCGAGCGCGCGTCGCCGACGTTCGCGAGGTGCGAGAACAGCGTCAGCGCTTCGATGAAGGCGCGCCCGGCCGCGCGGTCGCCGCGCAGGTTGAAGCTGAACACCGCTCCGGCGCCGCGCGGTAGCAGCCGCTTCGCGAGCGCGTGGTCGGGATGCGTCGGCAGCTCGGGATAGGCAACCGATTCGACCACCGCATGAGCGGCGAGAAACTCGACCACGCGGCGTGTGTTGGCGACGTGCCGTTCCATGCGCAACGGCAGCGTCTCGATGCCTTGCAGCAGTTGCCACGCGGCCTGCGGATGCAGGCACGCGCCGAAATCGCGCAAGCCTTCGCGCCGCGCGCGCAGCAGGAACGGCGCGACGGTGCTTTCCTCGGCGAACACCATGCCGTGGAAACCGTCGTATGGCTCGGTGAACTCGGGAAAGAGGCCGGAAGCCTCGAAGTCGAACGTGCCGCCGTCGACCAGCACGCCGCCGATCGTCGTGCCGTGGCCGCCGAGAAACTTGGTCGCCGAGTGGTAGACGAAGTCGGCGCCGTGCTCGAACGGGCGCAGCAGGTAGGGCGTCGTGAAGGTCGAATCGACCAGCAGCGGCACGCGGTGCGCGTGTGCGATCTGCGCGAGCGCGGCGATGTCGAGCACCTCGAGGCCCGGATTGCCGAGCGTTTCGCCGAATAGCAGGCGCGTGTTGGGGCGCAGCGCGGCGCGCCACGCGTTGAGGTCGCCGGGCTTCACGAAGGTCGTCTCGATACCGAAGCGCCGCAGCGTGTAGTGCAGCAGATTGTGCGAGCCGCCGTACAGCGCGCTCGACGCGACGATGTGGGAGCCGGCGCCCATCAGCGTCGCGATCGCCAGATGCAGCGCGGCCTGGCCGCTTGCGGTGCCGATCGCGCCGGCGCCGTTTTCGAGCGCGGCGACGC
The DNA here is from genome assembly GCF_013366925.1 of Paraburkholderia youngii. Taxonomy (NCBI): domain Bacteria; kingdom Pseudomonadati; phylum Pseudomonadota; class Betaproteobacteria; order Burkholderiales; family Burkholderiaceae; genus Paraburkholderia; species Paraburkholderia youngii. Next base: position 3,929,631 of record NZ_JAALDK010000001.1, read on the forward strand.
GCTCTTCGAACACGGCGACGGTCGGATTCGAGATGCGCGAGTAGACGTGGCCGGCGCGCTCCATGTTGAACAGCGCGGCGGCGTGGTCCGAGTCGCGGAATGAAAACGACGTGGTCTGGTAGATCGGCGTCGCGCGCGCGCCGGTGGCGGGGTCGGGGGCAGCGCCGGCGTGCAGCGCAAGCGTATCGAAACGGTTGGCGGACATCGTGTGCGGCGGGCCGCGAGGGGCCACGCGAATGATCAGGGTAGGCCGGCCATCCTATCATTGGCGCGCGCCGCTTCAAGCGCGGTTTTCCCGTGGGATGGACCGCGGATTTGTGCGGCTCGTGCCGGGAGCGGGGCATGCTCGCTATCTGGAAGTCAGATGAATTGGAGCCCCCGAAACCCCGCCGAGCCTTGGCTGGCGGGCCGCTTTCCTTTTATGGGCCTTTCCGATAGGATCGAAACAACCATTTAATGCACTGCAAGATTGGCGGTACCAGGAGATAGATCATGCGAGTCAGCGACATTCTTAAAGTCAAGGGCAACACCCTTTTTACGGTCACGCCGGATACCACGCTGCATGACGCCGTCATTACCATGGCCGAGCACGACATCGGCTCGCTCGTCGTGATGGAGTACGGCGACCTCGTCGGCATGCTGACGTTTCGCGAAATCATTCTGACCTTGAGGGAAAACGGCGGCAGCGTCGGTACTTCGACGATCCGCAAGGTGATGGACGACCATCCGCTCACCTGCACGCCCGAAACCGACGTCAACGAAGTGCGCCGCATGATGCTCGAGCATCACGTGCGTTATCTGCCGGTCATGGAAAGCCGCACGCTGATGGGCGTCATCTCGTTTTACGACGTCGCGAAGGCGGTGGTCGAGGAGCAGGGGTTCGAGAATCGCATGCTGAAGGCCTATATCCGCGACTGGCCGGAAGAGCAGGAAGGACAGGATCAGCAGCCGGCGCGTTGATGCGCGTGGCTCGAAGGTCGCGCTCCGGCCGTCGCCGCGAGCGCGAATCCGCCGACAGGGCGCGCGCGCAAGCGGGCGCTTTTTTTGTGTCCGGGCCGGTGCCCGGATCTGGAGCGCGCGTCGCACCGGCCCGTTTGTCCGCCGCTCCGCGCGCTTCATCGCCATTTTCCGCGCCGTTGTTCTGACTTCATGAACGATCGTCCGTTGCCTGCCGCCCGCCGCGCCGCTCGCGCGCACGAAGCGCACGAATCCCAGTTCCGCCTGCTCCGCCAGCGCCGTTTCGCGCCGTTCTTCTGGACACAGTTTCTCGGCGCGATGAACGACAACGTGTTCAAGATCGGCTTCACGTCGCTCGTCACCTATCAGGCGGCGCAGTTTTCGGGCGTCGATCCGAAAACCGCGGCGTTCCTGATCTCCGCGATTTTCATTCTGCCGTTCGTGCTGTTCTCGGCCACTTCCGGCCAGATCGCGGACAAGTACGACAAGGCGTTGCTCACGCGACTCGTCAAGACTTTCGAGATCGCGGTGATGCTGGTCGGCGGCGCGGGCTTCTGGCTGCATAGCGCGCCGCTGCTGTATCTGTGCACGTTCCTGATGGGCGTGCATTCGACCGTATTCGGGCCGGTCAAGTACTCGTATCTGCCGCAGCATCTGTCGAAGGCCGAATTGGTCGGCGGCAACGGCATGATCGAGATGGGCACCTTCGTCGCGATCCTGGTCGGCACGATCGTCGGCGGCGCGGGCGCGGGGTTCGCCGAGCATGGCGCGGTGGTGCTCGCTGGCGCGTGTATCGCGATCGCGCTGATCGGGCGCGGCGTGTCCGGCTTCGTGCCGGCTACGCCCGCGCCGCAGCCCGGCTTGCGCATCAACTGGAACCCGGTCAGCGAAACGTGGCGCAATCTGAAGCTCGCGCACGAAAACCGCACGGTGTTTCTGAGCCTGCTCGGCATCTCGTGGCTGTGGTTCGTCGGTGCGACGTTCCTCGCGTCGTTCTTCAATTTTGCGAAGGACGTGCTGTCCGCCGATCCGGACGTCGTGACCGTGCTGCTCGCCACGTTTTCGATCGGCATCGGCATTGGCTCGCTGCTGTGCGAACGGCTGTCGAAGCGGCGGATCGAAGTCGGCCTCGTGCCGCTCGGCTCGATCGGCATGAGCGTGTTCGCGATCGATCTTTTTTTTGCGAGCCATGCGCTGCCGCCGGCGGGGAATCTGCTCAGCGTCGGGGAATTTCTCGCGCGGCTCGCACATTGGCGCGTGCTCGCCGATCTGTTCCTGCTGGCGATGTTTGGCGGCTTCTACAGCGTGCCGCTGTATGCGCTGATTCAGAGCCGTAGCCAGCCGAGTCATCGCGCGCGCATCATCGCCGCGAACAATATCCTCAACTCGCTGTTCATGATCGTGTCGGCGCTGATGGCGATGGGCCTGACCGCCGCGGGCTTCGCCATTCCGGCAATTTTTCTCGTCACCGCGCTGCTGAACGTGGTGGTCGCGGGCTACATCTATTCGCTCGTGCCCGAGTTTCTGCTGCGCTTCGTTGCGTGGCTGCTCGTGCATACGTTTTACCGGATCCGGCTCGTGCACGCGGAGCGGATTCCGGAGCGCGGCGCGGCGGTGCTCGTGTGCAACCACGTCAGTTTCGTCGATGCGATCGTCATCATGGCCGAAAGCCCGCGGCCGATCCGCTTCGTGATGGACCATCAAATCTTCCGCTCGCCGTTCGTCGGCTGGCTATTCCGGCATGCGAAGGCGATTCCGATCGCGCCCGCGCATCAGGACGCGGCGCTGCTCTCGCGTGCGTACGATCTGTGCGCGCGGGCGCTCGCGGACGGCGAACTCGTCTGCATCTTTCCCGAAGGCAAGCTGACGCGCACGGGTGAGCTGAACCCGTTTCGCCACGGCGTCGCCGAGATCGTCAGACGCACGCCGGCGCCGGTTATTCCGATGGCGCTGCGTGGTCTGTGGGGCAGCGTGTTTTCGCGCGCGGTCGATGCCCACTGGCCGCGTCCGCTCAGAAAGGGCGTGATGAGCCGGCTGAGCCTCGCGGTCGGCGAGCCGATCGACCCGGCGCTCGCGACGCCGGAAACACTGCAGCAGATCGTGACCGAGTTGCGCGGCGCGCGCAAATAGCCTTGGGCCGGTGCGCGGATGCCGAGGTCGCTAGCTCGTCCACTATCACCCGCATTCGGCAGCGCTGTCGCCACGCCCGTCTTCGGGGCGAGCGGGCTGGCATAATAGCGTTCTCCCCGAATTTCTTTGGACGACGCTCATGTCCGGCAACACGCTCGGTACGCTTTTCACTGTCACGACCTTCGGCGAATCGCACGGCCCCGCTATCGGCTGCGTGATCGACGGCTGCCCGCCGGGCATGGCGCTCAACGAAGCCGATATCCAGTTCGAACTCGATCGCCGCAAGCCGGGCACGTCGCGCCACGTGACGCAGCGCCAGGAAGAGGACAGGGTCGAGATCCTGTCGGGCGTGTTCGAAGGTCAAACCACCGGCGCGCCGATCGCGCTGCTGATACGCAATACCGACCAGCGCAGCAAGGACTACGGCAACATCGCCGAGACGTTCCGCCCGGGCCACGCCGACTACACGTACTGGCAGAAGTACGGCATTCGCGATTACCGCGGCGGCGGCCGCTCGTCGGCACGGCTGACGGCGCCCACGGTCGCGGCGGGCGCGGTGGCGAAGAAGTGGCTGCGCGAGAAGTTCGGCACCGAGATTCGCGGCTATATGGCCGCGCTCGGCGAGATCGACGTGCCGTTCGTCGATTGGGCGCAGGTGCGCGAAAACCCGTTCTTCGTGCCGAATGCGCAGATCGTTCCGCAGCTCGAGGCGTATATGGACGCGCTGCGCAAGGACGGTGATTCGATCGGCGCGCGCATCAACGTGGTCGCCTCCGGTGTGCCGGTCGGCCTCGGCGAGCCGCTGTTCGACCGTCTCGACGCCGACATCGCGCACGCGATGATGGGCATCAACGCGGTGAAGGGCGTCGAGATCGGTGCGGGCTTCGCGAGCGTCGCGCAACGCGGCTCGGTGCATGGCGACGAGCTGACGCCGGAGGGCTTCGTCGGCAATCACGCGGGCGGGGTGCTCGGCGGCATTTCGACGGGACAGGACATCACGGTGTCGATCGCGATCAAACCGACCTCGAGCATTCGCACGCCGCGCCGTTCGATCGACAAGGCGGGACAGCCGGTGGTCGTCGAAACCTTCGGGCGGCACGACCCGTGCGTCGGCATTCGCGCGACGCCGATCGCCGAGTCGATGCTTGCGCTCGTGCTGATCGATCACGCGCTGCGCCATCGCGCGCAATGCGGCGATGTGGCCGTGAGCACGCCGAAGATCGCGGCGAGCGCGCCGTAACGCTGACGCGGCCCCGAGATTGGCGGCGAACGAGCCGCCATGAAAATGAATAGCGAAGGGGACGGACGAAACGCGCGAGAATGCGCGCAGACGAAGGCGCGAGCGCGCTATCGGAATTTGCCTTCGCGACGCTGCCGCTTATCGCACAGCGCCGCAAAAGCAAACAGCACAACAATTACATGTTCGGATAGTTCGGACCGCCACCGCCTTCCGGCGTGACCCACACGATATTCTGCGTCGGGTCCTTGATATCGCAGGTCTTGCAGTGCACGCAGTTCTGCGCATTGATGACGAGCCGCTCGTTGCCTTCGTCGTTCTTCACGAACTCGTACACGCCAGCCGGGCAATAACGCGACTCCGGTCCGGCGTAAGTCTGCCAGTTCACGTTGACCGGCACGCTCGGATCTTTCAGCGTCAGATGCGCCGGCTGATTTTCCTCGTGGTTCGTGTTCGAGATGAACACCGAAGAGAGCCGGTCGAACGTCAGCTTGCCGTCCGGCTTCGGATAGGGAATCGGCTTGCACTGCGAAGCCGGCTTCAGCATCTCATGATCGGAATGCTGGTGATGCAGCGTCCAGGGCACGTTACCGCCGAGCAGCTTCTGCTCGACGCCGACCATCAGCGTGCCGAGGTAGAGACCCTTGCTCATCCACTGCTTGAAGTTACGCGCGCGATACAGCTCGGTGTACAGCCACGACGTCTTGAAGGTTTCCGGATAAGCGGTCAGTTCGTCCGACTGACGGCCGGCCTGTACGGCGGCGAATGCGGCGTCGGCGGCGAGCATGCCGGTCTTGATCGCGGCGTGCGAACCCTTGATGCGCGACGCGTTCAGGAAGCCAGCGTCGTCGCCGACAAGTGCGCCGCCCGGGAACACCAGCTTCGGCAGCGACATCAGACCGCCCGCGGTGATCGCGCGCGCACCGTACGACACGCGCTTGCCGCCTTCCAGAATCGCGCGGATCGCCGGATGCGTCTTGTAGCGCTGGAATTCCTCGAACGGTGACAGATACGGATTCGAATAGCCGAGGCCGACCACGAAGCCGACCACGACCTGGTTGTTGTCCATGTGGTAGAGGAACGAGCCGCCGTAGGTGTCGTTCTCGAGCGGCCAGCCGGCCGTGTGCATCACCAGACCCGGCTTGTGCTTGGCGGGATCGATCTCCCACAGCTCCTTGATACCGATGCCGTACACCTGCGGATCGACGCCGTCGCGCAGCTTGAACTTCTCGTTCAGCTGGCGGCCGAGGTGGCCGCGCGCGCCTTCGCAGAACAGCGTGTACTTCGCGTGCAGCTCCATGCCGAGCTGGAAGTTCTCGGTCGGCTCGCCGTCCTTGCCGATGCCGAGGTTGCCGGTCGCGACGCCCTTGACCGAGCCGTCGTCGTTGTACAACACTTCAGCCGCCGGAAAGCCCGGGAAAATCTCGACGCCGAGCGCCTCGGCCTGCTGACCCAGCCAGCGCGTCACGTTCGCGAGGCTGATCACGTAGTTGCCGTGGTTCTTGAAATTGTCCGGCAGCGCCCAGTTCGGCACGCTCTTCGCGCCCGTCGCCGACAGGAACAGGAAGCGGTCTTCGGTCACCTCGACCGTCAGCGGCGCGCCTTTCTCCTTCCAGTCCGGGATCAGCTCGGTCAGCGCGCGCGGGTCCATCACCGCGCCCGACAGGATATGCGCCCCGATCTCAGAGCCTTTTTCGAGTACGCAGACGCCAAGCTCGACGCCTTGTTCGGCGGCGCGCTGCTTCAGACGAATGGCAGCCGACAGGCCCGCAGGGCCGCCGCCGACGATGACGACGTCATACTCCATCGACTCGCGCGGGCCGTACTGCTCAATGAGACTTGCGGGGGTCATTGATGCTCCTCTTACCGTTAGAATGCTTTTTTCGGGTTCGTATTGTGGGCGATCGATCCCTACGCCGCAACCCAAAAGCCACAGATTAGCACGAGCGTACTATTTCATGATACGGTATAGACCCTTATCGCGGTCGTACCAAACCCCGTCAACCGCAGTTGTCACTACAACCGAGCAAGGAAAGACAATGGGCCGTTCGATCAATCTGGAAGGCAAGGTCGCGCTGATCACTGGCGCCTCGAGCGGGTTGGGCAAGCGCTTCGCGCAGGTGTTGTCGCAGGCGGGCGCGAAGGTCGTGCTGGCGAGCCGACGGACCGAGCGGCTCAAGGAGCTGCGCGCGGAAATCGAGGCGTCCGGCGGCGCCGCGCACGTGGTGTCGCTCGACGTGACCGACTACCAGAGCATCAAGTCGGCGGTCGCGCACGCGGAGACCGAAGCCGGCACCATCGATATCCTCGTCAATAACTCGGGCGTGTCGACTACGCAGAAGCTGTCCGAGGTCACGCCGGCGGACTTCGAATACGTGTTCGACACCAATACGCGCGGCGCTTTTTTCGTCGCGCAGGAAGTCGCCAAGCGCATGATCATGCGCGGCAACAACGCGCAGAAGCCGTCGTACCGGATCATCAACATCGCGTCGATGGCGGGCTTGCGCGTGCTGCCGCAAATCGGCCTGTATTCGATGAGCAAGGCCGCGGTCGTCCACATGACGAAGGCGATGGCGCTCGAGTGGGGCAAGCATGGCATCAATGTGAACGCGATCTGCCCCGGCTATATCGACACCGAGATCAACCACCACCACTGGTCGACCGATCAGGGGCAGAAACTGATTGCGATGCTGCCGCGCCATCGGGTCGGCAAACCGGAGGATCTCGACGGGCTGCTCCTGCTGCTCGCGGCGGACGAATCGCAGTTCATCAACGGCTCGGTGATCGCCGCCGACGACGGTTTCGGGCTCGCGTGAGCGCGCAGTCAAACGTTTCAACAGTCAGGCAGCAAAGGAAGAACGGAAGTAAAGCATGAGCGATTTTCACGCAGTTTTCGAAATGACGATGCCGATCCGCTGGGGCGACATGGACGCCTTCGGTCACGTCAACAACACGGTTTATTTTCGCTACATGGAGCAGGTGCGGATTTCCTGGTTCGAACAGATGGACTTCCTCGGCGAGCGCCCGGACGGGCAGGGACCAGTGATCGTCAATGCGTCGATGGAGTTTCTGAAGCAACTGCACTATCCGGGTGACGTGATCGGCCGGATGTCGGTGGCCACGCCGGGGCGCAGCAGCTTCGATACGGCTTTCGAGCTCCTGCGTGCCGATGAGCCGCATACGCTCTATGCGCGGGGCGCCGCGCGATGCGTGTGGATCGACTACGCGGCGGGCAAGTCGATGCCGGTGCCCGACGTGCTGCGCGCGGCCATCGAGAGCGCCGCTCTCGTCAAGGCGGCCTGACGGCGCTGCCTGAGCGTGGTCGCGTGCTTCATCCTTCCTTTCTCTGTCAATCCCCGAGCAGCCGTTGCAAGAGCTCGGTCGCATTGCCCGTATCGTATTTGCGCATGAGCCGCGCACGGTAGACGTCGACCGTGCGCGGGCTGATGTCGAGCACGCGGCCGATCTGCTTGCTGGTCTTGCCCGTCACCAGTTGCGCGGCGATTTCGCGCTCGCGCGGCGTCAGTTCCACCGCGACCCGGCGGGTCGCGCTCAGATCCTCGAAGGTCCAGACACCCGCCGCGTGCGGGTCGGTGCGCTGCTGCGCGCGGCCCGTCACGTGACACCAGAACAGCTCGCCGTTCGCGCGTTTCATGATGCGGTCGTCCGCGTAGCTGCCTTGCGCGGTCATGATCGGCGGAATGCGCGCGCCGATCCGCTCGAACTCATCCGCCGATGGGTACAACACCTGGAATGACTGACCGATCAGCGCGTCGCGCGCGTAGCCGAAAATCGACGCGAGCTCGTCGTTGCAGTCTTCGATGGTCCGCTCGCGCGACAGCACGAGTCCGATCGGCGCGAGGTGAAATGCAGTGCGGTAATCCAGGGAGGGCATGGGCGGGGCGGCAAGTACTTATGTATTTTTGCGTATTGTGCCGTATGGCGGGCCCAGCGTACTCTTTCGGGCAGATGACAACGCGGCGCATGTCGCGGATGACTACTAGAATGACGTAGCGGTATCGTGAGGCGACGTGAAGTTCGCCAGTTGCGATATCAGCCGCAATGATCCGGCGGCCTGCGTTCAGGTTTCGGGTTTCCATAGAGGAAGGGACATACAGATGAACAAGGTCTATCCAGGCGCCGCCGAGGCGCTGAAGGACATCGTCAAGGACGGGCAGACGTTCGCCGTCGGCGGCTTCGGCTTGTGCGGCATTCCCGAGGCGCTGATCGCGGCGCTGCGCGATTCGAAGGTGCGGGGCATCACCTGCATCAGCAACAACGCGGGCGTCGACGGTTTCGGCCTTGGCCTGCTGCTCGAGACGCGCCAGATCAGGAAGATGATCTCGTCGTACGTCGGTGAGAACAAGGAGTTCGAGCGCCAGTACCTGGCCGGCGAACTCGAGCTCGAATTCACGCCGCAAGGCACGCTCGCCGAGAAGCTGCGCGCAGGCGGCGCGGGCATCCCGGCGTTTTTCACGAACACTGGTTTCGGCACGCAGATCGCCGAGGGCAAGGAAACCCGTCAGTTCGGCGAGAACCACTACGTGCTCGAACATTCGCTGACCGCGGATATCGGGCTCGTCAAGGCATGGAAGGCCGACAAGGCCGGCAACCTGATCTATCGCCGCACCGCGCGCAACTTCAATCCGATGTGCGCGATGGCGGGCCGCATCACCGTCGCGGAGGTTGAAGAGATCGTCGAAGTGGGCGAGCTCGATCCGGACGCGATCCATACGCCTGGCATCTTCGTGCAGCGCATCGTGCTGAATGCGCATCCGGAAAAACGCATCGAACAACGCGTCGTCCGCGCGAAAGGAGACTGATCATGGCATGGACTCGTGACGAAATGGCCGCGCGCGCGGCGAAGGAACTGCAGGACGGCTTTTATGTGAACCTCGGCATCGGCTTGCCGACGCTAGTCGCGAACCACGTGCCGGCGGGCGTCGAAGTGTGGCTGCAGTCGGAAAACGGTCTGCTCGGCATCGGCCCGTCGCCGACCGAAGACGAAGTCGACGCCGACCTGATCAACGCCGGCAAGCAGACGGTGACGACGCTGCCCGGTTCGTCGATTTTCTCTTCGGCGGATTCGTTCGCGATGATTCGCGGCGGCCACATCAATCTGGCGATTCTCGGCGCGATGCAGATCAGCAAGAAGGGCGATCTCGCGAACTGGATGATCCCGGGCAAGATGATCAAGGGCATGGGCGGCGCGATGGACCTGGTCGCGGGCGTCAAGCGCGTGGTCGTGCTGATGGAGCACGTCGCCAAGGGCGATCAGCACAAGATCCTCGAAGAATGCACGCTGCCGCTGACGGGCGTGGGTGTGGTCGATGAGATCATCACCGATCTCGGCGTGATCGAAGTGACCGAAAACGGCTTGAAAGTGACCGAACTTGCGCCGGGCGTGAGCGTCGACGAAATCAAGGCGAAGACCGGCGCGCCGCTCGATGTGAGCGCGGTGAGCTGACGCGGGTTGAGACGCCGCTGCGCGCGTCGATGCGAGCGCGGCGGCAACGATGCTTTCCGGACGGGCGAGACGCGAGTCTCGCCCGTTCTATTTTTGGCGCGCGGCGCCGGATGCGCCGGACGGTTTGCACGATCTTCCTAAGCCTTCTGGCCGATGCTTGCCGCGCGACGAAGCGGTTTACAATCGTTCGCAGCCCAATCCGCAGCGTCTTTGCAAGGACACCAGATGACCGCAACGACTTATGCTTCCACCACCGGGCGGCCCGCGCCGCGTCAACGTTACGTGCAGTGCGCGAGCGCGGCCGGCCTGCATCGCGTCTCCTATACCGAGTGGGGCGATCCGGACAATCCGCGCGTGCTGCTGTGCGTGCACGGACTGACACGATCGGGGCGCGATTTCGACCGACTCGCTGCCAACTTCGCGGACACCTATCGCGTGGTGTGCCCGGACGTGGTTGGCCGGGGCTTGTCGTCGTGGCTCGCGAACCCCAACTTATATGCGGTACCGCAGTACGTCGCCGACATGGTCACGCTGATCGCGCGGCTCGACGTCGATACCGTCGACTGGTTCGGCACCTCGATGGGCGGCCTGATCGGCATGGGGCTCGCCGGTCTGCCGGACACGCCGATCCGCAAGCTGCTGCTGAACGACGTCGGGCCGCATCTGGAGCCGGTCGCGGTCAAGCGCATCGGCGATTATCTGGGCAAGCCCGCACGCTTCGATACGCTGCAGCAGGGTGTCGACTACGCGGCGCAACTCGCGCAGGGCTTCGGCCCGCTGACGCCTGACGAATGGCGCGAAATCAATACGCCGTTGCTGCGCGAAGAAGACGGCGCGTGGGTGCTGCGCTATGACCCGCGCATCGCCCAGCCGTTCGCGGCGGTCACCGAGGAAGCGGCGAAGCTCGGCGAAGCGGCGCTGTGGCATTCGCTCGCGTCGTTCCAGGGGCCGGTGCTCGTGGTGCGCGGCGAGCAGTCGGATTTGCTGTCGCGTGAAACGGTCGCGAAGATGGTGGCGGCCGGGCGTGCGGTATCGAGCGTGGAGATCGCGGGCGTCGGTCATGCGCCGGCGTTTCTCGCGGCGGACCAGATCGCGCTCGCGAGGGAGTTCTTCATCGGCTCGGCCGCGAACGGGTCATAATATTGAGTTCCGCATGAAGCTTTTATTAACGGTGTCGTGCGGCGTGTAGTTCGATCAACCCTCAGCTCAGGACATTTCATGGCAGTCATTCGTTATCACGTCGGCAAGCGTCTCTCGGAAATGGCCGTGCACAACGGCACCGTGTACCTCGCGGGTCAGATCGCCGAGGACGACGAGCAGGACATCACCGGCCAGACGCGCGAAGTGCTCGGCCACATCGACCGTCTGCTCGCTGAAGCGAACAGCGACAAGTCGCTGCTGCTGTCGGTGCAGATCTATATCTCGGACATGGCGCATTTCGCCGGCATGAACGCAGTGTGGGACGAGTGGGTCGCGCAGGGTGACACGCCGCCGCGCGCGACCGTCGAGGCAAAGCTCGCGAATCCGAAGTGCCTCGTCGAAATAGTCGTGATCGCGGCGCAGCGCAGCTGATTTGCGATTGAGAGGCCGCACCGTTGTTGATTTTCCGTTGAATCGTCTGGCCCGGCGGGCCGTCGCACCATGAATACCGAAACCGTTCCGAACGCGCCTCATCCCCATCGTTCCTTCGACGAAGCGATGGCGTTCGTGCGCGAATATGCGGGCGAGGTGCGGCTGTCGTCGGGCGAATTGCTCGCGGATCACGCGGCGGGCACCGCGTCGATCATGCGCAAGCTCAACGTCGATCCGCCGGCGGTGCTGGCCGCGGCCCTGTTCGCGCTGACACCGCATCTGCACGATCCGGAGCGCGTGATCGCCGACAACTTCGGCGAAGAAGTCGCGCAACTGGTCGGCGACGTGCGCAAACTGCTGCGGCTCGGCACGGTCAGTTTGCGTGCGGCGCAAAACGCGATGCCCGAGGCCGGGCGTGACGCGCAGGCTGCGCGCCGCGCGCAGGTCGAGGCGCTGCGCAAGATGCTGCTCGCGTTCGCGCAGGACATTCGCGTCGTGCTGATCCGCCTCGCGTCGCGGCTGCAATCGCTGCGTTACTACGCGGCCGCGAAGATCACGCCGTCGCCCGACGTCGCGCGCGAAACCCTCGATATCTACGCACCGCTCGCGAACCGCCTCGGCATCTGGCAATTGAAGTGGGAGCTCGAGGATCTCGCGTTCCGTTTCGAGGAGCCGGACACCTACAAGCGCATCGCGAAGCTGCTCGACGAGAAGCGCGTCGAGCGTGAGAGCTATGTCGCACAGGCGATCGAACGCCTGCAGCAGGAGCTGGCCGCCGCGCACATTCGCGCCGAAGTGAGCGGTCGGCCGAAGCATATCTACAGCATCTGGCGCAAGATGCGCGGCAAGCAGCTCGACTTCGCGGAGCTGTACGACGTGCGCGCGTTTCGCGTGATCGTGCCGGACATCAAGGACTGCTACACCGTGCTCGGCATCGTGCACAACCTGTGGCAGCCGGTGCCGAAGGAGTTCGACGATTACATTTCCCGGCCGAAGCCGAACGGCTACAAGTCGCTGCACACGGTCGTGATCGGCGACGACGGCCGCGCGTTCGAAGTGCAGGTCCGCACGCAGGAAATGCATCGCTTCGCCGAATACGGCGTGGCCGCGCACTGGCGCTACAAGGAAGCGGGTGCGCGCGGCTATGGCGGCACGTTCACCGCGAGCGAGAAATACGACGAGAAGATCGCCTGGTTGCGACAGCTGCTCGCGTGGAAGGACGAGGTGTCCGAGGGCGAGCATGGCGAAGCGGGCGCGGTGCAGCCATGGGAGCAGTTGCGGCAGGCCACGCTCGACGACGATCACATCTACGTGCTGACGCCGCAGGCGCGCGTGATTCCGTTGCCGCACGGCGCGACGCCGATCGACTTCGCATATCACCTGCACAGCGAGCTTGGGCATCGTTGCCGCGGCGCGCGCGTCGACGGCGTGATGGTGCCGCTCAACACCGCATTGCAGAATGGCCAGACGGTCGAGATCGTGGCGGTGAAGGAGGGTGGTCCGTCGCGCGACTGGCTCAATCCGCAGCTTGGCTATCTGCAAAGCGGGCGAGCGCGGCAGAAGGTGCGCGCGTGGTTCAACGCGGTCGAGTTGCAGGAGCACATCGCGAACGGTCGCGCGATGGTTGAAAAAACCCTGCAGCGCGAAGGCAAGACCTCGGTCAATCTCGATCAGCTGGCCGCGCGGCTTGGTTTCAAGACCACCGACGACCTGTTCTCCGTGGTCGGCAAGGAGGAATTCAGCCTGCGGCTCGTCGAGCAGGCGCTGCAGGACGCGCCGCCGCCCGAGCCCGAGCTCGAGGCGCCGGAAAAATTCGAGAAACGCAGCAGTGGCGCGAGCGTCGCGCGCGGCGCGTCTACCGGCGTGCTGGTGGTCGGCGTCGATGCATTGCTCACCCAGCTCGCGCGCTGCTGCCGGCCCGCGCCGCCCGACGACATCTGCGGCTTCGTCACGCGCGGCAAGGGCATGTCGGTGCATCGCAGCGACTGCGCGACGTTCCGCCGGATGGCAGAGCGCGCGCCGGAGCGCGTGCTGCAGACCGCGTGGTCGGCGGACGTGATGAGCGGTCGCGGCCAGTCCGTCTACCCGGTCGACCTCAGCATCGAGGCGACGGACCGACAAGGCTTGCTGCGCGATATCTCCGAAGTGTTCGCGCGGGAAAAGATGAACGTGATTGGCGTGAAGACGCAAACGCGCCGCAATGCCGCGTTCATGCAATTTACCGTCGAGGTTTCTAGCTCTGCGCAGATCCAGCGCGCGTGCACGTTGCTGGGCGAAATCACGGGCGTGGTGCGGGCGACGCGCAAGAACTGAGGCGCGGACGATTGGAAAAGGGCCTGCCGACGGAGAGACGAATTAAAGTCGCTGCATAAAAGTACTTGCCAAGCTGGGCTGTACCCCATATACTCTCGTTTCTTCAGGCTCGTAGCTCAGCTGGTTAGAGCACCACCTTGACATGGTGGGGGTCGTTGGTTCGAGTCCAATCGAGCCTACCAACGAAATGGAATTCCGGTCTCGCCGGGGTTTCGCAAGATGCAGTAAGCGCTTTGAGCGCAAAAAGGCGAATACGGTTATGACACCGCGAACGTTGACCGAAACCACTTCGGAGCGACGCTAGTCGAGGACCTCTTTCGCCAGTGATGTTTGCGTAAAATGTGAATGCGGCCCCTCGAAAGTGGGGCCGCATTTTTTTTGTCTTTTTGACCCTGGTTGTATGTGCCGCCGCCGGTCGGCACCACGGAGAACGCAATGGTTTCGATACGTTTGCCTGACGGTTCTGTTCGACAGTACGAGCATCCGGTGACCGTCGCCGAAGTGGCCGCCTCGATCGGCCCCGGCCTCGCGAAAGCCGCACTCGGCGGGAAGATCGACGGGGAGTTGGTCGATACGTCTGCGCTGATCGATCGCGACGTGGCGCTCGCCATCATCACGGAGAAGGATGCAGACGGACTCGATATCATCCGCCACTCGACGGCACACCTGCTCGCGTATGCGGTGAAGGATCTGTACCCCGAAGCGCAGGTTACGATCGGCCCCGTCATTGACAACGGCTTTTATTACGACTTCTCGTACAACCGTCCTTTCACGCCGGAAGACCTCGAAAAGATCGAAAAGCGCATGCAGGAGCTCGCGAAGAAGGACGAGCCGGTGTCGCGTCGCGTGGTGTCGCGCGACGAAGCGGCCGAGTACTTCAAGAGCATCGGCGAAAAGTACAAGGCCGAAATCATCGAATCGATTCCCGCCAGCGACGAAATCAAACTGTACTCCCATGGCGGCTTCACGGATCTGTGCCGCGGCCCGCACGTGCCGTCCACCGGCAAGCTGAAGGTCTTCAAGCTGATGAAAGTCGCGGGAGCCTACTGGCGCGGGGACTCGAAGAACGAGCAGTTGCAGCGAATTTACGGCACGGCCTGGACGAAGAAGGAAGACCAGGAAGCATACCTGCACATGCTCGAAGAGGCCGAGAAGCGCGATCATCGGAAGCTGGGCAAGCAGCTCGACCTGTTCCACATGCAGGACGAGTCGCCGGGCATGGTGTTCTGGCATCCGCGCGGCTGGACGCTGTGGCAGCAGGTCGAGCAGTACATGCGCCGTCGCGTGAATGACGCCGGCTACCTTGAAATCAAGACGCCGTTGATCATGGACCGCTCGCTGTGGGAAGCGTCGGGACACTGGCAGAACTATCGTGAAAATATGTTCACGACCGAATCGGAAAAGCGCGACTACGCAATCAAGCCGATGAACTGCCCCGGTCACGTGCAGGTGTTCAACCACGGTCTGCGCTCGTATCGCGATCTGCCGCTGCGTTACGCTGAGTTCGGTTCGTGCCATCGCAACGAATCGTCGGGCGCGCTGCATGGACTGATGCGCGTGCGCGGCTTCGTGCAGGACGACGCCCATATTTTTTGTACCGAAGACCAGTTCATCAGCGAATCGATCGCGTTCAACACGCTGGCGATGAGCGTCTACCGCGACTTCGGCTTCGACAACGTTGAGATCAAGCTGTCGCTGCGTCCGGATGCGCGCGCCGGCACCGACGAAACGTGGGATCGCGCGGAGCAGGGGCTGCGCGAGGCGCTGACGGCCTGCGGCGTCACGTGGGAAGAACTGCCCGGCGAGGGTGCGTTCTACGGCCCGAAGGTCGAGTATCACATCAAGGACGCGCTCGGCCGCTCGTGGCAGTGCGGTACGCTGCAACTCGACATGGTGCTGCCGGAGCGTCTGGGTGCCGAATACGTCGCCGAAGACAATAGTCGTCGTCGCCCCATCATGCTCCACCGGGCAATCGTCGGATCGATGGAACGCTTCCTCG
This sequence comes from Paraburkholderia youngii, assembly GCF_013366925.1. Taxonomy (NCBI): domain Bacteria; kingdom Pseudomonadati; phylum Pseudomonadota; class Betaproteobacteria; order Burkholderiales; family Burkholderiaceae; genus Paraburkholderia; species Paraburkholderia youngii. The sequence goes on from NZ_JAALDK010000001.1 coordinate 3,945,306, forward strand.
GGATTCTCATCGAGCACCATGCTGGTGCAATGCCCGCCTGGCTCGCGCCGATCCAGGTCGTCGTGATGAATATCGCGGAAAGTCAGGCCGAATATGCGCAGTCGCTAGCCCAATCGTTGCAAAAACAAGGGGTTAGAGTCGAGGCCGATTTGCGCAACGAGAAGATTAGCTATAAAATACGCGAGCACACGCTGGAAAAGGTGCCGTACCTGCTGGTGGTCGGCGACAAGGAGCGTGAAGCGCAAACGGTAGCCGTGCGTGCCCGTGGTGGTGTCGATATGGGTGTGATGCCTGTTGACGCCTTCATTGAGCGTCTGCGCCAGGATGTGCAGTCGTTCAACTAACCACTCGGTACCCGGCTCGTTTTTTTTAATTTTTAGAGGAAACGTAACATCGCTACTGATAAGTCTGCGCACCGCATCAACGGTGAAATTACAGCACCCGAGGTGCGTCTGGTCGGCGTCGAGAACGAACCGCTCGGCATCGTGAAACTCGCTGATGCGTTCCGCATGTCGGAACAGCAGGACGTGGATCTGGTCGAAATCGCCCCGCAAGCGGTTCCGCCGGTTTGCCGCTTGATGGACTACGGCAAGTTCAAGTACCAGGAAGCGAAGAAGCAACACGAGGCCAAGCTCAAGCAGAAGGTCATTCAGGTCAAGGAAGTCAAATTCCGCCCGGGTACCGACGACGGCGATTACAACGTCAAACTGCGCAACCTCGTCCGCTTCCTCGAAGACGGCGACAAGACGAAAATCACGTTGCGTTTCCGTGGCCGCGAAATGGCTCACCAGGAAATCGGCATGCGCATGCTCGAACGCCTGCGCACCGACCTCGACGAAGTCGGTCAGGTCGAGCAGATGCCGAAAATGGAAGGGCGCCAGATGATCATGGTGCTCGCTCCGAAGAAAAAGAAGTAAGCGGGGAGCAGTTGGCCGGAGCGGCGGCGTGCCATGCGGCCCGCTCTCCGGTAGCGCAAGGTTGTTTGACGCTGTGCTGGGTGTCTGGCGCGGTGTTGGAAAATTTCGGAACGTCGCGCATGCAAGCGCGCAGTCGTTCCCGAAAAGCGGCCGCTGGCGGTATCGGCGGCCTGCATACCAAGTGGAATGGGTTTCGAAGGGCGGGAAATGGCCATCTGGCCGACCGCACACCCATGTCCATCTAATAATGGAGTTGTCATGCCGAAGATGAAGACCAAGAAGAGCGCTGCAAAGCGCTTCGTGGTGCGTCCGGGCGGTACCGTTAAGCGCGGTCAGGCCTTCAAGCGTCACATTCTTACCAAGAAGACCACCAAGAACAAACGCCATCTGCGCGGCTCCACGGCAGTTCATGATTCCGATCTGAACTCCGTTCGCGCAATGCTGCCGTTCGCTTAACCCTTAACCGACACTCATAGGAGCGAAACATGCCTCGAGTAAAACGTGGGGTTACCGCACGGGCCCGTCACAAGAAGATCATCAAGCTGGCCAAGGGTTACCGCGGCCGTCGCAATAACGTCTATCGCATCGCCAAGCAGGCGGTCATGCGCGCAGGCCAGTACGCCTACCGCGATCGCCGCAACAAGAAGCGGGTGTTCCGCGCACTGTGGATCACGCGTATCAACGCGGCGGTGCGTCAGCACGACATGACGTACAGCGTGTTCATCAACGGCCTGAAGAAGGCGTCGATCGAACTGGACCGCAAGGTGCTGGCCGACATGGCTGTATTCGACAAGGCTGCTTTTGCTGCGATCGTTCAGCAGGTGAAAGCCGCCGTTGCAGCCTGATTGCGCTTCTGGCAATTAAAACTGCGTGGTTCGTTGCAGCGAACATCCGGTAGTCTCGGTGACGCTGCAACAAAAACGGGGCTCCTCACCGAGCCCCGTTTTTGTTGGTAGAACCAGTTTTGTTTCGATAGAACACTGACGTTGAAATGATGGGATCAATGGATCTGGACCAGATTGTCGCCGACGCGCAAAAAGCCTTCGCAGAAGCCCCCGACGTCACCACCCTCGAGAACGAGAAAGCGCGCTTTCTCGGTAAGGCGGGTGCGCTGACCGAGATGTTGAAAGGCCTTGGCAAACTCGATCCCGAAACGCGCAAGACAGAAGGCGCTCGGATCAATCTCGTCAAGCAACAGGTCGAAGCCGCGCTGACGGCACGTCGTCAGTCGCTCGCCGATGCGCTTCTGAACCAGCGCCTCGCCGCTGAAGCGATCGACGTCACGCTGCCGGGCCGCGGCGCCAATGCTGGCAGCCTGCACCCGGTGATGCGCACCTGGGAGCGCGTCGAGCAAATTTTTCGTACGATCGGATTCGACGTGGCCGACGGCCCCGAGATCGAAACCGACTGGTACAACTTCACTTCGCTGAACAGCCCGGAAAACCATCCGGCGCGTTCGATGCAGGATACCTTCTACGTCGACGGCAAGGACGCCGACGGCCGCCCGCTGCTGCTGCGTACGCATACGAGTCCGATGCAGGTACGCTACGCGCGTACCAACACGCCGCCGATCAAGGTGATCGTGCCCGGCCGCACGTATCGCGTGGATAGCGACGCCACGCATTCGCCGATGTTCAACCAGGTCGAAGGCCTGTGGATCGACGAGAACATCAGCTTCGCGGACCTGAAGGGTGTCTATACCGACTTCCTGAAAAAATTCTTCGAGCGCGACGACATTCTCGTGCGCTTCCGTCCGTCGTATTTCCCGTTCACCGAACCGTCGGCCGAGATCGACATGCAGTTCGAAACGGGCAAGAACGCGGGCAAGTGGCTCGAAATTTCGGGCTCCGGCCAGGTGCATCCGACCGTGATCCGTAACATGGGTCTGGACCCGGAGCGCTATATCGGCTTCGCTTTCGGCAGCGGCCTCGAGCGTCTCACGATGCTGCGTTACGGCGTGCAGGACCTGCGCCTGTTCTTCGAAAACGACCTGCGTTTCCTGCGTCAATTCGCGTGAACCGGCGCGCGCGAGCGCTACAAAGCAAAGAACGCGGCAGCGCACCCGGTGCGCGCCGCGAGCGTCCCCGGCAGAGTTCGCTGAACCGGCGCAAGACCACCGGCTTTACGAAGCACCTGCCGGACGTGGACCTAACCTGATCAGAACGTACACAGAACCATGCAATTTCCGGAATCCTGGCTCAGAACTTTTGTCGATCCCCGACTGACCACCGACGAACTGTCGCACGCGTTGACGATGGCGGGTCTCGAAGTCGAGGACCTGCGGCCGGCCGCGCCGCCGACCTCGAAGATCGTCGTCGGCCAGGTGCTGGAAGTCGTCAAGCACCCGGACGCGGACAAGCTCAACGTGTGTCAGGTCAACGCCGGCACCGGCGCGACGCTGAACATCGTATGCGGCGCGCCGAATGTCGCGCCCGGCATCAAGGTGCCGGTCGCGCTGGTCGGCGCGCAACTGCCGCCGGCGGAAGAGGGCGGCGCACCGTTCGCGATCAGGCTGTCGAAGCTGCGCGGCGTCGAAAGCCAAGGCATGCTGTGTTCGGCGCGCGAGCTGAAGCTCTCCGAAGATCACAGTGGTCTGATGATCCTGCCGGAAGATACCCCGATCGGCCAGGACATCCGCGAGACCCTCAACCTCGACGACACCGTTTTTGAAATCAAGCTGACGCCGAACAAGGCCGACTGTTTGTCGGTATTCGGCGTGGCGCGCGAAACGTCGGCGATTACCGGGGCACCGCTGCGCTCGCTCGACATCAAGCCGGCTCCGGTGAAGCTGAATGAAACGCTGCCCGTGAAAATCTCGGCGCCCGATCTGTGCGGCCGTTTCTCGGGCCGCGTGATCCGCGGCGTCAATGCGCGCGCGAAGTCGCCGCAATGGATGGTCGAGCGTCTCGAGCGCTCCGGCCAGCGTAGCATCTCCGCGCTCGTCGACATCTCGAACTATGTGATGCTCGAGCTGGGGCGTCCGTCGCACGTGTTCGATCTCGACAAGATCCACGGCGGCATGGACGTGCGCTGGGGACGCAAGGGCGAAACGCTGAAACTTCTGAACGGCGACACGGTCGAGCTCGATGAAACGGTCGGCGTGATCGCCGACGAGCAGCACATCGAAAGCCTCGCGGGCATCATGGGCGGCGACAGCACCGCGGTCACGCTCGACACCACCAACATCTATCTCGAAGCCGCGTTCTGGTGGCCCGATAGCATTCGTGGCCGCTCGCGCAAGTACAACTTTTCGACCGATGCAGGCCATCGCTTCGAGCGCGGCGTGGATTACGCAACGACCGTCGATCATATCGAGCACATCACGCAGTTGATCCTCGACATCTGCGGCGGCGAAGCGGGTCCGGTCGACGATCAGATCGTCAACGTGCCAAAGCGCGCGCCCGTGAAGATGCGCGTTTCGCGCGCGAACCGCATCATCGGCGTCGCGATCGGCGCCGATGAAATCGGGCAGATCTTCACGCGCCTCGGCCTGTCGTTCGAGCGTGACGGCGATACGTTCTCGGTGATGCCGCCGTCGTACCGCTTCGATATCGAAATCGAAGAGGACCTGATCGAAGAAGTCGCACGTATCTACGGCTTCGAAAAGATTCCGGCGCGCCCGCCGGTCGCGACCAGCGAAATGCGCGCGACCAACGAGACGCAACGCTCGATCCACGCGATCCGGCATGCACTCGCCGCGCGCGACTACGCGGAAACGGTGAACTTCAGCTTCGTCGACGCCGAGTGGGAGCAGGACTTCGCGGGCAATAGCAACCCGGTGCGTCTGATTAACCCGATCGCAAGCCAGCTGTCGGTGATGCGCACGACGCTGTTCGGCAGCCTGATTCATGTGCTGCGCACGAACCTGAACCGTCGCGCGGCGGACCGCGTGCGCGTGTTCGAAGCGGGCCGCGTGTTCCTGCACGATCCGTCGATCAAGGACGGCGAGCTGACGGTCGAAGGTTTCGCGCAGCCGAAGATGATCGGCGCGCTCGCCTATGGTCCCGCGCTCGACGAGCAATGGGGCGCACCGACGCGTGCCGTCGACTTCTTCGACATGAAGGGCGACATCGAAGCGCTGCTCGCACCGGCGCTCGCGCGGTTCGTAAAGGCCGAGCATCCGGCGCTGCATCCGGGACGCAGCGCGCGTATCGAATTGAATGGTCGCGCAGTGGGCTGGATTGGCGAATTGCATCCGCGCTGGATGCAAAAATATGATTTGCCGCATGCGCCGATTCTGTTTGAAATCGAAGCGGAAGCATTAATGCAACGGGTATTGCCGGTTCCGTCGGAAGTTTCAAAATTCCCGCCGGTACGACGTGATATTGCGGTGGTCGTCGATCAGAAAATCGAGGTTCAGGCGCTGCTCGACGAGCTCCAGAAGGCCCAGTCCGAACCGGCCTGCAAGGCTGTCCAGAAGGTTGCGCTTTTCGACGAATTTCGTCCAAAATCAAACACTTCCGGTGGTCTGGCCGCGCACGAGAAAAGCCTTGCGTTCCGGGTGACCTTGCAAGATACTGGCGGAACCCTTCAGGATGAAACGGTCGATCTGGCTATTCAAACTCTGGTGGAACGTCTGGCTCGAGTATATGGCGCACGGTTGCGCGGATAACCCGCATTTAACATTTGCACGGCTGTTTCCGCATCCATTGTTTTATGCTTGGCGCGCCATTTGATAGATATGAATGAAATGAACTCGAGTGATTTCGAAGCCCTTCTTACGGCGCAACGCAGCGCCATGATTCGAGAAATTCCGACATCACCCGCCGTCGTTTCCAATGAAACGCCGACGCTCACCAAGGCGGAACTTGCCGAGTTGCTGTTCGACAATGTCGGGCTCAACAAGCGGGAAGCGAAGGACATGGTCGAGGCGTTCTTCGAGGTGATCCGCGATGCGCTCGAGAGCGGCGACAGCGTCAAGCTGTCGGGCTTCGGCAACTTCCAGTTGCGCGATAAGCCGCAGCGTCCCGGCAGAAATCCGAAGACGGGCGAGGCGATTCCGATCGCCGCGCGTCGCGTGGTGACGTTTCATGCAAGTCAAAAGCTGAAGGCGCTCGTCGAAAACGGCGCCGAAGCGAGCTTCGCGCGCTGATCGACTGGCGCGCTTTCGGGCAACCCATCACGGCTAACTGACGATGACAGCGACGATCGAAAAAGTCGTCTTGCCTCCGATTCCGGCGAAGCGATACTTCACGATTGGTGAGGTCAGCGAACTTTGCGGCGTGAAGCCCCACGTGCTGCGTTACTGGGAGCAGGAGTTCACCCAGTTGAGGCCGGTCAAGCGGCGCGGCAATCGTCGGTATTATCAGCATCACGAGGTGCTGCTGATCAGGCGGATTCGAGAGTTGCTGTACGAGCAGGGTTTTACAATCAACGGCGCCCGCAACCGGCTCGATTCGCATGGCAGCGGTGGGCCGGATGCCGTCATCGAAGAGGGTGAGGCTGCCGCCGGAGCCGCAGGGCAGGTCCAGGCATCGGCGGCAACGGTTGCTGTCGATGTCGAGAAGTTGCGCGAGGAACTGCAGAGCGTAATCGATCTGCTGGGCCACTAGTTAATGGGCTCGTTCGCTTTGTTCGTGTCGGGCAGTTCTAATCGAATGAAGTGTCTGTTATAATTTTTCTTTTGTTCGGGGCGTAGCGCAGCCTGGTAGCGTACCTGCATGGGGTGCAGGTGGTCGGAGGTTCAAATCCTCTCGCCCCGACCAAGATCAAAAAGGACTTACGGTGAAAGCTGTAAGTCCTTTTTTCTTGCCCGTCGCGGATAACTGCGACGCTCCGCGTCTCCGACAAGCAGGGCGCCTGATGATCAGGCCTGCGCGAGCGACGCCGCAGCTCCCAGCGCCACAAACCGCTCCAAATGATGATCCTCATCGCCAAGCTGATGATCGATCATCACGAGCCGCTTCGCGTAATGCGCAAGCGGCAACTCCCATGTCATGCCGATCGCGCCGTGCATCTGGATGCATTCCTCTGCGACCCGGGTGCCGATCCGGCCGATGCTGTACTTCGCCGCCGACACCGCGCGCTCGCGCGCATTGCGTTCACCATCGAGAGCCGCCGCCGCATTGATCACCGCCGAGCGCGCCTGCTCGATTTCGAGCAGCAAATCGGCCATGCGATGCTGCAACGCCTGGAAGCTGCCGATCGGCACGCCGAACTGCCTGCGCGTGCGCAGATAGTCGAGCGTGTAGTCTTTCGCGACGTCCATGGCGCCGACCGCTTCCGCGCACAGCGCGAGCACGCCGCAGCTCATCGCATATTCGAGCGTCGCAAAGCCCTGGCCGACTGAGCCGAGCACGGAGTCGTCGTCGAGCGTGACATTGTCGAACGTCACTTCGGCCGCGCGTCCCCCGTCGATCTTCCGATAGCCGCGCACGCTCACGCCCGCCGCGTCCCTCGGCACCAGAAACAGCGTGATGCCGGCTTCGGCATCGTCTTCGCCGCTCGTGCGTGCCGAGACGAGGAACACCTGAGCATGCTCGCTATGCTGAACGACGGCCTTCGCGCCATACAAAGTCCACGCGCCCCTGTTGCCTTCAACGCTGCGCCGCGCGCGCGTCGCTGCGACACGAGCCAGTTCGTAATGACTGTCCGGTTCGCCATGCGCGAGCGCAACGATTCGCGAGCCGTCGATCAACGAATCCAGTGCCGATTTTTGCGCGTCACTGCCGCTGCGAGCGATCGCCCGGCCGACGATCAGCGTATCGAGAAACGGCTCGACGACGAGGCCCCGGCCGATACTCTCGAACACCACGGAAATATCGAACGCGCCGCCGCCAAAACCGCCGCTCGCTTCGTCGAACAGTGCGCCGATCACGCCAAGCTCCGCGAAGCGCGCCCACAATTCGGTGCTGAAGCCTTGCGTCGAGCGCGCGATCTGGTCGCGCGTCGCGAAGCCGTACTGCTCGCTGATAAACCGGTTCAGCGTATCCGCCAGCATGCGGCGGTCTTCGGTGTGCTGGAAATTCATGACGCGCGCCTCTTACAGTCCGAGGATCGTTTTGGAAATGATGTTCTTCTGGATTTCGTTCGAGCCGCCGAAGATCGACAGCTTGCGATTATTGAAGTACTGCGACGCGGCACTCGCGGCTTCGTCGGGGCCGACCGGCACGCCGTCGAAACCTTCGTACAGCGCTTCCTCGACGAATGGCTGCGCAAAAGCGCCCATCGCGCGCCGCGTCAGCGACGAGATTTCCTGACGGATTTCGGTACCGCGAATCTTCAGCATCGAACTCTCGGCACCGGGCACGCCGCCGCCCGCCACTGCCGCGATCACGCGCAGGTTGGTCGTCTTCATGTTCTCGAGATCGATCTCGACGCGCGCCATGCGTGCCGCGAACGCGGGATCCTCGGCGAGCGGCCGGCCATTGCGCAGCTGTTTCGCGGCGATCTTGCGCAGACGGTTGAACGCGGCGACCGAAAAGCCGACGCCCGCGATATTGGTGCGCTCGTACGTGAGCAGATATTTCGCGTAGGTCCAGCCCTTGTTCTCTTCGCCGACGAGATTTGCGGCAGGCACGCGCACGTCGGTGAAAAACACTTCATTGACTTCGTGCTCGCCGTCGAGCGTGATGATCGGCCGCACTTCGACGCCCGGCGTATTCATGTCGATCAGCAGAAAGCTGATGCCTTCCTGTTTGCGCACGTCGGTCGCGGTGCGCACGAGACAGAAGATCATGTTCGCGTAATGCGCGAGCGTGGTCCACGTCTTCTGGCCAGTGACGATGTAGTGTTCGCCCTGCGCATCCTTGCCGCGCACCGCCGTCGTTTTGACTGACGCGAGGTCGGAGCCCGCGCCCGGCTCCGAATAGCCCTGGCACCACCAGTCGGAACCATCGAGAATGCGCGGCAGCCAGTGACGCTTCTGCGCTTCGCTGCCGTACCTGATCAGCACGGGCCCGAGCATGTTGACGCCGAACGGTACGACGCGCGGCGCGCCGGCCAGCGCGCATTCGTTCTCGAAGATGAACTTCTGCACCGCATTCCAGCCTGGGCCGCCGTATTCCTTCGGCCAGTGATTCGCGAGCCAGCCCTGCGCGTTCAGAATCGCGTGCCACTCGGCCATGTCGTCGCGCGTCAGACGCCGGCCGGCGTGCACCTTGCCGGCGAGGCGTTGCGGCAGCTTGTCGCGCAGAAACGCCAGCACGCTGGCGCGAAACGCTTCTTCTTCAGGGGTGAAGTTCAGATCCATCGCAGTCGTACCGTCCGGGTTCGTGGCGGCTCAGGCCGTCGTGTTCAGGCTCGCGAAATCCGCTCCGCGCTCGACCAGTTCAACGAGCAGCGGCGACGGCCGCCAGAACAGCGGGTCTTCCTTCGCGTACTCGCGGATGTCGGCGAGGATCGTCGCGAGGCCGACGCTGTCCGCGTATTTCATCGGACCGCCGCGGTAGCGCGGAAAACCGTAGCCGTACAGCAGCGTCACGTCGACGTCGAGCGGGCGCAGCGCGATGCCTTCGTGCACGACGTTCGCGCCTTCGTTGATCATCGCGGCCATATAGCGGCGAATGATCTGCTCGTCGGTGAAGCTGCGCGGCGTGACGCCCGCGCGCTTACGTTCGGCGTCGATGATCGCCTCGACTTCGGGATCGGGCATGCCGCCGCGCGATCCTTCGGGGTACAGATAGAATCCGCGGCCCGTCTTCTGGCCGAACCAGCCGCGCTCGCACAGGCGGTCGGCGATCTGCACGTAGCGTGCGTTCGGGTCGCGCGTGGCCGCGCGGCGTTTGCGCGCCGCCCAGCCGATGTCGCCGCCCGCGAGGTCGACCACCTGGAACGGGCCCATCGGCAAGCCGAACGCGCGCACGGCCGCGTCGATCTGATACGGCGACGCACCGTCTTCCATCAGCGCGTCCGCGGCGGCGCGATAAACGGCGAGCAGGCGATTGCCGATGAAACCGTCGCACACGCCCGCGCGCACCGGCGTCTTGCGCAGCTTCTTCGCGAGCTCGAACGCGGTCGCGACGACGTCGGCGCTTGCCTGCTTCGGCACCACGACTTCGAGCAGCTTCATGATGTTGGCGGGCGAGAAGAAGTGCAGGCCGATCACATCGGCGGCGCGCGGGATGCTGGCCGCGATCGCTTCGATGTCCAGATACGACGTGTTGGTCGCGAGCACCGCGGCGGGCTTGCAGACGCGATCGAGCTCGGCGAACACGGCCTTTTTGACGTCGAGATCTTCGAACACGGCTTCGATCACGAGGTCGACGTGAGCAAGCGCATCGTACGACGTGCCGCCGCTCCAGCGCGCCATGGTCGCGGCTTTCTTTTCGGCGGTGAGGCGGCCTTTGGCGATCAGCCCGTCGTAGACCTTGTCGATGTGCGCGCGGCCGCGCGCGAGCGACGCTTCGTCGCGTTCGATCATCGTGACGGGCAGACCAGCGTCGAGCAGCGCGACCGCAATGCCGGCGCCCATCGTGCCGCTGCCGATCACGCCTATCGCCTCGAGCGCGCGCGGTTTCGCGTCGCGCGTTTCGGGCGCTTTCAGCACTTCGCGCTCGGCGAAGAATGCGTGCACGAGACCGGCTCGCTGCGGGCTGTCGAGGCATTGCAGGAACAGCGTGCGTTCGAACTTCAGGCCTTCGTCGAAGGGCTGTTCGATCGCGGCTTCGACGGCGTCGACGATTTTTAGCGGCGAGAACAGGCCGCGCGCTTTCTTCGCGGTTTCGTCACGCGCTTTCGCGACGGCGGCGAGGCTCGCGGCGCGATCGTTCAATGCGGCGGCGTCGCGCGTGCGGCGCACCGGCGCATGCGCGGCGAGCAATTCGTGCGTGTAGGCGAGTCCTTCGGCGAGGATGTCGTCGCTGTCGCCGAGACGGTCGATCAAGCCCAGCGCGAACGCTTCCTTCGCGCTCGCATGACGGCCGCTCAGGATCAGATCGAGCGCGGCCGGCGCGCCGATCAGGCGCGGCGTGCGTTGCGTGCCGCCCGCGCCGGGCAGCAGGCCGAGCTGCACTTCGGGCAGGCCGAGCTTCGCGCCCTCGACGGCGATCCGGTAATGCGCGGCGAGCGCCACTTCGAGCCCGCCGCCGAGCGCGGCGCCATGCAACGCCGCAATCACGGGTTTCCCGCAGGCCTCGATGCGATTGCACACGTCCGGCAGCGAAGGCGGCACCGGCGGCTTGCCGAACTCGCGAATATCGGCACCGGCGATGAAATTGCGCCCCGCGCCGACGATCAGCACGGCTTCGACGTCGCGATCGGCGTCGGCGGCTTCGATCGCGGCCAGCAGGCCGCGCCGCACGTCGGCAGAGAGCGCGTTGACCGGCGCGTGGTCGATCGTGACGAGCAGGACCTTGCCGCGCAATTCGCGCATGACGACGTCTGCTGTGGGGGAATGGTTCATCGTGGGTGTCTCCGTATGAGGGTGGCGAAGTGCGCCGGATCGCCCCATTCTGGAGTGGTCAACGTTCATTGACAATCACATGGCTGATTGACAGACTGTCAAAATTACTTTGACAACGGCATGCCAATGGACGTCAACTCGCTGACCCTGCTCGTCGACATCCTCGATGCCGGCAATCTGAGCGAAGCGGCGCGCCGTCTCAAGATGAGCCGCGCGAACGTTAGCTATCATCTGAACCAGCTCGAGCGTTCGGTGGGCCTGCAATTGGTGCGGCGCACCACGCGCCGCGTCGAGCCGACCGAGATCGGTCTGCGGCTCTACGAGCACGGCCGTACTATTCGCAACGCATTGCTGGCCGCGCGCGAGTCGGTGACGACGCTGGGCCAAAGCCTGCAAGGGCGAGTGCGGCTGAGCGTGCCGAGCGGCTATGGCCAGCTCGTGATGTCCGACTGGCTGATCGCGTTCAAGCGGCTGTATCCGGGCATCGTGCTCGACGTAATGTTCGAGAACCGCGTCGAGGATCTGATGCGCGACGAGATCGACATCGCCGTGCGCGTGATGTCGGAGCCGCCGCAAAACCTCGTCGCTCGGGACATGGGGGCGGTCCGGTACGTGGCCTGCGCATCCCCCGAATTCGCGCGGACGCACGGCATGCCCGCGACGCTCGACGACCTGCGCAGCGCGCCGTTGATTACCGCGGCCGTGATCGGCAAGCAATTGCGGCTCGCCGCGTATCTGCGCGACGAGCGTCATGAAGTGCTGCTCGAACCGACGATTATTTCGGAAAACTTTCTATTTTTGCGGCAGGCGGTGCTGGCCGGTCTGGGCGTCGGACTCGTGCCGGACTACGTGGTGCAGGACGATCTGAAGCGCGGCGCCGTGCTGAGCGCGCTCGATGCCTGGCGGCTCAGCATCTTCGGCACCCACATGTACATGCTGTACATGCCGAACCGGCACCACACGCGCGCGGCCGCGACGTTCATCGACTTCGTGCTGGAGCAGGCGCAGGGCTCGGGCAGGGGCGGCGCGAACTGAAGCGACGAACTCAGGCGCCGAGTCTGCGCGCAATGGCCGTCGTGACCATCGGCACGCCGACGCGCAGCAGCTTGCGCACGCCTTCGTCGCTGCCGACTTTCTCCACCGCGTTGTCGATCATCGCCTGCATCACGCTCGCCGGATAAAACTCGCGAAACAGCTCGTTGGCGCCGGTTTGCTCGAAGACGTGATGCAGGAACGACCCAACGGGCGGGCCGATGCGCTTGAAGAGCCCCATCTTGACGACCCGGTTGTTGCACAGATGCAGCGTGTACGCGTCGGAACAGAGCGCCGCGCATTCTTCGAAATAGCGCGGCAGGAACACCTTGTAGTAATCGTTGAAGTGCACCGGGTAGAACAGGCTTTCGGGAAGACCGGCCTTCACGCCGTAGACGGCGGTCAATAGACGCGGGCCGGTGTCGCCCCACTTCAGTGCGGTGCCTTTCATCGCTTCGACCCGTTCGATCGCCTCGTGCAAGCGCGGCTGATCCGGATCGAGCCTCAGAATCGCATTGCAGATGCTCGTCTGGGTCTCCCGCCCGATCAGGTCGCCCTTGGCGTTGAGGTCGAAATCACGAAGCAGCAGCATGTCCGTGTCGACCCAGATCTCGTCGGTCTTCGTGAACATCACGAAGCGGAAATAGTCGGTGAAATGCTGCATCGACGGCACCCCGCGAATCGGGAAGTCGTTCAGCGAATCGCGCGGCAGTATCGTGGTCGCATCTTTCGCACTCACGCCGGTCGGCAATTCAGCGATCGGCTCGTAGCTATAAAGCGCGACCTCGCTGCCGTACTGCGTGAACGAACTTAGACAGGCGACTTCATAGGGAGATAGTTCCGGACCGTGCCAGAACGATGCAAATCTTGCCTTGCGCATATGTCATCCGGGGTAGCGATCATGCGGCGCAACATAGGCACCGAACCTGTGTAACGATCCTAGACGGGGACGACACTGGTCAGATCTAAAGGGCTTGAATCACACAGGAGTTGTCGCAAAACGTTGAGTTCAGCGCGACGTGTCGGCGATTATGTGCGGGACTATGTCGTATTTGGCAAATCCAATTGCGCAAGGCGACGCGGCGAACGGGACAGGCAAGATCGTGGGCTTAAACTGCGGAACACCGGCCATGCGCGCGCAGTAGAAGCAAGCAATGGGCCATGCATTACTCCATGCAGCGATAGCGACGATATTCAGGAGAACGCGATGAACCTCGACGGCGAGACTTACGATTCGCTCACGGCCAATTTCACGTGGCGCATTCCACCGCGCTACAACATCGGCGTCGATGCATGCGACAAGTGGGCCGATGGCTCGGGGCGTCTCGCGCTGATCTACGAAGATGCCGACGGCCGCGCGACCCGCTATACGTTCGACGAACTGAAAGCCCTGTCCGACCGCTTCGCCAATGCGCTGCTCGCGGCGGGCGCACGGCGCGGCGAGCGCGTCGGCATCTTCCTGTCACAATCGATCGAAACGGCCATCGCGCATCTCGCGGCCTACAAGGCCGGCATGGTCGCGGTGCCGTTGTTCGCGCTGTTCGGCGTCGACGCGATCGAGCATCGGCTCGGCGATAGCGGTGCGGTCGCACTCATCACTGATCACGCCGGCGTGCAAAAGATCGACGAAATCCGCGGCGCGCTGCCGGAGTTGCGACACGTGTTCAGCGTCGATATCGAGCAGGATGACGAAGCATCGGACGCGCCCGTGAGGTCGTTCTGGCAGGCGTTGCATAGCGCTTCCGCTGAGTTCACGCCGGCCGATACCGCCGCGGACGATCCGGCGATCATCATCTATACGTCGGGCACGACCGGAAAACCGAAGGGCGCGCTGCACGGGCATCGCGTGTTGCTCGGGCATCTGCCCGGCGTCGAGATGTCGCAGCAGGGCTTTCCCGCGCACGCGACGCTGATGTGGACACCCGCGGACTGGGCGTGGATCGGCGGTCTGTTCGACGTGCTGCTGCCATCGTGGCATCACGGCGTCGCGGTGCTCGCGCGCCGTTTTGCAAAATTCGACGGCCACGCCGCTTTCGATCTGCTCGCGCGTCACGCGGTCTCCCATGCGTTTTTACCGCCGACCGCGCTGAAGATGATGCGCGGCGTCGAGCGGCCCGCTCATCTGCGGCTCGCGTTGCGATCGGTCGCGAGCGGCGGCGAATCCCTTGGCGAGGAACTGATCGGCTGGGGGCGCGATGCGCTCGGCGTGACGATCAACGAGTTCTACGGGCAGACCGAGTGCAACGTCGTGGTGTCGTCGTGCGCGGCGCTGTTCGAGCCGCGCTTCGGCGCGATCGGGCGCGCGGTGCCGGGGCACCATGTCGCGATCGTCGATGCCGCCGGCAGCGAACTGCCGCCCGGCGCGATCGGCGATATCGCGGTGGCCGCGCCCGATCCGGTGATGTTTGTCGGCTACTGGCGCAACGAGGCGGCGACGCGCGAGAAATTTCGCGGCAAGTTTCTGCTGACCGGCGATCTCGGCACGCGCGACGCGGACGGCTTCATTCGCTTCGTGGGCCGCGGCGACGACGTGATCACGAGCGCCGGCTACCGGATCGGGCCCGCGTCGATCGAGGATTCGCTGCTGCGTCATCCGGCCGTCGCGATGGCCGCCGTGGTCGGCGCGCCCGATCGCGACCGCACCGAAATCGTGATGGCGTTCGTCGTGCTGAAAGCGGGCTTCGTCGGCGACGATGCGCTGGTGCGCGAGATCCAGCAGCACGTAAAGACGCGTCTGGCTGCGCACGAATATCCGCGCGAGATTCGCTTCGTCGAAAGTCTGCCAATGACGGCCACCGGCAAGGTGATCCGCAAGGCGCTGCGCGAGGCGCTGGGGGATACCGGCGCGCGCGACCCGGACGCGATCCCACCGGCGAAAAACTGAGTCTGCTACGATGACCCACCCACGATGAGAGTCACAGCGGAGACATGGGATGCGCCCCGAGAGTGCAATTCGTTTCGACCAGGAGTTCGCGCCGCGCATTGCCGAGGCGATCGCCGCGTGTGTCGGGAAGACCGTTCACACCGACGTGCTGCCGCATGGTGAACCGGGGCAGCCCACCCGCGTGCGGATTCACGCAACGCCGCTCGATGAACTCGGTCATTACCCGCATCCATTGAATCTGTATCTGACCTGGGACAGCGATGAAATAGAAAGACTGATGGGCGAGCAAGGCGCGACGCGTTTCGCCAGATATCTGGCCGCGTTGCCGCGCAAGCTCAACGCGTGGACCCAGGCGCGCGAACTCGATTTCTCCACGCACACGCAGGGTGAACCGGTTACGTTGATCGGCGGCCTCGATTTCGAAGCGTAGACGCTCGCGCGCGTTTGCGGGTTTGCGCTCGAGATAGCTGGATAAAAAGCGGCCGCTGTGCTCGAAGAGCCAGCGGCCGTTGCTTTTGCAGCGTTGGGTGAGCGCGATGTTCAGGCGCCCAGCGCCGGATCGCTGATGCTGTCAGTGCCCGTCTCGACGTGACCGGCGATGCGGCGGGCAAACGTCGGGTCCGTATCGACGGTGATCGCGAGATCGTACCAGCCGTATGCTTTGCGCAGATCGAGGTACAGATTGTCGGTGTCGCCGCCGCGCACCGAATGCTTGATCACATGGTCCTTGTCGTACGCGTTGACGATCGTGAACTGGCACCGCGCGCTGCCGACGTTCTCGAGCCGCAGTTGCAGATTGCCGTTCGCGACGTCGTAGCCTTCGACGACGGCCGGCCGTGCGGTGTCCGAACCATTCCACCAGTTCCGCGCAACCACTTTGCCCGCGAAGCGGCGCAGGAAGCCGTTCGGTCCGTGCACGCTGAAGTCGTAGCTGCCATCGGCGTTGAGCATCAGCGTGTCCTGCAGATGCTTGCCCGCTTCGACGGTATAGCTGCGCGGCGCGTCGGCGCTATCGGCCGCGTACACGAGGAACACCGCGCCCGCGCGGCCCGTGTTGACGAAGCGCATCGTCAGCTTGCCGCTCGAGCCTTCGTCGACGCGCACGAACAGTTCGTATGGCAGCGCGCGTGCCGGGCGCACGCCCGCTTCCTGCTTCGGTACCGTCTGCACCGTCGGCGCTTGCGGCACGTAGTCCGGGTGACGGTTCTGGTCGGGCGGCACGTAGCCGCTCGTGCTCGGCAGCGACGGCACCGACGCGTTCGGATTCGCGAAATTGAACGCAGAGGTCAGATCGCCGCACACCGCGCGACGCCACGGCGTGATGTTCGATTCGCCGAGATTGTGCTCGCGGCCGAAGCGCTTTTCGATGAAGCGAATCACCGACGAGTGGTCGAACACTTCGGAGCACACGTAGCCGCCTTTGGACCACGGCGACACCACCAGCATCGGCACGCGCGGTCCAAGCCCGTACGGCCCGGCGACGTTCTTCGGATCGCCCGGATAGATTTCATTCGCGATCTCGACGGTCGACAGACCGTTCGCGCTCGACGCGGCCGCGAACGGCGCGGCGATGTGATCGAAGAAGCCGTCGTTTTCGTCGTAGTTGATGAGCAGCACGGTCTTGCTCCACACGTCCGGGTTCGACGTGAGGATCTGCAGCACCTGGTCGATGTACCACGCGCCGTAGTTGGTCGGCCAGTTCGGGTGTTCGCTGTACGCTTCGGGCGCGACGATCCACGACACCTGCGGCAGCGTGCCGTTTTGCACGTCGCGCTTCAGGATGTCGAAGTAGCCGTCGCCGTTCGCCGCGTTGGTGCCGGTACGTGCGTTGTCATACAGCGGGTTGCCCGGCTGCGCGTTGCGATACTGGTTGAAATAGAGCAGCGAGTTGTCGCCGTAGTTGCCGATATACGCGTTCTGCGTCCAGCCCCAGGAGCCGTTCGCGTCGAGCCCGGTGCCGATGTCCTGATAGATCTTCCACGTGATGCCCGCGTTCTGCAGCACTTCGGGGAAGGTCGACCAGCCGTAGCCGAGCTCCGAATTGTCGATCACCGGACCGCCGCCGCTGCCGTCGTTGCCGACCCAGCCGCTCCACATGTAGTAGCGGTTCGGATCGGTCGGACCCATCAGCGAGCAGTGGTACGCGTCGCAGATCGTGAATGCGTCGGCGAGCTGATAGTGGTACGGGATGTCGTCGCGCGTCAGGTAGGCCATCGTGGTCGCGCCTTTCGACGGTACCCACTGATCGTTGCGGCCGCCGTTCCATGCGGCGTGCGTGGTGCCCCAGTCGTGCGCGAGATCCTGCAGGAATTGCAGGCCGAGGTTCGGCGCGCTCGGACGGAACGGCAGCACGTGGCTGGCGCCGGTGGTATCGGTGGTGAGCGGCTGATACCACACCGGCTGGCCGTTCGCGAGGTTGATCGCACGCGTGTCGCCGAAGCCCCGCACGCCCTTGAGCGTGCCGAAGTAGTGGTCGAACGAGCGGTTCTCCTGCATCAGCACGACGATGTGCTCGACGTCGCGGATCGTGCCGGTGCGGTTGTTGGCCGGAAGCGCGAGCGCATTGCGGATGCCGGGCGGCAGCATGCTCAACGCGGTGAAGGAAGCGGCGGCTTGCGCGGCCGAGCGCAGAAAATCACGGCGATCTGTTGAAGTCATGGTTGTGGCTCAAATCTTCGGTGGAGGAAAAAGGCACGGGGAAGACGAGTTGCGGTACTGAAACGGCAATGTTGCGGCGGACGCGCGAAGGCAGGCTAGTCTCCGCGCGCGGCGCAATTCTCAATCGACGGTATGGATGACGGGGCGGGCAAGCGGCGGTGAGGCGGCGGACAGCGCCGTGCCGGCTTCGGATGCCGGTGCCGCCGGTGTCTGGATCGTCAGTGTCGGCGGCGCGAAGTCGGCCGGCGGCTGGGCGATCGACGGGGCGCCGGGGTTAGCGGCGGAATGTTCCGTTGAACTGATCGTATTCGTGCTCGCGGGCGGGTCGTCGTTGCTGCATGCTCCCGCTAGCGCGCACAGCGCGATGACCGTCACGGCGCCGGTCAAACGTTTGCGGCACGGCGCACGAACCGGCTTCGACACGAAAGGCATGGCACTGTCTCCGGGCGGGGAAGGGATGCCTCGCCATCGATGTGCCGAGGTCAGCGATGCCGCAGCATAATCGCCGATCCGTGTAATTTTTATGAAGTATCGGTAACAGCCAGGGCGCCGCTTATCGCTGCGCGCGAACGAACGCAGCGATCGCGTCGTTGAGCGCCGCGGGCGCATCGCGATGCGGCGAGTGTCCGCATGCGTCGAGCTTCACGAGTTGCGCGTGTGGCACGCGCGCGGCGATCGTGTCGATCTGCGCCATCGTGCCGTAGTCGTCGTCGTGGCCCTGGATCGCGAGCAGCGGTCGGCGGATCGGCGCGAGCGCCTCGACGATCGACCACTGCCTGAACTCGGGATCGAGCCAGATATCGTTCCAGCCGTAGAACGCGGAATCGACGTCCGCGTGATAGCGGGCGAGCTTCGCCCGCAGATCGGTGGTTTCGTAAAGCTGCTTCGTCTGCGCGATGCTTTGCACCGAGATGTCTTCGACGAATACGTGCGGTGCGATCACGACCGCGCCCGCGAGCGCATCGGGATACAGCGCCGCGTACAGCAGCGCGATCGAGCCGCCGTCGCTATGGCCGATCACCCACATCCGCTGGCGTTGCCGCAAGTCGATATCGAGCGCGTCGAGCAAGGCGGGGAGAATGTCGCGCGCCTGCGCGGTCATGAAATCGACCGGCCATTTCTCGTCAGGCGCACGCGGGGTCGAGAGTCCGTAACCGGGCCGCGAATAGACGAGCCCGCGCATGCCGAGCCGCTCGCACAACGTCTGTGGCCAGTCGCGCCACATCGCGATCGAGCCGAGACCTTCGTGCAGGAAGACCGCGATCGGCGCATCGTCCTGTTGAGCATTCGCCTGCTCGTTGACCCAGCAATACTCGATGTGCAGCGAGCCATGCGACGCAGTCGCCTGCAGTTCGGCGAAGCCTCCCGCGGCCCCCGCGGAGGAAGTGGCAGGAGCGGTACCTCGGTTCTGCATCAATGAAACACCTATGACAGTTCGCGCAGCTTGAAGCGTTGAATCTTGCCGGTGGCGGTTTTCGGAAGATCGTCGGTGAATACGATATCGCGCGGGTACTTGTGCG
The DNA here is from genome assembly GCF_013366925.1 of Paraburkholderia youngii. Classification (NCBI taxonomy): domain Bacteria; kingdom Pseudomonadati; phylum Pseudomonadota; class Betaproteobacteria; order Burkholderiales; family Burkholderiaceae; genus Paraburkholderia; species Paraburkholderia youngii. The sequence goes on from NZ_JAALDK010000001.1 coordinate 3,964,659, forward strand.
GCGCGAGCCGTTCCTTGACGAAGGCCTTCAGTTCATCTGCGAGCAGATCGGACGGCATGAAGTCGCGCTTGAGTACGACGAATGCGCGCGTTTTAACGAGTCCGCCATGATCGACGCCGACCACCGCCGCTTCGAGCACCGCCGGATGCGCGACGAGCACCATCTCGACCTCGATTGGCGACACATACTGGCCGCTTACTTTCAGCATGTCGTCGCTGCGGCCCGCGTAAACGTAACAGCCGTTCGCGAGACGCCGATACTTGTCGCCGCTTCTGATCCATTCGCCGAGAAACGTCGCGCGCGTTTTCTCGCGATTGCTCCAGTACATCAGCGCCGCGCTCGGCCCTTTGATGAACAGATCGCCGACTTCGCCATCGGGCACTGGCCGCCCAGCTTCGTCGCGCAACTCGACTTCGTAGCCCGGCACGGGGCGTCCGGTCGTGCCGTATTCGACTTCGCCCGGGCGATTCGACAGGAAGATGTGCAGCATTTCCGTCGAGCCGATGCCATCGAGAATCTCGGCACCGAAGTGCGCGGTGAAGCGTTCGCCGACATCGCGCGGCAACGCCTCGCCGGCCGACGCGCACACGCGGATCGCGACGTCGGCGCGTGCGGGCAGATTGGGCGACACCAGCATGTTCGCGTACAAGGTCGGCACGCCGCAGAACACGGTCGGGCGCTGCTTGACGAGGCGCGTGAAAATCGCGTCGGCGGTCGGGCGCTCGGCCATCAGGATCGCGGTCGCGCCGACCGACAGCGGAAACGTCAGCGCGTTGCCGAGCCCATACGCAAAGAACAGCTTCGCCGCCGAAAACACCACGTCGCTCTCGACGATGCCGAGCACCGGCTTCGCATACAGCTCGGCGGTCCAGTACAGATTCGCGTGCGTGTGGACGGTGCCTTTCGGCTTGCCGGTCGAGCCCGACGAATAGAGCCAGAAGGCGATGTCGTCCGCGTTGCTCGCACAGCCTTTAACGGCCGGTGTGGCGGTATCGACCAGCGTTTCGAAGTGGGGCGCCCCGAGCGGCTTTCCGGTGGAAGCGTCTGGCTGCGAGACGATCAGGTGGCAGCCGTCGTCGTCGATGCTGCTCAGCGCCTGCGTCACGTTGGATAGCAACGGTTCCGACACGATCACCGCGCGCGCATGGCTGTGCGTCAGCATGCACGTATAGTCGGCGGCGGTCAGCAAGGTGTTCGCGACGACCGGCACGATGCCCGCGTACAGCGCGCCGAGAAACGCGACCGGCAACGATACGGTGTCGAGCATCACGAGCAGCACGCGCTCCTCGGGATGCACGCCGAGCGCACGCAGTGCGCTGGCGCAGCGCCGAGCGCGCTGTTCGAGTTCGCCGTAAGTCGTCGCGCCGTGGTCATCGATATAAGCGACTTTGCTCGCGCGAGCTTCGTTCAATTGGAACAGATGCCTCGCGAAGTTGAACAGTGGGGGCGGCGGCGCAACCGGCTCGCGCGCGCTCGTTTCCAGCAGGGCTTCCATATGTCTCCTCCGTCCGTGGACGCGGTCCGGCTTTTGTGTGCGCGTGATCCGCTCGATGCTGGCCGCTCGCGGCTCAAGCGCGCGTGAATTCGATCGCCCCTTGCGGCAGCAGATACAGCACCAGCGCCTGGCCGTTCGCGACGGTCGGCCGATGCGCGGAGCCGGGGCCGTACACGCACCAGCCGGCCGGATGGCCGTCGAACGTCGCGCCTTCGGTGAGCGGCATGATCAGATCGATCTCGCCGTGCGGATGGACGTGGTGCGGACCGGCAATGTCCTGCATGTCGACGACGTCGACGGAAAAGCCGTGCGTGTCGGGCAACGCCTTGAAGATGCGGCCGTAGCGGATGCCGCCGGCCTCGCGGTTGCACAGCCAGCCTTCGGCGACGCCTGTGCGGCATGCGTTCGCGAGTTCGTGAAAGGTGGGACTGTCGGCGGGCCAGGTGTCGTTCAGCCAGTCGGCGAGCGCGGCGTCGAGCGGCCGCCCGGCGAGTTGCCCAGTGACGCCTGCGATCAGGCGCTGGAATTCCTGTGCGGACATGCGAGCCTCCAGAAGCGCGCTCACGCAGGCCGGTTGGCCGGCCCCCGGATGGCCGGCCCCCTGAACTTTGGTGCATGCGTGGTGCGGCGCCGTCTCCGTGACGCGGCCGGAATGCCAGGGCGGCGCGCGACTGTTTGTGATTGGATCAGCTTTTGGCGAAAATTAAACCGTTCATCTGGTGCGTGTCAAGCACTATAGTACATATGTCGTAGTCACGAGCTCGGAAAACATGAACCAAAAGTACCCCCCCGCACCGTTGGACGCAACCGACGGCGACGCGGCCCGCGCCGAACGCACCGAGCGCGCGGGTGACCGCGCGGCCGAACGCGGCGGTGATCGCGAAGAACGCGACCCGTTCCTGACCGCGATGGGCGAGCGCGTGCGTTTGCTGCGCGCTCGCCGCGGCATGACACGCAAGACGCTGGCGGCCGAAACCGGTTTGTCGGAGCGGCATCTGGCGAATCTCGAATCCGGCGTCGGCAATGCGTCGGTGCTGGTGCTGCGGCAGCTCGCGGCCGCGCTGAACTGCCCGCTCGCCGAGGTGATCGGCGACGAAACCACTGCGTCGGCCGAATGGCTGCTGATTCGCGAACTGCTGCAGGGGCGCGACCAGGCGGCGCTGCAGCGCGCGCGCATCGCGCTCGCGGAGATGTTCGCGCAGGCGCCGCGTGACCCACATCGCAAGGACCGGATTGCGCTGATCGGTCTGCGCGGCGCGGGCAAGTCGACGCTCGGACGCATGCTCGCGCAGGAGCGCAAGGTGCCGTTCATCGAACTCACGCGCGTGATCGAACAGCTCGCGGGTTGTCCGCCGTCGGAGATTCATTCGCTATACGGCGCGAGCGCGTATCGACGCTACGAGCAGCGCGCGCTAGAGGCGGTGATCCAGGAACATTCGCGCGCGGTGATCGCGTCCCCGGGCGGGCTCGTGTCGGAATCGGGCACGTTCAACGTGCTGCTGTCGCACTGCTTTACCGTGTGGTTGCAGGCGACGCCCGAAGAACATATGCGCCGCGTCGTCGCGCAAGGCGATCTGCGGCCGATGTCCGGCAACCGCGAGGCGATGGACGACCTGAAACGCATCCTTGCCGGGCGCGCGCAGCTGTACGGGCGCGCCGACATGACGTTCGACACCAGCGAAAAGACGCTCGCCGATGCGTACCTGCAGTTGCGCGACCGTCTCGCCGCGCGTCTCGCGGCGGAAGCGCCCGACGAAGCGCGCGTGAACTGACCGATCGGGAGCGCCAGGGTTTCCCCGTAAAAATGCACTAAAGTGCTTTACGCTGGTATGCTGATGCACTATTGTTCAAAAAAAACAGATTGCATCGTCCAGTCAGGAGACGCCCCATGTCCACAGCACCTACCGTCGTTGCCGAGGCCGCGCCGGTCGACTACCGCACCGAGCCGTCGCAGTACAAGCACTGGAAGCTGAGCTTCAACGGCCCGGTTGCGACGCTCGGCATCGACATTGCCGAGGACGGCGGCATTCGCGGCGGCTACAAGCTGAAGCTCAATTCGTACGACCTCGGCGTCGACATCGAGCTGCATGATGCGATCCAGCGGATTCGCTTCGAGCATCCGGAAGTCCGCACGGTGGTGGTGACGAGTCTGAAGGACCGGGTGTTCTGCTCGGGCGCGAATATCTTCATGCTGGGACTGTCGTCGCACGCTTGGAAGGTCAACTTCTGCAAGTTCACGAACGAAACGCGCAACGGGCTCGAAGATTCGTCGCGCCATTCGGGGCTGAAGTTTCTCGCCGCGGTGAACGGCGCATGCGCGGGCGGTGGTTATGAGCTCGCGCTCGCCTGCGACGAAATCTATCTGATCGACGATCGTTCCTCTTCGGTGTCACTGCCGGAAGTGCCGCTGCTCGGCGTGCTGCCCGGCACCGGCGGCCTCACGCGCGTGACCGATAAACGGAAGGTGCGCCACGATCGCGCGGATATTTTCTGCACGGTGGTCGAGGGTGTGCGTGGCGAGCGTGCGAAGGCATGGCGTCTCGTCGACGAAGTCGTGAAGCCGAACCAGTTCGAGAAGGCGATTCAGGCGCGCGCGCTCGAACTCGGCGCGCACAGCGATCGTCCGGCCGATGCCAAGGGCGTCGCGCTCACGCGCATAGAACGCACGGATCGCGAAGACGGCCTCGGCTATCAAACCGTGGACGTGACCATCGATCGCGCGAAACGTGTGGCGACCTTCACCGCGCGCGCGCCGCGCACCGAGCAACCGACCGACCTGGCCGCAATCGTCGCGGCCGGCGCCAACTGGTGGCCGCTGCAATTCGCCCGTGAACTCGACGACGCGATCCTGTCGATGCGCACCAACGCGCTCGACATCGGCACCTGGGTGTTCAAGACCGAAGGCGACGCCCGCCACCTGCTCGCCGTCGATGCGACGCTGCTGCGGCACAAGGATCACTGGTTCGTGCGCGAAACGATCGGCATGCTGCGCCGCACGTTCGCGCGCCTCGACGTGTCGTCGCGTTCCATCTTCACGCTGATCGAGCCGGGTTCGTGCTTCGCCGGCACGTTCGCCGAACTCGCGTTCGCTGCCGATCGCACCTACATGGCGGCGCTGCCCGACAACGAGGACGAGGAGCCGTCGATCACGCTGTCGGAAGTCAACTTCGGTCTGTATCCGATGGTCACGCATCAATCGCGGCTCGCGCGGCGCTTCTACGAGGAAGCCGGGCCCCTCGACGCGGTGCGCGCGCTGATCGGCCAGCCGGTCAAGGCGCTCGACGCCGAGCGCCTCGGTCTCGTCACCGCGTCGCCGGACGATATCGATTGGGCCGACGAAATCCGCATCGCGCTCGAAGAGCGCGCGGCGATGTCGCCCGATGCATTGACCGGCCTCGAAGCGAATCTGCGCTTCAATGGGCCGGAGACGATGGAGACGCGCATCTTCGGCCGTCTCACCGCCTGGCAGAACTGGATCTTCAACCGGCCGAACGCAGTGGGCGACAAGGGTGCGCTCAAGGTGTACGGCAAGGGCAGCAAGGCGCAATTCGATGTGTCGCGCGTGTAATCGGCATCGCGCTCACACCGACTAAACGACGCCGCCTGCCGATACGCGCCTTTCGCACTGCAGCTTCCGAACAGGGAATTGACCCAGGGAACCGACCATGTCCTCGATCAACTACAGCGAAAAGATTCCGAACAACGTCAACCTCGCCGACGACCGCGCGCTGCAACGCGCGCTCGAACAGTGGCAGCCGAACTTTCTGTCGTGGTGGTGCGATATGGGCCCGGAAGGCTCGCACAGCTACGACGTGTATCTGCGCACCGCGGTCAGCGTGGACGCGGGCGGCTGGGCGCACTTCGACTACGTGAAGATGCCGGAGTACCGCTGGGGCATTTTCCTCACGCCGGGCGAACAGGATCGCAAGATCCACTTCGGCGAGCACAAGGGCGAGGCCGCGTGGCAGGACGTGCCCGGCGAGCATCGCGCGAACCTGCGCCGCATCATCGTCACGCAGGGTGATACGGAGCCGGCTTCGGTCGAGCAGCAGCGTCACCTCGGCTTGACCGCGCCGTCGCTGTACGATCTGCGCAACCTGTTCCAGGTCAACGTCGAGGAAGGCCGTCATCTGTGGGCGATGGTGTATCTGCTGCATCGCTACTTCGGCCGCGACGGTCGCGAGGAAGCCGAAGCCTTGCTTGGCCGCCGCTCGGGCGACGAAGACAATCCGCGCATTCTCGGCGCGTTCAACGAGAAAACGCCGGACTGGCTCGCGTTCTACATGTTCACGTACTTCACCGACCGCGACGGCAAGTTCCAGCTGTCGGCGCTCGCGGAGTCGGGCTTCGATCCGCTCGCGCGCACCACGAAGTTCATGCTGACCGAGGAAGCGCATCATATGTTCGTCGGCGAATCGGGCGTGTCGCGCGTGATCCAGCGCACCGCGCAGGTGATGAACGAACTCGGCACCGACGACGTCGCCAGGATCCGCGCAGCCGGCGTGATCGATCTGCCGACCATCCAGCGCTATCTGAACTTCCATTACTCGGTCACGATCGACCTGTTCGGCGCCGATCATTCGTCGAACGCGGCGACGTTCTATAGCTCCGGCCTGAAGGGGCGCTACGAGGAAGGCAAGCGCGACGACGATCATCGCCTGAACGAGCATAGCTACAAGCTGCTCGACGTGCAGGACGGCAAGCTCGTCGAGCGCGAAGTGCCGATGCTCAACGCGATGAACGAAGTGCTGCGCGACGATTACATCAAGGACTCGGTCTCCGGCGTCGGGCGCTGGAACAAGGTGCTCGAGAAGGCCGGCATCGACTTTCGCATGACGGTGCCGCACAAGGCGTTCAACCGGCAGATCGGCACGTTCGCGGGCACTCGGGTGTCGCCCGAGGGGCGCGTCATCAGCGAAGCCGAATGGGCCGCCAACGAAGCGAAGTGGCTCGCCACGCCGGAAGACCGCGCGTTCGTCGCTTCGCTGATGGGGCGCGTTGCCGAACCGGGCAAGTTCGCGAACTGGATCGCGCCGCCTGCGATGGGCGTGAACCGTCAGCCGGTCGATTTCGAATACGTGCGCTTCAACTGAAGCAAGCGAAGCACGAATGGCACGCCACGCGCGCGCCGTATTGCCAGGTGGAGGAAGTCATGAACGGCCCAGTATCGGTCGAAGTGCTGCGGCAACATCTGATCGATCCGGAGATCTGCATTCGCTGCAACACCTGCGAAGAGACCTGTCCGATCGATGCGATCACGCACGACGACAACAACTACGTCGTGAAGGCCGACGTCTGCAACGGCTGCATGGCCTGCGTGCCGCCTTGCCCGACCGGTGCGATCGACAACTGGCGCACGGTGCTGAAGGCCGACGCGTATCCGATCGACGAGCAGTTCACATGGGACGTGCTGCCGGAGCAGAACACGATGGCGGTGCCGGCTGAAGAAACGGCGGCCCCGTCCGCCGCGGGCGACAGTTCCGACGAAGCGGACGGCCTCGAAGTCGATACCGTGCGCGGCGCGGTCGTGCCGCCGTGGTCGGCTGCGAAGCCGTACGTGAATCTGTACACGCACAAGGCGCCGACGACCGCGACGGTGGTCGGCAACTACCGGCTCACCGACAGCGCGACGTCGAGCGACATCCATCACATCGTGCTCGACTTCGGCTCGATGCCGTTTCCGGTGCTCGAAGGCCAGTCGATCGGCATTCTGCCACCGGGCACCGCCGCCGACGGCCGCGTGCACCACGCGCGCCAGTACTCGATCGCGAGTCCGCGCGATGGCGAGCGGCCCGGCTATAACAACGTGTCGCTGACTGTGAAGCGCGTGTCGCAGCAGCACGGCGACGCGATCGACGGCGTCTGTTCGAACTATCTGTGCGATCTGAAGAAGGGCGACGTCGTCAACGTGATCGGTCCGTTCGGCAGCACCTTCCTGATGCCGAATCATCCGAACTCGCATCTGCTGATGATCTGCACGGGCACCGGTTCCGCGCCGATGCGCGCGATGACCGAGTACCGCCGGCGCAAGCGCCTCAAAGGCGCGACCGGCAAGCTGATGCTGTTCTTCGGCGCGCGCACCAAGGAGGAGCTGCCGTACTTTGGACCGCTGACGAATCTGCCAAAGGACTTCATCGACACCACGCTCGCGTTTTCGCGCACGCCGGGACAGCCGAAGCGCTACGTGCAGGATGCGATGCGCGAACGTTCGGCCGACGTCGCGAACCTGCTGAAGGACGACAACACCTATATCTACGTGTGCGGCCTCAAAGGCATGGAGGACGGCGTGCTGCAGGCGCTCAAAGACATCGGCGAGCAGCATCAGCTCGATTGGGAAGCGTTGTGGGCGAAGCTGAAGCGGGAAGGGCGGCTGCATCTGGAGACGTACTGACGTACTGACGGACTGATCGCGCGCGCGACGCTTTGAAAATCGCGGACGGTTTGCTACAGTCGGCCCACGCAGCCGGCCGCCACCTGCGCAGCCACTCAGACGGAGCCGTCCGATGAAGCCGATTCGTTCACTCGCGATGCTCGCGCTATTGCAGGCCGTGCTGGCGCATCCGGCGAGCGCCGACGACCTCGCGCAGATCAAGGCAGCGGGCGTGTTCCGGATTGGCACCGAAGGCACGTACGCACCGTTCACTTATCACGACGACACGGGCAAGCTGACCGGCTTCGACGTCGAACTCGCCCGCGCGATCGCGCAGCGTCTCGGGGTCAAGCCGCTATTCATCGAAGCCAGATGGGATGGGTTGATCGCCGGTCTCGACGTCAACCGCTACGACGCGGTGATCAACGAGGTCGCGATCACCGACGAGCGCAAGCTCAAATACGATTACTCGGACCCGTATATCACGTCGCACGCGGTGCTGATCGTCGCATCGGACAATACAACGATCAAATCTTTCGATGACCTGAACGGCCGCAAGTCGGCCAATACGCTGACCAGCAACGTCGGCAGGATCGCGGCAGCGCACGGCGCGCAGGTGATTCCGGCGCAGGGCTTCGACGAATCGATCGATCTGCTCGTCACGGGCCGCGTCGATGCGACCGTCAACGATTCATTGTCGTTTCTCGACTATAAGAAGCGCGTGCCCGACGCGAGAATCAAGGTCGTCGCGGTCGATACGTCGCCCGATAGCAGCGACAAGTCGGCGGTACTGATCCGCAAGGGCAATCCGAAGCTGCGCGTCGCGATCGACGACGCGCTCGCCCGCATGAGAAAAGACGGTACCTATCAGCGGATTTCGCTGAAGTACTTCGGCCGCGACGTGTTTCATTGAATCTCGGCCTGCGGTGACGCGGACAAATTCACGAAAAAAAAAGGGTGTCGTCGAGACACCCCTTCTTCATTGCCATCAGCCCGTTGAACATGTGGCGGGACGCGCGTTCAACGCGGCAGACTCAGGACTCACACCGTCGCGTCGCTCAGCGCGGCGTCGAAGAAACGCTCCTGTGCATCCGCGTTCACGCGTGCATACGCGCGGTTCACGCCGCTGATCACCGCGCGAATCGACGCGGTGATCAGGTTCGCATCGACACCGACGCCGAACGCGCTGCCGGCCACATCGGCGCCCGCCATTTCGGCGATCGCGATCGCGCGCGCATCGGCGCCCTGCGTGAGCGCGCGTTCCTCGTAGTGCTGGATGCGCACGGGCACGTCGAACGCGTGCATCAGCGCGTCGAGCGGGCCGTTGCCTGCGCCCGTCAGCACGCGCGGCGTGCCGTTGATTTCGACGTTGAGCTTGATGTGCTCGCGGCCGTCATGCTCGGACAGGCTGTGGCCGATGTAGCGGACCGGCTCGGCCGTGCGCACGTATTCCTGCTGGAACAGTTCCCAGATCTGCGCGGGCGTGACTTCCTGGCCGCTGTTGTCGGTGAAGCGCTGCACGGCCGAGCTGAAGTCCACCTGCAGGCGGCGCGGCAACACAACGCCGTAGCTCTGCTCGAGCAGATATGCGATGCCGCCCTTGCCCGACTGGCTGTTCACGCGAATCACGGAGTCGTAGGTGCGGCCGAGGTCGCTCGGATCGATCGGCATGTACGGCACTTCCCAGATCGCGTCCGGCTTCTGCGCGGCGAAGCCCTTCTTGATCGCGTCCTGGTGCGAGCCCGAGAACGCGGTGAAGACGAGATCGCCGACATACGGGTGACGCGGATGGATCGGCAACTGCGTGCATTCCTCGGCCGTGCGCGCGACTTCGTTGATGTTCGAGAAATCGAGCTCGGGATCGACGCCTTGCGTGTACAAATTCAACGCGAGCGTGACGAGATCGACGTTGCCGGTGCGCTCGCCGTTGCCGAACAGGCAGCCTTCGACGCGATCCGCGCCCGCCATCACGGCGAGCTCCGCGGCGGCGACGGCCGTACCACGGTCGTTATGCGGATGGACGGAGACGATCAGCGAATCGCGGCGTGCGAGATTGCGGTGCATCCATTCGATCTGGTCCGCGTAGACGTTCGGCGTGGCCATTTCGACGGTGGCCGGCAGATTGACGATCGCCTTATGCTCGGGCGTCGGTTGCCAGATGTCGAACACCGCGTCGCAGACTTCCTTCGCGAATTCGAGTTCGGTGCCGCTGAACACTTCCGGGCTGTATTGCAGCGTGAAGTGCGTTTCCGGCTGCGCGTCGGCGAGGCGCTTCACCGTGCGCGCGGCCTTCTGCGCGAGTTCGATCACGCCGCTCTTTTCGAGGCCGAACACGATCTTGCGGAAGTCCGGCGCGGTCGCGTTGTACAGGTGGACGATCGCGCGCGGGGCGCCGCGCAACGATTCGAACGTACGCTCGATCAGATCGTCGCGCGCCTGCGTGAGCACTTCGATCGTCACGTCGTCGGGAATATGGCTACCCTCGATCAGCTCGCGCACGAAGTCGAAATCGGTCTGCGAGGCTGACGGAAACCCGACTTCGATTTCCTTGAAGCCGATCTGCACCAGCGTCTTGAACATGCGCATCTTGCGCTCGGCGTTCATCGGCTCGAACAGCGCCTGGTTGCCGTCACGCAGGTCGGTGCTCATCCAGATCGGCGCGCGCGTGATGGTGCGCGACGGCCACTGGCGATCCGTCAAATTGATCGGCTTGAACGAACGGTACTTGGTAGCGGGGTTTTTCAACATTTTCATCATCCGAGGGAGAGACCGTGGAACGGGTGTCGACCGGACGACGAAAACGCGATACTGGGCCGCCGGTCGGAAACCGGGGCTGGGTCAGTTACTGGGGATTCAAGCGATGCTTCGGTGTATCAGAGAGAAGCGGACGCGCGCAGCAGCAGACCTAGCCCGGTAGAGCGGGCTAGTAGTAGCGATAGGGTGGTCTGGGCGCGGTACATAGTGCGCAATGGGAACATATTATTGAGATTGCGTCAAGGGCACGCAGTGTGCTCGTGCCGCGTTCGATTCACGGGTGAGCTCACGAGGCATCGTCAATTCACTGAGCAGGAGGCGAACATGAAACGAGTAGCGCGGATATCCGCTGTCGCAAGGATCGGCGCGTGCGCGGCGTTGGCGTGCGGGTTCGTCGGGCAGGCCGGCGCGCAGGGGCTCAGCGCGCAGAACGACATGCACGCGCCGCAGAACAGCACGCGCCTGATGCCACATGCGGCGCTCGGCAGCGAGTATCCGACGCACGGCAACCAGCAGGCGGGCGAGTTGAATCTGAATCCGACCGATCCTCGCGCGCAACTGGTCAACGGCTTGCCGAACAACCCGAGCGCGGGCGGCTATGGCGCGCCGCTGGCCGGCGTGCGTACTTACGTGCAACCGCTGCGGCCGGCAAATTGACTTCGTCGACGCCTGGACAGTGTTTCGACCGAGCCCCGCGTTGCTCACCCGCCGGACAAAAGCCGCAGCGTATCGCTGTTCAACAACACCGATACGCCTATCGCGAACAGGATCAGCGGCAGCACCGCCGAGCCGTACCGCCGGATCGGCCCGCCGAGCAACGGATGGTCGACGAGCCATGCCGCGCCCGCGCCCCACAGCCCGATCATCACGATGAACACGAGCGAAACCAGCGCGTTCTCGGCGGGTGTATGACTGGCGTACAGCGGCACGTAGACGGCGAGGTTGTCCGAGCCGTTGGCGATGGCGACGCTCGCGACGGTCCAGCTCGATGAGCCGCGAATGGATGGCGGAGCGCTTGTACGGCCGTCCTCGCTATCCCTATTCAGTGCGTGGCCAGAACCGAAGCGCTGCCACGCCTTGTGCAGTCCCACGACGATCGGCAGCAAGCCGAGCAGGCCGACATACCCGGCCGGCAGGCGCGTGAGCAAGGCCGCGAGCACGAGCGCCGCGGCGACGAGGATCAATGATCCCGCGTACTGTCCCGCGACCACGCGACGCCGTTTTGCGCCCGCTTCGGCCAGAAAGCCGAGCAGGACGAACAGGTTGTCGATATTGGTCGCGGCATAGGCGACGATTGCGAGCAGGACGAGGCTGAGCATGAAGAAGCCGGAATCGTTACCGGAGGGAGTCGCTTGGAATTCGCCGCGCCATGTGGGCAACCGGGCGGCCGGCCAACACGATGCCGATGCGCCGCGTCAAGGTCAAGCGGCTACAATGGCCGGGACCTCGAACAACGGAATATCGATGAAGATTCGCCTTCTCTCTGTCGCCTGTCTCGCGAGCGCCGCGGCGCTGCTGCCGGCCTGCACCATCGTCACCCGCAACTCGAGCGCCTGTGAACAATTGATGCGCAGCAAGCTGGCCGAGCCGTCGTCGGGGATGTCGTCGGATCGGCTGCGGGTCACGCATCGCGGGGCCGCGATTCGCGGCTCGCGGGTCGTGGTGGAGGGGACCATCGAGCATGCGGTGAGCGCGTCCGCGACCGCGGCTTCCGCGCCGCTCACGGCATCGGCGTCGCAAGCGGCCTCCGAGGCCAAGGTGGCCGCGAAGCCGGCCCAGCCGTCGAGAGTCCGCACGCCGGCCGCCGCCGAGTGCACATTCCACGGCGAACAGCTCGACGTATTCCGCTGGCTCGCGCCGCCGCAGCTGGCCACGCCGGCAGCACAACCGGCCAGCGCGGCGGGCTGAGTTCGCAGCCGCGCGCCGCACCGTCGCTGCGCATCCAACCCAGGCAACCCTCAGAACGCGTAATACGGTCCCTGGCCGGCCGACGTATTGCGCGTCGCAATCGCCGTGTAAATGCGTTTGCCGTAAAAGAACGGCAAGCCCCAGCCGAAACCCAGACTCGAATTGCCGGCGAGATTGTCGAACGCGTTGTTCGACGACGAGAACAGCGTGTTCGAATTGGCGATGTCGAACGAAACCGTGCTCGACACGCCATCGATGCCGCTGATCGACGCGCTTGCCGACTGCGTCGAAGTCGGGCAGTACCAGAAGCCGCACAACGGGAACTGCGTCGAGTGGAAGAAGAGGCCGTTCGAGCCGCTGTCGAGATAGCTCACCGCATAGGTCAGGCCGCCCGTGTTCGTCGTCACGTAACCGGTCGCCGAGTTCGCCCTCAGAACGTTCGTGCCCGTGAGCATATTGTTCGACTGGGTGCCGATGCCGAAGATCAGCGAGCCTGACACGCTCGCCGCGCCCGCATCGGCGACGGCTGGCAGGTCGATCACGACGCCGTTGTTATCGAGCGGGAAGCTGCTGACCGGATTGGTCACCTGCTGCGCGAGCGGCTGCGCGGTCGGGCTGCAGCCGCTCGTCGTGCAGCTGTAGTACCAGCGCGGCAACGCGGAGTTCGCGCAGCCGTTGCCGCAGTCGACCGGGAACAGGCCCACGCCGAGGATGCCATTCGCGTGCAGGCTCGATACGGTCAGCAGCGACGCGCCGCCGGAGTTCGCGCAGTCGGCGGGTGCGCCGGGCAGCGCGCTGTCGGCGATCAGTTGGATCGGAATCGATGACGCCTGTTGGCCAGCCATGCGTACGTCCGCGGTGTGAATCGAGCCCCACGCGTAGCCGCTGCCGAATACCGCACATTCGGCGCTTACGCCGCTGCCCGCGGCGATGGTCGGCAGCGACAGGGTGGTCGGCAGCGCCGATGCGAGGATGCGCAGGCCGTTCGAGCCGGTGTCCACCTGGATGTCGTCGATCGTCGCACAGTTGCCGGTGCCGGCCTGGCAGACGGTGACGCTCGTCATCAGCATGTTGCGCGTATTGCCGGGCGATACGCCGACCGTGACCGGCTGCACGTTGGGCGTGGTCGATTGCGGCACGTTCGCGCTGGGAGTCGGCGCGCTCGCGGAACTGGTCGGCGCGCTCGCGGACGGCGTCGAGCCGGAGCCGGACGAGCCGGACGAACTGCCGCCTCCGCCGCCGCAGCCGACCAGGGCCGCGCAGACGATCATAAGCAGGGCATGGAAACGCAAGGCGGATTTCATGGCGTGGCGGTCCGTCTGGTGGAACTCAGGCGTGAAAGGGGGCGCGACCGACGCGTGCGGGGCGCGCGCGTCACTGGATGTCGTCCGAGGTGACGCCGGCGGGCAAAGCCGCCGGCAGCCACGCGCGGCCGACGTAGCCACGCATCGGTCCGCCGGACTCGACGATCACGTCGGAGCGCGCGACCCGCGACGAATGCAGATTGCCGCTGCCGGCCGCCGCCGCGGCGCCGGTCTTGTACGAGTCGCCGTATTTGCCGAGCAGCGCGTGCAGATCCGGCATCGTCGGGCCTTGCCATGCGTAGGCGACGATCAGGCCGGTGCTGGTCGCGTATTCGTTGATGGTGGTATTGCCGGCGTCGGTCCACGTGCGCTCGCGCAGTGCGCCATTGAGCAGCGTGCGCGGCGCGCTCGCGCCCACCACCGCCTGGCTCGGCATCGTGCCGCCCAATTCGGCATGCGCGCCGAAGCTCGCGCAGCACGCGACGACGGCGATCACCGAGGCGATCGCGGATGAATGGAGACTGCACTTGGACATGAGGCCTTCCTCGTTTGGTGCCGGATTTTTATTGAGATAACTCGATTAACGTAGCACCGGTTTTCTTCTGGTCTTTGCACATTGCGGCGGACAGGACCGCACGCCATGTTGAAAAACAAGCCGCATGCAGACCGGAAGCCCTTATTCGGCGGGCCTCCGGCGAAGACTTGGTAATACTCCCAAGGGTCAACTCGAAAGTGTCATTGAGTGTTAAATTTACCTCATAAGAGGGCAAATAGCGTGACGGGCGCGGCCTTTTTTCCCAAGGCCGTTGCGTCGCCATGGCATGCGGCGAGTCCCGGGCAAACCCCAGTTTTTGCACACGCCTCGCCGGGACCGGTAAAATGTTGGGTTGATCCACGGAAACTTGCCGTGGCGTAGCGGAAGGATTCCCCGAACATGACTGATTTTCGTCTCACCAAGCGGTTTGCAGTAATGCTCATGGCAGGCGGGCTGGTCGCCGGCTGCGGTACCTCGTCGCCGACCAAAATCGACTATAGGAGCGACTCCCGTTCGAAGCAGGTATCGCTTGCCGTACCGCCGAACATGATCGACGAGACGGCCGATCAGCGTTCGCTGCCGCCGCAGGGCGGCGAAACCTCGCTGTCCACGCTGAAACAGGTGCAGGCGCAGGCGCCGGCCGGCGATGCGGTTGCGGTCGTGCCGCCCGTCCAGGGCATCCACATCCAGCGCGACGGCACCGAAAGCTGGCTCGTGATCGACAACAAAACGCCCGATCAGGCCTGGCCGCAAATACGCCGCTTCTGGCAGGAGCAGGGCTTCCTGCTCGTCGTCGACCAGCGCGACAAGGGCGTGATGGAAACCGACTGGAACGAAACCCACGCGCAGATCAACGACGGCTTTATCCGCAACACGCTGTCGAAGGCGATGGGCAACAGCTACGTGAGCTCGGAGCGCAACAAGTTCCGCACGCGTCTCGAAGCCGCGCCGAAGGGCGGCACCTACGTGTTCGTCAGCCAGAAAGGCATGCGTGAGGCGATCACCGGTACGAACAACGAGTCGACCCAGTGGCAACCCAAGCCGAACGACCCGGCGCTCGAGCAGGAATATCTGAAGCGCCTGATGGCCTCGCTCGCGCGGGCTGAATCGGGTGCGGGTGGCACGCAGAACGCCGAGCTGTCGCCTGCGGGCACGCAGATCGCGCCGAACGCGGCGACGGCGGGTGCGAAGTCGGCGACGGCCGCCGTTGTCGCGCAGAACGTCGCGCTGGCGGCCCAGCCGTCGACGCCGGACGTGGATTCGGCCAACAATACGTCGGCGCAGCTGTCATCGACCGAACTCACGCTCGGCGAGCCGTATGACCGTGCGTGGCTGCGCGTAGGCCTCGCGCTCGATCGCAGCAATTTCACGGTCGACGACCGCGACGTGAGCCGCGGCCTGTATTTCGTGCGCTACGTTGATCCGAAGGATATGTCGTCGGCCGAGCAGGGCTTCTGGAGCCAGGTCTTCCACGGCCGGAAGGAGAAGGTCGCCAAGGAGTATCGCGTGAACGTGCGCGCGGTGACGCCGAACCAGACCCGCGTGGCCGTGGTCGACGACAAGGGGCAAGTCGACGAAAGCTCGCAGGCCAAGCAGATCATGAGCCTGATGGCCTATCAGCTGCGCTGATACGAGAGCCTCGCGGCCAACGCCGCCGGTTCGACGAAACAACCGCCCGGAGCAATCCGGGCGGTTTTTTTTCGACCGCGCCCTCAGGTATCCGCGCGCCGCCGGGTGCCCACCCACGGCAGCCGCTTGATCACGCCGGTCGCCAACGCGGTCCCGACCAGAATCACCGCGCACCCCTCAAGCATGCCGGGCGACACCGTCTCGCCCAGAAACAGCGCGCCCCACAGAATGCCGAAGATCGGAATCACGAAGGTCACGGTGATCGCGCGTGTCGGCCCGGCGACCGCGATCAGATGGAAGAACAGCATGTACGCGATGCCGGTGCAGGCGACGCCGAGCGCGATCACCGCGCCCCACGCGCGCAGCGAGATCGGCGCGGCGGGCCAGTAGACCACCGCGAGCGGCAGCAATACGATCGTCGCGCCGATCATCGTGCCGGTCGCGACGCTGAGCGCGTCGACGCCAGTCAGGTGACGCTTCGTGTAATTGGCGGCGATGCCATAGAGCAGCGTGGCACCGAGCGCGGCGCCGGCCGCGAGTGCGACGGTGAGCGGCGAGGCGGCCGAGCCGTCCGGCGCCGCGATCTGGTCCCACACGAGCATCAGCACGCCGAGAAAGCCGACCACGAGGCCGAGCGTGCGCAGCGCGCTGAGCCGGTCGCGCAGCCACAGAAAGCCGACCAGCGCGCCCCACAGCGGCGCGCACGCATTGATCACCGACGTGACGCCCGCCGACAGCGTCAGCTCGGCATACGCGAACAGGCAGAATGGCGCCGCCGAATTGAGGATGCCGACAACGAGCAGCGGCAACGCATGCGTGCGCAACACCGTGGCGGACTGTTGCAGCGGCCGTCGCGCGATCAGCACGATCGCGAGAAAGAGGGCGCCGATGCCGACGCGCAGCGCCATCAGCGGCGCGACGCCGAAGTCGGTCACGCCGACGCGGATGAACAGGAACGATGCGCCCCACAGGGCGGCGAGGATCAGCAGTTGCAGAAGGTTTCTGGCTTTCATTGGAATGGCGCCGCGCGCAGTTGAGTCGAGACGCCAGCTCATCCTAACAGTGCGATCGCGCGATTCGTTTCAATGCGGGATGAAACGGCAAGATCCGGGAGACGGCCGCGTCCGGGTAGGTCGATCGTAAACGCCGCGAGGGTGCGCGCCAAACGAGCAATTCTCACCGATATGTGAGAAAAATTGCGATGGGGCGGAGCGGTAGCGGGGACGGAATTGCAAACGGCGCCTGCGATGCGCGGGCGCCGTCCGAAACAATGTGAACTGCGTTGCGCCGTCAGCGGCGCGAGCTCAGTGCGGAATCATCCATTGCAGGAAGTTCTGCTGCGCCCACACGAGCACGCCGAGCAGCACCGTGAGCAGAATCGAATGTTTGAAGGTCTTGGCGAACACGACGCCTTCCTTGCCCTTCAACTCGGTGGTCGCGACGCCGGTCGAAATGTTCTGCGGCGAGATCATCTTGCCCATCACGCCGCCCGACGAGTTGGTCGCCGCCATCAGCACCGGATTCAGATTGAGCTGCTTGGCCGCCACCACCTGCAGATTGCCGAACAGCGCATTGCCCGACGTATCGCTGCCCGACAGGAACACCGCGACCCATCCAAGGAATGCCGACACGAGCGGAAACACCGGCCCGACCGACGCGACTCCGAGGCCGAGCGTGTAGTTGAGGCCCGAGTAGTTCATCAGATACGCGAGGCCGACGATCGTCGCCACGGTCAGAATCGCGATGCGCGTTTGCACCCACGTGTCGGAGATCGCCTTGCCGAACTCGGCGGGGGAGAGCCGCACGACGAACGCGGTGATGAGCGCCGCGACGAGGATCGCGGTGCCGGTCGCAAGCGGCTGGAAGTCCCAGATCGCGCCGTACGGCGTGTTGTACAGCGTGATGAACACGGCCTTGTCGAGACCCGGCCACGATACCTTGACGTCGCCGATCGTGAAGATCCTCGCGACCGTCCAGACGATCACGACAACCGACACGATGATCCACGGATACCAGCCCTGCACGCCGCCGATTTTGCCGCGCACCTCGTTGATGCGATCGACGTTGATCGCAAATTTCGGATCGGCGACGGGCTTCCAGACCCGCAGGAACGCCACGGTCAGGATCAGCGAAACCAGCGAAGACAGCACGTCGGTCAGGCTGTAGTTCACGAAGTTCGAGACGACGAACTGGGTCAGCGCGAAGCTCAGGCCCGACACCAGCAGCACCGGCCAGATCCGCAGCATGTTGCGAAAGCCCGCGTACACGCCGATCACATAGAAGGGCAGCAGGACTGCAAAGAACGGCAATTGCCGCCCGACCATCTTGCCGAGCACATCGGACGGCAAATGCGTGACCGCGCCGAGGACCGTGATCGGCACGCCGAGCGCGCCGAACGCGACCGGCGCGGTATTGAAGATCAGCGTGAAGACCAGCGCTTCGAGCGTTGGAAAGCCGAGCATGATCAAGAGTGAGCTCGTGATCGCGACCGGAGTGCCGAAGCCCGAAATGCCCTCGAGCAGCGCGCCGAACGAAAAGCCGACCACGACGAGCACGATGCGCCGGTCGTTCGGCAGGTTGTCGATCATCCACAGGCGGAAGGCCTCGAAGCGTCCCGAGCGCAGCGCGATGTTGTACAGCAGGATCGCGGTGAACACGATCCACATCACTGGCCAGATCGCAAAGACGACGCCGGCCGCGACCGAGTTGAACGCGAGCCCGAGCGGAAACTGCCAGACGAAAATCGCTACGATCAAACCGACGATCAATCCCGCGAGCGACGCCTGCCACGCTGGCCTGCGCGCCCAGCCGAGCAGCGCGAGCACGACGATGATCGGCAGCGCGGCGACGATAAACGACGCAACAAGCGAATTACCGACTGGAGTGAGCAGTTGATGAAACATCACCTCTCCTTCGTTATTGTGTAATTCGACGCGGGAGATTGCGCATGACGGCGCGTCGCTCTGGCACGGCGGACGCTCGCGAGTGGCCTCGACCAAGCGGCGGCGCCTGATTTAAGCGGGTGCTGCGTGCAACCTTTCAAGAATAGAGCGCCATATCGGCGAGTCAAGCCGGGAAAGTACGGGCGGGTGTGCGCGGTGGCGGGCGAACGAAAGACAGGTCAATGCCAATGGCCGCCCCAATGGCCGCCCCCATGGCCCCCCCAGTAGCCACCAATGCCGATCGCAATCGACGGTCCATAGTAGGCGGGATAGCCGTAATAGGCGGGATAAGGATAAGCGGGCGGCGGATAGTAGGCGGGATACACCGGCGGCGCCACATACACGGGCGCGGCGGCTGCATAACCGGGCGGCATGTCCTGCGGCGCGACCTGCATTTGCGCCTGGGCTTGAGGCGTCTGCTGTGGATCGGTGGCCGGTGCGGTTTGGTCCGCTGTGGTCGCGGGCGCGGTCGAATAGTACGACGTGTAATAGCCCGCGGGATAGTAGCCGACGGGGTAATAGCAGCCGGCTAAAAACAGACTGGAGGCGAGCGCGGAAATCGCGGCGGCGGGCCGCGCGAACCTTGCGGAAAAACTGGATGCCTCGCGTGGCGTCGAGAGGCGCACCGCGCGAAGATGGGTGACGACGCGGGACTTCATAACGCGCTCCTCGATGAACCGATGCCGCCTCGCGCGACGTCGTTATGAGGAGCTTACGCTTCTGCCGCGGCAGCGCTGTGGCAAAACCGCAACCGCATATTTCAGTCTATTTCCACGCGCGCTGTCGGGACGAGGGCGCACCGCATTCGCGGCCCTCGTCAGTCCAGTGCGTGGTCGGAATAAATGGTTGGCTGTCCTGTATGAATCGTCAGACGCATCATCGGACGCAACGCTCGCTTGCCGCTCACTTGCCGATCTGGTTACCGATGACACCGCCCACGGCCGCGCCGCCCAACGTCGACAAGCCGCTGCCGCCGATCGCCGCGCCGGCCGCGCCGCCGACACCCGCGCCGATCGCGGTATCGCGTGTGCGTGGGGACATGTCGCCGCACGCCGCCACACCCGCGACGAGCGCAAGCGCGACTGCGACCGTGCCAAGACGAGTACCGAGTTGACGGATCGATTTCATGATGCTGACTCCCTTCGTTGTTGGAAGTAGTTGTTTCTTTCTGTCAGCACACAACGTGCCTGCTCGACGCGGCGGAATAAAAAAAGCCCGCCATGCCGGCGGGCTTCGATACTGCAGGGCGCTAGGTCGCGCGCGCGTCGCGCAAGCCGCTTATTGCCGCTGATAAATCTCCGCGCCTTGCTTCATGAATTCGATCGACTTGACTTCCATGCCTTTCTGCAGCGCTTCGTTATCGCTGACGCCCTGTTGCGCGGCGAACTCGCGCACGTCCTGGGTGATCTTCATCGAGCAGAAGTGCGGGCCGCACATCGAGCAGAAATGCGCGACCTTGGCCGAATCCTTCGGCAGCGTCTCGTCGTGGAATTCGCGCGCCTTGTCCGGGTCGAGACCGAGATTGAACTGGTCTTCCCAGCGGAATTCGAAGCGTGCCTTCGACAGCGCGTTGTCGCGTACCTGCGCGCCCGGATGACCCTTCGCGAGGTCCGCTGCGTGCGCCGCGAGCTTGTACGTGATGATGCCGGTCTTCACGTCGTCCTTGTTCGGCAGACCGAGGTGTTCCTTCGGCGTCACGTAGCACAGCATCGCGGTGCCGAACCAGCCGATCATCGCGGCGCCGATGCCCGACGTGATGTGGTCGTAGCCCGGCGCGATGTCGGTGGTCAGCGGCCCGAGCGTGTAGAACGGCGCTTCGTCGCACCAGTCGAGCTGCAGGTCCATGTTCTCCTTGATCAGCTGCATCGGCACATGGCCCGGACCTTCGATCATCACCTGCACGTCGTGCTTCCATGCGATCTGCGTGAGCTCGCCGAGCGTCTTCAGCTCGCCCAGTTGCGCTTCGTCGTTCGCGTCGTAGATCGAGCCGGGACGCAGGCCGTCGCCGAGCGAGAAGGCCACGTCGTAGGCCTTCATGATTTCGCAGATCTCTTCGAAGTGCTCGTACAGGAAGCTTTCCTTGTGATGCGCGAGACACCACTTCGCCATGATCGAGCCGCCGCGCGACACGATGCCGGTCATCCGGTTCGCGGTGAGCGGCACGTATTGCAGACGCACGCCCGCGTGGATCGTGAAGTAGTCGACGCCCTGCTCAGCCTGTTCAATGAGGGTGTCGCGGAAGATTTCCCACGTCAGATCTTCGGCCTTGCCGTTGACCTTTTCGAGCGCCTGGTAGATCGGCACCGTGCCGATCGGCACCGGGCTGTTGCGGATGATCCATTCGCGCGTTTCATGAATGTGCTTGCCGGTCGACAGATCCATCACCGTGTCGCCGCCCCAGCGGATCGCCCACGTCATCTTGTCGACTTCCTCGCCGATGGAGGAGGTCACCGCCGAGTTGCCGATGTTCGCATTGACCTTCACGAGGAAGTTGCGGCCGATGATCATCGGCTCGCTCTCCGGATGATTGATGTTGTTCGGGATGATCGCGCGGCCGCGCGCGATTTCCTCGCGCACGAATTCCGCGGTGATTTCGCTGAGACCGTTCGGACCGAACGCGCTCGCGCCGAATGCCTGGCCGGGGTGCTGGCGGCCCATCATCGCGGCGAGCTTCGCGCCGTTCGGGCCGCTCGCCTTCAAGGTCTCCAGATACTCGGCACGACGCTGGTTCTCGCGAATCGCGATGTATTCCATTTCCGGCGTGATGATGCCTTGCTTCGCGTAGTGCATCTGCGTCACGTTCTGGCCGGCGATCGCGCGGCGCGGCGTGCGATGCAGGCCCGGGAAACGCAGCTGCGCGGTGGCCGGATCGGCGGCGCGCTCGCGGCTGAAGCTGCTCGACAGACCGGTCAGCGGCTCGGTGTCGCCGCGCTCCTCGATCCACGCCTGACGCAGCGCGGGCAGACCCGCGCGGATGTCGATCTTCGCGTCCGGGTCGGAGTAGGGGCCCGACGTGTCGTACACGTAGATCGGCGGATTCTTTTCGCCGCCGAAGCTGTCGGGCGTGTCTGCCTGCGAGATTTCGCGCATCGGCACGCGGATGTCGGGGCGTGAGCCGGTCACGTAGACCTTGCGCGAATTCGGCAGCGGCGCGACGGCGGCCTCGTCCACATGGGCTTCGGCGGAAATAAACTTCGGATTGGCGTTCATGTAAGTCTCCGTACAAAGTGGGGCGGCTAAGCAGGAGACTGAGATGGAAGTGGTCGGAAATCGCTAAGAGGTAAGGCTGTCGAGGCTGGTGCGAGATCCGTACGCTTCCCTGCGCTGGCATTATCCAGATCAGGTTCAAAGGGTATTTCTCACCCACGCAACACGGACCTCCAGCTCCGCGCTACGCAGGACCCCCGCGTTAGCAGCGCACACGATACACCGCCCGCCCGCGGTTTGGCAACCTGTCTGAGTGATTCAAAAAACTGGTCCAGATGAATCCAGACATCTCCTATGCTAATTTCGAGACCGCATCAGACAGGGCAATTTACAGCAATTGAACAGCCGGCTTACAGCGAAAAATCGTCGGCGGCTTCGGGCTGATACAGAATTTTGTCGATCTTGAGCACTTGCTGATCGCCGCTGGGTGGCGTAAAGCTGATGCTCTCGCCGCGGCGCGCGCCGAGCAGCGCGAGGCCAGCCGGCGAGAATACGTTCAGCCGCCCTTGCGCGAAATCGGCGTTGGGCGGATAGACGACGGTCCACGTCATTTGTTCGCCGCTCGCCGAATCGATCAGCGTTGCTTGCGAGTTCATCGTGACGACGTCGGCCGGGATGTCGTGCGAGTCGACGATTACCGCACGTTCGAGCACG
The DNA here is from genome assembly GCF_013366925.1 of Paraburkholderia youngii. Taxonomy (NCBI): domain Bacteria; kingdom Pseudomonadati; phylum Pseudomonadota; class Betaproteobacteria; order Burkholderiales; family Burkholderiaceae; genus Paraburkholderia; species Paraburkholderia youngii. The sequence goes on from NZ_JAALDK010000001.1 coordinate 3,987,457, forward strand.
TCGTCGAGCATGTGCTGCAGCTTGGCGTTGGCGGCCGCATGTTTCTCGAGGCGGGTCACGTCGAGTTCGGTCAGATAGCAGGTTTTGATCTTCTTCATCATCAGGACTCCGATAAGGCGGTGAAGGATGGCCGCGTGCGACGATCCCATGCGGGTGGTCGGCGGATGAGTGCGAATGGGAAAGCCCGGAGCCCGGCGACGCGGCCCCCGGGTATCGGCAGGCTGCGTCAGCGAGGGCGCCGGGCGGCGTGAAGCGGGAGCATTCGGGACGTCTCGCCGGGGCCGTGCGGCGCGACGCCCGCGCGCGCGCAGCCGCCTGCGCGGCATGGGCGCAAGCGGGCGAGAGCACGGAAAGTCGGACGACGCAGCGAAGTCACGGGCAAAACGACCAGGTGATGGGAATAGCGAACGGCCGGTTGCCGCGCAGCAAAACGTGAAGCCCGCGACACCAGCGACGAAAGCTTGATGTTAGCACGCTGTCTCGGGCACTTCCGTTGGCGACATCGCGCTCCGTCGATCGGCCGTCTTTGTGCGGTGCCAGAAGAAAGCGACGTGATCCGCATTGCGTTCAAGCCAGTCAAAGGATTGCCGTTAAACAAAGTGCAGCGAAGGCCGCACTCCAGCGAAGCGATTCGCGGGATGGCGCGTGAATGGCGCGACGCGACTCGCGCCGATTGACAGAGAGGTGCACATGAAAGCGGAAACAATGCGGTGGCGAACGTTCGGTCGCACAGCCGCGGTGGTGGCATTGCTTGCCGCGCCGCTGGCGGCGCCGGCGGCATCGGCGGTGACGGGCGGCGTGATCCGGTTCGTGGGGATGATCGTCGCACCGCCGCTGCAGATCAGCGCGGATACGGCGCCCACTGGCATCGCCGTCGATAGCGCGAGCGTGGCCGGTCAGCGCTTCTCGCGCACGGTGACGTTCAGCGCGCCGCCGGGCGTCGTCAGCGGGGCCGATGTCGCGCTCGAAGTGAACGGCGGCACGCAGTCGCGCGATCGGGTGGCAGCGCGTTTCGTCGATGGCGCCGGGCACGGCGTGGTGGCCCGCGACGGCCACTACGCGGTCGATCGCGCGGGCGGGGTGCTGTCGCTGAACGCGCGGCGCACCGTTACGGACACGCGCGTGACGGTAGTGGTTAGTTACGACTGAGTCGCGGCGAGCCTTGGCTCGCTACCCATGCCGGAAAAAAATTAAAAGAGGCTTGTCATAACCGGCCGCGCGGTTCGACAAACGTGCAGATTACGATCGGAGCACGTCATGTCGACCGCGCACAATCGCTCGCTACTTCAGCGCTTTGCGACTTTTTCCAGGGCCGCCGCCGGCCTCGCGCTCGTTGTGCTGAGCGCTTCGGGCATCCGTGCGGCCGATGCGGCCGGGCCCCTATGCGCGACGCACAGCCCCGCGCACCGGTTAGCGCTCGTCGAGCTGTACAGCAGCGAGGGCTGCGATAGCTGCCCGCCCGCCGACCGTTGGCTCGGTCAATGGAAAAGCAACGGCGTCGCCCACGGCATCGTGCCGCTCGCACTGCACGTCGACTACTGGAACAGCCTCGGCTGGAGCGACCGGTTTTCCCAGCATCGCTTCACCGAACGTCAGGAGACGCTGACGCATCTCGCGGGTGCGCACACGATCTATACGCCGGAAGTGTTCGTCGCGGGCCGCGAGTTGCGCGACTGGTCGCAACGCGACAGTTTCGAGCGCCGCATCGACGAACTCGTCGCCGCACCCGCGCAGGCCAATGTCGCGCTCGCGCTGAGCCCGCGTGCGCCCGGCGCGTTCGATGTCGATGCGCAGTTCAGCACGACGGCCGCCGCCATCACGGGTCCGTCGAGCGCCTATGTTGCGGTCTACGAGAACGCGCTGACGACGCAGGTCGGCGCGGGCGAAAACCGCGGCGCGACGCTGCATCACGAACGGGTCGTCCGTGCCTGGTTCGGGCCCGTGCCACTCGTCGCCGGTCACGCGCGGATTCGTCAGGACATCGATCTACGCGAAGCGAGCGTCGACGCGAAAGCCGATCCGATCGACAACGCCGCCGACCGCTTCGGCGTGGTCGCGTTCGTCGAAAACGACGCGAGCGGCGACGTGCTGCAAGCGGCCGATCTTCCCGCGTGCCGTTGATCGACATCGCACGCGCCGCATTCTCTACCGCTGCCCGAGGAGAGCCGCCATGTCCACACCCACACCGCACGCCTTGCGCCCCGGCGCGCCCTCCGCGCCAGCCGCACCCAAGCGCGGCGTCATTCACCCGCTGTGGCTGCGCATCACGCATTGGCTGAACGCGCTCGCGGCGATCGTGATGATGCTGTCGGGCTGGCGCATCTACGACGCGTCGCCGATCTTCCCGGCGTTCAGCTTTCCGACCGCGATCACGCTGGGCGGCTGGCTCGGCGGCGCGCTGCAATGGCACTTCGCGGCGATGTGGCTGCTGGTGTTCAACGGCCTCGTGTATATCGCGCTGAATCTCGCGAGCGGGCGTTTCGTGCGCAAGTTCCTGCCGCTGACGCCGCGCGCGGTGCTGCGCGATTTCATCGCCGCGTTGCGCGGGAAGCTGTCGCACGACGATCTGCGCGTCTATAACGCGGTGCAGAAATTCGCCTACCTGTTCGCGATCGCCGATCTGATCGTGCTGGTGCTCTCGGGGCTCGCGATCTGGAAGTCGGTGCAGTTTCCGCTGCTGCGTGACCTGATGGGCGGCTACGACAACGCACGCGTCGTGCACTTCACCGCGATGTCGCTGCTGGCCGCGTTTCTTGCGGTGCATCTGGCGATGGTCGCGCTCGTGCCGCGGTCGTTGCTCGCGATGCTGCGCGGACGTTGAGCCGCGGCTGCTCACGGCCATCCCGATATTCACGCTCATCGACGCGCCACCCGAACCCCCTATGGATACCGAATCATGAACAAGCCGATCGACAAACCAGCAGACCAACCCACGCAGCGTGTTGGCCACACGCTCGACCGCGCATCGATCCTGCTCGATGTGAAGCGCGAACTCGCGATGCCGTCGCGCCGCCTGTTCGGCAAGCAGCTATTGACGCTCGGCGGTCTATCGATGCTGAGCGGCTGCTCGCTGACCGACGACGCTTCCGTGAACCGCTTCCTCACCGCCGTGTCGCGGCTGAACGATCGCGCCCAGGCCGCGCTGTTCGACCCCAAGCAGCTCGCGCCGACCTACACGGAAGCGCAGATCACGCGACCGTTTCCCTTCAACGCGTACTACGGCATCGACGACGTGCCGCACGTCGACGGCTCCGATTATCAGCTGAAGCTGAGCGGGCTCGTGACCGGCAAGCGCGTGTGGACGCTGCCCGAACTGTACGCGCTGCCGCATGCCGAGCAGATCACGCGGCATATCTGCGTCGAAGGCTGGAGCGCGATCGGCCGCTGGGGCGGCACGCCCTTCGGCGATTTTCTGCGGCGTGTCGGCGCGGATACGACGGCGAAGTACGTCGGCTTCAAATGCGCGGACGACTACTACGAAAGCATCGACATGCCGACCGCATTACATCCGCAAACGCTGCTGACGTTTTCTTACGACGGCGAGCGACTACCCGCGAAATACGGCTACCCGATGAAGCTGCGCATGCCGACCAAGCTCGGCTACAAGAATCCGAAGCACATCGTCGAGATATTCGTCACCAATACGTATCCCGGCGGCTATTGGGTCGACCAGGGCTACAACTGGTTCGGAGGCTCCTGACGCATGCGGGCGCACGCGCGCTTGCGGCAGCGGCTTCGGAAGCACGCCGGCACGGGCCGGTTTCGATTCATCCACCACCAACGGAGTCATCCCATGAAGAAGATTGCAATCACCACGATCGCACTGCTGATGCTGGCAAGCGGCGGCGCCGCATTCGCGCAGGCAAGCGGCGCGATGTCGAACGATGCGATGTCGAAAGACGCGATGTCGAAAGATTCGATGTCCAAAGACAGCATGTCGAAGGACAGCATGAAAAAGGACGCAATGAAACACGATTCGATGAAAAAGGGCGGCGGCGCGATGGGCATGAAGCACGAGGCGTCGGGCGCGATGGGCAACTGAGTCGGCGCCAGGGTGCTTAGCGATCCTGCCGATGCGCGGAGCATCGAACGGATTCGACACCGAATGCAAGCCGGGGATGCGTCCCCGGCTTTTCTGTTGCGGGAACACCAAAAAGTTACGATTCTGTCGCGCGGCGCACTCGGCGCTTACTGCATAATGCGTTGCGCGCCGTGGCTTTCGCCCGCGGCGTCGCCGCGCATCGCGGCCGCGTTGCATGGGGTCGTTTTGACCGATTCCGCCGCCACAGCCGTTTCTGGCGCTTCCTGCGCCGCCCATCGTCTTACTGTTCCACCGACATGTCCGCCAGCCTCACCCGTCAGACCGCATCGCCGATGCGGTGCCCGCCATCCCGTCCGAAAGGCATCGACGCAGGCGCGGCGCCTCGCGGGCATCGAGCGCAGCGCGCGGGTCGAGTGGCGACGGCGGGCTGAACGCATGTCGCTGCAACGCTCGGTTTTTTCTCCGTCTGGCTGGCCGCTGCGTCTGCCGCAGTCGCGCAAAGGGAGGGTCGCGCTCGCGCTTGCCGTCGTTTATCTGGTGTGGGGCTCGACCTATCTCGCCGTGCACGTCGCGCTCGGCTCGTTCCCGCCGCTGCTGATGTCGGGCTTGCGCAACCTGTTCGCCGGCATCGGTCTGTTCGTGTTCGCCGCGCGCCGCAAGCCGGTCTGGCCGAGCGTCGCCGAAATTCGCAACGCGGGCCTCGTCGGCACGATGCTGGTGGGTCTGTCGAGCGGCATGCTCGCGTACGGCATGCGCACGGTCGGCACCGGCACCGCGGCCGTGATGGTCGCGACCGTGCCGCTGTTCGCGACCGTGATCGCGGCCGTCGCCGGACAGAAGATCGGCCGCGGCGAATGGTTCGCGGTCGGGCTCGGGCTCGCCGGCATCGTGATTCTGAGTCACGGCGACAGCACGCCGGGCTCGGTGGCAGGCAGTCTCGCGATTCTGTGCGGCGCGCTGTTCTGGGCCGGCGGCGCGCATCTGGCCGGGGTGTTGAAGCTGCCGTCGGACCTGTTTCTATCGACCTCGCTGCAAATCGGCCTCGGCGGCGCGATCTCGACGCTGGTCGCGTGGGCGGCGGGCGAGCGGATGCTCGAGCTGCATTTCCTGCCGCTCGTCGCGTTCCTGTATCTGATGCTGATCGGCACGATGGCCGCGTTCGTCGCGTACGGTTATCTGATTCGCCACACGAGCCCGATCATCGCGAGCAGCTGCATGTACGTGAATCCGATCGTCGCGGTTGCATTGGGTGCGCTGCTGCTCGGCGAGCCGGTCACACGCTCGACGGTGATCGCGACGATCGTGATCCTGAGCAGCGTCGGCTTGTCGTTCTGGTTCGATTACCAGAAGAAGGGCAGCGCCTGAGCGCGGTCGGTTCTCGTCGAACCGCGCCGCCGTTGTCAAAGCGCCGCCGCCAGCTCCGCGCCCTCGCGGATCGCGCGCTTCGCATCGAGCTCGGTGGCGAGCTTCGCGCCGCCGATTACATGAAAACGCGGGCCGCCGCTGCCGTGCTTGCCATCGACGGTCGGCGGCAACAGCTCGCGCAACGATTCCTGCCCCGCGCACACGACGATCGTATCGACGTCGAGCCATTCGTCGGCACCGTCTCGCGCGATCCTTAGACCGCGCGCGCTGATCTCCCGATATTCGACGCCGCTTAGCATCTGCACGCCGTTCCTCGCGAGCGCCGCGCGATGCACCCAGCCCGACGTCTTGCCGAGCCCCGCGCCGAGCTTGCCGGCCTTGCGCTGCAATAGCCAGATCTGCCGCGCCGGTTGCGCGGCAACGGGCGGCTTCAGGCCGCCGCGCTCGCGCACCGCGAGGTCGACGCCCCATTCGTCGAGCCACGTATCGCGCGGCACCGGCAGCGGCTCGCCCGCGCGATGCAGCAGAAACTCGCTGACGTCGAAGCCGATCCCGCCCGCGCCGATCACCGCGACGCGCGCGCCGACCGGCGCACCGCGCAGCACGTCCACATACGACAGCACGTTGGACCCGTCGATGCCGGCAATCGCCGGCCGCCGCGGCACGATGCCGGTCGCGACGATCACGTCGTCGTAGGCGCCTGCGGCGAGCAGCGCGGCATCGACGCGCGTGCCGAGCCGCACCTCGACGCGATGGCGTTGCAACTGGCTGCGGAAGTAGCGGATCGTTTCGCTGAACTCTTCCTTGCCCGGCACGCGCATCGCGAGATTGAACTGGCCGCCGAGCGTGTCGCTGGCCTCGAACACCGTCACGCGATGCCCGCGCGA